>OY843583.1:0-1881732 GCA_963692905.1 Spirochaetia bacterium | reverse complement strand
ACTGTGGCGGTGCATATATCTGTAGCCAATGATGAGCGCAATAGGCGCGCTGCATGAGGGTTGCCTGCTCTTGCTCTGTAGCAGTAGTGTAGAGTAGCTGAGAGTCTAATGCCTGCTCTAGATCCCCATTATATATCTGAATAAGATTGCAGAGATGGCGAAAAGGTAGCTGAGGCGGCATGCTAGCCGATGCGCCTTCAATTTGTGAGAGTTCATATATACGCCGCTCTTTGGCGTGACGCTCTTCACCTACTTTTTCTAGTCCAAAATAGATTCGCTCACATCTATCGTAATCTTCATAGATTTTAATTACATCTTCATCAAAAGATAGAAAGAATTCCACATGTGGGCGAGTTGCAGCAAAGAGGTAGCGCACCACAGGCGGCTGATATATCTGTAATAGATCGTGAATACTGATAGTGGCGCCAGTTGAAGAGGACATTTTGCCTTCCAGTCCCTTGATACCAATAAAGTCGTAACGGAGACTCAATGGGGCCGTAGTTCCATATACCTGTTGGACTATCTCTCGTGCCGTATCAAATGAACCCCCCGGACTATGGTGATCCTTGCCGGCTGGTTCAAAATCTATACCCTCCTTGGCCCACCGAGCTGGCCAATCAATCCGCCATTGCAGTTTAACCAAACTGCTACGAAAGATATCAATTTCCTCCTCCTCTCCACTTTCATGGCAGCGGTAGCGCAGCCGGCGCTTTCCATCCCAACCCACAATAGTGGTGCGATCTGTACCGCTAGCCCGACTAAAAACTGTAACTGGCCACCAGTTTTCGTTAAGCGGTTCATGACGATACTGATTAAGTATCTGACGAATAATTTTTCGCCTCTTTAACGCCTCATATATATATGGGGCATATTTTGTCTGGTTATAACGCTGATGTTGATAGATATATTGGGGATGAATGCCTAGTTGAGGCATAATCTTCTCTACCTCCATCTCATTCTCCTGAGCATAGCTCTCGGCCTTACTATTATGGAGTGGCGGGATCTTTGCCAAGGGCATTCTGAGATAGCGCGACATACTACTTTCTTTGACTGGTGATGGTACCTTGCGTAGTGCATCATAATCATCCCAAAAGAGCAGGAAACGAGCCGCTCGACCCTGCTGCTGTAGGGCGCGATAGACTAAATCTACCGTAATAATTTCCCGAAAATTGCCAATATGCACAGTACCGGAGGGACTAATACCAGCAGCGCAACGTATAGCTTCCTCCCCACTACGCGCAATAAGTTGCTGAGCATATTGATCGGCCCAATGGTGACGCAGGCTTCGTTTTGTTTTACGGGATGGAGAGAAATTAGTCATAGCATGCAGCTGAGCGTGCACATATTATTTAGCTATAGTGTAGTGCGCGGGCAGGGAAGTGACAAGATGGGGACATTGATAATGCTGTCAGTCAATCGCCTTCTCTTTTCCCTGTCAAACAAAAACGAACATGTCTTCCCTCCCCAAGAAACATACAGAAAAACAAAAATGCCATACAGCCATAAAAAAATACACATGCTACCTCCTTCATGGTTAATGCGTTTCCTTTATAGAACAGCGGTACCCTCCCGTCACAATACTCATAGATTTCCACCTGCATCCTAGAACGAAGCCCAGCTACGATGACCTCAACACCTAATCGCTCACATACCTGCTGAAAATGCTTACTCCCCTCCGGAGCAGAGACGTAGAAGTTTCTCTCTCACAGGAGAGGGCACAAGATACCATAATCTCTAATCCAGTCCTTTAAGAGCACTAAAAGCTCGCCAAGCTCCTCTTCATAGGCACGTCAAGTCTGGGTAACTCCTGTAGCGTCGTCAATCATGATCAATAAACAGGTTTTCGTACCCCCCAAACCATTGGTGAAAACTTCCATCACATTGGATCATCATGACAAAGTGGCGTTTCCGTTCCCGGAAGGTGTGACACGGTGAAGAGAGGACGCGATAGCGAGTCACTGCAATTCCCACCTCAGCCAGGGCCTTTCTCAGTGTGGGGACTGAAATATGAATGTCATGCTCTTCAGCTAGTACCTCCTTCGCATAGGCGGGACTGTAGTGTACAGTAGCCCTCCAATTCCTCTTTAATGAAGGAAATTGCCCTCTCCATCACGTTCGGGGGATCTTTCGAAGGCCCGGACGACCTCGGGCGCGATGAATCAATGCCACCTCGCCCCCTTCTCTCCAGCGCATAAAAAGCCTTCTCATATGCCTAAGGGTTGCCCCCGCAGCGCTCTGCCTCACCTTTTGCTGAGGTCGTTCCTGTGGCAAACCGGATACCGGCTGGCATATATCGTACCTCTTTGGTACTCATAGTACATGTCGCGGTGTTCATAATCCTCCAGTGTACCTGGAGGAGCAGTGACATTTTCAACTTTCTTTCAAAGGGACATTTTCAACTTTCTTTTACATTGATGAATGCAGTACTTGCATATTTTGGTCTTCTATGTTATATATAGACTCGTGGCACACAAAAAGGGCGGCGGCAGTTCCAAAAATGGGCGCGATTCACATGCACAACGCTTAGGGGTTAAGCGCTATGGCGGTCAACAGGTAGAGGCCGGAGAGATACTGGTACGGCAACGAGGACTAGTATTCCGTCCCGGTTGCAGTGTAGGAGCAGGGCGAGATGACACGCTATTTGCCAAATCGGCGGGTGTAGTAAAATTCCATAGAGATCGGCACTATAAATATATCTCATTGCTTCCTATTGCCAAATAGGGGTCTTGGCAGCATTTGTTGATAGCACCATCTTGCTAGTTCGCTCAGGTCGCGGCGGTGATGGCTGCATCTCATTTTGTAGAGAGAAATACCGCCCGCGCGGCGGTCCTGATGGAGGAAATGGTGGTGATGGTGGCAATGTGCGTCTTAAAGTGCGCAGCAATGTCCATACCTTAGGTCACTTGCGCTACCGAAAGGTAATTAGCGCTCAGCCTGGAGAGCGAGGTGGTAAGGCCCGTCGCCACGGCAAGCGGGGAGAAGATGCGGTTATCATGGTACCTCCCGGCACCATAGTTCAACGCAACTCCGACGGCCGCCATCTATATGATCTCACATTGCAGCATCCTGAGCAGTTGCTTCTTGCTGGAGGTCGAGGAGGGAGAGGGAATGCCACCTATAAAAATGCTCGCAACCAACAACCTCAGTATGCCCAACGGGGACAAGTGGGTCACGAAGAATGGCTACGCTTAGAGCTGCGACTTATTGCCGATGTGGCGTTGATAGGCTTTCCCAATGTTGGCAAATCTAGTCTATTGGCAGCGCTCTCGGCAGCCCGCCCTCGCATAGCCTCCTACCCCTTCACTTCACTTACTCCCACCTTAGGTGTTTATCATGGCGAGGACTATTCCTCACTAACTATAGCCGATATACCAGGTATTATTGTTGGAGCCTCCCGCGGTGTCGGTTTAGGCTTGCGGTTCCTTCAGCATCTCTATCGGGTTAAACTGTTGGCCATTGTGCTCTCTCTAAGAGCTATTGAGAGTTATATTGCGCAAGAACAGTATCAAGCAATCCAAGGAGAGATAGCCCATTACGATCACCAGCTGCTAAAGAAACCCTCTCTGGTAGTTGCCACCATGTTAGATCTTCCTGAGGCTCCGCATCATTATGAGCAACTTAGTTCGCTGCTCTCCGGCACACCGGTAATAGGCTGCTCGGCAAAGAGTGGAGAGGGCCTCTGCCAACTCGGTAGAGCTATAGAGCTAACAGTAAAGAGAGCTTCCACAGGGATAATCGGTTGATGCCACCCGCTCCATTGGCTATTTTGGGAGGCTCTTTTGATCCTCTGCATATAGACCATGTACGTATTGGCTGCTATCTACATAGTCAACTTCGGTGTTCAACCATTCTCTTTGTACCAGCCTATAATGTTCCTCTGAGAAAACACGACCCCCTCGCTACCCCAGAACAGCGGTTAGCTATGTTACGTCGTAGCTTTGCACCCTATCACTCATTTAAGGTTGAGGATATAGAGCTGCGACAGTCGACCACCAGCTATCTCTCCGATACAGTCTCGGCCATCCGCAATAGCTATAAACTTACTACCAAAATGGGCGTGATGGTAGGAGATGATCTTCTGGCAGAGATCCCCCATTGGAAGAATATTGAGAGCTTGGCCCCCTATATTACCCTTATTATTATGCGTCGCGAGCGACAGATTAATGTTGATATAGCGCCAATTAAGCAGTTGGGTATTGAAATATATCGCTGTACCAATCCTCCATCACCTATCTCTTCTAGCGAGATACGTCGCCGAATAGCCCATCGTGAATCTTTTCGTCATTTGGTTCCCGAACCGGTCTATCGTTATATCACTCATCATCATCTCTATGGCTATGGTCAATAGTCTTTCTTTACCCATTGAAGCAGTAACCCAATATGCCCGCACCCATCTCTCCCCAGCGCGTTATCGCCATACCCAACAGGTCGCGGCGCTTAGCAGGAAATTAGCCCAACGTCTCACCCTTAATCGGACTCAGGCAGTATTAGCCGCCTATGGACATGATCTTGCGCGTGAATGGCCGGAGGCTCAGCTGCTTCAGTATTGCGCGCCACCCTCAAATATGGACCTTCTCTTTTCTCATGACAACGCGCCGAGTAGCGCTACCCCGCAGGAATTAGCTCAGCCCATTCTATTACATGGTCGAGCTGCAGCTCTCTTGCTTTTTGAAGAATTCCACTGTCGTGATGTAGCAGTATTAGAGGCGGTGCGTCATCATACTCAGGGTCATCCTCAGCTTGGTCAGATAGGGCAGTTGCTCTTTTGTAGCGATTATCTAGAACCGGGACGCCCCCATATTGAAAGAAGAGAACTCCGCTTAATTAAACAGCTATCACTAACGACAATGCTATTGGTAGTGCTTGACCATGCAGCTCATCATGGATATACTTCTTCCAGCACAACCCACAGTATGTATCAGGCTATTTGGAAGCAAGAGTACCTTAATGAAAAGCATCCGAAACGTTAACTCTGGGCTTTTTCTGGTTGCTCTTATCTTTTTGGTGACTGTACTTACCGTTGGTATCATTTTAGTGGTAGGCCGAATAAACAACATTCGAGCTCTTACTGAACGTCAAGAAACATTGCCAATTATGGTTACCATTGATGATGGTGATCATCAGTTGGTATCGGCGCAACTCATGCTGATTAATGTCAATACAAGATCAGTTGCCATGCTAGATCTTCCACCTTATCTGGCGGCGGTGCTTAACAATGACGATCTGGATAGGGTAGACCGCTCTTACAATGATACAAATATTGAGGACTATCTTAGTGAGGTTTCTAAATTGGTTAATCTTCCCATCAACTGGTATCTTCGTCTGCCTGGCAAAAATATTGAGCAATTAGTAGATCTATTGGGGGGCATCCGCATGTTTATCTTGGGAGAATCGGGGGTTATTCAATCAGTACCCTCCGGCGAGGTGGTTTTGGATGGCCGTAAGATATTGAATTATATCGATTATAACCATAATAATGATGACAGTGATATTGCGGTAGATAATCTTCAGCAATTTTTTGAGCGCTTTATTATCTCACTGAAAGAAAGGCGTCAGGATTTATCCAATCCTAATGTAATGCGCTATTTTGTGAGACTCATTGACACCAATCTTAATCGCCAAGAGATAGCCACCCTCTTAGATATCTTGGCAACCTTAGAGAGTGAGAGATTTAGTGCCTGGAAAACCCAGGGCAATCTGAGAAGTGTACGGGTTAATGATCAACGTGAGTTATTGCTCTTTCCCTATTTTAGCGGCAAATGGTTGGAAGACACTTTGTTGCAGATTCAGGCAAGCCTACAGAATGATGATCTTGATACAGTGCTGGGTAGTTCAATCAATTTAAGTATTCTTAATGGCACCGAGTTAAGTGGATTAGCCCGCCGTACCAAGCTATTATTTGAGCAGTATGGCTTTGAGGTGAATCGTATTGGAGATGCAGAATCCAATGAGATCGCAAAGACCATCATCTATGATCATGGCACAAATGCTGGCGCTGCCCAAAAGGTGGCTCAGATTATTCAGGCCACGCTCATTGAAGAGCAGCTACCCATAGATAGCGAGACTAGTGGCTCGCCGGATGTAACATTAATATTGGGGAATGATTTTGACGGGCTCTACGTCCGAAATTAGTACTCTCAAAGCGCGTGTCCAGGCAACCGTCCAGGCCTGTGAAATGGCCGGCGGGGAGGACTGCCAGGCATTTTATATCCAGAGTAATAATAGCCCCACCGATTACATGGTTATTTGCAGTGCTACCAGCTATGTGCATGCTCAAGGCTTATATCAAAAAATTGAAGATTGGCTTCTTTCGAACCATATCGAAATACTCACTCCTCCCGGCCGTGACGACAATTCTGGTTGGGTTATCATCGATTGCGGCTTTATGTTTATTCACATTATGCAGCAGGCACTACGCTCCTACTATGATTTAGAGCATTTGTGGTTTAAGGATGCATTAATCTAATTCCAATAACATAGAATACATCGAATATCTTTACAAAAAGGTATACACTATAAATCATGGCTCAGCAAATGCATGAGGGCGAACTTCTATATCATATTTGGGTTGCCTATCTGCAACGGTTATTGCGTACTATAGCAGCTATTATATCGGGCCATATTCTCTTCCGTTTTTTACAGCAGGTAAAAAATATTACCCTAGTGTGCGGATTGGTCATCTTGTATTATCTCCTCGTAGGCAATCTCCAGGGTTTTGCCGAACGTACCCAACAGATGTTGCTGCTTCTATTTACCCTCTCGCTTATTGCTCATTTCACAGCATTGCTTTACCTTTTGATACTGTTGCTGGTACATCGAGTGCGTATTCGAAAAAAGCGGGCCCGACTCTTCCGCCATCGCTTTATTAGTTGGGTGATTGAGACTCTCGTTACCCTACTGGTTATTGTAGGGATGGTTATATTTGAGGTGGTAGGTAGTGGTGGATAGTGACCAATATAACTTTGCGGTACGCGGCGCCATTCAGCTAAACAAAGATAACATGTCGGCGATGGATAGCGCGGTATGGCGCCTGGTTTCAGCACTCTTAAAGCGCAATAGCATAGAGGAGCAGCACATTATAAGCATTCTCTTCTCACAGAGTAGCGATCTTGTTGCTGCTAATCCGGCATATTCGCTACGCAAACAGGGCTTTCGCCATACCGCGCTCTTTTGTACTCAAGAGCCCTCTTATGTCGGCGCTCTTCCTAGAATAGTGCGAGTTATGGTAAATTATCGCGCAGCTCCCACACACCAACCTCAACCGCTCTATTTAGATGGCGCAGCACAATTACGGAATGATATTATTGCTAGATGATATTGTAGCTAGATACTGTTAAGGCAAATAGCGCTACACTATAGACAGCTACCTTATTGATCACTATACTACATTTCCACAGCGTGTGTAGTGCCATCTTAGCTCAGCTGGTTAGAGCGCGTGATTTGTAATCTCGAGGTCGTCGGTTCGAATCCGACAGATGGCTTGACAGTGACAATATTATTTGATACACTACTATCAGTTTGTAGGGAGGGTAGTAATAGATTCAATGGTCATGGGGAGTTTCCCGAGCGGTCAAAGGGGGCAGACTGTAAATCTGTTGGCATTTGTCTTCGCAGGTTCGAATCCTGCACTCCCCACTATAAAGATATGAAATAGAGAGATATGAAAAGAGAGAGTACCCGAAATGAATAAAGAACATTCTACAACGGACGATTCCATATCGCAGCATACATCTGCCAAAATTAATGACATTGAGCCTGATCAAAGAAATCTAACGCCCCGGCAGCCAAGCGCTACGAAGCAAGAAAGCACAAGTCATCTTTCTTCTGATGTGTCAGACAAAAACAAGAAAGGTTTCAAGATTCGGTGGTTACTATTATATGGTGCGCTAATGCTACTTGTAGTCTTAATAATGGGGGGTATTTTTCTACTACTCAATGCCCCGCCATCGACATCTGATAATGACTATCGCGCAGTAGTCATCCAAGAGGGAGAGTCTTTAACCGAGATAGCCCATAAGCTGAAAGATAGTAATATTGTGCGTTCAGCGCTCTTAGTACGAATTATAGCTCGCATCAGCAGAGAGGAACGTTTGGTACAAAGCGGCACCTTTCATGTTCCGGTTAACCTGAATAGTCGTGGCGTTCTTGCCTATATTACCGATAGTAATCAGATATTAGCGCGGATTACCATTCCCGAAGGTTATACTATTCGCAAAATTGGAATACTACTGGAAGATCTGGGTATTAGCACTCAGGAAGAGTTTCAGCAAGCGGCTACCAATCCTGATATACTGCAAGACTATGAGATACCTGCTGAGAGCGCTGAGGGTTATCTCTATCCCGACACCTATCTTTTTCCCCATAGCTATGATGCCCATAAAATTGTCGAACAAATGATTGATCGCTTCTACACAGTTCTGGACAAACTATATCCCAGCTATCGCACACTCACTAACCAGGCTCTCTACGATAAGATAATTGTGGCCTCTATAGTGGAACGGGAATATGTTGACCCTGAAGAGGCAGCGCTGATCTCTTCGGTATTTCATAATCGGCTACAAATAGGAATGGCTCTTCAATCTTGTGCTACGATAGTCTATGTTTTGACCGAAGAGTTCCATCTTCCACATCCCCAACAACTATTCTACCATGATTTAGAAAAACCTTCGGCCTATAATACCTACCTCCATAATACCCTTCCTCCTACACCTATTGCCAGTCCCGGTAAGATAGCGCTACAGGCCGCGTTTATGCCTGTGGAGAGCGATTACATCTATTTTGTACTTAAGGGTTCCGACTCAACCCGCCATCATTTCTCGCGTACTATCGAAGAGCATAGTCAAGCTACGATTTTCTATCTTCGAAGAGAGTAGTGAGGGCGGACTCAGTTGGCTATCTCACAGCAAAGCATTGATGAAATAGATAGAAGAGCCGATATGCTGGCTTTAGCCCAAGAGTACACCCAAATGATTCGCCGCGGTGACCGCTGGTGGGGGCTAAGTCCCTTTAAGCAAGAGCGCACCCCATCATTTTGTGTTTCTCCTGAGAAGAATATCTATTATTGCTTCAGTACACAGAAGGGTGGGGGGGTCTTTAACTTCATTATGGAGATTGAAAAGATGAATTTTCCTGAGGCAGTGGAATACCTAGCTAAGAGGTTAGGTATAGCCTTAATGTATACCTCTCCCTCTCAGAATAATAGCTCCGGCTATCGAGATGAACTACGTACCCTCTATCGTAGAGTTACCAAGAGCTTGGTCTATTTGTTAAATAATACCCCACAAGGAAGAGGGGCGCAGCAATATTTTATGGAACGCGGCATACATCTTCAGAGTATCAAAACACGGCTCATAGGATATGCACCAGCTGATCCTCAATGGCTCTACTCCTTTTTGGCTTCCAAAGGTTATTCCGAATCTTTTATGTCCCGCTGTGGTCTCTTTACCAACCGCAAAAAGAGCCGTGCGCTCTTCGTAGATAGAATAATATTCCCTATCTGTGATAAATGGGGTCAACCAGTAGCCTTTGGCGGTCGCACAATGCGCGCCGGGGCTCCAAAATATATTAATAGTCCTACCACTCAGCTGTTTCACAAAGGCTCGTTATTATATGGCATTGAGAGCGCCATAACGGAGGCGCGACGCCGCAATACTATCTACCTAGTTGAGGGCTATATTGATCAGTTGGCGCTCTGGCAATCGGGTGCGGTAAACTGTGTGGCACCACTTGGTACCGCACTCACCACCGAACAGGCATTGCTTCTTAAACAAATATGCGATAATGTGGTAATTGTCTTTGATTCTGATGAGGCGGGAATTCAGGCCATGTTAAGAGCCTCTAAGGTGCTTCTTCAGAATCATATTGAAGCCCAACTCTGCTTATTTCCCTCTCCATACGATCCAGCCGATATTTTGCAACAGAAAGGAGCAGAAACTTTGCTAAAAATGCTTGACACACATAGCAAACATCTTATAGAATTCCTCCCGGAGTACTTTCTAGGTACCGTTACAGATATTCATGATCATACATCACATCTTGCTTTTCAGCGCATTTTTGAATATATCTCTCTAGTAGGGTCCAACATTCGACGTGAGCAATATTTGTATTGGTTAGCAGATTATTCAGGAATTAGCCGTGATTCAATTATCAAAGATTATGCACAACATGTGGAGAAAAGAGTGAGAAATATACAAAGAGCAGATCGGAATACACCGCAGCTAATGGATGGAAAAAATATCACTCGCGCTCATGTGCAAAAAAATGTACAACAAACAGGCTCCAATCGGGAGTTGTTTCTGATGTTAGCTAGTTATGCTCATCCCGATGAATTTGGTTATGTACGCTCCCAACTAGATGAGGGTTATTTTTATGATTCACGTGCGCGTACGCTCTTCCGAGCACTGGATCAGGCCTTTCGCAATAACGAACTTGCAATAGATAGTATGTTGCAATATATTGAGAATACCTCTTTGCGGCAACATGTCTCTCGTTCGTTGGCATCCAATGAGTTTTCTGAGAGCGGACGGGAACTCATACATGATGGAGTGCGCTCATTGCAAAAACGTCATTTTCAACATAAGCGCACCCGGCTTATTCGCGAGTTGGAGAATCATAATCATCATGATTCAGATTCCGATAAGCCGGAGCAGAGCACAGAGATCACCCGCCTTCAATATGAAATTATCTATCTCAATGAAGAGATACAGAAACGTCAAGCAGATTGGCATCATATCTCTTCTAAACCGAGAGAACTAGAGAGCTAGAAAAAGATATATGTCAACCGGTACATGCGCATGATAAAGAGATCTAAAAATAGAGCGCTAGCCCTAGGGAAAGAATCGCCTAGCCTAGCTGGCTCCTCGAATGAAAAGGCTGCACAACCCCTGCTGCCGGATGTTGCTATCAACGCCCAAAGTAATGAACGGCCGAGGGGGGCAGATTCCTCTCAGGTTGCGCTACAAGATAATGAGAAAGATATATTAGACGATCCGGTACGCCTCTACCTTACCGAAATTGGTAAGGAAAACTTACTCTCCGCCGAAGATGAGGTCTCACTAGCACAACAAATGGAGAAGGGTATGGAGGTTATGACTGGAGCCATTACTCGCTCGGGTCTTATTATCAGTAATCTCTACCATCTCTATCAGCAATTTAATGAAATTAAGGAAAAGCCTCGTAAATCACCACGCAAACCACAACAGCATTATACCGGCGAGCAGCTTAGTGACCGACGACGTTACAATCAATTTTACAAAGAACTTCTACGAGCCCACGCGCAAGAGATAGCGCATTATATAGAACAAAAACATAAAATTGTTGACCGAGGCCATTCGGTCTTTAAGGATAAGCAGCTTCAGAATATGGCTACTGATCTAAGAAAGAAAGTAGCTAAATATCAGTTACCTCTCGAAGAGGTACTCTATTTTACTGAGTTATTTCAACAGGCTCGGCATTCCTTACAGGCAGCCGATACTCAGCGAATACAATATCTTAGTCGTATTCGAGTAAAAGAGAGCAATGAGCTGTCGCGACTAAGTCATCAGCTTAATAAACCACAAGAGGCTAAGAAGATAACTGCCGCCACCGGTATGAAATCCGATGAGATACGCGATTATATTCACCGTATCCAAAAATTGGATCAAGAGCAGACTGATCATGAATTTCGTTTTGATAACAGTGTAGGTGAGATAATTAAATTGGCACAGACCATGTTAGATGGAAAGAAGCAGATGCAGAAGGCTAAAGACAAATTAATACGCGCGAACCTACGTTTGGTAATAAGTATAGCTAAGAAATATCTTAATCGAGGGTTGCATTTTTTTGATCTAGTGCAGGAGGGTAATATTGGTCTTATTAAGGCGGTGGAAAAGTTTGAGTATCGTAAAGGATTTAAGTTTTCTACCTATGCTACCTGGTGGATACGACAGGCAATTAGCCGTTCTATAACCGACTCCTCGCGTACTATTCGTATCCCAGTACACATGATCGAACAAATAAACAAGGTAAATCGGGAGTCTAGACAACTATTACAAGCCTATGGTAGAGAGCCAACTGATTCCGAAATAGCCTCTCAGTTGGGGTGGAGCGAAGATAAGGTAAAGGTAGTTAAAGGTGTGGCTCGCGAACCGGTGTCTCTGGAGTCTCCAATTGGCGAAGATGAAGACTCCAAGCTAGGAGATGTTATTGAGGATCAGGATATAGATAACCCAGTACATAAGACCTCCTATCAGCTGTTGAAGAATCAACTAAGGAACATTCTTTCGGGTCTTCCTAAAAGAGAGCGTGAAGTTTTAGAGCTGCGTTTTGGATTGCATGAGGGATATCAGCTAACCTTGGAGGAGGTGGGATTATATTTCAATGTAACTCGCGAGCGCATACGGCAAATAGAGGCCAAAGCGCTACGCAAATTACGCCATCCTCGTAGTAGTCAGATTCTTAAGGGACATTTAGACGAAAAAGAGTGAGCCATTCCAAAAATGGATCTCCTCTTCGCAATATTTGGTATTGTACTAGACAACGCTTCTTCTTTGTGATATACTGTATAAAATACCGCTTGATGATACATTAGTAACATGGGGCAAAATAAAAGAGATGATCCAGGAGGGGGCAAAACAGAATGAATAAAATGGAGGGACTAGACATTAAAAAATTAAAGGAGTTGCAGTTGGTGTTTGGTCGTAAGATTGAGGTAGCTGCTAAAATGGATGAATTACCCAGTAATTTGGCCACTAAGCGCGAATTACTACATCGTATCCAAAAGAACTGGAGCCAAAACAATGAGCGCTATTCTCAGATTCAAAAAGAATTATCTACGGCCCGCGTTGAATTGCAAGAGGCCGAGCAAATGCGTGAGCGTTCAGAGATGCGTATGGGAGAGATATCTACCCAACGCGAATATGAGACATTAGAGAAAGAAATACGAGCTATCTCTGATCGAGAGATAAAGGTTAAGGATTTCATTGCACAACTTGAACACGAGTTGGAGCAACATAAAGAGCGCGTTGAACGAGAAAAAGAGCTTATCAAGGTCCAGGAAGAGGAGCTTAAGACTGAGGAGCAGCGGGTTAAGAAAGATACCCAGCATTACCAAGAGATGCAAGAAAAACTAGGTCGCGATGAGAGTAAAATAGTCTCTTTTTTTGATGAAGAATTTCTCTATAAGTTCCAACGGATTATTAAGAGCTTAGAGGGGGAGGGTGTGGTACCCTTGGTGAACAATGTATGCAGCGGCTGTCATATGATTCTCCCTCAAAGTTTTGCTAATGCAGTTCGTCAGAATCAAGAGATTCTTTTCTGTCCCTATTGTAGTAAAGTGCTCTATTATGTTGCCGATGAAAATGCCTCTAATAGCTCCGATTCCTATGCCGATATAATTGAATCATTTGATGATGAGATGGTGCAAGAGATGGATATTAGTGTGGGCTTTGACGAGATGCCGCTAGATATGGGATCTAGTGACGAAGAGGTAGAGACAGTTGCCGCGGAAGATGAAATTATTGAGGGTGACGAAGAGAATACCGAGACAGAAGGGGTCAATGAAAACAACGCTAATAGTTCAGAAAGCCACGAGGAGGATGGGGAGAGCTATGAAGGGCATGCCTTTTCTTATGACAATACCCCGGTCGAAACCATAGAATATGATGCGGAAGATAATTCTATTACTGATGATATCAATGTTATTAGTGGAGATGATTGATTTTCCAGGTAATTATTCGAGACAAAGCACCACAGGTGGTGATATGCACTCAGTTATCCAATCTATCTTGGAGATGAGAGGAGGGAGAGGTGTAGCTAATTGAGCTGTTGCTGTTGTTATATCCGGCGTCTCTATAAAGAGTTACGCAATATGGTGTATAACGCCATAGAGATATAGGAATGGAGGAAAGTCCGGGCTCCGTAGGGCAAAGCGCCGGGTAATACCCGGTCGTCATACATAATTAAATGTTGGCGCAAGAAAGTGCAATAGAAAGTATACGGCCAATTTGATTGGTAAAGGTGAAATGGTGTGGTAAGAGCGCACCGGCCGCAGAGCAATATGTGGCGCGATGGTAAACCTCGCTTGGAGCAAGGTCAAGTAAACGAAGAGTAGCCCGCTCATATTCGTGGGTAGACCGCATGAATTAGTATAATCGTAGATAGATAACAGCTACTAACAGAACCCGGCTTACCAATGGCTTACTCTCCCTCTTTTCCTCTTCATTTAGAGAATTAAATTAATAACTTTGTTGCAGATAGAAATGAAAATAAATATATGAATTAATAATTGCCACACGGCATAATATGTGGTATACTATAAATGTGACATACTATAAAGGTAGAGTTAAAATTATTGCCTTATTGTTACTAGGATTGCTGGCCTTCCCGCTAGTCGGTCAACCATCTAGTGGACAACGCATCCTCAGTCAGCGCACCCTCAGTACAGTGACTTCACAATTGCATAGCTTTAATGTCGATAGGATTGGGCCAACACTTACCCATCCGTGGAGCATTGCCTTTCTGCCCGGTGGTGATATGCTGATTAGCGAACGAGGGGGCACTCTCTACCGCTACCACAATCAGGAGCGCCATCAAGTAACTGGGCTCCCTGCAATACGCGCTTTTGGTCAAGGAGGGCTACTGGATTTCGAACCCCATCCCAATTTTGCTCGCAATAACCTGATCCTTTTTAGCTTTACCGAAAAACGTTCGGAAGGATATGGAACATCGGTGGCACGTGCCAAACTGGTAGGTAACGCTTTAGAAGAGCTACGCATTATCTTTCGCGCCCAACCCTCTTCCTTTAGTAAGCTCCATTTTGGTTCACGTATATCGTTTTTAGCCGATGGTACCCTGTTGGTTAGCTTGGGTGATCGAGGCACCCGCCATGAGGCACAAAATCTTACCAACCATAATGGAACCCTGGTTCGGATTAACATTAATGGTTCGGCGCCAATCAACAATCCCTTTGTAAATCGGTCAGCGCTGCGCTCTGAGATCTATAGTTACGGACATCGTAATATACAGGGATTGGCAGTTGAGCCAGGCAGCGAAAATATCTATTTGCATGAACATGGCCCGCGGGGAGGGGATGAGATTAATCTGGTTGTGAAAGGGCGTAATTATGGGTGGCCCCGAGTGACCTATGGCAAAGAGTATGCCACCAATGCAAAAATTGGCATCGGAAACTCAGCCCCTGGTTATATTGATCCATTATTGCAATGGACTCCCTCTATTGCCCCCTCTGGGTTAATGATCTATTCTGGAAGGCGCTTTCCACGCTGGCGAGGACATCTCTTTGTAGGAGCGCTAGCTGGCAGATATATTGCGCGAGTAGAGCTCTCCCAGGGAAGGGCGTTAGAGCGTGAGCGGCTTTTAGAGAAAGAATTAGGTAGAATAAGAGATATTAAGGAGGATCAAGATGGTAATATTTGGTTTATTACTGATGAGAGGCGGGGCAGCCTCTATAAAATTAGCTTCTAAAATAGCGTTAGGGGCATTGCTCTTTTTGTTGACCCTAGGAGGGACGTTGGGGGCTGAAACAGCTACCTTTGCTGGTGGTTGCTTTTGGTGTATGCAAGAGCCATATGATAAGTTACCTGGTGTTAGTAGCACGGTGGTAGGCTTCTCGGGGGGGCGAACGGTTAACCCTTCATACAAGGAGGTAACGAATAGTGATACTGGTCACTATGAGGTAGTGCAGGTAGAATACGATCCGGCTGTAGTTAGCTATGAGCAGCTTTTAGATATATTTTGGCGCAACGTAGATCCATTAGATGATGGTGGCCAGTTCTGTGATAGAGGTAAGTCCTATCTTACTGCTATTTTTGCGCACAATAACCAACAACTGCGACTGGCCAATAAGAGCCTGCAGGAGCTAGAGAGTTCGGAGCGCTTTAACCAGCCTGTCGCAACTAAGATTATTGAATATGAGACCTTTTATCCGGCAGAGGAATATCATCAAAAATATTACCTTACAAACTCCGGCCGCTATAAGGTCTACCGTTTTCTTTGTGGACGGGATACGCGACTTAGGGTATTGTGGGGAAGTTCATAGCTTCACGTTTTCCTCACTGACTCCCAGGCGCGCCGCGCGCCTGTGTGAAGTATTATTGCAGCGTACCCGCTATTGTACGCTGGTGGTTGAGGATAGTGCTGTGCCCCATAATATCAGCGCTATTCTTCGCACCTGTGATGGATTGGGCATTCAAGATGTACATATTTTTGAAGAATATCATCGAGCAGCCATTGCGTCGGCGATTGAAAAAGGTAGCGCCCAATGGCTTACCCTGTATCATTACCGATTGAATGAGCAGGGGCCTGCCCAAGCACTCCGGAATCTACGAGATAGGGGCTATCAAATTGTAGCTACCGATCCCCATCCTGACGCTACTCAAAGCAATCCCTTTAATTTTGATGTTGAGGCGGCTCCCTTTGCGCTACTATTAGGCAATGAACTTCATGGTCTCAGTAAAGAGTGCTTGGTAGAGGCCGATACTACTCTGCACTTGCCACTCTATGGCCTGGTGGAGAGCTACAACATCTCAGTAGCGGCAGCCATGTTACTCTACCCGCTTATAGAGCGATTACGTCTCTCTCAAGTGGCATGGCAACTTTCGCCTTCTGAACAGCAGGAACTCTTGCAACAATGGGCTGTACGCGGAAAAAATTAACTTGCATTTCGGGCAAGAGTGCCTACCGCACGGTGCTCTATTAACTTCTCTATCTGTGCGCTAGATAACCGGCTTTTTTGCTCCATACCTACTTAAGAAGTGCATACAATACTTAAGTAGGTCAGACCCAAAGATAATAAGGATATTGCCTAGAGTAAGCTACTACTGTTAGTATTGTTGTACTGAAGTATTGACTGAGTACACGGGAAGGATTACATGCTATGAATAAGAAAATTGCCTTTTTTGATACCAAACCTTATGACCGCGCCTCTTTTGAGCGTGTAAACAGAGAGTTTGGCTTTGAGATTATTTATTTTACCACCCATCTCAACGCCCATACCGCCTCACTGAGTAAAAATTTTGATGGTATATGCGCCTTTGTAAATGACATAATAGATACCACTGTCATAGAGGGTTTAGCTGCGCGGAAAATTAAAATTATTGCGCTGCGTTGCGCGGGCTATAACAATGTAGACCTAAAGGCCGCCGAGAATAAGATTTATGTGGTGCGAGTGCCGGCCTATTCTCCCCGAGGGGTGGCCGAGCATGCCTTAGCGCTTATGCTTACCCTTAATCGCAAAACCCATAAGGCCTATTGGCGTACCCGCGATGGCAACTTTTCCATTAATGGGCTACTAGGTTTTGATATGCACGGTAAGACTGCCGGCGTTATAGGTACCGGCAAAATCGGCAAATGTCTGGTTGAGATTCTGCAGGGATTGGGAATGCAGGTCCTGCTCTACGACCCCCATCCCGATAGCGCTTTTGCCACCTCACACAAGATAGATTATGTCTCACTTGAGGAGCTCTATTCGCGGGCCGATGTTATCTCGCTACACTGTCCACTTACCGCCGAGACCGAGTATATGATAGATACCGCGGCCATTAAGAACATGAAGCGGGGGGTCATGATTATTAATACCGGTCGCGGAAAACTGATCCATACCACCGCATTAATTGAGGGGCTTAAATCGGGCGTTATTGGCTCAGCCGGTTTGGATGTCTATGAGGAGGAGAGTAGCTATTTCTTTGAAGATCGATCTTCAGAGATGATCTCTGACGATACATTGGCCCGACTGCTAGTCTTTCCCAATGTGCTTGTAACCTCACATCAGGCCTTCTTTACCATTGAGGCGCTGGATAACATTGCACATACCACTTTAACCAATTTTCAAGAGTTCTTTAGCAAAGGCCTGCTCTCTAACGAAATAAGATATTCATAAGCCACTTAGGGACGAAAGCGAAAAGAGACCCTAAATGTACTATTCTCTCTGGTGGGTAATGTAGTAACCGGCAGGCTATAGGTAAGAAGTAATTTTCCCCACGGCGGAAGTAGCGCCAGTTGTGCCGTTAGCTGGCCCTCAATGGCGCTGTGCTCTATGGGATGCTCCTCTTCGATCTCTATCTTAAGGGTCAGCGAGCCCTCTACAATCTCATTTTTAAGCGCAGTTTTAAGGGTGGCGCCATGCGTCGGATATATGCTCTCTAAGAGCTTTAGATGGTAGCTTCCCTCAATCAGCAGTGGCAGGAGACTGAAGCGTATTAGCGGTTCTATTTTAAGTCGTTGTAGCGAAGTAGCATCCTTTCGGTTATCGTAACGGTAACCAATCTCTATTTCGCCCTCTAGCAACGGTTTTACGTTATCTGTCTTACTCGCCGCCCGCTGCTCCTCTTCCAAAGAGAACTGAAGCCGCAATGCAGTGCTACCCTCTATCTTAATGGGGGAGAGTTGCCAGTCCAATATCACCCCTTGCCATTGTGGTAGATAGAGGTACCCATTAAGGTGTAGATCCCAAAGCAGTATTGTTCCCACCTCAATGGTTAGCCATCCCCCCAGCTGTGCCCATTCTTCAATGATAGCCCCCTGATTATTAAACCAATCAGGGAGTGCCGCTCCTAGTAGTAGGCCACCGGCTATCTCATCAACCTTTCCAGAAATTAAGAGAGTAATGGCCGGCCGCGGTGGCACTAACTCCCCATAGCTGAGATACAGCGCTAGCTGCACTTTAAGGGGAATAGTGGAATAGCTTCCATAAAAGGAGCTATGAAAAAGTGCCCCGCCGGGGTAGGGGGGTGAATCTAAAAACCAATCGTGGTAATATTTTACCGATGGTAATGTAAAGCTGGTACGGCTTTCAAAATACCAATCGGTTGCGCTTTGATAGGAGAGGGCAAAAAATGGCGCTACCTGCTGGCTATCGGCAATAGTGATTCCCATCTGCAAACCAAAGGGGCTATAGAGAGTGACGGCCAACCCGTGGAGATTGTGGCTCTGGTTGGCAGTATCTAGGCGCAGATCTCCCTTGGCGTGACGAATGGTAGAGCGAGCGCTATAGGAGAGTGGATCAAAGAGCAGCTTGGCTAGCCCCCTTTGCGTCAGCGGACCGGCATCTAGACGCAGCTGATCATCTTGAAGCTGTACACCCATCATAACATAGGGTACCAGTGTCGGATCTTCTAATGAAACACGTGCCCGTCCCAGTATAATGTGGCTCGCCGGGCGGGCAATGGTTCGTAGATCTAACATTCCGTTGGAAGAGTAGTGCGCATTGAACTCCTCTGCTATTGCCATCACTGGCAGCAACACCATCCACCACAGAAGCGAGATATAGTAACGTTTCAGCAATCTGAAAATAGAGAGGGATAAATAGGCTCTCCTGCTTGCTCTTTTTCGGTGATATTGTCTATTATTTTTGCTATTCTCTATAGCTCTGGATGGTGAGACCTTAAGAGATTATCCACGTAGGCCTCCACATACATCTAAGGTTTGAATGTATCGTTGAAAGAGACAAAAAGATGTCTGTCCAGTACTTGCTAAGCAAGATTTAATAGCAAGGGCGGAGGCCTGAAAACCTATGCTGTCTCTATATTTCCTTAGAAATTCCCTATTTCCCTTGCCATTACTATATCCAATAGGGTATACTTTACTTATGAATAGATTTTCTAATGAATCTATGCGCTATGCGGAGAGAAGTTATACTCCTCTCCCTAGCTATAGTCGCTTAGGTATCTATCAAATTTACATTATATTAACGGAGGAATACGATTATGAATCGTAAAGATACTTTAATTACTCCTTCTCTCTTTTTAGGAGAGAGAGAGAGAGAGAGAGAGCTCTCTTAACACTTGCCAAAGAGAGGAGCACCGCTCCTCGCATTCCCCGCCTAAGGGAAGGATGCTTTGGGGCACCCTAGGGGCTGCCGGGGTGGTATTGGCGGCCCTGGTGGTATTGGTAGCCTGTCCGGCTGCGCCTAGTGCTGGGGCGTATGTCTGTGTTAACGGCACCCCAGCTGAAGGCACTGCTAATCCGGCTGGGCAAACCCGTTGCGCTAGCTGCAACCCGCTCTATAGACTTAGTGGCACCACTGATGTAGTTGGCAGAAGCTGTGAGCAAGTAGCGGTAGGAGAGGCCACCCGCATAGGCACGGCAATGGAATTTGGCGTGGGCGAAACCAATCCATATGGTCTGGCAGCCATTGGTGAGACCCTCTATATGGTGGGAAATACCAATGATGCCCTGTATACCCTCAACATTGACTCCGCTGATGGGACCGCCGATGGCACGGCAATTCAGGCAGGCACTACGACTGCCGGCTTTGGCGTGAGCGAAGTCGACCCAACCGGTCTGGCTGCCATTGGCACCATCCTCTATATGGTGGGAAATACCTTTGATGCCCTGTATACCCTAGACACTGCTACTGGTATGGCAACCCGGGTGAGCAGTAGTGTAACCGCCTTTGGCATGAGCGAAAGGACCCCAACCGGTCTGGCGGCCATTGGCGACACACTCTATATGGTGGGATTTGCTAGTAATGCCCTCCATACCCTAGACCCTGCTACTGGTATGGCAAGCCGGGTGAGCAGTAGTGTAACCGCCTTTGGCATGAGCGAATTCAATCCAACCGGTCTGGCCGCCATTGGCGACACCCTCTATATGGTGGGAGTGAGAAATCGCGTCCTGTATACCCTAGACACTGGTACCGGTGCAGCAGCCCGGGTGGGCAGTGGTGTAACCGACTTTGGCGTGAGCGAAGGGACCCCAGGCGACCTGGCAGCCATCGGCAACACCCTCTATATGATAGGACGGGATGCAGGTGCCCTCTATGCGCTCCGCTATCAATAGTGGATAGCTGCAAAAGGGCCAGGGACAGAGATGCGCGATTGAGAATAGGATGGGGAGGCTTTATCCCCTCCCTATCTTTTGCGTAGTTCTTATTCCAAAAACCGCGTAGAGAGCGTGTGAAACGAAAATAGTATAGGGGCCATTTGAA
This sequence comes from Spirochaetia bacterium, assembly GCA_963692905.1. Classification (GTDB taxonomy): domain Bacteria; phylum Spirochaetota; class Spirochaetia. The sequence goes on along the minus strand of OY843583.1, from coordinate 1,860,812 downwards.
ACCTCCCCACGCTCTCTTTTTTTGCACAAAAAAAAGTTTTGGCTGCCGCGCGGCGCGCGGGAGGCGCCATTCTCAGCAGTAGCAACGGCCAAAGCTGGAGTAGCCACAGCGCGCCACCACGGGAGAGCTCTATGACATTGCCTACGACAATTCCACCTCTATAGCGGTGGGCCGTAACGGCGCCATGCATACTGCTCCATAAGCTAATTAGTATAAGCTAAGTAGCCTGAGCTAGGTAGATGGTGCGCGTAGCGGCTTAGCCTTAGGTTGTGGATAGTGTAATGGATAAAAGGGCGATCTCACCAATCCATAACTCAGGAATAATAGCTTAGAAATAATGGCTCAGAAAAAAGAGAAAATATTAAAAGTTTATTAAGGCAACCCGCCATTTTTCTCCCTACTATATAGTAGAGGTAACGAAAGTATGGTTAATGAATATATATATGGAACGACCGGGCACCAAGTGGCTTGTCCATTTCAGCTGTGGATGGTAGCCTAGGGACATGATAGAGAGAGCCGAGCGCCAAGCTCTTGAGAAGCTAGTCGCCACCATGGTAGAGCGGGCAATTGCCAAAGCGATGGTAAAGCAACCCTCTCCGGGAGAGAGTGATATAGTTGCGCTTAATCAACAGAAGCGGCTGGAACTTCTTGATCGGGTAATCCGCCTAGAGGAGGGGCAAAAACAGCTTCAAGAGGGACAGAAGGCCCTCATCCAGGAGATGAATAGGCGCTTCATAGAGATGCAAGAGGGACAGAAGGCCCTCATCCAGGAAATTAATAGGCGCTTTACAGAGATGCAAGAGGGACAGAAGGCCATCATCCAAGAGATGAATAGGCGCTTTGCAGAGATGCGCGAGGATAGCGATAAGCGCTTTACAGAGGTGCAAGAGGGACAAAAGGGCCTCATCCAGGAGATGAATGGGCGCTTCATAGAGATGCGCGAGGATAGCGATAAGCGCTTTACAGAAATGCAAAAGACTACCGATAAGCGCTTTACAGAGGTGCAAGAGGGACAGAAGGCCCTCATCCAGGAGATGAATAGACGCTTTCAATTTATACAATGGCTTATTGTGGCAGTGGGTGGCCTTTTAGGTTTGGTTATGACTCTCTGGGGATTTCTTAGCTGAGCGAGGGCTCGCCATATGGTCTAGCCGTCATCGACAATACCCTCTATATGGTGGGATGGGACGCTGGCGCCCTCTATGCGCTCCGCTATCAATAGTAGATAGCTGCAAAAGGGCCAGGGACAGAGATGAGCGATTGAGAATAGGATGGGGAGGCTTTAGCCCTCCCTATCTTTTGCATAGCGGCTCTCATTCCCTCTGCAAAAGCTGGCGGCGATCCAAGCGTTACGCGCGGGAGTGATCGCCCTCTGCAGTGTCGGTATGATCAACAATGGTCGACTAATCCAGACAATGCCTCTCTCAGCTGAGAAGCGGCTAATCTAAGGCGCGACATGAAAAAATTCTGCACATTATGGGTTATCTAACCGATACAGATAGTATGCATAACTCCGGCATTAGCTACCTCCTGCTCCTACTCTTAATGGGGGTGGGGGGGCAGCCGTTCTTATTAGAGGCTCAGAATAGTAAGTCGGTGCTGGCCGCTGATCTAGAGCGACAGCAACTATCAGTTGATAATCAGGGCGCTAGCCGGCCACTCATTGAGTTAGCTGTCCCTAAGATATCCAATGTGCCACAGTCTAGCTCCTCATCGCTGTCAGACTCTCCATCCCCCACCTCTAGAGGGGCTACCACCCTCGCCGCCGATAATTTGCCCATTAGGGAGCAATGGCAGGAGCAGGGGCTGGCCTCATGGTATGCCGGCCGTTTTCAGGGACGCACCACCGCCAATGGTGAGACATTTGACACCAACAGTCTTACTGCCGCCCATAAGAGCTTGCCCTTTAACTCGGTAGTAGAGGTCTACAATCCTACCAATGAGCGCTCAGTGGTGGTGCGCATTAATGACCGCGGCCCCTTTGTAGAGGGACGCATTATTGATCTATCTAGGGCTGCCGCTAGCACCTTGGGTATAACCACCAATGGAGTTAGCGAGGTCTATCTGCGAGTAGTGAAGGCCGGAGAGAGCCAAAAAGATCAGTTGCACCTGATTCAGATTGGATCTTTTGCCCAGCATAAGAATGCCTTAGATCTCATACAGGACCTGCGGTTAGCCGGCTTTAACCCAGCCATTGAGAGCCAGAATGATACCATTTTCCGGGTAATCATTCCCAATATACCCCACCGTCAGATTCAGCATTATCAAAAGCAGCTGCAGGAGGCCGGCTATGCCGATGTACTGGTGCGCCAAAAACAGCCTTAAGTGTCATTCGGCCTATCATGGTAGCGCGCTCAGTACCCACCTAGTGGCAAATTGCTCAATAAAAGAAGTAGCGCTAACAGAGCTACCGCCAATCCATAGAGCGCCATCGGTAGCGCATTGCGGCGGATAAGCCTCCCCTCAATACCAATAATACCTAAGGTGGCGCAGACCGCCACCACATTGTTAACGCAGACCATATTGCCAATACCACCTCCTACAACCTGCAGGGCTACTATTAGCACTGGCGGCAATGCTAAAATAGTGGCGGTTTCAAATTGCAATGATGAGAAGAGTATATTCGAGACGGTGTTAGATCCAGAGATAAATGAGCCCAATATGCCAATAAATGGCGAGACGAAAAGAAACCCCCGACCGGCCAGCGCGGCAATGCCTTGAGCCATGGCGGTTAGCATACTCTCTAATCCGGCGCCATTTACCCCTGAATTGAGCATAAGCTGCACCAGCGCCACCCCCGCAAAGAGGGCAATGGCCGCCCCACTAATTTGTTTGAAGGTTATTCTCCAAGCCTCTTTAATCTGATATCGGCTCATGCCATGTATCCTGTGGGTAATAAGCGCCACAACCATAAAGGGAATAATTCCCGGGAGATAGGCCCAGCGCAACTGATAGGTAAGACCCTCTATACCTAAGAGATGCGGGATCTCTATAGCCTGAGCGCTGAGTAGCGATTGAAGCCCCAACGCCGGTATGCGGGTAACTACCAGAATGAGCGCAATAAGCAGATAGGGTAACCAAGCCTTGATGAGCGGCATCTGCGCGGTTGTAGTATGGTTGCTACTCACTGAGGCGCCCCAACTATTTTCCCAACGCTGGGGAGTGGGGAAGTCCCAGGGGGTACGGGGTACCAGAAATCCCATCTTGGTGGCGGGGATGATGATAGACAGCCCAATAAATGCCCCCAGCAGCGAAGGTAGCTCCGGCCCAAAGAGTGTGGCAACTGCCGCCTGTGGTAGCGTAAAGGCCAGGCCGGCAAATATGGCAAAGGGCGCCACCTGAAGCCCCGCCTTAATTGAACGCTTGCTTCCAAAGAACTTAGTGAGGAGCATAACTGCCAACAGGGGTACAAAGGTACCCACTACACCATGCAGCAGCACCACCCAACGGGTTAACAACTGTTGAAAATGGGCGCTATCAGCTCCTAAGGCACTCAAATTAGTAGCGATGGTAGACATTGCTCCAAATATTGGGGTGCCCACTGCGCCAAAGGCCACCGGCGTACTATTGGTAATCAAGGCTACCATTGCCGCAGCTAGCGGAGGGAAACCTAATCCCACTAACAGTGGAGCCGCTAAGGCGGCCGGTGTGCCAAAACCGGCGGCGCCCTCAATAAAGGCCCCAAACATCCAGGCAATAATGATGGTTTGAATACGGCGATCAGAGCTTATGCCGCGAAAACTGTTATTAATGGTAGTCATGGCCCCCGATTGCCGTAGGGTATTGAGGATCAATATGGCTCCCCAGATAATAATAAGCACATCAAGCGCCTTAAGCATTCCAAAAAGCGAATAGGCAACAATGGCGCGAAGCTGCATATTCCATACTAGCAGCGCAATAAGCGCCGTTAGTAACCACGCTAGAGGCAGCACTCGCTTAGAGGAATAATTAAAGCCCGCCATCAACACGATAGTAAGAAGAATGGGGAGGGCTGCAATCAGGGCAAACAGCAAAATGGCCTCCTACGAAAATTTCTATAGAAATATAGCGGGCGAGATGTGGCGCTCATTGTGATGATGGACGTGATACACTGTTTTCTTCCAGAGCGGGATCGCCAATTTGTGGAATATCAAAAACTACCAAATTGGCCTCTATACTAGGAGAGGGAAGAGGGGGAGTGCCCTTCTCTAGCATAAGTACCGCCTGTAGCGCTCCAATCCAATTGTAGTTTATTGAGGCAATAATGCTACGATTTATTAGCTCCGCCTGCGAGGCATTCATATTTTCTCCTATAAAGAGCGCCGACTCTGCGGCGTCATTATGCTCTAGTATGCTAATCCCTATATCTTCTAAGAGCACTATTACCACATCGTAGATGCCAGAGAGAATGATATCTCTCTCCCGCGATAGGGTATCGGCATCGAGCAGAGTTGTATAGTCATGTAGCGTTGACTTAAAATTGTATTGTAATAGCTGCTCTTCCAAAAAGCGAATTTCCTCTCGCTCTTTTTCGTTCCGGCGATACACCACTAGGAGTAGGGAGGGGGAGGGTAACTCCACCAAGAGCTCATCAAGAAACAACGATAATTGCGCAAAGGCGGCTTTACGGCTGCTATTTACCCCTCTCATATTTGGGGGTTGCGTTAGAGAGCTATCCGGGGATAGCTCAGTCAGCAGCCAAAAATCAAAATCAGGATATTGTGGCGCTAAGCTACTAAACTCAGCGGCTAGAAGAGGGGTAGCGATTATTCGTTGCATCTTACGGGAAGCTCGCTCCTCTAAGAGCATGCTCATAAGCATTAGGCCATCCTCCTCTAGACTCAAGCGGCGCGAAAGCACCGTAGTAGATGCGCCACGCATCGCGCTGCGCAGCATAGCCGCCGAAAATGTTACCTGCTTACTCTGTTCAATATAGGGATCAATAAAGAAAAGTGCCGGCGAGCTACAACTAGTAAGCAATAGCGGTAGTATTGTAGCGGCTATTAAGCGCCTCACGCCCTATTCCGCGGACCGCAGGATAAAGGCGGCACCCACCCATAAAAGCGTTAACAGCGCGCCAATAATTAAAAAGCGATGCCATATCAACGTACCAATAAGCGCCGCTAGTAACAAACTAGCTATTATTAGAAGCGCCGTTCGCTGCCAGCGTTCCCGATCGCCGCGTAGTAATAGGATAAAGGTGTAATACTGGGCAATGCGCAGCGAGGGTAAGATAAATGCTTCATAGAGATTGAGAGGGAGTGATACAAAGATGAGCGTATTAAGCACCAGCGCCACATAGTAGCCGCTCAGCAGCGAAGGAAGCAACTCTCCTATAGTGCGTCCCTCCAGACGGCTACGGAAGATCAAGAACAAGAGCGCTCCTAGCGCCAGTGGTAGTCCGAGAGCAACTAAATGGTCACGCAGCAGAATGAATGCTCCGCGAACTATTGGTGACGGTGAGCTTATATCTCCGGCCTGCAAACGTCCATAGAGGAGCATAGTGGGGAGATACAGCGCCATTCCTATCAATGAGGTGGTAAGTATCTGCGGTAGCTGTCGCACCGGCAACTGCCGGAGCATGACCCAGAGTGGGGCCAACAGCATGTAGAGAATCATGGTGTAATTATCTCCACAGAGCTGGAGGTTGTCAATAATGTGCCAGAAATGTATTGACTGCTAAGAATAATCTGTTCGATGACTATCTCTCCCTCGTCCTCTCATTGATTAATTATTTTCAATATAATACATTATAGATAATGACGATGGGAATCTCTTCCAATATTACTCGTAAAAGATTGAAGATAATACTTTTTATCGCAATATCTATTTTTTCCATCTATTTTACCTATCTCTTTCACGTTCAGATTCTACGTGGATATCTGCATGATGAGCGAGCTCGTCTCACCTCTCGTAGATTTGATATCGTCGAAACTATTCGGGGCACCATATATGACCGACATGGACGCTCATTAGCTGAAAATCGAGGCCGCTATGCAATAGCAGTTACTTTGGATAAGGTGCCCGAAGAGGAGCGCAATATGCTCATAGCGCGCCTATCGAGCTCATTGGCTATACCCCGTCAAGATATAGCGCAAAAACTGAATGCTCATAACAAAAATGATCCTGATCCAGTTGAGATAGGAGATAAATTTGTCCTTCAGGATATTGTTCACATTGCAGAACATGCCGAACAATTCCCCGGTGTAAAATGGTATGTTAAAAATTTTCGCTATTATCCCGAAAAAGAGAGAAGCTCGCATGTGGTAGGATATGTTGGCCAGATATCGAGTGAAGAATTACAGATATTGCATAATCAAGAATATGAGCGGGGATCAATAATAGGGAAGAGCGGTGTTGAGTTCCAATATGATGCGGTCCTCCGAGGAAAGAATGGAAATAGATACTACCGAGTAGATGCCTACGGGAGAGAGATAGAGACCGAAGAGTTTGTTGACCCAATCCCGGGTCATGATCTAGTGCTTACCATAGATAATGATATCCAAAATTTGGTTTGGGAGGCCTTAGGGGAGCGTATTGGAGCGGCGCTAGTCTTAAAGCCCGCTTCGGGCGAAGTGTTAGCTATGGTTTCCTATCCCAGCTTTGATCCCAATAGCTTTTATACCAAGAATGCCCGACAGGCCTTTAATGCTGTTAGTCTGCATCCCCATTCTCCCTTCCTTAATAGGGTTATCCAGTCGGCCTATCCGCCGGCCTCAACCTTTAAGATTATTATGACCACCGCTATACTAGAGGAGCAGGTTTTTGGTCTTAAGCAGACAGTAGATTGCATTGGTCACTACGAGCTTGGAGATCGAATTCTTTATGACTGGCAGCGGGGGGGCTTTGGTCGTTTGAACATATTTCAGGGATTAGCATTATCATCCAATGTCTTTTTTTGGACCGTAGGTTTAGAGCGACTAGGTATCGATCATATTGTAGATTATAGCTTAAACTTTGGTTTTGGTGAGAATACTGGTATTGATCTCCCTAATGAGCAGAGTGGCAATGTGCCTACTCCAGAGTGGAAATCTCGCACCTTTAAGGAGCGATGGACAGCTGGTGATACGGCCAATTTCTCTATAGGACAGGGCTTCCTTAACACAACGCCCATTCAAGTTGCGAACATGATCTCCGTGGTTGCCAATGGCGGTCGCGCCTATCGTCCCTTTGTGGTCAAGGAGATACGCGATCGAACTACTGGTAGCTTGGTTGAAAGACGAGAGCCAGAGCTTCTCTCGGAGATCGAACTTGATCCTGCCACTGTAGAGAATGTGCAGAGAGCCCTGAGTGGGGTAGTAGAATTTGGAACGGCTAATCAGGTAATTACTACTCCAGTAGTTGAAGTTGCCGGTAAAACTGGAACAGGACAGGTTTCTAGTCGAACTGATAGATTTGACTCTTGGTTTGTGGCCTACGCGCCCTTTGATGCTCCTCCTGAGGAACAAGTTGTGGTGGTAGTGTTTGTTGAGGCGGTCAATGAATGGGAGTGGTGGGCCCCTAAGGCGGCAAATATCATTCTCCATGGTATATTTACCGAAAGCAAATACAGCGAGGCAGTTACCTCGTTACGGCAGGCAAGAGCGCTTTGGTATCTTTAGAGAGCTACCATGATAAAGAGAAGAAAAATTATTCAGTATGACTTTATACTGTTTTTTGTAACCATAACGCTCATAATCTGCGGGATACTCTTTATCTATTCTAGCAGTGTAGATGTTGAAGGAAGACTAAGGAGTAATGAGCATATACGACAGATAATTTGGGCATTGTCGGGCATAGTATTCCTAATTTTTTTCTCATTTATCGATTATAGAATACTAAGAACTATAGCACTAACCTCATACCTAGTAAGTATTGCGGCACTTATCTTTATATTATTTTTTGGAAAAGAGGTGAATGGAGCTCGCTCATGGATAGGTGTCGGCTCATTGGGGATTCAGCCCTCAGAATTAGCAAAGATAACTACCATTGTCTATTTGGCATATTACATGGAGCGTAACTCTGAGAGAATTCGTGCAATTGCCATCTTAGCGCGCGCCGGACTGATTGTATTTATTCCCTTTTGTCTTACTCTTTTACAACCAGATTTAGGTACCGCCTTAGTCTATCTTCCCATATTTCTGCTCATCAGTTTTGTGGCTGGGGCCAAGCTGCATCACCTGATGTTTTTACTCCTGATTGGAATAGCATCAATTTTTTCACTTATTGTTCCAGAATGGTTGGCAGTTAAGGCGCTGCATAATAATCAACCATTGCCTCTGCTAGCTAAGAATAATCTAGTATATTTAACCCTGTTACTCAACATGGTTGTAATAATGATTATCGCCCATATTGGATGGAATAAATTAAGAAAGTATTATTTCTATTGGATTCGATATGCAGCCGCGGCAATCTTCTGCTCGTTGAATATCTCTCTTTTATTGAGAATTGTGTTGAGAGATTATCAACTCACGCGTCTTGTAATATTTCTAGACCCATTTATTGATCCTCAAGGAGCGGGATGGAATGTAATACAATCACTCACCGCAGTGGGGTCAGGTGGACTATTTGGAAAGGGATATCTACAAGGCTACCACAGCCATAGCAGCTATCTCCCTCAACAAAGCACCGACTTTATATTTTCAATATTGTCTGAAGAGTGGGGCTTTATTGGTGGGGTAATTATTTTTGCGCTCTTTTTCCTAGTTATCTTCCGTGGTATAGGTATAGCTAGCGAGGCTACCGATAGCAATAAATTTGGTGTGCTAATTGCTACCGGCTTTGTGACCGTAATATTAACCCATTTTACCATTAATGTAGGAATGGCTATGGGAATAATGCCGATAACCGGCATTCCATTGCTCTTTCTCTCTCATGGAGGTTCATCACTGTGGTCAGCAATGATGATGATCGGAATACTTATAAGTGTCCAGCTCTACAAAGAGCGGCCCGGCTAAAAGCTGAGGTTATTATTAAGGGGACGGTTTGGTCTTTTTCTTGAGAGCAGAATCTCTTTCCTGTTGCTTAGCTATCTCCCACCAATTACGCCTCTCTGGTAGCTTAGCAATATGTAGTTTAGTCTTACGATTCCCTAAAATATGAGGGTGTCTTCTAATTAATTTAGCATTAAGCAGGCGGCATATTTTAGAGAGGGAGAGCGTATGAACGCCCTTTTTGGAGTTTATCATGAGTAATAGAACCAGTAATAGATCTCCGCATTCTTCAGTAATATGTGACTTATCGTTCTTTTCTATGGCCTCTACCAATTCTTGGGCCTCTTCAATAAGATGTTTTCGAAGTGAATGGGGGCTCTGGGCACGATCCCACTGACAGCCCTTATCAGATTGCAGATGCCGCAGGGTTCGAATTAGAGCATAGAAATTAACCAGTATGCGTGGGGTATCCAGTAGTCTGCTCATAATTCTCGTGCTTTGTGCTCCAATATCTCTAGTTGTTAAGTATAGAGTACTGTAGTTGGTACATCCCGGCAAGCTTGAATTGCATGTATTAAGTAGACAGAATATCTATTATGGGAAGTAATATCATACGTCGCTCTGCCTTTTACTACTACTTTTACTGCTACCTTTACTATGGCTCTTTCCACTGCTGCGAGATTTTTTCTCGCTCTTCGAGGCATCCTGAAAGGGATCAGAGGAGTGTATATTTCTGCGATGTATGGTGAGATAACATTTCAAGAATAGCATCGAAAATAGCAGAGTCGGATAGAGATTAAAACCGCCTAACAAATACCGATAGTTATTGATCAGAGAGTTAACTACATTATCAAAGAGGCTTCCAATATAGGCTCCTACAATAGTCACTATCCCCAATATGAGCCAATGCGGTGCCGCGCGTCGTATATTCCACAGCAGCCACAGTGAGGCTACAGTTGCCCCAATAAGGATATGCGCAGCAAGTACCTTAAGAAACTCTAATGACATGCTATCAGCAATTTGAATGAACGTTTAGTCCAAAGAGAGAGATATATCCTATAAAGATCGCCTCTCCATAAATAACTTGGAAATTGTCACCGTAGCCAAATCCTACGGCATAAAAGGCAATATTGAGGTCTTCACCAACCAATAAATCATTAATATTGTTCACAATACCATTAATATCTGCATCATCGGGATTAAAAAAACTGCTATGGCCATTTAATGATTTATAATCCGAGTCAGGGTCACTTTCAGCCACATTACGATACAACATGGCAGTGTCGGGGCTGTTGGTAATTTCTGAGTTATCACGAATATCGGTATCATCTGCAATAGAAATGATGAATCGGTGGGCGCTGCCTTTGTCAGGGGGAATAACCACTGGGATAGCATTCTCATTGTCATCTTTTATTATTCGTCGAAACTGTCGACTAGTAAGGCGTGAGGTGCCTAGTACAACCGTGTCACTATCATCAATAAAATTTTTTTCATTGCGACAACTGGAATTCCCGGCACTACTGTTTTCATAAAACTTATAGTAGATATCGTAGCCAGTAAACTGGTCAATATTATTATTGGTATTATGGAAGAAGCTCACTTCGGTCTCATCAACATTACCTCTATTTGCCGGCGCAATATAGACAAAAGAAGGTATTCCACAACCGCTCACCACTATTAGCAACAGCAATAATAACTGTGCGCTGACGAACCGTATAGCTGCGCATATTGTGAAACGCTGCTTTTTCTGCATATCGCTATATCCGCTCATTAAGATTGAGATAGCTGTAGTACAATAAGACGGTTGGTAGCCAACGTTACATAATCGCTATCACTATGTTCGTTAATCACTCGTTGATAGTAACTGCGTGCCATATCCAGATCACGTTGTGTCTCGTAGAGTCTGCCTATATTAAAGAGCGCCCGTGGTAGATAGGGCACCTCTGCATTCTCGTAGTAGGTAATGAACTCCTGCAAAGTGACTATAGCCCCTGGTACATCACCGGCTATCTCGTTGGCAACCGCCTGATTATAAAGCGCTAGAGGCGCTAAATAGCTGCGCCGTTGTTTGTTAAAGACCGTCGAATATGCCTCGGCGGCCTTGAGCCATAGTTCATTTTCTGCGTAGAGTGTCCCTAAAAGAAAATGAGCACGGGCCTGGATATAGGAAAGGGAGCGATGGTTGTTAATAAGGGTGTGGATATTATTTATTAGATTTTCGAAAACGCTCTCTTGTCTCTCTGCAGGACTTAGCGCTCGGTAGGCCTCTAATTCATTTTGAATTGACTCAATAGCAATTAGCGCCTTCCGTTGATTATTGGCGCGTATCTCAAAGAATGCCACCAACGCCACCACCAATACAATGAGCGCTCCACATAATATAAGAATAGTTTTGCCAAACCTTTCTTTCATGATTATTTCTCCCTATTATTATGGATAATGCGATTAAGATAACTGCGTTGAATAGCTAAGTATTGGGAGGCCTGGCTTTGATTACCGCGAGTAAGCGCTAAGATATAGGCGATATAGCGCTTGCGAAAACTATTGGTAGCCGCACGTAAACTCATTACTCCTAGTGTAGTAGATTTTTGAGGAATGTGCAAATGCGCTATGGCTACGTTTTTCCTGTCAATCTCACTAACACTAGCATAGAGTATCCTCTTGAGCTCCTGGCAATTCTCTGGCCAGTAATAATCAGCTAACTCCTGCCGCGAGGCAGTGGAGATGTTATAGCTATTATAATTTCTGTCAACAATGTAGCGTTCCATGAAAAAATCTGCCAACGCGAGCGCCTCTACTCTCCTACTCCGTAGTGGCGGAATATGAATCAGCCCCTCTTCAGGGCTATTATTGGGTAGCAGCTGGTAGGGCGCAGCCGTCGATGGAAACTCCCAGCTAAATTGAGGCTGTCTATATAGACATGCACAATATAATTGACTATTGTGCCGGTATAATTCTACAAGCTCCTCTTTAGTTTGTTGTGCCAATAGCTCAGCATTACGGATAATAATAGTCCCCTTCGTTTTTTCATACAACAGGGCCCCTATATTTATATTGGAGCTATGCACAGCAGTACAATTAATAACTAGGCAGGGCAGCGTCCGACGGCTGCTCATTGCATGCCAAAGCAATGCAGTATGGTACTTCCCTACTCCGTGCTCTCCACTCACATGCAGTAGGCGAAGCGAGTCTAAGGTACGAAGCATGATTTTAAGATGGGCGCACGTTAAAAGAGAGCTCTGTCGTTTTGAAAGATGGGCAATAGTATTAACTTCTACCCTCTCTATTGTAGGATATAGTATATGTGCGTGGAGATAGGCTGAGGTGATTGAGGCATAGATAGCGCAATCGGCAAGTGTGGATACTAAAAAGCTCTGTGGATCTGCATGTTTAATGAGACAGAGCGCGCCATGGATATATTTTTGATGAAGCAGGGGGGCAATAATAATATCCACCGGACCTTTTTCTGTATAGCAGAAAAGTTGTCTCTCTAGTTTGCTTAATGAGCTATTTTTAGCAATGTTATGGTAGATACGCGGCTGCCCTTTATGGCATGCTGTAGAGATTAATCCCTTCTCATCCAATGGAAAGGTCAAATCCGATGCCCACTGGACACCCATTCTTCCCAATAAGAGGGGATCAAGCGCTACGTATTGGCTCTGCTGCTGTGAGCTATTAATGACAAAGAGTGCTACCTTCGATCCGACAAATATCTCTCTCAACCATTTAGCGCTTTCATTGATTAAGTGAGTAGTGGAGCGACAGCTTAGTCTCTCTAAAAGCTTAAGATATTGTTCAAGCTGTGAACTATTCACTCCTCTCTGTTTTCAGTGTTTTTCAATGTTTTTGTCAATCCACTGAGGGTTAACATCTCAAAATCACTTTTATTAGCCATATATTTCTCCATCTTCTCATGATACTCAGTTTTGGATATGTCTCGAGCCGAAAGTCTTACACGCTGTCTCTCTTGATCTACATAGGTAATAATACAGCGGATAGTATCACCAACTTTGACAGAATGCATAACGTTTTCCAGGGAATCGCCATGAAAATTGGGCAGGTATCTCTTATGCATGGATCCCTCAATGCCTCCACTGCACTCCACAAACACAAAGGGATCCTTAATGCGAATAACTTGACAATCAATTTGTTCGCCGTTCTTTTTCAACTGCCGGATCTGTTTCCAGGGAGATTCTTTAAGCTGCTTATAGCCTAGCTGCACTCTTCCATATCTCATATCTGCCGCAAGCACTACTGTTTCAATCTGATCGTTTACTTCGAAATCATCCAGTGCTATCTTGCCGTTAATCCAAGAGAGATCTTTAATCCGCAGAAAACCCTCAACATTCTCCGGTAAATTGATAACTAACCCCTGTGCGGTGCGCTCCTTAATTCGACCGGTAATTTTTTCACCATAATATTTCTCAGCAACTAGTGTCCATGGGCTCTTTTGAAGCTGTTTGTATCCCAATGAGATTTTCCTCTCTGGAATACTATATGAAAGGATCTTGGCCCTTACTTTTTGACCAACCTGAAAAGACTTATAGAGGTTTTTTGACTTATCATCCCATGATATGTTGCCGGAGTGTATTAGCCCCGAAATATGCTCTGCTAATCGTACAAAAATTCCGTTGCGGTTCATACTAGTTATCTCACCCTCTACTATGTCTCCGGCATGGATCCACTCTTCAATAGTTAGCCATGGGTCCTCGCACATCTGTTTAAGTGATACGCCAATCCGTTTACGAAGACTATCTAGCGATATAACCTTGCAAGTTATTTTTTGATTCAGAGAGAGAATATGCTCTGGACGATTCAAACGACCCCAACTTAATTCATTAGTGTGCAGTAAGGCATAAACCCCGCCAATATCAATAAAAGCTCCATAGGCAACAATCTCAATTACTACACCCTCTGTTATATCGCCAATTTTGATGGTATTAAGAATTTGGCTACGTTTGTGTTCTAATTTCTCTAGCATCTGATCGCGACGAGAGACAATAATTTTCACCTCTTGACTCTCCACAAAAATTTTTCGTATATAAAGGGATAGCTTTCTTTCCATCAGCGACTTAGGATTTTGAATTCGTTTAATGTCTGCTAAATAGTTGGGCAAAAAGCCCTCATATTCGGGGGTAAGGCGTACGCGATAACCTTTATCTACTTGCTCAATGATAGTTCCCTCTATCTCTTTTTTGTTACGGTAGGCATCAAAAATGAGGTTTAACTCCCTCTTACGCTGCACCTCTTTTTTGGAAACCTCAATACGGTGTGAGTCCGGTGATCTTTTAGTAATGATTACCTCAAAAGTATCACCAGTTTTAACTGGTTGCTGTAGCTCAGAGAGTTTGAGTAGCCCTTCGGTTTTGCATCCTACATCAATAAGCGCATACTCGTTACCAACTTCAATAACCGAGCCTTTAACCATATCGCCAACTCGTATGGGGCGAATATGTTCTGAATAATCAGTGCTCTCCACTGCCACTCCTATTATATTTGACAGACATTAATTTTATAACCTTCTTACAAACCTGCGAAAATGTCAAGTGAGTTGTATCGATTATATGCGCATCATCTGCAATACTCAGCGCGCCGATTGCCCGGTTCTTATCTCTATTGTCTCTTAATCTCATAATGTCATACTCGCGAATTAGATTAGTTCCCTCTCCCCGTTGTCCCTCTCTACGTCGAATACGCTCATCAAAACTGGCAGTGAGAAATATCTTAATCGCAGCATCTGGGTAGACAACGGTGCCAATATCTCTTCCCTCAATAATAGTACCAGTTGTTGCAGGATTTTTCTGTATCCTCTCTCGTATTGCCCTATTTATCAAATGTCGGACTTCAGCAATTTCGGCTATATACATCACATTCTTGTCAACCTGAGGATTATGTAACATTGTGTCAACACTGTCAAGATTAGCAATATATCGCGCTATTCCTATAGTCTTAACCAACTGTGTGGCAGATCGTACTATCTCTCTCCGATCAGCAGTGGTAGTAGATGCCACTGCCACATAATGAGCTATGCTCCGATAATATTGGCCGGAGTTGATATATTGAAAAGAGCGTCTATGTGCACAATAGCGTGATATGCTACTTTTTCCGACTCCTGATGGGCCATCAATGGCCACTATCATTGCTTTCTCCTAAAAGGGTATGTACTTCATGTGCCGTTAGTTGACGATACTCACCATATTGTAATGTTCCTATATCTACTACGCCAATACGAACGCGGTGTAAACGAATTACCGGGACTCCTATAGTGGCCATGATGTTGCGTATCTCACGATTTTTGCCTTCGGTAAGCACTATATGTACTACATGGGGCGAACTCCAGGTAAGGCGCTTAATGGCATATTGGTTACGCCTCGGGGGATAGGTACGGCAATAGAAGGCTAGAGCCTCTTTGGGAATTTGAATGTTGCTCTCTACTATATACTCCCTTTCAATTTCTGATTGAGGGAGGGTAATTTTTCGCGAGAAATAGCCATCATTGGTTATAAATATAAGACCGCTGGAGAGCCAATCCAATCTTCCCACCGTGAAAAGATGGATATGGGCCCGGTTGTCGATAAGATCAACTGCCAGGGCTCTACTATACTGGTCATAGTTACTGCACAGATAGTGGGTAGGCTTATTGAGCGCATAGTACATCAATGGCGTGCGCTGTACTACTGTACCATCAACCGCTACTCTATCTCCGGGGTTAACTATATACACCGTTTCTTTTATTGTTTTTCCATTTACCTCTACCCGATGCTCCTGAATCATTCGTTCAGAGGCCCGGCGAGATGCCACACCACATTGTGCTAGATAGGCATGCAATCTCATTTTTGGGATTGAAATTGTTGAGCATCTTTGCTCTCCAGCTCCGGTAACTCTTTGAGAGAGGAGAGGTTGAAGAGTCTTAAAAAATGATCAGTTGTTGAATACAGCGGGGGGTTACCGGGCGCCTTAAGGGTACCACTTATTGAAATGATATTCTGTTTAATAAGTGATCGAATACTACTCTCGGAGTTACTGCCACGTATTCTCTCTATGGTGGCGCGCGTGATGGGCTGCATGTAGGCAATAATAGTGAGCGTCTCTAATGAGGCATTGGACAACGAAGTTATATATCTTCTTTTGTAGGCCGGCGCGATAACCTCCCATACACTCTGTTTTGGTACTATAAAATAACCAGATTCAGTATGGCTAATTTCAATGCCATGGGTCTCATTGTGATATCGTTCAATAAGCAGCTGCAATGCTTGGCGCACCTCTTCCGCAGAAAGACCAGATATGTCTACTAGATTATCTAATGAGCAGTAATCATCTTCCAGCAATAGTATACCTTCAATAAGCGCGCTAGCAATCTTGGGGCTACTGGATGACATTATGTGGCATCTCTCTTTTGTATATAAATGGCTGAAAAGGGCCGCGCCTGGGATAAGAGAATCAATTTTTGCGAAGCTGCAAAGAGCGTGGTGTGTAATGCGGCAATCAGTGCCTCCATGGAGCGCTCCTCTTCTACGTTATCTATTAAGGCCTTAAGCTGTATAATCCCTAGTGCAGTAAGATCCATAAGACGCGTCATCATCTTTTGAAGATCTATAGGGCGCGTAATAGGAAACAGGTGCGCAATTTGTTGTCGATTTATCAGTTTTTGTAGGACACTCGCTAGCAGCCGGATTGAATATCTGCCAGAGGGATGCTGAGAGGCTGTGTTTCCCAAAGATGCCAGATGGGCTAGACGAGCCGATCGTTGATTCAGACGAGCAATGCTCCGATTGTCACGCGTAATGCGGGGCGCCATGCGTTGTGAGAGCTTCTTAATACGCTGGTACTCAATAAGCTGGGTAACTAATTCTCTTCTTGGATCTTCACTCTCTTTCTGGGGCCTCTCTCCTAATAGCATACGAGACTTAATGGATATCAGCTGGGCGGCAGTATAATAAAAATTAGTTGCATCAGAGAGCGGAAGCAGCTCAATATTATGCAAGTAGGAGAGATAATCATGGGTAATCAGCGAGATAGGGATATCCAAAATGTCAATTTTTCTCTCTTGGATAAGATGCCACAGCAGTTCCAGAGGACCATCAAATTGAGATATATGCACTTGGTAACTGGTGGGCGATTCTTGAGTGATCATCTACCTGTTACACCATAGTACCCGAATAGCTACTGCACTTTGCGATTGAATCCACCGTTGTATTGCTAATTGGTAGTAGGATTAGCGGGAGTTCATATAGTAAATTCTGCTTAATTACTCTTTGGCACATGCACTGGAGCATCGGTAGGGACTGGACTGTGATTTGCATGAGAATTGGGTTGTGGCTCTGTTTTTTGTTTTTGATCCGCAGTAGCGAAAATATGTGAGCGAATTTTAGTATCAAGAGATTGATATACTTCGGGGTGGCTCTCCAGATATTCTCGAGCGCTATCCCGCCCCTGCCCCATGCTATTTCCATCAAGAGTATACCAACTACCGCTCTTTTGGATTAATTCATATTTTACTGCCGCATCCAACAGGCTACCGGCGGCGGAAATACCCTTTCCAAATATTATCTCTAGCTCTACCTTCCTAAACGGTGGAGCCATCTTATTTTTTACCACCTTAACTCGTACTCGATTTCCTACGGGGTTATCAGTGCCATGCATAATGGTTTCAATTTTTCGAACCTCTAGCCGTATCGAAGAGTAAAATTTAAGCGCATTTCCTCCAGTGGTGGTCTCTGGGTTTCCAAACATTACCCCTATTTTCATGCGTATCTGATTGATAAACATAACTAGCGTTCCAGCTTTGGCAATGGTAGCGGTCAGCTTACGTAATGCTTGGCTCATAAGGCGCGCCTGAGTGCCGACTTGCTGATCTCCCATATCTCCTCGTATCTCCGATTGTGGAGTAAGCGCTGCTACTGAGTCGATAACTATTACATCTACCCCCCGTGAACGTACTAGTGATTCAGTAATTTCCAGTGCCTGCTCACCATTGTCTGGCTGTGCTACCCATAAAGAATTTATATCTACCCCTAGCTTTTCAGCATAACTGGGGTCCAATGCATGCTCCGCGTCAATAAATGCCGCAATGCCCCCGATGCGCTGAGTTTCGGCTATGGCGTGGAGCGATAGGGTGGTTTTTCCCGAAGACTCGGGGCCATAGATCTCTACTACCCGACCTCGAGGATAACCTCCAATACCCAATGCCTCATCTAGAATAATTGATCCGCTATTAATAACTTCAACCTGCGAGGGAATACTGGTATCACCCAATTTCATGAGTGTTCCCTTGCCAAATTGCTTTTCCAATTGCAACTTGGTAGCTTCAATAGCAGATAATTTATTGTTTATCTCTTCTTTATTCATTGCTCAAATTTACCTTCCTAGGATACTTTACTTATATCAAGTATAGCGATATAATGCAACTATATCATGTATTCTTTTTATAAGAATATAAAAGATGATTATCAATGTCAAAGAAAGGTATCGAAAGCGATTTTGTAATTCTCTCAACTCGCTCAATGATCGATTATGCAGAGCGCGTTGCCTATCACGTGGAGACTTTTCCTGAGTTTCGAGGTACGCAGAGTCCACGCCAGCTGGTGAATAGTCTCCATGTTGCGGAATTTACCGATGGAGAGATGGAGGTGGAGGTGCGACTTTCGCTACGCGGCAAGAGGGTTTTTCTCTTTGCTAACGCGGCTCGCAATGCTTCAGGATATAGTGTAGAGGAGAACAAAATGGAGCTTTATCATACCATTGATGCGCTCCGTAGGGCCCAGGCTGGAAGTATTGTGCTCTTTGAGCCCTACTGTAGCTGTTCCCGTTCTGATAGAATTACTCGTCGAAACTCAGTTGGTTTTTGGATACATTACAAAACCATTCGTTCACTAGGTGTAGATCACATTATTACCTATCAGTTACACTCTGATAAGTCAAAAACGGTAGTTGATCCCACTAGCTGCGCTATTGATGATGTGCCAGCTAACCAACTTATTGAGGAGTATATAACTGACCGTTTTATTCGGCCCAACAGGGAGGCACTTGAAGATATTCGTTCATCATGGATATTTTGCGCAGTTGATGCAGGTGGTGAAAATTTGGCTAAACGCTATGCCGCCGATTTTAATTGCCCGCTTATGATAGCTCACAAAACACGCAGTGATGTACAGACCAACACTATTGATTCAATACGGATACTCTCTGATACACAGATTAAAGAGAAGGTGGTATGGATTGTAGATGATATGATAGACACCGCCGGCTCGGTGCATGCCTTAGCCTATGAGCTTCGTAAACGGGAGATTTCAACCATTAATATTGCCACGGTGCATCCGGTATTTTCAGGAGAGGGCATCTCGCGGCTTTGCCAACTGCATGAGGAGGGAATCCTTAATGAGCTATTAGTGGTAGATACTATTGAATGCGAGAGCCTGATAGAGACTTTGCCCTTTCTCTCTATTGTTTCCTCAGCGCGTAGAAGTGCGGAGATAATAATGCATATCCATGAGGAAAAATCGCTCTCTCTGTTTTTTACTACCTTTAATCTTGCAGAGTATCTAGCAGTGCCACGTCTCTTTTCAGAGGCACATCTCTAAGGAACTAACACTCTCATAGAGAGTGCAGCTATTTGCTCAATTTCCTCGTCACTGTGGAGTAGACCCAATACCTCAACAGCTATTCCCTCGGATAGTGCTATCTCAAAGGGCACCTCTACCAACACTATTCCGCTCAACACCGTCTCCTGTTGATAGTCAACTAACATATCAAAGCTAATACTGTTTTCTTGATTAACTATGTTGGAAACCCGACCTTGCCAGAGTATATGGCAACCGTGGTATAACCAGGGCGCCTGTGCCACGCTTTGCCAATCAAAATTATCTCGGAAATCTACATAAGTGGGGGTATGTAGATGATCAGAGAGCAATCGCATCTTACTTTTGATAGTGCGGTGGGCATTGGAATGGAGAAGGTGATTAATGTCACGACATACCAAATTATCTCGGGAGTCTAGAAAATTGCGCTCTATCACGCGTAACAGGGTTGTTATCTCTGAATCACTATAACGTATACGATAACTACCCGATTGTTGAGTGAGCTCTGTTTCACGCTGGGCCGCGCGTAGCTCCTCTATGCCATTTCGTGTTGTAAAACCGTTAATTCGGTTAATTAGCACTATCCCTAGTAATACTCCCCCACTACAGAGCAGAGCGATACTCAGCGTTATCAGTAGGTAGACTAATCTTCTTATATGAATGGTCTTACCTATTGTTGGTATCAAGGTATTCAACTGACGCTTATGGAGCAGATAGAATGTAGTATCTAGCGGGCCCTGGGCAGCTCGCGCCAGAGCTAAGGCGCGCCGCGCCGAGCGGTTACTAGGATTAATATCCAACACCGCAAGCCATTTGGAGAGTGCCTCTTCGCCCCTTCCCTCATAAAGTAGTATCAATGAGGAGAGCTGCAGGGCTGATATATTGTTGGGATCTAATTGCAGCGATCTTCTGAGATAGGAATCGGCATTGTGATATTCAGCTACTCGAAAACAGGCCAAAGCCAACAGCAGGTAATACTGCTCATCATCACGATGATGCACTATCTGCGGCTCTAACAGATTAATGGTCTGTCGGTATCGCTTTTTCTGGTAGAGCGTTAATGCCCGGTTCAAGAAATTTGCGGCCATGAGCGATTATGAAAGTATCGGTTATTCTTGCTGATCATAGGCGCGAAGATCCTCACGCGTCTCTTCTAAAGTGTCAGTAAGTCTTTCAATATCATTATTTTCCACCTCTTGCTCCTCCTGATTGAGTGCGTCTATGTAATCAATGCCTGATTCAATATTATTTAAAAGACGGAGGAGTATATCGTAATTTTTACCAAATAGCGCCTGTAAAGCTATAATAAAAGGGAGCGCTTGATATGTGCGTTGACTATCGTCTCCCAATACTATTTGATATACATGGCGTTCACCGCTAGGGATAATTATTGGCTCAAAATAGAGTGCGATACCACTATTTCTACCAATGTAGGGGGGATAGGTGAAATCACGTCCCTCTTTGATACGAAAATACCAGGGATTACGGTTAAGTCGTTGATAATTGGCAACTAGTATGCGATCCGGGGGGGTAATATTTTCTCCTTGAAGCGCAAAGACCAGTTCTTTCCCTGAAAAGGACGAGAGTTTATTGTTCGGGACATTCTGCGACCTAATAGCCGAAACCAAGTTAGCGCCTCGAATAAACTGCTCTTGATTGTAAATCATATCAGCTACATAGATACCCCCACCCTCTTGTTCATCTAGGATCGTGTCGAAAAGCAATCGTAGTCCTACGGCCCCCTCTTGGTTGTTTCTATTATAGAGTACTATCGAAATCTGCATGGCATTTTCCTCGAGTTCAAAAAAGAGTAAATGTACTAGGTATTGAGATGATTGCCATATAACACTGGGAATACTAAAATTAGTGTTAATTTGTAGATCAAAGATGTGACTATCATTAAGGACGTGAATTTCATTATCAATAATAAGTGAAATGCGTAGCGATTCATCATTGTCTCGATTAAGGAGGTACTGATCTCCTTTGAAAACCCAAAAGGAACCATTCTGGAGATTGAGATCAAGCTCTAGGGGTAAGCGAGATTGCTCATTGGCAGCGATGGTAGTCGGCTGTGAGGAGGCAACGGTAAGCGCTGAGAGACCAATCAGAAGCGCTGCAACAATTCTCCAAAAACTGCCATAGCTATTGATCACTTTGTTCGCCTAGACGTTCCAAAATCTCCTCACGGGTTCTCTGAAATTCCTCCCTCAGTTTGAGTAAAGCTTGAGAGCGCTCTTCCACCAATAAGGTAGTTGGTACCTCGCCTCGTCTGAGTTTGCTTACCTCTATGCGACGAAGATTATCTAGCTCTACCCGCAATCGTTCTATCTGTCTACGATATTCATCTAAAAGCTGCCTATCAACCTCTTCTTGCTCCTCTTGCTCTAACTCCTCTTGTGGGACGGTGGTAATTAGTATCTGGTCGGTCTCATCAACGGAGCGCTCTACTTCATCTATCA
Organism: Spirochaetia bacterium; assembly: GCA_963692905.1. Taxonomy (GTDB): domain Bacteria; phylum Spirochaetota; class Spirochaetia. The sequence goes on along the minus strand of OY843583.1, from coordinate 1,838,885 downwards.
GGGAGAGATATTCCTCATGAGTCCAGCGTACAACCTCTAATAGATTATCCTCTCGTTGAGCAAGACGTAGGAGTGAGAGCTGGTAATGTGCAGCATCCACTCGATAGCTAGTAGGATAGCCGCGTACAACTTGTTCAAACATTGCTTTAGCCTCAGCATTTTTTCCTAGGGTAAGCAAACTGAGACCGCTCCAGTAATAAGAATTGCCAACAAAATCGGAGTCGGGAAAACTCTCGCGAAAACTCTCAAGCTCAGCAACTGCTGCGTGATAATTACCAGTATAAAAATGGAGTCGGCTATGATGATAGCGGGCCCCTACGTAACGCGTTGATTGTGGAAATTGATTATAGATTTTAAAAAATTGCTGTTGCGCTGCGGCAAAATTGCCCTGTGCTATATCTATCTGGGCTAACCAATAGAACACCTCTGGATGATAGGCACTTAACTCAGCATTGCTGCTAATAACACTAAATGCACCTCGAGCCTCATCATAACGCCTTTGTTCAAAAAGGGTAATAGCACTATCAATGACATTAGAGGTATAATCGAGAGGTAGCTCTGCATTCTGAGCTATTAGCACATTGCTACTAATCAACAAAGAGAGAATTAGCACCTTTCTAAAAGAGGATAACCACTGCATACTATTATTTTCGACACATACTTATATATAAGTAATTATATAAGTAACAACATATCCGGCAAGCGCCAATAACTATCGGCATTTTAGGCAATCGTCTCTTGGGCATGAAGCGCGTGAAGAATAAGTTCGGCAAATGAAGAGTAACAACGGAGCCCAGCATGTAGTGTTCTTCGCCATAGATGGCTACCGTGACAACCATGAAAAAACCCTGCCAGATGCGCTAGAAGACGGTGAGGAGCTACCGTGTCACCCTGTTGCTCACGCCCGGTGATATAATCAACAAATTGTAGAAGCGCCTCACGGCGAGTTGTGCTAGGAGGAACTGCATCAAAGAAAGTGCTATCGGTTTCGGCAAAGATCCAGGGGTTGCTATAGGCCCTCCTTCCAATCATTACCCCATCACTATGCTGGAGATGCTGTAGCGCCTCAATCAAGGTAGTTATCTCTCCATTAATTTCAATAGTAGCAGTCGGTAAATCCTCTTTCAAACGGTATACCCACTCATAATGGAGGGGCGGAACAGTACGATTCTCTTTAGGAGAAAGTCCTCCTAACCATGCCATTCGCGCATGCACAATATGACGGGTAGCGCCGGCGGCGGCGCTTATCTCCACAAAATGGCGCAGATGGCGGTATGATTCATGTCCATTGATTCCCAATCGATGTTTTATACTGATAGGACGAGAGGTTACTCGGCACATAGCTGCCACTATGGAGGCTACTTGCGCTGGTTTAGCCATCAAGCAGGCGCCAAATCGACCGCAAACCCGCTTGCTAGGGCAGCCCACATTGAGATTATATTCATCATAATGGTAGGGCTCTGCTAGCGCTATTGCCTGAGCTGCCTCCTCAGGATCGCCGCTGGCAATTTGTAATACTAATGGCCGCTCTACTGCGTCAAAACCTAGTAAACGCTCTCTATCTCCATGAATAATAGCGGCAGCGCTAATCATCTCAGTATAGAGAAGAGTATGGCGAGTAATGGTACGCATAAGCACTCGGTAGATTCGATCGGTACAGTGCATCATAGGTGCAATGCTGAGCGGATAACGGGCTATTGGAAAGGGGTGACGAAGGAGCGTAATCTGTTGTTGTGGGGTAAGAATATGCGACAAAGTTGCTCTCATGGTCTTAAGAGCAGTTTACCGCTAGTGCGGCGGCTCTCTAAAAGCCGGTGTGCCTCGCCGGCCCTCGACAACGAAAGCTCTTTATAGATATAGATATCCAAAATTGCGGAAGCCAAAGCTCGGAAGAGCTCATTTGCCCGCTGCTCCAACTGCGCACGACTAGAAATATAATGAAAGAGTGAGGGGCGAGTAAGTGTCAGTGATTTTGCAGCTAACTGTTGTAGATCTAGGGTAGGCAGTGCGCCACTAGACTGACCAAAACTTACCAGCATGCCACAAGGCTTCAAAAGCTCTAACCCTAGCACTAAGGTGGTTTCGCCTACCGAGTCGAAGATCACATCCACCATACCACCCGACGATCTAGTAGACTCACGAATAGAGGCCACCATATCTTGTTGATCATAGCGTACTATATGATGAGCGCCAGCCTGGAGAGCCATCTGTGCTTTGGCAGCGCTGGATACCGTCCCTATCACAGTGGCGCCAGAGCGACGCGCCCATTGACAGAGCAACCGCCCTACCCCACCGGCAGCAGCATGCACTAAAATAGTGTGGTGATGATTCACCTTAAATATATCATGGAGCAGATAATGAGCAGTAAGCCCTTGCAAGAGCGCGGCCACCGCTATCGGTAGCCCCAGTTGTTCGCCTCCTAGCGCGGCTAGTGAGAGAAGACTTTCCGCGGGCACCGCCACCTGCTGTGCATAGCAGCCTAAATCTCCCACATATATTACTCTATCGCCTACCGAATAGCCCGCTACCCCGTCACCTACCTTAAGCACGCGGCCACCACCTTCCATACCCAATATAGAGGGAAGAGTTCGCGGATAGAGTCCGCGTCGATGATAAATGTCAATAAAATTGACCCCAATTACCTCCTGCGCTACTACTACCATACCGGGAGTGGCAATAGGATCGGGTTGTTCAACATATTCCAGCACTTCGGCAGCACCATGGCGCTTAATTACAACAGCCTGCATAGCGTGAGTATAGTGCAAAAGTGCGCTTAGGTGGTAGCAATCTGCCCGCCACCAATACAGCGCTGTCCATTATAGAAGACTGCATACTGTCCGGGAGCAATACTATCTGGCCTCTGTAACTCAACTGTATAGCCATTTATGTGGCCATTATGAGCTAAGGCGCTAATTCGTCCCCGGTTAAGATGTGGGCCATGACGAAGCTTAAGAGGAAGCCATTTTCCCAACCAACCAGCTGGAGGCTGCGCATTAAAATGGAGATAGTCTAACGTTAATCGTTGCTGCTGATGGATGGATAATTGATGGGAAACTACTAATCTATTTTCTGCTATCTGCTTGGCTATTACATACCAGGGACCGTTACTAAGCCCCAATGCCTGTCGTTGTCCTATTGTATAAAACCAATGGCCGCGGTGGTGACCTAATATAGTGCCATGCTCATTAATAATCTCTCCCGGCGCTTCACCTAGATAATGAGCTACAAAATCACGGAAGCGTATACTACCCAGAAAACAAAGTCCTTGGCTGTCGGGACGTCCCGCATTGGGTAGTCGGTAACGGAGTGCCCGTCGTCGCACCTCTTGCTTGGTAGAGTTTCCTAGTGGGAAGAGTAGTTGTGCAATTTGCTCCTGTTTCAAATGAAAAAGAAAATAGCTCTGATCTTTAGCTCGGTCCCGTGCCTGATATAGTAGTGTTTCACGCCGCCGCATTGTACGCGCATAATGACCACTGGCTATACAATCAGCGCCAGATGCTAGTTGCTGCAAAAAGAGCCCAAATTTAATACGGCTGTTACAGAGTACATCGGGGCTTGGAGTGGCGCCCCGTTGCAACTCGCGAAGAGTATGCTGCACAATATGCTGGTAGTATTCCTCTTGTAAGGAGATAACTCGCAGTGGTACACCATAACGTTTGCAAACCGCCTGCGCTGCAGCAACATCCTCTTGCCAAGGGCAATTACCTAGCGCTGATACTCCCTCTAGCCACACTTTAATATAATAGGCCTCCACGGAGTGGCCGGCCTGCAACAATTCCACCATGGCTACTGAACTATCTACACCACCAGAGAGGAGCATAGCAATCAGCATACCCTTATTATAGCACAGAGCACAGTCTTCTGCTCCCGGTTACATCTCTTGTGAGCTCCACTAATTAACAGATAGAGAATATAATAGCAACGGTTAACAACTTTCTGTTAAAAGGGGGCTAATCCACTTAAGATAATCTAGCCTAATTCCAGCCTCCTTTACTCATCTATATTAAGTCTTTCTGAGATTCGCAATAGGATGATAGATAAATCGTCACTCGCTCTCTTTCGCCTCACACTCTTTCACGAAAAGATCAAAGTGATCTCGCCGATCCCATTATATCGCACTAGGTGACGTTGTGCCTGACTCTAAAAATTTTCGACACTGTTAATATAAGCAGATTCCTAGTACATAGCTCTGGGCATGATTAATGCGCCGGTGGATAAACCGAGACATATCCAGAAACTTATAACTCATATAATCATGGTTCACGCACCTCCTTGCTATAGAAAATGGCTGAAAATCAATTAGTTAGGTCAGTTTTTAACTTTTTTACAAAAATAAAATAGACATCATTTTCTTTCCATGCTACAATCAGCATAATGGCCAACCTTAAAGGAAAAATGGTAGCGGCGTTACTCAGTTCCTATCGGGATATGCTGCGCTCCCGTGCCATTGATAAGCTTGAGGAACAGATGACTAGCAGTGGCGAGGCCTTTTTTCATGTTTCGAGCGGGGGACATGAGGGATCAGCTATTCTCAATCATTTCCTGCAACCAACAGACTGGTTACACTGCCATTACCGAGACAAGGCATTAATGTTGGCCCGTGGTATCTCAGTGGAAATGTTTTTTCTTGCCACCTTAAACAAGGGCACCTCACATTCAGTGGGAAGACAGATGAATGCTCACATGAGCGATCACTCACTTAACATAATGAGCATTGTCGGGCCGGTAGGAAACAATGCGCTACAGGCAGTAGGTGTTGCAGAGACATTACGCAACCACCCTAACCATCCAATCACTCTCTGTAGCATGGGCGATGGTACCATCCAACAAGGTGAAGTATTAGAGGCGATTGCCCATGCAGTTCGTGAGCAGCTGCCACTACTTTTTCTGATTCATGATAATAGCTTGGCTATATCAACTAAAACTAGCGGTAATACCTTCCTCTCTACCCCTCAAGGGGATAGAGATGAATTTTATGGAATACCTATACATCGGGCAGAGGGATGGGATGGAGCGGCAGTCTACAATATGTTTCGTAAAGTGGTGAGCCAGATGCGCAATCAACCACAACCACAGATAGTGCGTTTACAGGTAGAGCGTCTCTCTCATCATACTAATGCTGATGACCAGAGAGTGTATCGTAGCTCAGAGGAGGTAAAGGCGCTGCGCGAAAATTTCGATCCCCTACTTCATCTACGCCACTGGCTCCTAGAACAGGAGGTAACCAAAGAAGAATTGCAGAGTAATAAAGAGGATATAACACAGGAGGTAGCGAAAGCGGCAGATCTCGCCCGCGAGGCTGCTGAACCTACCGCAACATTCCATGCCCTCCCCCCCCTGCCATCCCCTCCTAAAGCGGAGAAGGTCGAATATCTAGAGACGTCGGAAGCTACTGAAAAGAATGAGAGTTTCACCATGCTAGAGGCCATTCGCGAAACTTTGCGGCAGCGGATGGAGAGAGATGAGCGCATTGAGCTCTTCGGGGAGGATATTGAGGATCCTAAAGGCGATGTCTTTGGCATAACCAAAGGTCTTAGTACGACATTTCCGGAGCGGGTAAAAAATTCTCCTTTGGCAGAGGCCTCAATAGTAGGTATCTCTGTTGGGAAGGCATTAGCCGGGCGTAAGCCAGTGGCCTTCTTGCAGTTTGCCGATTTTTTACCCATTGCCTATAACCAGATCTTCTCGGAGTTGGGAAGTATGTATTGGAGAACCAACGGAAGCTGGCGCGTACCTCTTATTGTGATGATTACCTGTGGCGCTTACCGTCCGGGATTGGGGCCCTTTCATGCCAACACCTTTGAGGGCGTGGCAGCACACACTCCCGGCATTGATGTAATGATGCCCGCCTATGCCGGCGATGCTGCAGGGCTGCTTAATGCGGCCTTTGAATCTGAACGCCCTACCCTGTTCTTCTATCCTAAAAGTCTTCTCAATGATCGAGGTCGCCAAACCTCGCAGAATGTACATCAGATGCTGGTTCCTATAGGGCAAGCGCGCCGTACGCGGACTGGAGAGGATCTCACATTGATAGGCTGGGGCAACACTATCCCATTATGTGAAAGAACAGCCGATTTTCTCTTAGAAGCGCATCAAATAGGTTGCGATGTAATCGATTTGAGAAGCATTATGCCCTGGGACCGAGAGATGATATTAGACTCGGCGCGCCGCACCGGTAAGGTGATTATATGCCACGAAGACAATAACAGTTTAGGTATGGGCGCCGAGATTGCGGCAGTGATAAGCGAGAAAATACCGCTACATGTAAATATTGCACGGGTTACGCGGCCCGATACCTTTGTGCCCTGTAACTTTGACAATCAACTGGAAGTGTTGCCATCCTATCGTCGTCTTTTGGAGTGTGCGGTAGGTATGTTTAATGGCAGTATAATCTGGAAGAGCCCCAAAAATAATGATAAACAGCAATACACCATAGATGCTATAGGTTCTAGCCCCTCTGACGAATCGGTAACGGTTATTCAATGGCATATTAAAGTTAACGACACCATCTCTCGCGGTGATTTAATTGCCGACTTAGAGGCCGATAAGGCATCAATAGAACTTCATGCGCCGCTAGATGGAACAGTAGCCAGATTTCTCGTACAAGAGGGTGAAGGTGTTAAAGTTGGGGAGCCACTAGTACTTCTAAAAGAGCAAGGCGGCAAGAGGCGCTGGCGTAAGGCTACTACACAGGAAAATCCCGGTACTCCGGTCATTAAGTTCGAGAAAGAGGCACTAGAGGCGGCGCGTAGCAACAGCCCCGCCTTGCGAACTGGTGGGGCAGGCCAGCACAAGGTGGGTATTATTGGCGTTGCTGCTGAACCGGGAAAACGGATAATAGATAATGAGTACTTTAAAGAATACATTCCTCAATGGAGTTCTGAGGATATTCTTAAGCGTACTGGAATAGAATCTCGGCGCTGGATAGGAACTGATGAGAATTCATTGAGTATTGCGGTGCGAGTTATCAAGCGGCTTATGAAAAAGGTGGGAGTTAGCTTCGAGGATATAGGGCTCATTATCTGCTCTACTGAGACACCTATTCAGCATACCCCCTCCATGGCTACCCAACTACAATACATGATCAAAGGGGAAAAGAGCGGATTCCTCTCGCCGGCCTATGACATAAACGCTGCCTGTAGCGGCTATCTTTATGCTCTGCAAAATGCCTTTGATTTCATACAATCTGAACCGGAACGTGTGGTGTTATTAATAACTGCTGAGGAGCTCTCTAACAAGTTGAATTTAAAAGACCCAGCCACCGCGCCAATATTTGCCGATGCTAGCTCGGCCACCCTGTTAACAAGCAACAAATTTCGTATAGCCCCTTTCTGCAAACTTTTCCGTCCTATCATTGGAGCCGACGGTGAAGATGGTAGTATTCTTAGGGTTCCTACCGATAAGCAGGTATATATTCATATGGATGGTCCACGGGTCTTCTCTCGAGCAGTTAAAGATATGGTACAGGGGTTACAACGGGCTTGTAACCAGGCACTTATTAATATTTCTGATTTGGCGCGTATTGTGGCTCATCAGGCAAACCAACGAATCTTGAATGCGGTGGTGCATCGCTTGAAAATTAGCCCTCAGATCATGTACTCTAACATACGCCATCTAGGCAATACCTCCTCAAGCACCATACCGCTCTGCCTGAGTAAAATACTGGATAATCAAAAATCCCGAGATTATATTGGACTGACCGCCTTTGGCGGCGGATTCACATTTGGTGGAGCGGTATTAAGGATGGAATGACAACCGATTCATCCTCAATAATAAAGACATCGGTACTTCGCTCTTCAACTTTGACCTACAGCTCCATGTTTGGTTGGATGTTGCTAGTGGGAGTTTTCGAAGCGATTCGGAGCGCCCTTCTTCCAGCTATCCGTACTGATTTAGGATTAAGTTATAGCGCGGTTGGGGTGCTACTTTTTATCAGCTATTGGGGTTTCTTGCTAGGATCTGCCGTGGGGGGCATTGCTACCGACCGCTTTGGCGATAAGACAATAATACTGTTGGGAGCGCTTATGGCGCTCTTTGCTGCCTTCAGCTTCTTTACCGTCCGCCGTTACGTAATGTTAGTAGTAGTAATGTTGATACTACGAAGTGGCGTTGGTCTGTTGGATATTGCTATAAGCGCCCATGGTGGTCGCATATTTGTAACCCGTCCAACAGTAAAGATGAATCTGCTGCACCTGTGCTTTAGTGTAGGCGCCACCTCAGCGCCAATCTATGCCTCATTGCTCTTTGTATTAGGGGCAGAATGGCAGGCGGCCTATGGACTATTAGCTCTTCCCTGTCTACCATTGGTACTCTCAGTAATAATGGCTCCTTACCATCATCCTCGTAAACACCAGTTTCAGTTGAAAAGCACTCTTAAGACATTAATAGGTGATAGACGAGTGCTGTGGCTTATGATGCTTATGGGCTGTGCAATTATCTTTGAGGCAACAGTGCTGGAATGGTCAAAAAACTACCTTTTAGAGCTGCGTGGCTTTACTGATCAGCGCAGTAACCTCTATCTAGCCATATTTTATGGTGGGTTAACATTAGGACGTCTAGTAAATGGTTTAGTCTGCGAACGGTTAGGAGAGCTTAGAACCTATCTTATCTATGCTATGTGCATAATTGTTCTCTTTGTGCTCTTTCAGAGCTTTGTAGCGTTACATTTCCTGTTTCTGATATTGGGCTGGTTTATGGCTCCCTTCTTCCCCATTGTTATGATATTAGCAGCCCGCTATTTTCCAAAGATGACTGGTGGCTCAATGGGTATAATACTGGCCGTAGGCGGCTTGATGTATTCGATTTTCAGTCTGTTGGTAGGGGTGGCACATGATCTTTTAGGGGTACAATTAGGGTATGCCACTATCACCCTGGGGATGATGGTCGCTATTCCGGTAGTGCTACTTCTTATGAGCCAAGAGAAGAAGAGAGCCCAATGAGAGCCCTAATCACTGGGGCCACTAGCGGTATAGGTTACAGTTTGGCGAAAGAATGTGCTGCTGCTGGGTACCATCTTATACTTACCGGACGAAGAATTAGTTTACTCAAGGAGCGTGCACAGAAAATCAAAAAACAACACGGTTGTGAAATAGATTGCTACAAAATTGAGTTAAGTAACTATGCTGAACGAGCAAAATTTATTCAGCGCCTTGCGCGCTATCAAGATATTGAGTTATTGGTAAACAATGCCGGCTTTTCCATTACTAGGCGAGTGGCTGAAGCTGATATTAAACAACTACGCAATATATTGGAGGTGCACTGCAGTGCAGTGATAGAAATTACTAAAGCACTGTTAACCAGAATGATGGCCAATCGCCGCGGAATAATTATTAATGTCTCCTCGCCTATGGGCTATTTAATGCTACCCTCTTCGGCGCTCTATTGCGCCACCAAGGCTTTTGAGACCAATTTTAGCGAAACCTTAGCGCTAGAGTTGCGTGAATATGCAATACGAGTTATGGCCCTCTTGCCGGGACTAACCAAAACTGACTTCCATCGATCCTCAGGATCATGGCCCTTTGAGGATGATATCTCTAACTCCTCTTCATTTTTATGGATGGAATCTGACGAGGTAGCCCGCTACGCCATGCGAATGATTCCCAAAAAAAGAATAGTATGCATCCCGGGGTGGGTTAATCGTCTGCTAGTTTCAGTAAACAAGTTTCTCCCAACAGCCCTTCGTTATTCCATCTGCCTGAGATTTGACAGCGAGCGTCAAAAAACAAAAAACTAAAAACGTGGTAGGTAAAACCCGCGTTGAGAGCTATCGCCTTTTTCGAGAGAGATAACGGCAAATTTGGACACTACAATTATAGCCCGCGGCTCCAAAAATACCTCCACCAGGGTGCATACCGGCATTGGCCAAATACAACCCGCGAATAGGAGTAGCATAGCGGCTCAATTCCGGAAGAGGACGAAACAAGAGCATGGAGTCGATTGACATATCTAGATGCATAACATTAGCATTCGGCATAGCATGCAAACTAGCAATGCGATCCGGGCTTTGGATATAGCAATCTTTAACTGCCTCTGAGGTACCGGGCGCTAGTTTATCCACTACTCTAAGTAGCTTCTCTCCCTCACGTTGGGCAATGCTACGCCAGTGTTTCTTCCCGCGGAGATTATAGGGATAGTATTGTCCCCATACAAAGAGTGTATGCTTTCCAGGAGGGGCTAAACTCTTGTCCAGCGCGCTGAAGGTCATGACCAATGCTGCCGGTTGGCGGGAGGGTTCACCGCGTAGATAGTCACTATAGGCATCATTAAGATACTGTATACTAGGACAAATAAGCTGTAACCCGCGGTGGGTACGACGATTCTCCTCTTTACTTAATGGGTAATTGGGCAGGCTATCTGTCGAGCAGCGGATCGCCATTCCAAATCCGTTACCCACCGGAAGCTGATTAATCCGCCGAAAAAAAGCCGGGGATAGGTGCGATGATTCAACCATTCGATTAAAGAGATGCCAGATATGGGCATTACAAACTACTGCTGTGGCAGAGTAGCGTCGACCATCAATGCATTCAATGCCAACAGCTCGACCTTGCCTTACCATAATTTTATTTACCTCAACCTCTCGTATCACTCTTCCATGGTGCGCCTCAATGTAGCCCGCAAGTGCCTCAGAGAGCATGCCAGATCCTCCTCGAGGTCGTCCGGCGCCAATATGATGCAATATGCTTTGCCAGGTAAAGAGGGGGGCGCTGGCCTGCGCCTCCGGGGGAGGGCCGCTCTGTGCCCCCCACCATGCTAAGGCAGCCTGTAGTCGCGGATCATGGAAGGTATTACGAATAACTGTGCCATAACTCTGCATAAGAAGTCGCAGCATTTCTACCCGGCGGCTTCGCCGAAAACCATGATGCGGCACAAGTAAATAGCGACTTAAATTATTAAGGGTTGGGGTACGACAGAAAAGCCGAAAAATGGCCTTAGTAATAGGTTGCCACTCCTTCACAAAGCGGTAATAGGCCTCGGCGTCTCGCTCAGAAAAGCTAGCAATATTCTGGCAGGTCTGCTCTAGATCTCGATAGAGATGAAACACGTGGCCATCGGCAAAGGGTGCTGAGAATATAGGGTCTACCTCCAAATATTCCAAACCATATCGTGACAGCTCTAGATCAGCGATGATGGGGGTAGCGCGAATAAGGGTGTGTAATGAGCCTCCCACATCCATTCGATAGCCACCAAACATAGTGCGGGTACATACCGCTCCGCCAATATCCTCACGTCGTTCACAAAGTAAGACGCGATACCCAGCGCGAGCAACATAAGCGGCGCATACCAGTCCATTATGACCGCCGCCAATTACAATTAAATCAGCATCTAGCTCAGCGCTCATTAATATAAAAAAGAGATAGCGAAGGCGGTGCCATAACAACTACGATGGTCGTTGCTTAATAGGGGGATTGCCGCGAGAGGAAGTCTTATATTTAACGACTTTGCGCTTAATATAATAAGTTATTAAATAGACTGCACAGATCAGGTCTAGCACAAGCTCTGTCGGAAACACTATGTTGGCATAGTGGCTAGGATCCCAATAGCTTAAAGGGCTTACAAAACGTATTTGATAGTTAAAGGGAAACAGTAAAAGTGGTCCATCATCATGGTGGGTAATAATATCCAAAAAAGTATGCAACAGCGCCGCTAGGAAAAAGGCCAACAGCCAGCGCCCCAGGTTGGCTCTTCGACCGCCCAATTTAATAATATAGAGCGCCACACCAATACCTGCCAAAAGAATGAGGGGTGCTTGAAGCAAATTATGCAGAAATATCCAACCCATATTGGTAAAAAAAAGATGATCAAAGGCATAATCCAGCGAATTACCTATACTCCATCCACGAGTAAAGGGATACCAGACAGCGGCTCCAACCGAGAGGAGATAGAGCGCAATATCAGGTGCTAGTGAACCCCAAACCAACGCCCTAAAGGGAAGGTGCCAACGCTCGGGTACCTTAAAGAGACGAGCTGCCGCGGCAGTTATTAGAAAATGAGAGGGGGTATTCATATTATGAATATATCTCAGTAAACATTTTTGGACAAGAGGCTGTGCAGAGAGCTATTTCACCAGCAATTTCCAGTTAGTTGGCGCTTATCAGGTGTGGCCTTATATATTGAGATGGTAAGAGAAGGCATTGTACATTAAAAGGTTAATTTTTTAATCGCTCTAGCATGTTTTTATCTGATGATCGCTTAAAGGGTAACAGAGAGAGAAATGAAAAGCAGATAGGAGTGAAAAGAATAGTTAAGAGCGCCCCCCATACCGACTGAAGACTAAACGTACTGATTACTATTCCGGGATAAGAAAAAACTGTTCCAATTAACAAATAGAGAAAATATTGAATAACTATTCCCAGCACTACCAACACTAACGCTACCAAAGGAGAATCAGTAACCCTCCAGTTGGTGGTAAATCCGATGGTATAGCCCATGACGGTCCTGACTAGTGTGTGAAAACCAAAGGGGCCTAGCCCTAATACATCTTCCAGAATACCACTAAAAAAGCCCGTGCTCTGTCCCGCAACCTTTCCCTCTTTATGGGCTAAATATACTATAGCAATAGTTATGAGATCGGGCTGGTAGTGTATATTGGGGAAAATACGAACTGTGGTGCTCTGTATAAGTACCAGTAGTACAATAATAGGAATATAGATAAGTAATCGGTAGAACATCTTAGAAACTGCGAGGTATCAAGACAAAAACATATTGCAATGTGTTGAAATTAATAATTGGCTCTATATTTACCTGGAGAATATGTTCGTAATTGTTCTCTCTCAGTTGAGTTACTGTGCCTACCGGTATTTCGGGATAATAGACTGAACTGAAACCGGAAGTAACAATACGACTCCCAAAACCTACATTATCGGTATCACGTGCATCTATAAAATGCATGCTGATTATCTGCTCCGTTGACGAAGCCAACGAAGAGCTGATTCCGCGAGTTATTCCATTGAGTTGGCTGTTTTCTATTTTTGTCGCAATAAAACTCTGTTGATCTAGTATAGTTTGTACTATGGCACTTCTTTTGCTTACGCGGTGTACTTTACCAACCAGACCTATCTTTCCCTGTTGAATAGCTACCACTACCATATCAATGGCCAAGGCATTATCACTGCCCTTATTAATGATAAAAGAATTGTAAAGTTGATTAGGGTCTCTCCCAATAACCTCCGCAACAATACTTGCAAATTCCAACTCATCTTGAAAATCTACCACCTGACGTAGGGTCTGCAGCTGATTCCAGTTAGAGGTAGGATCGGCGCGTATTATCTCATGTGCCTCTATGCTCTGAAGAAGCGCCTCATGTTCGGCGCTCAGATGGCGTAACTTACGGGCACTGTCCAACTTATCGGTAACTATGTTACTAAAACTGGAGATCACCCGCTGGTATATTGCCAAATGCCCCCCTGAGAAGGCGCTTCGCCTATCACCAACAAAGAGTAACAAAATTAAAGAGATAATAAGCAATATGGCAAACACCAGATGCTCCCAGATACGCATGATGAGTGTGCTGTTGCTAGTGTTATAACGAGCCTCTTTCATCAATTAGTCAATTATTAACTCTGTCTATGATAGGCGCGCGGGCTTACACCTCCCATAATGCGCTGATGATCGTAATATTTGCCAGTTCCTATAGCCACACATTCTAAGGGATTCTCGGCTAAAATAGTGGGGACACCGGTCTCGTCTGCTATTAATCGGTCCATTCCGCGCAACAATGAGCCTCCACCAGTGAGTATTATGCCATACTCCACAATATCTGCTCCCAGCTCCGGTGGGGTTTGCCCTAAGGTTCTTTTTATCTCTTCCAAAATAGTAGTGATAGGTTCCTTAAGCGCTCCGCGTATTTCTATGCTGTCTATCTCTAGACGACGTGGAAGGCCAGTAACCGCATCGCGCCCCTTGATTTCTGCCTTATTAATCTTTTTCTCAGGAGAGGCATTCCCTATCTCTATTTTAAGAGATTCTGCGGTAGACTCGCCAATGATTAGGCTGTGGGTAGTCCTCATATGTTTGATAATTGCCTCGTTAAACTCGTCCCCCCCAATTCTGATGGCATTGGTTACCACCATTCCCCCTAAAGAAATGACCGATATTTCACTAGTGCCTCCTCCAATATCTATAATCATGTGCCCAGAAGGCTCGTAAATAGGGATGTTTGCGCCAATAGCTGCCGCTAGAGATTCAATTATTATTTGTACATCACGAGCTCCTGATTTATAGGCGGTCTCTTCTACGGCCCGCCGTTCTACCTGTGTAATACAGGCTGGTACCCCAATTACCATGCGGGGCTTTAAGAGCCAACGGTTCCGCTGTACTTTGTTAATGAAATGGCGGATCATCTTCTCGGTCATCTCTAGGTTAGCTATTACCCCATCACTCAGTGGGCGATTGGCAATAATATCTTCGGGGGTTTTCCATAACATACGCCGAGCATCATTCCCCACAGCAACCACTTCATTGGTTCCACGTTCTACTGCAACTACCGATGGCTCATTAACTACAATACCCTCGCCATTTATGTAAATAAGCGTATTACAGGTTCCCAGATCTATTCCAATATCGTTTGAAAATGTCTTTCTAAGTGCCTTCGGGATTAACATAATTGTAGTACCTCGCCTTATCCCCAGTTATCCAATTCTATACTGCCAACATCTATTGCGAGCGCAAACTCTGTAGCGCTTCCACATGACCGGGGTCTAAACGAAAAGCGGTTCTCCACTCAAAACGGGCCTTGTCGGGCATATTAATTGCATCGTAAAGTTGTCCTAGTTGATAATGCCCCTCGGCCGATTGGGGATGTGCATCAAGAAAACGAGTAAGTATCTGCTCAGCTCTATCATATTGGCTATCCCCAATATAGATTTTTGCATAGAGTAATTCAATACGTTGGCGAGCTGATTCATTGTTGGCGATTTCCTCAAGCATCTTAACACTCTCTAAAGCACTGGCATAATCCTCAGTAACATAGTAGGTCTCAGCTAAAGCAGTTAAGAGCTCACTAGAATGATTACCATCATTCAGGGCGGTTTGAAAGTAACCTAAACTCTCCCGGTAATTGCCTAATTTAGCATGAGCCGCTCCCAGATATTCATAGCTCTGTTCGCCAGCATATCCAATGTTTAGGGCTTGGGTCATATAATCAACAGAGAGATCGTAATAGAAGTCACCTTTATGATAATAAGCTTGGGCCAGTATATAGTACACTTTGGGAAGCTGCGGTGGATTGTTAAGTATCAGCAGCTTACGAAGATACTCTATTGAAGTGTTCAAACGATTCAACTGTTCTTGACGTGAAGAGATGGCCAATGCTGTGTAAAAATGGGAGATACCACCATAAAAAAGCGCATTGGTATTGAGGGGGTCATCAACCAAGACATTATCGGCACTATTCGCTAAGTGGCTGTATTCGGCCCCTTCCCACAGCTTTCGCAAATTTAACTGTGTCTCTACACCATTCTGATTGGCACTGAGAAATGCTATGCCACCATTGAGATAGAGTATTGCCACTATAACAATCATCAAGAGAAAGATCGCTATCACCACTTTTCTTTGGGTACTCATACAGATATCTGATTAACAGCTATACTATAGCATACAACAATTATCATTACAAGTAATTGATAAACTGTTAGTGTATTCAATGGTGGATTAAACTCTTGACAACCATCGTAATTATAGTATAGATTGTAGGCTACAGGGGTGTCAGCTACGACACTATGCGTAAGATAGCTGGCTGAGAGAGTCCCTTGAACCTGATCTGGGTAATACCAGCGGAGGAAGTGATGTTGAACAGCGGTGATGCAAAAAGAAATAGAGATTCTCAAGGGACATTTCTTCAGAATTTAGCTGTTTATCTGCCACCGCTGCTCTCTATTGCTCTACTGCTATTGCTGTGGAGCGCAGTAGCGCAACTGACACACTTGCCGCCCTTATTGCTGCCCGCTCCCCGCGCAGTGCTTAATGCGCTTTTGGAGGATCGCGCAATCCTTAAAGAGGCTATTACTTATACCTTGGTAGCCACGCTTATAGGGCTATCTATTGCGTTACTCATAGCATTTATTGCAGCCCTAGCCATGGATTTAATACCCCTGGTACGGCGAGCGCTCTATCCCTTAGTGGTTGTTTCACAAACTATTCAGATATTAGCGGTGGCCCCATTAATAATACTTTGGATAGGGTTGGGTATCCGCTCTACCATAGCCATAGTGGTACTCTTCTGCTTTTTTCCGGTGCTTATCTCTCTAGTGCAGGGATTAGAGGAGACCCCTCAGAGCTATATGCGTCAGTTGCATATTATGCGCGCCACACCGCTACAGTTATGGTGGCATTTACGCCTTCCCTATGCCTTACCCTCACTCTTTGCCGGTCTGCGTATTGCCATCACCTACAGTGTAATTGCCGCCACCATAGGCGAGTGGGTCGGTGGCAGCCCGGGGTTGGGTCGCTATATATTACGTTCCAAGAATGCGCTACAGACTGCGCAGGTCTTCGGCGGTATGCTTTTTACTACCCTATTAAGCATAGCGCTCTTTGGGATAATAGTACTTATAGAACGTTTCTGTATGCCCTGGCGTCCCAAGAGGCGACATATAACGAATAATAGTTACGGAAAAATATATTTGATAAAAAATAAAAAGGAGGTGCATAATGCACAAGGGTAAACGTATAGTTTTGGTATTGGTAGTAGCCGTTGCAGTAGGGCTAATGTTGTGGATTATAGAGAATAGGAGGAAATCTCCGTCGGATGAGCAGGAGATAACTCTTATGTTAGATTGGACACCCAATGTAAACCATGTGGGAATTTTTGTAGCACAAGAGGGGGGTTTCTTTGCTAATGAAGGGCTTAAGGTGGATATTATTCAACCAGGTGAGCTCTATGCGCCGGCGGCGGTATTAAGTGGGGTAGCCGATTTTGGAATAGATTTTCAGGAGTATCTTACCCTACTTAGCGCTGAGCAGCCCGGATTGCTCTCTATTGCGGCTATCTTGCAGCAGAATACCTCTGGTTTTGCTGCCCGCCGTGTTGATAACATTAAAGATATAGCCTCATTGAATGGAAAACGTTATGGAAGCTTTCAGTCGCCCTTTGAAAAACCTACCATTGACGCGCTCCTCTCCTGTGAAGGGGTGGAGCAGATAGCGGTAGAATATCTACCGCTAGGTACCGATCTGTTAGCCATGCTGACCACCCAACAGAGTGATTTTGTATGGATCTACTGGGGTACGCAGGGATTTCAGGCACAACGATTAGGAATAGAGATTGACTATTTTCCGATGAGCGATTATGGAAGCTGTATACCTGACTATTATTCACCCATAATCATTAGCTCTCAGCAGTTTGTAGAAGATAGGCCCCAGGTAGCTACCGCCTTTCTGCGCGCGCTGCGTGCCGCACATCAGTTTGTGGTAGACAATCCGCAAACGGCGGCAGCTATGCTGAGTCGCGCCGTGCCAGAGTTAGACCAAGATGAACTGGAAATGAGCGTAGCTTGGCTGGCACAATATATGCTACACCCCACTGAGGGATGGGGCTATCAGGAGCGTTACAAATGGGAAGATTATGCTCAATGGATGGTTAGGCAGGGGATTATATCTCGCTATCCCGATATTGATACGCTCTATAGCAATCAATTTCTTGAATGAGCAGTAGTCGAGCTTCTCCAATGCTTTCTCTGCAGGCTATAGAGAAATACTATTCGGTTGGAGGTCATAGCCGCCAAGTGGTGGGGCCTATAAGCTGCACCATACATCATAGAGAGACGGTAGCACTTATTGGGCCCAGCGGCTGTGGTAAAAGTACCCTGCTGAACATTATCGGGGGAATAATAGCTGCCGAGAGAGGAACAATAGCGTGGCATGACTCAAAACGACATATTGGCTATCTTCAGCAAGAGGATGCTCTCCTGCCGTGGCTCTCGGCGCTTGATAATGCTGCGCTGCCATTACGACTCCAGAACGTTGTGCGTCCTACCGCTCGCCAACGAGCTGCGGAGCTTCTGGCACATCTGGGGCTCCCCCATCTGCATAATCACTGGCCAGCGCAGCTCTCAGGAGGGATGCGTCAACGGGTAGCGTTAGCCCGGGCTCTAGTAGATCATCCACAACTCCTCTTACTAGATGAGCCCTTTCGTTCTCTTGACGGAATAACCCGTCGTAAAAGCTATGACTGGTTTCTTAAGATAAGAAAAGAGATGCAATTTGCAGTCCTAATGGTGACGCATGATCCTGATGAGGCGCTAATTTTAGCGAACCGAATTTATGTTATTACCGACCAACCAGCTAAGATTCGCACCATATTGGATGTGGATAGCTCTTTCGGTAGCAATTCCGGTAATACTGAATGCCGTCAGAGCGCGAACCAGCTACGTGAAGCGCTTTACAAAGCGCTACGCATGGACCAGACAGCTACGCATGGACCAGAGAAAAGAGAAATTGATCTAGCA
This sequence comes from Spirochaetia bacterium, assembly GCA_963692905.1. Lineage (GTDB taxonomy): Bacteria > Spirochaetota > Spirochaetia. Next base: position 1,820,442 of record OY843583.1, on the reverse strand, counting down.
GTATAAACAGCTACTATCTATCGGCATCTGTCATCACCTGCATTCTTTCTCATATTTTTTCTCATATTGTTTGGCGATGCGCCTATGGAGGTATGGGGACTCGAACCCCAGGCCTATGGCATGCAAAGCCATTGCTCTAGCCAACTGAGCTATACCCCCTCATTGAGTAATCAGTATATGGGAAATGAACAGCAATGGTCAAGAATAGTGTGAGAAGCTACCTAGGGTAGCGTTACCGAAAGCGCTCCAGGGGAGAGATTATTTCGGTAACCCGTACTCCAAAATTTTCATCAATTACCACCACTTCACCTTTAGCAATAAGACGATGGTTGACTAGTATATCAACTGACTCGCCAGCTAATTTGTCCAATTCCACTATACTCCCCTCTCCCATCATTAGGATTTCTTTTACCAGCCGTCTAGTGCGACCCAGCTCTACGGTCAGCTCCATTTCTACATCCATCAGAAGGCCTAAATTGGCCTCAGCGCTGACTGGTGAGTCTTTGGACAATTCCCTCAGTTGAGTCGGCTGCGCATAGCTACGCAACGGAGGTGGTGAGGCGGTGCTTCTAATCGATGGAGATGCGCTAGCCTTGGCGCTCTTAGGCGATGCAATAGCAGCCCCCGCTAATACCGGCATCTCTATTGATGGAGTGGCGGACTCGACAACTGGAGCAACGTTCATCTGTTCTAGCAGGGCTGGATTAAAGAGTTCAAAATAATTAATACTCTTTTTTCCCTTAAGTTCAATCTGATAACTCTGCAGGATAAAGGGATCTGCTGGTAAATTGGCTTCTAAGGTAGCTAACGATCGCGCTTCAGTAGCGCTGATCTCAATTGGAGTACCTAACTGGTTACCAATGGCCGTCAAAAGAGGTTCACCGAGTTGAGCAATGCCCTCTTTCAATGCATTAAGCACTGCATCATTTAACTCTAGATCGCTTTGATTCATGATAGCCGCTGCCAAGATCAGGGCTGATTCCTTACTCATAAGATAGACAAATTCACCAATAGCGGCATTTGAGGTAGTGCGTGTTATCTGCACACTCTCGTCACCTAAGAGTGGATGTATACGACCGATATCGGTGATGCTGCTGGATTCACGGTTAATAACACTAGAGGTGCTGTTAAGTAGACTACGCAACGCTTTGCGCAATGCGCCAAATGCATCCTCGGCTATTTGATCAAACTTGCTAAGTGATCGGTCAACCCCGCTCTGCGACTGAGAATCACTGCTTTCACTTATTGCAACATCACCGCTACTCTGTAGCAGTGCATCTATCTCTTCTTGAGTAAGCGATCCGTCACTAAACATTTCTATTCCTCATTTATTACCTTCGTTTTGTGCCAATTCTCTAATTAGATCATCGTCAATATTGCCAGTCTGCTTTACTATATGGAGCCCTATTTTTCTGCCAATTCTACCGGGCATGCCCAGAAACTTTGGTTTATCTCCCACATAGAGCTCTATAGGTTTATTGGCTGGGGCATAGGGAAGACAAATGTGGTCCCCTACCTTAAGTTTTAGGGTTTCACGCACAGTAATAGAGGTGTTACCGATAACTGCCTTGAGGCCAATATTTACATTTTTTATTTCATTATGAATATTGGATATATTTTCTGCTGACTCATTTCCTCGAGATATGGAATACCACTGCTGTGCTGAGAGTCGAGAGGCAATCGGTTCAAGGGTAATATAGGGAAGGCACAGGTTGATCATGCCCTCGGTTTCGTTTATGCGAGTCTCTATGGTAACCAGTAGCGCCATCTCAGTGGGGGGTACTACCTGCGCAAATTGCGGGTTAGTTTCCAGTTGACGGAAGCGGGGCCGTAGTGTTACGACCTGCCCCCAAGCCTCCCGCATGTTTGCTAAAAGGCTAACTAAGACAAACTCAATAACGCTATTTTCAATATCAGTAAGTTCGCGATTATAGTTTTGGCCAGTTCCGCCACCTCCAAATGATCTATCAATAATTGCAAAGGCAATATTGGGGTCAATTTCAATGATTGCCGAACCCTTAAGGGGATCAAGTTGGACGATGGCCATGGTGGTGGGACTAGGAATAGAGCGAATAAACTCTTCGTAGGAGAGCTGGTCAACCGAATAGACTCGCATTTGCACCACCGAACGAAGGTTAGCGCTAAGAGTGGTGATGGCCAAACGGGCAAATGTTTCATGAATAATGCGTACGGTTCGAACCTGCTCTTTGGAGAACTTATCAGGGCGCTTAAAATCATATATTTTGATACGCCGGCGGGGGGTGGTAGGGGCATCATCCTCCTCAACAAACTCGGTAGGCGAAATAGCAGTAAGGAGTTGATCAATTTCAGTCTGTGATAGTACTTCTTCAGTCATTTCTCCCCCGCAGGGTTATTATCGGACAATTTATCAAGTTAGTCAACTGATACCTTAGTGTTGGGAGGAAAACAGAGAGGTATCCTGCCACTCTCCGACAATACATGCCACGGAGAGCTGCGCTTCTACAGACAATAAAAAATGCCATGAAAATAGCAATGACTGTTGAATATGGAATGACCAATTAAAAGCCGAGGGCTTGCGATTAAACACAAGCCCTCAACCCATCATAATTATTTAGAAATGAAGGGTTCTTATGAACCTTAATATCTTTAAGTATCTGTAGGATACAACAGTATTTGTTATTTGTAAAGCCCTTTTTAAGATGTTGCCTGAATTAAACCGAAATGCACCACCGCTCTCCCGCCGTAGTAGAATTGTTAAAGATATTTAATAGCACCAAGGAGGAAGAAACTGGCCACAAGAACGATCGCATCATAACGCTCACTGTTCTCAAATTCTGAAGGGAGTAGCTGGGCTTCCTCCTAGAGTGAAGATGGATATCTATGAGTAGTGTGACAAGGGAATACCGGCACGCTATAAGGGAGTGGCCTTAGCCATTAAGGAGGGAGCAATGACCGCGTGACATTAGTAATCAATATCAGAGCCGGTTTCGATTTTTCCCTCTATAGTAGACCCTGATGTTATTTGGGTCGCATATGATTGGACATTGCCATGGTCATCAGTAGGGGGTTGTTCCCCCGCAGGTAGTGAGAAAGACGGCTACTCCTAGCCCTAAAGCTACAAGACCTAAGGTTACAAGGCTTAAGGTCATAACTAGACCGTTTATCATTTTATTAGGGGCTGTCCCACTTAACTGATTTTGTCCATTTTCTATAGTAAGGAGATGCGAAAACCAAGATTGTCGTCTAGGGTCATCAAGACGCTCATTGATTATTTTGTGCTTGGTGCTACTGCATGAGGTGCGGCACAGTTATGTGCTATCAACAAAGATGCTGCGGCTGCCCGGTATCACCGATTTCGTGTCATTATTAACACGCGACTCAGTAGAGAGGATTTGATATTTGATGGCGAAATAGCATGTGACGAAAGCTATTGTGGCGGACCACGAAAAGAGATAATGAGGACGTGGCGCTGCCGGGAAAGTAGCGGTGTTTGGAATTCTTAAACGCAATGGATATATATATGAAATAAGTATAGAAAATACAAGATCTTCTACATGCTATCCTATTATACAAAAGCGAATAATACCAGAGAGCATGGTCTCTACTGATACCTATGCACCCTATAACATATGAGATACCTCAAGCTTTCATTATATGATGAATTAATCACGTGAAAGAATTTGTGCCGGAAAAACATCATATTAATGAAATAGAGAGCTTTTGGCGACCGGCCAAGCGACATCTCAGTACCTACAATGGTATTCCAACACAGCACTTAAAATTAAGTGAAAAATTAATAGGTGTTCTTAAATGGTCCACAAAATGGAGTATTTTATACTATATTACTATATAGCTGGTGTATGCGTGAGAATTAGGGTGAGAGCCTAAGCAGAAGGGGGACCAGATGGAGGAACAGATGGAGTGTATAAAAGTGTATAGAATGGAACAGAGAGAGAAGATAGCATGAAGCGGGGAGGAACAAGCTTAGGAATAGCCCTCATTCTAGGAGTCACTATCTTTCTTATCACCTGTGGGAATCCCGTAGCAATTGGCAACGCCTATAGCTGTAGCAATGGCACCCCGGAAAGTGGTACCCCCGCTACCGCCGCTGAGGAGCGCTGTGCAAGCTGCAATTCCGGCTACAAATTGATCAGTAACCTTTGCCAAGCGACCCAATATACCTGCAGCGGTGGTACCTCTCGCAGTGGAAGCCCTAGCGGCAATGTGGATGTAGAGCTTTGCATCAGCTGCGCTGCAACGGGAATAGTTCCCGACAGCAATAACCGCTGCACTACCAGCTTCGCTTATATTTGCAGCGATGGCACTGCGGAAAACGGCACTATCAGCATTCCCAACACCCAACGCTGTCGTTCCTGTAATAGCGGCTACAAATTGATCAGTAACCTTTGCGAAGCGACCCAATATACCTGCACCAACGGCAGCCCCCGCACCGGAAGTCCCGATGGCACTAGCGATGTGGCACAATGCGCTAGCTGCGCTAGCGGCTATGGGCTGAGTAACACTAGCTGTGTGGCAAGCGGCTCAGTGTGGAGCAGCCGCACCAGCGGCGTCACAGAAGGTCTTAGGGACATCATCTACGGCAACTCCATCTTCGTAGCGGTGGGCAATAGTGGCACCATTCTTACCAGCAGCAACGGTGAAAGCTGGAACAGCCGCAGCAGCGGCATTCCAAATGGACTCATCAGCGTCACCTACGGAAACAGCACCTTCGTCGCGGTGGGCAATGGCGGCATTGTTCTCACCAGTAGCGATGGCACAAGCTGGAGCGACCAAAGCAGCGACACTACAGAAGATCTCTATGGCATCACCTACGGCAACAGCACCTTTGTAGCGGTGGGCAATCGCGGCACCATTATCACTAGTAGCGATGGCACGAGCTGGAGCGACCAAAACAGCGGTACTACGAGAAGCCTCGAAGAGGTCGTCTATATCAACCTCGGCTTCGTAGCGGTGGGTAGTCGCGGCACCGTCCTCGCCAGTGGCGGTGGCATAAGCTGGACCAGTCTCACCAGCAGCCCTACGCAATGGCTCACCGGCATCGCCTACGTCAATTCCATCTTCGTAGCGGTGGGCAATGGTGGCACCATTCTCACCAGTGCCAACGGCACAAACTGGAGCAGCCACACTAGCGGCACCACAGAAAACCTCAATGGCATCGCCTACGTCAATTCCACCTTCGTAGCGGTGGGAGATAATGGCACCATTCTTACTAGTAGCGATGGCACAAACTGGAGCAGTCGCACCAGTGGCACCACGGGAAACCTCTATGGCATCGCCTACGGCAACTCCACCTTCGTAGCGGTGGGCAGTGACGGCACTGTCCTCACTGCTCCATAAGCTAAGTAGCCTGAGTTAGGCAGATGGTGCGCGTAGTGGCTTAGCCTATGTGGTGGATAGTGTAGTGAATAGAGGGGCGATCTCACCAATCCATAACTCAGGAATAATGGCTCAAGAATAATAGATCAGGAAATAGAGATAGGTATTAAAGTTTATTAAGGCCCCCACTTTTCTCTTTACTATAAGTATGGTCAATGAATATATATGGAACGACCGGTACCAAGTAGCTTGTCCATTCCAGCTAGGGATGGTAGCCTAGCTCATGATGGGGGGAGCAGAACATCAAGCTCTTGAGCAGCTGGTCGCCACCCTAGTCTAGTAGATCAGGCAATTGCTAAGGCGTTGGTAGACCAACCCTCTCCGGGGAAGGTGATATTGCCGCGCTTAATCAACAGAAGCAGCTAGAGCTTCTGGATCGGGTTATCCATCTAAGAGGAGCGGTGTATTCACCTAGAGGAGGGGCAAAAACAGCTTCAAGAGGTACAAAGGGCCCTCATCCAGGAGATGAATAGGCGCTTCACAGAGCTACGCGAAGATAGCGATAAGCGCTTTACAGAAATACACGAGGATACCGGTAGGCTTTTTCAATTTGTACAATGGCTTATTGTGGCAACAGGTAGTTTTTAACCCTGGTTATGACTCTATTACGTTTTTTCTAGCTGAGCGAGGGCTCCCATTTGCCTGCCAGTTGGGGGTTCAGTTATTGGGTGAGACTAGCCGCATGCTGTAGATTGTCGCTTAAGGGAAGAATTACGTGGATAAAAAGATACACTTACCATCTCTCAGTTGGATTAGAGTTATTCTTTTTCTTAAAGAGAGAAAAGTAGACACCGGGCTTAATCTTTCTTTCAAAGGGACATTTTCAACTTTCTTTTACAAAATTTGGCGCTTCTATTGACGAAAGTTGATATCTGCTCTATGCTACCCCTTTATGGAACGGATATACATCTTCGACACAACCCTTCGTGATGGCGAACAGTCTCCCGGCGCCTCAATGGACATTGAACACAAGTCTGAGATTGCGGCACAGTTAGAAAAACTGGGGGTAGATATTATTGAGGCCGGTTTTCCGGTCTCATCGCCACAACAGTTTGAGAGCTGTAAACGTATAGCTAAGGAACGCAAAAATATCACAGTGGCGGCGCTAGCGCGAGCACTAGAGAAGGATATCGATAGCGCTGCTAATGCCCTTAAGGGGGCGGCCCATCCGCGCATTCATACCTTTATCTCCACCTCATCTATTCACATGCAGCACAAATTGCAGAAGAGTCCCGAGCAGGTATTAGAGATGATCAAGAATGCCGTACGTTATGCCCGCCAGCGCTGCGCAGAGGTGGAGTTTTCTCCGGAGGATGCCACCCGTAGCGATATTGATTTTATCTGTCGCGCGGTAGAGATAGCTGTTAAGGAGGGTGCCACCATTATTAATTTACCAGACACAGTGGGTTATAGTACGCCCCATGAGATTGCTGCTATGATACGTAGTGTCAAAGAGCGCGTCCCTAATATCGATAAGGCCATAATTTCGATCCACTGCCACGACGATTTGGGATTGGCGGTAGCCAACTCGCTGAGTGGATTGCAGGCTGGAGCCCGGCAGGCTGAGTTGACTATCAATGGCATTGGTGAACGGGCTGGCAATGCCTCATTAGAAGAGTTGGTAATGACACTCAGTGTTCGCAAAGAATCCTTGGGGTTGGAGACTGCCATCAACACCCGCGAACTCTACCGCACCTCGCGTCTAGTATCGGGTATAATTGGCTTTCCCATTGCTCGTAACAAGGCCATAGTGGGTGAAAATGCCTTCTCACATGAGGCAGGTATACACCAACATGGAATGCTGAGTAACCGCAATACTTATGAAATTATGACTCCCGAATCGGTAGGCCATGGCGAGTCAAAAATTGTGTTGGGACGCCATTCGGGCATGCACGGTTTTAAGAAGCGGCTCAGTGAATTAGGAGTCGTTATACCCAAGAAAGATATACAACAGCTCTATGAAGATTTTCTCAAGCTGGCCGATCAAAAGCGAGAGGTCTACGACGAAGATATTATTGCACTGGCGGGTGATCAATTTGCGGCGCATAACAATCGCTATCAATTAGTTAATATGCAGGTATTAACTGGTAATCAAGCCATCCCCACCGCTACTATTCGTATTAAAATCGACCAGGAGGAGCAAGAGGCGGCGGCCACTGGCGATGGGCCGGTTGATGCTATCTTTAATGCCATAGACAGTGTAGTGGGATCCAAACCACAGTTACAGGAGTATTTGGTACATGCCCTTTCCCCAGGGAAGCAGGCCATGGGGGAGGTTACTATTGGAATAAAATTTAACGGGGAACGCGCCACAGGACGCGGCTCCTCTACCGACATTTTAGAGGCCAGCGCTAAGGCCTACCTAAATGCCCTGAATCGTCTCAGACTGTAGCTGCGATGTACATATATGATACCACTCTGCGCGATGGTATGCAGGGTATGGGTATTAATTTTAGCTTAGAAGACAAATTGGAGATAGCCTACCGTCTTGATGAAATGCAGATCGATTATATCGAGGGGGGTTTCCCGCAGTCCAATCCCAAAGAGGAGCTCTTTTTTCGAGAATGTCTAAAACATGGCTTGAAACATGCCAAATTGGCAGCCTTTGGTGCTACCCGTCGTCCCAATATTAAACCGGAAGAGGATGTAAGTCTCAAGGCGCTTTTAGATTCGGAGGCGCCTGTGGCTACCATAGTGGGCAAAAGTTGGAAGAGCCATATCCAAAAAGTAATCCATACCAGTCCTGAGGAAAATTTGCACATGGTTGCCGATTCCACAGCCTTCCTTAAGGCGCATGGCAGAGAGGTGGTCTTTGATTTTGAGCATTTTTTCGATGGCTACAAGGATGATCCGCACTACGCTATTGCGGTACTTAAGAGCGCTACTGAGGCAGGAGCCGATACGCTGGTGCTCTGTGATACCAACGGAGGCAGCATGCCCAATGAAATCAATGCTATCTATGCTGAACTTCCTAAAAAGGAACTGGCGCCTCTGGGTGGTCACTTTCACAATGATTGCGGTGTCGGGGTGGCCAATTCACTGGTGGCGGTTAATCAGGGCGCTATTCAGATTCAGGGCACCATTAATGGCTGGGGAGAGCGAGTAGGCAATGCCAATCTCTGTACCATTATGGCCAACCTCTGTATTAAGATGGCCAAAAAGCCGGCGATGCATAACCAGCTCGCTAAGCTCACCTCCCTCTCGCGCTTTGTGGCCGAGAAGGCCAACATTATACCGGATAGTCGCCAGCCCTTTGTGGGTGAGGCCGCCTTTAGCCACAAGGCGGGACAACATGCCGATGTGGTTATTAAGGCTGCCAATCTGATGGAGCATACTGATGCCGCATTGGTTGGTAATCAACGACGGGTGCTCCTATCGGAGCTGGCGGGCAAATCGACTATTCTCTTCAAAATCTCCAAGTATGGGGACTACCATAAGAGCTCAAAGGAGATACAGCGGCTAATTGAGCTGCTTAAGGCACGCGAAAATGAGGGCTATGAATATGAGGCGGCTGAGGCCTCATTTGATCTGCTGATACGGCAGGTTATTGGACAATATACACCGCTCCTTAAATTGCGCAGTTGGCATATTGAGAGCTTCAAGAGTAGCGGAGCACCTCCTAAAACTATCGGTAAAATTTTTGTAGATGACTTTGCGGATAACCAAGATAGAGAAATAAGTGGAGTAGCAGTTGGAGGGGGGCCGGTGGAGGCGCTGGATAGCGCCCTCAAGGATGCTCTCTGCTCTCAATATGATTTTTTAATCAACGTTTCATTGGTAGATTACCGCGTACGGGTGCTCAATCCCGAAAAGGCCACCGGTGCCAAGGTGCGGGTATTTATCTCCTGTAGTAGTAGCCAGCCGGAGCATGCCGCCTGGGATACGGTGGGGGTGCATAATAATATCATTGAAGCCTCATGGCAGGCGCTCTTAGATAGCTACGAATACTACTACAATACCTACCAGTTGTAATTATTGGTGTTGTTTTATCTCCTCTATTTAGAGAGATTATAGCAAAGTTGGTGTTGTTTCCTCTAACTTTAATAGTTTCTTTATTCTACCTGGTTGAGCCCAATTCATTGTTCCCTCCATTTTTAGAGAAAGTAGGTAATTTTTTACTATTTGATGGCCTAACTGCCTAATAAATTGATGGCCTTCGTTTCTGGTTTTTACCGGCATAAATGCCTGCAATGATTGATTAGCTTGCCACTCACCGGAGAACAGCTTGGGGGAAAAATCATTCTTACCATAGGCTTGCCAAATTACTTTGTAGGGTGCAAAACAATACTCTCCTACACCAAATAGAGCCCACCAATACCCCCTGTGTATCCATCTATTGATGAGGGTGCCTTTGCGATTATATAGTATCTCTTTATTAGATTGAAGATAATTCCATAATAGGGGACGCATCTTTATTTGAGATAGCTCTAATGGTTGGGCGTTGCTATTATAGGGCAACAGTACCCATTTTTTGGGTAATGGCCTATCTTCAAAAAAATTAGTGCTAGTTACAAGTGGGTAGATAAACTCTCTCGGCAACTGGACTTTTCTTTTTCTGTTGCCAACAACTACATATTTTTCATTGCTAAAATTAGCATCGGTAAAAAAGAAAACATGATTCGCGCCGCAGGTGTTGATTCCTTGTCGCGGTGTAGAACTTTTGGGTACAATAATTGGCTGAAATTCCTCTAAGATATTATTCTCTCCCTCCTCTAGAACACTTAAAGGATCTTCTTTGCTCAATAACGGCTTCGCATAATATGATTTCCAACTCCCATCTTCCCATCGCTTATATCTTATCGGAAACTCTTGCTTCTCATCTCTTGAAATGTGAACCAGCCCATATCTAGTTGCAACATGGAAAATATCAAGTGTATTAAAATCAAAAATCAAATCAATTCGATAATTGTTGCCATTAACCTTATAGCTTCTAAAAGATCTATTTGCACCATCATTTAATAACAGTGACAATGGTATAAAGAATGTTGCCTTTCCTCCTTTTCTTAAATTCTTAGCGATGGTTTTTCGTATCACTAGTGACGCAATATCAATACGTGAGAAGCCCAATAGTAAATCTTTAGGGTTAGCCACCAAATCATATTCAAAAAATTTAGGCTTGATGGTCTGTTTATAGCCCTCTGGCAGGTCAACAAAATTTTTCCAAGGTGGATTTCCCAGTAGGATATCAAATTTTCTCTCTTCTTTTTGAAAGAATATATCTTCATTTTGATAATTTTCTCTTTGAATAAGAGAGCCATATCTGTTTTTTACACGTACTAAAAAGTTATTGAAATACGATTCATTCAATTCTGCACCAAATAGATTGTGGATGGGAAGCTGCTGCAGGTCATAGCCCCTCTTTAAACCATATGAAATGAGAGACTCTAGTAGATATCCTTCGCCCATTGTGGGATCAAATACTGTTTGTCCAGCTATCCATTTTTCAAACAGTCCAAATTCTTCTACTGCAAACTCTCCCCATTTTGTTGGGGTAAAGAAGTTTCCTATTTTTAATAATGATGTATTATCGCTTAAAGTGGAAAAACTCATAATTACCATCTCTAAACTCAATGATAGATTGAATTCTCTTTTCGGTATCGCTCTTTACACGTTTGTAATGCGTGAGCGCCAACTCACAAAAAATAGTAAAAAATTCATGAAAAGTTCTTTCCCAAGTTATTTCATCCCAAACTTGGTGTACTGTATAGTTAAGCCGTACCTTTCCGGTGCCTAAATTTTCAATTCTATATATATCTTTGGGAAGAACGTGCAGCAGGGCTACGCTTATATATTCAATGTCTCTTGCTTTATTATTAACGCTAGATTTAGTATGTCCTTATCATTTGCCAGGTACTTAAGTAGATTTCCAACTGAGCATACTCCTCCATCTGAATATTTTCCCGAATCTAAATCTTTAGTTTTATGTCAAACCGAACATTTTACCTTCATTTTCGCAGGCAAAATCAAAGATAGTCCTTTTGCCTGGGATGGCTATTGGTTTTGCCTATTTTTACTAAATCAGGCATAGATGGATTAGTTAAACAGTAAATTATCCCCCTTTTCATGGTATTAAGCGCAACCTAGGCAGACTATTCATAGAAGACCGTAAGTCCCGGTAGCTCTTTGCCCTCCAAGAACTCCAATGAGGCACCGCCGCCAGTTGATATATGGCTAATTGATGCCGCTAAGCCAAAGCTATTAATGGCGGCAATGGAATCGCCACCACCCACAATTGAGCGGGCCTTACTCTGAGCTATCTGCTGGGCAACCGCTAAGGTGCCATGCGCAAAGGCCGAAAATTCAAAGACCCCCAGCGGGCCATTCCACACAATGGTCTTGGCACGCGCTAGAGCCTCTTGGATATGCTGAATGCTTTTGGGGCCTATGTCCATGCCGTAGAGCCCCGGTGGTATATCAATCTCGTTAATGGATTGCGGTGGAGCATTCTCCTGGAACTCCTTGGCGACAATGTGATCAGATGCCAATATCAGCTGCAGATGCTTACGATTGGCAAACTCCTTAAGCAGCTGACGAGCGATATCCAAATATTCATCCTCTACCAGCGAGGCACCCACTGAGTGCCCCTGCGCCTTGAGGAAGGTGTATGCCATAGCCCCCCCAATAACCAGAATATCGACCTTGCTGAGGAGCGATGCCAGCACCCCTATTTTTGAGGATATTTTGGCGCCTCCAATAATGGCCATAAGGGGACGCTCGGGACCCTCTAAAATTGGCTTAAGAAAGCGCAGTTCGCGCTCAATCAAGAGGCCGGCATAGGCTGGTAACAGATGCCCTACCCCCTCGGTAGAGGCATGCGCCCGATGCACGCTTCCAAAGGCATCATTTACATAGATATCTCCCAAAGCTGCTAGCTGGGCCGCGTAGCTGGGATCGTTGCTGCTCTCTTCGGCATGAAAACGCACATTTTCCAGCATAAGTATCTCGCCCGCCTTAAGGGCTTCGGCAGCGGCGCTAACCCGCGGTCCTATACAATCATCAATAAATTGCACCGGGCGAGCTATTAATTTTTCAAGCCGTTGAGCCACCACCTTCAGGCTATAGGCCGGATCCCGTTGCCCTTTGGGACGACCTAGGTGGCTCATGAGTATTATGCGACTTCCCCTTTGGGCCAGAATATACTGCAAAGTGGGAAGCGATGCGGTAATACGGGTATCATCCTTGACTTGGCCATTGGCAACTGGCACATTGAAATCTACCCGCACCAATACCCGCTGCTCCTCTAATAGAGCGCGCTGAAGTGTACGAAGGGACATTATGCCAGTTTTTTGGCCAGATCTACTACCCGATTAGAGTAACCCCACTCATTATCATACCAAGAAAATATCTTGATCGTCTGACCAATGACCATGGTGCTCAGTCCATCAAAGATAGAGGAATGGGGATTGTGGATTACATCGCTAGATACAATGGGATCCTCAGTATACTCCACAATGCCTTTAAGTGAACCCTCGGCTGCCTGACGAACCGCCTCATTGATCTCCTTGGCGCTAGCCTTTTGCTTAAGTGTGGCTACCAGATCCACCAGCGAGCCGGTAGCGGTGGGAACCCGGATAGCTACCCCATCCAACTTGCCCTGCAGCTCCGGCAGCACCTTGCCCACCGCCTTGGCAGCGCCGGTAGTGGTGGGTATCTGATTAACCGAGGCAGAACGGGCCCTCCGTAGATCGCTGTGGGGCATATCCAATATCACCTGATCATTGGTATAGGAGTGTATAGTGGTCATAAGACCGTGCTCGATCCCGAATGTATCATTTAATATCTTGGCAATCGGCGCTAGGCAATTGGTGGTACAGGAGGCATTGGAGATGCATTTATCATCAGCCTGTAGAGCCTCCTCGTTAACCCCCAACACAATCATTCTATCAATCTCATCTTTTGCGGGGACGGTCAGAATTACCCGCTGTGCCGGGAACTCACGGTTCTCTAGATGATCGGCATAGCCCCCCCGTGCTGAACTGCGGGATCGAAATATCCCGGTCGATTCTACTACCACATCTGGGGCCGCTCCCCAGCGAATTTGCCGCGGATCACGCTCAGCACAAACCGGGTAGCGCTGACCATCTACAATAATATACTTATCATCATACTCAACAGTGCCGGGATATCTTCCCTGCGTAGAATCATATCTCAATAGATAGGCTAGAGTTTTTGTATCGGTAAGGTCATTAACGCCAACCACCTCTACTCCCTTCTCTAGCGCAATCTTAAATACATTGCGACCAATACGGCCAAAACCATTGATAGCTAATTTCATATTCATTGCTCCTTATACTTAATAATTTTCCCTTAATTGTAACCCATTAGCGGATAAGACGCAAGCGCTCATAGATAGGATTAGGAAATTCTTCCTGTCTAGCTGTCGTCTCGGCATGGCGTGGAAAAATAACCTCGTCGCCAATGCTAAAATTATCAAAGAGCGTATCACGCACCAAGGTTACCTCTGAGACTAGATCGTCCACTCGCACAATCTGAGAGCGTCCGACTATTCTATCACTGGCAAATATCAACCGCGGATCTTCCAGTCCTACCGAAATGGCTCCCCGTGATGCTACCACCAATGTAGCTCCCTCCTCGGCCCCATGGAGACTTCCTATATTTATCAATGCCCGGTTGTTGCGACGATCAATGAGTTGGGCGCGAATAGGCAGATCGCCTATCACTCTGGAAACTAGATAATAACTAGCGCGTTGAATACGGTCGACACCTCTATAGAGAGCCCGATAATTGCGTATGGTGCTACCGGTGCGAGATGATTTAAGTTCGGCTCTGAGCAATATGCTCTGCGCAAAGTCCTCTACGGTGAGATAGAGATAATAATCAGAACCACCTCTCCGAGCCCGAGTGTGCGCCTCAGAGGAGGAGCGAACAATAGAGAGTTGGTTGTTAACCGCCACATTCTCCTGAGCGCGAAAGAGATCCAAGAGCCATTCACCAATATAGCGCAGCGACTCCTGGTAGCCGCTATTGCTGCGTTGCTGATCTATTATTATCTCTATAACTATTAATTCTCTAGGAATGGTAAACTGATCCACGCCCCACTGAATAGCTACGCTATTGGAAAGCAGACTGCGAAAGGTCTCTATTCTATCATTGATCCCGCGATCATTGCCTCCCAACCCGACCAAAACCTCTAGCTCCTGCAGATAGCTAGCCCTATAGCCCAGCTGAAGTTGGATATTGGCAAATTCCTCGCGCCCTTCAGCAGAGAGTGAATCAATTTGTAGGCCGCGACGGTATTCCCTGAGGGCCTGTACTAACAGATTACGCTCCTGGAATTGACGGCCCCGAGCAAAACGGTATTGGGCAAATGCGTTGCGTTGATCGGGAGCAATATCGCCATCTCGACGAAATAGCTGCTCCGAAGCAATACGGGGCAACTCGGCATCGCGTCGAATAAGGAGGGCTCGACGAAAACTGAAGAGCGCCTCCTCATAATTTTGCATTTCTGCCTGTGTAATACCCCGCGCATACCAATAATCTATGCTTTGGGGCTCTAAGGCTACCAGCCGCTCGGCCAGGCTGTTTGCAACAGATAGATTGTCCTGTGCCAGCGCAATCTCTAAAAGCAGAACCAATGCAGTTGGGTTACTGGGCGCTATATCAGCAGCAATAGTGGCATGATGCTGCGCGGCGCCCAATAGATTTCGATTGAGATAATGGCGAGCGGCGTTGTGCTGGGTATAAAAATGGAGTGGTGCAATCTCTAAGGCCCGCTCTATAGCATCCTCGCTCTCACTAATTCTTCCCGCTCGCTCATAAAGCGCCGCCAGTGAGAGATAGGCCTGTTGGTTGTCGCTATCTAGCCTTAATATGTTCTCAAAGGCCGCGGTAGCCTCTCGAAATCTCCCCTGGGCTACCAATAATTCAGCAAAACCTATCTGTAACATAATATCTCGTGGATAATTAGCTAACAGCTCTCGATAACGACGATGCGCCTCTTGGTAGTTACCCAAGGCGGTGGCAATGCGGGCTAGTAGTGTCTGGAGCTCTACATCCTCATAAGAGTAGCGTCGCGCTTGCCGAGCTATCTGTTGAGATTGCTCATACTCACCCAATAGCCAATAGGAATATGCCAACTGATAAAGCGCGCCAAAATAATTGGGATTAATATTCAGCGCACGTTGAAAATATTCTATAGCCCGTTCAGTATTAAAGTCGGCCAGCGACGCCACTCCCCGCTGGTAGTTTTCGGTCGCGCTTAGATCGGTTGGCAGCTGGGGATGAGCCCCCTGAGGCGTCAGCAGAAGCAGCAAAAGAGAAAGCCAGCTACACCAGTTGACTCTACGATTCATTAGATTGTGGAATGGGTTGCACGATCTTTACCGACTCAATACGATGTCCATTCATTTCCTGAATAACAAAATCTACTCCATGCGAATGCTGGGTTTCATAGCGTACTGGAATTCTACCAAAGAGATCAAACACAAATCCCCCCAGGGTATCAAAATCGCTATGGGGAAGTCGTAGATGCAAATTGTGATTAATATCTTCTATCGGGGTGCGGGCATCACAAAGATATATATTCTCCTCAATTTGCAGTATATTCTCCTGTTCATCATCAAACTCATCTCGTATTTCACCCACAATCTCCTCGATAATATCTTCTAGACAGACTATACCAGAAACACCGCCATATTCATCTACTACCACCGCAATATGGATTCGACGCCGCTTCATCTCGGCCAAAAGAGAATCCAAACGTTTACTATCTGGCACAAAGAAGGGTTTGCGAATTATCCCGGCAAGTTGTATGGGGTTCTTCTTGGAGATGGAGAATAGAATATCTTTGACATAGAGAATACCTACCACATTATCTATGGTCTCTTTATAGACCGGTATGCGGGAATAGCCGCCATCCACCACATCTTGAATTACTTTATCTGGTGGATGATTGAGGGGGAGAAAGGCGGCATCGATCCTTGGCACCATAATATCTTTCACCGTGCGAGTAGAAAGATGGCGAATACCCTGTATCATTCCCTGTTCGTCGTTGGATAGCTCGCTCCCTTCAACGATGCCAACCTGGACCAGCGGTTGCTCCTTGCCAAAGAGTAGTTGCTTGATGTTACGACTCTTCATACTCTATAGCTAGCTCCTGATAATTTGGATGGCAGCAGAAAACATGGGGACAACTGGACTATGATCTGCTCCTGCAAAATAAGCATGGCCTCAGTATGGATATCTGGTTGGTAATTATGGTCATATCCTAACAAATGTAACATTCCATGCACACTGAGCTGCCGCACCTCCTCCTCAATACTACAATGCTGCGCGTCGGCCTGTCGGGCTGCCTGATCCAGAGAGATAGCAATGTCCCCTAGATAGCGCCATTCTGCGGCAGCGGCAGCGAAAGGCGGGCCTTGTGGCCTGCGGGAAGAGACAGACTGTCGATGATAGGGATAACCAGCAGGAAACTGCGAGAAGGAAAGTACATCGGTAGTCTCTGCTAACTGCCTATAGTACCAGTTAAGTGATTGCATTAGGCTATCTTTGCAAAGTAGAAGCCCAAAGCAATGCTCCTCTAATGAGAGCAGCTCTAATAGCGCATCGCAATAGATACCATGGCGGGAGAGCCAATCAGGAGGCTCTAAGCTCTCCTCAACGGTTATCTCAACGTTATGTTTCAACGCTATATCTCAAGATGGTATGCTCATACTATTTACGAGATGAATCACCAAAGGCCTTAATGATGCGGCGCAGAAGAGAATTACGGACAATATCTTCTTCCTCTAATCTGATAATAGCAATTTCGCTGATATTGTCAAGTACCTGTATGGCGCGCAATAATCCCGACTCAGTAGACAGGGGCAGATCAATCTGAGTTATATCTCCGGTAACAATAGCCTGTGAACCCTCTCCGATGCGGGTAAGAAGCATCATCATCTGACCAGCGGTGCTATTTTGCGCCTCATCTAGCACTACGCAGCTTTTGTACAGACTGCGTCCCCGCATATAGGCTAGCGGCAATATCTCGATAGCCTTGCGCAGATAGAAATTCTCTATCTCCTTAGCGGGGAGTAGCGCCTCCAAAACATCATAGATAGGCCGCATGTAGGGATTAAGTTTTTGTTCAACATCTCCGGGCAAAAATCCTAGATGCTCTCCAGCCTCCACTACTGGACGTACTATTACTAGTCGCTCTATCTCTCGATTCAGCAATCTAGAGAGCGCATAAGAGATGGCAAGATAGGTCTTGCCGCTACCGGCGGGTCCAACTGCAATTACCACTTCGTGGCTGCGCATGGCGCTTACATAGTGCGCCTGATTAGCGGTGCGCGGCAATATATCTCTCTTGGCACCTCGGATCTTTATACGCTGATGCTGCAAGAGCTGCATAAGCTCTCCACTGCTGTCAGCCACCGCTGTATCTATAATTTTTTGATCTATCGGCTGACCCTCAGCCAGATATTTCTCTAACTGCTTAATAACATGCTGCAGGCGCTGCCGTAATGTTGGTTTATCCGAGTCTATGTAGAGACAGTTGCCTCGTATTACTAAGCGGGTATTAAGAATACGCTCCAAATAACGTATATGTCTATCGTTGACACCACAGAGCTCAGGTAGCAAATGCTCATGGGATAGCACTATAGCTTGAGATTGGGAGAGGTGAGCACTAGGGGGCGCAAAAGAGGCGGTGGGCAAAGATATCTTTTTCGTATTGCTATTATATCCCATATAATACTATTGGCAAGTGGAGATAATGTTTTTTTGTAGGAAAAATAGAGAGCCATTTAATTATTAGATGTATATGGGTGTACACACCCCTTGAGTTGCGCCTCTAGAACTGCTACAATAACAGACAACTGGCAATGAGATGCTGCATAAATGCGGTAGGGCTTACCGAATATGCCTCGCTGAATTTGGGCGAGGGAAAATCAGCGCGGGAATACTGTGTTGAACAACTTCAGAAACTGCAGTCCCCTACGCTGCTGATTGCTGATGCCGCACTTCCCAAGCTGACCCTTCCGGCACAGTGGCAGGTTGCCCAACAAGAGCAGTGGAGTCTGATAGCCTTTCTAGACTGGCTGCACAAGTCTGCCAGCGCCGATGAACAGATTATCTACCTGCATCTGGATGCGCCCTTTGTCGATCCTCAGCTCATAAAAAAGATGCTAGAAATTCATCGCCATTATGTAGCAGAATTTACCTTTGCTGACGGCTATCCGCAGGGGCTCACGGTGGAGATAATAAATAGCGCAATAATTGCCCCGCTTAAACATCTATGCCGCCGCGAGGAACAGCTGGAGAGCTCTACCATGCTTTTTGATATTATTCAGCGCGACATTAATGCCTTTGATGTAGAGACCGAACTCTCGCCAGTTGATCTGCGCGATCTACGCTTGGCGCTACGCTGCAATAGTCGTCATAGCTATTTAATATGTAAAGAGCTAGTAGCGCGCCAAGCCTGGGGAAGCGAGGCCATTATTGATACCCTTACCAATCAGCCCCAGTTATTAAGGCAACTTCCCGCCTTTATAAGCCTGGAGGTGGTAAGGCAGACCTCCCAGGAGCCCTCCTATCTGCCCTATCAGATCCTGAAGCAATCGCGCACTAATATGCCATCAGAAATGTCCGCGCAGAATTTTAAGAAATTTTTGGCGCAGCTGGCAACCTTTGCTCCTCAGGCCACTCTGCATATATCACTCTGGGGAGAGGTGGCGCTGCATAGCGATCCGCTGGCGCTTATCAATATGGTACGGCAACATTCGTTTACCTGCATGGTAGAGAGCTCCGGGGTAGGGTGGAGAGCACCAGAGCTGGCAGCCCTTAAGGAGAGCAACTTGGATGATGTTATTTGGATAGTGGCGCTAGATAGCAACGATCCAACCCTCTACCGGCAATTGCGAGGCGAGGGCTATGAGGAGGCGCAGCGCTTTGCCCATAGCATGGTGGAGCGTTACCCTCAGCGCACTTATATACAGATGGTTCGTATGCAACAGAGTGAAGCGCAATTGGAACCCTTCTACAATTATTGGAAAGAGAAGACCGAAAATATTATTATTATGAAGTATGATCATTATTGTGGGCTCTTACCTGATCTGCGGGTTACCGATATTGCTCCCGTAAAACGTCGTCCCTGCTGGCATATTAAGCGGGACCTCTCTATTATGGTGGATGGCAGTGTGCCAATGTGCCGCGAGGATCTACAGCTAAAGAGACCTATGGGCAACATCCATCACGATTCATTGGAGATAATTTGGGAGCGCGGTATGCAGATCTATCAACAGCATATTGATGGTAAGTATCCCACAATGTGCGCCGGCTGTGATGAATACTATACCTACAACGCCTGATCTTTCTTCTGGGTATCACCGATGGAGAAGCCCATGCCAACCGGGCCGCTATACTAGACAATCTCGGTATGCCAGTAGCGCTTAACGCTTCCCTTATGGCTAAGACTGAATATGCGATCCGCGGATCGCCACACCATCGAGCCGCGGCGATAGAGGTGTTGCTACTCCATCAGGGCGATGCCTATCGTAAGCGGGATTGCATTACCCGTCTTTTAGAACTGGGATATCATCACATACTTTTGGTAGAGAGCCCTCAATCCTATAGCAGTCCCCGCAACTCGACATTGCGTTATCTACTGTTACAGAATAGCGAGAGCCTAGCGCATCAGATAAACATTGGCATATTGGAAAGCCAAGCTCGCTATGTGCTGGTGCTTAATAGCTCGCTTATTCCCATTCACACCTTGCGGCACCTCAACTCACAAATAGCCAAGGAGCGACTCTGCATTGCCCCTACCCTATTGGATAAACGGGGCTCTTCCCTCCCCACGATACATGTACCGGTAATGAAGAGCAACCACCTACAGATATTGCAGACTCACTCAGTGGAGCATGGTAGCCGTACCCTCTTTCCCCATGCCTATTGCGGACTCTATCATCGCGAAAAATTTCTCTTTTTGGGAGGCTATGATCTAGCAATTGAGCAATCCTACTGGCAGCTCTGCGATTTTGGCACCCGCGCCGCATTGTGGGGAGAGGAGATAGTTCTCTCTACTACCTACAGTATACAACTTACCACGCAGTTGGCAACTGCCAACACTACGGTTGAGAGCGCTTATAAGCGCTTCTATCTTAAAAATATATTGCCCCGCTATGCTGGCGACCGTTGTACTCTGCCATTAAGCGAGCTGCTCCCCTTTGTGATACATTTCCGAGATGGACTCATAAAAAATTGTCTGCTCTTTCTAAAGATCCGCCGTTGGGTACATCGCCATCGATATCGTTATCAAGAGGATTTTCGGAAACTTATTGAATTGTGGGATAGCGCGCTGTGACCGCCATTCTGTTACAATCCCGCCTTAACTCAACCCGTCTCCCCGAAAAGGCGCTCCGCCGGTTGGGAGATCTTACCATCACAGAGATTGCCATGCGGGCTTTGATAACTGTGCCAGCCGATTACCATCTGTTAGTAACTAATTTTCAAAGCCTACAAAAATTAGCGCCATTGGCGCGTAAGACCCATTTTAGCATATTCTGGGGTTCTGATAGAGATGTACTACAGCGCTTTTGCGATGCCATTCGTTATTGGCGTTTTGCGCATATTATACGAGCTACCGGCGACAATCCCTTGGTATCGCCGCGAATGGCGATAGCGGCGCTTCAGCGTTACCGTGCACTAGGCTGCGATTACTTTGCCTATGACAATTTGCCGCCCGGCACTGGGATAGAAGTTGTCTCAGCTCGGGCGCTGCTCCAGGCTGAGGGCGCCGACACCACTCCCTATGATAGAGAACATGTTACACCCTTCCTCTACAATAATCCTCAGCTCTTCAGAATAGGAAGAGAGAGCGCACTGCTGCCGCAGTCGGAGCATAACCTGCGAGTAACCCTAGATACTATAGAAGATTGGCAGCACATTGATCACCTTTATCGGGCATTGAATAGACAGCGGCCAATAGAGATAGAGGATCTGCTATACTATCAGCGCCAGTTGGCTACTATTGACGGCAATAAGCCCATGCGCCCTCACTGATGCTCTACCCACTGCTTTTTGTGGCAGAGAGCGCGCCGCAACATGGCACTGGCCATTTGATGCGCGTTGGCTATTATCTTTCCACACTTTTTCCACAGGCACATCTAGGGGTTGAGAATGTAGCGCGTAGTAGATCGCTGCTAAGGCGTGCAATGGGTCTAGCAGTTATTGAAGAGCATCGGGTGGTAGCGCTTAGCGAGATTGCTCATCGCTACCGAGTAGTGGTTATTGATCGACGGAGACTCACACGCTCGGCCTGGCAGCGCTATTGCCAACTAGGTGAGTATATTGTGGGGTTAGACGTAGTAGGCAGCGCGCAGCCCTATGTGGATTATATTATCGATATGTTGCCGCGCATCCGCGGGAGCGCCCCCAACTATCATAGTTATCGGCTGCTACCGCTTCCCCACCTCAGCTCTCCCCTACCACGGCGTAATGAGGGCTCCCCCTCACTACTGGTGCGTATAGGCGGTGCCCCGGGCGATCAACTGGCTCGACAGGTAGTGAGTCAGTTGCTTCGGCGCGGCAGCTGGGAGCCCTCCTCCATTACAGTGCTCCTCTCATGCCCCGCAATTTTAGAGTTTCCGATAAAGACACTTCTCCCTTCGCCACAACTACGGGAAAAGCTCCATCGCTATGATCTGGTTATTACCAGCTTCGGAATTATGGCGCTAGAGGCGGTGGCGGCGGGCTGCGCGGTGCTGTTGATTAATCTTAGCCCTTACCATGCTCGACTAGCCCATACAATGGGCTTTTATTGCCTAGGAAGATCGGCTGGTGCGCTGCGACGTCTACCCCAGGCGCTAACCAAGCTACATAAAATAAGCCAGTCTAGTCAAAAGGTGAGAGAGCAACTGTTTCCCCAATCACAGGCGATTGAGCTCCCAGCACTTCTACAGATGGTAGCTCAAAGCTCCGCCAAACTTTGCCCTCTCTGCAAAGATCGCGAGAGTCGGGCGGTGGCCCGCTTTGTAGATCGTACCTATCGGCGCTGTCAGCATTGCCAGCTACTTTTTATGCATTCTCACAGCAGCCGATCCCCTAACTACAATCGGAATTACTTTGAGGAGGACTATAGGGTGCAATATGGGAAAAGCTATCTGGAGGATTATGCGGCCATTTACCGCATAGGAGTAGAGCGTATGCGCATCATCCAACAGCTTGTTCCAGCAGCGACAGAGAAAACCCTTTTGGATGTAGGCTGCGCCTTTGGTCCCTTTTTGGAAGCGGCGCGTGATCATGGATTTCAGCCCTGGGGTATCGACCTCTCATCAGAGGCGGTGGAGTATGTACAGAGGGTATTGCACCTACCGGCAGTATGCAGTAATTTCCTCTCCTTTGTCCCACCAGCCGACAGTGCCGAGCATTTTGCTGTTATTAGCATGTGGTATGTAATTGAGCACTTCTCCGACCTAGGGGCGGCGCTTACTAAGGCCGGCTCGCTACTTAGGCCGGGAGGACTCTTGGCCATTGCTACTCCCAACGGGCAATCCTGGGCTATGCGCCGTTCGTGTCAGCGCGCCTTAGCTGAATCGCCGGTGGATCACTACACCATCCTAGAGCCGCGTCGAATAGCAGCTCAGTTAGAGCGCTATGGTTTTCGAGTGGCCAAAATAGTAATTCATGGCCATCATCCCGAACGCTATCCTATCTATTTGCGTCCCGTAGTACCGCTACTTAGTCCCCTCTTGGCCTTAGGAAGCACCTTTTCATTCTATGCCTATCGAAATGCAGCGTAGTAGAGTCTCAGACAGTGCTGGCCAAACGCCATCTACACTACTAGTTTTAGGTGGCGGGACTATGCAGCTTCCGCTTATTAGAGCCGCTCACGCGCGGGGCTGCCAAGTGGTGGTAAGCGATGCCAATCCTCAGGCCCCGGGACGGGAACTGGCTGACCATTTTTGGGAGATTGATCTCAAAGATCATCATAAACTCTACCGAACTGCCCGTAATTATGGACGTCGCCATGCCCCGCTGAATGGGGTGATAACCGCCGGCACCGACTTCTCCTTTGCGGTGGCCTATATTGCCCATCGGCTGCGACTGACTGGTATTTCCACAGCTGCGGCGCGAAACGCCACCGATAAATATCGGATGCGACAGGTTTTGCAACGAGCAGGCCTATTGGTTCCCCGCTTTGCTATGCTGCGGCGCAATCAAAGGCCTCTACCGGACCTGCATTACCCACTGGTAGTTAAACCGGCCGACAGTATGGGGGCCCGCGGGGTACGGCGCATTGAGAGCGCCGCGCAGTTACCCGAGGCGCTAGAGGAGGCGGTGGAGCATTCTCGCAGCCGACGAGCAGTAGTAGAGGAATTTATTGTGGGAAGAGAATATAGCTTAGACGCTCTGATAGATAGTGCTCATTTTTTTCCCTGCGGTTTGGCAGATCGTCATATTGACCTTCCTCCCTATTTTGTGGAGCTAGGCCATACGCTACCGGCACAACTCTCGCCCAATGTAGCTCAGCAATTATGGGATACCCTACGCCGCGCCGCCCAGGCGCTGGGGATTAATCGGGGGGCGGCAAAGGGTGATCTTTTTCTTACGGCAGAGGGAGTAGTGGTAGGAGAGGTAGCGGCGCGTCTGTCGGGAGGCTACATGTCAGGGTGGAGTTACCCATTGGCTAGCGGGGTCCATCCGGTAGAGGGTGCCATAGCCATTGCCCTTAATCGTCATCCTACATTGGCAGTTGCCAACCAACAGCATATTGTGGGGGAGCGGGCGCTCATCTCAATCCCGGGAGAGATAGCAGCTATTGAGGGAGAGTCAGCGCTGGCGCAGCTACCGGGGGTGGCTCACTATTTTCTGAGGGTTAAAGTGGGCGATATGGTAGATTTTCCCCGCAACAACGTTGAGAAATGCGCAAATTTCATTGTCTATGCCTCAGATCGAGCTACATTGGCTCGGCGGCTAGCGCAGGTACTGTCGGCCCTTAAGCTTCGACTAGTAGCGGCCCACCGCGCCACTTATCACTTTCTCTACGAAGGGGATCATGTTCCTAGCGCCTATGCAATAGGCGGGAGTCGCGCGGCGCATGAGCTGCGTCAGATGGCCATGCGAAGCTACCCTGCTCCACCAAGCGATGTCTCACAATTAAGGCTACCACTGCCACCCTCCTATAGGCAGATAGCGCAGTTTCAGGATTGGCATTTATGCTCCCTGGATAGCGCGCTAAAGAGCTTAAAAGAGGAATATGGCCTTAATAAGCGCCCCAAAGATGCCCGAGGAGGGCTCCCTCCCGCATTTTGGAGGGCTATCATAAAAGGAGGGCTACAGGGAGGGCGCTTTTTTTTCGATACATTAATATGCGGCAACTCCTCAATAGTCGAAAAGCTCTGGCGTTGGCGAGGTACGCTGGTATAATGATGGCGCTCTTGGGAGGCCTTCTGGCAGTGCCGGCGCAAACTATTCCCATAGAGACCCTGCTGCGCGAGACCGACACCGTGTTGCAGTGGGATCTCTATCGGCAGATGGGGGCAATATGGAAGGGCACTCAGGTAGTCTACTTCCAACCCGGTAACCCGCTGGCGCTGCATAATTATCGCGAATCGGTAGAGATAGGCAATATAGATCTCGATTCAAATGGAGGACTCTATCTCAGCCCACAAGCTGCCGAACAGCTGCGTAAGCTATTTCGTAATCAAGCGCCCAGCCTCTCAGAGCGTAGCATCTCCACCATATTTATCGATCCGGGTCATGGCGGGAAGGATCCCGGGGCTATCGGCAGTTATCAGCAGCAAGGCAAAAAAATCATAGTTCAAGAAAAGGATGTGGTATTGCGGGCGGCGCAATTGCTGAAAAAACAGCTGCAGCACCGTTACCCCTCGAAGAAGATAATCCTCTCTCGTGAAAAGGATCGCTTTATCTCATTACCGCAGCGCGCTAAAATAGCCAATGAGGTGCAGGTAGCGCCGGGCAATACCATTCTCTTTGTTTCGGTCCATGTAAATGCCTCACTTAACCATCAGGCGCAGGGCTTTGAGGTATGGTATCTTCCGCCTGATCATCGCCGCCCTAATCTAGTGGATGCCCATACTGTTGGTGTAAAAGATCGTCATGTCCTCTCCATTTTGAATACCATTACCGAAGAGGAATTTACCATTGAGAGTGTGTTGCTGGCCCGGAGTATCTTGGATGGTTTGCAGCAGAGCATTGGCGCTCTCTCTCGTAACCGCGGCATTAAACAGGAATCATGGTACGTCGTACGCCAAGCGCGGATGCCCTCGGTGTTGGTAGAGTTGGGGTTTATCTCTAATGATGAGGAGGCTCGCCGGCTTAATGGCAATTCCTACTTGAATAATGTGGTTGCTGGCATATATAATGGAATTGAGCGTTTTGTAGCCGACTTTGAAAAATAGAAACCATAATACTTGATGATAGACATTAAGAAGAATCTCCGCTGGCTGGTACCCCTTCTGCTGCTCATGATCAGCCTACTCCTTTTTTTTCTCCATCCCGCCCGGCGGGTAGACCGTCTCTTTTTCTATTATGATCCAACTAAGACCAAGGTGGTGTTGGAGCGACATCGCGCGATTTGGAGCGCCTCTCAACAGAAAAATATCTGTGACTTTGTTGAAGAGCAACTTTTGCCGGCTATTCATGTACGATTTGTCTCACTCTTTCAGTCTTCCCCTCCAAATCTATGTATTTACCGCCGCGGCCGACTCTATCTGAATTTTGAGGCCCCCTTTGGCAATCCTGCGCTACCCTATAGCTTAGAGGAGCAAATAAGGCTCTTAAAGCGGGCAATTCGCGCCAATTTTCACTATTTGCTACGGGTGCATATTACTATAACGGGCATGCCGGTGGAATGAGGGTGTACAAGGCGTGGAGATTGTTTAGGAAATTATATACTATTTGCTCCATAAGCATGTACTCATATCATTTATAAAATGTAAAATGACTAATCAACTTAAAGGAGATAAGAAAAAATTAAAAATGAGAGAATAGCATGTATAGCACAGCACAAAGTTCAAAAAACAAATTAGAGATTAACAAAATATATCAAGGAGATAATCTTTATTTTATGCCTGATTTTCCTTCTGAGAGTATAGATTTAATCTATATCGACCCGCCTTTTGGTACACAATCCCTCTGGAAGTCTAAAGCGTTTAAGGAGAAAGTACAAGAACTACAATTTTATGATATTTGGGGAGGGGGCGTAAACGGATATATAGAATTCATGGTAGAACGGTTACAACACATGCACCGATTATTAAAACCTACCGGTAGTCTATTTGTACACTTAGATTGGAGGATGTCTCATTACATTAAAGTAGAATTAGATAAAATATTTAGAGTTAAGAACCCTGCCTCAGATACTACTAATTTTGTTAATGAAATAGTGTGGTGTTATAAAAGCGGAGGTGCGGGGAAGAAACATTGGGCAAGAAAACATGATACTATATTGTTTTATGCAAAGGACAGAAAGCAATATCTAAAAAGATTCAATATAGAGCGAAATGAGAAATCGTATCAAGGGCGAGGGTATAGTACGGGGAATAAAAATATCACACTTTATAGAGATACATTTGAACCGTATTTAGGGCCATATACATTAGTATATCCTAAAGATTGGTGGGATGAAATAGGTATGATTTCCACTGCGGCTAAACACAGTCTAGATAGAAGGCGTAATTGGCCTACACAAAAGCCAGTAATCTTATTGCAGAAAATAATACAAGCCACTACCAATGAATACGATATAGTTGCAGATTTTTTTTGTGGGTGCGGTACTACTATTGTTGCAGCACAAAGTCTTAACAGAAATTGGGTAGGGATAGATGCAAGTCAGACCGCCTGCAATGAAATGCTGGATAGAATGAAAGAGCACTTTTCTCTTTTTGTAGAAGTAAATAGCAAACCTCTTACTGGTAAAGATTTTAGGAATCTATCCCCCTTTGAATTTGAGAAAGCTGCGGTACGATACATTGGAGGAGTTACTAATCATGCTCAAGTTGGAGATGGCGGAATAGATGGGAGACTTGCCTTTGATGGCACTCCTATTCAAGTAAAGAAAGAAGCAAAACCTCTAGGAGATACTGATAGATTTCGAGGTTTTTATCTGCCCTTAAAACAACATGGAAGAGGTATTTATATATCCCTTAATGGATACACTGCGCAAGCAAAAGAAAGAGCAGCCGGATGGAGGAGAGAAGAATTGGATATTCAACTGCTTACTATTGACGATGTGTTAGAAGGAAATTATAGAGAACAACCATTGTTAAATAAATAATTCTGTTTATTTTTTAATATGAGGCAAATAATATATACCTCCTATTGTTTATTATGTACCCACAAGCATTCTAGCACCGCGGCATAGCAATACCAATTAAGTAAGGGGCTGATATACTTAAGCTAATGTAGTGCTTTTTCAACCTCCGCTACCCAATTATACAATGTGGTTCTCAAGTTTGCTAGTGGTCTATAATTAAATCTCCACTCACATTCCTTAAGATAGTAATCAAAGTGTTGTTGTGGAATACCATTGTAGGTACTGAGATGTCGCTTGGCCTGTCGCCAAAAATTCTCTATTCCATTAATGTGATGCTTTCCTTGCACAAACTCTTTTATGTGATTAATTCATCACATGATGAAACCTTGAGGTATCTAATATATTATAGGGTGCATAGGTATCAGTATAGACAATACTATCTGGTATTACTCGCTTTTGTATAATAGGATAGAGTGTAGAAGATCTTGTATTTTCTACACTTATTGCATGCACATATCCATTGCGTTTGAGAATTCCAAACACCGCTACTTTCCCGGCAGCGCCACGTCCTCTTTTTCCTTTTCGTTGTCCACCAAAATAGCTTTCGTCGCATTCTACTTCTCCATCAAAGATATAAGAGGAAGCTGATATATTGTGGAATATGAGGGCTCTAAATTTTTGATACCACCGCATTGCGGTTAATATACTTACCTCACATACAACAGCGGCACTTCTTGCAGATACGCCAGTTACAAAATTCTCTATTAGTTTGACAATAGCATGTTTAGAAAGTCTGCTCTTCCTCATGATCTCTACTTAAAAAGTACATTAAATCGTTAAGTATATCAGCCCCTTAAGTAAAGCTACAATAAGAAAGTGATACAATGGCTGATTCCGATTTAACATTTATCACCAATAAAAAGAGTCACGCGCTCTGCGAACGTTTTCGGGTGCTGATTCAAGACACTAGATTTTCGATGTTTTTGTTGGCTGTACCTCTTGTTGGGAGAGCGTCTTTAAAATCCCTTGCATGAAGAAGTATACGCCAATTGCGCAATTCTACACTTCTTAATATACTTATATTAAAAAATTTGAGAACGTAAAACAACTATGGAGAAGATTAGACCCACTCTTATTAGAGTAGGAGCTCAGAGATTAATCATAGACAAGGAAAATCCTCGCCTGCCTGAGTCTGTACCCAAAAACAATAACGAAGAGATATGGAGGTTTATGAAAAGTGTTTTTGATTTAGATGAGCTAGCGCTCTCTATTCAAAATAACGGTTATTTTGAGGCAGAGCCGCTGGTAGTTATTCCTAATAATATATCCTTTTCAGACAATCAGATAGAGCAATATGAAGAATACCACAAAAATTCCAATAGCAAATTTATTGTAATAGAGGGTAACCGCAGATTGGCCACCATACAGGGACTGTTAAAGGGTAAATTACTTAATGATGAGAGATTGCCCTACCAAATATCAGACAATGTAAGAGCGCAACTAGAACATCTGCCGGCGCTGTTTTATCCCAATAGAGAATCGGTAATAAACTTCTTGGGCGTGCATCACTTAGCGGGAGTACGAAAATGGAATGTCTACGAACGGGCTCGCTATATTGTGCATCTGAAAAGGAATCGTAAGTACTCTATCAAGGATATCCAAAACATCATCGGAGATAGAAAAAACTCAGCAAAAAAAACATATATCTGTTATCGGTTAGTAGAGATATTACAAGAATACGATGAAAATTTTGATATCTCAGATGCCAAAGATAACTTTTCCTTTTTGCAATTAGCCACTGGACAGGGGCCAATTAGAGTCTACATTGGATTGCCAACCTGGAACTCTATAGAGGGCAACACTATAGAGAATCCCATACCACAAGAAAAATATGAAAACCTTAAAAACCTATTTCTCTGTCTGTTTGATTCTAATTATGGTAAATCTCTCATTAGAGAATCTAGAGAGATTACCTCAAGGATAAGTAAAATTTTAGTAGATGAGGAGGCCACAAAATATCTATTTACCCACAAAGATTTGGAGAGTGCTTTTGAAATGGCGGGGGGCACTGCTCAGTTTTTTAATACATTGGCAGGAAAGAGTAAGAGAAACTTAGAGAGCATAAGTGGCCAACTAACCACCTTTAATTTTTCGGGGACACAATCCCAACAGGGAAAGGACAAACTAACTAAAACAATCTTTGATATACAAACAATAATAGCAGAAATACAAGGGAAGCTACGCAAAAAATGAATGATCTAATCGAATTAGAGAAAAAGTTGTTGGAAATTAGATCGATTTCAAAATTAGATATTAGAAGAGAATTAGAGGATGTATCTAACGAAAGTTCTAATATGGATAATACCCCAGAATTTGAATCTCAAGTAAATGATGAATTTAAAAAATATAAACTATTAGCAAAACTATTTGGGGCAAATGTCTTTCAATACAGTGAAAATGAGTTGGTTATTGAGGTAAATCCACAATTTAAATCAAAGCCAGAATATTTGCTCTGTCTATACTGTATAGAAAAGAGCGATAAAAAAAGGGAAGAAACTAGTTTATTCGAAAAAATTGTAGCAGAGGCGCTACAACAGTATCTAGGAATAGGCTCAGAACACAGGTTAATAGATAGGGAAAAAGAATTTATAGATATTGAAAAGTTTTGCAGGGAAGAATTGCAAGAGAGAGCCTTTTCTGGAGCGCAAAAAACTTTTAAAAACTCTGCAAATACTCCACGCTGTGATGTGATAGTGTGGAAAAAAATAGACAATAGAGCGGGCAAAATTGTGTGCTTAGTGCAATGTAAATCAGGCAAACACTGGGAGGATGGACATCCTGTTAATGTCGAAATGTGGAAAAAAATAATTAATTTTGCAGTGGCACCACTACCGGTTTTTGCAGTCTCAGATTTGCTTAATGAAGATGAGTTATTCTCTAGAAGTTCAGAAAAAGGGCTCATTCTAGATAGAGTGCGAATTATCTCTCTATTGGCAAATGTAGAACACGATAGCATTAAACAGGTTAGGCAAGAGATACAAGAATTGGGATTGGAATAACGAGTTTTTTAAAAATGAAGTTTATTGATCTATTTGCTGGTCTTGGCGGATTTCATCTAGCGCTAAAAGAATTTAACATGAAATGTGTCTTTGCCTCTGAAATAGATGAATGTTTACGGAACCTGTACCAAGAAAATTTTGGCATGAAATGCCACGGAGACATTACTACAATTGATATAGAGATCATTCCGGCTCATGATTTGTTGTGTGCTGGATTCCCTTGCCAACCCTTTTCTAAAGCGGGTCACCAACAAGGTCTAGGAGATACCCAAAGAGGGAAGATGATCTTTAAAATAGTGGAGATCCTAAAATTCCATAAACCTCGTTATTTTATTCTAGAAAATGTGCCCCATATCAAAAAACATAACTACCAAAACACTTGGAAGACAATCACCACTGAGTTATTGAAATGCGGCTATTCATTCAAAGATTATATACTATCGCCACACCACTTTGGCTTTCCTCATACAAGAGAACGAATATTTATCATTGGCTGGAAATCAGAGATTGGAGATATGGACTTTCAATTTTCTGCAAAGGCAAAAGGATTAAAAAACTTAAGCATAAAAAAATTCCTAGATAAGGAGAAGGGTATTGAAAAGCTATCCAATGCTCACATTAACTGTCTTAATATATGGCAAAACTTTATTGAATCATTGCCTACCAACAAGCCACTACCAAAATTTCCGGTGTGGGCTATGGAATTTGGAGCCACCTATCCCTTAGAGGGGAAAACTCCCTTTCACTTAAGCGAACAAAAACTAGAAAAGTATAAAGGTAAATTTGGAATTAAATTAAAGGGATTAGATAAGCAAAAACAATTAGAAAACCTACCAAAATATGCAACCTATGATGAAAATTATTTTCCTAAATGGAAAGTAATTTACTTGAAAAAAAATAGAGAGTTTTGGCAAGAAAATAAAAAATATATTGCGCATTTAATACCTAATATACAAAAATTTATTACTAGTTGGCAAAAACTAGAATGGAATGCCGGTGATGAAGGAGAGAGAAATATTTACAGTTACTTAATACAATTTAGATCATCTGGAATTAGAATAAAGAGTAACAGTTCTATACCCTCTTTAGTGCTTACTAAGACTCAATTACCCGTTATAGGGTGGCAAAAAAGATATTTAAGTGTGCCAGAGGCCCAAAAATTACAGGGCTTAGATAAACTGAAAAAAATGCCTCCTGAACCAAAAGCATTTCAATCACTAGGGAATGCTGTTAATGTTACTGTTGTTAAAAACATTATCCAACAACTAATGAGTAACATTAAAGAAAAATCTCTAGTTTCAAGTCCGAGACATTATTGTAACCCGATAATTTCATACAGAGATTGCCAAATCGCTCCATAATAATAGCATAAAGGTGCCTTATAAATGCCTTATCCTCTCTATAGAGAACACTATAATTAGACCTATCTTTCATAATAAACTAAAAGGAGGTAACTATATGCGAAAGGTTATTCTGACCACACTATTAGTGATGTTGTGCTTAACACCATTACTCTTTGCGCAAGAGACTGCACGCAATGGAGATGGCCTGACGCCAACCGTAAAATTAGTAATTCAGTTGCTTATTGCGGCGATGATAATTGTCTGTGGCACAACGCTAATAGTAATAGAGAAGAAGATATTAGGAATTATTCTGCTGGCTCTAGGGATAATAGCAGCACTTCTGCCAATAATTCTGTATGTATGGTAACGCAATATACCAATACCAATACACTTACAGGGAGTTGGAGTTACTACCAACTCCAACTTCCCTGTAGGGTGGGACATCTATTGGATTGCGCCAGCAGTTGCAAAAAGTGAGTGCGCGGCAGGTTAACTGCTCCCAACGAACGTAGATGATCACTGGAAATTTGGCAATCAACAAAGAGAAAATTATGCTGCGTAGCAAAGGCCATTAGTGATGCCAGCGCCATCTTAGAGCTATTGCTCAGTGTAGAAAACATGGATTCCCCAAAGAAGGCGCCGCCTAAAGAGAGGCCATACAGTCCGCCACATAGACGGCCCTGGCTATAGAGCTCAAAACTATGGGCATATCCCTGCTGATGGAGATGGCAGTAGGCCTCAATCATCTCCGGGGTTATCCAACGATTGGCGGGAAGATGACGCTCGCTCTGGGTGGCACAGGCCACAATTACCTGCTCAAAGGCGTGATCAACGCTGCCAGAAATAGCATGTGGTCGAAGAGCGCGCCAGTTACGAGATGAGAGATGAAACTGGGAGGGAAACAGGAGGCAGCGTTCCGCGGGATGCCACCAGCGCAAGGGCGCACCCAGTTGCGGCCATGGGAAAAAGCCTTGCTGATAAGCGATGAGAATGTTTTCTGGATTAAGCGTTCCACCCTCCCAATAGATGGTTTGCTCAGTGTCGAAAGACCACACGTCCTTTGGAGAAATCGACGCGCACTGTACCTCCCTTCGCTAGTGCCCCGAAGAGTACCTGATCAACAAACCAGGAGCGAATATGCTGCTCTACCAGACGAGAGACATCTCGCGCCCCAGCCAGGGAATCTTCACATTGCTGCGCAAGCCACTGGATACAGCGCTTGGTCAGCACTACCTTTACCTTATGCTCTGCCAGCTGTTCATTAAAGAGTCCAATCTCTCGTCGTACGATACTCGCGATAATTTTCGGTGAAAGATCTTGAAAGGCTACTACCCGATCTAAGCGGCCACGAAATTCTGGGCTAAAAATTCTCTCAACTGCGTTGTCCAGTGCCTCTTGGGTAATACGGTGACCGGTAAAGCCAATACGATGGGTACCAATCTCACGCGCTCCAGCATTGGAGGTCATAATAAGAATAATATTACGAAAATCGGCCTTCTTTCCGCTATTATCGGTTACGGTGGCATAGTCCATAATCTGCAAGAGAATATGCTGAATATCAAGGTGCGCTTTCTCTATCTCGTCCAAAAGAAGCACCGCATGGGGAGTGCGCCGTACCGAATCGGTCAGCTGCGCCCCCTCCTCAAAGCCCACATAACCCGGGGGAGAGCCGATGAGTCGCGAGACGGTATGCCGCTCCTGATATTCACTCATATCAAAGCGCAGCAGCTCTATACCCAATATAGAGGCCAGCTGCCGGGCCAATTCGGTCTTGCCCACTCCGGTAGGTCCTACAAAGAGCAGCGAAGCGACCGGCTTATTAGGAGTTCGAAAACCAGCGCGAGAGCGCTTAATGGCCTCGCTCACCTCTCGGAGCGCCGGATCTTGACCAAAGACCACCTTACTCAGGCCCTCATAGAGATTCTTGAGCCGATCACGCTCATCGGCAGTCACTGAGCGCTGCGGTATTTGCGCCATACGAGCTACCATCTGTTCCACCTGTTCAATGGTTACCGGCGTGGGGGTTATAGGCTTCTGAGGATCAACAGTATGACGCCGCATCTGAATGGCTGCTCCGCATTCATCAATCACATCTATAGCTTTATCGGGTAGGAGACGTTCATTGATATACTGCCCAGCTAACCGTACTGCCGCCTCTAATACTTGATCATCGTAGCGTACCTCATGGTATTCCTCATAGCGGCTCCGCAATCCCTTCAGCACCTCTACACTCTCTGCAACAGTAAGCTCCGGCACTTCAATTTTCTGAAAGCGACGGGTTAGCGCATGGTCACGTGTAATATAGCGGCGAAAATCTTCATAGGTGGTGGCGCCAATACAGCGTACCGTGCCAGAGGTAAGGAGCGGCTTAAGCATACTAGAGGCATCCATCGAGGTGCTAGAGACCGCCCCTGCGCCCACTATGCTATGTATCTCATCAATAAAGAGAATGACATTCTTGCGTCTTTCCAGCTCTTTGATCATGCCCTTTATACGCTGCTCAAAATCTCCGCGGAAGCGGGTACCAGCTAGCATGTCTCCCATATCTAAGGCAAAGAGCGAAAAGCCTTGAAGAAAGGCCGGTACCTTCCCCTCCGCCATACGGATGGCTAGCCCCTCGGTTATAGTGGTCTTTCCCACCCCCGGATCTCCCACATGAATGGGATTGTTCTTGCGACGGCGGCACAGTACCTGAATGGTGCGCTCAATAATATCTTCACGACCTATCAAGGGATCCAATTCTCCCTTCCGAGCGCGGTCGGTTAGGTCGGTTACAAAACGCTGGAGTGGGTCGCGGTTAGGTCGTGCGCTTTGGCGCTGCTCCTCTTGAGGGCTTTCAGAATCTGAGATGGGCATTCCAGGGTTATCTTCTCTCTCTTCACTTATCTCTTGCTGATTATCGGCTCTGGGAGAATCTTCTCCGCCCAAAGACTCCTCCTCTATCTCGTAGAAGGAGCTACCATGAGCAATGCGCTGTAGCAGTTTGTAGCGGGTAAGACCGGCGCGCTTAAGAAAGAAGGAGCCATGCGAGCGCGGTTCATCAAAGATTGATACAATAATATCAGCCAATTCAATGTATTCACGCTGAAAGTGCTCAGTATGTTGCGCAGCCCGCGCCAGTACACTCTGGAAGCCGATGGAATGGCCCGGATCTTGGCCATCACTTTGTGGTATGTTGGCCTCTAGAAAACGGGCTAGCTCCTCCGATACTCGCTCGGGAAGCACTTCGCAATCCATAAGAATTTCCCGTATGCTCTTATCTTTGAGAGCACAGAGAAGCAAATGCTCCGGTGTTATATATTCATGCTTTCGCTCCTTGGCATCGGCAAAAACATTGGCTAATACTAGTTGTAAATCTTGACTTATCTGCATCTGCTATCTCCCTCTTCTATTATATCCTCTACCATAAATATTAGAACATCATATATCTCTATCTCTATTCAATTATATCTCTAATCATTAGGAGCTCTGCCTATGGCTCTTGGCGAATAGTGCAACGTAATGGATATTCGTGGGTCTTGGCTATAGTATGAACCGATTGTACCTTGGTGTGCGCAATGTCATAGGTATAGACCCCCGCAGTGGCCTTGCCCTCTTTATGAACCTGAAGCATGATACGCGCGGCATCATTGCGCGATTTCTGAAATATTTTAACTAGGACCTCTACCACAAATTCCATAATGGTATAGTCATCATTATGCATAATCACTCGATACATGGGTGGCTTAGCATTCTTTTCCTCTGCGTCGGTGAGGGTGCCAACCCCTACATCGGTATCTTGGCCATCAATATTTTGCTCCCCTTCTTCGCTCATAGCTGTGAATTATTATACTATGTTGGCCTTAGATGTCAAGATTTTGTACGCCCTCACCCTGAATTAAACCCCAAATGCACCACCTCTCCCGAAATTGTGCAACGGAGGAATGAGCTCTGGCTAGGCAAAAAATAAAAAACGTAGGGAGCCTTTCCAGCACTCTCTGCGTCGTTTCTTGAACAGGAGCTAGGGAACTTTCCAACCGCTCCTGATCAATATTTAACCGCGATCGGCGGGCCTCAACTCTTTTGGCAAGAGCTCTATTGATAGCGGAGCGCATAGAGGATATCAAAGCGCGCTCCCACCATATAGAGAATACCATCAATATCGGCAAGGCCTTCAGGAGCTCCTTCATTTACTCCAAAGCCTGAAGGCACACTTCCCACTTGGATAGCCATACCATCAGGGGTCATATCATCGGCAATGTTTAGGGTGTAAAGAATCCTATTATCATATCCTGCCATATAGAGAGTATCGTCAATGGCGGTCAGCGCAGATGCGATTGTCTCGTCTACACCAAAACTGGATGCACCGCCCACTCGGGATGCTTTGCCATCGGGAGTCATATCAGTGGAGTCAATGTTGAGGATATACAGGGCCTTATTGGCCGTCCCTAACATATAGAGGGTGGTGCCGATGGATGCAATATCCTCGGGCTGTTCGCCCACGTCAAAACCGGCAGGCAGATTTCCCACTTGGATAGCCATGCCATCAGGGGTCATATCATCGGCGATGTTTAGGGTGTAAAGAACACGATTGGTCCATCCCACCATGTAAAGGGTATCATCAATGGCGGCCAGCCCTTCGGGTTCGGCTTCACCTACGCCAAAACCGGCAGGTAGACTTCCTATTTTGATGGCCATTCCATCAGGGATCATATCATCGGGATCAATGTTGATGGTATAGAGGACATCATTGCGATCTCCCACCATATAGAGGGTACCACCGATGGCGGCCAAACCTCTTGGTTCGGTTTCATCCACCCCAAATCTTATTCTTATGCCTATGCGGGTGACCTCTCCTAGGGCTACCTGCTGACAGCTGGTACCAACTACATCAGTGGTGCCATCCAGTCTATAGAGCGGATTACAGCTCACACAGCGGGTTAGACCATCGGCAGTGGTATCTCTGAGAGATGAGGGGGTGCCATTTTCGCAGAGATAGCGAGGACTTGGGCTTGCACCAGGAGTAGCCGGACAGGCTACCAATACTACCCAGGCCACCAGAGCGGCCACCAGGGTGCTCAAGTGCGCCCAACCCTTAACCGAGGAATGCGAGGAGCTGTGGTTCTCTCTTTGGTCTTCTCTCTTGAGCGTTTTGCGAGCGTTCAATCGCCCCTTCTCTTCTAAAAAGAGAAAAGGAGTATCTAAATACTTAATACGATTCATATCTGTATTTCTTCATTAATATAGATTAGACAGGTACCTAAGGGCCATAGCTAGGGAGAGTAGCATAGCTACCACCCTTACAGAACATATAGCGCTATAGGCATATTTATCACAGGAATAGTGTAACTTATGAAACATATGATGGCAAGGGAAGTGGGGAATTTTAAGGAAAATAAAGAGAGGTGCCCTTCCCACTCCCGAAATTGTGCAACGGAGGAATGAGCTCTGGCTAGGCAAAAATTAAAGAACGTAGGGAGCCTTTCCAGCGCTCCCTGCGTCGTTTCTTGAACAGGAGCTAGGGAACTTTCCAACGCTCCCTATCCTATTCTCAGCCGAGATTGACTTGTCTCGAATTCTTTGGCTAGAGCTCTATTGATAGCGGAGCGCATAGAGGGCATCACTGTCCTGTCCCACCATATAGAGGGTACCACCGATGGCGGCTAGGCCGGTTGGGGTGGTTTCGCTCACACCAAATCGAGTTACACTTCCCACCTGAACTGCCATACCAGCAGGGGTGCTACCATAGGGACCAATGTTGAGGGTAAAGAGGACATCATTGCTTGATCCCACCATATAGAGGGTACCACCGATGGCGGCCAGACCGGTCGGGGTGGTTTCACTCACACCAAATCGGGCTACACCTCCCACCTGAATTGCCATACCATCAGGGGTGCTATCATAGGGATCAATGTTGAGGGTATAGAGGACATCGGTGTCTGCTCCCACCATATAGAGGGTGCGACCGATGGCGGCCAGACCAGTCGGGGTGGCTTCACTCACACCAAATCGGGCTACACCTCCCACCTGAATTGCCATACCATCAGGGGTGCTATCATCGGGATCAATGTTGAGGGTATAGAGGACATCGGTGTCTGCTCCCGCCATATAGAGGGTGCGACCGATGGCGGCCAGACCAGTCGGGGTGGTTTCACTCACACCAAATCGGGCTACACCTCCCACCTGAATTGCCATACCATCAGGGGTGCTATCATCGGGATCAATGTTGAGGGTATAGAGGACATCGGTGTCTGCTCCTATCATATAGAGGGTGCCATCAATGGCGGCTAGGTCATATGGCGAGTCTTCAACCACGCCAAATTGACTTACCATGCTTATGCGGGTGGCCACTCCTAGGGTTACCAGCTGACAGCTGATACCATCAAGTCTATAGAGCGGGTTACAGCTAGCACAACGGGTTTGCCCAGGCGTATCAGTGGAGCCCTCAACCGGGGTGCCGTTGGCACAGACATTACCGATACCTCCCCTTCCGCCAGGAGTAGCTGGGCAGGATGTTAATACTACCAAGGCTACCAGGACGGCCACCGGGGCACCTAATCGTCCCCAACCCTTAACCAGGGAATGAGAGAAGGTTTGTTTCTCTCTCTTGCAAGTTTTAAGAGAGCATAATCGCTCTCTCCCTCCTAAAAAGAAAGAGGGAGTATAAAAAATAATATTGTTACGATTCATGATCGTATACCTCCTTTATTAAAAAATTTAATAGATAGAATATACCTTATTGGATATATAGCGTCAAAGGCTTGGGAAATATGGAGGAAAATAAAGAGCTGCCCCATGCTTCTGTAATCTCTGCGCAAGAAAATAGGGAAAGGTTTCATAGATATCATCTTATTCTACTCTCAAACGCGACCGGCTAGCCTCGACTCTTTGGCTGGAGCATCTATTGATAGCGGAGCGCATAGAGGCCCTCTTGCTCCCACCCCACCATATAGAGGGTGCCAGCGATGGCGGCTAGGCCGGTTGGGAAACTTTCGCTCACGCCAAATTGGCTTACAGCGGCATTCACACGGGTTGCCCTACCACTAACAGTGTCTAGGGTATAGAGAGCGTCACCGCTTGACCCCACCATATAGAGGGTGCCAGCGATGGCGGCTAGGCCGGTTGGGAAACTTTCGTTCACACCAAATTGGCTTACAGCGGCATTCACACGGGTTGCCCTACCACTAACAGTGTCTAGGGTATAGAGAGCGTCACCGCTTGACCCCACCATATAGAGGGTGCCAGCGATGGCGGCTAGGCCGGTTGGGAAACTTTCGTTCACACCAAATTGGCTTACAGCGGCATTCACACGGGTTGCCCTACCACTAAAAGTGTTTAGGGTATAGAGGGCAGTATTGTTAACTCCCACTATATAGAGGGTGCTACCGATGGCGGCTAGGCCGGTTGGGATGTCTTCGGACACGCCAAAGCCGGCGTCTGTGCTGCCCACTCGAATTACCGTACCATCGGGAGTGCCATCATTAGGGTCAATGTTGATGGTATATAGGACATCATTGCGATCTCCCACCATATAGAGGGTGGTGTCGATGGCTGCTAGATCATATGGCGAGTCTTCGCCCACGCCAAATTGGTTTGACATGCCTATACGGGCGGCTGCTCCTAGGGCTATCGGCTGACAGCTGGTTCCAATAGCACTGGTGGTGCCATCAAGTCTATAGAGTAGATCACAGCTCACACAGCGGGTTAGACCATCCGCAGTGGCATCTATGAGTGATGAGGGGGTGCCGTTGGCACAGACATAACTTATGCCAGTTATCCTTGAATTCAAACACGCCGATTCGGTGAGATGGCATGAAAGAATTGTCCTGCTTGAGGGGAGCGCGGCACCAAATGAACTGCTACCGCCCCTTCTATACTGAACATATGCCCATCCACTGCGAAGGCAAATTGAATCATCAACTTCCTCACATCTGTATGTAAATGTGGGAGGTTCACCACTACAAGACACAAATGCTAATGACAGCAAGCAACTCAAAACTATTAATTTTCTAAACATAATTCATTCTCCCTATTCTACTATTTTAAATCGATATCCCGCGCCCACAGTTAAGGCGTTATTCCAAAAACCGGTAGTAGCTGGTGTGGATTCAAAATCAACACTAACCGGCAATGCATACGAAATATCTACAAAGATATTCGCAACATAAAATCTTGCACCAACATCCACGGTCATATCGTAATGATTATCTATTGTGTTATTAATTAAATTAAACTGTATCCCGCTATAAACATCAAAATCAAATATTGGATCTACACTGAAATTGACTACAACCCGGATGGGGAAATGACCCGCAACTATAGAAGCATATCCTGGTTCCAAAACATAAGCTATAGAAGCAAACCCCGCCGACAATGGCATTGCCACACTAGGCAACGAAGTGGAAATTCCAACTTCACCTCCAATGGATACCACTGGAGAAACCTCTCCAAGAAGTTGCAGAGTGCCATCAACATCCAATCTTCTGAATACAGCAGCAGTACTTGAAGTTGCAAAATCAAGGGGGACTTGATACGACAGGGAGAGCGGAATATTGAATTCTACCTGTGCATCTACCGGTACCTCAGAGATAAACATCAGCGCTAATATATAAACCAATATAAATACTTTTTTATTCACAATTTACCTCTTGCTCTAACAAGGTTCCATTAGGTAAGAGATCCCGGGTTGATTAGCTACGCTTGTGGTGAAGGTCTCCTCACCGTACCGCGATTCCACAGTTTGCGCGGCCCCCTCACTGATACCAACTACTACAAAAAGTACCGCGAAACATACTATGGTCATTTTCTTAAAACTCATTTTTTTCTCCATTATTTACAAAAAATTTCAAACCCACGCGCTAATTCGCATGGGACCAACAAAATATCACTAAAAAATTAAATTTAATCATTCAATATACTAACTAGCCATCACCCCCTTCCATTCATACCTCTATAATAATCTATAAGTGTATTTTATACAATAGAATACTGCATAATAATGCTTTTTATAAGAAAATGTTAAATGAGAAAACTCACAAAATATGAAAGCGGTAAAATGGAGTTTTATATAATGTAGCGTATTGGGAGGATTCAATCCCCCCTCTTTCAAGAATTAAAAGCGCTATCTATAGCATCTTGTTAAAGTGTGCCAATGTATGGTAGACTACACTTAATGAAGCCGGTACTGAGATTATCTTCCCGGCACGCTGTTAAGCTATGGCTGATATTTTTGTCAATGTAATTCGGCCCGCGCTGGATATTCTTTTTATAGCGCTTCTGATCTATTTAGGTTACCGCATCTTGGCCCGCACTCGGGCGGTGCAGCTATTGCGGGGCGCAATTGCCATCATTTTGCTCTACGCGCTGGCCTTTTTCCTGCAGCTAGAGACGCTCTTATGGATTATGAATTTTTTGACGCCCAGCATTGTGGTGGCCCTGGCAATTATTTTCCAGCCCGAACTACGCCTCATATTTACTCGATTAGGGCAACAACCGTTGCTAAATTTTGGCCGTCGGGCGCCGCAGGTAGAGATTAAAACTATTGTTGATGCCTCTCATCATCTAGCGCGCAAGAGGCGGGGGGCGCTAATAGTAATTATGCGCAGCGTGGGTCTCTCTAATATCATTGCCACTGGCACCATACTAGATGCGCTCCTCTCTACTGAGCTCCTGCTTACCATATTTGAGACCAATACCCATCTACATGATGGAGCGGTGATAATCTCGGGCGATAAAATTATTGCCGCCGGTTGCCTGCTGCCTCTCTCGTCACAGCGGGGTAGAAGAAAAGGCTATGGTACTCGCCATAAGGCGGCGCTAGGATTAGCTGAAGAGAGTGATGCAATTGTGGTAGTGGTTTCAGAGGAGCATCGTTGGGTCTCATTGGCATATAGCTCCGCAATCTATGAGAATCTCTCCGCCGCAGAATTAAACCGACAGTTGAAAGAGCAATTATCTGCACCACATAGGGGTGATAACTAGCGATGTCACAACCCACATCATTTATGCGGAAGTTATTCCATCACTGGCCAGCTAAGATGGTCTCACTAGTTATTGCGCTGCTCCTAGTACTTTTCAATGACTTTTCTAGTTTGGAGGTGCGGGTTATCAGTGTGCCTCTGGAGGTGCTATTGCCTGAGGAGTTTCTGCCAGCTACCGAGTATCCCTCTAATGTACGGGTTAGTTTACGTGGCGAGGGTAATGAAATTGTCGGTATATTGAGCGAAGATCTCCTAGCTTATATTGATCTCTCTAATCATCAACAAGAGGGTCTGCGTAACTCATCAGTTATCATTGAGCGCCGCGGTAATGCGCGAGAGGTAGATCCGCTGGAGATTAGTGTTGATCCTTCACAGATTAGTATACGAATGGAGTCTCGCGAACTACGGGCGCTGAACATTGAGCCAGTAGTAGGAGGCAGCCCTCTATTGGGTTATGAGCTACAGCAAGTACGGGTCTCGCCCTCAGTAGTTGAGATAGCCGGCCCTCAAAGCCTGATAGAGCAGCTGGTAAGTCTAGAGACTCAGACTATCGATCTTACTGAGCGGCGAGAAAGTTTTAGCGCCCGCGTTGAATTGATAAGTCCTAGACCGCTACTTCAATATCCTAGTGGTAATGTGGTGGATGTTGCAGTTGAGATTGGCGAGACACAAATTGTTAACACCTACAATAACCTAGCAATAGAAATTATCGATCTCCGCTCAGCATTCACTATTGTGCCTCCTGTCCCACAGGTAGATCTGCAACTAGAGGGAAGATATTCTCTCTTACAGGAATTGGATATTAGTCTTATTCAACTTACTGCCGATGCCTCGGCTATTAGCGAAGACGGTGAGCATGAGTTAGAGGTGCAGTTTGAGTTACCAGAAGAGCTGACTGAAGTTAATCTTTTGGAGATAGCGCCCTCTACTATAACTCTTGTGGTAGAATAATGGAGAGAATATGAATACTAAAGTAAGTTACAACTCTAAAGAAATTACACTCTGCCCGGTGTGTAGCGAGAAGTTCCATCGAGAGGAGCTTCATGCTG
This sequence comes from Spirochaetia bacterium, assembly GCA_963692905.1. GTDB lineage: Bacteria > Spirochaetota > Spirochaetia. The sequence goes on along the minus strand of OY843583.1, from coordinate 1,777,428 downwards.
GGCGAGGGCGCCTGATAGTAGATTCACTAACCGAACAACTGCGCCATACCTACAAGCCCTCTGACCAATATGGCATTGTGAATCCACTACTCTATCCAATTACGGTCTGCCCTACCTGCAAATATGCCACCCTAAAGGAGGATTTTAATAAACTTAAGAAGGAATGGGTACCGCTTATTGAGCGTCAACGAGCTGACCGCGAGAAAGATATTCGTCAGCTTTTTCCACTTATTAATTTTGCAAAAAAACGTAGTCTACCTGAAGGAATCTCCTCTTATTATCTGGCGCTTCATTGTTACAACATCTACTCTCCAGAGTTCTCGCCAACCTTCCGACAGGCATTGTGCGCGCTGCGCTGTGCATGGCTCTGCAATGATCTTCATAAATTGCAGCCCCAGAACAACTGGGAGATTATGGGTAAGATATTCTACAGAAAATGTCGTTATCTTTACAAACTGGCCATAGAGAATGATCAGAATAATATTGAATCCCTTCCTGATGGAATGAATTATGGTCCAGATACTGAAAAGAACTATGGAACAGATGGCGTACTATATTTAGCCTCACTTTTGGAGTATTACTATGGCCCGCGAGATAATCACCATCAGCGCATTGAGAATCTCCAAAGAGCCAAAATTATGCTTTCTAAAACATTCGGCATAGGTCAGCCAAGTAAATTGAAGCCCCATACCATTCTAGAAAACGCTCGGAACATCCATACTAAAATTAACCAAGAATTAGGAAATATGCGTAAGCATTCTATGTTGTAAATCTGCAGAGAAAAATGTCTCTACCCCAACGCAACATCTGCTTAACTATTGCCTACGATGGTCGAGATTTTTATGGGTGGCAAAGGCAACCTAATGGCCGAACGGTAGAGGGGGTACTGCGCCACGCCTTAGCGCAATTACATCGGCACCCGGTACAATCCATTGCCGCCGGCCGTACCGATACTGGAGTACATGCCAATGGTCAGGTGGTAAATTTTTATAGCGATTGCAGTACCATCCCCGCCGCTAAGTTTCGAGAGGCACTCAATAGTCTCTTACCACCAGATATTCGAATCCTCGCTAGTCAAGAGGTGCCACAGCATTTTCACGCCCGTCGGGACGCGCAGCGGCGAATTTACAGCTATCTGCTCTACCCGGGATCCCTCATGCCACCGCGCTGGCGCGATTATTGCGGCAGTTGCCGCTCTTCGCTCTCTATTGGCGAACTCAATCGTTGCGTCGCACCATTGGTAGGATGTCATGATTTCTCAGCCTTTGCGGCACTCCATCACGCGGGTCAGAATGCCATACGCACAGTAAGTAGCGCCTGCTTTTTTCCGCGTACCCCCTTTGTAGTATTTCGTATTGTGGCAAATGCCTTTTTGTGGAAGATGGTTCGTACTATTGTCGGTACGCTTATTGGCACCACCCGCTGTAGCGCCGAGGAGGTCTCGGCCCTTCTACAGAGGCGCCGACGTAGTCCTCGCTGTCAAAGCGCCCCATCTGCTGGCCTCTATCTTGAGCAGGTACTCTATGAGTAACCAGCAGCAGCCAGAGCTGCCTGAGGCTTATCAGCTGTGGGGACGATTACTTCCGCAATGTATAAATGTGCTGCAGGGCAATCACTACCGATTGCCGGCATTGCTTAAGTGGAACATAAAGAGCAATAATGCCGATACTGTTAATCTCACTGCATCTCCGGCCCAGTCATCTGCCGCAGCTAGCAATAACTCAGATACAGCAAATACCATGGTCCAACGGCAAGGGCATCTTAATCAGCTTAATCAAGAGATATTTAAGTGTCAGCGCTGCCCACTGCATAGAGGGCGCCGGCAGGCGGTACCCGGTATTGGGGCACTAAATCCGCAGGTAATGGCCATTGGAGAGGCACCGGGGGCCAACGAAGATGCCCAAGGTGAGCCCTTTGTGGGACGAGCTGGACAATACCTAGATAAATGGCTCAAGGCTATTGGTATCTCTCGCCGTAGCAATGCCTATATTGCCAATATCGTAAAATGTCGCCCGCCACACAATCGCGATCCTCAGAGAGATGAGGTGCATAGCTGTCGTCCTTTTTTAGATAGGCAGATTAAACTTATTGTGCCACGCGCTATTTTAATTCTAGGCCGTATTGCTGCCCAACATCTTTTTGATACTAACGAGTCGCTAGCTTCTCTACGACTCCGTGATCACCGTTACCGTAACATTCCGGTGTTTATTACCTATCATCCTAGCGCGGTGCTGCGTAACCCCCAGTTACGGCAACCAGTATGGGGTGACCTCCAGCGACTTCAACTTTTTCTAAGCAATAGTGAGTAGTTTTGCCGAAATAGCCCTCAACATTCCTCTTCAGCAATCCTTTATCTATCAGATACCTCCAGCCATGAATTGTCAAGTAGGTATGCGCGCCACTATTCCCTTCCGCTCACGCCTGCGCCAAGGGTATGTGGTGGCATTGCACCACCACAATCCCTCGCCTCACCCTACAATTCTCCCAATAAAAAAAATGGTAGATAGCGAACCGCTTTTCACCCCCATCATGATTAAGCTGGCCCGCTGGATGGCCCACTATTATATGTGCGGACTAGGCGAATCTTTATCAGCTATGCTACCGGCGGCCCGCCGCGCAGCTCAAGAGGAGCCGGAGCCCATGGCTGATTTGCCTAAGGCAGAGCGTATTTCTCTCTCGGCTGAGCAGCGGCAGATTGTGGCGCATATTGTCACTCTTCCTGAGCAACCTCTCTACCTTTCGGGAACTACTGGCTCGGGAAAGAGCGAGCTACTTATTGAGGCTGCTCGGCAGGTAGTGGAAGGGGGAGGGGGGGTTATTCTTCTCTCTCCTCAAATATCGTTAGCCAGCCAACAGGGAGAGATGCTTCGAAAAAGCGGGCGCCTTCCCTTTGCGCTACTCCATTCCCGTCTTACCAATGCCCAACGTCTCTACCAGTGGCGGCGGGTACTCAGTGGCGAGGTGCGCTGTGTAGTGGGTGCGCGTAGCGCTATCTTTGCGCCAGTAAATAATCTACAACTAATCATTATTGATGAGGAGCAGGATAGTGCCTATAAATCTGGTGCTTCTCCCCGCTATCTGGCCCGTCATATTGCTATGATTCGATCCAGGTGGGAGGGGGCCGCCTTAGTAATGGCTAGCGCCACTCCCTCGCTGGAGGCCTGGTACCGCATTAAGCAGGGCACCTTTCAGCACCGAGAGTTACAGGGGCGTCCGGCAGGTGGCGCAGCGCCCCATATTCAGGTGGTCTCTTTGGTTGGAAGCCGGCAGATAATCAGTCTCCCGCTGCAGAGAGCCATTGGGGAGCAGTTTCAAAGCGGCCAACAGATAATACTGCTGCTTAATCGTCGCGGTTTTGGCCGCACCTTAGTCTGCCGCAGTTGTGGCTTTACCAAATGCTGTGAGCGCTGCTCTATACCATTGGTCTATCATGAACAGAGGGCCACTATGCTTTGTCACTATTGCGGCTACCATACCTCTCGCCCTACTACCTGTCCTGATTGCAATTCTCTGGATATATCCTTTGCCGGATATGGAACCCAGTTGGTGGAGCAAGAGCTGCGGAGGCTCTTCCCTAGCCTGCGGATAGCCCGAGTAGATGCCGACTCGGTGCAGCGTCGTACTAGTCTGCTGTCGATCCTCAACGATTTTCGCGAGCATAAACTGGATCTACTACTAGGTACTCAAATGGTTGCCAAGGGGCTTAATTTTCGGGGAGTGCAGTTGGTGGGACTGCTATTAGCCGATACCTCATTAACTCTTCCCGATTTTCGGGCTGAGGAGTATACCTTTGCACTTATTACGCAGGTGGCGGGGCGCGCCGGTCGCTATGCCCCCGGCGGGCGAGTGATCATCCAGAGTTATCGTCCTAACAATAGTGCCATCGTAGCCGCCGCCAACTATAACCTTAGGCAATTTTACGAAACTGAAATGCAGGTACGGCAGCGGCTCTCCTTTCCACCCTGGCAGCGCATGATTCGCTGTGTACTGCGTAGCCAAGAGGAGCAGCTAGTGAAAGAAAGGATAGCGCAGCTGGCAGAGGAGTTGCGCTCCCTTCCCGAGAGACCCTTTGACCTTCTAGGTCCAGTAGAGTGTCCTTTGGCCCGAGTAAATAGATACTGGCGGATGCACCTTATTCTCTCCACCAGCGCCTTCAATACCACCCACCGGCTGTTGGCCTCCATTGTCAGACGCTATCGTACGCATCGTCAGCTCTATGTGGAGATCGATATTGACCCGCTCAGTATGCTGTAGTAGCTCTATTAGGTTAAATTAGGCTAAAATTATGCAAAACGCCCTCTTGTAGCGGCGGTAAATACTCAACATTAGTTGAGTGTAAATTACTTAAAAATATCAAATAACTTTTAATTATGCGTGAATCGCTTGTCATAGAGCGCATCATGCTGTACGCTCACACTATGACTTTTCAATCTACAACTAGCAATGCAACTCTTATGCAGAATGCCCGCCAGGCCCTATCTGGTAAATGGGGTCCTACTATTGGCACCTTTTTGGTCTTTATGCTCTTTTGGCTACTACTGGATACCATTCCAGCAGTTGGTTGGGCAATTGGTTTAATTTTTAACGGCCCCATAATGGTGGGTCTGCTGCTCTATGCCCTTACGCTAGTGCACGGTAAGAGTACAAAATTCTCGCTGGCCTTCGAGGGTTTTAATACCTTCTTTGCTCCCAGCGTAACCACCAATCTACTCATAGCGCTCTTCCTGTTTTTATGGGCCCTGTTTTTTATTATACCGGCCATTGTGGGAGGGGCTATTATCCACTCACAACTGCCCGAGTCGCTCTTTTCCGGAGATTCATTTTTCAAATTAAAACATCATGGCTACCCCATGATGTTTATTAAATCGCTGCACTTTGAAGAACTAATCAAGCTATTTCTATCGCTGGTGGTATTAGTAGTAGTGTTAATTCCGCTCACTATTCCACTCATTATGGCAGCTCTCTCCTATTCTATGAGCTTTCTGCTTATTGCCGATAAACAGGCCAGCGGGGCACTTGAGATAATCAAAATGAGCAAGGAGCGTATGCGTGGAAACCGGAGCAAACTCTTTCGTCTTTCCTGGAGATTTTTTGGCTGGTTTCTTCTCTCAATTCTTACTCTGGGTGTCGGTTTCTTGTGGTTTATCCCCTATATGATGGTAACTGTGGGCCAATTTTATACAGATCTTAAAGAGAAAAAATAGTTGGTAGGTAACCTCTGCTCATATACTCGCTTCTCAGCCTAGTAACTATGACTAGAGAGGCATGAGCTCTCTCGCGGTTCATAAGCACGCTCTCCTCATGTGCTGCTTTATCTAAACAATGGGGATGATAGTTGCTATGTAAGCTGTCAACCTTTTGTGCGCTATTCCCTATCGGCCTAGAGCTGTTGCAATTTTATGTGGCACTTAAAGAAAGGAGAGATAGTTACCGTTCATAACTGAGTACCACCAGGACGCTATGCCCCAATCCTATTTTTCAGAGTCAGCTATGGCCTTTAACCAGCGCTTAGCGGCACTGACTCCATCTGCTTTGCCCTCCCTACCAACCGGTTATAGCTTTATGAACCCCTTTGCCAATGGATTGGCGTTGGAGATAAGCCGGGAATTTTATCTTAAATATTATCACGATGGCCGACCCCGGGCGATGATATTGGGTATTAATCCGGGCCGCCACGGGGCAGGTCGTACTGGGGTGCCCTTTACCGATAGCCAGCGTCTAGAGGGGGTATTAGGAATAGCAGCTAGGGGGCTTCAGACTTATGAGCCCTCAGCGGTATTTATCTACAAATTAATAGCCCTGTGGGGCGGCGCAGCCTCCTTTTGTGGCTCCTTTTATATTAACTCGCCGCTCCCGCTGGGTCTACTTAGGATTAACCAGCGAGGTCAAGCGGTTAATAGTAACTATTACGATTCACGGGCACTGCAGGAGCGTACCCAGCCATTTATTATACAGAGCATGAATAGCTATCTAGAGATGGCTATACAACAGGATGTGGCGTGGGTGTTGGGGCAGGGCAAAAATTATCTTTTTTTAGATAGGCTTAATAGCCAACACCATTGGTTTAAGCGATTAGTCCCCCTACCTCATCCACGCTATGTGGTGCAGTATAAAAGACGGGATATGGATAGCTATCTACAGCACTATCGCCAATCACTCCAGAGAAAGGGAAGTGAGCAATAGTAGCGCCGGTGCGGACGCCTCACCGTAGCGAGCTTCGCATCTTCAGATGATGAGGGAGGCTATTTACTCTCTAAGGGCACCGCGCCATTCCATTGTGGCGGTGGTGGATGCTGTATCAACTCAGCCGTGCGCTCCAAAAACTGCTGGGTAAGGGCATCATCCAACCCCTGCTGATGCGCTTTTTTAAGCTCACGCTGACTCTCTAGGAAGGCCCCCTTATAGTAATGCGAGATGCCACTATGGTAGAGGCGCAGCGCCTGGGTATCCGGCTGCTTCTCTCTGAGCACCGTGAAGATCTGGGTGGTATCACTCTTTCCCTTCACGATCACCTTATCAATAAAGCGCAGCTGATGATGATTCTTCACCGCTTCGCCTACTGCGTCTGAAATAATAAGTGGCTGCTGATACTGCTTGCACAGTCCCTCAAGGCGAGAGGCAAGATTTACAGTATCTCCTATTGCGGTGTACTCTACTTTTTTATCACTTCCAATATTCCCTACTGTGGCGATACCGGCATGGATACCCACGCCAATCTTAAAGGTGGGAACATGATCGCGAGCTGCCTGCTTATTAAGCGCTTCCACAATGTTTAGCATCTTCAGTGCCGACTCTACCGCCCGAAGCGCATCATCTTTGTGGGCCACCGGCGCGCCAAAGAGCGCCATCACGGCATCACCAATAAACTTATCGACTACCCCCTCGGCGTTGGTAATCACCTCAACAACCTGCGCTAAGTAACGGTTAAGAAAACGCACCAGCTCATCTGGCTTCATTTTTTCCGAAATAGCGGAAAAACTGCGAATATCGCTAAAAAGTACCGCCATGGGACGATCTTCTCCCACTAAGAGCGATTCAGGGTTTTTAATGTAGCGATTAATAAGATCTTGCGGTACATATTTTTGGAAAATAGTGCGGATTCGTTTCTCTTGGCGCTGTGCTACAGCACTCTCAAAGGCATACTGTTTTAAGTCCTCATAGGTGCCATCTAACTCCGTGAACATGGAGTTAAAGGTAAGTGCTAGGGTTCCTGCCTCATCATTATACTCATAGGGAATATCGGCCTTGATGTTTAGGGTATCGGCCATAATGGTACGGGCGCTTTTGGCCATGTTACTGAGTGGACGGGTTAAGCTCTGAGAGAGAATAAAGATGATAATAAGGAGCACAATGATAAAAAGTGGGGTGGTAATAAGCAATACCTGCTGTACAATACGCACACTAACATTAAATATTCGCACCCGTTCGCCCACAAATATCGTCCAGCGAAAGGGTTCAAAATAGAAGGCGGTATAGGCATATTGCTCTCTTCCTATCCTTGCGGTGTGAAATGGTGTCTCCCCCTGCTCATTGTCACCCTCAGCAAAGAGGGTTGCAAGATTTTCTTGCGAAATGACCAGATTGGGATCGGTGCTCATGGCAAGGGAGCGCAATTCACTCTCTGCTTCGGAAATGACGGCAAAGATAAGTTGAGAACTTGTGGCATCTTCGCCCGCATCATCGGCCGGAGGTTTGAGGATGGTGGTGGCAAAGTCCTGTATGGCCTCCTGTGCGGTCTGTATATATCCCGGTTCAGAGAAGAGTGAAAAATCCACCAGAAGATTCCATTGTGCGACTAGCTGGTTTCTCAGTAGCTGCGCCTTAAAGCGCAAGGAATCCCGCTGGAGATTATAGAGACCGGTACGACTGACTGAGAAGCCAATGATACCGCTTACCACAAAAAGCGCAATCACTGGCGGGACAATACTCAGCATTAATCTACTCCGTATCTTCATTGGCTATCTTCCCCTAATTTACCTGATCGCGCTTACAGAGGGTGAGATCATCCTCACAAATATCTTTTCGGAGACGGATGTTGGTTATCTCAGCGCTCAGCCCCTCAATAGTGCGCTCCAACTCCGCTACTCGGGCCCCTAAGGGAGCGTCTCCGCCCTCCGGAGCTACTGGCGTATCTAAAGCTGCGGTCGCTTCTGCTGCCTCTTCAAGACGAGCGCTGGTGCGAAGCGCCTCAAGATAGGCATCAGCTGCAGCAATAAAATTACCGCCACTCAGAAAGAGCGGTTGCAATATCCCACCCTCGCTAGCGGAAAAGGTATTGAGATAGCTTCGGAGTCGTCCCACCTCTCGCTCCACTGCGCTAGAATTATTGGCCTGCATGGCATCTCGGATATTGGTGGTAAGTGAGAGATATTGATTCAACAAGAGATCCAGACGCTCCTGCTGCACCGCAAGCGCATTGTAATCCGAAAATGAGCGCGCCGCCTGACTTTCAAGTTGGGAGAGTTCACTTTCCAACTGACGTTGCTGCTGCACCGCAGCTTGGAGTGCCTCCTGTCCTCTCTGAAGCTCCTCAGCGCTTCTCTGAAGCTCCTCGGCGTTTCTCTGTTGCTGTGCATCATTGGGATCGACGACTATGCGCTCCTGCTCTACCTCTACATATTCCAAGGTACGCTGTTGGTTGAGGAGGGCGATCTGTAGATCCGCAATTTGTTGCTGCGCCTCATCTTGAATTCTCCGGATTACCTGATTTTGATTCACATTACTAGGCGCTTCGTTGGTGTCTCGTAAATTGGGAAAGAGACGAGAGAGTATTTGACTCTCGGTAAATCGCTCAAGAAGCAGAAAGAGACTCACCAAAGCAATGAGAATTGAGGGAATAATCACCATGAGTGGCAGGGTGCGGCTATTCTTTCTAGGGGCTGCGGATTCAAGCATACTGCTTTTGAGGCTGCTCTGTTTACTCCGTTGGGTCCGTATTCTAGCTTGAATGGTGCGATAGATCTCATCTAATTCGGCCTGATCAAAGGCGTGGGTATAGTCTTTGGTACCTGATGCGCCCGGGGAGCGGGGAGCTGGTGGCTTCTTATCTGAGGCCGATGCACTCATACTAGCAAAGTATATATTATATGCGTATGGTGTGCAAGTACTTGTACACCCTCACTACATATAAGAATTTTCTACGCCACCCTACCTGGCTCCTGAAGCATACTCCATTCTTCTAATTGTTCGCAAGGGGTACGATGGCCAATACCGGCATGTGGGCGATGATGATTATAAAATGCCACATATTCTTCTAGCATTTCATTCATCTCAGAGAGGGTATCGGGAATATCTAGGACTTGGTACAATTCTTCATCAAAGGTCCGGTGTACCCGCTCCACAAAACAATTTTGCTGCGGTGTATGGGGATGATTCACAAGAAGTGCTATTCCATGATCCTCGCATGAGGCAGAGAACTCTTTCATAAACTCACTTCCTCCATCAACCTGAATAGTTTCTACAGGCATTCCCGGTGGCAGATTCGAGCGTATATGAGAGAGAAATGCAGTTGCATTGCGTGCGGTTGCCCGGCCATAGCTCCTAGCCCACACCCAGCGGGTTGGCACATGGATTGCTGAGAAATGATACCAGGTTTGTCCCCGGTAGTGATAGCTATCCACATCGATCTGTATCCTAGAAATCGCACCGTGGACTGCTTTTTTGAAACGTGTGCGCCATCCGGAGGGTGATAAACGCCTCTTAGTCCTCTTTTTTGCCACCGGAAGGGGGAGAATGGCCTTGGTGTGCTTCAAATGAGTGATCATTCGCTCTAACGTGGCACCTGAAGGTGGCTTTCGTCCCTCTCTTAGAAGTTGCACACGAAGCTTAGAAGCGCCCCAGCGACAGGTCTCAGGGTGGGTTCTTAATGTCACAATACGTTTGAGTATCTTTGAATCCCATGTCCTTTCCCGGACATGGTGTGGCCTTCTACTAGTGCATTCCAAACCCGCATGGCCGCACTCACGAAATCTTCGTTTCCAGCGATACCAATAATCAGCGCTTCCTCCGAAGGCTCCGATGACTAAACCTAGGGCTCGGCATGCTGAAACCCCCTCATTTCGTAATTCCTCCCAATGACTGAGTCCTTTTAAGCGTTTTCGCGCCTCCGGGGAGTACTCAACAGCGTCAAAATATCTGTTGTTCCAGGCCTTCTTAAAACAGCCTGGATAGTATATAGTTTTCATGGCGTTTATTCCTCCTTGCCATTAATTTCTATTTGCAAGTATAGGATAAACGCCTTTTTTATGCCTCCTTAAAGCACCATTTAATTATTAGATGTATATGAGGGTTTACAGGTATAGGATAAACGCCTTTTTTATGCCTCCTTAAAGCACCAATAAATTCTTATATGTAGTGAGGGTGTACAGCTAATTGTTCAAATGAGCGATTGTGTGTAGTATTTATATGCGCCATTTTCTTCCTCCTTCTGCTATTAAATATCTTTAACAATTATACTACGGAGGGAGAGGTCTGCATTTCGGTTTAATTCAGGGTTGCTGATCCCTCTGCTTGACAGGAGAGAAGCTAGTTTGCTACCATTCCTTTTACGGGCTGTAGCGCAGTGGTCTAGCGTACATGTCTGGGGGACATGGGGTCGGCGGTTCAAATCCGCCCAGCCCGATTTCCACCCGCTCCGCGGGCATATTTTAATGTGGGCGGGCTCCTCGCAGGGGCTCGTAGTCCGCCCAGCCCGATTTCCACCCGCTCCGCGGGCATATTTTAATGTGGGCGGGCTCCTCGCAGGGGCTCGTAGTCCGCCCAGCCCGATTTCCACCCGCTCCGCGGGCATATTTTAATGTGGGCGGGCTCCTCGCAGGGGCTCGTAGTCCGCCCAGCCCGATTTCCACCCGCTTCGCGGGCATATTTTAATGTGGGCGGGCTCCTCGCAGGGGCTCGTAGTCCGCCCAGCCCGATTTCCACCCGCTTCGCGGGCATATTTTAATGTGGGCGGGCTCCTCGCAGGGGCTCGTAGTCCGCCCAGCCCGATTTCCACCCGCTCCGTGGGCATATTGTATCCAAACCTTCGGGTCATTGCTCAATAGGAACGTGGAAGTGGTGCATTTTGGTTTAATTCAGGTGAGGGCGTACAGACACTTGACTATTGCCAACCCATGGAGTATTGTAGAGGAGCAGGGTAGAGCAGTTGGCAGCTCGTCGGGCTCATAACCCGGAGGTCGTAGGTTCAAGTCCTACCCCTGCAAAGATAGTAATATGGATAATATTAAGGATTTAATTCCGCATCGCGATCCCTTTCTCTATGTTGATCGGCTGGAGGTGGTGGAAGAACGGCGTATTGTCGGCTATCGTACCTTTGGTGAGGGTGAGTACTTCTTTAAGGGTCATTTTCCCTCCTATCCGGTGGTACCGGGGGTTATCTTGGTGGAGACCCTGGCCCAATGTGGTGGCGCTGGGGTACGGGCCCTCTATAAAAAGCAGGGTAAAACGCCAAGCGGTCTCTTCTTTCTGGCGGCAGTTGAGAAGATACGCTTTCGTAAACAGGTAGTGCCTAATGATGAGGTACGCTTAGAGATAGAGAATCTGCGTATCAGTGAACGAGGTATTCGTCAGCGGGGCGTAGCCTATATAGGACAAGAGGTAGCTGCAGAGGCTGAATGGCTCTGTCTTATGGGCAACCCTTAAGAGCTTTACACCTTATTATGCAATCACTTCTCTATTCTTGATTCTTATCTTGTTCTTGACTTGAATTATTGAGAGCTTAACAATTCTGCACCGCGGCGAGAAAAGGCATCGGTGAAGCCCTGACTTCGTAGCCATTGCAAGAGTGAGCCATACTCGCTCTCCTTTACTGGCCCAATTAACACTCGGGTAAGGTTGCCGCGGGTTACGCTTTGACTATAGCTAAAGATCTCCAGTCCCCGCTCCTGTAGCTGAGCAATCAGCTGTTTGGCAGCTTCGCTATCTTTGAAAGCCCCAATTTGGATGTAACGCCCCTCCCGTTTAATATCTCTAACGCCTTTTTGGGGTAATGCTAATGACTGAGCCGGACGCTCCGTGGCGGCCTCCAGCAATATTCTCTGCTCAGACTTAGCTGCAGGAGATAGTTGATCAGTTACTGGCGAGTCTTGCGGAACAAGAGGATTAGGTCTTAATAGCTCCTCATCTATCTCGTCTGCAGTACGATACTCTCTTGGAGACTGCGGTGATCGAGATTCTTCAGGAGTTATGGAGGGAGGCGGTGTAAATGCCAGTTCTTCTGGCTCTTCTGGCTCCGGCACCAGTTCCGGCTCCGGTTCTGGCTCTGGCTCTGGTTCTGGCACCGGTTCCGGCTCTGGTTCTGGCTCTGGTTCTGGTTCAGAGGGTATCAATAAGGGTGATGGAGGTTCTGACTCAATGAGTGGCTCAACCCTATCTCCAATGTTTCGGATCGGGCGTAATGTTTGACGTTGATCAGGCGCAACTTGAAGCTCGGTCACTTCTCGACGTTCATGTGATGCTGGCGGAGTCAACACAGTACCACGCTGGCTCTCATTTGGCACAAGAGGTGTCGACTCTTGAACCGATTTCTGATTGGGGGTAATGAGCGAGTGATCTGACGGAGCGGGAGGAACAACGCGACTACGAGAGGCGGTAACACTAGAGGGTCGGTTAGCGAAGGGGTTCACATCACTATCGGGATGGAGCGCCGACTCGGTGAGGCTATCTAAGTACTCACCCCCACTCAACGGATTAACCCGCACTCGAGTAGGTGAGCGCTGGTCAACCTCTAGCTCTTGAGCTGCAGCGGGAGAAAGAACCAAAAAGAGGTTGGTATCCTCTTTGCGTCCCAAAATAGTTACCCGGAGCTGACGATTATTTTCTAAATTGGTTACCAGCACCGCACTGTTAGCCACAAAGGCGTTGGAAAGCCCCCAGTTGCCGGTAGGGGGAAAATCGTCAGCGTAACCAACTCCCGCATTACCATCCCATCCCGATTGTCCAACTAATGAAAATACCGGTATAAGGAGGGGGAATAAAATAAGTAATAATCCTCTTTTTTTAGTAGTCATCACTATAATTATCGGTATTTTCCTCCATTTTAATGAGTATTTCTCTAACTACCTGCTTTCCTAGCCGGTAACTAATATGCTCAGGTGCAAAGGTATTCAACGGTCGGCTCTCTCTTTGCGAAATTTCATTCTCTACTAAGGAACCAGGGCGGCTAATCTCTATTAATACATAACTAGATTGTAACACAAATTGCTCTTCTTGAATAATGTGGCTGGTATCAATCCACAAAAGATAATTAGCTCCCATATCAAAGGCAATGTTCCGCAGCCATTGCCAACTGCCCAGTACATTCAAATCCAGTCTATTGGGAATCGCATTAAAGACAATGTGTCCCGCATTAAAGAGCTCTTCTAAAGCCCCCGCTTCTACGGCCGAGCGTACAAGTTCATTTTCTGTTCTGTGATTCACAAAGAGGGCCACAGTGTGGGCATATAATGGTGGGAGGGACAATAGAATTAATAGTCCTATTGCAAGTAGAATACCTCTCCATAACGCACTGCAGGCTTGCGGTCCTTTGTGGTTCTTATTAGAATGGAGATACATATCCTTTAATCGGTATAATCTTAGAAAGTGTTGAGCAAGCGTATATATATTATTGGTGCCGGTGAGGCGGGTCAGATCATTGCCCGCGAGATCAAAAGCAAGGGAGTAGTGGGTCGGGTGATTGCCTACCTAGATGATGATCGTCAGAAAATAGGGAAACGCATTGATGCCATTCCAGTCCTGGGACCAATTAATGATGTAGTACAGCTGCTAGATAAATCACCCTCTGATGAGGCGCTGATTGCCATGCCTAGCACTAGCCATGAGCGGCTTAGGGTACTCTATCAGCAGCTGGAACTGGCGGGATTTCGCCGCATTCGCATTGTTCCTACCTCTTCGCAGATGATTGGCAACGGCGTGCATTTGGCGCTGACCCGAGAGATTAACCCACAAGATCTCTTGGGACGTAATCCAGTACAGATAGATCTACAGCAAAGCATCCAGTACTTAAAGGGCAAGCGGGTACTTATTACTGGAGCGGGCGGAAGTATTGGTAGTGTCTTGGCTAGTCAGTTGCTCTATGCAGGAGTAAGCCGCCTTTTTCTACTGGGACATGGTGAAAATAGCATCTACCAAATTGATCGAGAATTAAGATTATTGCAATCAGAAAGAATTGGTGAAAAAACCATGTTGGTGCCTATCATTGGCGAATTGCAAGATCGCCGTTATGTAGAGCATATTGTGTCTAAAATACAGGCCGATGTGATCTTTCATACCGCCGCTCATAAGCATGTGACCCTTACTGAAAGCAATCCCATAGCCGCTATTATGAATAATGTAATGGTTACCCGCTATTTGGCAGAGGCCTCCCAAAAATGTGGGGTAGAGCGCTTTACCCTCTTCTCTACCGACAAAGCTGCCCAGCCTACTAGCATTTATGGCGCAACTAAACGCCTGGCAGAGGATATTACCCTCAGCAATGGCGGAGTGGTGGTACGCTTTGGTAATGTGCTAGGCTCACGCGGCAGTATTATGCCACTTTTTCAATATCAAATCGAAAATGGTGGCCCAGTTACCATTACCGACCCACAGGCCAAGCGTTTTTTTATGACTATCCCAGAGGCGGCGGCCTTAGTTATTCATGTAAGCGGGTTTGCTTCAGGAGGACAGCTGTATATATTAGAGATGGGGGAACAGCTCTCAATACAGGAGATTGCCGAGCAGATGATTCGTTTCTACGGTTATACCCCCCATAAACAGATAGACATAGAGTACATTGGATTGAGAGAGGGAGAAAAGGAGATAGAATCGCTATTGGGCGAGGGTGAATATGTAGAGCCTACCCAATTCCGCGGCATTCAGCAGGTTAAGCGCGACTCTATTGATAGCACCCGCTTGGCATCACATATTGCGAAACTGGATCATCTCTGTGGAAGAGATCAAACATGCACCTATTCTGATAAGAGCCACATACGTCGAGTTCTGCAAGAATACTCACCTACACTGAAACGCCAGGCTTCCTTATTAGGCACTGTCGAACTGGCGTAGCGATTCAATTATGGGCTGGAGAGTTGCGCCAACCATACGTTTTGCCCAACCGGCGCTTAGCAGAAAGGAAAAACGCGCAATGTGTCGGGTGCTACGCTCTGGGTGGCTTACTAGCGGTGTGGAGGCAGAGTTACTAGAGCGGGAGTTTGCTGAAGCCTGTGGCAGTCGCTATGCAATAGCTACCTCCTCAGCGACTGCCGGATTGCATATCGGGTTGGAGGCGCTGGATATTAACTCGACAAGCAGACTCTATTTGAGCCCCTACACCTATACCGCCAGCGCCGCGGTGGCTAATGCGCTAGGCGCCCAGATTAGCTTTGTAGATATTGAGCCCGATTCGCTCAACATTGATCCACTGGCTTTAGAGCGGCAACTGGCACAGATGCCGCGTAGCCCGGGGGCTATTATGCCTATTCATATTGGGGGGCAAGCCTGCAAGATGTCGCAAATTATGGAATTGGCCCGTAGCTATTCTCTGGCAGTAATTGAGGATGCCGCCCATTCCCAGCCCAATTACGGCGAGGGTGGCGCAGTTGGCGCTCCGGGGGATTGCCGCGTATTCTCATTTTACGCCACCAAACCTATATGCAGTGGCGAAGGGGGGATTATTGTTACTGAATCGTCACAGCAGGCAGCGCAGTTGCGTATTTTATGCAACCAGGGAATAGATCGCGCGGCTTGGCAGCGCTCCAAGAGTAGTGATACTGGCTCTTGGCACTATGATGTTATTGCTCAGGGTCATAAATATAATCTGCCCGACCTATTGGCGGCTATTGCGCGGGTACAGTTGAGTCGGGCTACCCAGCTACGAGAGCGCCGTCAACAGATGGCAATGCACTACCATACTTTGCTAGCTGATATAGACTGGCTGGAATTGCCTTCTATTGCTCCCCATCACGCCTGGCATCTCTTTGTGGTTACCTTGCGCCCCCATGCGCTCACCATAGGACGGGATAAACTTATGCATCTATTAGCCGAGCGGGGAATTCATTGCTCTTTACATTACATTCCCCTGCATATTACCAGCTTTTGGCGTCGCAAACTGGGATACCAGGCAGCCGATTTTCCCAACGCTCTCCATCGCTACCAGCATTCCCTTAGTCTACCGCTGCATGCCGCTATGCGGAGAGGGGAAGTTGGCTATATTGCAGAGACCCTACAGAGGCTGGGGAGGCGCTATCAACGCTAAGGTCGTGGCGCTCTGTACTATATTTTTAAGCCATGACATGCTTTTTAAGCTATGACAATTTTAAGCTATAACTTCAAACTATAACCCTACTATAAAACAATATCCCACAGTGCCTGCTGATAATTGTCTACCAGTATCTTTTTGCCCTTTTGGGTAAAATGGTAGCCCTCAGTCTCTAGTAGGCGCTGCTGCCCCTCGGCACCATCGGGGTATTTGGGGTTAAGAGAGCCATCTGCCCGGAGCACTCGCCAATAGGGAGCAATGGCGCGCTTCCCCTCGCTGCGCATCTCCTGTGCCGCCCGCGCTACGATATTGATAAAAATACCGGTAGAGACCGGGCAGGCAATATCGGTATGGTGTTTTTGGGCTAGAAACTCCCGTATTTCGGTTATGGTAAGCAGCTTCCCGGCCGGAATGCTACTAATAATAGCATTAACCTCCCAAGGGGTAGAGACTACCATACTAGCGCCATTGGGTGCCCAGGGTACATCATCGGGGAGCCGCTCCACTATCTTGGGCTGTTTGCTAGTATCAGCTATTTTTGCTATTGCGCTAGTTGCCATGTAGCGTTTACCTCTCTTTCTCCAACTATAGGATAGGCTTTCTAAGCCAAATAGTCAAGGGGAATAGAGAATTCCTAAGAAAAATAGAGTGGCAGCTTCCCCTCTCACTCTCGAAACTTTGCCAGAGGAATGAGCTCTGGCTGGACAAAACAATAGGGAGGGCTTGAAACCCTTCCCTATCCTACTTCATTTCAACCGAGAGCGATTTTATTGCTCCCTACTATTCTCAACCGCAGTTGGCTGGCCCGGCTCTTTTAGCTATCAGCTACTATCTATAGCGGAGCGCATAAAGGGAACCAGAATTTGCTAGTCCCGTCATATAGAGAGCGCTCCCAATGGCAGCTAGAGAGGGTGCTACCGATGGCGGCCAGACCATATGACGAGCCCTCACTCAGTTAGAAAAAATGTAATAGAGTCATAACCAAGGTTAAAAAACTGCCCACTGCCACAATAAGCCATTGCACAAATTGAAAACGCCTACCGCTATCCTCGCGCATCTCTGTAAAGCGCCTACCTATCTCCTGGATGAGGGCCTTCTGCCCCTCTTGAAGCTGTTTTTGCCCCTCTTGAAGATGCTTCTGCCCCTCCTCTAGGCGAATAGTCCGCTTCTCTAGATGGATAGTTCGTTTCTCTAGACGAATGCTCCGTTCCTCTAGGCGAATAGTTCGCTCATCTAAGCGAATACTGCGCTCCTCTAAGCGAATAACCCGATCCAGAAGCTCCAGCCGCTTCTGTTGATTAAGCGCGGCAATATCGCTCTCTCCCGGAGAGGGTTGCTCTGCCAACGCTTTGGCAATTGCCCGCTCTACCATGGTGGCGACTAGCTTCTCAAGAGCTTGGCGCTCGGCTCTCTCTATCATGTCCCTAGGCTACCATCTACAGCTGAAATGGACAAGCCGCTTGGCACCCGGTCGTTCCATACATATTTATTAACCATACTTTTATTACCTCTATTATATAATAGGAGAAAAGTGGGGTGTTGCTTTAATAAATTTTAATATTTTCTCTATTTTCTGAGCCATTATTTCTAATCTATTATTCCTGAGCTATTATTTCTAAGCTATTATTTCTAAGCTATTATTTCTGAGTTATGGATTGGTGAGGTCGCCCCTTATCTATTACACTATCCACAACCTAAGGCTAAGCCGCTACGCGCCCCATCTGCGTAGCTCAGGCGACTTATCTTATACTAATTAGCTTATACTAATTAGCTTATGGAGCAGTAAACATGGCGCGGTTATTCCTCGGCACTACGAAGGTGGAATTAACGTAGGCGACGCTTTCGAGGCTTCTGGTAGTACCGCTGCTGCGGCTGCTCCAACTTTAGCCGTTGCCACTGGTAAGAATGCTGCCTCCCGCGTGCCGCGCGGCAGACGAAATTTTTTTTGTGCAAAAAACAGAGAGCATTTTAATGCCCCCTATGTCGTTTTTTGAATAGGGGCCTGATAGGGCCCTGGTTAGGCAAAAAAAATAGGGAAGGGTTAAACCCTTCCCTATCCTATTTTTAGCTCAATGGAGAGCGTGACCAGATTAAAGTCTGGTCTGGTTACGTACCATCTACCAGAAGATCGGTAGTGCTATCTACCGTCTCAGTCATACTATTCCACTCAATAGTAAAACCAAAGGCCCTGTTGGCTCTATAAACAAGAACACTATCGCTTCCCTGTGCAATGGTAAGGTCGTTATCGGCGTTCCAACTCAAGGTAAGGGTGCTAGTATCGGTGAACTCTAGCCTATCTGTGGAGTCTATGCCAAGAGCCATACCACTACTAATTCCACCAAAAAACCCAATCTCATCATTACCAAAGTTGCTACCAAAGCGAAAGATATCTGCTCCCCAGACATCGTCTAGAGGTCTATCGTCGGCACTTCCACCATAGAGTCGATCGTTACCGGGACCACCAATCAGTAGATCATTGCCTTGATTACCAGTCATATTATCATTACCTGCACCACCCACGAGAATATCATTATCAGTGCCCGGGATAATATTTTCAAAAATTGCTCCTGCTATGCTATCGTCTCCATCTAGTCCCATTAAGATATCAGGCTCTGCAGTCCCAACTAGTGGAAATTGGGTTGCAGTTCCTCCATCATTATCGCCTGTATTCCCTACTATTACATTGTAGGTTGTGCCTCCATGCCGTAGCTTAAATTCCGCCCCACTGGGGGGGCCGGTCACAAAAGAAAGGCCGGGACCAAGGATGCGGTTGGCCTCGTAAATGGTAAGGGTATGGCCGCTCCCTTGACCAATGGTGACATGGGTAGTGCCAGTAATATAGCCAAAAGAGAGCGCCGTGGCGCTATCAAACTGTATTGTGTCTTCCCCCTCTAATTCGCTATCGGTGGTCATGTCAGATCCAATACTATCCATACCAAAGTTGGCGGCAAAGACATAGGTATCGGTCCCTCCACAACCATACAACGCATTATTTGCAGTGGTACTAGTAAGCGTATCATCGTTCGCAGTACCGACAAGTACGCCACCGCTTGCTACACTAAAGCAGATACCGGCCCGACGAACGCAGGTAACACCGGACAGGACATAATTCGTGTCACAGCTGGTACAGCGGGTTTGCCCTGGTAAATCAGCGATTCCACCAATCGCCATACCATTGCTACAGACATAGTTAGGTAAGCAGGCTTGATTGACCAAGCTGTAATCCGTATCACAGCTTTCACAGCGGGTTAGACCATCGGCAGTGGCATCTCTGTCAGATGAGGCAGTGCCGTTGTCACAGATATAACCGGTGCCCCCTCCAGGACCAGGACCTCCATTTCCGGCATTATTCGCAGCCGGACAGGCTACCAATACTACCAGGGTCACCAATACCATTAAGGCGACCCCCAGGGTGCCCCACAGTACCCTCCCCTTAAGCGGGGAATGCGAGGAGCCATGGTTCTCTCTCTGGCAAGTATTAAGAGAGCTTACTCTCTCTCTCTCTCTCTCTCTCTCTCTCTCTCTCTCTCTCTCTCTCTCTCTCTCTCTCTCTCTCTCTCTCTGAAGCGTTTTACGAGTGCTCAGTCGCTCCTTCACTCTCTCATTCTCTCTTAAAAAGAAAGAACTTATATTAAGATATTTCATTTCTGAAAATCCTCCATATAATAGTTATAAATTTGGTAAGTGCCTAAGCGACTATAGCTAGGGGAGAGGAGCATAGCTTCCCTCCGCATAGCACACTATAGCCAACTGGTGCACTTCCATAGGTATAAGTATAGCATATGGGATGCATATATGTCAAAGGAAATGGAGAATTTTGTAAAAGAAAGCTAACAATGTTACTGCTTCTCCAGGTACATTGGAGGGTTATGCTAACAGTGACAGTGCCTATGAGTACCAAAGAGTTCTATTATATACTAGCTGCTGCTAGGCTTGAGACAAAAACTGGCACATTGAAAGATAAGGCGAAGCGATCCGAAGCTATCTATAATTCTAATTCTCCCCTCTTTAATTCCCATCCTTTTCCCTCTTGGATAGTGCAATGGAAAAGCCTGCAGTGGGAAGGGGTTGAACCGCCCGCAGCCCCTGTTGTAGCTCGCGGATCCCTGCGGAGACTGCCTCAGCTGCCGAAGTGGTGGTGGTATAGGGTATACGGTAGCGGATTGCGCCTATCCGCAACAGGCTATCATCCTCCTGGGAGAAGGGGCCCAATGGAGTATTAATAATAAATTGTATTCGACCGGCGGCCATCTCATCCATAATATTGGGAGATTTCTCATGGGCTTTGCGAGCTAGCCCCACCTCCAGGCCCTGCGCACGGAGAAAGGTAGCTGTGCCCTCAGTGGCGCATAATTCAAAGCCAGCTTCCGATAGCTCCTTAATTACCGGGAATATGGTGTGGCGATCCTTGTGATGTACAGAGACAAAAAGACGTCCGGAGGTGGGTAGATTGGCCCCAGTGGCTGCACTAGCTTTGGCATAGGCAATCCCAAAATTGCTGCCAATTCCTATAGATTCCCCAGTAGAGCGCATCTCTGGCCCCAAAAGGGGATCAAAGTCTTGAAAGCGCTCAAAGGAAAATTGCGCCTCCTTAATGGCCCATCCCACTTGGCAGCGTCCCTCACCCACTCCCTGGGCATTAACTAGGCCCTGCTCCTTAAGAGATTGGCCATTCCATATCGCTACTACCGCATCTACCAGATTAACACCGCTTACTTTGGAGAGAAAGGGAACAGTGCGCGAGACTCGGGGATTAATCTCTATTATATAGATTCGATTATCCTTAACCGCATACTGAACATTCATAAAGCCAATTACTCCAAAGGTGCGCGCCAAGATGCGGGCGCTCTCTCGCATCTTCTCCATTACCTCTTGCTTAAACTTGTAGGGGGGGAAGACTCCCGCAGAATCTCCAGAGTGAATCCCGGCTGCCTCAATATGTTCTATCAGTCCCGCGATATAGAGACTTTCCCCATCGGCAATGGCATCTAGATCATATTCAAAGGCATCTTCCAGAAAGGCATCAATCTGCAGTGGATTAGCTTTGGAAAGGCTATCCTGAGAGAGATAATCCTCCAATTCGTCGCTGCTATAGAGTATGGCCATGCGTACCCCGCCCAATACAAAGGAGGGGCGCACTAATACTGGGTAGCCAATGCGCTGCGCCTCCTGCAGAGCCTGCTGATCATTGGTAACACTGGCATGCGGTGGGAGATGCAGCCCGCATTCCCGCACCGCTTTGGAGAAAATGGCCCGATCTTCAGCCATAAGGATATTTTTTACTGGTGTGCCAATGATCTGCGCCCCGCTTTCGGCTAGCGCCGCCGCCATATTCAGGGCGGTCTGACCTCCTAGCTGTGCTACTACCTGCCGACTTCCCTCCCGTTTCATAATCTCTAGCAGGTGCTCTAATGTAAGAGGCTCTAAGTACAGACGGTCTGATATATTAAAATCGGTAGAGACCGTCTCAGGATTGGAGTTAACCATAATGGTTTTAATGCCTCGCTGACGAAAGGCCAGCGAACAGAGGGTGCAACAGGTATCAAATTCTAGTCCCTGGCCAATGCGGTTGGGACCGGAGCCGATAATAATCACACTCTCCGCCCCTAGCGGTTCTCCCTCGCTCTGCTCGCCGTAGGTGGAATAGTAGTAGGGGGTGGTTACGGCAAACTCGCCGGCGCAGGTATCAACACTATGAAAAGTGGCATGGATGCCCTGCTGCTGGCGTCTCTCCTGTATCTCGGGCAGGCTCTGACCCGTTAGTTGTGCTAAACTGCTATCGGTGATGGCTGCTCGTTTGGCCTCCATAAGCAGCTTTTTTGGAAGAATGACTCCCTTTGAGGGCTGCCGCTCAATATCTTTAACCAGTACGGCATATTCGGCAAGTTGGGAGAGCAACCAATGGCTATAGCCACTGAGGGTTGCCAGCTGCTCCAGCTGCTCTGGATGGCGATAGAGTAAAGTATAGGCGGCAAATATGCGTAGGGGATGAAAATCACGCAGCATCTGATAGAGCGCCTGATCCTCAATGGCCAGCCGCTCCAATCCTGAGTAGCCATACTCTGCGGCACAGATGGCCTTATTGAGCGCCTCAATAAAGGTGCGTCCCAATGCCAATGATTCACCAATAGACTTCATGGCAGTACCTAGCTGCTCCGAGGCGCCAGCAAACTTGTGCAGCTCAAAGCGCGGCACCTTAACGGCGCAATAATCCAAGGTGGGCTCAAAACAAGAATAGGTGCTGCCGGTAATCTCATTTAATACCTCATCTAGACTGTAACCCACCGCTAGGCGGGCCGCACAGCGGGCTATGGGAAAGCCGGTGGCCTTACTGGCCAACGCCGACGAGCGCGAGACCCGTGGATTCATCTCTATTACCCGCAATTCTTGCCGCTGAGGATGCCAAGCAAACTGCACATTAGAGCCGCCACAATCTACTCCTACCGCCCGCAGGATAGCAATGGCTGCATTGCGCATGGTTTGATACTCCTGATCCGAGAGGGTCTGGGTGGGAGCTACGGTGATGCTATCGCCAGTATGGATGCCCATGGCATCAATATTCTCAATGGCGCAGATAATAACCGCATTGTTGTTGCGATCGCGCATTACCTCAAATTCTATTTCAGCCCATCCCAGCAATGCTTCCTCAATGAGCGCGCTGTGGTCGGGGCTAGCGCGTAAGGCGCGGGAAATAGCTGAGTCAATCTCAGAGTGCTGAGAGACAGTATGCCCCCCGCTTCCCCCCAGGGTAAAGCTGGGGCGAATGATGAGGGGTAGTCCGATCTGGCGGGCCGCCACCTGACCCTCCTCCAGCGAGCGCACAAAATAGGAGTGTGGCGATTCCAATCCAATCTGCTCTATCAGCGTCCTGAAGGCCCCTCGATCCTCAGCAATACGAATAGTTTCCGCCTTAGCCCCCAATAGCTCTACGCTGTAACGCTCTAATATCCCCTCACTTTCCAATTGGAGAGCGGCATTGAGCGCAGTCTGCCCCCCCATAGTAGCCAATAGACCCTGGGGGCGCTCCCTTTTGATTATCTCCTCTATGTAGGTTGATTGAATAGGATCACAATAGACTGCATCGGCAATACTGGGGGTGGTCATCATGGTGGCCGGGTTGGGATTAAGCAGTATTACCCGGTAGCCATCCTCCTTAAGCGCCTGAACCGCCTGACAACCAGAGTAATCAAACTCGCAGGCCTGGCCAATTACAATAGGGCCGGAACCAATAATGAGAATAGTATGTAAATCGCTTCGGGCGGGCATTTCAGATAGTCTACCTTAGTATAATAGGATTATAGTACCTACTGCGCTATATTGTTAATGGCCACGCTGATTTGTACGCCAGCCGCGCGCGCTATCTGAGAAAACGAATGAGCTCTCTGTACATCCATTATTATTATATAATAAGGGTGCACACTGCTTGCGCTTTTTTTCTATTTGATATAAACTTATTCTAGCTAGAATGAGTGCCATCACTTTCATATTACTATCTTTCATTTTTGTCTGGTTGCTCCAATTATCCTTTTCCTATCTACAGATGCGGCAGTTTAATAGGCGGGTATTTGCGCTACGATCCAAGGGGGTTAAAACTGCAGTGGGTATGGCTGGTAATATGTACAAGAGACGCGTCTATGCCATTGTGGTGGTAGATAGCGCTCGGCAGGTAGTAGCAGCCGAACGGCTCTCCGGCTGGACGGTATTTGCTCGTCCCCTACCCTTACCACAGATAATAGGTTGCTCTTTGGAGCAGTTACAATCTGCTGATCCCCGTTTTGGTATCTCAAAAAAATTGTGGCAGGCCATTCAACATGCGTCGAGCTTTATTGTACGGGGCTTTGCCAATGAAGAGGTAGATGACCAGACAGAGAATGAGAAAAATAAGGAGCTCCCCCTTCCCCAGAAAAAAATAGCATCCCATTCTCCATCAATAGAAAAAACAGAGAATTCCAAAAAAGGAGGTGAAAAAGAGAAAATAAAAATTAGCGGTTATAATGTAAAATAGATGTTGCCATCTCCCTAAATTCCCTTTAGCGGGTCTCTCTTTTGAGATATGGGTAGTGACAGCTTTTCCCTTGATTGGGAGTATTATAAAGACAGAGAAAGACTCTGTATAAAAAACGTATATTGTATTATGAAATTTGGAGGATTTTAAAATATATGGAAGGAATAGCTAATGTAGCCGAATTTTTTATTGGGCTTTTTAGACAAGGTGGCGAGGTTTTCCTAAGCCTGGTTACTGGTATAATTCCCTTGTTGATTGTCCTTATGACTTTTTTCAATACCCTGGTGGCTCTTATTGGGCCCGAGAAAATTGATAAAGTTGGTGAATGGGCTGGCCGGAGTGGGATCATTTTCTATCCTATTCGGTACATAATATTACCATTTTTAGCGGTAATTTTTCTTACTAATCCAATGGCTTATACTATGGGGCGCTTTTTGCCCGAAAAATTTAAGCCGGCATTTTATGACTCTGCGGTTTCCTTTGTGCATCCGCCATTAGGAATATTTCCGCATGTTAACCCCGGTGAAATTTTTGTTTGGGCGGGAATTGCCTCTGGTATAGAGATGTTAGGTCTAGGCCTTGGTGATTTAGCCATTCGCTACCTATTGGTAGGGTTTGTAGTCATCTTTATCCGGGGTATAGTAACTGAACGAATTTCCGCAGTGATGTTTGCTCGCAGGCAAAAGAAAAAGTAGAGGAGTAAGATACAATGGGTATTAGTGATTTTTTAGGAAGAATTGGACGCGGTGTTGGTGTAGTAGTCAATGCTCTCTATCAGGCCGGACGTGATACCATAGATCAGGTAGTAAAAAATATCTTGCCGTTTATGGCATTTATCAGTCTGATTATTGGTATTGTACTGGCAACCGGAGTTGGAAATGTGATTGCTGAGGGTCTTAAGGGATTGGCAAATAATGTGGTTGGATTAATTATCCTTTCGCTTATTGTTGGTTTTCCGGTGCTCTCTCCTTTGCTGGGTCCTGGTGCGGTAATTGCGCAGATTATTGGTACATTGATTGGTGTTGAGATTGGACGGGGTAATATCGCTCCACAATTTGCATTGCCAGCATTATTTGCCATTAATCCACAAGTGGGATGTGACTTTATCCCAGTTGGTCTCTCATTGGGAGAGGCCGAACCCGAAACGGTAGAGGTTGGTGTACCAGCCATTCTCTTCTCACGTTTTGTAACCGGGCCGGTAGCAGTAGTCATTGCATGGCTTGCTAGCGCTGGTCTCTACAGTTAGGTAATTATATTATGGGGTTTGGAGATAAGTTTAAGAAATTTATGGTGGGTGAGCAGGAGAAGTCGGTTGAGAAAAAAAGTGTACAACCTAAAACACAACCTGCGCAATCTAGCGCTCCACACTCTCCATCTAAATCTCCATCTAGTGGAGCCTACAAGCGTGTGAGAATTGAAAAAGGTGCTCGCGGTTGGGGAGGTCCCTTAGTGATCGAACCCACAGAGGGTCGGGATCTGATCTATTCGGTAACCGGTGGAGGAATTCATCCGATTGCTCAGAGGATTGCCGATCTTACCGGTGGAAAACCTTTTGACGGCTTTAAGTCTAAGGCCGATTTCAGTGAGATAGCGGTGGCGGTTATTGATTGCGGAGGTACTGCTCGAGTAGGGGTGTATCCCATGAAGGGGGTACTCACAGTCGATATTCATGCAACCAGCCCTGCCGGTCCGCTTATGAGATTTATCAAGGAGGATAATTTTGTATCGGGCGTGAAAGTGGATAATATTAGTCTGATATAGTAATTTCTCAGGCTTTGATGGAGCAAAGAGGTTGGGAGATCCTGGCCTCTTTGCACTTTTCGCGTACAGTCAGATCAGTAGGTTGGTCCTTGATTTAGCCATGATTTTATGGCACTGTATATGAGTGTTGGTATGCTATGTTAATATATAGTTCCAAGGTAATATCGGTGGGTCAGTTTGCGCCAGAGTTTTTTCAGGAGGACATTATGGTTTTTTTTGGCGCAAAGGCCCCCGAAGAATTGCAAGAGCATGCCATAGTGTTGGAGCACGCACAACCACCCCATAAAGATATTGTGGTGGGTGATCGGTTGTGTATGGATGGGCAAAGTTTAACCGTTACTGCGGTTGGCTCACTAGTAAATGAGAATTTTCGTAATTTAGGTCATTTGGTCGCTAAACTAAATGTGGGCGACCATGCCGAGATGGATGGAGATCTTAATGTAGCTGGAGCGCGTACCTTCACTCCCGGCTCTGGTAGTCGCTTCCAAATTAAAAGGGGATTTATTGCCGGGAAGCGGTTAATTAATCTTTTCAAAAAGGAGCGCTCGTGATCAATCTTAAGGCATTAGCGGAACATGCCGCACAGGGACAGCAAATAGCGGTCGGTATTGTAGGCGCCGGCCAAATGGGAGAAGGACTAGCATGTCAAATGGAATTAATGCAGGCCATAGCGGCGCGAATGATTGCCGATATACAGCCGGGCCGGGCTCAGCAGGCCCTAATAAGCGCCGGTATAGCAAAAAAGGAGATTATTGAGACTAACGATCTGACCCGGGCTGCCGAGGCTCTAGCTGCCGGGAAACGGGTTGCAACCTCTGACGCAACATTGGTGGCTAGAGTAGAGGGCATAGATATAGTGGTAGAGGCCACCGGCATACCGGTGGTAGGCGCGGAGATAGCGCGAGATGCTATCCTAAATCGTCGCCATATATTGCAAATGAATGTGGAGAGTGATGCTACTGTGGGCTATATATTGCGTAGTATGGCGCAGGCTGCCGGAGTGGTCTACACCCTTACCGGTGGCGATGAGCCGGGCGCCACAGCTGAGCTCTATGATTTTGTTGCCTCGCTGGGCTTTGAAGTTATCTGTGCTGGCAAAGGAAAAAATAATCCTCTGGATCGTCATGCCACTCCTGATACGGTGGCCCAACGAGCTCGTCAACAGCAGATGAACCCTAAAATGCTAGCCTCCTTTGTAGATGGCACTAAGACCATGGTCGAAATGACCTCACTAGCCAATGGTATCGGCTTTATACCCGATATACGGGGTATGCACGGAGCGGCTGCTCAGCCCCAAACAATTAGCCGCGTTTTTGTTCCCCAAGAGGCTGGGGGGGTAATCAGCGCCCCCGGCCGGGTAGAGTATGGTATAGGCATAGCCCCCGGGGTCTTTGTGGTATTTACCGCTCACAATCCCAAAATTGTGCGCGATTTGGTCTATGTTAATCTGGGTCCCGGTCCCTATTGGGCACTCTATAGACCCTATCATCTCTGTAATTTAGAGACACCCATATCTATAATTCGCGCAGTACTCAAGGGAGAGACTACACTAGCTACCGATTCTCCCCCAACTGCCGAGACTATTAGCGTTGCGAAACGCGATCTTAAGGCTGGCGAGACCATTGATGGATTGGGAGGTTTTTCGGTCTATGGAATGATTGAAACTGCTACTACCGCTCAGCAGCAGAATCTGTTGCCGCTGGGATTGGCGCCAGAGGCCATACTGCAGAGGGATGTGGCACAAGATCAGCCGCTAACCTATCAGGATGTGAGTTTGAATGAACAATCGGCGATTGTACAACTGAGACGGATGCAGGATCAAATATTGGCTGCGCAACAACCCAAAAGTCACCAGAGTAGGTAAAGCTATAATAACAGCTGTATCGGGTGGGCAATTATCTCGGCCAATCTTTGCAGAAACTGCGCAGCAATGGCGCCGTCTAGCACCCGATGATCAATAGTAAGCGCAAGAGACAGACGGGTCTGCTCTACTGGGTGGCCATTCTGCAACTGTATCACCGTTTCAGGCGCACAGATGCCCAAAATAGCCAGCTGAGGCGCATTAATAATGGGAGTAAATTCGGTTATACCATACATTCCTAGATTGGTTACCGTAAAGGTGCCCTCCTGTAGCTCATCGGGCAGGAGATGATTGTTGCGTGCCCGTTCAGCAAGCGCCGTAACCTCTTGGCTAAAGTTCACCAGATCTCGCTTCTCGGCTGACTTAACAACTGGTACCAAAAGCCCCTCGGTTACTGCCACCGCTATACCTAGGTTAATCTGCTGATGATAGCGCAATTCATTGTTCCGAAAGGTGGCATTAAGCTCTGGATATTCTTGCAGTGCCTGCACTGTAGCGTAGCTCAGTAAACTATTAACTGAGAGATGATCCTCTTGTAGCTCGTTGAGTTCCTTACGTAATTGTCGCAGAGCATCAAAGGGCGCCGGGCGCACCAGAGTAACCGGCGGCACCTCTTGATGTACCGCATACATACGTTGGGCAATGATCTTGCGAATACCGGTTAGCCGCTGAGGGGTAGCAGGTAAGGTAGGCACCACCCGCCTGCCGCCGGTTGGCCGATGCTGCTGCCTTTGAGCTAGATACTGCTCCACATCCTGGCGCTCTATTCTTCCCGATATTCCACCTCCCTGTACCTTGGCAAGGTCAACTGCATGTGTATGAGCTATTTTACGCGCCAGCGAACTAACCCGTGGCGATTGAGGGCTATCAGCTGAGGCATTAATTAGGCGGCCAATATCGGCGGCGCGTAGCTCACCCTGTGATCCGCTGGGTTGGGCCTGTCGTAGATCAATATCATGTTCGGCAGCAATTCGGCGGGCGGCGGGTGTAGCAGCAATAGTGCGCCGGGGTGGCAACACTCTCTCCGGGGTAGCTATGCTAACCGGTGAGGTCTCTATTGGGGGCTCAGAAATTGCACTGTCTTTAGAAGCGCTATCCGAGTCCTTTTTTGGACTCCCCTGATTAGGGGCTGTCGACGCCGCGGGGGTTTTTTCATCTTTCTTGCCTATATAACCGATGGTTTCCACTACCGGCACCGTCTCTCCGGCATGGCGCAGTATGGAAATAAGATAGCCGGAGCTCTCCGCCTCTATCTCCATACTTACTTTGTCGGTTTCAATTTCCAATAGTGGCTCACCTTCCTGTACCTGATCGCCAATCGCTTTATGCCACTGGATTACGGTACCCTCCTCCATGGCTACTCCGGCTTTGGGCATAATAACTGCAGTAGCCATAGGATTAGTCTACTAACTCTTCTATAGCGGCTGCTACCTTTTCCACAGTTGGTACCGCAATACGCTCTAACTCTGGACAATAGGGGATAGGGACATGAGCGCCGCCCAGTCGTCGAGGGGGCCGATCCAAATAAAAGAAGGCTTCGCTTTCGCAGATGCGGGCAAATATCTCTCCCCCATAACCGGCATTAAGCACTCCCTCATGCACCACCAATAAACGGCTAGTCTTGGCCACCGATTTCACTATGGGCATATCGTCCAAAGGATAGAGAGTACGGGGATCAATTATCTCGCAGGAAGGCGTAGAGGGAAGCTGCTGCAGTGCCTCCTGTACCACTTTGAGCATTCGCCCCCAGGTAACAATAGTAAGATCAGTGCCCTCCTGCTTGATATCTGATTCACCTAGCGCTATTTTATAGGCATCTTTTGGTACCTGGCCCTTAGTGCGATAAAGCAATTTAGGCTCTAAAAAAACTACTGGATTATTATCATGGATAGCCGACTTAAGAAGCCCCTTAGCATCGTAAGGAGTAGCCGGCATTACTACTTTAAGACCTGGTACATGACAATACCAGGCCTCTTGACTTTGAGAATGCTGTGCCGCCGATCCAGTGCCGGAGCCAATAGGGGCCCGCAATACCATAGGTACCTGTGCCCTCCCCCCAAACATATAACGCATCTTGGCTGCCTGATTAACCAGCTGATCCATCCCCACCGTTATAAAATCGCTAAATTGAATTTCAGCAATAGGGCGCATGCCACTCACTGCCGCGCCGGCAGCCACACCAATGATGCCGGCCTCTGAGATAGGGGTATCCATGATACGCTCCTCTCCAAACTCCTCTATAAGGTCTAATGAAACTCCAAAGGCGCCACCATACACCCCTATATCTTCACCCATCATAAATATGTGAGGATCGCTTCGCATCTCTTCGGCGATAGCCTCT
Organism: Spirochaetia bacterium; assembly: GCA_963692905.1. Classification (GTDB taxonomy): domain Bacteria; phylum Spirochaetota; class Spirochaetia. Next base: position 1,747,229 of record OY843583.1, on the reverse strand, counting down.
CGTAGCGCCTCGGCCATAGTCAGTTCACGCATAGACATCATGTTCCAATGTTTGGGGCTCAGGGTAGGGTAACTTTTCGGCGTAGGCCACTGCCTCTTCTACCTCTTTCGTAATCTTCTTGCGGTGCTTCTCTAGATCGCTCTCTTTGAGTGCATGCTCCTTAATTAGATGACTTTCTAGACGACCGATAGGATCTTTTTTGCGCCATTCTGCTATCTCCTCTTTTGTGCGATAGCGATTAGCATCACTCTTGGAGTGTCCAAGATAGCGATAGGTAGTGCCCACTAAAAGCGCCGGCCCGGTATTGCGCACATGCTGCAGTGTCTTCTCAACTTTGCTATAGACTGTCAATACATCGTTACCATCAATTTGTTGGCCCGGTATACCGTAGGATTTGGCGCGATCTGAGAAATTGCTAATGTTAAAGGCCCGTTTTGCAGACATTGACATACCGTATTGATTATTCTCGCAGACAAAAAGAACCGGCAGGGCCCAAATAGAGGCCATATTAGCCGCTTCGTGAAAGACCCCTTGATTAAGTGCGCCATCTCCAAAAAAGCAGATCACCACCTGCCGCCTCTTCTGTTTTTTGAGGGTGAGCGCGGCCCCCACCGCAATGGCAATACCACCACCCACAATACCATTCGCTCCTAGATTGCCGCGGGTAAGATCGGCAATATGCATAGACCCCCCCTTGCCCTTACAGTAGCCGTCGGCTTTTCCGAAGAGCTCAGCCATCATGCGCTTAAGATCTATACCCTTGGCAATACAGTGTCCATGTCCTCGATGGGTACTAGTAATATAATCTTGATCAGTAAGCTGGGCACAGATCCCGGTAGCCATGGCCTCTTCTCCCACATAAAGGTGTGTAGTGCCATGGATCAAGCCCCGGCTAAAGAAAAAGGCCACCTTCTGCTCAAAGACGCGGATAGTGAGCATGGTCCTATACATCGCCAGCAATTTTGTGAGATCTTTAGCAATTTCCACAATGTTTTAGGGTAGCATAATGCGCAAAAGTTGACAAGAGGCAGGGGGGTCATTATACGGCATAAGCCGGTAGCGCCGGCTCATGGTGGGGATCTCTTTCATGACTGCTCTATTCGCACATTCATGAGCGCTATAGATCTACGCCATAGATATAAGTCATAGATCTTAGGCCATAGACCTGAGTAGTAGCGCCAAGCACAAAATAATCAATGAGCGTCTTAATGATACTAGACGACAATCTTGGTTTTTGCATCTCCTTACTATAGGAAATGGACAAAAATCAGTTAAGTGGGACAGCCCCTAGATCTACGCCATGGAGGATAAGCCATGGGCGCCTCTTACCCGCGGCTACTGAGGAATTTTTTAAAAAAACCACGCAATATTAGCATACCTTTCCTATATTTATATATGTCGATTGTACGACAAAATTTTTTTTAACAAGGAGTTCTTTATGAGAAAGGTTAATTGTATTTTAACATGGTATGGTACATGTAGCGCATGTACCTCCCTCTTAAGGGGTGCGCGTGAGCGCCTGCTAAAAAGAGGACTTATTTTGTGCACCCCGCTATGGGGGAGCACGCTATGTCGATGGAGTGGCGGGATACTCCTCGCTATGATCTGGGGATTTGCCCTTATAGGTTGTGCCGCACCGACGGCGCTGCCATTGCTCGCATCACCATCAACCCCTAGTCGTCTCCCAGACATGTATATGTATGGGTGTAGTAATGGGAGCCCAGTACGCCTTGAGGCCACCAGTGATGGCGTAGAGAGATGTACTGCAACACAGTGGGAAGCCCTGGAGAGCGGTATTTCAACTGATCTTAATGCGGTTTCCTATGGAAATGCCACCTTTGTGGCAGTGGGATGGAGTGGCGCACTCCTCACTAGTCGCGATGGCACTAGCTGGAGTGTTGCCTCCGGTAGCGAAGCCTCCTTTTTGGACATCGCCTATGGGAACAATACCTTTGTGGCAGTAGGAGTGCAAGGTGCTATCCTTACTAGTAGTGATGGGAGGAGCTGGAGCTCCTCGGAAAGTGGCACTGCTACCAATATCTACAGTATTATCTTCGCTGATGGGGGATTTACGGCAGTGGGAGGGGGAGGAGCAGTGCTCACTAGCGCTGACGGCCTCAGATGGACCGTGCATACTCCCAATGTGACGCGTGATCTTCTAGGAGTCGCCTACGGCACCAACCGCTATGTAGCGGTGGGGAGTGGCGGTTCGGTTTTTACTAGTAGCGATGCTGCTACGTGGAGTGCTCATGAAAGTGGCACGAATCAAAATCTCACCGACATTGCCTCTCATAATGGTATGTTTGTAGCGGTGGGAAGTAGTAGTCCTAGTGGGAGTACCATCCTCACTAGTAGCGACGGTATCAGCTGGAGTACTCGCCCTAGCGATGCCGGGAGTTCTCTCTACGGCATCACCTACGGCAATTCCACCTGGGTAGCAGTAGGAAATTCTGGCACAGTAGTCATAAGCAATGATGGCCTACAGTGGAGCTCCCGTGATGGCGGAAGTGCAAATCTGCGTGGTGTGGTGTATGGCAATGATCGCTTTCTTGCCGTAGGGAGCGGCGGCACCATAACCAGAGCCTGGTAACGGTGAATACCTCTCCCCCTGCAGTACCCTGCAGGGGGAGAGTCGCTTCTTGCCATACTTAGGGGGGGAGGGAGCTAGCATCTGCTGTAAACCCTCATATACATCTAATAATTTATTGGCTCTTTAAGGAGACACAAATAGTCTAAAATTGTATAGTAGAGTGCGTGGGAAAAATTATTAGACCCCGCCTTCTTAAAGGTTTCCGAGATTTTTTACCTCCACAGCAACAGGTACGGCAAGAGTTATTAAGGTTACTTAAGTCAGTACTGGTACAGTATGGTTTTGTGCCTATTGATACCCCGCTGTTGGAATATAGCGAAATTTTATTAGGTAAAGGAGGCGGTGAGACCGAAAAACAGATATACCGTTTCTCTGACCAGGGAGGCAGAGATGTGGCATTGCGTTTTGATCTCACCATTCCGCTGGCGCGTTATGTAGCGCAGCATGTTTCCGAACTTCACCTTCCGCTACGCTGCTATCATATTGGCAAGGTATTTCGAGGAGAAAACACCCAACGGGGCCGTTATCGAGAGTTTATGCAGTTTGATTTTGATATTGTGGGTTCAGAGGATGCAGTTGCCGATTTTGAGATACTACAGCTTATTGTTGATCTCTTTGCCGCTATAGATATGCCAGTAACTATTCATCTCTCGCATCGGGATCTTATCCCTATCTTTCTGGCACAATGCTCGCCCAATCAGGTATTGTTGAAGCACATGGTTGATCTGCGACTTATTATTGACAAACTTCCTAAAATAGGACTTGCGCAGCTCCGGGCACAGTTAGATGAACTCTTACCAGCTGATGAACGCCGTCATATTGATCCACTACTAGAGTTTATCACCTTAGGAATACGTCACCCATCATCTGAAGCGTTGCACTATCTGAACAGCATCCTCAAAGACCGCTCCGGTAATCACCAAAAATGGACTGCCTTAGCGCGCTATTTTGAATCTATATTCCATTGGGCCAAGAGTACTCACGCTTTAGAAAAATTAGCGCTCTCTCCCCATATTACTCGAGGACTGGATTACTATACTGGCCTTCTCTTTGAAACCTTTGCTACTCAGTATCCCGAGGTAGGGGCTATATGCTCTGGAGGGCGTTATGATAATCTTGCGTCGCTCTACAGTACTCAACAGTTTGCAGGGGTAGGTGGCTCGATAGGTATTGATCGCCTATTGGCCTTTCTCTTTGACACATTGCAGTTGTCCTCCACTACCCTACCCGACCTGTTAATAATTATGCGTGATCAACGTTGGCGTGAGCACTATATTGCGCTCTCCTACAATCTCCGTCAACGAGGTATTCGCTGTGAGCTCTACCCTCAGGTTGCCAAGCTAAATAGACAGCTACAATATGCTGAACATAAAGGCATTGACCATAGCCTAAATTGGCATGGTGCTACTGCATCACCCTATATGGAATTGCGTAATCACCAACACCGCATCAGTCGCTACTGTAAATCAATGGAAAGCATTGTCGATCTACTGCATCTCTACCGGGATCTCCCTACTCATTATCAATGGGTTTATGAACACCCTACCGAAATGCTCACTCTGAATACGCCATCTTTGCCATCCAATGCCATACTTTCATCTTCTCGTTGGCAACACTTACTGCAAGATATTAGTGAATGCCAGGGCGCAATTAATCTCTCAAATGGAAACTCCTGATAGTATTTTCGCTCTTCCTATATATCGGAAGCGCTCAGAAATATTAAAAACTCTGGCGCGCAATCAGGTGATGGTGATAGAGAGTCCCACTGGATCGGGTAAGACCACATTATTGCCGATTATTTTTTATCAACATGGCTATGCCGAGCGCGGAATGATCGGAATTACCCAGCCGCGGCGCATCGCCGCAATATCAGTTTCGGCCTTCATTGCCCAGTTGCTGCAACGGAAAGATGCGCTGGTGGCCTACAAGATACGCTTTGAGGATACCACCGATGAGCACACCAGTATCAAAATAATGACCGATGGTACCCTGCTGCAGGAAATAAAATCTGATCAGTATCTCAGTCGCTATAGCCTACTTATAGTTGATGAGGCGCATGAACGAAGTGTCAATATTGATTTTATTTTAGGTCTCCTAAAGCGGATTCTGCAGCTCCGAGATGATTTTAGGGTTATTATCTCTTCGGCCACCATAAATAGTCGAAGCTTCTCTCGCTATTTTAATAATTGTCCGATTGTCTCTATCTCCGCCAAAAGCTACCCAGTAGCGATACGCTATCTGCCACTCTCTATCCCCAAAGAGCATGAAGCCACCCAGGAACTTGCCAGTAACCATCGTAGAACTAGGTTCTCCCGTTTCTACGAAGAGAATCTGGCTCAGCATATTGCCAATATATTTGATAGGCACTACCAGAAATATCTAGCTGAAGCTGGTATAAGGCGTAGCCATCGTCGGAAAGGTGTAAGAGGCGCCATTAAAAAATATGGAGATGCAGTGCTTATCTTTATGAGTGGCGAGAAAATGATTAACAACTGTATCAAGGCCTTAGAGCAATTGCCGTATGCTAAACAATTACATATTTTGCCTCTTTTTGGCCGCTTAGGGAAAGAGGAACAGGATCGAGTCTTTGAGCGAGTACCACCCACCATGACCAAAGTGGTAGTGGCTACTAATATTGCAGAGACCAGTATCACCATTGAGGATCTGACGGCAGTAATAGATAGTGGTACAGCAAAGATAAATTCCTACAGCACCCGCTCTTTTGCCTCTATACTGGAGGAGTTTCCGGTCTCTAAGGCATCTGCCAATCAGCGCTCCGGACGGGCCGGTCGCATTCAACCCGGGATCTGCTACCGGCTCTATAATAGAGAGGATTTTGCCTCTCGGGCAGAGTTTACCCCCGAAGAGATTCTTCGTAGCGATCTCTCCGAAGTGGTATTGCGGATGGCTGATCTAGGTATTGATGATTTTCTCTCTTTTGATTTTCTCTCTTCTCCCGGTCGAGAGCAGATACAGGCGGCGATAGCGACCCTCAAGCGACTAGATGCCATTGACCAACACAATGCATTGACCACTATTGGTAAGACCATGACCCATTTTCCACTTTCGCCACGTTATTCCCGCATTATCATAGAGGCCATGAACCACTATCACTCAGTACTGAGAGAATGTATAGTAATGGTATCCTTCCTTACTACTAGCTCGCCCTTTATCTACAAAGGTGAAGAAGAAGATCAGATACGCAGAGCGCGTGCCCGCTGGGCCTCTCCACAGGGTGATTTTATGAGCTACTACCGATTGCTACAGCAATTTGAGAAAAGCGCTCATCCTCAACGGTTTTGCGCTGAATGCGCCCTAGACATGCGCGTAATGCTGGAGATCTCTAACATAAGCCAACAGCTATCAGAGATAGTGGAGGCAATGGGTCTGACAGTACAGGAGGGGGGAAGCGCCGAGCACATATTTACAGCTCTAAGTGCTGGACTTATTGATTATATCTGCGCCCGTCAGTCACCACACCGCTATCGTAGCATAACCACCACTTCGGTCTATATTCATCCCTCATCTTTTTTGTATGGCTCTTCTCCCGAGTTTATTATAGCTGGCGAGATTGTTAGGACCGGCAAAACCTATGCCCGCAGCGTCTCATCCGTAAAGCGAGATTGGTTAACTTCTTTGCCACCGGCCTATGCAACGCGCCTTAAATTATATGCCCGTCAACGACAAGATCGAAGTAAAGATCGAAGTAAAGATCGAAGTAAAGATAGGCAGCGTTATCGTCGGAGTCGCCGCCAAAGATGAGGTGGTCCTCAAAACTCAAAGGCATATCCTACCGAAATATGCAGCGCATTAGAATATATACTTGAAAATCCCGACAAGCTGCTGCCTCCTCCAACTCCTGTATCCTCTGGCAATATATAATTAATATCTAGTATTATACTACCTACACTGTTAGTATTAATACCCACACGCACCCCTACATCTGCGGTAAGAAGAAAATCATTATTGAAAACGGTAATAAAAGCGCCCAATGAAGGAGTAATCTCTACAGTTAGAAGATCTGCGCGTATGCTAAAACGGGTAATAAAATGAAGATAACTCTGAAAAAGCGGCAATATATTATCCCTGCCGCTTCCAACAATGGTTTCTGTCGCTAATTTAAGACCAAGCTCAAAGCCGGGCGAAATTAAGCCCACCGGAAATGAGAACTGAGGAGCCACAGTTGGTCGGATATTGCTTAATAGGATCCCCAGAGTGCTTACATCACTGGCGCTGAACGCTAAATCATAGCTTAGAAAAATTGGTAGACGAAAAATAAAATCAGCGCCACCTAATACTTCTAATACCTCTGATGTGGCGCTTAGTGCTGGCGCCACATCGGCCGGACGAAGGCCTTTTAAGTTAATAGCGCGAGCAGATGCTCCCCTCTTGCAACAGTACGGTGGCCACATTAGCATTGTTTTGGATGGCCGCCACATGAAGCGGGGTATTGTTAGAGGAGCTTTTTGCCTCAAGGTTAGCCCCATTATCTATCAGTAATCGGGTAATTGACACATTTCCCTCAAAGGCAGCAAAATGCAAAGGGGTGTAGCGACTCAAGTCAGGGGCAACAGTTTGAATGTTGACATTCGCTCCTCTATCCAGCAAGAGCTCTACAATATTTTGCTGATTGGCACGTATAGCCCAATGAAGAGGAGCAAGCCCATCTTCATCTAGTTGATTGGGATTAGCGCCTCCATCAAGCAATTGCCGTAATTGGCCGGTGCGGCCACTCAACGCCGCATCATGAATAGGAGCCGCACCTACAAGGGTGGCCGCTAAAAACAATAGAGTGACAAATATATATCTCATAGTTTTTATAGTTTTCATAATCGATCTTTATTATGTGAGATATTATATACCATAATTTAATAGTAAACAATACATCAGGGACTGACTACTAAGATAATCCAGTCTACATTCTTACCTTCTTTACCCAACTATATAATGCCTTTCTGAGATTCGCAGTAGGGTGGTAGTTAAATCGCCACTTGAACTCTTTTTACAAAGCGCTCAAAGTGATCTCACCGATTCTATTATACCGCACTAGATGACGTTATGACGTTATGACGTTGTTACGTTGTGCTTTACTCCAAAATTTTTCAATAATGCTAATATGAGTAGACCCCTAGTACAGATGCAAAATATGCAAAAAAGTTTCGGGAGTAACGCTCACTCTTCGCTAGCGGGCTCTACAATACTAATCCTCCTTAAGATCGCAGATGATAGCGCCAGTAATGCTAGCTAAGCGATGGGCATTAATAGCCACCGAGGAGCAGTCAGAACCAGCTGCCGGATAGATGATTTCATGGAGGGTAAGTTCTTGGTCAATGTATAGGGATATATTGCTAGCCACAAAGGGAGTAAGCGCGCCAATGGCTAGCCCCAGCTGACGCTCAATCTCTTGAGAGGTTGCCAAGCGTACGCGCTGACCTACCTGTGCCGCTAATTTGGCTTGGCTTACCCGTCGATTTCCTCCAATAACCACCATAACCATTCCTTGGGAATGGCTCCACACAATACTATTGGCTATCTCTGCTAGGGATACCCTTAAGCGTTGGGCGGCTTGGACTGCAGTGGCGGTGCTGCCCACCGGATGGAGAATGGGATGCAATCCATGCTTTCTTAATTGTTGTAGGATAACTGCCGGTATGCTGTGGCGATCATACGCGCTCATAGTGGAAATAGAGCAGCGATGCTAATTGCGCACCATTAAAGGGAGAGCGAAGAGCCTCTAGATTTTGTATAGCTATCTCTCCTCGCCGTAGCGCATTGTTAGAGAGTTCGGTGGTATCTCTTACTGCGCTTGCCTCGGGGCTGTGTGGTGATCGAGAGTCATATTTGGTGGCACTTCGACTGCTTAGCGGCGTCGCAGAATTATGCGACATATCTGGTGGTATATGGCGAGATGCGGCACCCTCTATATGCATAGCCTTAAGAGTATCGGTAGAACTCTGTGCTAGCACAAGAGTAAAAGGCCATTGTAAATCTTTAATTCAGGTAAGACTAATCTGCATATAGACAAGACCGAGCCGATACTGTACACCTTGTAAAGGTATATGGGACATCTACATGTCACAATTAGCGGTTGATATAGCGCATCTCTATAAGAGCTACGGCAACTTACAGGCAGTTAAGGATTTCAGTCTTCGGGTGACCATGGGAAGCTGCTGTGCCCTACTTGGGCCTAACGGAGCGGGAAAGACCACTGTCGTAAAGACCTTCTATGGTAAAGCTGAAGCCGACCGCCGACCCGAAACCCGTCTAGAAATTCTGGGCTATGATCCTCGCCGAGAGTTGTTGGCGGTTAAGGTACTGGTAGGTATTGTTTCCCAAGAGAATAATCTAGATAGCGAGCTTAATGTACAGCAAAATTTAGATATCTATGCCCTTTTTTGCGGTATCCCCCGTCGTCAGGCACGGCGGCGTATTGATGAACTGCTAGAATTCATGGAGCTTAAGGAGCGTCATACGGCGCAGGTACGCGAGCTGTCTGGCGGTATGAAGCGCCGACTTACCATTGCCCGCGCCCTCCTTAATAATCCCCGTCTACTTATATTAGACGAGCCCACCACCGGCTTGGATCTACAGGTGCGACAACTTATATGGGATCGCTTACGAGATTTGATGCATAGGGGGGTTACGGTGTTGGTTACCACCCATTATATGGAGGAGGCCTATCAGTTGGCAGATAACATTGTGATCATGAATGAGGGAGAAAAGATCCTAGAAGGAGTCTCACAACAGCTCATTCAAGAGCATCTAGAAAAATATGTTATGGAGATAGCGCAGCCGCTGCAGATACCCACTGCATTGTCGGCGCACATTTGGCATGAGCAAACCGGAAGCCGACATCTCTATTATTGCGCCTCAGATGAGCAGCTTCGAAAATTGGCGGTTAGCAGCGGCATTCATCAATATTATATTCGGGAGAGTAATCTTGAAGATCTCTTTCTTCACTCAACTGGAAGGAGTCTACGCGTTGGACAATAAAATTCCCTCACAAGCGCATCGCTTATTTAGTGTATGGACTCGTCATTTTCGTATCTATAAACGCAATATTATTAGCAATGCTATCTCGCCCCTAGTTGACCCGCTGCTCTTTATATTGGGCGTAGGAATAGGTCTGGGTGTCTATGTGGGGGCCATAGATACCCCGGTTACCGGCAGCTTGCCTTTTTTGACATTTCTGGCCTCCGGTATTGCCATCTCTACCTCTATGTTTACTGCTACCTTTGAGTGTACCTATGCTACCTTTATCCGTCTTGATTTTGATAAGGTATATGATGGCATGTTAGGCGCCCCACTTTCGGCCTTCAATATATTGATAGGAGAGCTGCTGTGGGCTGGAAGCAAGGGAACCATCTTTTGTTTGGGGGTGGCACTGGTCTGTTTCCTCTTTGGGCTACTACCGCCGATTATGCTGATACTTGCCCCACTCATTGGATTCTTTAGCGGTATGCTATTTGGTTCGTTGGGCTTCTTGGTTACCTCCTTTATCAAGACTATTAATCATTTTAGTATTCTCTTTACTGCATTGCTGACCCCTATGTTTATGTTTTGCGGGGTCTTTTTTCCCATAGAGAGCCTTCCTGCTACATTACGCCCCCTGACCGAGATACTGCCATTAACCCATCCGGTACGATTAGCGCGCGCCCTAGCCTTTGGCGGTTCCTATAGTATGGTGGTGTGGGATATCGCCTATTGTCTGCTCTTTGTGAGCCTGATCGGCGGCTGGGGTGTTATTCGACTGCGCCGACGACTCATAGATTAAATATAGCTCAAGAGGCTATACTACGCGCCAAAAACTGAGCCAGATCTTCATATTTTTTAAAGTTAAAGAGCGCCAGAGGATGGTGTCGGCCGCGCTCTGATAGGTAGGCGCTAGGCATGCCGATGGCCGCCGCCGCCGCGATATCGTATTCGCCGCTATTTCCCACATAGAGGATATTGGCTGGCGGCTGTTGCAGCTGCTCTGCTAGCAGATAGAAGAGAGGCGGCGCCGGTTTAAGCATTCCCCGTCGCTCGCATTCAATAATATGCTGAAAATATTCACCAATACCCCATTGCTGCAGCTTGCGGCTAATAGGAAAATCGCTCATTAGGGCTAGGGGTATCTTACGCTGCTGGAGCTCTTTCAATAACTCCCGTAGCCCATGATGGAGCGGTTGGCGGGAGATCTGCTCCATCCACTTCTCATATATTATCCGTTCAATAGCCTTACGCGCCTCGGTTAATGGGAGCTTTAACTGCTGAGCCAAATGTAGCGCCTGGTGCTGGTAGAGGTCAGCATACCCAGTATGGTTTTGAGGTGAACTGCGCATCCCGCGTCGTATCTGATTGAAATGATAAATAAATCGAGCATGCCGCAAGGCAAATCCTAGCGAATGGAGATAGAGTCTCCGATTAGAATAGAGAGTACCATCTACGTCAAAGGCCACCGCCTCAATATGCGCCACCCGCAGTTACGACTTAAATTGAGGAGCCACAAAGTGCTCTAGGGAGGGCAGTCGTACCAGATGAATAAAATCCGAGCTATTACGATTAATGAAGGACGCCAGTCCATCCTCTACGTTGCGCTCCATAAGCGCTACCTGAAAATCTCCCGCTTCATCAAAATAGGGAAATAGAGCTACCAGGTGCAGATGTTGGCGCAGTTGCTGCCCGCTTCCAAACTGGCGGTTAACTGAACCAATATAGATGCTATTGGGCTCCTCCAAGGCTAGCCAATAGAGAATAGCCTCCAGATCTGCTACCGGATAGCCCACATCAGCTATGTAAGATCCATAGGGAAAGGTAGTTACATCAATATAATCTTCGCTATTCCAACTCTGCTGGCCCACCTGCTGATAACGGGCGCTCCAGAGATTACGCGCAATATTGCGCGACCAATCTAGTCCAAAGTAAGGGTCGCGCTGCTCCTCATACCTTAGGTCCCATGATGAGCTGCGGCCTTTCCTCTCCCGTACTTTAAGTGCCTCAATACTCAGGTAGCGACCAATCAGGGGATGATAGAGACCATCGGCAATCCATTTAGTAAAGCCTGAGCAATTAAAACCCCCGCCTGAGGTGCGCAACGTGCCGCTATCGATATAGACTAGCCGGCCCTGTGCATCCATGGCACCATCTTCGGCATCGGGTAGCGATGTCAGATGGGCGCGGATAGTGCTCACAATCTGACGCAGTGAGCGGTAGCGCGTTGGATCGGGAGATGCTAAGAGGCGCTCCCAATCTACATGAGCGGCGGTAGACGCCAGCAGCGCGGTTGGTGCTCTTAGTAGTTGCCGCTCAATGCTCCCCTCCAGCGGTATATTGCGCTGCAATATCTCCTTACCTAGCGACAACTCCATCAGCGCGGGATAGTCGGCGCGGCTAGGGGGAGAAATACGAATAGTAATTGAGGGGCTCTCTCGTAGCACTATCTTAATCTGTTGAATAGCGCCCTGCTTCTGGTCCCGCTTCACAATATAGCTACCGGCATTGCGCAAACTATAGCCATTCTTACCTGAGGGAATAAGCGCAAGATAGTGCGCTAGAGAATCTCGGTAGATGCGCAACAATAGCGCTTGCCCACTGCCCTGCTTAATCCAATGCTGCCCCTCCTTCATCTCGCTCAATGGCGCCAGAAAGAGCGCCTGAAGGTGGCTCCGTAATTCTGGCTCATAGCCGCGCAACACCGGAGCAAATTGGGCATTGTTTTGGGCATTGTTACTGTAGGCCGACAGCATGTGGGGCGTGATCATGAGAGCTGCTATCACCATTTGCGCCGCTTTCCAGTTATTCCGTTTTCTGTTACGTATGACTCCCACCTCCTCATTAACCATTATCGGTTTTATTTTTCAAATTATTCAATATTCGCTCTTGGTATTTTAGCCGACCTAAGAGCCTCAGTAGCTTCAATCGCAGCGTGCGAAAGGCATTTACTGGTTGCGAGAGGCGCTGCTGCTCTTCACTGCGAATGATTTTAGACGCTCCCTCAATGGTGTGCATTTTGTGATAGATTAAGTATTTAAAGCGCAGCAGCAATGCCAGATCTTGCGCAGAATAGACACGATGCCCGGCAATGTTTTGTTGCGGCTTCAACGAAGGCAGGTGCTGCTCCCAATAGCGCAATACATGGGTTTTAATCTGCAGTATGGTGCACACATCGCCAATTCGCATAACGTTCATATAGCATTCATATAGCTAGGCAGCTCTCCTAGCTCTTCCCGACCGCAGATGCACTAGCACTGCCAGATTGGGGAAGCCCCACAGCTGCCGGATTCGATTAGCGATATAGCTCCGCAGATTAGCAGATAGTTTTGCAGGGTGCTTACAAAAGAGTACAAATTGTACCGGATTAATACTGGTTTGTGTAATATAACGCAATGCTGGAGGGGTAGCCGCCGAAGGAGCATTGTCCAACAGATCGGTCAGGCGGCGATTAAGGGTAGCAGTAGAGAGTCGTCTATTAAGCTGCTGCCAGATATTTTCCAGCTCTGAGACCAATTTAGGGATGCCTTCTCCCTTGAGAGAGGAGATGGTTATTAGAGGTACAAAGGGGAGGTGGGGAAGCGCATCGCAAAGCGATTGGCATAGTAGCGATCGATGGGGAATGCAATCTATTTTATTGGCAGCTATTATCAACCCTCTTCCCAAACGGGTGGCATATTGCGCAATACGTTTGTCTTGGGTGGTCAATCCCTCAGTGGCATCTAGTAGCAGAATAGATATATCAGTCTCGCGAATGGCCTGCATGGCCCGTCTAGTTGAGTAGAATTCAATTGGATCTTCCACTCGTGAGGGGCGGCGCAGGCCCGCCGTATCTATAATACTCATTGCCAGAGCCATATTGTCTCGGCCCGGATGCCAACCTTGCACCAGATCGCGGGTAGTGCCCGCCTCACTAGAGACCAGCGAGATATCGGCTCCGACTAGGCGGTTGGCCAAGGTTGACTTACCACAATTGGGGCGTCCAATTATTGCTACGGCACAGGTAGGCCTAGCATCAGGGAGGTGCGCATCAGCTGACGGATCAGACTGTGCGGTAGAGGGCAGGAGATCGATTATTGCCTTCTTAAGGAGCTCAATATTACTGCGATGCGTAGCCGAGACCTCTACCACTCGCATTAGCCCCTTTTGATAGAGCTCGGCGCGGGGATCGCTCAGCTGTTGACGGTCACTCTTGTTGATTACCGAGAGGATAACTGGAGAACCTCTACGCAGCTGCCCAATTATCTCTAGATCAGCCGGGGTAAGGCCTCCGCTTTCGGTTACCAACAGAATAATAGCCGCCTGGCGACTGGCCGCACGCGCCCGTTGATCTACCAATGCTGCCATGCCGCTAGCCTCTTCCAATTGTCCACCGGTATCTGAGAGCAATAGCGAATGAGTGCCCCAATGGCAGATAGCATTGAGACAATCACGAGTTACCCCGGCATCTCTATCGGTTATGGCATAGCGTCGATTAAGCAGGCAATTAAAGAGTGTTGATTTTCCCACATTGGGACGGCCTACAATAACCACCGAAGGAAGTTGCTGTACCTCGGCGCTGCTCAGCTGCGTCTTGGCCAATAGCTGCTGCATAAGACGATTATAGCACAGAGAGGCATGCTCATCATATCCCAATTTATCTTCCCGGAGAGGCGGTGAACTGCTAAATGTGGTTCACTTTAATGACGATAGATATTGTAGATGGCAACACAGCGACGCAGCAAGAAGCCCTCATTAGGCATTCTCTTTTGGATTGCGGTAATACTACTTATCGTAGCAATTTTTCTCTCCAATCGAGGCAACATTCAACAGGCGCTAGAGCGCAGCGGCCTACGCCAAATAATAGCTGAACGCTCAATACGGAGAGGCGATGCTACAGACGACGCTATTGAGATTGTTGAAGAGCCCGCTGATCCGACCCCCGAGGAGGGTAACGCCACTCAAGAGCTCCCATCCACAGAGATACCGTTAATAGTTGCGCCAAATAAGGGCGTCCAGAGCCCAGAGCCAACGCCGTCGGATGGGGCGGTGATCCCCAAGAGGCGTGAAGCTGGCAGCAACCCGGATATTGTATTGCAGGAGACAGCTATCTATTTTATTAGCCTAGAGCAGGACAGTATAGTACCAGTCCATGTGCGTCGTAAGGTGCGAAAGGAGGCGCCTATGACCCATACACTGCAATGGCTTATTAAGGGGCCGACTACTGAGGAGAGCGAGCAGGGATTGCTTAATCTTATCCCTCCTAATAGCCGTCTCCTTTCAGCCTCGATTAAGAATGGTATAGCCTACATTAATTTCAATGAGGATTTCCGCTATAATAACTTTGGCGCCGAGGGTACCTTGGCACAGCTACAACAGGTAGTCTTTTCGGTTACCGAATATAGCACTATCCAACAGGTACAGATACTTATTAATGGGAAGCGGGTAGATTATCTGCAGAGTGAGAGTCCCATCTACATAGGTCAGCCTATTGGTCGCGAGATATTTGGCTAGTCTCTAGCTAATACAACAAGAAAATATTCCCTCCCATTGTATTGCGCTAGAATTAAAGATTACGTATGATCTCTTTTGTCACGTAGATAAGGGAAAAGAATGTAGCCTATAGTCACTCCCAGTTTTATGCCCCTCTCTATAAGGGAGTGAAAGAATAGTGAAAAGACTATAGAGAATCTTCCATGTGTGCTTGAGCCACGAAGCACTAATGACCATCTTTTTCTGGGTATTCGGCGTATGAGAGCTTTTGAGTAGCGTTCAGCTGTCTCTCTGTTTTCCTACAAATTCCCCATTTTCAC
The DNA here is from genome assembly GCA_963692905.1 of Spirochaetia bacterium. Classification (GTDB taxonomy): domain Bacteria; phylum Spirochaetota; class Spirochaetia. Next base: position 1,731,875 of record OY843583.1, on the reverse strand, counting down.
TTGCTATTATGTCTCCCATATACCATACTATAATCCTGGCAGTTGTCTGATGAATATATACTATGTGAGGATGGAAGCTATGCTCCCCTCTCTAGCTATAGCCGCTTAGGCAACTATCAAATATTTATACCAAGGAGATAGTTAGGAATGAATTTTTTTAATATCAAACCAACTCCCTCTTTGCTTTTAGCAGAGAGAGAGAGAGAGAGAGAGAGAGAGAGAGAGAGAGAGAGAGAGAGAGAGAGAGAGAGAGAGAGAGAGAGAGAGAGAGAGAGAGAGAGAACCTAAGCTCTCTTAAAACTTTTGGTGGGAAGGAACAGGCCTTCTCTTATTCGCCCTTTAGGGGCGGGATGCGCCGCGGCGCGCTAGGGGCTATTTTAGGAGCCCTAGTGCTACTTTTAGTAGCAGTATTGGTAGCCTGTCCGGCTGCGTCTAGTGGCACTGGTCCCGGGGGAGGCACCGGTCAGCCCTATGTCTGCCTTAACGGCATCCCGGTTGAGGGCAGCACTGATACGGCGGGGCAAACCCGCTGTGTAAGCTGTGACCACCCTCTATTTTTTGCACTTGAGGGTAGCTCCGGTGCCATCGGCACCACCTGTCGAACTGTAGTAGAGGTGGGAGAGGTCGTCCGCATAGGCACGGTAAGCAATTTTGGCGTGGGCGAAAGACGACCAACCGGTCTCGCCGCCATCGATAACACCCTCTATATGGTGGGAAGTGGCGGAGCCGCTCTGTATACCCTCAACACTGATTCCACTGACACAATTGCCGATGGCTCGGCAGATCAGGTGGGCAGTGCCAGCCAATTTGGCGTGGGTGAAGGCTTACCAGCCGGTCTCGCCGCCATCAATAATATCCTCTACATGGTGGGAACGACCAATGATATCCTGTATACCCTCAACATTGACACTGCTGATACCACCCCCGATGGTATGGCAATTCGGGTGGGCAGTGCCAGCCAATTTGGGGCGAGCGAAGGCAACCCAAGCGGCCTAGCCGCCATCAATAATATCCTCTACATGCTGGGATCAACCAATGATGCCCTGTATACCCTAAGCGCTACTACCGGTAGGGCCACCCGGGTGAGCGCTACCAGTGTAAGCCAATTTGGGGTGAGCGAAGACAGACCAAGCGGCCTCGCCGCCATCGGTAGCACCCTCTATATGGTGGGAAGTGACAATGCTGTTCTCTATACCCTAAACACTACTACCGGTAGGGCCACCCGGGTGAGCGCGGCCGGTGTAAGCCATTTTAGCTTACCCGTGACGGCGTCTGGCCCAGGCGGCCTAGCCTCCATCGATAACACCCTCTATATGACGGATCAATTCCTGATAGCCCTCTTTGTGCTCCGCTATCAATAGTAGCTAGCCGCAAAGGGGCCAGAGATAGGCTCAGCGCGGTTATAGTAGGATAGGGAGGGTTTCAACCCTCCCTATTTTTTTGCGTAGCTAGAGCTCATTCCTCCGTGGCACAATTTCGGGAGTGTGAACGGTCAGCTGTCTCTTTATTTTCCTTTTTTCTAAGTTAAGCATATATTGCATATTTTCCCTCTTAAGAATATAATATTAGTGTCGATATTATAGACGTCGGTTACTGGTAATAGTTTCCCCTCCCAGTTTACTATATCGGGCCGACTGTCGAGGTATCTCGACAGGGCCGACCAATTTGGTCGGCCCCTTTTTTATATGGTTAACCATTGCGTGGGCGCTAATAACCGCAAATCTGGTAACAAATATATACACAATTTGACATATTTTTTCCTATACTTTAAGTGGAGTATAACGTATGACTATGAAGGGGCAAGAGGGTAAAATTAGTAGGCCATCCGGCGCACAATCACGATCTCTGTCTCTTATCATGCTCATAATGGTTGGAGGGTTAACAACTATCCCGGCGCAGGAATATCAAGAGCTATTATTGCAATATAGCGAAGGCAACCGCGGAGTACGTATTATCGATAACCAGCAATATGAATATATTCGCTATCCGGGTATTGGCATACGCCCTGGCGATACCCTCACTACCGTCGACAACCGGGTAGAGCTCTCCTATAAGGATATAGAGGGCATCCTAAAATTAAATTTGAACAGCACATTGCAGACACTGAGCGCTACAGAGACGGGAAGAGAGCTGCCCACCGCATTGGAGCTGCTCTCTGGGGAGTTACGGCTCACATTGGCTCGCTATTCCCAACAGGTACAGATTCACACTAAACTCACCAAGGTTGTAAGTAGCGGTGCTGATCTGATAATAGAATATCAGCCGCGACAGAGTCATACAGTAACCGTCTATGGTGGGTCGGCTACCATTACCAATAAGATAACCAATGAGCAGTCAATAATTGCTGCCGGTTGTCGCTTTGACTTTTATGGGTTGGAAAATTACATCACCGCCTTTGATGATCCCAGTGGCAGCGATGCTAACCCCCCATGCGAACATAGTGTGCCCCCTCAACGACTAACCGAGCTCTTTTCTAATGAGGTTGCAGATGAGCTGCGCCATGTCTCTGGAAACGAAGGGGCCATTCTTAGCACGCTTCTCGATAGGAGCAGCGTTGCACAACTGGCGCCGCCGCCACCACAACAACGAGAAGAAGAAGAGGTAGTAGAACAACAAGAAGAAGATGAAGAAGAGGTACAAGAAGAAGAACTAGTAGAAGAGACTACTGAAGAGAGTGAGGAGGAGGAAGAGGAGAAGAAAGAGAGAGAGCGCACTAATACCTATTTTTATGTGGGGCTAGATGGCGGAGTCATGAGCTATGAGCAGCGTTTAACTGCTACTACGGGAGCTATAGCGGGATTTGAGTCGCCGATCTTTGGCGTAGGGATTAATGCGCCACTTCAATACGCCATCAATCCCTTTGATCCCAATAGCTGGTACCAATACCGTGGAAGCCATAACTGGAGCTTTGGGGGTGGGAACGACCCAGCTGGCGATGTGATACGTGACATAATAACCAAGTTTGAGTTTTTATATCTATCGCTTGGCGATGAAAATCTAGGATTGAACCTAAATGCAGGAGCTCTTGAAGATGTTACCCTAGGATTGGGTACTTTGGTACGTAACTACACCAATGCGCTAGATTTGCCACTTCAATATAATGTAGGAGCGCAGCTTGAGCTAGCAGTGCCCTTTCTAGACATTACTCTCTTTACCAATGATGTAAGCCGGGCCCGTCTCTTTGGGGGACGTGTGCAGTTCCAGGCTGGCTCTTTCTCGGCCGGAATCGAACTGATTGCCGATTGGGGATTGGCCGAAACGCTTAATGCCTCTGGTATACTAGGAGAAACTCAAGCTAGCAATAATCTCACAGTTGCCGTTGCCTCCTTGGATGTAGCAACAAGAGTTACCGAGGGACAAATAAACTTAATCCCTTTTCTCCAGGGTGCCTTTTTTTTCCCCGGTATTTTGAGTCCCTTCCAGTTTGATCTGCAGAATATGCTTCGTCAGGATGGTATACCCTTTATTAATAATTTTCTCTTCGGGGCGGGAGTCGATATAGGGCTCCCCATTGGATCGCTACTAGCGGCGCTCTACGGTTGGAGCGGTATTGCCGATCCCTTTATCTTTGATAGCACCTACGAGCGAAGCCGTATAGATCTGGCCCAGGATGTCCAGAGCGTGCTGACCAATACTGCAGATAGTAGTTTGGGATATATTAATGTTGGAGTAGGAGTGGCGCTGGAGTTGGAGCTTATTAAAGATCTAATGCGAATGAAGGCTAGCTATCTTCTGCCGATGCGGGTGCTTTCGCCCTTTCAGCTGTATGGAAGTGATGATCGTTTTGGAGCTTCATTAATCTTCTCGGGAAAATTGATACCCGGTTTTGAAATTGGCGCGCGCTATAGTCGCAAAGGTTTTATGAATACTATTTTAGGAACCAATAGTTATGAGGGTGCCTCAATATTGGATGGGAATAGTACCTATGGCGCATTTATCAATTATACCTTTGGAGACTTTCTTACTGTGGGCGGCTTTTTCTCCAGCAGTACCCTGCGCCAGGCTAATGGCGAACCGCAATTCACCTCTGCCAATCGGGCAAACAGCCAATTTACCTTTGGTGCTACAGTTCGTTTTCATCCGCGCTTTTATCTTCCTGATATTGGCGGAGATTCTGCTGAAACTACAAATGGCTCAGAATAGGATTATAGTTCTAATTGTGCTAGATAGCGCTCGGTATCTAGCGCCGCCATACAGCCACTGCCAGCTGCCGTAACAGCCTGACGGTATACCTTATCCTGAACATCACCAGCGGCAAAGACCCCCTCAACGGAGGTATAAGTAGAGTTTGGTCGAGTAACCAGATAGTGCGCCGCATCACATTCCAATTGTCCCTTTAGAAAGGAGGTGTTGGGTATATGCCCTATAGCATAAAAGAGGCCATTGACCGCCAAGCTCCGCGATTCACCGCCATTACTATTCTCCACTATTACCTCACTTAATAGATCGTTTTGGCCGCGAACTGCCTTAGGAATAGTATGCCATAAGATCTTTATTTTGGGATTGTTAAGTACCCGTTGCTGCATAATTTTAGAGGCGCGCATTACATCGCGGCGAATAACCATTATAATCTGTGAGCCAAATTTGGTAAGATAAGAGGCCTCTTCGCACGCGGCATCGCCGCCACCGATTACCACTAATGGCTTATCACGAAAGAGCGGTAATGCTCCATCACATACTGCGCAGGCTGATATACCCTTTTGCCAGTATTGATCTTCGCCCTCTATATGCAGGCGCTTGGCGGTGGCTCCAGTGGCAATGATTAGGGAATGGGCTAAAAACTCTTGCTGCTCCTCATTGTAGATCTTAAAGGGACGATTAGCCACATCGACCCGCGCTACTGTCTCGGTGCGAATACGTACCCCTAATTTTTCTGACTGCTTACGCATGTAGACCATAAGCACTGGACCCTCTACGCCCTGGGGAAAGCCGGGGAAATTCTCCACCTCAGTGGTGATAGTAAGCTGTCCCCCGGCGGCTACTCCACCAGCTAGAAAGCCCTCAAAGAGCAGGGGCTGCAATTCGGCTCGGGCACTATAGATGGCGGCGGTATGCGCCGCCGGACCGGAGCCAATAATAATTACCTTTTCTATATTAGCCATAATATCTCTTTAGGATAATTTCCTCTATCTCTGCTCATAAAGCTACGACCTTATACTACAACTTTTCAATAATTAATTCAATCTCTAATCGCTGAGGGTAGTCAGGATTTCTGCTAATTAGTGAAGCCAGAATTTCCTGAGCCGCCGGATTGTCTCCTAGGGCAATGTAGATCTCGCCCAGTGTATGATAGGCCTGCCAAAAATCATTATCCCTCTGAAGCAATTCCAGCAGCTGATTGCGCGCCTCTTCATAGCGCCGTGCGCCTATGTAGGCTAGGGAGATATTATACTGATACTGCGAGTTACGGGGTTCAAGACGCACTGCAGTAAGAAAATACTCTATACCCCGCTGATATTCTTCCCGTTGTAGGTATACATTGCCCAGATTGTTATTAATCACTGCCGAATTCTTATCCAGCTGAAAAGCACTCTGTAGATAGCCCAGCCCTCTTTCTCGATTGCCAGCTTCGTTCTCAATTCTTCCCAATTCTGATAGCGCATTGGGATAACGATCTTGAATGTTGAGCGCTTGCTGGAGCGCGCTAATAGCTGCTTGTGGTTGACCAAGGCTATCCAGAAGCTGACCATAGACATAGTGATACTCGGCTACCTGATCATTAAGCGCCAGGGCGCTCTCAATGTAGCGGTGAGCAGTTTGAAACTGCCCTAACTGCTGATTGACTAAGGCGGCATTATACTGAAAAGTGGCGTTCTTATTATCAAGACTGGTAGCTTGCTCAAAGGATGAGCGAGCCGCCGCGAGTTTGCTCTGCTGAAAGAGCGCGCTTCCCAAGCGGGCATGATAGAGGGCGCGACTACCATCTAGCGCTACTGCTTTTTTTAGATAGGGTTCGGCTTGGCGATGTCGCTGTTGATCTACCAGTACTGAACCAAGACGGAAGTTTAAGCGCGCATCCTCGGGGTAGTCCCGTAAGCCGCTCTCAAAAGCGCTCTGTGCTCGGAGGATATCTTTGAGTTGCAAGAGCGCGATACCCAAATTGTGATTGGCATTAGCAAAGGAGGGCTCAATCGCAACTGCCATGCGATACGATTCGCTGGCCTTCTGGTATTGCTGAATACGATATTGGGTATTGCCCAGCGCAAACCATGCGGCGGCGCTTCGATTATTAAGCGAAGTGGCGCGATTAAAAGCTTGAATTGCGCGCTGATAATCTTGACGATCATGGGCAATAAGTCCCTGAATATAGTAGGCCTCCCAATTTTCCTCATCACTTTGGAGGGCGCGGGCAATCGCCGCCTCAGCTAATTGTAGCACGCCGGGGTCATTATTGGCCTCTCGGCGGTGCGATTCAGCAATTCGGGCCTGAGCTAATGAATGATATTTGTTAGTGAGAGCACGATCACGGAATCTGGTATTAAGTACCTGTGAAAGCAGTTCACGCGCCGGTTGGTAGCTTGCCTCATCTATTAGTTGGCTTGCCTGCTTAAGGAGATTCTCCAATCGCTCAGCAATCTGACGTTCTTGATTATTGGCCTGCGCCACTCGCCTCTCGACTTCGGCAGCATTACTGAGATTGCTGGATGAGGGTTGGGAGCCATCAGGCTGCGCAGCTAGCCCCCCATCTTGAGTCAATGTGTCGGCTGCCCCATCTTGGTCAGCCAATGTCGGATCTGCCTCAGCGATGGTATCACGGAGCGCAAGAGCGCGGCGGTGTCCCGGTCGCTCCAACAGTAATTCATCCAATAATTCCAGTGCCCGACCGTATTCTCCATCTTCGTAGAGGCGTAACGCCAACCTATAGCGAGAATCACTGAAACCGCCGTTGCCAATAACCACCCCTATCCCGATGGAAAGCACTATCAGAAGCAGTACCACTACAATAATGAAGAGAATAATTAATTTGCGATTATCCATTATGCTTTAATATAACCGAAAATCCAGCTACGGTAAGCTGTTTAATTAACGATATCCAACTCATTATCAAAATCCTTTATCTCCTCTCCCTCAGATTGTACATTGCCTCCCTCCTGGTCAGCATTCTCTAGCGCCTGAAGCGCATCCCGTAAGAGCTTCTCCTGGGCCTCAATCTCAGCCCGCTGGCGCCGCTCCTCTGCTTCAAGAAGCGAACGCAAAATGGCAATCATAGCGCGTACTTCGCCATTCTGCTCGCCATTGGGCGCCTGAGTGATGTAGTAGGAATAATCATTGAGCGCGCCGACATAGTCCCGCTGTCGAATCCGCAGATTGGCGCGATTAACATAAGGGGGGAGATATGAACTATTATCCCGAATGGCGCGACTATAGGCCTGCGTCGCCTCATTGTAATTGCGAAGCGCAAAATAGCCATTGCCTAAATTGTAATGGAATTGCGCCTTATGATGGGTAGCCCGCGGGAGTCCACTGTTAAGAATATTAATGGCCTCTTGGTAATCGCCCTGCTGCTCATAGGCAAAGGCATATTGTATATAGAGAATCTCATTACTGGGATCTTCGACCAATAGCCGACGTAGTAACAGCTGGGCCTCGGTATAGTGCCCCTGTTGAAGATGCTCCTGCGCTTCGGCATGGAGATCTGCCGCCAACAGCAATGAGGGGAGCATCGGTATTATTAGCGCGGCCACTATAAGTAGAGGGGCCACCGGAGCCACCGAAACCACAGCGGTCAGGCTCTTAAGCGCTGAAAGCAACCTGCTCATTCTATTCGAAGCGGGCCGCGCAAAATGAGCGCGTCACTATCATCAAAAAAGCTATAGATCCAATATTCAGCTGAACTGACTTCTATATCCTCGCTCACCAAACCTGCGGCTCCCTCATAGAGTTTCTCTGTCTCTTCATTAGGAAAGCGTCTATATACTATATTATCGGTATATTGGCTAAAAAGATAGAGTGAGAACTCCTCATTTTCCAGATTGGGGATGGTGTCATTAATCTGATCAATGGGAAGATGCTGGGATATGCTGAAATAATTCTGCGCTCGTTTGCCACCATAATCAACCACCTCTAGACGAAAACGACCACGCGGCATGTAGATCTCATCTGCCATGCGCAGATTGGGGCTTCCAAACCATTCCGAATCATCATAGGTTAGCCGCTGCCAATTCTGCTCGGTAAGTGTCCAATAGATCTCTAGATCATCATGAATAAGATAGATATACTGAAGATCATCAACGCCATCATCATCTGATATACGGGCAAAGGCACTTAGCTCTTCGGTAGCAAAGGAGCGTTGCGGTTCGTATCGATAGACCAAACTGCTACGCACCTCAATGATTTCCGGCGTTGCACCGGTACAACTTATGCCAAGTGCCACCCAAAGGGGTAGTAGCCACCAACAGTGAACGGTAGCCCTACCGCGCTTAATAGGTGTTGTAGCGCTGTAATCTTCGGCTATGTTTTTGCATTCTCCTCTGCGTAGCTTTTCGTTTTCGATTGCGTACCGCAGAAGGCTTTTCATAATATTGACGCTTTCTCCATTCACGGATAATACCCTCTCGTTCTATTAGTCGCTTAAAGCGCCGTACTGCTCTCTCTAAATCCTCATGGTCATCAATTTCAACGTAGGCGATAGATTCCTCCTTCCATTATTCATATTACTTGGATAATAACGCAGCAATGCGATCTTTGTCAAGCAACGGCATAGAAAAAAATGCCGAGGGATCAATAGCTGCACCAGCCACCCGTAGCTCCCAATGCAGATGGGGGCCGGTGGAGATGCCGGTAGAGCCCAGCGAACCGATTATCTGACCGCGCTGTACTATCTGCCCCACTTTAACACCTATAATATCCAAATGGTAGTAGCTGGTATAGAGGCCCGGCAAATGCTCAATAACTACCGAGTTGCCGGTAATTATCCGTGAGGTGGCAAGTGCCACTCTGCCAGAGGCGGAAGCCTCCACGATCGTACCGGTAGCTCCGCCGTAATCGATTCCAAAATGAATACCATAGCCCTCATTGCCATCTGCATATTCAAAAACTCTTCGATCACCATATCCCGAGGTAATGCGTTGGCTACTAGTGGGCGGCATAAGAGAGGCTGAATGGTAGAAGGCAGATGGATTGGTGGTAGTGAGTATTTCAAATAGAGCGCGGCTCTCCTGCTCCTTGCGGGGATCAGGTGCAGCCCTTATCTGGCTCAGGGCGCGATTAAGAGCAATGCGCTCTTGAGCAAATGTTTTGTCACTAATTTGGATAGTGTAATTATGGGTATTGCGGTAGAAGATGCCTCGTTCCTCTATTTCTAGCTGCATGTTGCCAGCCTCCGCATAGCTATGGATACCCAACAACGCCACCCATACCCGACGAGTAGGATTGAGCTGTAAGGTAAAACCTCTGGTAGAGACACTGACCTCTCCCTGTTGGTCATACAGCCGTGCCCTCACTTCGGTAAGGGGACGCGCCTCAGTAAGCAGCGCCGTAAGAAGCGATCCGGGATAGTGATACTCACTAAGAAGTACTAGCCGCTCAGTGGCCGTATTATTCTGCGCGGCGAATTTTGCTGGCGCTACCACCCCTAGGAGAAGCGCCAATGCCAAAAAGAACGCGGTTAACTTTCTCATCTTGAATAAGCCCTTCGCAGCTCTTGCTCTATTTAATGGATGGGCGTGATGCATAAGTAGTGACTATCCTATTGCAATTTTTTTGCTACTACAACCGGCAGTCGATAGTGTGTACATGCTCAATCCTGTGGTAAGGAAGTGTTAGTGGATTGGCGCGACAATAATTCTGGACCATAGACAAAAAGCAATATATGCGCCACTACCTCGTAGAGCGACTCAGGGATAGCCTCCAGAATCTGCAGATGGGTGAGACATTTTACCAGTTCTGGATTGCGCACAATAGAAATATTATGCTCTTTCGCAAGCTCCACCAGCTTGGTAGCCAAATGGCCCTGCCCTTTGGCGCTGAGAAAGGGCGCCCCTTGAGGATCCTGCGGATCATAGCTGAGCGCTGCCGCTTGAGTTGGTGTAACATTGCTAGCCATTAGCACTCATGCATTAATGTCCACTACTTGGCGATGGGAGGCGCGAGAATCAAAACCATCAAAATCTGGCCATTCCTGTAGTATGCGTAGCTGATACTCGCCATAACTCTGAAGCGTATTCTGAAGATCGGCAAGCCGCGCGGTAAGAGGGCGGCAGCGCGAAAGATCGGGTATGTAGAGGGTTATAGCTCCGCGTCGACTGTCAAAGAGTTGAACATGAATATACCAGCGATAGCGCTCTTCCTGTATGGCAACCACCAGATCGACACTCCGTAACGGTTTTCCAGCAAGATGGAGCCGCAGCTGTCCCTTTATGGCTAGCAGAGAGAGAAAGAGCGGTACTATTACCCAGTGATGGGTGCCATCCGCCATATGGTTAAAAAGCGCTAAAGGTGACTGGGTTGTGGTAGAACTATGCTGCAACCTCTGGCGAAGCATAGCCGCTAGCTGAGTGCTCATCTCTCTTATCTCTAGGGGGGTAGTATAACGAGGAGGAGAAGAATGGGGGGTAGCTCCTGGGGTTGCTGGCTGATTAAGCTCAATAAGCTCTTTTTGATTTAAGGGCAATCTCTTTTTATAGGCAATAGTAAGTAGGCGTATTGTTTCGGCATGTGCTGTCTCACTAGCTATCTTACTAGAGGAGGGTGTCGCGGCGCTTCGACTATAGGAGGGGGGCTGACTATCCCCTTGCTTTTTATCCTTAAGCCGGCGAGACAGTTCACGGTATAGGGTTGGTGTAAGGGGTAAACCACTGCGCAGCATGGCCTCAATGAGGCGCCCCGATACTGCAGTGCCGCTGCTGTACAGTTGTTCAAGAAGAGTGGCAGTGGTGGCAGTCTGCTGCCGGAGCAGAACCTGCCCATTTTCTAGGCTTACTGTTGCTACAAACTGTTGCCCTCGCTGTAGGGGAATGTTGGCGATAGCGCGTAGCACCCGCCCCTGTAGAGCTATCAACCATTTCTGCCCCACCAACTGTTTGATGATGGTAAGTTCTATCTGTTGACCATGACGCAGGGCAAGATGCTTAATCTGGCTCAGCGGCAGACGCAGCGGGGCCAGTTGATTGGTGTAATCAGTAGAGACGGTAGGGGGAATGCTCAACTTTTTGAGAGATCTTCCTGTACTTTAGCAGCCTTCCCTACTCTGTGGCGTATGTAAAAGAGATTGGCTTGACGTACCTTGCCGCGCCGCATCACCTCAATTTTTTGAATGCGAGGGGAGTGCAGAGGAAAGATGCGCTCTATCCCAATCCCAAAGGATATTTTCCGCACACAAAAGCTACTTCGAATACTAGAGTGGCTACGGTCAATTACTAGCCCCTCAAATATCTGTATACGCTCACGGCTACCCTCTACTATGCTGAAATGCACCTTTACCACATCCCCCACCCGAAAATGAGGAATATCCTCGCGTAGCTGCTCTTTATCAATGCTATCAGTTAGCTGCATAATTCAACTCGTTTTGCATCATCTGTTTTGTACCATCTTTTTATCCTATCTGTTTCTGCCACCTAGTTCAGTAGCTAGGTTCAGGAGCGGGACTATAGATATAGCTTAATCTACTATATCGCGGCGATTGTGTAAAGTCTTTTTACGACGTTGCGCCAATCTCCATTGATGGATTTGAGCATGGTTGCCCGATAGCAACACCTCGGGCACCGACATGCCACGCCAATGCTGGGGCCGGGTATAATGTGGGTACTCCAATAGCTCATCTTGGAAGCTCTCTTCGCGCAGCGATTCAGCATTAATAACCCCCGGTATTAGGCGGCTTATACCATCTATAATGACCAGTGCTGCCAACTCGCCACTGGAGATAACATAATCTCCAATGCTAATCTCCATATCAACATAGCGATCAATAACCCGCTGATCTATACCTTCATATCTGCCGCAGATAATAACTAGCTCTGAATAGTTACTAAGCTGCTGCAGGAGGCGGTTATTTAGTGGCTGACCAGCAGGAGAAGGGTAGATGATAAAGTGACTGGGGGCATTAATGGAATCCAAGGCGCGGCCCAGCGGTTCGGGAGCCATCACCATCCCGCGGCCGGGGCCATAGGGCTCATCATCGCAGCTGCGGCGGGCATCACTGGCAAAGTCGCGTAGGGCAATTGTCTGATGACTCACCAATCCCTGCGCCGCGGCGCGGCGATAGACCCCGGTAGAGAAATGAGGGGTTATTAGATCAGGAAAGAGTGAGACAATCCAGTATCGCATACCTGTCAACTTCCCCTCTAGCCATAGCTAGCGCAGCATCTATGAGATAGCATAACTGGCCATGGCTATATCCACATTGCTGCGCAGCTCCTATTGTCACCTTACATAATTTTCACAATTATATTCACACAGCAAACATGTTGAAGATATCAGAAATTAAGGGCTATCTTACTAGCCAATAATCTCTAATACAACTCGCGGTTTATTGTTTCCCATCGCAACTGCATTGAGCAATACCCGTATGGCATTGGCGTTGCGCCCCTGGCGACCAATAATTTTTCCGATATCATTTTCTGCTACTCGCAATTCTAATATCATTGATTGCTCACCCTCCACCAAAGTAACCTCTACTTTATCAGGTTCATCGGCTAAGGCACGAGCAATATAGCTTACTAATTCTTTTAAAGCGTCGTATTCCATAATTCATCCTTTTTTTATTATTTTTATACTCATTTATTTTTATACTTATTATTATTTATTATTGCTTTTTTTGTTGCTGGGCTGGTGATTGGCGTTCCTCTTTCTTATTTCGACGCTTAGCGCTAGTCTTTTTATTACTATAGCGATTAAGCAGGCTACGAAGGGTATCGCTAAGCTGTGCCCCGCGAGCTACCCAGTAGGCTAATCGATCTCTTGCGCAGTTAAAGCGTTCATCCCCTACCAAAAGCGGCCGGTAGCCGCCTAATTCCTCAATGGCGCGGCCGTCTCGCGGTTGTCGCGCGTCCATTACCACTACCCGGTAACAAGGCTGCCCTTTGGCGCCCACCCGTTTGAGCCGAATTCTTAATGCCATATCTAATTAATAGCGGTTGCAGCGCTCTCCGTCAAGTGAAAAGATTAAGATACTGAAATAGGTAGAGGACATTTATTCCTTCATTATGCCGGCGGTATTCATAGAACGTAAAAACTCCTCATTGGTCTTACTTTTCTTCATACGCTCAATTAGCAATTCGATTATCTCTACATCATCCATAGCATTAATGACCTTGCGTAGTATCCATATCTTTTGTAGTTCCTCGGCGCTCATTAAGAGATCTTCGCGCCGGGTGCCTGATTTTTTAATATTGATAGCCGGGTAGAGACGGCGATCTGATATTTTGCGATCCAAATGAATCTCCATATTTCCAGTTCCTTTGAATTCTTCAAAGATGACCTCATCCATGCGGCTGCCAGTCTCTATGAGCGAGGTAGCCACTATGGTAAGACTGCCGCCCCCTTCAATGTTGCGGGCAGCTCCAAAGAAGCGCTTCGGCTTATGGAGAGCGCTAGAATCAACGCCTCCGGTAAGTATTTTGCCAGAGGCAGGTACGGTCTGATTATATGCCCGCGCCAAACGAGTTATAGAATCTAATAGAATCATTACATCTCGACCATGTTCTACTAGACGGCGTGCCTTTTCCAGCACAATTTCGGCTACCTGCACATGACGACTGGCCTGCTCGTCAAAGGTAGAGGCAATAACCTCGGCCTTTACATTGCGCTCCATATCGGTTACCTCTTCGGGGCGCTCGTCAATCAGCAATATAATCATGGTCACCTCGGGATGATTAGCAGTAACGGCATTGGCTATCTTTTGCAACAGTATGGTTTTACCGGTACGGGGCGGTGAGACAATGAGTCCCCGCTGACCTTTGCCGACGGGGCAAAAAAGATTAATCATGCGCGTGGAGAGATATTCATGCTCCCGGGCTACATCGCTAATCTCCATTTCTAGCCGCTCATTGGGATAGAGAGGGGTAAGATTATCAAAGGGAACACGGTTTTGGGCAACCGCTGGCTTATCAGAGTTAACCTTCTCGACCCGTAGCATGGCAAAGAAATTCTCATTATCTTTTGGGGGCCTAATACGACCCTCTATTGAATCACCAGTACGCAGATTATGGAGGCGAACCTGGGAGGGGGCTATGTAAATGTCCTCTGCGCCAGACAGATAGGAATTGTACGGCGAGCGTAGAAAGCCATACCCATCATGGTGCACATCTAACACACCGTGGACACTTAATGCCCCTCCGCTCTCGGCATGTTGCTTAAGCAATCTGGTAATAATCTCATGGCTATTGAGGCCCAGTACCTGATTTTCGGGAATATCCTGCTGTTTGGCATGCTCCCGTAATGCGCGCGGGTTAAGGGCGGCAAGATCATTGACGCAGATTATGGCAGCGTTATCATCAATCTGCACCGCCTCATGAATGTCCTGCTCTAAATCGGCCGGCGGTACAAAGGCGTTGTTATTATTAGGGCGTCCCTTGCCCTTTCTATTCTTGGAATAGTTGGGTTTGCGATAGGTGCGATGATTGGTCATTATCTTTTCTGTGAGATTTACGTTAAGTGTTCCATACTTTTCCAAATTAGTCAAGCCCTTTGCAACTTTTATTAAACTAAAGACGAAAATGTCACCCTAAAGAAAACAAAAATGTCACGCAGCCACAAAAAATACATATATTACCCCCTTCATGGCCAATACCCTTCTCTTATAGGACAGCTGTATCCTTCCGTCAAGATACTTATAGAGTGCAACTCGCATCTCGGGACGAAGTCCAGCTCCACCCTAAAAAATTTGAAATGAGCGGGACACCGCAATTCCTGCCTCAGCCAGGGCCTTGCTCAGCGTAAGAACTGAAATATGGATATCATGCTCTTTAGCTAGGGTCTCCTTTGCATAGGCGGGACTGTAGCCCTCCAATTCCTCTTTAATGAACGTAACCGCCCTCTCCATCACCTCCGGGGGATCTTTCGAGGGCCCGAACGACCTCGGGAGCGATGCACTAACGCCACCTCGCCTCCTCTTTCCAGTGCTTTAAGAGCCTCATCACATGTCTAAGCGTTACCCCGCAGCACTGTGCCTCATCTCTACCTGAGGTTGTTCCTGTAGCAAGCCTCATACCGGCTTGCATATAGGCATCTCTTTGGTACTCATAGTAAATGCCACTGCATTTATAATCCTCCAGTATACCTAGAGGAGCAGTGACATTTAATAGATGGCGACCAAAAGGATCGGGTAAGCCCATCGCGACTGAAGATGGGATAGGGAGAGGTTTCAACCCCCATCCCTATTCTTATGTAAAAATTTTCGGGAGTGAGGGGGTAGCTCTCGCTTTATTTTTCTCTCCGGGGATAAAATTCTGTTTGCAGAAACTAGGAAGCTACATATACTTAATAATAGCGATGAGAAGCAGACTGGGCATAACGACTCCATTTTGGCTAGGGGTTGTAGTGTTGTTATTGTATACGCCGTTTTATTCAGTAGCGCCGCAGGATGGTGCTTTAAGAAATAGCGAGTCGGTAAATACAATAGAGAAAGAGGAAATAGAACAAATGAGGGGCCAACTGCATGAACAGATTATACTAGAGTCCATTAGGAGCTATCCTGGTATCTGCCCCTGCCCCTACAGCAAAAATCTTTATGGAGCTCCTTGCGAAGCGCAGAGCCCCTACTACACCTTGAGTGACTACAAACTGCTATGCTATAGAGAGGATATTGGGTTAGAGGACATGATGTCCTATCTAGATCGCCAAATAGCGCAGTTATTGCCGCAACAATCTGATGAAGTGCTGCCCTATAGCCGCGAGCTTTATCTTAGCAATGAGCGATGGAGCGATGCTGATGGAGATTGTCAGGATACCCGACAAGAGGTACTCATCATTGAAAGCTTACAAGAGACAGAGCTAACCGCAGATGGCTGTCGAGTACTCTCTGGTCTATGGTATGACTCTTATAGCAATAGCTATTTTACGGAGGCCGATAAGTTGGATGTGGATCATTTTATCCCTCTTAAGGAGGCACATATAAGTGGCGCCCATCTCTGGGACAATGAGGAGCGGCGGGCCTTTGCTAATAATATTGATAATCCCCACCTATTAATAGCTGTCTCTGCTAAGACTAACCGTTCAAAGGGCGCCAAGGATCCCGCTAGATGGTTACCACCAAATCAGAGTTTCCACTGCGAGTATATTCGGCGTTGGAAAGCGCTTAAGGAGCGCTATTCGCTAAGTTATGATGAGTTGGAGCTCAGAACCATCCATGGGATGCAGCGCCGCTGCGAATAGCCGGAATATTTTACGGTTGCCCAATAATTGACAGTAGGTGAGGGGTTAAAGGTGGGCTACAGGCTAGACAACCCTCTCCGCCCTGGGCCAGTGGATTGGCGCGACCCTGAAGGTTGCTGATATGGCCGCCAGCCTCCTGCACAATAGGATAGAGTGGCGCAATATCCCAAGGCTGCATAGCAGCATCAATAACAATATCGGCCCGCCCGGTAACCAACAGCAGATAACCATAGGCATCGCACCAGGTACGCGCCAGCGCACAGCGACTAGCAAGCGCGCCTAATAGTCCCGGACATTGCTGTTCAAGGTGAGCAGCATCGGAAAACTGTAAGCGGGCCTTTGTTAAATTATGCTGTTGGGCAACCTGACAGAGCTGCCCATTATAGAGACAGCCGCTCCCAGTTATTGCTATTACCGTCTCTTGCAATATAGGGTTGTGAATTAGCCCCAAAAGTGGTTGTGAACCATCAAAGAGCGCTATCAGTACAGTGTACAGTGGTATGCCGTGCAGAAAGGATTGCGTACCGTCAATAGGATCAATATACCAGCAGAGATCTGCCGCAGTAGGAGTATGCCCATATTCTTCACCTACAATAGCATGCGTCGGATAGTGGCGGGCCAACATGCGGCGCAATAGCTGTTCGGTTTCGCGGTCGGCTACCGTAACCGGCGAACTATCCGCCTTGCGAATAACCTTAAGCCCGCTGCGCCGAAAATAGCGTCGGGTATAACGACCTCCCCTCTGCGCCAAGTATAGAGCCATTTCTGCATAACGTCGTAGGGTGTAAGAGATTGCCAGCGTTTTCAACTGAGAGAGATTGGCGCTTATCAACGCTGTGTCGCCTCTCGCTGCATCTCGCGAACAGTATCCCGCGTCTTAATATCCTCACGCTTGTCATGCTGCTGTTTTCCTCGACAAAGCGCCACTGTGACCTTAATAAGCGCTCGCCGAGTATGAAAATCTAAGGGGACTAGGGTAAGTCCCTTCTCTCTTACCCGGCGGTGAAGCCGTGCTATCTCTTGACTATGTGCCAATAGACGGCGCGGACGTAACGGATTAGAGGCGTCCTGAGAGCTAGCAAAGCGATAGGGGGCAATATGCATATTCATGATATACATCTCGCCCTGCCGTATCTGCACATAGCTATCGGCAAAATTAAGCAGGGCACTACGAATAGATTTTACCTCACCTCCGTAAAGTTCAATACCACACTCTAAGGTATCAATAATGGCATAGTCATGGCGCAATCGCCGGTTGGTAGCTAGAAGAGTGGTTGATGTATCTTTCTTAGACATGCGTAGAGATAGTTATTCGCGAAGCGGGGGTATCAGTACCACCCGAAATCCCAGATAGGCAGTGCTACTTTCTGGCGACTGATGGGCGCGAGTGGAGCGGTTAACCAGGGCCCGGCTATTGATCCAGCTACCCCCCCGAACCGATTTATGGGCGCCAATACTCCCCAATGGCTGGGGATGCTCCCAACCCCAGATATATTGCGCCGGATGATACCAATTGTCCATCCATTCCCACACATTCCCTAGCATATCATAGAGGATGGGGGTGGGCGCTTCATTTCCCGCGTTCCCTGGATAGTAGCGATGGCTTTCCGACTGGCTTACCCTCTGGGGAGTGCGGAACTCTAGATTGTAAAAATCTTGAAATACCCCGCGATAACTATCGGCTTGCACTAACCAGGCAGCATATTCCCATTCATCCTCGCGGGGCAAACGCAGCTGTGAGCCCTCTAGAGAGGCCGGCAATAGACTTTGTAGCCATTCACAGAAGGCGTGGGCGGCATACCATGAGAGATAGCGTGCCGGCTGTTGATCAGGGGGTTGCTCCCCCCAATCTGAAAGATAGTATTCATCTACCACCCCCTCACTGATAAGCTGCCGGCGGTTGGTTGGTCGCCACCGTGCTTGGGCGTCAAGAAATTGCGCAAATTGTTGACGGGTTATCTCGGTACGAGAGATATAGAAACTATCAGCAATAGTATGCAGATGTGGCAGATATGGTTTAAGAAAATGGGGGATAAGCCTATTCTCCCCTCCCATAATAAAGGTCCCCGGGGGCATTCTGGCAAACTGAATACCGGTTACGGTGAGCTCATTTGCTGTGGGTTGACTGCGTGGCGGCTCGGCCGGCGGTAGCTGTTGGCGATACCAGGCACTCTCTGAAAGTGCTGAATCTTCAGTTAGTAGCAATCGCAGATACTCTGGAAGGCGACTGCCAATAGCTGACAGGGCCGGGATCTGTGCGACCATCTGTCCCAGCTGATGAGATGGGAGCGGCAATTCGTTCCCGGTGCGCAATGCTGCTGCTGCAATCCAATCCGTAGTAGCCGCGCGATCAACCAGGCTGGGAAGACTCTGCAACAGAAGGGCATCAATTAATTGCGGGGACTCCAGAGCTAACAGATCATGCGCCACATCTAATAGTATAGGGGGACGAGGGTAGCTCTCGTCGCTTTTACCTATTAAGGCCCATTGCGCAAATTCCTGGAGTGCTTCCTGGGCTATTAATGGAGGGGCAACTTCCGGCGCCAACTGCACAGTACGATGTACCTTACGAGGAAAGAGGAGCCGTCCAATAAGCCGTCCTTGAATATCTAAATGCTCTTTATGGGGTGCAAAGCCGCGGCGTACCACCTCAATGGAGCGCCTTCCTTGCAACACAAAGATAGTTAAGGGTGTATGTCCCATATACTCCCTATCAATAAAAACCGCGGCGCGTGGTGGACTGCTCTCAATAATTACTCGGCTTCCATTGCCTATTAGACTAGGCAATAATAAAATTGCAAAAAATAGGGCTACTAGCAGCAACGTTGCCAGTAGCAGTGTATAAATGGGAGGGGCAATGCCGGCAATGCTCTGTAAAGTTACTCGCGATTGTCTCTCTTGTAATCCCATATCAATAAGGTATAATAGTAGCGGGGAGAGGTCAACATTGCCACCTTTTATATATGCTTGGGGGTGGTCTGAGACCCCCCACCGGTAGATTCAATGCATAGATCGATAGAAGAGAAGTGGTGGTATAGATGGGGTACACTCCTGGTGCGGGGTTGTGAAATATTTCTCACCTGGCGGAAAGGCCGCAGAGAGCGCCGCATAGCGCGCCAACAGCGCCATAATAACCTAGTTGAATGGATTAAGGCCTTTCTATGGGCCGCAGTTATGGTGTTGCTTATTAACCAATATGCATTGCAAGCCTATCAAATCCCCTCTGGATCTATGCGTACCACCCTAGTAGAGGGTGATCGTATCTTTGTAGGAAAGGGCATTTATGGGCCAGAACTATTACCGGGCATCGTAAAACTGCCAGGTATTAAGGAGCCTCAGCGGGGAGAGGTGGTTATATTTGAGAATCCCAGTTATCTCAGCCGAGGCATTGTCTTTGAACTAGCGCAGCGGTTCATCTATATGTTAACACTCTCTATTATTGATATTGATCGCGATGCTACCGGCCAACAGCGAGCACATTTTCTTATCAAAAGAATGGTAGGCGATTCAGAAGAATATGTAAGGATAGAGCAGGGTGAGTTCCTTTTTCGTGCGGCAGCCCAACGGCAATGGGTAAGCGAGGAGGAACTTATGCAGATTACCTCTCTTTCATATACTACCCACCGCTTGGTAGAACAGCGTAGCTATAATGAGATGCAGACGATAGCTCGCCTCTTGGCTCTCCAAGATTTAGATGCCCCCCTCAGTTCTCAACAATCCGAGCTATTAGCCGATCTCTGGAATATCCAGCATATTGATGCAATATTCCTAGAGGGGGAGCGGGAGAGCGAACTCTTCCGAGCTGAGCCCTACAATTCGCTCTACGCCTCTTATGTGCAACGCTATCGCATTGGCTGGTATATACCAAAGGGCTATATGCTCCCCCTTGGCGATAATCGAGATAATTCACGAGATGGGCGCTATTTTGGTGTGGTGGCCAAGAAGAGGGTGCTCGGTAGGGCCCGTATCAAATATTGGCCTCTGCGGCGAATAGGTATAATTAAGTAATTAATAATGCGCTACCGACGAGGGACGCGAGGTAAACAAAGGCGGCTATTATTATTTAGATTGGTTCTGATCTATCTTCTAGTGATACTTATTCAGTATTTCTTTTTACAGAATTTTCGCATAGGTAGTAACTCAATGAGTCCTACTCTACAGCGCAATGATCGAATCATAGCTAGACCATTTTCAATAGAGGCTGCTGCATTCCGCCCAGATAATACAGAATTCCCAATCCAGCGAGGAGAGTTGTTGTTAATCTACCCTCCTTACGTACAACCTGAGGGCCGCTGGTATCGCACGCTAGATCGCCTTATCCGTTTTGTGACCCTGCAGCGGATTGGTATTTCGCGTTATCGTCCCTTAGTACGACGGGTTATTGGTTTGCCGGGAGATCGCATACTGATGGATAGCTTTATCTTTTTTATTAAAGCCCCCACAATGTCGAGTTTTCAAAGTGAGTTCATGCTCTCTAATGTGAGCTATAAAATAGCAAAAAAACCGCTCCCCTCCGGTTGGAGGAGCGATCTCCCCTTTTCAGCAGAAATGGCACAAACCACCGTTCCCTATGGAAAGCTCTTTGTAGCGGCTGATAACCGAAGTGCTGCACTGGATTCTCGCCACTGGGAAGCAGTGGATATGGAGAGAGTATCTCATAGGGCGCTGCTGCACTGGCAGTTACCCGTCCGGTTATTCTGGTTAGCTAATAGCTAACAATAATAGCCAAGAGCACAGCTCCCAAAAGTGATGTGTAGAATATGAAGGGTCAGAAACTGCTACAGCAGCTGCCACCCTGGCTGCGGAGCGTGGCCCGCCATATCATTTCTGCTGGCTGGCAATGCTGGCTAGTAGGGGGAGCTCTACGAGATATGTTTGCCAATCGTCTACCACAAGAATATGACCTAGCTACCAATGCCCCGCCACAGCGTATGCTTACTCTCTTTCGGGGTAGCATTCCTTCTGGATTGCCCTTTGGAACAGTAACCATCCGCCATGCGGAGCATAGCGTAGAGGTAACCACCTTTAGGAATGAGGGCTATTACAGTGACAGGCGCCATCCCGACCGCGTTCACTTTGGAAACAATATTGAGGAGGATCTAGCGCGTCGAGATTTTACCATTAATGCCCTAGCGCTTAATATGCAAAATGGCGAATTGCGAGATCCCTTCGGGGGCCGGCAAGATATTCAAAGGGGCCTGCTACAGGCTATTGGAAAGGCCACCGAGCGCTTTACCGAGGATCCGCTACGAATGCTGCGGGCGCTGCGTTTTGCCACAACCTTAGGGTATCGAATAGCTCTCACCACATGGAACGCTATTAAGGGAGATGCGACAGCGCTTTCGATGGTAGCCATGGAGCGATTGCGTGTAGAGTTGGTAAAAATTGTGGTAAGCCACAGAATAGTGCCAGGTTTTGTGCTGCTTAAAAATGCTACTCTGTTACGCTATTTAATGCCCGAATTACAGGGTGCTGTGGGTTACCCACAGCGCAAAAGTGATGCGCGCACCCTTTATGGACATCTAGTAATAGTGGCCTCACGACTTCCTAATAGTATTGAGCTACGATTAGCGGGCCTCCTGCATGATGTGGCAAAACCATTATGCGAAAAGATCAATAGCCGGGGGATAGTTGGATACTACGGACATGAGCAGCGCTCGGCTGAGATAGCTAGCGATGTATTGCGGCGTTTGCGCTTCTCTAATGTAACCATCCGTAGGGTGTCACATCTTGTTCGTCATCATATGGATTATATTCAGCATAACTGGAGCGATGCGGCGCTACGGCGGATGATTGCACGAGTTGGCGAAGAGGCTGTAGATGATATTCTACGCCTACAATATGCCGACTGCAACAGTCGCTCCTATTTTCTAGAGGCACATAAACGGGTGGAAAAAATCATTTCACAGCCGCATTCATTACGTATTACAGATTTAGCAATAAATGGAAATGATCTAAAGGCAATAGGAATACCACAGGGAGTACTTATTGGCACTCTTCTTTCGCAGCTACATAGCACAGTGCTGGATGATCCTTCTCAAAATCAGAGAGAGACCCTCATAAAGATAGCCAAAAGACTATATCAGAGTCGCTTAAGATTCGATAACGGCGGTCGCGCTTAAGATCTCCTCTTTCGCCGGCGCGATGAAGCGGTGCTCGATGAAGAATTGAGTCGCTTCTTGTGCGCCTTGTGAAGCGCCTTGTAGGCCAGCTGTGCCGCGGCCTTCTCGGCCTCCTTTTTGGTATGCCCGCGCCCCGGTCCATAGCTGTTATCCATCACCTGTACCTTTACCCAGAACTGTTTGCGATGCTCAGGCCCGCTACGTTTAGTCAGCAAATAACGCGGGTAAGTTTTGAAAGACTGCTGTACCAATTCCTGCAAAATGGTCTTGTAGTCCTTTTGATGCTCATCATTTAGAACCTTGTGTATTTCACTTTCGAGACAATTTAATATGAGCTTGCGGCAGGCCTCTAATCCTGAGTCCAGATAATAGGCGCCAAAGAGCGCCTCTAAGGTATCAGAAATGATAGCCTTATTTGTGCGGCCTCCAGAGAGTTCTTCGCCTTTTCCTATGAGAATATAATTCTCTAGGGTCATCTCACGGGCAGCCAGTGCTAACGAGTCTTCCGATACCACATGAGATTTAACCATTGCTAAGTAGCCCTCTGGCTGTTGAGGTTGATTTAGAAAGAGATACTCGGTTACCACTACGCCAAGCACTGAATCACCTAGAAATTCTAGCCGTTCGTTATTAAAGCGCTCTACCCGGTTTTCGTTGGCGTAGGAGCGATGCGCTAGTGCGTGATTTAGAAGATTGATATCATTAAAATGTATCTTGGCTATCCTCTGCAAAAGAAGTAACTCCTTGCGGCGCTCACTATCTACCTTTACATCACTCTCTTCCAGATTATATCGGGGACGCGACATAGCTATACTCGGCATGAATAGTATAGCACGAACCACTCATCATGGATACCCATAATGAGCGATTCACTATACTGATTATTCCTTCTTCTGTTTCTTTAGGAACTCTAAGGCATCACCAACGGTTTCAAACTCATTAGCCTTCTCATCTGGGATAGTAATACCTAGCTCCTCTTCGATGGCATATACAAGCTCATAAGTATCTAAACTATCGGCGCCCAGATCCTGCCGAAATGAGGCCTCTGGAGTAATCTTGCTCTCATCTATTTCAAGTTTATCAGCAATTAACTTCTTCATCCTCGCAAAAAGCTCTTCAGACATAGAATCCTCCTTATTTAAAATTTATTGTTTCTGCTATTGATTATATAGTAATAATCCAACTCTATCAACCAAAAAAGCAATTCTTAACCACAATTTCTTTTTTAATATAATTTCTTTTTTACTGCTCTGTTTTTTACATCTGCACATATTGTTACATCTACTTGTTACATCTACACATATCATCTACACATATCATCTACACATATCATCTGCATTATATCTCTATTATGCAATCTCTATAACTGTTTATCTCTATTTTCTCTATAACTGTTTCTGTATACTACATTATTGCTCGGGATCCAAAACCTGTTTTCCCCGATAGAAACCGCTCTGGAGATCAACACGATGCCTTCTGACTACTGCTCCGCTCTCAGCAGAACGAACCAGTTCGGGCATTTTAAGCTCTCTATTAATCTTCTTTCTGCGACGAGTGCGGGCCTTAGAGGCCCTCTTTTTGGGTACAGCCATAATGTAATGCCTATAATAGAGGGCGCGGCAACATTTGTCAAGTGCTAAACTGGTTTTTTAAGGAAAATAAAGAGACATCCTGACCCCCCTCTCCAGCATGAAATGCCGGAGAACTGCTATACTGCAGTAGAAAATATAATAAAAAGGAGAACAGGATGTGAAAATAGTATATCATACTGTCATACGGGATGCCACCCCGCGCTTACAGAGCGCGGTCCGTGAAGAAATGGTGGCCTATGCCACGCGTCATGGTATTAAAGCGGCGTGCAGAACCTATGAGATTGCGCGCAATACGGTGCGGAAATGGGTACGGCGGGCCAAAGAAGATGAGCCTCTGACGAATCGCTCCACGAGGCCCGCTAATTCCCCCAACGCCATGATCCCCTATTGGCGTTTGAAGATTATTGATGAGGCCACAAAAGAACGTGCACGACTTATTCGCTATCGCGCACCGAATACTAAGAAGAAGATAGTCATTAGTGCGTCGTGGCTCAAACAAAAATGGAAGATTCCCTATAGTCTCTCCACTATCCTTTCGCTCCTTCATAGAGAAGGACTCAAAATCACGCGTCCACAGAAGGTGAGAAAAGCTCTTTCACCGGTAGTATTCCAACGAAAACAGTTACTCCCGCCTGGTGCGCGAATTATGGTTGATGTGAAGTATCTCACCGATATTCATGGCTATGCACCTCTGATTCAGCGCCTAGGGCTTCCCTCGTACCAGCTTACCGCCCGAGATGTGCGCACCGGAGCCCTCTTTATGGCGCTCTCGTCGCAAAACACGCAAACTGCTACCGCGATATTTGTCGATGAACTCTGTGCGCATTTCTCTCATCATGGCATAGATTGTACCGAGATAATGTTTCAAACCGATAATGGCCGAGAGTTCACTAATGCCTATGGAGATGCGCATGCTTCAGCCTTTTCAATCTTGGCCATGCTGAAATGGGGGGCTACGCACCGTTTAATCCCGTTGGGACAGAAGAACTGGCAAAGCGATGTGGAAAGTGCCCACCGGTTGAATGAGGATGAGTTGTGGATGCATCTGCTTCCTCCTCCCTCCACTCAGGCGTTGCTCCGTGAGGTACAGCGCTATAATAGCTTTTTTAATCTCACACGATATAATAGCTACAAGGGAGGAAGTCCGCTCCAGAAACTTCGTGAAGCTCACACGTCCATTGATGAGGGCCTGCTTCACTGGAGCGTCTTTGAATGTGATCGAGCCATGA
Source organism: Spirochaetia bacterium (assembly GCA_963692905.1). Taxonomy (GTDB): domain Bacteria; phylum Spirochaetota; class Spirochaetia. The sequence goes on along the minus strand of OY843583.1, from coordinate 1,706,621 downwards.
CCCGTGACCGTCTTGAGGCATACAAGACATTGTTTCAGAGGGCGCGGGAGGAGTGCTTTTACCAGAAGGTACGGCTTTCCATGCGAGTACCACCTTTTCTTCCACCATTGCCACAAGTATACCCGGAGGTTGCCTAGGAGGATGAGTATGAGCTAGTATGTGCAGGCTAGGGGGTCACTAGGTCTCTTTAATTCCCGTAAACTGGTTTTTTATCTGTGCCGCAATGGCAGCGGGCACCATACTGCTTATGTCTCCTCTAAGCCGCGCCAACTCACGAATAGTTGAAGAGCGTAAGACAAAATAGCGGGGATCGGTAGGGATAAAGAGGGTTTCGATCTGAGGGTCGAGGCCTCGATTAAGCAGCGAGAGCTGAAATTCATATTCAAAATCCTCATGTGCTCGTACTCCCCTTACGATTATGCCTATATTAATCTCTTTGGCAAACTCTACTATGAGTTTATCACAATAGTGTACCTGAATATTACTAAGATGCGAACTTATGGTTTGCATCATCTCTAGCCGTTGCTGCTTAGGGAAGGCATACTGTTTCTGTGGATTGCTGGCTACTACTATATGCAGCTGTGAAAAAATTGTGGCGCAACGCTCTATTACATTAAGATGCCCCAGGGTGGGGGGATCAAATGAGCCGGGATAGAGCGCCTTCATGGGAACTAGTATAGCCTATCGCCATGCTACGCGACAAGTATTTTTCAAATATTAGATGTATGTGGGGTGTTATGTGAGGTGTATAGTAGCCCTATTTTTCGATTCAATGAGTACTGAGGTCGTCCCTCTATCCATAACATAGGCTCAGCCGCGAAGCGCACCATTTACTTAGTTCAGACTACCTATCTTATACTACTCAGCTCATTGAGTAGTGAGAATGGTGCCTCTCTCCCCCACCGCTACGAAGAGGGAGTTGCCGTAGGTGATGCCCACGAGATTTTGCGAAGTACCGCTGGTTTGGCTGCTCCAGCTGCTGCCGTCGCTACTGGTGACAATGGTGCCTCCCTCCGCTAGAAAAGGCGTAATAGAGTCATAACCAAGCCTAAAAAACCACCCATTGCCACAATAAGCCACTGCACAGATTGAAAGCGCCTATTCATCTCGGTAAAACGCTTGTCGGTATCCTCGCGCATCTCGGTAAAGCGCCGGTTCATCTCCAGAATAAGGGCCTTCTGTCCCTCTTGCATCTCGGTAAAGCGCTTGTCGGTATCCTCGCGCATCTCGGTAAAGCGCCGGTTCACCTCCAGAATAATGGCCTTTTGCCCCTCTTGAAGCTGCTTCTGCCCCTCTTGAAGATGTCTATGCCCCTCCTCTAAGCGGATGGTCCGCTCCTCTAGACGGATAACCCGATCTAGAAGCTCCAACCGCTTTTGTTGATTGCGCTCCTCAAGCTGGTGCTTCTCCTCTGGAGTTTTCTGATCCAGCATCTTGGCAAGCGCCTGCTCCACCAAGGGGCCAACCAGCCGCTCCAGATCCTGGAGATCTACTCCCTTAGTCATAAGCATAGGCTACCATCCGCCGCTGAAATTGGCAAGTGCTCATGTCGGTCGTTCCATATATATGTATATAACATGCTTAGAGAAGGGAGAGAAATGGAGGGGTGCATTAATAAATTTTAAATATTTATCTCTATTTCTAGACCAACAGTTGATGCTAGCACCTTACTACCAAGAGCTACCAGGCACTATCTATGTAGCTCAGGCTACTTGGATTAGATTACTTATCTTATGTAAATTAGCTCATTGAGTAGTGAGAATGGTGCCGTTAGCACCCACCACGACGAAGGTGGAATTGGCGTAAGTGATACCCTGGAAGTTTTGCGAAGTGCCACTAGTACGGCTAGTCCACGTTGCGCCATCGCTACTGGTGAGAATAGCACCGCCATTCCCCACTGCTACGAAGGTGGAATTGGCGTAGGTGACCCCCAGTAAGTTTTGCGAAGTGCCGCTAGTACGGCTAGTCCACGTTGCGCCATCGCTACTGGTGAGAATAGCACCGCCATCCCCCACCGCCACGAAGGTGGAGTTGCCGTAGGTGATGCTAGAAAGGTATTCTGTGGTGCCGCTAGTGCGCTTCTACCCACTACGCTACCAAGCACTGCGCACAATTAGCTACTTAGCTCATTGAGTAGTGAGGATGGCACCGCCATTCCCCACTGCTACGAAGGTGGAGTTGCCGTAGGTGATACCCCAGAGAATTTGCGAAGTGCTGCTGCTGCGGCCGGTCCAGCTGCTGCCATCGCTACTGGTGAGGATGGCGCCGCTCCAACCCACCGCCACGAAGGTGGAGTTGCCGTAGGTGATGCCCTGGAGGTGTCGCGAAGTGCCGCTGGTTTGGCTGCTCCAGCTGCTGCCATCGCTACTAGTAAGAATGGTGTCGCCATCCCCCACCACTACGAAGGTGGAGCCCCCGTAGGTGATGCCATAGAGATTTTGCGAAGTGCCGTTGGTGCGCTTCTACCCACTACGCTACCAAGCACTGCGCGCAACTAGCTACTTAGCTCAGACTACCTATCTTATACTACTCAGCTCATTGAGCAGTGAGGCCGGCGCCGAAAACCCCCACCGCTACGAAGGTGGAATTAGCGTAGGTGATGCTCCAGAGATCTTGCGAAGTACCGCTAGTGCGGCCGGTCCAACTGCTGCCATCGCTACTGGTGAGAATGGTGCCACTCCAGCCCACCGCCACGAAGGTGGAGTTGCCGTAGGTGATGCTCCGGAGAGTTTGCGAAGTGCCGCTAGTGCGCTTCTACCTACCACGCTACCAAGAACTGCGTGCAACTAGCTACTTAGCTCAGACTACTTAGTTTATACTACTTAGCTCATGGAGCAGTGAGAATGGCACCGCTAGTCCCCACCGCCACGAAGGTGGAGTTAGCGTAGGTGATGCCCCGGAGCCATCGCGAAGTGCCGCTGGTTTGGCTGCTCCAACTGCTGCCGTTGCTACTGGTGACAATGGTGCCGTCACTGCCCACCGCCACAAAGGTGGAGCCCCCGTAGGTGATGCCATTGAGCCGTTGCGAAGTGCCGCTGGTTTGTCTGGTCCAGCTGCTGCCGTTGCTACTGGTGAGAATGGTGCTGATCCAGCCCACCGCTACGAAGGTGGAACCACTGTAGGTGATACTCTGTAGGCTCCAAAAAGTGCCACTGGTTTGGTTGCTCCAACTACTGCCATCGCTACTAGTAAGAATGGTGCCGGCATATCCCACCGCCACGAAGGTGGAGTTGCCGTAGGTGATGCCATTGAGGCCCAGCGAAGTGCCGCTAGTGCGGCGAGTCCAGCTGCTGCCATCACTACTGGTGAGAATGGTGCCGCCATTCCCCACTGCTACGAAGGTGGAATTGGCGTAGGTGATGTCCTGGAGGCGTTGTGAAGTACCGCTAGTGCGGCGAGTCCAGCTGCTGCCATCACTACTGGTGACAATGGTGCCGTCATCCCCCACCACTACGAAGGTGGAGTTACCGTAGGCGTTGCCATGGTGATTTCCTGCAGTGCCGCTGGTTTGGCTGCTCCAACTATTGCCATCGCTACTAGTAAGAATGGTGCCGCCATCCCCCACTGCTACGAAGGTGGAATTGGCGTAGGTGATGCCCTGGAGATGTTGTAAAGTGCCGCTAGTGCGGCGAGTCCAGCTGCTGCCATCACTACTGGTGAGAATGGTGCCGATCCAGCCCATCGCTACGAAGGTGGAATTAGCGTAGGTGATGCTCCAGAGATCTTGCGAAGTACCGCTAGTGCGGCCGGTCCAACTGCTGCCATCGCTACTGGTGAAGATGGTGCCGTCATCCCCCACCACTACGAAGGTGGAGTTACCGTAGGCGATGTCCCAGAGGAGTTGCGAAGTGCCGCTAGTGCGGCCGGTCCAACTGCTGCCGTTGCTACTGGTGAGGATGGTGCCGCCAGTGCCCACCGCCACGAAGAGGGAGTTGGCGTAGGTGATGGCCCGGAGGTGTTGCGAAGTGCCGCTGGTTTGGCTGCTCCAGCTGCTGCCGTTGCTACTGGTGAGGATGGTGCCGCCATTCCCCACCGCGACAAAGGTGGAATTGGCGTAGGTGACCCCCTGGAAGTTTTGCGAAGTGCCGCTAGTTTGGCTGCTCCAGCTGCTGCCATCGCTACTGGTGAGAATGGTGCGGTTATTGCCCACCGCGACGAAGGTGCGATTGCCGTAGGTGATGCCATTGAGCCGTTGCGAAGTGCCGCTAGTGCGCTTCTACCCACTACGCTACCAAGCACTGCGCGCAACTAGCTACTTAGCTCAGACTACCTATCTTATACTACTCAGCTCATCGAGCAGTAAGAATGATACCACCATTGCCCACCGCCGCGAAGAAGGAGTTGCCGTAGGCGATGCCCCGGAGCCATCGCGAAGTACCGCTGGTTTGGCTGCTCCAGCTACTGCCGTTGCTACTGGTGAGGATGGTGCCGCCCCCCCCCACCGCTACAAAGGTGCTGTTGCCGTAGGCGATGCCATAGATGTGTCGTGAAGTGCCGCTAGTGCGGCTGCTCCAGCTGCTGCCATCGCTACTGGTGAGAATGGTGCCGTTTGCACCCACCGCCACGAAGGTGGAGCCCCCGTAGGTGATGCCATAGAGGGTTAGTGGAGTGCCGCTGGTTTGGCTGCTCCAGCTGCTGCCGTTACTGCTGGTGAGAATGGTGCCGCCCCGGCCCACCGCCACGAAGGTGGAGTTGCCGTAGGCGATGCCCTGGTGCCATTGCGTAGTGCCGCTAGTTTGGCTGCTCCAATTGCTGCCATTGCTACTAGTAAGAATGGTTCCGCTACTGCCCACCGCGACGAAGAGGGAATTGCCGTAGGCGATGCCCTGGAGCCATTGCGTAGTGCCGCTAGTGCGGCTGCTCCAGCTACTGCCATCGCTACTGGTGAGAATGGTGCCGCCACTGCCCACCACTACGAAGGTGGAGCCCCCGTAGGTGATGCCATAGATGTGTCGTGAAGTGCCGCTAGTGCGGCTGCTCCAGCTGCTGCCATCGCTACTGGTGAGAATGGTGCCGCCCCGGCCCACCGCCACGAAGGTGGAGTTGCCGTAGGTGATGGCATTGAGGGTTTCTGTGGTGCCGCTAGTACGGTTGGTCCACGCCGAACCATTTGCGACACAGCGCCCCTCGGAGAGGATGAAGCCATCATTACAGCTAGCGCAGCGCTCCTCGCTGCTGGAGGAATTTCCCTCTGCCGCGGTGCCGTTGGCACAGCTGTAGGGGCATATAATTGAGGGGACTCCATTGACATTGCATATTGCTAAGGTATCCTCACAGGCAACGAGAAAGATGACGGCTCCTAGGATGAGGGCTATTCCTACATTTTTATATAAGCCCTTTCCTAAACTTCTCATGTTTTTTCTCTCATCCGTTCTAAATCACCATCGGCTCATATAGATTAAATACTATATCTGTATATTTTGCAAGCTTTTTAAGCAAAAATGAGCAATTTTTTCATACATTCTTAATTAACAGTTGTTGAGTATATATTCCGGCCGATAGGTATTGATGGTGACAATAATAGGAACCAAGGGGGGTATCCCGCTGTATTTTTTGGAAAATTTAGGCTAAAAATGGTAAAAAAAATAAAAACGTCCTCCTAGCCCCCTACTTAAAACAACTCCAAAGGCGTTTGAAATGCTCTCTATTTTTTTGCATAAAGCTTTTTAAGCAAAAAAACTTCTAGAATGTGAGGGCCAGCTGCCTCTCTATTTTCCTAAAAATTCACGAAATAACTTGACATGTACGCCTCCGCGGGAGTATCGTAAGATATAAAGAAAATAAGGAGGATTGCTAAATGAATAAGAAGGCAATATTTATTATTGTGGTAATTGTCGCGGTATTGATAATTGCAATTGTCGCTATTCGCGGCAGAGTAGGACAAACTGACGAAATCGTTAAGGTTGTCATTGCCGGCTCTGAGGCGCCGGATTCGCTTCTAGACCAAATGTCGGTCAGGTTGGAGGAGTATATACTTGAGGAGTCAGAGGGCTCACTTGAGACTGAACTGGTGCGCGGCCAGGTGTTGGGTAATGCCAATCAGGTACTGGAGCAGCATATTGCTGGCTCGGTTGATGTGATGTTTTCGCGTCCGGACCATTTTTCGGCGCATGTCGATGATTTTCAGGTGCTCAGTTGGGGGTTTACCTTCCGCGATCGTGAGCACATGACCAAGTTCCTGGAGGGCCCAATTTTTGAAGAGATGACTGATAAGCTACTCGACAAAATTGGGGTTCGCGTTCTGGCTGCGGCAGTTGACCAACCGCGTATTATGTATACCCGTATTCCAGTCCAATCAATTGATGATATTCGGGGAATAAAGATGCGCGTTCCGCAGATTAAGTCCTATCTGAAATTATGGGAAACCTTGGGAACCCAGCCTACCCAGATTGCCTGGGCTGAGGCCTTTCTAGGATTAAAGACGGGTGTGGTTGATGCGGCCGAGGCCGATGCCAGTGGTGCCTATTCGCAGAAATTTCATCTTGCGGTGCCCTATATTATTCGCACCGACCATCTCTTGTCTACTGCCGAAATATCGGTTAATGATACCACCTATCAGGCAATGAGCAGCCGACAGCAAGAGGCAATTGGCAGAGCGGCTGAGCGCGCGGTGGCCTGGATGAGCCAAGAGGCCTTAGAGAATACCGATTCTGTCTTGGCAACGATGGTTGCCGAGGGAGCAACTGTACTTGAAATTGATAATGCCCCCTTCGCTGAACGCGCTCGCGCCGGTGTTGTAGAGGTTGAGGCCGAAGGGCTCTGGCCAGCAGGTTTATGGGATAACATTCGCGCTATTAATTAAACAGAATGACTCAATTTCTAGCTCGATACCGTCGCTTTTTGGCAATAGTTGGACGGGTTGAGCTAGTAATTGGCGGCGCATTGCTGTTATTTATGGCGATGCTAATTACCACACAGGTTATTCTTCGTTCCGGATTTGGGAGGCCACTCACCTGGATGGAAGAGATGGTGACCTATACGCTGGTATGGTTGACCTTTATTGGAGCAAGCATTGGATTAAAACAGCGCCGCCATGTAACCATCAGCTCTTTTTTGAAGCAGTTACCAGCTAGATACCAGCTCTATGTGCGTGTTGCTGCCACCTCTATTATTATTGTGCTGCTTTTTTTACTTATCTACTATGCGCGGCAGATTATTCCCATTGAGTCCAGTGCAACAACCGTGGCGCTGCCGTTGGATCTGCCTCGTTCGCTCTTCTTTTCGGTTGCTCTGTTGGTCAATTCAATTTTGATGCAACTGACAATGTTCTACTATCTGCTGATTGATGTTGCGGAGCTCAATTCAATCAAAATTGCTACACGCGCAATTTATCCCTCTCACTAAGAGGCCCTAGGGCAAATATTTTATGTCAATTTTAGTCCTGGTGCTGATTCTGGTAATCCTGGTATTGATGGAAATACCGATTATCTTTGCTTTGGCAGCCAGCGCCCTGCTCTACCTGCTGCTGGATGGGGGCATTCCTCCACTGCTGGTTGTGCAGCGTATTGCTTCGGGGCTAGAGAGTTATGTGCTGTTGGCTATTCCACTATTTATTTTCTCTGGTAATCTCTTTAATCGGGCGGGCATTGCCAAGCGCATCTTTAGTTTTGCCAGCAATCTAGTCGGTCACATTCGGGGCAGTTTAGCGCATGTGAATATTGTAGCTAGTATTATTTTTTCAGGAATATCGGGGATAGCGCAGGCCGATGCGGCCGGTCTAGGAACAGTTGAGGTGCGCGAAATGCGTCGCTATGGCTTTGAGCCGGCCTTCAGCGGGGCGATTACCGCAGTCTCGGCCGTCATTGGGCCAATTATCCCTCCCAGCGGAATCATGATTATCTACGCGGTTCTCTCCAACACCTCGGTTCCGGAGCTATTTCTAGCCGGCTTTATTCCGGGATTATTGGTGGCGCTGGCGCTTATGGCAACTGTCTATATTCTGGCAAGAAGCGGCACAATAGTCGCCCCTCGCCTGAAGCGCGCTTCATTCAACAATCTTGCCAAAAGTTTTCTGCATGCAATTCCGGCCCTGGCCGCTCCGATATTTTTGATCAGTGGCATCTTAACGGGCTTTGCTACGCCGACAGAGCTGGGTGCGCTGACTGCGGTCTATGCGATGATTTTGGGCTTCCTCTATCGCGAGTTAACCTGGAGGTCGCTTGGGAAATGTATCGCTGACACGGTTGCCATCTGCGGCGTACTGGTCTTTATTATCGCGGCCGCCACCCCCTTTAGCGCCATTCTGGCCCTAAAAGGTATACCGCAACTACTAGCCGATGGCCTATTGGCCATCTCCACCAACAAGTTTGTGGTATTGGCGATTATTAATGTGGCCCTCTTAATGATTGGCTGTATTATGGACACCACCGCAATTCTATTAATTGCCGTCCCAGTACTGACACCAATTATCAGTCAACTGGGAATTGATCCAGTACATTTTGGGTTGGTTATTATTGTTAACCTGCTGCTTGGAACCCTGACGCCTCCCTTTGGTATTTTGCTCTTTGTCATGGTTGAAATTGCTTCGGTCAATTTTAAGCAAATTGTAAAGGCAGTGGCTCCCTTCTACATTCCTCTGTTAATATTCTTAATCATCCTCATTTATGTTCCTCAGATTTCACTATGGCTTCCCCGGCTGTTTTTCAGGTAAAATACTAATGGCAATACTAAAATAGGAGGATGAATTAATATGAGTAGCTATAATATTTCCGGGGTACTGCCCCATCTTGCGGTGCGCGCCGACAGCGTGCCCATTCGCAATGAGAGCGGCATTGGCGCGCTAATGCCCTGGGCCGATCGGCTGTGGATGATAACCTATGTCTCCCATACCGGAAGCGGCACCGGCCTCTACTCAGTTGATGAGCACTTAAATATCAGCAAGCATCCCCAGAGCGTCGCTGGCACATACGCCAATCGTATGATTCACTCAGCCTCTAATCAACTGATTATTGGGCCGCATCTTATTAGCCACCAGGGAAAGGTGCGTACCGTCCCAGCCTTAAAGAGACATCGGTTGGCGGCGGTTGTTGAGCACCTTCATGATCCAGAGAACAAACTCTATTATCTTACCATGGAGGGACTCTTTCTGGAGATGAATCTACAGACTTTGCAGGTAAAGAGGCTCTTTGATTTAAGTAAAGAGTTGGCGATTACCGAATTAGAGCAGATTGACTACGAATCGCATCCTGAATTGGCGCCGCAGGGTAAAACTGTTGAAGAATATCCGCAGCCGCACTTTAAGGCGGCCCACATGGGCAGCGGCGTAGTCGTGGTGGCCAACAACACCTTTGGCGAAATGGATTTCAGCGGCGCGCATCGTGGCGGACGCTTAGCCGAGTGGGATGGCCAAGAATGGAAAATTATTGAGCGGCGCCCCTTTAATGAAGTAGCCGGCAGAAAGAACTGGCGACAGATTGTCTTTGCAACCGGCTGGGATAGATCCTCAGCAATCTTAATGGCTAGAATTGAGGGGCAATGGCAGCGCTATCGGTTGCCAAAGGGCAGCCATAACTTTGAGCACTTCTGGCAGACCGAATGGCCGCGTATTCGTGAGGTTGAAACAGAGCGCTATATGATGGATGCCAGCGGTATGCTCTATGAACTCTCACCAGTGGCATTTGCCAATCGGATTTGGGGGGTAAAGCCCATCTGCTGTCACATCAGAATTATCGCCGATTATTGCGCCTATAAGGGTATGCTGGTCATGGCTGGCAATCAGGCTACACCGATCTTTGACAACAATCTGGTGGTTGGCTATCCCGAGGCCAATCTTTGGCTAGGAAAGAGCGATGATCTGTGGCAGTGGGGCAAGCCCAGCGGTTGGGGCGGCCCGTGGTGGTCAGAAAAAGTAATCGCCAATCAACCCTCTGACCCCTACCTGATGACCGGCTTCGACAAAAAGACACTCCATCTTGCACATCGTTCCAAAAGGGAGATTGAATTTCGGGTTGAGGTCGATTTTTTAGGCACTCAGGAGTGGCAGCATTACCGCTCATTTAGGGTTGGCGCCAATGGGTATAGTCATCATCAATTCCCTGATGGTTACAGCGCGCACTGGCTACGCATAGTCCCCTCTGATGATTGCCGGGCTACGGCCTATTTAACATATACATAGCGTATGGATTTACAGATTGCTGGAAAATCGGCTGTCATTACTGGCGCTGCGCAGGGCATCGGGCGGGCTATTGCCGAATGCTTTTTACAGGAGGGTGCGCATGTTTCGCTTTTGGATATTAATCCAGAGCGCCTTACAAAAACCGTTGCCGAATTGAGCAGCACATACAGCGCTACAGATAGTGCGGATATCAACCATTACGAATGTGACGTTACCAATGAGAGCGCGGTTGAGCAGACCCTTAAAACTATTAATCAACGGCATGGAATTAATTTCTTAATCAACAATGCCGGTGTAAGCGATCCCGCGCCAATTGAAAAAACAACCCTAGCCTCTTGGCAGCAGGTGAATGCGGTAAATTTGAATGCCCCCTTTATTACTAGCAAACATTGCTTTGGCTACATGAAACAACAGAAGGGGGGAGTAATCCTTAACATTGCCTCATTTGCCGGCAAACGAGGCACCCTCTTTGGAAACAATATCTCCTATGCCAGCTCTAAGGCCGGCATAATTGGGCTGACCAAGGCATTGGTACCTGAGGCGGCGACAGTTGGCATTCGTGTTGTTGCGGTTTGTCCCGGCATTGTTGAGACCGATATGCTCAAAAAGCACAGTGCGGAGGCGCGCCACAATCTGGCGCAGTTGGTACCACTGCGGCGTTTAGCGCAGCCGCATGAAATCGCCAAAACCGTTGTCTATCTCTGTTCCCCATGCGCGGCCTATATAATGGGCGAAGTATTAGACATTAATGGAGGGCTATACCTGGATTGAGTACCGAGAGCTATCTCTATGCAGCGCAGATCAGGAACACTGTTAATTGGTCTACGATAATGATGCTTGCTGCATAAGATGATTGATGCCGGTAGGCGCTATCTTTTCACCAATCAGGTGGGCCATCGCTGTTGCTGAGCAACTCCGGCTAGAGTAGCTGCATAGATAGGTAATTTCATTGGGGTAATTAAGGAGTTCGTAGGGACTACGCAAGGCAACCACTATGCAGCGCGCTCCATACTCGGCAAGGCATTTTTTTACCAAGCTTTGCTGATGCTCTTTGGGCAGGTCCTCCCCCGGTAGGGGGTAATCTTCGGTTACTAGCAGCAATCTATGCGCGCTTCCCAGCAATGAAAACTGTTTAACAGCAGCTTCATATTCTACACATTTGATGTCGGGGTGTATTCCAGATAGGGTCTGCCAAAAGGTATCGAATGCCGGTGTTGTCTGGTTGGGGCCGATGCCTCGCTCATTGTAGATAACAGTATAGGCGCTCCGCGGGGTACAGTTAATGCAGATTATTGGCTCCTTCTCATTAAAATCGACCGGCCAATTCTTCCAGTGATCCTTAACTAAACAGATGCTACCGCGTGCCGCCTGCCGCTCAGTGGCCCTCTTTTCCGCCTCCGATAGGCGGTTATCGGCGGAGCGGTTATGGTTAATTCTCTCTTTCAGGGCAATTATTCGCTCCAATTTTTTATTAATGAGTGTCTCATTGAGTTCACCGCTCTTAATGCTGGAATAAACTCGCTCTAAGGAGGCAATCTGTTTTTTGAGATAATCTTGGTCATGATCATAATGCTCTTCGGCCAGCATAACAATATCAACTCCCGCCTTAAGCGCTAAGAGGGTTGATTCAGCAGGGTCATAGTGTTTGCGTATGGCCCCCATATTCATGCTGTCGGATATAATAACCCCTTCAAAGCCCAGTCTATCTCTCAGTACCCCCTGTAATATTTTTGAAGAGAGGGTTGCCGGAAATTGTTGGTCAATTTTAGGGTAGCTAATATGTGAGGTCATTACCATATCTACCTTAGCATGTATCCCGGCCAAAAAGGGAAGCAGGTCCTCCCTTAAGAGCTGATCAAGCGGCTTGTTGACGGTCGGTATTTCGCGATGAGTATCCACAGCGGTAGCGCCATGACCAGGAAAGTGCTTAACGGTGCAAAGAATATTGGCCTGTTGTGCCCCAGTAATCGCCAATTTTACCAGTTTAGCAACATGATCGTATTTTTCTCCAAAGGAGCGGGTGCCGATAATGGGCGATAGGGGATTGGAATTGGTATCGGCGCAGGGAGCAAAGATGGCATTATAGCCCGCAGCTTTCATCTCTTGTCCAAAGATACGATAGATATTGGAGACTAACTGCGGCTCAGGATGTGCTCCCAAGGCCAAATTGCCCGGTCCGGTATGAGATTGGGGTACCAACACTCCCCACGCCCCCTCCTGATCGGCACCAAGTAACAGTGGCAGCGCCGGGCCTTTTTGTTGCGCTAATTTTTGCAGATCGGTCGAAAGCGAACGAGCCTCATCGAAGGTAGCGGCATTTTGTTGGCTAATATAACAGCCGCAAATTCCAAAACGCTCAATGAGGGGTCTCAATGCTTGGGCATCCTTCCCGGGGAAAGCCATAAGAAATAGCTGCCCCACCTTCTCCTCTAAGGACATGGATTCAATAATTTTAACCAGCCTACTCATTTTATTTCTTATTCCCCAACGTTAAGGTAACTGCAATAATAATTATTATACCTCGACTTATTAACTGCCAATCAACGGTAAATCCAAATAAGATCAGGCCATTATTGAGCATACCCATAATGATTGCCCCGACTATAGAGCCAACTACAGTACCCTTGCCGCCAAAGAGACTAGTACCACCGATAATTACCGAGGCAATCACAATTAGCAGATCATTTTCTCCCAATGTATAACGGGCCCCGTGTAGCCGACCGGTATAGAGAATTCCTGCAAGCGATGCTAAGGCGCCATTAATCATGAGTACCGACAGCTTAATATTGGAGACATTTATTCCCGAATAAAGCGCCGCCTCTCGGTTGCCGCCGGTAGCCAACACTTTTCTGCCAAAGGCAGTCTTTTTTAAGAGAAAATGTCCTACACATCCAATTAATAGAGTCCACAGAAAAAGAATTGGTATAATTCCAACATCCCCCGATCCAAAGAGAAAGGTAAAGGTGTTATTATTTACGGCGATAGATTGCAGGCGACTAATCCACCGCGCCACTCCGGTAACGATGCCGCTCATTCCTAGGGTAATCAGGAAAGAGGGAATGCCGATTTTGGCAACGAATATCCCATTTAAGAAACCGATAAAAATTCCGCAGGATATTCCTGCCAAAAAACTGAGTATGGTGCTATCGGTCCAGCGTAGCACTAAGGCGGCAATAATGGCCGAGAGGGCGACAACTGAACCGAATGAAAGATCAATCTCTTCGGCCGACAGCACAAAGGTCATTCCAATGGCCATAATCGATATCATTGCTGTCTGACGGGCAATATTAAGAATGTTGCCCACACTCAAAAAACCTTTATTGAACAGAAAAATAGAAAAGAATAGAAAGATGCCAAAAAATGTATAGTATATTACATACTCTCTCCATCTTTCGATAAAAACCAGTCGCCTTATTCTAGAATTGGCCATTGCTCACTCCCTACCTAATGTACTATGTGCCTATTGGACCTGATATAATAGCTGGTCCTCGGTTATTGAATTGTCGAGTCGCGTCGATATTTTGCCCTGCTTCATAATATAGATGGTGTCGCAAAATTCGATAATTTCATTGAACTCTGAGGAGACAAAAATTGCTCCATTTCCTCTGCTCACAAATTCTTTGATAATAGCCATAATTTCCCCTTTGGCATGAATGTCGACTCCGAATGTCGGATCGTCCAGCAAGAGAAGGCGCGATTTCGTAGAGAGACATTTCGCAACTACAATTTTTTGCTGATTCCCTCCAGAGAGAAAGCGAACCTTTTGATTGCCACCCTGTGTTTTAATATCTAAATTCTTGATCATGCCACCAACATGTTCGGACATTGCCGCTTTATTTAATAAAAACCGCTTAGTCAGACGATCAAGAATAGAGAGAATTATATTTTCGGTGACGCTGAAATCTACAATAAGTCCCCGGGTTCTCCGATTCTCCGGCACCAACGCAACACCGGCATCTATAGCCGCTGAGCTATTATGAAGCTGTAATTGTTTTCCATTAACAAGAATCTCTCCTCCGTGGAGATGATCAATCCCATAAAGGGCGTCAAATAACTCTGAACGTCCACTTCCTAATAATCCAGCTATTCCGACAATTTCTCCCTGTTGTACCTTAAATGAGATATTTTTAACCTTTTTGGTACTTAGATTATTAACTTCAAGAAGAGTTTTCGCAGAGGCGAAGGCTTGTGCCTCTTTTTTCTGTTTTTTCACCTTCCTTGTATCGCCCACCATTGCAGTAACAATTTTTGCTAAGCTAGTCTCACCTATCGGGCAATTCATTGCCACCTCTCCATCGCGCAATACCGTCACCCTATCGCAGATCTTAAAGAGATCCTGCAGATAATGGGTGATGTAGATAACCGATATGTCGCGCTCCTTTAAGTTCCTAATTACCTTAAAAACGCCCTCAATTTCAGCGACCGAAAGGGAAGCGGTCGGCTCATCAAGGATGATAATTTTAGGATTAGAGGCCAGCGCCTTGACGATTTCTACTACCTGTCTCTGTCCGCTACTGAGCTCTTCGACAATATCGGTTGGGGCGGTGGAAGTTCCTACTCCAACAATCTCTAACAGCTTGGCGGCTTCGTTATTGGCTCTCCGGTCATCAATAAAGGGGCCGCGTCGATAGGGGTGATGTTTGAGGAAGACATTCTGGGCCACAGTAAGTGTGGGTATTAAACTCAACTCTTGAAATACCATCTCCAGGCCGGCCTTACTGGCCACACCGGGAGAGGTAAGATCAATAGGATTATTAAAAAAACGAATAGCGCCCCCCTGCGGATGGTACACACCGCAGAGTATCTTCATTAATGTCGATTTCCCTGCTCCGTTAGAGCCGACAACTGCATGAACCTCTCCGCGTCGCAGGGAGAAATCAACATTTTTTAATATAGGAACGCCATTAAACCCAATATTAATTTTTTGGGCACTTATTGCATTTTCCCACGCGCCTTCGCTCATCTTTACGATAGAATATCAGGCAAAAGATTGCAGATTACTCTATAAGGAGCTTAGTATCTCAGCCGGTAGCGGTCGATTCAACGAGCGTTCCCACTGTTGAGCTACATTATCCTTGGTAACCTTGATAGCTGGTACCGTTATGAAGGGGGCAGAGCCCCTGCCGATGGTCGCTAGCGCTCCAACATTTGCCATTGTTCTGCCAAGCTCAAATGGTAGATCGGCTACCACTCCTTTGACGCTTCCGCCCTTGACCATATCAAGAACGTTGTTAGCCCCTAGATCCATCGTAAATACCGCAACATCATCCTGTTTTCCGGCCGCTCGCAGGGCAGCCACAACACCTTCGGCAGGTCCATCCCATGGAGCGTAGATGGCATCTATATCCTGAAATTCAGTCAACAGGGCCGAGGCAATAACTTCACTATCCGCCGGATCTGCGAGTCCTCGTTTGGCAACCAGCTCAATGTCTGGAAAATCTCTAGCTAAGACCGCTTCAACGGCAGTGTCGCGCTGATTGGTTACGTAATAATCAGCGTCATGAAAAATAACCGCTGCGTTACCCTCTCCACCTAAGGTATCACCAATTAACTCGGCAACCGATTTCCCCATGTTAAAAAGATCATCGGTTACGATAGCTGCATAATCGCGGCCGTGTACAAAGCCATTGGGTAAATTGCTCAACAGAACAATCTGCACTCCCTGTTCAATGGCGGGACGCAACGCCTCGGCGCCGCTGACCGGATCAAGAATCAGGGTAATAATGATATCTGGCTCTAACGCAAGCGCAGTCTCAATATCTGTTTTCTGCTTATTAGAGTCAAATTCCGCATCTGCATTAGCAACAATTTCAATATTGAGATCAGCAAATGCCGCACTTACGCCGGCCGTTACCGCATTAACCCAATCACCTGAAGTATGCATCAATAGGGCAGCCTTATATCCACCATCTCTGATTGCATCGGCATCCGAGGAAGATATCGTAACCTCCTCGTAGCTAGTAGGTTGTTCTCCCGATGGACCTATTGTCTCAAAGAGAAAGGCACTTAAATCTACCTCCTCATCCCGGGCACAACCGAACAAAAACAATCCTGCGATCATTAGCAACAGCATACAACCTGCTGTGATCACTAAGGACTTTACATTAAAATATCTCATAATGGTATAATATATAAATTAATCTAAAAAATAGCAACTAATAATAGTTAAACATGATAGTTATTGTATAAATAAGATAATTATTGTGTAAGAAGATAGTTATTGTGTAAAAAAGTTAGCAGTGTCTCTTTATAAGAAAATGAAAGAGTTTTCTGCCTCATGCGAGGATCATGGAATAGCACTTCTTGTGAATCATCTCCATACACCGCCGCAAAATTGTTTTGTGGAGCGAGTGCACCGAACCTTTGATGAAGAATTGTATCAAGCCCTAGCGCTTCCCGACACTCTTTCTGGCAGGGACGGAGCATTGGAAGAGTATGTCTATTCTATAATCATCATCGACCGCCGGCCGTTAGTGACTATCGTACTGCTGTGAACAGCTACACAAATGGGGCATGCTTCAGGAGCCAGACCGGGTGGAGTAATAATTCTTCTGTGGAGTGAGGGCGTACAGTCTCTCCACAAGACTAACAAAATAGTATAGACTAATTTTATGGCTAGTGCACCTGGAGATGCGGGGTGGCAGCGTAAGCCAGAGTGGCTGCGTATCCATCTGGCATCTACCCTGCAGCAAAATAACTCATTTTCGACCCTTAAGCGGATGATGCGCTCTCGCAAGCTTACCACCGTCTGTGAGGAGGCTCGATGCCCCAATATCCATGAATGTTGGGGAGAGCAGGCCACCGCCACCTTTATGGTGCTTGGTGATACCTGTACCCGACGCTGTCGCTTTTGCGCCGTTAAGACCGGGCTACCGCGGGGGCTTGACCCCGCCGAACCGCGGCAGGTAGGCGAAGCGGTAGCCGAGATGGGGTTGCGCCATGTGGTAATTACCATGGTCAACCGGGACGATATGCCCGATGGCGGCGCGGCCCATGTAGTAGCCACCGTGGCCGCTATTCGGCAGCTAGCGCCGCGCTGTAGTGTGGAGATTCTCTCTTCAGATCTGATGGGAAGACGAGAGAGTATTGCCCTGATGTGCCGGAGCCGTCCGGAGATTATGAGCCATAATATAGAGACGGTGCGGCGACTTACCCCTTTGGTACGCTCTCGCTCCGATTATCAGCGCTCGCTGCGCTTTCTCTCAACGGCGCGGGAGATTGATCCTGAAACCATTACCAAATCCAGTATGATGTTGGGATTAGGAGAGAGCCGGGAAGAGATTTTAGAGGCTATGGATCACCTGCGAGAGCATCAGGTAGAGATTCTTAACCTAGGGCAGTATCTGCAGCCTACCCGTACCCATCTGGCGGTACAGCGCTGGTGGCATCCTGAAGAGTTTGCCGCCCTTAAGGAGGAGGCCTTGCAGCGGGGATTTCGTTATTGTGATGCCGCTCCGTTGGTGCGTTCCTCCTATCATGCAGGCCAGCAATATGAGCATTGGCGCCGCCAAATTCACCCCCTCTATCAAGAGGGGCGCGCTCCTCAGAGGATACTCTCCCCTACTACATAGTTTGTAATTTAATGAGCTTTAGAGTCTCATAAATTAAGGTCTCATAAATTGAGATTCAAAAAAAGTATCGACTATCGAGCAATTACACGTAGAGATCAACAGTAGTAGCTATCTCTGGCTGAGCGCTACTATCGATCTGCTCTACCGGCGCTTGAGCAACCTCTGGGGTTAGCTCTGTCGGCTGCGCCGGCAAGGGCTGCGAAGCCTGCGCCAGTTGGCTCATCTCCAATGCGTAATCGCCACTGCATCCTATAGATCCTATCGCCATACCTATATTATAGTAATTTTTAGTAAAAATGCACTACTTTTTTTGCCAAAATCTACAAAATGCATGGGTAAAATCTATGAACAGTGCGTCACAATATGCTATGCTACAGTTATGATCAAACTCAGTATGGTATTGTTGAGCGCTATACTGTTTCCATTGGCGCTTCCCAATCAGCTATTGCCCAATGGTAGCTTTCTGTTGGGTATGGTGGCGCTGGTCCCCTATCTGCGAGTAATCTACCAGGAGCGCTCCTTTGTCATGCGGCTTCGCTATGGGGCCTACTTTGGACTGATTAGTAGCTTTTTAAACTTTTATTGGCTCCTATTTTTTGAAGAATTCTCGCTATGGACTCTACCCCCTATTGCCATAGGATATGCTGGCTGTCACATGATATTGGCCAATATATTTTACCGAGTGGGGCAGCAAACGCGCTGGCGCCCCTGGTTGGTGGCGCTTATCTGGAGTAGTTTTGAATATATAAAATCAATAGGTTATCTGGCATTTCCGTGGGGGCTGATTGCCTTTCCGGCCAGCATCTCGCTTCCCCTTATCCAGCATATTGATATCACTGGCATCTGGTCGCTTTCGCTGCTTATGGCGCTCACCAACTGCCTAATAACCGAGTGGTCTCTACAGCTCCGCCCCCGCCCTACCCTACGCCGGGATAGTATATGGCTGTTGGCAACCTTTGGCCTGCTCCTAGGCTATGGCTATTTGCGGCTGGCGAATGTCCCGCAGCCTGCCGACCACATCTCCTTAGCGCTTATCCAACAGAATACCGATTCCTGGACCGCAGATGGCGCCCGGACCTCATTGGCATCGAATGTGGCGCTTACCAAAGCGGTCTTAGAACAGCATCAACCAGCCATGGTGATCTGGAGTGAAACCAGTATGCGTTTTAGCTACCATGAAAATCGCCTATTCTATGAGCGCTATCCTGAGGATGAGCCGCTACTCCCATTTCTCCAGCGGGGAGATTGGCACCTGCTGAGCGGCGCCCCCTACTACCAGCAAGGCGCGCAGGGCCAAGATCAGTACTATAATGCCGCGATCCAGTTAAATCCCCAGGGAGAGCTACTGAATGTCTATCGCAAACGGCAACTGATTCCCTTTGCCGAGCATATACCCTTCTGGGATATTCCCTTCTTTCAGCGCCTATTTAGCAATGTAATTGGCCTCTATGGCAGTTGGCATATAGGCCGAGAGACAACCATCTTTCAGCTACCACATAAGGATACTTCACTTCTCTTTGGGGTACTTATCTGCTTTGAAGATTCTTTTGGCTATCTAGGGCGTGATGCCCGTCGGGCGGGCGCGCAAATGATTGTCAATCTTACCAATAATTCCTGGTCACGAACCGAGGCGGCGCAGATTCAGCATTTTGCTGTAGCTCGCCTGCGGGCGGTGGAAAATCGAATAGCCCTGGTGCGCTCCACCAACTCCGGAGTAACCGCGGTGGTAGATGCCCGCGGAGAAATACTGGCTGAGCTTCCCATGTTTGAAAAGGGCTGGCTGGTGGTTGATGTGCCACTCTACGGCGAACAGCCACTTACCATATATAGCCGCTTTGGCGATTGGTTTGGGAAATTGCTATTATTGGCTGCGCTACTTATCTACGCGCTGAGCTGGCGTCAACCAGTTATCTTAGGTATACCACGCAGCCATAATTAAGGGTTGTAATGTATGTTTTATACATTATATTTTAACGGTCTATACTCAATAGCGCCCGGTTCTCGGAGCCCTCTACCTGCCCTAGGGCCAGTCAACCTATGGTTTATCTTGGGAATTATCCGCTGGGGAGCTCTCTTCTTTTTGCGGTGCACTCTGTATCTTTTTCTCCTTCTTCCCCTGCGCGCCCAGTTGATAGCGACTACGAAAACGCTCTATTCTCCCCGCAGTATCTATTAGCTTTTGCTTTCCGGTATAAAAGGGGTGGGAAGCGCTAGAGATCTCCACCTCATAGAGTGGATAGCGCTGGTTGTCCTTGTAGAGAATAGTTTTGTCGGTCTCTACTGTAGAGAGCAGTAGAAAAAGCGCATTACTATCGCTATCGCGGAAGACCACCGGACGAGCCTGAGGGTGAATTTTCTTTTTCATAAGCGAAGTATAGCATAGGCATATCCAAAAGACAACTGCATGTACACCTGCAGGTAGCCCTCGATTCGCGCCTTTCACTAATAGAAATTTCAATCTTGACAGATGGTCCGCAGGCAGCTATTATCATGACACAATTGATGCTACGATTAGTGTTAGATTTTGATGGAGTACTCTGCGATTCGGTACATGAGGCCTTTTACGCTACCTGGGTTGCCTACTATCGCCATCAGCCGGAGCAGTTACCCAATCACATACCATTGCAAACCCGTAGTACCTTCTATCACTATCGCCCCTTTATTCGCACCGGACAGCACCTTATGTTGTTGCAACATTTAATAGCCAGGGGGACACAACTTCACAGCCAAGACGACTTTGAGCGGGAACTCTCGCAAACATCCGAAGAGCAGCAGCAGCAATGGCGAAGCTGGCTCTATCAGGTGCGCGAAGAGATGCGAGAGGGAGATCAAGAGCAGCAACTGAGGCTCCAGCCGCTCTATCCCGGCATACGCGAGCTGTTGTTAAAGCTCACCTTAACCGAGGGGGTAATTATTCTCTCTACCAAGCGTGCCGATTTTATTGCCGCTATATTGGCGCATAACCGCGTACCATGGAAAAGCGATGGGATTCACAGCGTCCAAAAGGAAAGTAAAATTGATGCCATTCAACGCCTGCAGCGGGCTACTCAAGCAGAGCACATTACTATTTTTGTTGATGATCACCTGCCGCATCTTCTCCCTCAGCAGGAGGCCACGACCCATAATATGCGCTGTCTGTTAGCCAACTGGGGCTATGTACTACCCGAATGGTGCCATAATCATCGCTATGAAACTATCGATATGGCTGGCTTACGCTCACTAGTCGCTACTCTCTTCTCCGCGTAAGAGATACTGGTACTCCGCATCTGAGATGGCGCCGCCGGCCTCACTGTTCTTTTGCTGCGCATTTAATTTCTTAAGTGATTTCAGATGTGTGTGGTACAGCTGACGAATATGCTCTATACGCTTAGTCATCTCTGTTGATTCACTACCTGTAGAAGAGAAGAGGTGGCGCGCCAAACTACTCTCTCCCTCAATGAGGGTATCCAATAACGCGCAATAGGAATGAATAATACGCGCCAACTTTCTGAGAAAGCCCTCACGCCACAGTAGATATTGCTCGCCGTTACTTCTTTGACTCACAATCTCGCGGTAAATGACACGTAACCGCGTATCAACATGCATTATCTGTTGACTCACATGCTGGGCATCTACATAGCCAATATCATCAACCAGCAGCGCCGCCTTAATATACTTAATGAGATAAGATAAAAGAAACAGGGTCTTTGTATAATCTTGCTGCGCCACTTGACACATTATATATTGATTAGTATGCTTATGTCAGCATTATGGAGAAATATGAGGCCATGTTTATCTTTCAGGCAGCGGCAGAGAAGGTAGCCAATGCCAAGAAAATTGTGGAGGAATCTTTTAAGAAGGAGGGTGTCACCATTGAAAGCGATGAAGACTTTGGGCTACGCACCTTGGCCTACCCTATTCAAAAGGAACATGAGGGGCACTACTGGCTCTACAAATTAACCATGAAGCCCGAGAAGGCCTCCAGCACCTTAACGCTTTTTCGGCAAATACCAGAGATATTGCGCTCCTTGATAATAAAGCAAACCGAAAGTAAGAGAGAGAAGAAACAACAAAAAAGTAACAGAAAAAGTTATGGATAATATAAAATGGCTGATATAAATGGCTGATATAAACAGAGTAACGTTGGTGGGTCGCTTAACCAGAGATGCCGAACTACGCCACACCTCTGGGGGCTTGGCAATATGCAGCATGGGGTTAGCCATTAATCGCCGTCGCAAACAGGGAGATGAATGGGTAGATGAAGCTAATTTTTTTGATATAGTGCTCTTTGGGCGCTTAGGAGAGGCAATCTCGCAGTACCTCACCAAGGGGCGGCAGATTGGAGTAGATGGCGAGTTGCGTCATAATCGCTGGGAGCAGGATGGGCAGCGGCGCTCTAAGGTAGAGATAATTGCCAATAACGTTCAGTTACTAGGAGGCGGTAATGAGGTGCGTAGCGCAAATGATGCATCGGAAGCTTCTGACAACAGAGCGACTGCCAACCGCGCTGGTGGATCATCAATCACTAGCGGAGATGCCCACCCGATAGGCAAAGAGAATGAACAATTTGATGATGATATTCCCTTTTAAGAGGGTGAATAAGAAGACAAAATAAGAGAAAACATTCGCCCATAATTGGACAAAAATAAAATATAATAGAATATATAATTGGAAGATATATTAAAATATACAATGGACAATATGCAAAGTATAATTAAGCTTAAGCAGAGAGATAAAAAAGAGAACTAAGGGAAAAAATTATGAATGAGAAGAGAGAGTCAGGAAGCGCCTCCTCTAAAAAAGAGGAGCAGCAGGGAGAGACTGTTGATGCTAATAGTGTCAACAATGCTACTCCGCTAGAATCAGAAATGCCCGCGCCCTCCCCTCCAAGCAGGGGGGAGACCCAGAGGGATGAGCCTTCCCAGCTATCTAATAATGAGGCTATTGGAAAGACTGTTGATGCTAATAGTGTCAACAATGCTACTCCGCTAGAATCAGAAATGCCCGCGCCCTCCCCTCCAAGCAGGGGGGAGACCCAGAGGGATGAGCCTTCCCAGCTATCTAATAATGAGGCTAATAGCGAGACTAGTAACGAGACAAACAGTGGAACTAGTAGTGGAAATGCTAATGAGGAGGCGCCTAAAAAAGAATCGGAAGGCGTTGTACCATTAACGGCACAAAGTGCCCCAGTCGATACAGGTGCTATTGATGTAGCGTCAATACCTAAGGAGTTTAGTGCTACCAATGTAGCGCCAATTAATGATTCTCTAGGTAATAGAGATGCGCTAGGTAATAATGCCTTAAATGATAGTGGCTCCGATTATAGTGATAAAATCACTTCAACTGCGGTTCCCACTCCAGGCCTCTATTCCCCATCGGGCAGCGTAGACTATCGAGGAAATGAATATCGAAGAGAGGATACGGGAGAGCGCCGTTATCGGGGGTATCGATCTCGCAATCGGGTCTACTATCGCCATAAAGTAGATAAGATTCGTCTTCACAATTTAGAGATTGATTACAAACGACCAGACATTCTTCGCCGATTTATTACTGCACGAGGAAAAATTCTGCCGCGACGAGTTACCGGTAACTCAGCCAAGAACCAACGACGATTGGTGCAAGAGATAAAACGGGCTCGTATATTAGCGCTCTTGCCAATGGGGTAAGGGGCCCCTCTCTAACGGCACGCTCTTTCTCTATCTAGAAAAGAAAGCGGCAAAGCTAGGAAAAAATGGACAAAGAGAGGCTGAAACTTCACCCACTTATTGCTCCACTCTGGAGTGGATTATTGGCGGCCCTCTGTTATCTTTCAGCCTTCTTAGGAATGTTTTTTCTGCTCCCCCTAGAGCTACGAATACGCCGTCACCATTTTCATCATCTCCTCTATAGTATTGTAACCCTTGCAATAGTAGTATTGTTCACTCGTCTCTTACAACAGGAGGCGCTTCGCACGCTGTTGCAAGAGATGATAAGCATAGCTCTGCTGGTCGGGGGGTTACTCGCGCTCCATCTCTCTTCCTCAATACTGAGCGGTACCCTAAAGAGTTGGGCTCCTTTTTTCTCTCGGAGGCTCATCCGTTTACTAGCCTGTACTCTGTTGTGGGCATTAATAGCTACTCCAGTTGTCCTGCGCGCAGTGACCGATGGCGCGCTGGTTGAGCGTCTATTGCAGAATGCCATACCCTTAGGAGATGGACTCAATCTCCCGCAGGCAGAGATAGAGCAGATTTCTAATCTCACCGAATCGGTAGTAGAGATTATTGCCGCCAGCTACATGCCATTGTATTTGCTGATGCTGGCCTTTACCTGGCACCTGGGAAATATACTAACCAAAAGCTCCTCCCACCGACGCTATCCGCTAGAGAATTACCAGGCTCCAAATCAGTTGCTATGGCCTCTCATTGCCGGATATGCCCTACTACTGTTGGGGACGCGCTTTGGCAATGGTATTTGGATATATCTGATATGGAATATCACCCTTACTCTTTCGCTCTGTTATCTCTTCCAGGGAATAGCTATTATTCTCTTTCAAATTAAAAAGCGCAGTAAACATCCCACTCCTGAAAATTGGCTTACTATTGCCTTTGTGGGCGTAATCCTCTTGCCAGTAGTCAATGTAATAGTATATATTGGTACTACTCTGCTAGGGCTTATGGAGAATTGGATAGATATGGGGCGAAGAACGCCCACGCTCTCTACTAGCAAAGAGAGAGGAGATTAACGAGGCAATGAAGAGCAGTACAAAAAAAGAGGCAGTGGTACTTATCAAAGATGTGCCAGCCACCGGAGAGATCGGTGATACGGTGTTGGTTACTAAGGGCTATGCCCGCAACTATCTTATTCCATCTGGGTTGGCGCTACCTGATCGTAATCAGGCTCGATATTTTATTGCCAGTCAGCAGAAAGTGTTAAAGCGATTGCGCGCTGAGAAGTGGGAAGCTGCTGAGGCTGTGAAAAAACAATTGGAAGAGGAGACGCTAGAGATAAAGGCGCAGGTAGGTAGTGAGGGCAAGTTATTCGGCGCCATAACCACTATGACCATCCATGAACTGCTGTTACAGAAGGACATTCATATTGCGCGTCGAAATATTCATCTCAGTCAAAAATTGATACATGAGGTAGGCGAGTACCATTGTGACCTCACCCTATATCAAGATGTAGTGGCACGGTTACATTTTAAGGTAGTGCCTAAGGCGGTGCCCATCAAACCGTCAGCAAAAAAACGCAGTGTAACCCCTAAGCCCTAATTGCTGCCTTCTTAATGAGTAGTCCAGGGACAATCGGTCGCGTTCCCCCTCACAATGAAGAGGCTGAGCAGGCACTCCTGGGGGCGTTGCTTTTGGATGGTAGCGCCCTTACCCGTATAGAAGATCTCATCCGCAATGAGGATTTTTACAACCGCCGACATAGCATTATCTACAATGCAATACGGATGCTGACAGAGCAAGATACTGAGATTGATTTAGTAAGTCTAACGCAAAAATTGCGTCAAGATAATCTCCTAGAAAAGGCCGGGGGAGCGTCCTATTTAGCAGCACTGACCGAGGTGGTAGGCAGCAGTGCCAATATCCGCTATTACGCAAATATTATACGGGATTGCAGTATCCGACGCGAGCTACTCCATCTCTCAGCTACGCTGAGCGAAGAGGCGCGTGACGAATCAAAAGAGTGTGCGCTTATACTGGATGAGATTGAACGAGACATCTTTCAGTTGAGTCATGCCTCTATTCCGCAACGGCCGTTAGCAGCGCGTGAAATTGTAATTGAGACCTACAGTGCAATAGAGCAGCGTCAGGCCCGATCTACTGGAGGTATTGTTGGTATCCATAGCGGTTTTCAGCAGCTAGATGAAATGCTCAGCGGCTTTCATAATGCTGAGTTTATTATCATTGGCGCCCGTCCCTCTATAGGTAAGACTGCCTTAGCAATAAGTATGATTGATAATATAGCAGTTAAGAATCGAATACCCTGCGGTCTCTTTACCCTAGAGATGTCAAACATGGCACTAATGCAGCGACTTATGTCGCGGCAGGCCCGTATTAGTGCCCGCCGGATCCGCGCCGGCCTCCTCAATCATGAGGAGATAAATCAGCTTACCTCGGGTATTGACCCTATCTATCAGGCACCGCTATGGATTGTTGATACCCCTTACATGCGCATATTGGATATACGGGCCATTGCGCGGCGGATGGTCGCGGAATACAATATTCAGATAATTTTTATCGATTATGTAACCCTGATAGCTACCGACAACAATGATATACCGCGCCACGAACAGGTGGCGGCTATATCGCGCTCGCTAAAGGGAATGGCCCGGGAGCTGGATATTCCGGTGATAGCCCTTTCGCAAGTAACCAGAGATTCGGAGGGGCGAAAACCCAATCTAGCGCATATTCGAGAATCAGGCTCTTTGGAGCAGGATGCCGACGTGGTGATTTTTTTGCATCGAGAACGAGAGAGCGAACAGGAAGGTGAGGAGCAGAGACGGGAGCTCTATATTGAGACCGATTTAATCATTGCCAAACAGCGTAATGGCCCAGTGGGCAATATCAAACTGCAATTTATGCCTAAATTTGTGAGCTTTGAGTCATAGCGATGCTGACATTGGCCGTTGCCTCTGGAAAGGGAGGGGTAGGAAAATCAACCATTGCAGCTCTTTTGGCATTGGCCTGGCAGGCCCGGGGAGCACAGGTAGCCCTCTTGGATAGTGATATCTTTGGTCCCTCTATACCTACGCTTTTTGGTGTAGCCCAACAACGTCACTCCTTTGACGCACAACAGCGGATTGTGCCGATCCGCAGCGCCGGTATTGAGTGGGTCTCCTTTGGCGCCATCATTGGAGATATGCCGGCAGTAATGCGCGGTCCCATGGTGGTACGATACATTGAGCAGCTGCTTACTCAGGTGGCATGGCATGATCCTGATATATTAATCCTAGATCTGCCGCCTGGCACCGGCGATATTCATCTTACTATTACCCAGAACCTGGCCCTAGATGGCGCCCTGTTGATAAGTACCCCCCATGCACTCGCCATCGCGGATGTGAGCAAAGCGCTGCTGATGTTTAATAAAGTACAGGTGCCCATATTAGGAGTGGTAGAGAATATGGCCTACTGGGAATGTACAAAGTGCCATAGCCTTCAGTATCCATTTGGGAATACTCAGGATACGCTACAGCGCAGGTTTGGCGTAACTAGGCTGACGCAGCTACCTCTGAGTAGGGAATTCGGAAGCCAGCCCCTAGGTAAGTCTATCCCCCCTCTAATGCATACCCTGGTGGAGCACCTGCAGGAAGCATTAGAGAAACAGCGAGAAAATGTACCGCCTGAAATCCAAAATCGAAAGGAGGGAATATACATATCTTTTGAGGAGGGGCACAGCATTCAGATACCCCATCTTACGCTGCGTAAGGCCTGCCAATGCGCCTTGTGCATTAATGAGCGGAGCGGCCAGCGCCGCGGTCTACAAATCGACAGTCAGGTAATTGCAGAGGAGATAAAATTAGTTGGCAATTATGCCCTCTATATCAAATGGAGCGATGGCCATGCCGCCGGTTTTTTTCCCCTAGAACAGATAAAAAAACTGGCAGCGCAACACACCTAAGGGTTAACCAATGACTAAGAAGAATCGCTAAGAAAAATGGCTGGGGGAATAGCTAAAAAAACCGGGGCTACCATTGGTGTGCTCATTATAGGAAATGAGATACTGAGTGGAATGAGGCGCGAACTCAATATGGCGGTCATTATTAAGTGGATTAGAGAGATGGGTTATATCGCTCCTGAAGTGCGGGTAGTACTAGACGATGAGTTAATGATCGCCTCCGCGGTTCGGGAATTGGCCTATAAGTATCAATTTACCATTACCAGTGGTGGCATCGGTCCCACCCATGATGACATCACTCTGCGCGCCATTGGGAGGGCCTTTGATAAACCGTTGGAAGAACATCACAATATGCGCACAATTTTGCTCCAGCACTTTAAGGGAATTCCGCCAACCGTATTGGGGCGTCTGATACTTCTCCCTTCCAATGCTAAAGTCTTTGAGGATGGGCATCATTGGCCACTTATTGAGGTTGACAACTGTTATGCGCTCCCGGGACTACCCCATGCGCTTAAGCGCAAGCTCCAGCAGCTTTCCCAGTTAGTACCGACTAAAACCCAGCAGCGAGAGAGCAATTTCTTTTTGAGATGCAATGAGACGGATATTTCCGAATGGCTCTTGCTGTTTCAAGAGCGTCATCCTGAGGTGAAGGTGGGTATTTATCCCCCAACAAAAATAGTTCGATGGAATTGTCAGATATCTTTAATGAGCAATGACCAACAGGCTATGACTAGGGCGCTTAACGAAATTCAGGAATACACCAAAGATAAGCGCTGGTTGCTCAACAGCAAGAATAGTTGGCAAGAATAACTAGCTATTTTTCACCCTCAACAATCTTCTTCCAAGATAGATCAGTGGTGTATCTAAGAGCGCCATTACTACCTTTAGTCCATAATAGGGAAGCGCCAGTTGTATCACATAGGCCGAGGTAAATGTGGGGCTAGTATTAATGAACGCCGGTAAAAAAGGAATATAGAGAAAGGCCAGATGCATAAAGATTAATGTATCTATAGCTTGGCTAATAATAGTTGAGAGATTGTTACGAATCCAGAGAAAGCGACCCTTGGTCAACTGACGCCAGAAATCAAAGGCCCACACATCATGGAATTGAGAAAAGGCAAAGGCCACCAGCGAAGCTGCCAAAATACGAGTGCTACTACCAAATACCGCAGTGTATTCCTGCTGTACGAAACTGCGTTCAGCAAAGGGAAGGGCTACAAAGAGCAGTTGAAACAGCAAAACCAATAGCAGCGCCACACAGGCATGTCGCACCACGCGCTGTGCATAGGATTTGCCCTTAATCTCAGTAATAATATCAGTAATAAGGAAGGTGAAAGGGAAGGCCAAGAGAGCCACCGAGAACTCTACTCTTCCGATGGCGGTTATCTTAATTCCCATAAGATTAGAGAGCACTATGAATGCCACAAAGCATATAATTAATAGCTCTATACCCCTCTCAGTATGTGACATACTAGCTATTTAACTTCAGCATAATAAAATAACCCTCTAAAGTAAGTGCCGGAAGGTAATGACCAATATCCTTAAGTGTCGAATAGATAAGCTCCGCGCCCCCACCAGAAAGAAAGAGCATGGATCTATCAGAGAGCTCGCGGCGCATGCCCTCTACTATACTATTAATAAGCCCGCAGAGGCCTAATCCCACCCCTACCCCAATAGCTTCGCTAGTGTTGGTGCCTAAATAATGATCAGGTATTACTAAATCGGTTGGGGAGATAAGCGCCGCTCTGTTGGTGATGCCGCTCAATGCCATTTCAAGCCCGGGAGCAATAGCTACGCCACAGAGCGCTGCCTGTCGATTAATTGCCGTAATGCTGGTAACGGTTCCTACATCAATAATGATTGAGCTATGATGAGGATTGCGAGAGCGGGCGGCTACCGCATTGGCTACCAAGTCGATCCCTACCTCTTTTTTATTTATGGATCTGATACCTACATTTAATCGCAAATCGGTGTTGGCTATCAACGGTGTATGACGAGTAAGGTTGTGTAAGGCACGACAAATGGATGGGGTGATCTCCGGAACAACACTGCCCAGTATCGCCTTTTCAATAGTATTAAGCGCTATATTATGAGAGCGAAGCTGGGCATCAAACTGTTGTTCATAGTCCTTTGGCGCCACAACTCGGTCGGTTTTGATGAGTGTAGTAAAGAGCAGCTCATCCTCTCTAAAGATGCCACAATCAACATGGGTATTGCCCACATCAACCACCAGCGTATGTTTCATAGCCCGTGATATACTCTACAACGGAAGATTGAGCGCTGAAAGCTACTCTCTATGTCTTATTATTGGGCTGCATAATTATTGGGCTGCATAGGCGTTGGCTTCCTCAGTGAGTTGTTTGAGATTGGTCTTGATGGGGTTATTTCTGAGCAAGGTGGCTACCGCTACCAAATTGTGTGCCATATAGCGGGCGGTTTTATTGGTATAGGCATGTTTGTCGCCATTGGCATCTATATAGCTGGCGCCCGGCCCCGCCTCACCTACCCAGTAACAGTCGGCATTGGGTGGGATAGTACAACCCAAATGCGAAAGATTAAAGAGGGTATTGGAAGAGCAGTCGTGAGCTCCATCTTCATTACCGGTCACAATTACTCCCGCCGTCTTATTGTAAAGCGGAAACTGACCATTCTGCGGATCTCCCTCGTCGTAGGATCCATCCAGCCGTTCAATAACCAGCTGCGCCACCGAAGAGCGCACCCCAAACCAAATGGGCATGCCCAATACCACAATATCAGCTGCCTTAAGGATATCGAATATATTAGGCCATTCATCACCCTCTCCCATATAGGAAGCAATTCCAAAGGGAATGGCGTAATCTACTACCCGTATAATCTCAGATTGCACACCCAGGGGATTCATTAAAGCCACCACCTTATCAATGAGCGCTCTAGTATGCGAACGCTCTGGCGATTTTTTAAGGGTGCAATTCAAAAACACTGCCTTTAATTTCATAATGCTAATTATAGTATTGTAGCCAAAGGATGACAAGCGCTAGAAGAGGAAAATAGAGAAATTAAAGCAACACCCGGATCTGCCTGCTCTAGCGACTTTGTGTGTAAAAAATCCCAGGAAGTGGGTTGGAGATCTCCCTTACCTATTCTTAGCATTACCAAAGGAGAGAGAATATCCTTAATTCCCGTAAATGGCAGGAATACTAATTATGGTTGTTGCTACCGAGTATATTACTGACAGGCTTCACAATCGGGATCGCCAACATTACATACCGGTGCGTCATAGACCCGCTGTTGGGTATAGCCATACCGTTTCGCATCTAGGGTGGCTTTCTCGATTTGTGAGGCGCCAAGCGCTCGAAGATAATAGGTAGTCTTAAGACCTAGGCGCCAGGCATGGGTATATATCTCATGAAGCAATTTACCAGAAGAGCCCTGTACAAAAACATTATGCGACTGGCTTTGATCTATCCACTTTGATCGTAGCGCAGTAAGCTCTAAAAGCCACTTGGGGTCAATATTAAAGGATGTCCGATAGAGCTTGCGTATCTCTGGCGGAACGCCTTTAATCATCTCAATGTCTCCATCATAATACTTTATCTGCTCCACCATTTCGCGATTCCAAAGCCCTAGCTCCTTAAGATCGCGCTCTAGATAGGAATTGATTACAGTAAACTCGCCGCTCATATTGACCTTGGCATACATATTCTTGTATATGGGTTCAATACTAGGAAAGCAGCCAGATATATTGGAGATGGTGGCAGTGGGAGCAATGGCCATAGTATTAGAGTTACGTATGCCATATTTTTTGACATGCTCTCGTACCTCTTTCCAATCCATGCGTATTGTGCGATCTACCAAAACCGGCATGCCCCGCTCCTGCTCCAACATTGCTATGGTATCTATTGGAAAGATCCCTCGATCCCACTTCGATCGGCGATAGCTCTGATAGGGACCGCGCTCTTTCGCTAAGCGAGAGGAACTGAGAATAGCATGATAGGAGATAAACTCCATGCTTCTATCTGCAAACTCGCGCGCTTCCTCCGATTCAAATGGAATGCGCTGCATAAAAAGTGCATCTTGAAAGCCCATTAGCCCCAATGCTATGGGACGATGACGCAGATTAGAATTGCGAGCCTCTGGCGTGGGATAAAAGTTAATATCAATTACATTATCTAGCATACGGATAGCGCTCCGGATGGTTTTTTCCAAGAGTGAGCAATGTAACTCTCCATTATCTATATGTTGTGCTAGATTAAGCGAACCAAGATTGCAGACTGCTGTCTCATCCGCCGAGTTATTAAGGGTGATTTCGGTGCAGAGATTGGAATTATGGATAATGCCATCATGATCCTGTGGTGACCGGATATTACAGGGATCTTTGAAGGTGATCCACGGATGGCCAGTTTCAAAGAGGCGAGTTAACATCTTGCGCCATAGTTGTACCGCTTCAATTTTCCGATATTGCTGCAGGCGTCCCTCCTGTGCCTGCCGTTCGTAGTAGAGATAACGCTCTTCAAATTGTTTGCCATAACATTCGTGCAGATCGGGAGTCTCATTGGGAGAGAAGAGGCTCCATGGCTCATTTGCTAGCACCCGTTTCATAAAGATATCGGGGATCCAGTTAGCAGTATTCATGTCGTGGGTTCGTCGTCGATCATCTCCAGTATTGCGATGTAGATCAAGAAACTCTTCAATGTCTAGATGCCAGCTTTCAAGATAGGCGCAGGTAGCGCCGCGCCGCTTCCCACTACGGTTAATAGCCACTGTGGTATCATTTGCAATTTTCAAAAAGGGAATAATCCCCTGACTCTCTACATTAGTGCTATTAATGTGTGATCCAGTAGCGCGCACTGAACTCCAATCATTTCCAATTCCTCCCGACCATTTGGAAAGCTGCGCATTGTCGGCAAACACCTTAAAGATATGCGCCAGGTCGTCATTTATTGTGCTGAGATAGCAGGAGCTTAACTGTGGATGGAGAAGCCCCGAATGAAAGAGCGTAGGGGTGGAAGAGAGAAAGCGCAATGTAGAGAGCACCTCATAGAACTCTATGGCGCGCTCCTCCCGCTGCTCCTCTTGCAATGCTAAACCCATTGCTACCCGCATCCAAAAGCCCTGAGGGCATTCAATATGTCGATCGCGCAACGAGACGATGTAGCGCTCATAGAGGGTCTGAATACCTAAAGAATTAAAGAGATAATCCCGCTCCGGCTGTAGCGCTTGCGCTATACGCGGGAGATCAAAATTAGCCAGCTCTGGTGTGTAAAGATGCTCTTTAACGCCTAAGAGGATATTCTTTTGAAATGTGACGCGATAGCATTGGTGAAGCGTCTCGGTGGTAAAGGGGGTAGCTAGCGTCTCTCGGTAGAGCACCTGCAACACCAATCGTGCAGCATATCTATCGTAGGCAGTATCTAATTCAATGAGGTTGGTAATAGAGAGAATAAGCGCCCGTTCTAATTCAGTAGTAGAGATACCTTCAAAGATGTTCTTGGGAAGTTCAGTCAGTATGGCATCTATCATTGGCTGGTGTATAGTGCCATCTGATATGCGGTGCAGGGTACGACGGATTTTATCACTACTGAATTGTTCAGAACGACCATCGCGCTTGCGAACTGTTAAGCCGCCGCTCGTCACCTGTTTTAGGCGCTCGCTAACTGCCCGCTCGCGGATCTCCCGATGTTTTTCTCGATAGAGTATGTAATGTTTGGCAATTTCGTAGAGATCAGCCCTTACTAGGTGCTTCTCTACTATATCCTGTATCTGCTCTACACGGGGAATTTCATTGGCGAAGGAGGTGGCAATCTCTCTAAGGATGGCATCATAGATGTTATCAAACTGCCCGGTATCGGTAGGCACCCGTGCTGATTGATGGGCGCTAATCAGCGCCTTTCTAATCCTATTGACATCAAAGTCGACAACCGCGCCATTACGTTTTACAATCTGCGCAATGTTTACCGTTGTCACTGCTCTGTATGTTCTATTTTATAATGTTTCATTTTTATGCTCACATTAGCCTATTTAATGCCATAGCTACTATATTTCAATAACCGATCAACGCTCCAGAGGTCTGGGGGTGATCACCGCCAGTTATTACAGAGGCCGAACCATACGTCTTGACTATACATCTCGACCATACGCCCATGCTGTATCGCATTGGTAACCTAATAGTATATTTATGATGTCAATCTAACGGTGGGTCCTCCCATAGCTATCATATACTAACCATCCCAGTATGCCAACCACCGGAGTGGTCTATTGTCTCTAGCATAAATTATGAAATATATTTACTTATAATTTAAAGTAGGAAAAAAACTGCTCCTGTTTAACATAGTTACTTTCTGCAATCAAATTGGTATGGTGATAATAGCGAATGTAGGGTACCTCATGGTTATTCCATTGGCGCTCTTTGAAATTTCGAAAGGGATCAAAGAGATCGCTCTTATCATATTCGTAATAATAGACTGAACAGCTAGACTCAGATTGGGCATTGCTGGCTAAGCTCTTCAGCCAGCCATGCATCTCTACCCATTGCCAGCACCAACTCTGAGTTAAAATAAACGCCACCTGTTGGTTGACATTAAGCAGTCCCGGAGCAAACTCAGTTTTCTCAATAACCTGGGCTATGTCGCTATCTTTAAGCGGGGTCAGACTAGCAATAGTATGCATTGGCCTATACTAATAAGCCATAAGAGGGCGCCACAATCCGTGCGCCACAGCCACTATGCAGCAAAGTTGGTAGGCTCATCAAGTTTTTTCTCCGGCGGAAGAAGCTGAAGATGGCACTGGCTGGCGAGCCGTTTTTGCTTTGCTGGTGGTGGCTCGCCTACTCTGACGCCTACTCTTTTCGGTTGCCTCTTTCTGAGGGGCGGAGCGCTCTACCAGTTCAAACAATACCATTTCTGCATTGTCGCCGCGGCGGTTGCCCACAGTTAATATGCGGGTGTAGCCACCGGGGCGCGTCGCAAAGCGCGGTCCAATAACATTCATTAGCTTAGCCACCGTATTCTTATCTTGCAGATAACTACTAAGCAGACGCCAATTATGAAGATTGTTAGTGGCGGCTCTAGTAATAAGTTTTTCGGCAACTCTTCTAACCTCCCGCGCTTTGCGCTTAGTGGTCCGTATGCGCTCATATAGAATCAATGAATTTATGGAATTGCGAATCATGGCGCGCTGATGCGAGGCGTTGCGGCCCAATCTCTTGATAGATATCCTATGCTTCACTCTCTTCGCTCCGACGCGGTTGAGTAGGGATACGAAGCGCGTTTTGTATTTCATCAATATCTTCCATACCTAAATGCAAGCCCCACATCTCCTGAAGTTTGGCCTTAATTTCATCAAAAGACTTTTTGCCAAAGTTGCGCATCTCAACAAGTTCTTCCTCAGTACGTTTAATAAGCTCTTCAATAGTAGAAATACCGGCAGTCTTAAGACAATTACTGGCTCGTGCCGAGAGATCTAGCGATTCCACCGAAGTACTGAGAATTTTTTTTGCCCGGGTATCATCCCCAATTTCCCTCTCTAATACCTCTATCTCATTCTCATCAAAGTTAATAAAAACTGTATAGTGCTCTTTGGCTATTTTAGCCGCTTCGGCAACTGCATCCACTGGGGCAACAGTGCCATCAGTCCATATTTCAAGGATAAGTTTCTCATAATTGCTACGATTGCCTATACGGTAGTCCTCAATATCAAAGCGAACCCGCTCCACCGGTGAAAAAATAGCATCAATCGGAAGCACCCCCTTGATCTCAATCATCTCTTGCCCCTGTTCAGTTGAACGATAGCCTATGCCCTGTTCAATTTGAAGTTCAAGATCAATATTAATCCCTTTAGAGGCGGTAAAAATATGCTGCTGGGGATTCAAGAGCTTAATATTAGCAGCGCTAAATAGCTGTGCGGCAGCGAGATTGCCCTCCTTGTTAATGGTGGTGTTTACCGTTTTGACAGGAGTCCGATCAGTCAACATAAGTCGTACCTTTTTAAGATTGCTAATGATCTCTATGGTATCCTCTAACACATGAGGAATAGATTGAAATTCGCTGGGCAAAAATTGTTTGTCATCACCATCCTGATAGCTAATATAGAGCGCGGTGATAGCATAGCCCTGTACTGAAGAGAGCAATATCCTTCGCAATGAATTACCTATGGTAGTGCCATAACCTCTCTCAAAAGGATAGGCACTAAATTTTGCATAGCGCTCATTTGCAGTATCATGCTCAAAAGCTATACCCTTGGGGCGATAAAAACCCTTTAATAATTGTCGTTTCATTTTAGTTTCTCCTAATTTCTTTTTTTCTTCCTCGGTCGACAGCCATTATGGGGGATAGGTGTTACATCTTTAATAGAGCGCACCTGTATATCAAGCGTGCCAATAGAGCGAATAGCCAGATCTCTTCCAATACCCGGTCCCTTAACAAATATATGAGCCAAACGCATACCCCGGTTGATGGCCTTATTAACTGCAGTAGTAGCAGTTATCTGAGCGGCGTAGGGGGTCGACTTTTTTGCTCCCTTAAATCCCAGCTGACCAGCGCTGGCCCACGCAATACTGTTTCCATTAAGATCAGTAACGGTAACAATTGTGTTGTTAAAGGTGGCGGAGATGTAGACATTACCTTCGCCAATACTCTTCCTATCTCTTTTCTTTTCAGCTGCCATGCTTAATGTAACTCCATTCTGTGTAGTATTCTCTGTTCACTGTTTTTCTTCGAATCATGTACTCAAATCATTTTACCCGAATTGAGGCACCCTTAGATTTTCCCTTGCGAGTACGAGCATTGGTACGAGTCCGTTGACCTCGCACAGGTAGGCCCTTGCGGTGACGAATACCACGATAGCTATTAATATCCATAAGCCTTTTAATGGTCATTGAGCGCATGGTGCGTAGCGGTCCCCCTACAGTGCAATTATTATCAATATACTTGCGTATGACATTAACTTCCTCCAGAGAAAGATCGTTAATAGGTCGGTCTCTTTTGATGCTACAACCGTCACATATCTGCTCGGCAGTTATGCGTCCTATGCCATGTATGTAGGTAAGTGCAATTACTGCATGTTTGTTGGGTAGATCTATTCCTGAGATACGAGCCATATTATTAGTCTAAATTTAACCTTTAACCTTAATATTAACCCTGTCGCTGCTTGTGACGCTTATTAACACAAGTTATATATACTACACCGTTACGCCGAATAGTCTTACATTTTGGACAGCGCGGTTTGACGCTTGCACGAACTTTCATTTTTTTTCCTTAATGCTCTCTTTGAATAGTATAGTATAGCATATTTTTATTAATTGAAATAGATTATAAATTACGCGCGGCGATCTTTCCGCGGGCAGTAAGCCCCTCATGTTGGTGCATTCTAAGAAATCCATCAATCTGTGACATAAGATCTAAATCTACTCCTACCATAATGAGCAATGATGTTCCCCCCAACAAAAATGCTAACTGCGGCGGAAAACGAAAAATTTGCTGTACCAATGAGGGGATAATCGCTATAAATGCCAAGAAAAGCGCCCCCGGCAGGATTATACGATTAAGAATACGACTAAAATGTTCTTCCATTCTTTCGGGGCGTATACCGGGGATAGCTCCACCTTGTTCTCGGATATTACGGGATATTTCAATAGGATTAAGTGATACCTGGGTATAGAAATAAGCAAAGAATATAATGAGCAGGGTATAGAGCAGGAGATAAAGCGCCCCATCGGGACGAAAAACTATGGAGAGGTTCTGTAACCAGCGGGCCCCCGAAGCCAGATTCTGAGTAATTTGCAAGGGTAATGTTAATATGGTAGAGGCAAAGATAACCGGAATAACTCCGGAAGGATTAATCTTAAAGGGAACATAGGTGTTTTGAGCGCCATACATCCGCCTCCCCACAACTCTTTTAGCATAGTGAATAGGTATTTTTCTCTGTCCGCGCTGTTCGTAGACCACTAAGGCAACCACTGCCACAAACATAGCAAAGACCACAATAACAAATATCGGATTAAGATCACCGCTCTGAATATCCTGCAGCAGTATCCAGAAGGCATTGGGCATACGTGCCACAATGCCGGAGAAGATTATAAGCGAAATACCATTGCCAATACCCCGTTGGGTTATTTGCTCCCCTAACCACATCAAGAAGACCGTACCAGCAGTAACTGAAAGCACCGATATAACCGCATAGAGGCCTCTGGAAAACGTTATAGCATCTGGTATGCTATCGGCATAGAAGACCACAGTAATGGCTTGAACAAGGCATACCACTACCGTGCCATAGCGGGTAATACGTTGAATACGTTTTCGACCGCCATCCTCCTCTGATATTTTTTTGAGCTGGGGAATAACTAGAAGCATTAGCTGCATAATGATCGACATGGATATATAGGGCAGAATGCCCAACATAAAGATAGAAAAACGAGAAAAGGCGCCGCCGGCAAAAAAATCAAGATAATCGGTTATACCAATGCGACTGGAGGCCTCTTGCAGCAAAAAGTAACTCTTAAGGGCATTCACATTAATTCCTGGAATGGGTATGGTGGTACCAATCCTAAATATAATCAGCGCTCCCATAGTAAAGAGCAGTCGCTGACGGAGCTCTGGTATACGAAAGATGCTGACAAATGAAGAGTTACTCATTAGCTTCTACCTTAGTGCTTGTAGGCCTAGTGGCCGGGGAGGTACTCTTCCTTTGAGTCTGAGGCGAGGCAGATTCTATGCTACCACCAGCCTTAAGAATGGCCTCACGGACCGATTGCGTAAGGGGAATGCCCACCACATGGAGTGCGGTTTTAAGGGGGCTTCCGGATACAATTTTTACCAAAGGAGCACGCCCCTTAATAATCCGGCGATCCTTAAGACTCTGTAACGATACCTCTTCACCCTTAGTAAAGTGTGAAGCTATTTTGGCAAGGGAGAGCGCTTTATAGCTACGCTTAAAACGCGCATTTGAAAAACCTCGTCGGGCAACGCGTCTGTAGAGCGGCATCTGCCCTCCCTCAAAACCTAAACGTACCCCTCCACCAGAGCGTGCCAATTGTCCCTTCTGTCCGGCACCAGCGGTTTTGCCTCTGCCACTAGAGGGACCTCGTCCAACCCGCTTAGGCGATGCAGAGCTACCATGGGGTGCTCTCAATGTAGGTAGTCTAGTAGTATTAGGAGCCATAGCTTCCTCGCCCAGCATAAGCAACATACTGATTATTGCCTATTACGATTGCCATATTTCCTCCACCTTTTTATCACGTAACTTTGCCACCTCCTTGACAGTGCTGAGTTGTGCCAACCCATCAAAGACCGCCTTAACGATATTAATGACATTGCGAGAACCTAATGATTTACTCAAGACATCGGTAACACCCGATAGTTCAAGCACCGCCCGCACCGCTCCGCCGGCAATAATACCAGTGCCCGGGGCTGCCGGTTTAAGTATAACCTGAGCGCTCTTAAAATGTCCAATAACCTCATAAGGTATGCTAGACTTTTTTAATGGTACTGTAGTAAGCGACTGCGACGCCCGCCGCGAAGCTTTGCGGATAGTCTCTGATACATCATTAGCTTTGCCCTGTCCATATCCAACCTTTCCCTTCCGATTACCGATAACTACCAGCGCCGCAAATGAAAAATTACGTCCACCGCGCACCGCTTTGGCTACTCGATTAAGGCTGATAAGTTTATCATCGTATTCTCGGCCCTCCCTTTCGGCACCTTTTAGCATTCTATTATTCTCGGTATTTAGCATGACTGTCTCCCTAATTTAAACATTAACACCCGCCTTTCTAATACCTTCAGCAATGGCTTTGACAGTGCCATGGTATCGATAACCATTGCAATCAAATACCGCAGTTGTGACTTTTTGCTTAACCAAGGCGGCACCCAACTGCTCTCCTAGCTGAAAAGCCTGTGTGCAATTTGCATGGTTCCCTCTTGCTCTTTTGGCACCCTTGGTGACCTTCGTGGCATCTCCTTTAGCAGTACTATTCCCTACATTGGTCACTGAGGCAATGGTAGTGCTGCTCTCATCGTTAATAGCCTGAATAGAAAGATAACGATTGCTTCGGTAGCTGGTTACTCGGGGTCGAGTGGAGCTCCCACTAATTTTTTTTCGTACTCGGCGTTTGCGCATAAGTCGATGATAGCGTTTGCTAGCTAGATGTTCCATCTTCTAGGATATCCTTTTTATACTATTTAACCCCAGCCTTGCCGGCCTTTTGGCGTATGTGCTCGTTGGCATAGCGGATGCCTTTGCCCTTATAGGGCTCTGGAGGGCGTAAAGAGCGAAGATCAGCCGCAACCTGTCCCACCAGCTGCTTATCAATGCCGCGTATTCCAATCGTATTACGTTTATCAATGGTTATCTCTATTCCTTGGGGAATACGGTATTCGATCTGTGTTGAGTAGCCTAAGGAAAGAATAATCGAATTCTCCTGCTTTTCCGCACGATATCCTACCCCCTGAATAAGTAGCTCCTTCTGAAAACCTCTACTAACGCCGGTTACCATATTCGCAATAAGCGCCCGATAGAGCCCATGCGCTGATTTAGCCTCTTTGCTCTCTGAGCGGGCCTGTATTTGCAGCTGGCCATTACCAATGGTGCATTCTATATCTAGGTTAATCTGCTGTTGTAATCGACCGTAGGGGCCCTCTACCGATATAACTGACCCCTGCTGGCTTACTGTTACCTCTTTAGGTATTGCGATGGGCAGCTTACCTATCCGTGACATCGCCTGCTCTCCTTACCAAACTGCACATATCAACTCTCCTCCAACCTTTTTACGACGAGCTTCAGCCCCAGTAATAACCCCCGAAGAGGTAGAAACAATAAGCGTACCGTAATTATTGCGGACCGATGGTAAATTTTCAAAGCCGGCATAGATGCGTCTTCCAGGCTTGGATAGTACCTTAAGACCGCGAATAACTGGTCTCCGATGGGCATCATATTTCATTTCAAGATGCAATATGCCACGACCTTGGTGATGTTGGGTGATATAGCCACCAATATAGCCCTGCTGCTTAAGTATTTCGGTAATATGCAGCTTTATCTTTGAGCTATCAATCTCCACAGTCTCCAGATTTGCTAGACCGGCATTACGAATCCGGGTAAGCATATCGGCAATTGGATTATTCATACTCATTGCACATCTACCAACTGGACTTGCTAACACCGGGAATGAGTCCGGCAGAGGCATAATTCCTAAAACAAATTCTACACATCTGAAACTTACGCATATATCCCCGCGGGCGGCCACATATTCTACAGCGATTATAGGCGCGGCTAGAATATTTTTGACTTCTTTGCGAGCGAATAATCAGCGATTTTTTAGCCACCAGAAGCTCCTAATCTCATAAATGCTATAATAGTATATTGGGGTAGTGATTGTATAGCTGTTTTATGCATGATTCTCTCTTTATTTATCACGAAAGGGCATTCCGAAGCGTACCAACAACTGATGGGCTTCAACATCGTTAGTGGCAGTGGTATGAATAGTTATGCCCAAGCCGCTTATTCTCTCAATTTTGTCATAATCTATCTCCGGAAATATGATTTGTTCACTTATCCCTAATGAATAATTGCCATGCCCATCAAAGGCATTGGAGTTAAGCCCGCGAAAATCCTTTTGTCTAGGAAGCGCAATGTGAATAAGCCTTCCCAAAAAATCGTACATTCGTTCTGAGCGTAAGGTGACATAGGCGCCGATCTCCGCTCCCTGACGCAACTTAAAGTTAGCAATAGATAGACGAGCTCGGGAGGCCACTGCTCGCTGTCCGCCAATAAGCGATAATTCTTCAACGGTCGAGTCAAGCAATTTGCTATTAGCAATTGCCGCCCCAACACCGCTATTGATTACAATTTTCTCCAACATCGGCACCTGCATAATCGACTTATATTGATAATGCTGCAATAAATCGGGGCGTATGCGGCGATAATACTCCTCCTTAAGATTAGAGCGATAGGCTGCGCGCTGAGCGCTAGTGGTTTTAGCTTTTGAATGCTGTGCCATTAAAACTGCTCCCGACTCTTAGTGAGAAGACGAAGCTTGTGTTTTTCTTTCTCTTTTTTTTCAGCACTGTTTTTTAAACTATCTTTTGGCGAGCGGGCGGTAATAAGTGGTCGTTGAACGGTTATTCTACTGCGTTTGCCGCTACGGGTAAGGGGCATTACATTGGAAATATGAATGGGCGATTCAATATTCGCTATGCCTCCCTTATCCTCTTGCTTGCGGCGGCGCATACTCTTCTTAACCATGCTAAGGCCCTCAACAATTACCCGTTGATTTCCCTTTAGAATGCGTAAAATTTTTCCACTTTTACCGCGGCTTCGACCGCTAACAACCATTACCATATCGTTTTTTTTGAGCTTGGTGGAGCGTAGACGAGATTTCAGATTGGGCGAGGCCATTCACAGTACCTCTGGCGCTAGAGATACAATTTTCATGTAGTTGGCTTCGCGCAATTCGCGCGCTACCGGTCCGAATATACGCTTTCCCTTGGGATTGCCATTATTATCAATTATTACACAGGCATTATCATCAAATCGGATATAGGTACCATCAATTCTACGTTGCTCGCGCGTAGTACGCACAATCACTGCTCGCTCAATGTTGCCCTTTTTTACTGGCGCATTAGGAAGCGCATCTTTCACTGCTACCACTATTCTATCTGCTATCCCCGCGCTCTTTCTTCTGCTACCGCCAAGCACCTTGATGCACTCTACCCGTTTAGCGCCGCTATTATCTGCTACCTTGAGCTGGCTCTGCATCTGTATCATCGATCTTCTCCCGATTGGAGTATCTCAACTACTCGCCAACATTTATCTTTGCTGATGGGACGGGATTCTACAAGTCGTACAGTATCGCCTATGCTGGCGAGATTATTGGCATCATGGGCCTTCATACGTTTGGAGACCATCACATATTTTTTATAGACTGGGTGTAGGGTGCGGCGTTGGCTCACCACCACCACTGTTTTGTCCATTTTGTCACTTACCACCACACCGGTAAAGTACCTCCGGCGGGTTTTGGGCACTCGTACCAGTGGCTCCGTCATTCTTGCTCTTCCTCATTGCTATTCTGAATCAGATCTGGATGATTGTCAATAAGTGTATTAAGACGCGCTAACCAACGGCGAAGAACGCGTTTTCTCAGTGGATTGTCAACGTGTCCAATTTTGCTCTTGAAGCGGATATCAAGATACTCTTTCTCTAACTCCTCTTTTTTGTTGAAGAGTTCATTAAGTGTTAGCTCTTTAAAGGAATTTCGCATATTAAACCCTAGTAACAAACTTAGTTGCTACGGGTAATTTTTGTGCAGCCAATCTCAATGCTGATTGCGCCAGTTCTGGCGCTACTCCAGCCAATTCAAATAAAATTTTTCCCGATTTGACTGCGGCAACCCAGCTCTCAGGGTTACCCTTGCCCTTGCCCATGCGGGTTTCAGCCGGCTTACGGGTATAGGGTAAATCAGGGAATACCCGTATCCATATTTTTCCACCTCGACGAATATGGCGAGAAAGCGCAATCCGAGCCGCCTCTAACTGACGATTGGTAATTAAACTGGATTCTAAGGTAATAAGGCCATATTCGCCAAATGAGACTTTATTGCCACGCGTTGCTACCCCTCTCAAGCGGCGGTTGAAACGTCGCTGAACCTTCCGATGCTTAATTTTGCGCGGACTAAGCATCGGGAGGATTCTCCTGACTATCTTTTGCAGCCGCGGTGGAGGGTGTCTCCTCTTTTGAAGATGCCGTAACTGTTTTAGCTCTCGGGGTTGTCTTGGGAGACACTGGGCTATCCTTGGTAGCAGTGTCGAGGGATGATTTCTCCTTTGGAGATGTTGGGCTATCTTTGGCAGCCGCGGTGGAGGGTGTTTCCTCTTTTGAAGATGCCGTAACTGTTTTAGCTCTCGGGGTTGTCTTGGGAGACACTGGGCTATCCTTGGTAGCAGTGTCGAGGGATGATTTCTCCTTTGGAGATGTTGGGCTATCTTTGGCAGCCGCGGTGGAGGGTGTCTCCTCTTTTGAAGATGCCGTAACTGTTTTAGCTCTCGGGGTTGTCTTGGGAGACACTGGGCTATCCTTGGTAGCAGTGTCGAGGGATGATTTCTCCTTTGGAGATGTTGCAGCCGCATTAGATCTGGGGACTATTGTGGGAGATGTTGTTTTCTGCGAGACGCTGTCTTTTGCTTCTGTCCGGTTGGTGGAAGAGAGCTCTCTCTTAGAGAGGTTGTCCCGCTGAGGAGGATAGGCTTGGTGAGCTGCACTATTATCTTGAGAAGCACTATCTCTCTGAGAGAGGTTTCTCCTTTGAACGGCACCACCCTTCTGAAAGCTACTCCTCTGAAAACTACTCCTCTGAAAGCTACCCTTCTGAAAGCTACCCTTCTGAAAGCTAGCCCGGCCTTTCTGAAAGCTACTATCCGTTTTAGGGGCATCATCACTCTGAGTTGCACTAGTGCGCTGCGCAGCTGGTGCGGTTCCTCGACGATGGGGGCCACCGCGCTGCTCCTTTTCGCGCCGGTGACGTCGGGTACTCAGTAAATTACTAGGATCGGCTGCATGGTATCGGTAAATCTCTCCCTTAAATATCCATACCTTAATCCCTATTGACCCATAGGTGGTGAATGACTCGGCAAAACCATAATCAATGTCGGCTCGGAGGGTATGCAGAGGCACGCGTCCCTTAATCATGAGCACGCTACGAGACATTTCGGCACCCCCTAGCCGCCCTGATATTTTCATTTTGATTCCTAAGGCGCCATCGCGCATGGCATTTTCCATAGCTATCTTCATCACTCTGCGGAAGGCACTACGGATGCGTAGCAAACGAGCTACATTTTTTGCCACAATTTGGGCATTAGTATTGGTTTGATTCTCCTCATTGATTTTTATCTGTATCTTCTTGCTACTAAGTGGCTGGAGTAGCTTCCCTATTTTTTCGATATTTTCTCCTTTGGCGCCAATAATTACTCCTGGACGACCAGTATTAATAATAAGCGATATATGCTCGGGATAACGTATGATATCAATGTGTGATATTTCTCCACCACTAGTGAGCGGTGATTGAAGAATAGCGGCTCGTATCCGCAGATCCTCATGTAGCATCTCGGCATAATAGCG
This sequence comes from Spirochaetia bacterium, assembly GCA_963692905.1. Lineage (GTDB taxonomy): Bacteria > Spirochaetota > Spirochaetia. The sequence goes on along the minus strand of OY843583.1, from coordinate 1,662,278 downwards.
AGGGGCAGCATACCATCGTGAGACCCAGTGTTTATTAATCTTCAAACGCAATCCGCGAGGATCGACCTTCTGTGCCATATCTTTTCCTAATTGCTCCTAGATGGAGTACCCTTTTTTGATCTTATATTATTTTGAGAGGAGGCATTCTGGCTCTTAGTGGTAGCTTGGGAAGCTCTTGGAGATTTGGAGAGATTTTTTGATCGATTGCTGCCGCTAGAGCTGGTAGCGTTGTTAGAGGTCCGATCTTTGGCGCCGCTTGTGGGGGAGCTAGCCGGGCTCTCCTGGGGGCTAGGAGCGTTAGTGGCTGGCTCTATTGCAGTGTTTTTAGCGCGGCTCTTCGCTCTTTTAAGCTCTTTAACCAATAGCTCCTTGGATCTGTTCCGGCTGTGCTTCATAAAATTCTGCTTCCGATCAACATAGACGGTGATATGGCACATGCGCTTCAGCAAAATATCGGCCCTTCCTCTGCCGCGCCTCCAAAGACGCTTAATTTGCGGTCCATTATCAACTAAGAGCTTGGTGATTATAATATCCTTTTCATTAATTGATGAATCCTGCTGTAAAAAATTGGCGGCTGCCGAACGAATGACCTTGCTTAATGACACTGCAGAGCGATGTGATATATGTTGCAATATGCCCACCGCATCGGTCACTAGGCGATAACGAAGATGGTGGGCCACCCGACGTACCTTAGAGGGAGAATGCCGTAGATATTTTGCAATTGCTCGCGCTCCCTCTTGCTGTGCCATAGTCATTTCTCCATTCATTCTCTGATTTATTTTGCCCTAGAATCGGTATGTTTCTTGAAGGTGCGGGTGGGGGCAAACTCGCCTAATTTGTGGCCTACCAGATCCTCACTAATATAAACCGACTTCCACAGCTTCCCATTATAGACTGAAATGGTCAATCCCACCATCTCTGGAATAATGGTAGAGCTGCGAGAATAGGTCCGGATGGGGCGGGAATTTTTTTCTCCACGCATCTTCATGACTCGTTTATAGAGGGCATTTTCGATAGTTGGCCCCTTGCGTAATGATCTAGCCATTGTCTCTCCGGCGAATTATTAATGTATTGGAGTTCTTGCGCGCTCGGCGGGTGCGATAGCCCTTGGTAGGCTGACCCTGAGGAGATACTGGATGCCGTCCGCCAGAGCTGCGCCCCTCTCCCCCACCATGCGGGTGATCAACGGGATTCATGGCTACTCCCCGTACCTTGGGACGTCGGCCAAGATAGCGCGAGCGTCCCGCCTTCCCTAAGGATATATTAAAATGCTCCTCATTGCCCACATTGCCTATGGTAGCTCGGCAGTTTAATGATATTAACCGTACCTCGCCGGAGGGCAATTTAAGGGTAGCATAACCCCCCTCTTTGGCCATGAGTACCGCTCCAGTGCCGGCGGCGCGCGCCAGTTTGGCACCCCCACCAGGTTGCATTTCGACATTATGTACCACTGCCCCCAACGGTATCTTTTTTATGAATAGTGAACTGCCTACCAGTGAAGCTGAACCATCCCCATTATGTACCTGGTCGCCCTGCTTAAGACCCTTCGCAGCCACAATGTAACGGCGCTCGCCATCTACATACTGCAAAAGGGCAATGCGAGCCGAACGGTAGGGGTCATATTGGATCGAGATCACCTTCGCCGGCAGGCCGCTCTTGGTGCGTGTGAAGTCGATAGATCGGTAGCGTCGCTTGTGGCGTCCCCCCTTACGGCGCACACTGATTCGACCGGCTCCATCGCGACCGGCATGAAAGGACCGACCCTTAGTGAGCGCCTTAAATGGTGGGTCGCCGCCCGGCGCCTCTACCATTAAGCTCATGAAGCGTCGGCCGGGGGAGGTAGGTTTACATTGCTTAACTGGCATATCGATTAATCATCAACTATTGCTCAACCTGTTGCGTAGATGGTCGGTCAACTAGGTACCCTCAAAGAGAGCAATGGTATCTCCCTCCTTAAGGGTTACAATAGCTTTTTTCCACTGACGGGTAGCTCCTCTTGTGAGACGGGTACGCCGCGGCTTTGGTTTATTACGAATAATGTTACAGGCCAGGGGGGTTACATTAAACTCTTTGCGTAGTAACGAGATAATTTGTAGCTTATTGGCCCAAAGATGAACCTTAAAGGCATATTGGTTGCGCTCTCGAAGTTGATTAGATTTCTCAGTTACTAAGGGCGCTATGATTATTTGGCGGATGTTAAACATAGCTTAACCCTAGTGAGCCGCCTTATCTACTGAGGTAGATGATCTGCTATGCAGCAGGTTATTCAAAGATTGCACTCCATCTTTGGTAAAGAGCAGCATTGATGCATAATAAAGACTATGGAGAATGAGGCGATCATAAGATAATACGGTGAGCCATGATACATTGGCAGCGGCCTGCTTAAGGGTAGATGCCGGATCATGTGCCCCTACAATCAGAACACATTTCTGCTGTGAAGAATGACCAGCAGCGCGCAACTGCTGCACCAGAACCTTTGATTTTGGCGCATCAATATCAACTGATGGTATAACCTGGACCGCTCCACGCTGATGCTGTAATATAAGCACAGAACGCAGAGCTGCAAGTCTCTGTTTGCGCGGAAGTTGCATTGAATAATTGCGAGGTTGGGGGCCAAAAATTATCCCTCCCCCTCTCCAGAGCGGAGAGCGTAAGGAACCGGCGCGCGCGCGGCCGGTGCCCTTCTGACGCCAGGGCTTGCGGTTGCTGCCACGCACCTCGGAGCGTCTCCGGGTAGAGGCACTCCCTATTCTGTTGTTAGCCATGCCAACTACCAGGGCGCGATGAATTACCGCTCGACTAACCGAACCCTGCAATAGTGATGATGGCACCGTATCGGCGTGAGTCGCCGATTGAGAGGAGCTCTGATTCGTTAACTGAGCCATTAATCAATCGCTCCTCGCTTAATAGCCTCTCTTATCATGAGCCAACTACCTCTGGGCCCCGGTACCGCGCCCTGTAGAAGTAGCAGATTTTTATCACCCATTAGTCCAATTACTTTGAGATTTTGCACTGTGAATTGACGAGCCGGCATCCGGCCAGCCATCTTGGTGCCCTTGAGAACCCGCGAGGGGGTTGCGGCCATACCGGTCGAACCTATCTCACGATGAAACTTTGATCCATGCGTGCGCCTCCCTCCATGAAAGCCATGCCGCTTAATAACCCCTTGAAAGCCCTTTCCTTTGCATTTGGCTATTACATCTACAAAGCCAATCTCTTCAAAGAGTGTTACCTCCAAGCGATCACCAATATTACAGGACTGACTGAAATTGCGTACCTCCATCAGCAAACGCTGTGGGGAGAGGTTGCGACTCTTAAATTGCCCTAGCTCCGCTTTGGTAAGACGCCGGGGTTGTACCGAACCACTAGAGAGAAGCACCGAGCTATAGCCATGGCGCTCCGGGGTGTGCTTTTCCACCACAGTATTGGGAAGTACACGAACTGCGGTAACTGCAATAAGCTGCGACTGGCTGTCAAAGCGTTGTGTCATACCTATCTTTTGTCCAATAAGCCCTATCATAATTGATTATTCCGCTATCTATTGACGTATCTCAACATCCACGCCTGCTGGTAGCTCCAATTTCATAAGAGAATCCATAACTACCGAATTGGGCTCTATGATGTCAATAAGCCGTTTATGGGTACGCATTTCAAACTGCTCGCGAGATTTTTTGTTAACATGGGGCGAGCGTAAGACAGTAAATTTATTAATATGCGTGGGAAGTGGCACCGGCCCAGATATTTTGGCACCAGCCTTCTTAACACTCTCAACAATTGATTGGGTGCTACGGTCAATGAGTCCAGCATCAAAACTTTTAAGTCGGACCCGCATCTTATGGCCGCGTGCCTCAGTTGTACGCGGTGGTGCTACCCGCTTCGCCACTGCTCTCTTCCTCCTCTTCTGACTAGGTTACTCTACTACCTGGGTGACCTGACCACTAGCCACAGTGCGGCCTCCCTCACGGATAGCAAAACGTAACCCCTTCTCCATCGCAATAGGATGAATAAGCTCAACATTAATCTCGGTATTATCACCGGGCATTATCATCTTAGCATCGCCTATTAATTTAACGGTGCCGGTAATATCGGTGGTTCGAAAATAGAACTGCGGCCGATAGCCACCCATAAAGGGAGAATGGCGACCCCCCTCCTCTTTACTCAATGAGTAGATAGCGCCCTTAAATTTAGCATGCGGGGTGATAGAGCTGGGCTTGGCAAGTACCTGACCTCGCTCAACGCCATCTTTTTCTATTCCACGCAGTAGCAAACCTACATTATCGCCAGCCTGTCCCTGATCTAGCAATTTATTAAACATCTCAATTCCGGTAACCACCGTTTCACTGGTATCGCGTATACCTACAATGGCAATTTTATCATTAAGATTAACCACTCCGCGCTCAATACGACCAGTTACTACTGTGCCGCGTCCTTGGATGGAAAATATATCCTCAATGGGCATCAAAAAATCCTTTTCTATATCCCGTTTAGGAAGCGGCAGGTAGCTATCCATAGCCTTAAGTAGCTCTTGGATAGGCTTTATCTTTGCCTCATCGGCGGGATTGTTCATGGCTTCGAAGGCACTCCCGCGTACCACCGGAATATCGTCACCAGGAAATTCATAGGATTTAAGCAAATCCCGCAATTCCTCCTCAACCAAATCAACCAAGTCGGGATCATCAACCTGATCTACCTTATTAATAAAGGCAATTATTGCCGGTACGCCAACCTGACGAGCCAACAATATATGTTCTCGGGTCTGAGACATGGCCCCGTCGGTGGCAGATACCACCAATACTGCGCCATCCATCTGGGCTGCGCCGGTGATCATATTTTTAATATAATCTGCATGGCCCGGACAATCGACATGCGCGTAATGGCGCTCCTCGGTCTCATACTCCACATGGCGGGTATTAATAGTAATACCCCGCTCCTTTTCTTCGGGGGCGTTGTCAATGTCTTCATATTTCATTGCCTTTCCGCTCCCAAATTTACTGGCATACATGGTAATTGCCGCTGTTAATGTGGTTTTTCCATGATCTACATGGCCAATAGTACCAACATTAATATGCGGTTTTGTACGCGCAAACTTTTCTTTAGCCACAATAACCTCCTAGTTCATTGCAATTTTCTTTCATTTCATAATTCATATAAGCATCCATAATAGCATTATTTGGTATATCTACTCAATGGTAACAATTTAATGCAATGCAGATAATATACTCTATTTGATACAGATTATACTAATCGCTCTCTGTAACCTAAATATGGTATCACATTATCACCTATTATATCACATTGCAATATATTAAAATAGTATATTACCTTACCAGCGATAATGCGCAAAGGCCTTGTTGGCCTCTGCCGTGCGGTGTATCTCCTCTTTTCGTTTGACCGCCAAGCCGCTATTGTTGTAGGCCTCATGAAGCTCAATGCTCAGGCGCTTCTCAAATGGCTGGCCGCGACGCCCCCGAGCTGCGCCTATAATCCAGCGCATAGCTAGCACCTCTTGACGCCGCTTCTCTACCTCAATAGGAATCTGATAGGTTGATCCACCTACCCGTCGCGATTTTACCTCCATCTCAGGTTTTACATTGGCCAACGCCTCATGCAATACGCTAAGTGGCGGCGCCTTAAGCCGCTCAGCAGCATTCTCTAGGGCGCGATAGAACATGCGGGCGCTGAGCGAGCGCTTTCCATTCCACATCATACGGGAGATAAAGCGAGCTGCTACCTCATTCTGATAGCGGGGATCAGGGATGGTGGAACGTTGCGGGGCAGCTTTTCGACGGGGCATATCTTAATCCTACCTTATTCCTTGGGCCTCTTTGAGCCATACTTAGAGCGCGCATTGCGGCGATGCTCTACTCCTAGGGTATCTTTTGCGCCGCGGATAATATGATAACGCACCCCCGGGAGATCCTTAACCCGCCCGCCGCGTACCAGCACTACCGAATGCTCTTGCAGATTGTGCCCAATACCGGGAATATAGCCAGTTACCTCAATACCATTGGTGAGGCGTACCCGCGCCACCTTGCGAAGCGCAGAATTGGGCTTTTTGGGATTAACCGTCATAACCCTGGTACATACGCCGCGCCGTTGTGGGCAGCCTTGCAACGCGGGCGACTTAGTCTTGTGGGCCGTCTGTTTTCTTCCATAACGGACCAACTGATTAACTGTTGGCATAGTGAGGGCATTGTATGTCAGTCCTCGCCTCTTTGTCAAGAAAAAATAGGAAAATAAAAGGAAAATAAAAAGGAAAATAAAGAGACAGCTGCCTGATACTCCGGCAAAAGGTGCCAGAAAACTGCGCTCCTAACTCCATCAATCCCCCAACGTCATGATCTCCTATTGATGCATGGAAGATTATTGATGAGGTCAAAAGGGGCGCACCGACCGGTGCGCTATTGTGCGCCCAATACCATTATAAAAATGATCATGAGTGCTTCGTGACTAAGGTAAAAACAGGGGATTCTCTATAGTCTTTCCACTATTCTTTCGCTCTTTCATAGAGAGGGATGTATGATCACGCGTGCGGCAGAAGGTGAGTCCTGGTCTTTCGCCACAATATTCCACCGAAGGCCAGGCCTTAGCGCCTTTTTCGATGTGAATAGCCCTTTTTCCAAAACTTCCAGAGGCATACCTATAGGTTGTCCAGGGGATGCCTATGAGCCGCGTATTGTAGGCTAGGGGTCAGGAGCTCTCTTTAAGTGCCGTAGTGATGGCGTACCGGGGGTATTCCGTATGACATTATGATATGCTATCTCCACATCCGGTGCTCCGGTTTAATGTATTTTCTCCTGCAGTATAGCAGTTCTCCGGCATTTATTGCTGGAGAGGGGGTCAGGATGTCTCTCTATTTTTCTCTATTTTAGCCCCTTTATTTGACAACTGCCTCTCCAGTAGCCATAATTGGCTAGGATTTTAATAAAAAGGAGAAGAAGATATGGAGATTAAAAATATGCATAAATTAGTTTTGGGGATGCGCTCCGCGCTTCAGAGTCTTAAGAGAGAGCCAGTCTCTCTTAAGACACTTGGCAGAGGTACCCAAGCCTCTTCGCATTTTCCGCTTAAGGGGAGGATGCTTTGGGGCGCCCTAGGGGCCGCCTGGATGGCCTTGGTGATATTGGTGATATTGGTGGTATTGGTAGCCTGTCCGGCTGCCCCTAGCCCTGGTGGTGGGTTGCCCTCTGTCACACAGGTGGAAGCGGCTCGCGGGCATACCTGCGCCCTGTTGGAGGGTGGCCGCCTCAAATGTTGGGGATGGAACAATTCTGGCCAGCTAGGTCTGGGCGATACCGATGTTCGAGGCGATGAGCCCGGTGAAATGGGTAATGTGCTTCCCGCTATTGATCTAGGAAGTGGCCGAACCGCTACTCAGATAGTAGCCAATGGAGATTTTGCAACACTACCAATTAGTGGATTTTTTATTAATATAGGTCACAGCTGCGCCCTCCTGGATAATGGGAGCGTCAAGTGTTGGGGAAACAATGCCTTTGGCCAGCTAGGTCAGGGTCATACCCGCGCTCTAGGCGATAGCACCACTGATAGGGTTGCTACTGTCCCCGCCATTGAACTAGGAAGCAGCCGAACTGCCACCCAGCTAGCCGTAGGTGGCAGTCACAGTTGCGCTCTCCTGGATAATGGGAGCGTCAAGTGTTGGGGAAGCAATACCTATGGCCGGCTAGGTCTGGGCGATACCAATACTCGAGGCGATAGGCCCGGTGAAATGGGCAATGCGCTCCCAGCTATTGATCTAGGAAGCGGCCAAACTGCTACTCAGATAGCTGCAGGCGTGAGTCACAGCTGCGCCCTCCTGGATAATGGGAGCGTCAAGTGCTGGGGAAGAAACGGTGCTGGCCAGCTCGGTCTGGGCGATACCGATACTCGAGGCGATGACGAGTCGGGCGATGCTATCCCAGCTGTTGATCTAGGAAGCAGCCGTACCGCCACCCAGATAGCCGTAGGTTCTTCTCTCAGCTGCGCCCTCCTGGATAATGGGAGCATCAAATGTTGGGGAATTAACACTTCTGGCCAGCTAGGTCTGGGCGATACCGATCATCGAGGCGATGGGCCCGGTGAAATGGGCAATGCGCTTCCCGCTATTGATCTAGGAAGCAGCCGCACTGCCACCCAGATAGCCGTAGGTGGTTTTCACAGCTGTGCTCTCCTGGATAATGGGAGTGTCAAGTGCTGGGGAAACAACCTTGCTAGCCAGCTAGGTCTGGGCGATGCCGATGCTCTAGGCGATGGGCCCGGTGAAATGGGCAATGCGCTTCCCGCTATTGGTCTGGGAAGCGGCCGCACTGCCGCCCAGATAGCCGCAGGTGGTTTTCACAGCTGCGCCCTCCTGGATAACGGGCGCGTCAAGTGCTGGGGAAGCAATGGTGCTGGCGAGCTAGGTCTGGGCGATACCAATACTCGAGGCGATGAGCCCAATGACATGGGCGATAATCTCCCCTTTGTCGATCTGTAGGCTCCCCGTTAGCCGAGATGAGAGAGACATTGGGTTAGATTAAGGAGCGTTTCCATCCGCTCCCACTCTCCATTATCTATGTAATCATCATCGACCGCCTGCCGGTAGTGGCTCTTCGCCTTTGTGAAGAGTTAAAAGAATGGAGTATGCTTCAGGAGAGGCCGGGTGGCGTAACCTATTCTTAAGGGCAGTGAGGGTGTACAGGTGCTTGACACATACTGCTATATCCGGTGCAGTATATGTCAGCATAGCTCATATAGCGTATATATAGCTTAGGCATTTCTCATATTGGTTTGAGGGTTTGCGCTTGGTCGCAGGCCCTCGGCCTTTTTTAATTACCTATCCCATATCTAATTGGTCATTCCATATTCAACAGTCATTGCTATTTTCATGACATTTTTTACTGTACTGCAGTATAGCAGCTTTCCGTTGCATACATTGTCGGAGAGATGGGCTAGCCTTCTCTCTTTATTTTCCTAGTTTTCTTAAAAAAGCCTTGCCATTATATGTCCAGTATGGCTATATTTATACTTATGAGGCGTGTCTATTGGCTATATTGCGCTATGCGGAGGGAAGTTATGCTCTTCTCCCCTAGCTATAGCCGCTTAGGCATTTATCAAATTTATAATAATTATACGGAGGATTTTCAGAAATGAAATATCTTAATATAAGTTCTTTCTTTTTAAGAGAGAACAAGAAAGTAAAAGAGAAGTGGAGCGCTGGTAAAGCACTCCAGAGAGAGGAGCCAAGAGAGAACCACGCCTTTTCACATTCCCCGCTTAAAGGGAGGATGCTTTGGGGCGCCCTAGGGGCCGCCGGTATGGTATTGGTGGCCCTGGCAGTTTTGGTAGCCTGTCCGGCTGCGCCTGGCCCTGGTACGGGATTGGCCTCTGTCACAGAGGTGGCAGCGGCTCTCCGGCATACCTGCGCCCTGTTGGAGGGTGGCCGCCTCAAGTGTTGGGGAGACAATGACTTTGGCCAGCTAGGTCAGGGTCATACCCGCACCCTAGGTGATAGCACCACTGATGGGGTTGCTACTATCCCCACCATTGATCTAGGCACTGGCCGAACCGCTACTCAGATAGTAGCCAATGGAGGTTTTGGTACAGTTAGTACAGTTACTATTGAAATAGGTCACAGCTGTGCCCTGTTGGATAATGGTAGTGTCAAATGTTGGGGACATAACGCTTTTGGCCAGCTAGGTCTGGGCGATGGCATGAGTCGAGGTGATGGGCCCGGTGAAATGGGCAATGCGCTCCCAGCTATTGATCTAGGAAGAGGCCGAACTGCTACCCAGCTAGCTGCAGGTAACTTTCACAGCTGCGCTCTCCTGGATAATGGGAGTGTCAAATGTTGGGGAGGTAATTCCTATGGCGAGCTAGGTCTGGGCGATACCAATGATCGAGGTGATGGCCCCGGTGAAATGGGCGATAGTCTCCCAGCTATTGATCTAGAAAGCGCCCGAACTGCTACCCAGGTAGCTGCAAGTGGCGGTAACAGCTGCGCTCTCTTAGATAATCGGAGCGTCAAATGTTGGGGACATAACCTTTTTGGCCAGCTAGGTCAGGGTCATACCCGCACCCTAGGCGATAGCACTACTGATGGGGTGGCTACTATCCCGGCTATTAATCTAGGAAGCGGCCAAACTGCCACCCAGCTAGCTTTAGGTGAATTCCACGCCTGCGCTCTCCTGGATAATCGGAGTGTCAAATGTTGGGGAGACAATGTCTTTGGCCAGCTAGGTCTGGGCGATACCGATGCTCGAGGCGATGAGCTCAATGAGATGGGCGATAGTCTCCCAGCTATTGATCTAGGAAACGGCCGAACTGCTACCCAGCTAGCTGCAGGCAGATCTCACAGCTGCGCCCTCCTGGATAATGGGAGCGTCAAGTGTTGGGGATGGAACAATTCTGGCCAGCTAGGTCTGGGCGATACCGGTAATCGAGGCGATGAACTCAATGAGATGGGCGATAATCTCCCCATTGTTGATCTAGGAAGCGGCCGCACTGCCACCCAGATAGCTTTAGGTGGCAATCACAGCTGCGCTCTCCTGGATAATCGGAGAGTCAAATGTTGGGGACGGAACAATTCTGGCCAGCTAGGTCTGGGCGATACCGGTAATCGAGGCGATGAACTCAATGAGATGGGCGATAATCTCCCCATTGTTGATCTGCAGGCTTCCCGTTAGCCGAGATGGGAAAACCATTGAGTTAGATTAGGAAGCGCTTCCATCCGCTCCGGCTCTCCATTAGTGTGCAATCATCATCGGCCGCTTGCCGGTAGTGGCTCTCCACTGTTGCGGAGCAGTCAGAAAAATCAGTATGTTTCAGGAGCAAGGCCGGGTGGCGTAGAAAATTCTTATAGGTAGTGAGGGTGTACCAGATATAGACAGCTAGCAGACAATGGGATACCATATTCACAGGGTGGCGTAGCTCAGGTGGTAGAGCAAGCGGCTCATATCCGCTAGGTCGGGGGTTCAAATCCCTTCGCCACTAGGCATAGAAACTATACCCACACTATTATCCACACTATTTGCAGCGCAGTAGGCTAGTCTCTTGAGTTGTGCTTCGTGAGCTACTGGCGGCTATCGGGAAAGACTACTCTGGAAAGGATAATAGGGCCTCTATTTCAGCAATGGAGACTCCCACCCGCAGTGATATTTCTGAGTGGGAATAGCCCTGACGAGCCAATTCGCGTATCTGCGCCTGTTTATCTTGACGACGATGGTGACGTTCAGTATCTAGAGCACGTAACTGCTTCTGTTGTGCTCCCAACTCCCGATAGCGCTCCTCACGCCGCTGCTCTGATTTTTCTGTGCGCTGCAGAAGACGCAAACGTTGATCAGCTTGATTAATAAGCGCCTGTAATGCGCGGGCGCGCTCCTCAAAGATGGCCACGTTGCGATCGGTAATCTGATTAAAGTCAGCAATAAGTTTCTCCACCTCCTGTCGAAACTCCTTTATAAGAGCCTGGCTTTGCATGCGCGAGAGAATGAGGCGCCGCAAAAGCAAATAGATACATGCCAAGGCTAGCAGCATGCCGATAACTATCAGAGATACCATGATTAGCCCGATATATCAATATGCTTTCCCAGCTCTGGATCATGGATAATCTCTTGATCATCCTGCTGCTCTTCAGGCGGTGATTGATCCTGGCGATTATGCGAACCATCATCATCTTTGACGCTGGTCGGCCCCTCGTCAGCCTCGCTACTACGATTAATCTTATGCTCTTGCTGGAGCGTTTTATGTTCAATCTCGCTGGCGGTCACCTGCTGCTGATGTAGCGCCGCCTCTTGCTGCGCGGCCTGTTCTCTTCCCACCTGATCCAGACGCAAAAAAAGATTTTGAAGATCAATCGGCTGTACTGACATCTTTACCGTAGGGGGTTATTCTGATCCTTCCGCCGCTGGCTGTAAAACAGCGGCTTACTATTTCCTGCTGAATGGTATGCGCAATACCATTAATGGTAAGCTTTACACCAGGGTAGATGCTGCGCGCTACACAGACTCGCCCGGCAACCTGTAAACTGACTATTTCGTCCTCTAATTCTTTGATCTCAGCCTCTATTTTCTCTATCTCTCGATATACCACCTGCTTCTCCTGGGCAATTTTCTCCTCTTGTTCAGTGCGGCTAGAACTTACGCTGGATGATTCCTCAGTAGGTGTCTTGCGCTCCATGAGTAGGTAATGTCGTAACTGCCCTTTAAGGTTATCTCTATACTGTTGTATTTCGGTAAGATACTGCAGGCGAAAGGGATTTTGACCCACCTCTAGACGCACCAGATTACCGCCAGCGGTTCCAATTGATTTTGCGGAAATAAATTCAGTGGCTGAGATACTACCGCCAATTATGCTGGCCCGTCGCTGACTGCAGATGATCTTCTCACCGGCCCATATATCGGAATTTACTATAGAGTTGCTTACCATTACCTTTTTGGCGGCGCGTACCTTGGCATTTTCAATAAATTGGCTGCTAATATTGCCATCGCTATTAATGTAGGCCTCTCCGCGACCACTAATCCCGCGATGGATAATGATATCATCTTCGCTATCTAGATAAGCTTTCTCTACATGGCCTAACACCTCTATTCTACCACTGGCTTTAACTATAAAGCCATCATTTACATTACCCCGTATTAATATATTGCCTAGGAAAATAATATTGCCGCATTTTAGATCAACATCGCCATTAATGACATGCGATTTGCGCACCTCTATAAGCGAGTCATGTAGACTAACCTGCCCCGGATATTCGGCTATCACCTTGTTTTCATTTTCAATAAGTATGGCGCCCTTACCACATCGAAGCGGCAGATCTTTACCATCGGTAGCGGGAAGCGTACTGCCATAGACAGTGATGCCATCTACTCCCCGCGTTGCGGGATGTTTAATGGCAATAACCTGGCCTTTCAAAACATTTATGATGGGTCTAAGATAGCGGGGATGTAACTGACCGTGACTCTCTTCAGCTTTGGGCGACGGTGAGTGCTCTTTTAATTGATACTCAATAATAGCATCTTTCCCGTGCGCTGCTGCACTGGCCACCGCCACCTTATAGGGATGGCCATAACGAGGGTATTCCTCAATGTTGCGCAACACTTCATTAATGATGCCGTGGGTTATTCCTTTGGTTTTAAGATAATAGGCTATTGCTGCGGCGCTGTGGTCTATGCCCCTCTTCTTAGGTAAGCCAAGATGGAGCCAGGCAGTCATCTGGCTACTATTTATCTCCAGTGAAAGAGGAGGGTCGTCCAATGGATCATGTTGAAAGGGGGCAATGGTATGATATTTGCCGTCAGCCTGCTCTATAATGGTAGCAATTTCTGGATTATTTACGGAATAATGCAACCGCGCAACTATGGCATCCTGTACCTCTGAGAGTGATATGGCGCGCTGGTTCTGCTGAGGCTTGTTGACCCGCAATAATACCTCCTTAGCGGTTACCCGCAATGAGCAGGTGTTATTTTGCTCTTGCAAAGATTCTTCAGGGGAGGCAGTCGGAGTCTCTTTAGAAGATACTGGCTGGGGATAGGCGATGATGACCACCTCATGGGAAGTAGCCAATGAGGGGTTTGACGAGTCTTGTAGCAGTTTATATCCTATCTTATCCAAAGGGAGAGAGAGCTGTGATGCGGCCTGCTCTAAGGCCTTCTCCAGGGTGGCAGCAGATATACGCAACTGTTGAGCCTGTTGTTTAAGCTGGCTTTGAATAATTTCTCGCAACTGGCTGTAATTGGTCATAGTACTCCCTCTATCGCTAGATTATACCCTCGGGCTATTTTCCTAGACTATACCCTTACGCACATTGGTGAGTTTGGCTCGTAGGCGCATGATAGCTTTGGTATGCATTTGCGAGATACGCGACTCGGTTACCTCCAATACTTCACCAATCTCCTTAAGAGTAAGATCCTCATAATAATAAAGTATAAGCACCTTTTTCTCCTTTTCGGGGAGCTCCTGAATAGCTTCGGCTACCACCTTCCGAATCTCCTGCCGCTCTACAATCACATCCGGATGCTGTACGCTAGGCGTGGTAATGCTATCGCCTATTGATACACTACTGCCATCCTCACCGTAATGCCATAGATCATTGAGCGATAGAAGAGTGGTGCCACTTACTTTTTGCAGGGTACTGTCCAGCTCTTCTAGGGTAATCCCTAACTCATCAGCTAGTTCTGCTTCGGTTGCCGAGCGTCCCAATGTGATTTCCAATTTGCGCAATGAGTTTTCAATCTCCTTTGATTTTTGACGAACCGAACGGGGTACCCAATCAATAGAGCGCAACTCATCAAAGATGGCTCCTCGTATCCTAGTAACGGCGTAGGTATTAAATTTTACCTGCTTTTCAGGATCATATTTTTTAATGGCATCAAAGAGTCCAAATACTCCATACCCCACTAGGTCATCAAATTCCACATGCTGCGGAAGACCAATAGATATCTTGCCGGCCACATACTTTACCAGAGGAGCATATTGCTTAACGAAATGATCGCGAATAGCTGGGATATTATGCTTTTTGTAGTGGTGCCATAACTCCTTCTCACTGAGCGAATCTATCTCTTCATTAGTCATGTTCAACACCTTTCCTCATCCCTTAATAATAATTGAATTACTAATCATCGCGCGTATAGCCTGAGCTACCGCCTCTGGGTCAGCAGAGGCTATTGAATTGATATAACGTTCTACCGTCCCACCAGTAGTTGGCGCCACCAGGGAGGAAGATGCTACCGCATCTTTGGCGCCACGCTTCTCCGATGGGGGTATGGTGGGCGTCGCAGTGGTAGAAGGTGAGGAATCATCAACCACAATATTGATCTTTTGGCCAACCATCTCTTTTTGATGGAGGGGATGGCTTTTCGCAACCTGACGTTTTTTGCTCATCAATCGGCGATTTAAGGCATTCCAGAGATCGGGAAGAAAGCTTCTTATCAGACCATAGCCTACCAAAAGAATACTGACTAACACCAAGGTGGCTGTAGCAGAACGAAGCAGTAGTAGTGGGAAAGGAACTCTCTTAAAAAGCCCTATTATCAATGCAGTAGTAAAGAGCAGACCTATTGACATGAGCGCTTGGATTGGTTTTCGTAGGCGCATGTCAAAATTGTGTACCTATTTGGTCTTTGTGTCAATCGACTGATCCAACGTCGAAACACGAAAGAGGCGCGAGAAGAAGTTGTTGATCCCCCCACCTTTGTGGATATCTGCCCGATTTTCTAGCCGATTTACAATATGATAGACACAGGCTGAGGCCTTAGATTTTGGATTAAGCTCCATAAAGGGTTTCTGTCTGGTAACAGCCTGACGTACTATCTCATCCTCGTAGACATAACCTAGGTAATCTACCTTAGTATTCAAAAACTGGTTGGATATATTGATTATGCGGTTTGCAACCATAGTTCCTTCTGAAGCTGAGCGTACTCGATTGACCAATATTTTAGGAGATTCTTTAATGTCGCGGAATTCAGTGGTAATTATTTTCAAAATTCCATATGCATCGGTAATGGCAGTAGGCTCAGGAGTGGTTACCACAATAGATATATCAGCCGCGGCCACAAAGGAAATTACATTATAGGAGACCCCCGCTCCGGTATCAATGATAATCAGGTCGGTATCGGCTAGTTGGGCCATTTCGTTTATTACCGACTTTCGTTCATCATGGCTAAGATTAGCAATTTTTGAAAAACCGGAGGCGCCGGCGATTATCTGAATGCCGTAACTAGTTTGCATAAGTATCTCAGAGAGCGAGTGCTGTCGGCGGATTAGATGATAAAGATTGTATTTGGGTATTATCCCTAGTACAACATTGACATTTGCCAGTCCCAGATCGGCATCCATTAGCACCACTTTTTTCCCCAATCGAGCATAGCCTATGGCTAAATTGGTAGAGATATTGGTTTTTCCTACTCCTCCCTTACCGCTGGTAACGGTGATAATACGGGTCTGCGATTCTTTTTGGGGTTTTTTATCCTCTTCCATCATTGTTCTTAGGGCATCGGCCTGATCACCCATTATTGGCTCCTATTTTGTGGTTGGTATACGACGGATCTAGCCGTAAATCTTTAAGGCGCATCAGCAACTGCTGCACCGAGGCATTCTCAATATCATGGGGCACCCCTTGCCCGGTAGTAAAAAATGAAAGCGGTTTGTCACTGTTGCGTAAAGCGCTAATAATATTGCCAATCACGCTGGTCTCATCCAATTTGGTAACGATTATTGAAGAATAATCAAAGGGCTCATACTGGCGCATAATAGTCATTATATCCGATTGCTTAGTAGTAGCACTGATAGTAAGCGCAAAGTGGGTATTGGGACCACACTCTCGCAATAGCTCCTGCATTTTTCCTAATTTCATCGCCTCATGAGGGCTCTTACCAATAGTATCAATAAGAATGTAATCAGAATTCTCATAGAGTGCCAATTTGGTGCGTAACTCTTCGGCGGTGACCACCATATCAACTGGCATTTTCATCATTTCTCCATACTTTTCCAACTGCTCTTTGGCGGCAATGCGGTAATTATCAATGGTAAGAATACGTATCTCGGCCCGCTTTTGGCCGCGGGCTGAATATCCCAACCGGGCAGCCAATTTGGCTATGGTGGTAGTTTTACCAACCCCGGTAGGACCTATTAAGGAAATAATGGTACCACGCGGTCGTCGCTGAAGATTTTCGATGCGAATGTTATCGGCTATCCATTCAGTTATCTTATTTCTTACAAATTTTTCATCCTCCATCTGCTCTAGGGAGAAAAAGGTGCGCGCCTGCTGCAAAAGATAGATAATAAACTGCTGACTAAAGTCATTCTCCTCCAATGATTGTCGCAAAGTTTCAAGTGCGGGTAGTGATTGCTGAAGATCATTATGGCGCTGTTGTGCAATATGTTGTTGATCTAATTTGTTACTAAGCTGGCGTATTTCACGCAAAATTGTATTGGAAGAATGGGAGGAAGAGACATTACGTAATATCTTTTGAGCTTCGGAAATATCGGAGCGGCGCGATTCATGGTAGCCAATATGCGCTTCAATTATATCCCGTCCGAAGAGACCTAGCACTCCGCGGCGGCGTATGGTACGGTGACTAAGAATCTGAGCCTCCTCCCCATACCGCTCGACCACCATATGTTGGAGATCAGTATAGCTTTCGGCCTCTACAATTGCATATTTCATGTTGCTACACTCTCAGCGAGCCCCTCTATAGCTATCTCACCAAAGGTCTCAATAGTAATCCCCGATACAATCTCCTGTATGGAAAGAACCGTGAGAGACGGAAAGCGCCGCCTTAAGAGATGGGAGAGAAGCGGACGGGCAGCCTCGGAACAAAGTAGGATGGGGTGGTGTCCCTCCCGCTGTATCTGCTGAAGCCTATCGGCCACGGTATTCATAAGGCGACGATGCAACTGGGGCTCTAAGAGGGCGATAGCTCCTTCGCTGCTTTCAGTGGCATTTTCAATAAGATGCTGTTCTAGGACCTGGGCCACAGTCATTACCCGTAAAGTGCGATCCGCTTCAATATACTGCTGGCTAATTTGTCGCTTAAGCGCTTGACGTGCCTTCTCAATAAGGAAATCAGGCTTTTTGGAGACATTGCAGTAGTCTACCATACTCTCAAATATAGCCACTAGATTGCGAATAGAGACCCGTTCGTTTAGTAGTCCTTGGAGTACCTTCTGAGTCTCTCCCAAGGAGAGATTCTTCTGATGATCATCCACTACCGCGGGAAAATCCTTGCGGAGGGCATCTAGCATGGCCTTTACCTCTTGCCGGCCTAGAATTTCTGCGGCATTAGCGCGAATAAGTTCGGTAAGGTGGGTAGCAATAATAGAGGGTGGATCAATAACTGTGTAACCAGCCTGTTCGGCGCGCTGCCGCATCTCTTCATTAATCCACTTAGCCGGTAGGCCAAAGGTGGGATCGGTGGTAGGCTCGCCCGGTATCTCTTCGCTAACCTGGCCGGGGCTAATGCAGAGATATTGATTGATCTTAATAACGCTCTCCCCCACTACCACGCCTCGTATCTTGAAAGAGTAGGCGGCGGGATCTAACCGCATGTTATCTACAATACGGATGCGAGGCACCACCAACCCCAAATCAAGCGCAATCTCTCGGCGAATGCGTACAATTCGATCCAGAAGTTCAGCGCCCTTATCCTTATCAACCAGCGGTACTAGTGTGTAGCCTAGCTCTAGCGAAAGCGGATCTAGCGGCGCAATTGGTGAAAGATCGCCCGCCGCCGACTCATCTGGTTTTTTCTGCCGGCGGGTTAGCTCCTCGTGATGCTGACGAATGCTCATCTTTCTAGTAAGACGGAAGCCTAACCATCCTGCCAAGAATGACATGGGAAAGAGAAGATACCATGGAAAACCGGGCAAAAAGCCCAATACTGCCAAAAAGAGCGCGGCAATAAGATAAATACGGCCTTGACCGGAGAATTGACTAGTTACATCTTCGCCAAAGGTGCTCTCTGAAATAGCGCGAGTCACAATAATGCCGGTGGCTGTTGAGACCAAAAGTGCTGGAAATTGGGTTACCAATCCATCGCCCACTGCTAAACTGAGATAGGTATTAAGGGCTGTATTAAGTGTTTCACCGTGGATAGAGATGCCCACAATTATTCCCCCGACTATATTGACCACAGTAATTAATATTCCCACCTTTACATTACCAGAGACAAACTTGGAGGCGCCATCCATAGCGCCGTAGAAATCTACCTCTCGCTCTAGCTCAGTCTTTTTTTGATGAGCCTCCTCCTCGGTCAATACACCCGAATTATATTCAGCCTCTATGGCCATTTGTTTACCGGGAAGGGCATCTAAGGTAAAACGCGCCGCCACCTCGGCCACCCGAGTAGAGCCCTTGGTAATGACAATAAATTGTACCGCCACAATAATTATGAAGATGATTAAGCCAATTACCAATCCCTCTGATCCCTCAGTGCCCACCACAAAGCTGGCAAAGGCGCGGATAATGCGACCATTAAAGGCGCTTCCACGCGAGAGAATGAGCCGGGTAGAGGAGATATTAAGGGCTAAACCAAAAACGGTAAGCACCAGCAAAATAGTTGGAAAGACCGAAAACTCTAAGGCATCGCGGGTATACAGCACAATCAAAATAGTAAGCAGACTAATAATAAGATTAAGAGTCATCAGAAGATCCAGCAGAACAGTGGGTAGCGGGATGAGCATCATCATCACCACCGCAATGACTCCCCCCGCTACAAAGAGATCGCTTCTCTTCTTCAGCAGCATGCTAAAGGAGTTGCTAGCGCGTTCAGCCATTAATTACTCCAGCCGGTATGCCGCGCAGTCGATAAATCTCGCTCAATATGGTAACCACCACCTCATAGAATTTCTCAGGGATAATATCGCCAATTTCTACCTCTTGATAGAGGCTACGCGCCAAGGGGGGGTTCTCAACTGTGGGGATATCATGCTCCCAGGCAGTGGCACGCAGACGCTGAGCTAGATTATCCGCCCCTTTGGCAATAAGCATCGGGGCGTTCATTCGAGCATTATCATATTCTAAGGCTACGGCAAAATGGATGGGGTTGGTAATAACCACATCGGCGCGGGGGACATTGCGCAGCATATTGCGCGAGAGGAGCTCGCGCATCCGTTGCTGGAGACGACTGCGTACCAACGGGTCCCCCTCATGACTTTTGCGCTCCTCTTTGATCTCCTGGCGAGTCATTTTGAGCGATTCTCGATGTTGACGACGCTGAAATTGATAATCAAAGAGGGCAATAATGAGCATTAACAGCGCTGACTGCCATATAATGTTAAAAGCTATCTGTAGAAAGAGACGGGCTGATTGTTCAAAGGGGGAGCGCACAATGTTAATAATTATCTCTAAACGGGGAAGCACATTGACAATCCCAATAGCAATAATAATAAAGAGCTTTAGCCAAGATTTAAAGAGATTAAAGCCGGCCTCCTGAGAGAAAAAGGCGCGTTGGAAAAAGCGCCCTAAGCGGGGCGCAATTCGGTTAAAGTCGGGACGGAGCGGTTTAATGGTAAAAAGCGGTCCTACCTGTACAAAATTGGCAATAATGGCTACCACAAAGGCCACCGCTACAATTGGCAGGGTAATACGCATATAAAAACGAAAGAGATTGCGTAGTAGTCCACCCTCTCCCAGAATTGCTACCTCAGGCGAATAGCCCCAAAAGAGATGAATCATTGCTATAAAATTGCGAAAAATAAATTGAGAGGCAAAGGCAATAGCTAGTACTGTAACCAAGAGAATAAGCGCCGAATTAAGGTCAACTGATTTGGCAACCTTTCCCTCTTCACGAGCCTTTCGTATCTTTTGTTCGGTAGGCTCTTCGGTGCGTCCCTCATCCTCTGCGGCAAACCACTGTAAATGGATTGGGGGGCACCCAGTACTAATGCGGGGAGCAAAAGGCCCGTAGCGTATAGCATAATATGGTGGCTGCATTATCCACCTCCTCGCAGTACCGAAATATAAAATTGTCTTAAGAGCGCGGGTATACTCTCTAAAATGGCGCGGAAAGTATCGGCAAAAACTCCAAAGCCGATGTAGATAATCAGAAAGGCAATAGCAATTGAAAAGGGAAATCCTAATATCAAAAGATTCATCTGCGGCGCCGCTTTGGCAATAAGCCCTAAAATGACATAGATCAGAAAAAGGAGTGAAATAATGGGAAAGGCTAATATGAGCGCCTGTGTAAAGAGTTGTGAAAGACGAAGGAGCATAAAGCTAAAGAGCGGTTCCTGCAAGAGCGCTAAATCAATAGCCTGCAGGGCGCGGAAGGAGCCCACCATGGCATGAATAAATATCTGCTGAAGTCCACCAATAGCTAAAAAGAAAAAGATAGCTACTAAGTTAAAAAACTGTCCCAAGATCGGTACCTCTACCTGTCCTATGGGATCAAAAACCTGCGCGGCGCCAAAGCCCATCGGTATAGAAAAGAATTGGCCAGCCAATTGGAATATTGAAATGACCAATACAATTAAAAAGCCTACGGCAATACCGATGAGAACCTCTCCAACCAGTAACGCCAGATAGAGCAGTAGGGGATCAGGAAGCACTGAATATTGTTCAATAAGCGGAAAGACCATCATAGAGAGAAAAAAGACCAGCACTATGCGCACCAAACGGGGCAGAGAGTTAGAGGAGAGCACTGGCGCTACCCGAGCTATAGCGTAGATACGGGCAAAAACCAAGAGAAAATATCGCGATTCCTGTATTAGGGCATTTAGCATGCTAGTTGCTGCTCCTTCATGTTACTGAACCATCGCCGGTATCTGCTGGAAAAGTGCTGTTGTATAGCGAACAAAGTTTTGGGCAATCCACGGTCCTAGGAGTAGCAATACCAGTAGCACCGCCGCAATTTTGGGCACAAAGCTGAGTGTCTGCTCCTGAATAGAGGTGGTAGCTTGAAAGATGGCCACAATAAGCCCTACTGACATGCCAACTAGCAATACCGGTCCGGCGCTAATAATAATATTCAATACACCGGTGCGCATAAGATCTACCGCATAGCCAAAATCCATTAGCTATCCTCCCGATGCATAATTGGTTCCACCAATAATCTAATAATCACACTTAGTACCCTCCAAAACTAGCAATCAGCTGTCCGGTTATGAGACTCCATCCATCCACTAGCACAAAGAGTATTAGCTTAAAGGGGAGAGAAATAAAAATGGGAGGGAGCATGATCATTCCCATAGAGAGTAATATTGAGGCAATAACCATATCGATAATAATAAAGGGCAAAAAGAGCAATATGCCGATGCGAAAGGCTACGGTAAGTTCATGTAGAATAAAAGCTGGTATCAAAATGCGGGTGGGTACCATGCCCAAATTATCTGGCTTGGGAAGATCGCTAAGACGCATAAAGAGCTGGATATTCTCAGGATTATTGCGCATCTGACGGTACATAAAGAGACGAAGTGGTCTCTCTAGATTGTCGTAGGCCTCCTCTATAGCTATCTCCCCATTGGCAAAAGGGGTATAGGCTTCGTCATAGATCTGGGTAAAGGTTGGCCACATAATAAAGAGGGTAAGAAAGAGCGCTACCCCCATTAGTAGCTGGGTGGGCGGTACCTGCTGTAACGAAAGTGCCCGTTTCACAAAATCAAAGACAATGGCAATGCGAATAAAGGAGGTGGTAAGAATAACAATAGATGGCGCCAGGGTAAGAATAGCCAAAATAAGAAGTAGCCGTACCGAAAGCGCCACCTCCTGATTAGATTGCGGATTGCGTACATTTATATCAACTAATGGAAGGTTGGGTTGTGTGACCGTCGGCGAGGGGGGGGACTCTTGGGCAAAAATGATGGGTAACGGCAAGAGACACTGCAGCAGCAGTACCCACAGTACTAGGAGCGCGGTTGGAGCGCTCTTCATGGCTGCCTCCTGTGGAGGTTGGACTCTGGATGGAGATTCTGCAGTCTGGATTGAGCGGCGCGCAACATCTGAAAGGGATTGCTAATAGTGGTGCGCTTCTTTTTTATACTAGCGCTGGGCAGAAGATTAAAGAGCTGTTGACGAAAACTACGTTTGGGAGTGTCTCCCGCTTCGCGACTTATTTTTTTAATCTGCTCTTGGCTAGCTTCATCAGTTATTTCGGAAATGAGTGAGACGCCCTGATCACCGCATCCTAGTAAGTAGAGATGGCTGCCCACCTCCACTATATGGAGCGACCCATTATTGGTAAGCGATAGGCTGCCGCGGAGTTGAATGGAATCGGAGCTCTGCCGCTGCCGGTTTGAGAGCCTTCGCAGCACAAAGAAGAGGCCATAAATAGCTGCCACAACCACCCCCAACACCAACAGCATGCGAATAATATCGCCCGGGCCGATAAGCGGTGGCGGATCACCGGTCTCTTCTGGCGCATCTTCAAAGCGCAGTTGACTCTCATCGGGAGTCTCATTGGAGCGAGATGATTCGGGAGAGGCTATTAGCCGATTGCTACCCTCTTCACTAGGCACGGCGCCATCTCTCTCGGGAGATATCTCTGCTGGGGTATTTACTGATCCGGATGTCGCACTGGATTCTGACTGCCCCTCCAACGTAGTGGTCAGTAGGCCTAACAGTGGCACCATCAAGAGCGCCATGCAGAGCAGCCTAGGCGCCATTCTCCGGCATCCTACTATTTTAGTTCTATATACGTATCGCAGTGTCTTCCCCTCCCTATTGACACTAAAATTAGCACTTAGTCCAGCGGACCTAATACCAACTGGACTAGTCTATAAGACAATGCATAAAGAATGCAAGTCTTTTTAGGAAAAAAATTTATTAAATTTGTACATTAAACCTTGAGCTATATTAAGCATTGAATGTATCCATTAGCTTAGGCAGCTGGTTGACAGGTTAAGCAAAGCCATGAATAATAGATATTATGAGTAATTACAACCCCTGCAGAGCTAATAACAGCTCCAATATGGATAAACATATAGGTAAATATATGGGTAGATATAGAGGAAAAAAGAGCTGCTACTGGATAGTGCTGGCGCTACTAATAGGGGGTATGCCATCTATTGCTGTTGTGGAGGGGCAGAATATTGCCACAGCCGAGTCATTCTTGGATGACGTTGCTGCCCGTTATAGTACTATCAGAGACTATATTGCCAATATCAACATAAGTCAGGCAGGGAGTACCATGCGCGGCCGCCTCTCCTATCTTTCACCCAATAGAGTACGAATAGATTTTAGTACACCCGCTCGACAGGTTTTGGTAGCCGATGGTAAAGATCTGTGGATCTATATTCCTAGTCAGAATATAGTGCTCCAGCAAACTATGCGTGGTTCACAGAGCGGTGCCGCCCTAGCCGGTTCATCTGGTATACAACTACTGGTAAATAATTATAGTGTATCCTATCTCTCTTCACCCAATCCTACACCTCTCAGTGGAAGTGGCGAGCGCGTAGTACAGCTAAGGCTGACTTGGAACAGCAGTCGTGAGCATTTTCGGGAATTAATTGTGGCGGTAACCAACGATAAGCTTATTCGTAGGATTGTGGGCACTACGGCTCGCAATGCGACCCTTCAGTTTGATTTTACTGATATTCAGATTAATCAGGGTGTTCCAGCTACCAGATTCGATTATGATCCTCCGGCCTCCGCTAATCTCTATACTGATTTTCTTTTTGACCAATAGCCCATGTACGAAAAATCTATTGGTGAATTACTCAAGGATACCCGTGAGCAAAAAAATATCACTATAGAACAGGTTGTTCAGGATACCCATATTTCCCGTCGGCTTATTGCCGCTATGGAAGAAGAGCGTTTTAATGAGTTTGCTGGTGATACCTATCTTATGGGATTCTTAAAAAACTACGCCAATTATTTAGGTATTGATGGACCACAGCTTGTTCAACGTTATCGAAACTTAAAAACGCAGGAGCAACCTGCCCCTATTGCCGATTTGTTGGAAATGAAGAGGCCCAAAAAGAAAATCATTATCCCCCTGGTGGCGGCTATTATTGGCATTCTCGGAGGCCTGGCTATTTTCTTTTGGCAGAATATAGAGGGGCTTGCGAATTCTGGAATCTTTGAGCGAAGAGCTAGGGCAACAGTCAACGGCCAAAGCGACGATCAGCAAAATAACGCCAATACTAACAATGAGCGAGATGCTCCCCGAGGTAGATATTTTCCATTAACTGGAAGGGCTTTAGAACGCAGTTTTCGGGTGAGCACTGGGATATCGTATACTTTGCAGGGAGTCCCCTATTATTTGGCAGTAGAGAGTATTGGTAACTCTGTAACACTCCGCTTGAGGGAGAGAAGTATTGAACTGCAACAGCAGCAACCGGTAGCTATTGATATAAATGGTAATGATATTGCCGACCTTAGCGCTGAGCTTAAAGATATATTACAAGGTAATAACCGTGCTATTATACGCTTTGAGGTGGGAGGTGATTTGCGCTTTCAAGATACTCCGGTACGCACTGCCTCTGCTGAGACCTCGGCAGTTACTAATAACAACCGGGGGAACACCGCAGTGGCCTCCCGTCGCCGGTCACTTCTAGATTTAGGAGAGGTAACAATCTCACAGCCCTATCCGATTATCATAACGGCTCGCTCGCCTACTGTGATTCATTATCAGCTAAAGGGACAGTCTCGGGTCGAACAGTTTTTGAATAGCGCAGAAAAACTTGAATTGGTTGGAAATCAGGAGCTTCAGCTGTGGATTGCCAATGCCGGTGCGGTGGATTTTATTGTTGGAGAGGCTCCGGTCTCTTTGGGATCGCCGGGTCAGGTGAGGGTATTCTCTATACGGCGCACGCCGCTGCCACTGACCAGTCGGGCTACCCTTCAATTAATCCCCTATTATTAAGAGCCAATAATAGGGCTATCTGTGCATTGTTGTGCCTGGCGTCGAGCTTACCAATTCAACCCTTAATCCCCAACAGCAAGAGGCGGTAAAACACCGTGGGGCGCCCCTATTAGTATTAGCTGGCGCCGGCTCAGGCAAGACGCGGGTTATTACCTTTAAGATTGCTCATCTCATTGATACCCATCAGATAGATCCCTCCTATATTACTGCGGTTACCTTTACCAACCGCGCAGCTCGGGAGATGCGCAAGCGAGCAATAGAGCTCTGCTCCGCGGCTCATTGGTCTCATATCTGTACCTTTCACTCCTATGGAGCCTCCTTTTTACGAAGATACGCTTCTCAGGCCAATATTAATCCTCGCTTTTCTATTTACGATGATGATGAAAGTATTGGGCTGCTATCCATTCTCTATCCACACGAATCACGTACTGCATTAGCGCATATTGGACATAAGATATCCCGCGCCAAGAATTTTGCGCTGCTTCCCACTGATGACCTTACCACTATTGATAGCTCCGCGCTCTTTGCCACCTACTATGAGCGTTACCAGTCATATTTAGAAGAGATAGGGAATATGGATTTTGGCGATCTCATCCTTCGGCCACTCCAGATATTGCGCCAATATCCAGCCATTCGCCGCGAAGAGCAGCGGCGCACTAGGGTATTACTTATCGACGAATATCAGGACACCAATCAGGCGCAATATGCACTTATCAAAACCCTCTATCATTCACAACTCTACCTATGCGCGGTAGGGGATGATGATCAATCTATATATCGCTTTCGGGGAGCCGATATAACCCATATTATTGATTTTGACACTAACTTTAAGGGATCGACGGTCATGCGTTTAGAGCAAAATTATCGCTCCACTTCACCTATTCTCTCTTTGGCCGATGCAGTGGTAAATAATAATAATCGTCGTCACCCCAAGCGCTTGTGGACTGAGCAGCCAGGGGGAAGCCTGCCAGAGCTGGCCATTCTTGAAAATGATTTTCAGGAGGCCCGCTACTGTGTGGAAAAAATCCAGCATGATTGGATGCAAATAGAGACTACTATTCTCTATCGTACTAATGCCCAATCTCGTCTTTTTGAGGCAGAATTGACCCGTTATGCTATTGCTTACAAAATTATTGGAAGTGTTCGCTTTTACAATCGTGAGGAAATAAAAGATCTGGTGGCATTTCTTAAATTTCTCTATAACCCCCAAGACGAGGTTAGCTTCAGGCGTATTGTTAACAAGCCGGCGCGCGGTATAGGCGCTGCGTCGCAACAGGCTATTACTGCCGGTAAGAGGGGGGGCAGCAATCTAATAGAGGCACTGCTCACCTTTAGTGCAGGCACTGAGGGCACCGAAAAAGGTCGTCAAGGCGCTCAAAAGGTTATTGATGTATGCCGTCGAGCGCAGATTCTGTTACACAGTGTGGTATCCCCAACCAGCGACGAAGAGCAAACGAGAGAGGACAACTTAGGGGGGGTAATAAGGTTTATCAGCGAAGAGTCAGGGCTCAGCGAATATCACCGGAATCAAGATATTGACAGCCATGGTTCTCGGGAACAGAATATAGAGGAGTTTATCCGAAGTACCACTCATATGCCACGCAGTTATGATGGCCTATATCACTTTTTAGAGAGTATTGAGTTAGAGAGCGGGGCGCGTGAGGAGCGGGGCCGGGGCTCCTCTGATAGCTATGTAACATTAATGACCATGCACAATACCAAGGGACTAGAATTTGAGCGGGTATTTATTGCGGGACTACAAGATGGGCTTTTTCCCCGCCTTACTGAACACAACATTGAGGAGATTGAGGAGGAGCGTCGATTGCTCTATGTGGCCATAACTCGCGCTAAACGGTGGCTGTTTCTTACCTCATACCGTATCCGCAACCTCTATGGCCGGGCCCAAGAGAACTCGGTCAGTCGCTTTCTGGAGGAGATACCGAAAGAGCTCTTTCATTGCATTGATTATTCCTCTCAGGAACAGAATAGAGACTACTGCCATCGGCAGCGCGCCTATTCATCTCACTCTCTCTCCTCAGCGCCCTCGGAGAGAGAGAAAGAGGGAGCGCGTTTCTCGCTGGGTGAACATGTCTACCATGATGATTATGGAGCAGGAGTAATAAGCGCCCGAAAATTAGAGAGCGATCAGGTACTTATACAGGTGAATTTTCAGAGCGGGAGGGTTGCGCATTTTATTGAGCGCTATGCTGCGCTTGATAAGATAGCAGCTGATGGGAGCTGACAATCATGGGGCTATCTACCTGCCTCCTATAAAACCGATATGGTTTCAGAGCATTTAGCGGATTGGCAATTAGCCTCCCAATTAGCCCCAGTACAGCGAGCCCGCGAGTATTGGCTGTATACTGCGCGGGGCCGCTATTTTGATATGTACCTTGGAGAGGGACGAGCGCTTTTCGGACACCGCCCTCCTAAACTTGGACAGGCTATCAAAAACCATATCTCTAAGGGACTCTACAGCGCCTATCCCCATAGGCTATTACCGCGGCTAGTGCGCAACATTCAGCGGCTCTACCCCTCCTATACGCATGTAGCAATATATGCTAGCCGTACCCGTGCTCTTCAGGCATTTTCACAGATAATAGGAGAGACTATTGATGTTACCGATATTTATGATCCCGCGCAGCCGGCGCACAATCATAAGCTATTGAAGCCCTCCATGGCTTTCACACGACCATTGCTTAGACCGCCGGCGGCCGATATTCTTCTGCCAGTACTTCCCCTACCGCTGAGTAACGCTCCTCAAATTGTCTGTTCACATGCCCAGTGGAAAGATACACTTACCAGCGACCCCCTTTCGCCTCTGCTGTTAGTAGCCCTACAGCAGGCCCTAACGTTAATGGCCTCCTATCGTAATCAAGAGAGGCTGTCGGCCCCTCTACGAAGCTCCCATCGGAGCGATTGGATAGCGCCGGCACCTCGCTTTAGCGCGCAAATCCAACGCCATAAATGGCGAGGGTGGAATCTAGTAGCCAATTACCTAAGCTGGCAAGGAGCTCCTCACAGCTACCACATTCGTTTTCAAGCACTGCTTAAGGCGCAGATACTTATCCATCCCCTGCCGGAGGGAATTAGTATATTACCGCCCCTCTGTACCAAAAGTGATTATTTGCGTTTTGAAGAGGTTAATACTATACTAGAGAGGCAGCAATGACCAATCAATCCCTAGTTTATTTGAGCCAGGTGGCTAGTAGCGCAGTAGCGCTCTTTTTGGGCATCTTGACCTGGGCTAAAACCCGCGATGCAAAATGGATTCTGCTTATTGTGGCGGCGCTAGCTATCTATCTGATGGCCATTGTAGAGTATCTACAGCTATTTAGTGCTAGTAGCGCCCTGGGGCTTGCAGTACGATTGCTCCTCTCTAATACCCCACCATTACTGATTGGGCTAATATTTTTCCTCTATGTCCGCAAACAGTCGCGCCGCTAGTGTAGCTATTTGCTAATCAGTATAGCCAGCAGCTGTTTTTCCTCTAGGATAACGGAGATAATGGAGATAATGTGCAATGCTATATTTTAATATCAGATGCACCAATAGTATATCTTTTTAAGATACTATTGAGTCCGTGCTGTTTCAAAGAGATATTGATGGCGCCGATGGCTGGCATAATCTAGAGCAGAATTTTCGTAACAGTTTAGCGCAACTTCCAGCTCCCCGTCGGGCATTGATCATCCCCCCCGATAGCACTCGCCTCAGTTCGGGAGCCGGTCGTCTTACACAGGTTGCCTATCAGATGTGGGGTAGCGGAGTAGCAGCAATTTTACCGGCAGTGGGGAGCCATAGGCCAATGCAGCGTCATCAACTGACCACTATGTTTGGCGCCATCCCAGAGCGACTATTTTTAAGCCATCACTGGCAACGGGAACTTCAAGATGTGGGTACTCTCTCGGCCCACGAGGTAGCCAGCTTCAGTGATGGAAGAATAACACAGCCCTGTCAGGTAATGCTAAATCGTCATCTAGTAGGGGGAGATTGGGACTGTATTCTCTCCATAGGACAGGTGGCTCCCCATGAGGTAGCTGGCTTTTCAAACTACAGCAAGAACCTGCTTATTGGATTGGGTGGTCAACAATTTATTGATCTGAGCCACTATTTGAGCGCCCTGTGCGGTATAGACAAGATAATGGGGGTTATTGATAACCCGGTGCGGAGACTCTTAGACTATGCCCATCAACGATGGCTTTCCAAGCTCCCGCTCCTTTTTGCGCTTACGGTGGCCCAGAGTGATAGTTATGGCACTCCCAAACCAGCGGCACTCTATGTGGGTGATGATCGTCGAGTTTTTGAGGCGGCGGCTAGCCATTCGGCAACGCTTAATATTACCACCCTTCAAAAGCCCCTCACCCGGGCGGTAGTCTATCTCAATCCACAGGAATATCGCAGTTTGTGGTTGGCCAACAAAGCTATCTACCGCCTGCGAATGGCCTTAGCCTATGATGCCCAGCTGATTATTATTGCCCCGGGGGTAGATTGCTATGCAGAGGATGCGAGGCGCAATGCGCTGATTGCCCGCCATGGCTATTGCGGGTTAGCTGCAGTACAGAGGGCAGTGGAAGAGGAGGAGACACTGGCTGCCCAGTTGGCCACCGCCGCGCATCTCATCCATGGCTCTACTGAGGGAAGGTTTCAGGTTATCTATTGCACTGAACAGCTTTCGGAGGCAGAAATGCAGCAGGTGGGCTATAGATGGGCTACCCCTCAAAAAATAGAGCGCCGTTATCTGGTTAATGATCCCTCTTTGGGATTTAATCAGGATAGCCGAGATGAGCAATTCTATTTTGTCACCCATCCGGGAGCGGCGCTATGGCAAAGCGCCCCCCAGGGATAAAATCTGGCACTTTTTGGCACTTAAAGAGGAAAATAAAGAGAGCTCCTGATCCGGGCATGTAGTACCCCTTTTTTATTTTTCCATGCCCGGTAATGCCACTAAGAATAATGCCGGGGCGTTTCAAGCACTCCCTGCATTTTTATTTTTTGTGCAGCTCAATCTCATTGTTTTTTGTTTTTCTGCTGCGGGAGCGCAGTTCTCCGTCATTTCTGGTCGAAGAGGGGGAGGAGGGCTCTCTCTTTATTTATTTATTTTCCTACAAATTTCCCATTTTCACTTGCTATTATATCTCCCATATGCCATACTTTAATCCTGGCAGTTATCTGATGAATATATACTATGTGAGGATGGAAGCTATGCTCCCCTCTCTAGCTATAGCCGCTTAGGTAGCTGGCAAATATTTATACTAAGGAGATAGTTAGGAATGAATTTTTTTAATATCAAACCAACTCCCTCTTTTCTTTTAGCAGAGAGAGAGAGAGAGAGAGAGAGCCTAAGCTCTCTTAAAATTTTTGGTGGGAAGGAACAGGCCTTCTCTTATTTGCCCTTTAGGGGCGGGATGCGCCGCGGCGCGCTAGGGGCTATTTTAGGAGCCCTAGTGCTACTTTTAGTAGCAATATTGGTAGCCTGTCCGACTGGTAGCGCACCTACGTATGGCTATGTCTGTACCAACGGCACCGCCTCATCTCTCAGAGATGCCACTGCCGATGGTCTCAGTCGCTGTGTAAGCTGTGACCACCCTCTATTTTTTGCACTTGAGGGTAGCTCCGATGCCATCGGCACCACCTGTCGAACTGTAGCAGAGGTGGGAGGAGCCGTCCGCATAGGCATGGTAATGCAATTTGGCGTGGGCGAGAACTTCCCAGTCGGCCTAGCCGCCATTGGTAACACTCTCTATATGGTGGGACGGAGCAATGCTGCTCTGCATACCCTCAACATTGATCCCACTGATGGCACCGACGATGGTATGGCAATTCAGGTGGGCAGTGTGGCTGCCGGCTTTGGCGTGGGCGAAAACAATCCAGGTGGCCTGGCGGCCATCGATACTACCCTCTATATGGTGGGAGCGAACACTGATGTCCTGTATACCCTCAACATTGATCCCGATGATGGCACCGGCGATGGTATGGCAATTCAGGTGGGCAGTGTAGCTGCCGGCTTTGGCGTGGGCGAGAACTTCCCAGTCGGCCTAGCCGCCATTGGTAACACTCTCTATATGGTGGGACGGAGCAATGCTGCTCTGCATACCCTCAACATTGATCCCGATGATGGCACCGACGATGGTATGGCAATTCAGGTGGGCAGTCTGTCCGCCGGCTTTGGCGTGGGCGAAGGTGCCCCAACCGGCCTGGCCGCCATTGCCAGCACCCTCTATATGGTGGGGACGACCAATGATGTCCTCTATACCCTCAACATTGACCCCGCTGGTATGATCGACGATGGTATGGCAATTCAGGTGGGCAGTGTAGCTGCCGGCTTTGGCGTGACCGAAAGCTTACCAGCCGGTCTAGCCGCCATTGACAGCGCCCTCTATATGGTGGGGCAGGCCCATGATGCCCTCTATGTACTTCGCTATCAATAATGGATAGCCGGTAAAAGCGCTCGTGGTAGTCCAAGCGCGGTTCCAATAGGATAGGGAAGGGTTAAACCCTTCCCTATTTTTTTGTGTAGCCAGAGCCCATTCCTCCGCAGAGCATTCGTAAGTGAGAAAGGGGTCAGGATGGCTCTCTGTTTTCCTTAAAGAGAGATCAAAGAGCGCTTGACATTTTTGTCCATTATGATACAATAGAGAAAAATTACCAAAAGGAGGAATTATTATGGCATTTACTGTACCAGATTTGCCTTATGGATATGATGCCTTAGAGCCGGCTATTGACGAGCAGACCATGCATATCCACCACGATAAGCACCATGCAGCCTATGTGCAAAAGCTTAATGCGGCGGTGGAGGGCAGCGAGTATGCCAGCTGGAGCATCGAAAAGCTCTTAACTAATTTGCAGGCCTTGCCAGCAAATAAACAGGGGGCGGTACGCAACAATGGGGGAGGGCATTACAATCATACCCTCTTCTGGAAGATGATGGGGCCGGGTGGCGGTGCGCCAAGTGGCGCATTGGAAAAGGCCATTAAGCAGGCCTTTGGTGGCTTTGAGCAATTCAAAGCGCAATTCTCACAGGCCGCGGCTACCCGCTTCGGCAGTGGATGGGCCTGGCTAGTTGCCAAGAATGGCAGACTGGCAGTTATGAGCACTCCTAATCAGGATACTCCCCTGAGCGAAGGGGCCACACCACTCTTAGGGCTTGATGTGTGGGAACATGCCTATTATCTCAAATACCAGAATCGGCGGCCCGACTATGTTGCCGCCTTTTTTAGCGTAATCAACTGGGATCATATCGGCAGCCTCTTTGCTAAGCAGTAGAGTAGCGTGCCCTAGGGTGCTTTATGATAAGTCACCCTAGTAACTTGTTGTCAAACGGGGGTTGTATTAGCCCCCGTGGCGACAATACTACTGATGGCCATACGAGATGAATCGGCATCTCTCAGCAATTCGCGCCCAGTTTCCACTATTGCAGCGGAAGATGCGCGGGGCGCCATTAGCCTATTTGGATAATGCCGCTACCGCCCTTAAACCGAAGGCGGTTATTGAGGCAGTGGGTGATTATTATGCCCGTTATGGTGTCAGTGTACACCGTGGCACCTACCAGTTAAGCGAAGAGGCAACCACCGCCTACGAAGAGACCCGTCAGCACTGCATTCGCTTTCTGGGCGGCAATGACGATTATGTAATAATTTTCACTCGCGGAGCTACCGAATCGATTAACCTTATTGCCCATTCCTTTATAGAACACTACCTGCGCGCTGGCGATGAAATTCTCCTCAGCGAGTGCGAACATCATGCCAATATTGTGCCTTGGCAGCAGGCTGCCGCCCGTCAGCGGCTTAAGCTGCGCGCCCTTAAGGTACATGCCCAGAGTGGCGCTCTGCTAGAGGAAGAATTGGCCAGTTGGCGACATCCCGCCACCCGCCTCTTGACCCTTACCGCCATGTCCAATATAACTGGCTATCGCCCCCCTCTACGTCGCCTGATTAGTGAGGCCCAACAGGCCGGTATCTACACTGTAATAGATGGAGCGCAGGAGGCTCCTCACAGCTGGAGACCCATGACTGACCTTAACTGTGATTTCTACCTCTTTTCGGCACACAAAATCTTTGGCCCTACCGGGGTAGGAATACTCTGTGCCCGTCGCTCGCTTCTAGAGCGGTGTCCCCCCTTTCTAGGCGGTGGTAACATCATTCTCAGGGTAGAGATAGAACAGAGTAGCTATCGCAATCTTCCAGCTCGCTTTGAGGCAGGTACCCCTAACATTGCTGGAGTGGTTGGACTGCAGGCAGCCTTGAAATGGTATAGCGCTCTAGATCACACAACAGCGCTAGCACATGAGCAGGAAATAGCCAACTATGCCCTTAAAGAGCTGCAGAAGCTCTCTAGACTGCATATCTATGGGGATCCTGTTACCTTTAAGAGTCCTATCATTTCTTTTAATCTGGCCAATATCCACCCCCATGATGTAGCTGCTATTGTTGATCAACATGGAGTAGCCATTCGGGTAGGACATCACTGCGCCCAGCCCTATCTCCGCGCCTTAGGAAGCGACAGTGTGGCTCGCGCCTCATTCAGTATTTATAATCAAAAAAGTGATGTTGATCAGCTGCTAGAGGGGCTCGCCCACGCCTGCGAGCTCTTCAACTGATAAGGAAGCGCATGGCTATAGAGAGTGAGCTCTATCAGGAGATAATTCTAGAGCATTTTAGAGACCGTAGCAACCGTCGAATACTGACCGAAGCTACCCACAGCGCGGTGGGCGACAATCCCCTCTGCGGAGATATGCTAACTCTCTATCTGCAGCTCCAAAAGGAGCACACCTCAATCAATGAACTCTCTTTTCAGGGACAGGGATGCGCTATCTGTTGCGCTTCGGCAAACATGCTCTGCGAGGCGCTGCGCAACAAAGATCTTAATGAGGCGCGTCATCTCTACCATCTGGTGCATAGCATGCTTACTGCAGAGGCCGGTGAGGAGCAGAAGCCGCTCCAGCAGCTAGAGAGTCATTTTGAAGAGTTAGGCACGCTCATAGGGGTGCGTAAATTTCCGCTACGAATAAAATGCGCGCTATTGGCCTGGCGGGCCTTTGAGCAAATACTGAATGAGATTGGCAACTAATAGGCTATTGCCTGACCAGCAAATCGGACCATTGTAGTCCACAGCCCGCAGCAATGGGCTGTTGTGCA
This sequence comes from Spirochaetia bacterium, assembly GCA_963692905.1. Lineage (GTDB taxonomy): Bacteria > Spirochaetota > Spirochaetia. The sequence goes on along the minus strand of OY843583.1, from coordinate 1,627,870 downwards.
AACGCTCCGCAGATGCTATCCCAATGGTGAGGCGCCAAACCAGGCAAACGCCCTTCGCTACGCAGAATAGCGCAGTTATGCGCTCCCAAAGCCTCATCCACCGCAATATCTCTCAGCGCCATAATGGAGCGGTTGGTATGACCGTAATGGGGCTCTTCGGAGGCTGCTAGGCGTTTTATTCCATCACCCAAAATGCGCTCTACTCGCTGCTCTCCATATTGCTCTTTAAGCGAGGCCCAGGCCTCAGCAGCGGGCCGCTCAGCGAGCTTCCGAATGCTGCGACACATCTCACTTAGCTGTAACGGGCTCAGCGCAAAGGGATCGTCTAACTCGGTACCCTGGCTATCTAGTGTCAGATGTTTCTCTATTGCAATGGCACCACAGAGAGTAGCTAATGCTGGCACCAACGTGGGATGAGCTGTATGGTCTGAAAGGCCCACTGCCACCCCAAGTAGCGCGCGTAGATGAGGAATAAGTCGCAGATTGCTCTCCTCCTCCGGCGCGGGGTAGGCGGTTACACAATGTAATAGCGTTAGCGGTACGCCACTAGCGTAGTGTAGGGCGCGCTCAATATCACTCAGTCGTGAGACACCACTAGAGAGTATCAGATGCTCGGCCCCGCGGGCCGCCTCTCGCAGCAGCGGGATATGGTTAAGTTCTGGTGAGGCAATTTTGATTCGCCGCACTCCCAATTGCTGTGCCACTGCCAAACTACGCGGTCCAAAGATGCTTGCCAAAAAGCTGCAGCCCTGCTGCTGACAACGTCGCCTAAGCTGGTTATAAAATTCAAGGTCCCGTTCTAGATGCCGAAATCGCTTATAGAGATCCACTGTTCCTTGGGTTAGCGTTACACTCCCACTTGCGGGGTGCAGAATCTCATCGGCAAAGATAATCTGGACCTTGCAACAATCAGCGCCGGCCGCGGCTGCTGCCTCAATAAGTGTGGTAGCCGCTCCTAGATCACCGCCGTGGGCGGTACCCAGTTCGGCAATAATTTCTACAGCCATTCCTCAGAGCCCGGTGACGCTAGCTGCGGGGCTTGATAGAGGAAAAGCCGCAATAGGATTGCAGCGCCTTAGGGATGGTTATGCTCCCATCTGGCTGCTGATGGTTCTCTAACAATGCCAACATAGCGCGGCTTGTGGCAATGGCGGTGCCATTAAGCATATAGGGGTAGGAGATTCCTTGTCGATCGCGATAGCGAATTTTCAAACGACGCGCCTGATAGTCGCTACAATTAGAGGCGCTGGTAACCTCGCCCCAATCACCACCTGAGGCGCGACTCGGCATCCAGGCCTCAATGTCAAATTTACGATAATGTTGCGCGCCAAGATCGGCGCTACACATATTAAGCAGCCGGTAGGGTATCTGTAGCGCCTGAAAGATCTGCTCTTCAATGGTTACAATCTCCTCATGAAGCTCTTCGGCATTCTCCGGTCTACAGATTACAAACATCTCTACCTTGGTAAATTGATGAACCCGATAGAGTCCCTTACCCATCTGTCCGGCGGCCCCGGCTTCTCGCCGAAAACAATGCGAGAGTCCGCCCAAACGCATAGGTAGCTGCTGTGACTCAAGTATCTCTCCCGCGTAGAGGCCACCTAGGGTAATCTCAGAGGTAGCCACTAGACAGAGTTGGCTCTCTTCTATAAGATAACTATTGCTCTCTGCGCCGCGCGGCGCATAGCCCAATCCTTGTGCCACCTGTTGGAGCGCCACATCAGGGGTTATATGTAACTGATACCCCCGCGCGGCAATATAATCCAGCGCTAGCCGAATAAGCGCCGTTTCTAATAGCACCGCATCATTCTTTAGATAATAAAACTTGGCGCCGCTTACCTTGGCGCCTCGCTCAAAATCAAAGAGCGCTAATCGGTTACCCAGTGTTACATGATCTTGCATATAGTCGGCGAAGCGGGGCTCTCCCCAGCTGCGCAGCTGTTGGTTGTTGTCGGTGGTACCCCGCGGCACCTCAGGATGGAGGATGTTGGGCACCTGCTGTAGCATCTGCCAATAGCGTCTCTCTATATCTCGAAGCTCAGGCTCGCAGGTGGCTATTTTTTGCTTGATCTGCCGTCCCAGCTTTTGCCGGTGATCCTCCGACGGCTGCGCCTTGGCCAACTGCTTCCGCTGCTGTCGTAACTGCTCCAACTCTTGGATAAGCGTAGTACGACTATCGGCCAACTCCAGCAATCTCTCTAGCGATACCTTAATGCCCCGCTCCTGGATGCTTTGCTCAACCAGCGCCCTATTATCCCGTATAAATTTAATATCTAGCATTGATGATAGTATAGCCCATTGAGGGGGCTTATAGTAGTAAAGCCAGATGCCTTAGCGAATTGGCTATTGTGTCGCGATCAGCCGACGATAGAGCGCCGGGATGAGCGCCCGGATCAGCAGTATAAGCCACCCCTTGAATTGTAATCCTACAAAGAGCTCTGGTCGACGATGGATGAGTACCTGCGCAATTTTACGGGCGCAGCGTTGGGCCGGTATTCCCCGTAGTTGATTGCGATCCATCTGACCGTAGGGCTTTCCATCGCCTTTAAGGGCATGGCGGGAAATATTGGTATGAATAAAGCCGGGGGTGACCACCGTTACATATGGCCTTCCCCGCAGTTCTAGGGAGAGGGTCTCGAAATAGGAGCGTACTGCATGTTTGGCGGCGCAATAGGCTGAGCGCCAGGGAGTGCTAATATAGCTCGCTAGGCTCCCCACTATCACTAGTTGACTCTCTGGGCGTTGTCGGAGATAGGGAAGTAGCTGCTCGGTGATGCTTATGGGGGCTTCTAGATTGACCATGAAGATCTGGCGACGTACCTCTGGAAGCGTCTCTAGTGCTGTTGCACGCTGACTTAGGCCCGCAAGGATGATCACTATGTCGATGCCGCCTGAATAGCGAAGCGCCAGTTCCACTGCTCTACGGCAGGCGCGTTGCTCTAGTAAATCGAAAGACAAGCTTTGAGCGGTAGCGCCTACTTCGCGACAGCTTGCGCAGAGCTTCTCTAATCGTTCATTCTTGCGAGCCGAGAGTAAAAGATTAACTCCGCGTGCCGCCAAGTAGTGTGCTAATGGTAGCCCAATACCTGAGGTGGCACCGATAAGCCACAGTGTACGATTATGGAGGGAATGAACCATCTATTCCAAAGCCTCTTGCTTATCTCTCTTCCCGTGACTCATGGAGAAAGAAGAGCGCTATGGCGGCGCTCCAGGAAAAATTGGTACCACCGCCACCTGCACCACTGTGCGGATTAAAGAATTCGTGAAAACCAAAGTTTGCCAATAACTGTAGAGTCTGATCCCGAATGACGCCTGCCAACTCCTTCCGTCCATGATATCTTAATCCTTCGGCAACTAACCAACTCCATACCGGCCACGCCGGACCGCGACAATAGCGATGGGGTTCAAAGAGCGGGTGCGCCGGATCAAAACTGGGCAGGCCATAGGTAACCTGCCCCATCCAGCCCTCTATAAGGTTGCAGATGGCATCTAGAGTCTCGGTGGGTATCTCTGCCAATCCAAAGAGAGGCACTAATCCGTTGATTGAGGGCATCACTACTGATTTCGCGGCGCAGATATCCCATGGAGTATAGAGCGCTAAATGAGAATCCCAACGCTGTTCCAAGGCTGCGCCTAGGGTAGTTATCCAGCCCTCCAGTTCAGAGAGGCTCTCCGGCTCCTGTAGAAGCTGCGCTAATGCTAATAGATCGCGATCGGCCCGCAGAAGCATAGCATTGACCCCAATATCAGTAAGTTGGAAGGGAGAATGGGTGCCGCACCACTGGGCATCATACTTGTGTGCCCGGAAGAGTTGGAGCAGAGCAATATAATGATCGTAATCGCTATCCTGGGGGCGTTGACTGCGGCGAGCATGCCTAATGTCCTGTCGTTGGTAAGGAGTGAGCGCATTGAGCGGCACATTATAGAGCGCCTCATCGTATGATTGATTATTGTCAAAGCCACTTTCCCAGGGGTGAATGATCTTTGCTAAGCCCTGATAATTACGGCTGCTATGATACCAACGGTGATAGCGCATAAGCGAGGGAAATATGGTACGTAACTTCTCCAACTCCCAGTCAGCGCGCCCCTTCCGATCAATGATGCGGCGCACAAAGGTAGCCAGCACCGGCGGTTGGCTGATACCGCTAGAGGGTATCCGCTCTCCGCACTGCCATTCCTGAGAATTGGGAAAGTATCCGCTATCATCAATATGAAAAACAATATGCGGCACCATACCATTCTGCCATTGGGCGCGCAATAGCATGTCGATTTCCTGCCACCCCCGCGCTATTTCATCCAAATATACAAAGGCCAATGCCACAAAGGCACTATCCCAATTCCACTGCGCTGGATAGAGACCATTGACGGTGGGAACCGTGAAACCACCGGCATCATTCGCATGGAGTATTGCTCGAGCCTGCTCCTTCAAGGCCCTCGAGGTAGCTAAAGATTTCTGTTTTGCAGCTGCCATTAAATTATTCTGGTGGTTGCTATTCCTTTACCCCACCTGCGGAGAGTCCACCGGTGAGAAAGCGCTCAAAGGTAAAGAAAATAAACATAACTGGCAGGGTAATAATGATGGCACCCGCCATCAAAAATTGTCGTGGCACCTCTTGGGAATTCAAAGATACTACCCCACGCGAGAGAGTAAATATCGATTGCCTATCTAAAAACATAAAGGCAAAGAGAAATTCATTCCAAGCGATCATAAAAATATAGAGCCCTACTGCTAACAATGCCGGTAGGCTGAGCGGCAGAGTAATGCGCCATATAACACCCAGTCGGCTACAGCCATCAATAATGCCAGCCTCTTCAATATCCCGAGGGAGGGTAAGAAAATAGTTACGGAGCATATAGAGCGAGACTGGTATGGTGACCGCCGGGTAGACTACCAAGAGACCCAGTAGGGTGTCGCGCAATCCCAGAGTAGCAAAGACACTATAGAGGGGAATAGCTAACACAATGGCCGGAAACATATAGATCAGAAGGATGGACCGAGCCAAAAACTCCCGTCCGCGAAATCGTAGACGGGTTACCGCGTAGGCGCCCAAGGTAGCCGGTATAAGGGTAATGACCACCGTTGAGAGCGACACTATCAGGCTATTTAAGATATACCTTCCAAAACGAAAGGTGGTCATCACCTCGCGGTAGGCATTGAATAGATTAGCAATACCTATCTCTGCCCGGGGCGCCAGATTGATTGGATTAGCCAAAAAGAGCGATCGAGGGGTGATACTGGAAAAGAACATAAAATAGAAGGGTAGAAAAATAACTCCCGTCATGGCGGCCAAACCCACAATGCGCATAGCGCGTACCAATAGAACCGATCTCTCTTCTGGTCGCCGCAATGAAAGCCGCCGAAGCATATTCCTAAGCGCGGTGAGCGCCAAGAGCATAGAGAGAAAGAGCCAGAGGAATGTCGGCCAGCGCCAACTGCCGGCAAAACCTTCATTAAGTATGGTAAATAATGCAATGGGCAGCGCAGTAAGCAGCGCCCCGGGGGGTAGTAACCAGTTGGGAAGCGTCCCGCCCCGGCGCCGCCACAGCGCCAGTAGGAAGCCGCTCAATAGCCCCACCAGTAGCCCGGGGAGATATATACCACTTAGCGGCGCTATCAATGCTCCCAAAAGCAGGGAGAGAACATTCCATAATAGCGTTGCTAATAGGTAGATAACCCCACTGAGTAGAACAGCAATTATCAAGGTCAATATTCGGCTCCTATACGCTTATTAAGGGCAACATAACCCACCAGAAAAATGGTTAACATAAGAAAGAGCAGTACCGCTGTGGCGGCGCCGATGCCGATATTGCCCGCGCCTATTGCCTGATCAAAAACCTGAATTGGGAGGGTTTGGGTGCCAGCTGCGCCGCCGGTTAGTAGAAAAATATCATCAAAACGGTTGAAGGTCCAGATAAAGCGCAGCAGAAAAATGGCCGCCATCACGGTGCGGATCTGGGGCAAGGTAATATGCCAAAAGGTGCTAAATACACCGGCACCATCTATCTGTGCCGATTCATAAAGCACCTGAGGGATAGCCTTAAGGCGCGCCAGAATAAAGAGATAACAAAAGGGGAAATAACGCCAGGCATCAAAGGATATGGCAGAGAATAGGGCTGTAGGTCGTAGACTCAAAAAATTAATCGGTTCTTGAATCACTTCCAATGTTAGCAAGAGTTCGTTAATAGTGCCGCTAAGAGGATCTAATAGGAATGTCCAGACAAAGGCTACTGCCACTATTGGTGCCACGTAGGGAAAGAGGAATAGTCCTCGTATGAGACCTCTTCCAAAAAATGGCTGGTTAACCAAAAGCGAGGCGCAGAGACCTAACAGTAAGGCGCCAAAGGAGCCGCAAAAGGCATAAAGGATGGTAGTTCCTATAGCTGGTCCTACCTGACGGGCGCTGATAGCCGCGCGGTAATTATCCAAGGTAAAGCGAAAATTGGTCAATATATTTTCTGAGGTGGCGCTTACCTGTGGTTGACTCTCTAGAAGTTGCTCCTCTAGCTCATTAGCTGTAATAGCGGCGGCAATCAAAAAAATTAGCTCAAAGCTCTCAGAATAGCCGCCTCCCAGATAGTCCAATCTAGCGCTAATCTCCCCTTCCTCCACCTCAAAGGGCGCTGTCGTTTCTTGAGGCTCTAAGAGCGCGGGATAGTTATCTCTTAGTATTACATTTGAAATGGGCTTGCTAGGATTACTATTCCGAATCTGATAGCGTACACGCGCGATCTGCTGACCGCTCTCATTCTCTTCTATATCTACCCGTTCGCGAACTATGGGGGTGGGAGGACGCAAATCACCCAGGCGCACTGGCTTAAAGCTAACCCAGAAGTTCAAAGCTACCGGAAAAAGTACAATCGAGAAAACAATAAGAAGCGCTGGTATAAGCATCCATAGCGCCAAACGTGCCTCCTGCGCCTCAACTGAATGTCTACCCACTATATGGCTTAAGATAGACCTACGCGACAGGTGGCGCTATGCCACCTGTCGTAGGTCTGAAACACAATACCTCTCTTTGCACTATTGCAGTTGCTCGGTGTCCTGTTGCATCAGTTGTGCCGCCTCTGCAGCAGAGATCTCTCCATCGGTATAGCGACGGGTAATCTCGGCGATTGCGCGGGTCTCATTTACCCGAGCATAGAGAGCACCATAACCCTTATCGAAGCCCCAACGGCTACCGGTCTCTAATCCCGCTATGATATTTTGAATAACATCTGGGGGATAGATAGAAGAGAGACTGGCCTTGCGATCTACACCAACCTGTAAGTTACTCCACTCTTGCACAAAACGTTGCGGATCTGATTGGTCACCGCGACGCACTGGGAATTTACCTTCAGGCGCAATGGCCAGAGTCTTCAGATAACCCTCGTCCATGGAGTACTCCACAAACTGCTCTGCCTCACGAAAGGCAGCATCTACCGTAATAACCAGATAGCGCACATCGGCATAGCCTGAGCCACCAGGGTTACTAGGTCCAGCAATACTAGTAAGGAAGTTGGTACGTTGTGCCAATTCCTTGCTAGTGGTATCTGATCCAAAGGTGACTGGCGCGCTATCGCGCAATCCAGCCAACTCATCCATAATAAATGGCGACCAGATTACCATTGCTGCTTTACCATCAAGGTAAAGCTCCCGTGACTGCTGCCAATAGAGGTTGCCCTCCGGGCTAGCGTCGGTAAGCACCTTATAGAACTCCAACATTTCTGTCATTTGTGGAGTGTCCAGTGTTACATTGCCTCCCGCATCAACGATATCTATACCGTTAGCCAGAGCAACATGCTCTAATACCTGCATCATGTAGGCCTCGCTAGGATCGGTAGCCGCCACAAATCCATAAAGATTTGGCGGATCATGAAGTGCCTGAATGGCATTCACAATAGAGTTATAGTCGCTAGGCGGCGCCAGGCCATTCTCATCAAAGAGATCCTGACGATAGACCAATAGCTGCGTCCAGCCATCTACTGGAACTCCAGCATATTCGCCATCTACCTCTACTAGCGATAAAACTCCTGCGGCATAGGTATCTTGGCCGAGATTTTCCACTACCTCAGTAGCTGAGCTAAAATCGGCAATTCCCTCCTGTCCCCAGTTAACTACATTAGCCAATGGCGCATAGATAATATCGGGCAATTCTCCCGATGCAAAGGCCGCGGTAGCCCGCTCTCCCAGACTAGTCTCAGTAACTGGGATTACCTCTACGCTAATACCGCTCTCGGCCTCAAAATCGGCCGCAATTTCTTCCTGTACTGCAATTCTCTCCGGCTGCTCCTCGGTGGTCCAGAGAGTAATCTGATCCACTCGTGGAGGGCAGGCGGTAAGAAAAAGCACTAAAAAAGTACAAGATAATAAAATAATTTTCCTCATTAATTATTCCTCCTTAGTTCTTAAAATTTTATTTTCAGCATTTATATATTCGTATTAAAGTCTTTTAAGAAGCCACATTAGCATAATGTATCACACTGTGTCAACCTATTTTAGTACATTGTCTGAATTAAACCCCAAATGCACCACCGTCTCACGAGCATTACCATACCACGAAAGTGTTTAGGGTATACACAGGCCAAGAAAGGTTTCTTAAGGCTCGGGAGAAAATCTTAAGGGGAAGTGGTGCATTTCGATTTAATTCAGGGAGGAGCGCACATTTCGTTGACATTTTGCCATCATTGCTACTATAATAACTACTATGCAGGACACACATCGAGCAGTTAGGGCGCTGGAGAAAGCTGGTGCTAGTACCAAGCTAGCAGAGGCGATGGTAGATGTCACGTACCATGCCAATGGTGTGGCCACCAAAGAAGATCTTGAGAAATTGGAAGAAAGGGTAACCAATATAGAAAACCGCATGGCCACCAAAGATGATATTAAGTCGCTCCGGTGGATGATGGGGGTGTCATTTACAGTAATAACGCTACTCCTCAGCGCAATTACCATAATACTAATCCTAGAGTAAGGGGAGATGAAAGTGTACATTCCTTTGACAATATACCTCCTCTATGCCATGCTATAATCATGGTACGCACCGGGTACTATATGCTATATGAGGATGGAAGCTATGCTCCTGCCCCTTAGCTGTAGTCCCTTAGGCATCTACCAAATTTTTATACTATAAGGAGAGATACGATTATGAATCGTAAAAATATTGAAGATACTCCCCCTTTCTTTTTAAGAGGGAGAGAGAAAGAGCGGCAAGTTTCTCTTAACCCTTACCAGAGAGAAAAACGGACGGTCTCCCATTCCCCTTTTAAGGGTGGAGCGCGCCGCGGTGTGCTAGTGGCTATTTTAGTAGCCTTTGCAATACTAGCAGTAGCAATATTGGTAGCCTGTCCAGCTGCGCCTAGTGTAGGGGGCGGTACTGGCACTGGTAATAGTACTGACCCTGATCACTCTAGTAACTGTGGGCTTGGAGCAAGCATTTGGTCAAAAAATCGGTAGTGCTACCCCCAATGATACACTTGAGGGCACTGCTGCCAATGAGCTTCTAAATGGCTTAGCGGGCAATGCAATGATACCCTCCGTGGTGGCGGGGCGCCGATATCTTTTGCTTTAGCAAGCGCGGCCCCTCCTAACTCCGGTAATTTTTTTGCGCACCAACGTCTCTAGTGCCTAGGGAGCCACGCTCCAACCTTTTTATGATTTTTGCGCAAAAATTTCAGAAATGTAGTCTCTATGCCCCTTTAATGGCCATAATATGGTACATATTGGCAGAGAAATATACTCAACAAATATTGAATATAGAAATGTGAATAATTGCCAACTTTTCTTAAAAAGATTGCAATATCAATATATATTATATACTATATACTTATTCATATCTTATGATTAAGAAGTGGAATGGGAGCATAGGGGGATAAGATGGAGAGAATGGAATGCCAGAGAGAACTAGTATGAAGAGTGCTCTAACAACAAGATCAAGATTAGGAATAGGTGTGAGAACCAGCGTAGGAGCCGCCATCTTTCTCACCACCTGTGAGAATCCCGTAGCGGTATGCCCGGACTCGGTCACCGGAGTCCCCTCAGTATGCACTTACAGTTGTTCCAATGGCACCGCGGCCAGCGGAACTCCCTCCAGTAATGCAGAGCGCTGTGTGAGCTGTAATAGCGGTTGGTATCTCATAATTATGCAACAACGCTGTGTTAATGAACTTCTTACCAACGTGGACAATGTGCCGGATGCCGGAAGCCTGGGGCTTTTGAACGCTATTTCAGTCACCACGGCCACCATAGGCACTGCGACCTATCTCTTTGTTGCGGGAGAGATTGATAATGGCGTGAGCGTCTTTTCGATTAATGAATAGCGCGCCGCTGCTATACTCACAATTATGCTCAACAGAGAGGGAGCTAAGCGCTTCCTCTCTATTTTAATATCCGGTCAGCGCACCCCATCAATGATTAGTGGCGATCTGCTAGGATAGCCAAGAGTTAAAGAGCGTCGCTTGCTATTTAATCCAACACTCTACGGTCCGCGCCTACACGCTATTCACGGAATAGGCGCTCTTTTTCAAAACTTTTTAATGTAGCAGTGCCTTTATTCTCTTATTAACGGGTGGGAATACAACCGTAAATAGGGAAATGAATAGGGATCGGCAGCGCTCCATCTTAAGCACCCGCTCCGCTCTCTCTATACCCTAGACACTGCTACCGGTATAGCAACTCAGGTGGGAAGTGTGACTGCTAGCTTTGGCGTGAGCGAAGACTCCCCAACCGGCCTGGCCGCCATCGTCACTACCCCCTATATAGTTGAAGATAGCAACGATATCCTCTATGCGCTTCGCTACCAATAGTAGATAACCGCTAAAAGGACCAGAGGTAAGCCGATCGCGGTTGTAATAGGATGGGGAGCATTGGATAGGCTCCCTAGCTCCTATTAAAAAACGATGTAGTGAGCATCTCAGACGCTCTCTGCGTTCTCTGTTTTTTTGTGCAACCAGAACTCATTCCTCCGTTGTCAAGTTTCGGAAATGGGGTCAGCTCCCTCCCTTTTTTCTTTTTTTTCCCTTTATTAGTACTCTGCAACACTTGTCACTTAGCTTCTCCTATGCTACAGTCGGGGTGGAGAAAATTATGAGAAATACTACAAGAAGCACTATGCGAGATATTATGAATCCCTCTCCCGGGGGTAGTAGCTACTCTGCGGCAGCAGTAACCCAAATAAACCGCGTGCTTCGTCGAGTCTATGCCTGGATGACTGGAGGGTTGGCCATTACCGCGGTAGTTTCGCTAGCGGTAGCCAGTAGCGAGAATCTGATTGCGGCGCTGTTAGGCAATACGCTGCTGTTAATACTACTAGTGGTGGCGGAACTTGGTTTGGTCATTTATCTTAGCACCCGTATCCTGAAAATGAGTCTGCAAAATGCCTCAATACTCTTTATGCTCTTTGCGGCGCTGAATGGCATTACCCTGGCGCCCATTTTTCTGATCTATACCAGTGTGAGCATTGCCACTACCTTTTTTATTACTGCTGGCACCTTTGGCCTGTTGAGTATTTGGGCTATGAGCACCAAACGAGATCTCTCCCGTTGGGGACATTACCTCTTCTTTGCTCTGATTGGAATTATTATTGCCTCACTGGTAAACATCTTTCTGCGCAGCTCAACTTTTGATTTGATCATTTCGGCGATTGGGGTGCTGCTCTTTATGGGACTTACCGCCTTTGATACTCAGCGAATAGCCCGTTGGGCTAGCGGCGCCGATCCCAACATTTCGAAAAATGAATCGGTAGCCAAATTGGCTATTGTGGGGGCCCTAAAACTCTATCTAGACTTTATTAACCTCTTCCTTTTTCTTTTGCGCTTTTTGGGAAGGCGGAGATAATATATTCTCCGCTCACTGGCTATCCAAAACGCCCTATAAGGAGAGCCCGCAATGCGGGCCAATGAGCCGCAATAGGGGTAGCCTGACTCTGACGATGAAGGATGGTCTCGAATCTTGCGGGTAGCGGTTCCTGTAGGCCTAGTGCTTTATAGAGCACATCGCCAAATTTGGCGGGATGGGCGGTAGCCAGCACTACCAAATAATCATCGGAGCGTGATTGCGCCGAGGCTAAAAAGCGCTGCGCAGCGTAGAGGCCGGTAGCGGTGTGGGGATCTACAATACTGCCGTAGTGGCGATAGATCTGCTGTATAGTGAGCAGGGTATGGCGATTGCTCACTGCTACCGCCCAGGGTATGACCTGGCGGATTGCTGCTAACCGATTATCAAAGAGCATCTGTAGCCGTTCAAAATTGCTAGGACGCCCTACATCCATCGCATTGGAATAGGTGGTTTTAGAGGGATGTGGCCTATAGCGTCCACTGCGTAGATATTGGGGAAAGACCCGATTAGCATTGGAGGCTACGATGGCGCCGGCTATCTGCGGATCGCTCCTGATGGCTAGTAGAGCGGCCGTTAAATTGCCCAAATTACCGCTGGGTACCACCATGAATATGCGGCCTGCGGCCTGCTGGCGGGCGTGCTGATAGGCATAATGATAGTAGAACTGTTGGGGAAGAAGTCTCCCTATATTAATAGAGTTGGCTGAGGTAAGTAAGAGTTGCCGGCGTAGCGCATCATCCTGAAAGGATTGTTTCACTAGCCGCTGACAATCATCAAAGGAGCCCGCCACCTCTAGAGGGTGAATATTCTCCCCAAAAGTACAAATTTGTTGTCGCTGCAGAGTGCTGACCCGTCCCGCTGGATAGAGTACCACCACATTGATATGCTCTTTACGGTAAAAGGCATGGGCTACGGCGCTGCCGGTATCGCCAGAGGTAGCAGTAAGTATAGTGACACTGCGCCGTTGCTGTTGGAGCGCGCGGCTCATGCTATAGGCCAAGAAAGAGGCGCCGAAATCTTTAAAGGCGCCAGTTGGCCCATGAAAAAGCTCTAAAAGAGCGATGTTGCGATTCAGAGGCTGAAAATGGGGTGCAAAGGGAAAGATGACGCTGCGATAGGTATCCTGAGAATAGGCCAGCCGCTGATCATAGGCAGCCGCCAGCGCCCGCGCGGCAACCGCAAAATCCTGTTGTGCCACTCGACGATAGGCCTGGAGGTTGGGTAGCGCTGTGGGATTATAGAGTCCCCCATCGGGAGCCAAACCTTGTAATAGGGCCTCAAAGAAATCTACCGGTGGAGCACGATGGCGAGTGCTTTCAAATTGAATCATGTAAATTGAATCATGGATAGAATAGAATTGAACAAAGAGCTATCCTAGCATATCATGGGGTAGAGAAGGATTCAACCATACCTATGTCCTCATACATTATTGAGGGTGGAACACCCCTTAAGGGAAACATCCGCGTCAACGGCAATAAGAATGCCGCCCTTCCTTGCATCGCGGCCTCGCTCTTGAGCTCTGAGCCGCTTATCTTGCAAAACATACCCAATATAGAAGATGTAAATATCATGTTGCATATTGTGGAGCAGTTGGGTGGGGTGGTAGAGCACCGCCCGGCGCAGCGCGAACGTGAGCTGGTGGTACGCTCCCTGCGCTCCTACAAGGTTCCCGAGGAGCAGGCCCAGCAGATTCGAGCCTCGTTTCTCTTTGCCGGGCCGCTCTTGGCGCGCGGGGGTCGGGCTTATATGCCCCCGCCCGGCGGTGATGTAATCGGTCGGCGACGGCTGGATACCCATCTGTTGGCGCTAAAGGTGCTAGGGACTGAGATAAGCATTGGAAACGGCTACGATCTGAGAGCGCCTCAAGGATTGCAGGGCGCTACTATTTTTCTAGACGAGACCTCAGTGACTGCTACCGAAAACTGCCTGATGGCTGCGGTTACTGCGCGTGGTCGCACAATTATCGAAAATGCAGCCTCTGAGCCGCATGTGCAGGACCTGTGCCTCCTCCTTAATGCTATGGGAGGACGCATAAGTGGGATTGGCACCAACCTGCTGATAATAGAGGGTGTGCCGCGGCTTCATGGCGCGCGCTTTGAGATTGGAAGCGATTATATGGAGGTAGGCTCCTTTATTGGAATGGCTGCCGCTACCCATAGCGATATCACCATTGAGGATATACAACCCCGCACCCTTAATATGATAGAGATTAACTATCAAAAATTGGGTATTCAATGGGAGTGCAGCGGTCGAGCTTTACGGGTACTGCCTACTACACTAGCAGTCCAGCCAGATCTAGGGGGTGCTATTCCCTCTATTGCCGATGCGCCTTGGCCCGGCTTTCCGCCAGATCTTACTAGCATTGTACTGGTAGTAGCAACACAGGCTCGCGGGATAATCCTTATCTACGAGCGGCTCTTTGAATCACGGATGTTCTTTGTGGACAAACTTATTAGTATGGGGGCGCAAATAATTCTTTGCGACCCTCATCGGGTAGTGGTAAGTGGTCCCACGCAACTTACCGCTACCACTCTCACCTCTCCAGATGTGCGCGCCGGTATGGCGCTAGTAATTGCCGCGCTGTGCGCCCGTGGTTGCAGTGTGATTAATAACATCTTTCAAATTGAACGGGGCTATGAAAATTTGGCAGAGCGGCTAGCTCAGCTGGGGGCGCGCATAGAGCGCTCCCAATAGAGCTAGCTACTCGCGGAAGGCCCGGTATTATTTGGCTGCTGACCCTCTTCTAACATATCTTCAGCCACTGATTTTTCTAACTCTATCACCTGTATTGGCTTGGCAAGTTTCAAATGCGCCTCCTGTAAGCTACGCAGCAATGCGGCGGTGAGACTATTGCGCACAGCTAGATAGTTATCTTTGGTTATCCATACCCCAAACACTATCTCAATATAGTAGCTACTCAGATTGGCAAATACAATAAGCGGCGCAGGCTCGCTCAGTATAAGCGGTTCCTGTGTAGCTACCTCCTTTAATACCTGCTGCACCTGAATAAGATCGGTATCTAAGGTAAGCCATAACTTTTGATCGATACGCCGAATAGGATAGCGAGTAATATTGGTAAACTCTTGATTTATAAGTTTCTGATTGGGATAGCGAATGGCACGGTTATCAAAGGTTTTGATTTTTACGGAAAGTAGATCGATAGATTGCACTATTCCTACAGTGGTGTCTATCTTTAAAACATCGCCAACCGAGAAGGAGTTTTCTGACATCAAAAAGAGGCCCGCTACCACACTAGAGAGACTAGTTTGGCTGGCAATGCCCAATGCAACGCCGACCACACCGGCGGTGCCTAAAATAGGCGCCAATGAGATTCCTAACCCATTGAGAAAGTACATCAGCAGGATGCCAAATCCTAGATAACGCACCAGTCTATAGATAAGTAGTTGGGCCTGAGGACTGAGCCGTCCACGGATAATCCGTCGAAGGGCGAAGGAGAAGAGATTAATAAACAATAGCCCAATGACAATGACCAGCACCAATCGAACAATGCGTGACAGATCAAAGCCACTAAATATGAGAAATAGCTCTTCAAAAAAACTATCGAACATTACCTAGCCTCGTAAGGTGTTTTATGACATTATAGCCCTTCTTAATCACCTGGTCGCTGGCCGCCTCTCGCGGTTTGCCAATGGCTATCGCCAGTTCGCTCTCCCCTTCAATATGTGGCGCGCCGCTTAAGAGCTGTACTCTGCTCGGTTGCGCGCCCTCTCGGAAGGTTACAGCAACCTCATTGGTAAAAAGTGCATCTCGGAATTGGTAAAGTTGTAGGCATTCAACATGGAGGGTAAGGTGAGTAACCTCTATAATCTCCTTGGAGAGGTTAGTAACACAAATAGTACAGCCGGCAGTAAGTGGCGGGTGATTAGCTGCTACCGGCTCTGCCGCGGCATGCCGTAGCGGCGTAGGTAGAAGATATCCTGCCTCGCCCCCATCTGGCGCTCCTAACCAAGTGTGCGAAAGTTGCGCGCTGGGCAAGCTGGCCACCTGCCAACTGGCTGGTTTATGGTCTACTAGCAGTCCGATCCATAGGGGGATATAGCAGAGCAGCGTGACTGAGGCGGAGGGCAGCAGCTGAAGTTGCCCGGGGCTCTGCAGGACCAGTGGCCTATCGGGTAATTGTGGCACAATAGTAAGCGATGAGTCATCTGTGCCCAAAATTCGTATAGCCCGGTGGCTATCTAAATTATCACGGCATTCCTCATCGCAAATTGGAACAGCCACTGGATCTCCAAATGCCTGCCATAGCCACCACTGCCCCGGCTCAGCCTTCAGCCAAAACTGTAGGGCTCCAACATGCCAAAAGCGACATTGTTCTAGGGCTATCTGGTATGCTCCCCAGAGCGGTTTCATTGCGCTATCTCCTCTAGAGCATAATCAAAGAGCCATTGGCAATCATGTGGACCGGGGGCCGCTTCGGGGTGAAACTGCACCGCAGCCAATCGATGGCGTCGCGAGCGGATGCCCTCTATCGTAGCATCATTGGCATTGCGAAACCAAACCTCACTCTCTGCAGGGAGCGATTCCTCGCGCACCGCAAACTCATGATTTTGAGAGGTTACAAAGAGTTGGTCGCCGTCACAAGAGCGCACTGGATGATTAATGCCATGATGACCAAATTTCATCTTGTAGGTAGTGGCGCCTAGCGCCAGGGAAAGCAGCTGGTGCCCTAAGCAGATACCAAAGAGGGGAACCTGGTCCAACAGTTGGCGGAGCAGCCAGATCTGCCGCTGTAGCACCTCTGGGTCGCCAGGGCCATTGGAGATAACTAATAGATAGGGGCGAAGATGGAGTATAGCTGCAGGGCTGCTGGTAGACTCGACTATCGTTAATTGGCAGCCGCGTCTTCGCAGCATGCGAGCAATATTCTCCTTATAGCCGCAGTTAAGCAGCACTACCGCCTTAGAGGGAGTAGTAGTGGCTGAGGGTGCTGGCTGGTTACTCTGCTGGGGGTTGATGAGACCGCTCACCAGGTTGCGTCCTGACAATGACGGTACGCGAGAGAGCGCCTGTTGGCCCCGCGCCAACCAGGCAGAGGGTAATTTCTCTAGACTATCCCACCGACCAAAAGAGGGGGGCGCAGCCACCAGTATCCCGCGCAGCGATCCCTTGTTCCGTAGCATCAGGGTGAGGGAGCGGGTATCAACATCAGTGAGCGCGGGAGTGTGGGCGGAGCGGAGATAATCGGCAATAGAATGGCGCTGTGGCGGGATGGCGCCTTGGTAGAGAGATCGAACTATTAATCCTTGGATTTGCACCGGCGGGCGCTGCGCAGCATCTACAGCATGGGACTCAGACCAGAGTGGATCAATGGCATAATTTCCAATATGGGGATAGGTCATGACCAGTATTTGACCGCGATAGGAGATGTCGGTAAATATCTCCGGGTAGCCAACCATGCCGGTATTAAAGACTACCTCCCCCTCTCCTCGCCAATCTTCCGGAAGCTGCTCTACTGCCGGCAGCGGACAACCTACGCTATAGCCTACAAATAGCTCTCCATTTTCTAAAAGGAGAATTCCCAGCGCCTCGGCATGCGAATGGTTGCTGCTCAATTCTTCATCTGTAGATTGCTGATTATTCATAGTAGAGCGACATCAGGCGCTAGCGGCCTGAAGATCATTGCTGTATAAAATTGGCATAGGAATATGAAATAGTAGCCCCTAGGGGAATCGAACCCCTGTTTGAAGAATGAGAATCTCCGGTCCTAACCACTAGACGAAGGGGCCGGCTTCCCGGGGAGGACTTGAACCCCCACTTGCAGAACCAGAATCTGCAGTGCTACCATTACACAACCGGGAAATATGCTTTATAGGATCTATTGTAATACATCTCGCTCTATGTGTCAGCTATCACTATGAGCAGCTCGCTTAGGTTACCAAAAGCTAGGCATTTATTCCTGTGGCACGCTGGTCCCAACATTGCCCTTGTCGCGCGCTCTATAGGCGTGCGGTTCGCCAAGATGCTACAGATAATGGGAGCCTACCGCGCCTATAGATAGGCGCCGTTGCCCTATTGCTCCAGCACTGCCTGGGCGGCAGCTAGCCGGGCAATAGGTACCCGAAAGGGAGAACAGGATACATAGTTCATGCCTACCTTATAGCAGAAGGCTACCGAGGAGGGATCACCCCCATGCTCGCCACATATGCCCACCTTGAGATCTCGATTAGTGGTACGCCCCCGTTGGGTACCCATCTCTACCAACTGCCCTACCCCATTTTGATCTAAGGCGGCGAAGGGATCGTGTGGCAATATTTCATCATCTAAATAATTGGGCAGAAAACTACCAATATCGTCTCGTGAGAAGCCAAAGGTCATCTGAGTTAAATCATTGGTACCAAAGGAGAAAAAGTCAGCCTCTTTGGCAATCTCATCGGCAATGAGTGCCGCCCGCGGCACCTCAATCATAGTACCCACTAGATATTCTAAATCACTTCCAGCTTTAGCTTTGATACGCTCTGCGGTCTCAATGGCACTCTTACGCAACACAACTAGCTCATTGACACTACCCACCAGGGGAATCATTATCTCTGGCAATACCTTTGTATTCTTTTTAGCTACCTCTATAGCCGCTAAAATAATAGCCTCTACCTGCATGTTGTAGACCTCCGGGTAGGTAATGCCCAAACGACAGCCTCGATGTCCCAACATGGGATTAAATTCCCGTAATGATTCCAACTTAAGGCGCAACTCAGCCAGAGGGAGGGCCGTAGCCTTAGCCAGCTGCTGAATTCCCTCTTCGCTATGGGGTACAAACTCATGCAATGGAGGATCTAGGAGGCGGATAGTAACCGGAAGGCCATCCATGGCCTTGAATATTCCCACAAAATCTTCCTTTTGGTAGGGAAGGAGTCGATCTAAGGCCTTCTGACGGGTCTGGCTATTTTTGGCAACTATCATCTCTCGAAAAATACCAATACGCTCTTCGTCAAAGAACATATGCTCAGTACGGCATAATCCAATGCCTTCGGCGCCAAATTGGCGGGCGCGTTCGGCATCTTGAGGGGTATCGGCATTGGTACGGATGTTAAAGCCTATCTGATCTAATCCAGAGCGACGGGCCTTACCGCGTACGGCATCAGTCCAACTCAGAAATTCCTGTAGCTCTTTGGAAAGGCTAGGCTCGACAAGCGGAAGAATACCGATAAATACCTCACCTGAAGTACCGTCAATGGTAATCTTATCGCCCTCCTTAAAATGCTGCTTGCCAATGCGCATCTCTTTACCACTAATAAGCACTGCCTTGGCGCCGGCCACGCAGGGAGTCCCCATACCACGGGCCACCACAGCTGCATGGCTGGTCATGCCCCCAGTACTGGTGAGGATGCCCTCTGCAACATACATGCCGCCAATATCCTCTGGTGAGGTCTCGCGACGGGTCAATATGACCTTCTTCCCCTCTTTAACCCACTCTTCGGCCTCATCGGCAGTAAATACTATCTGTCCACAGGCCGCTCCGGGCGAGGCATTAAGCCCTTTGGTAAGCGCCTTATACTTGCGCTTGTTGGCCGGATCAATCATGGGATGAAAAACTTGGTCAAGTAACTCGGGAGTGACCCGTTTTATGGCAGTAGTCTTGTCTATGAGACCCTCCTGCACCATTTCATAAGCTATACGAATGGCGGCCGCGCCGGTACGTTTTCCAGTACGGGTCTGGAGTAGAAAGAGCTTACCCTGCTGAATGGTAAATTCCAGGTCCTGCATATCCTTATAGTGTTGCTCTAAATTTTCCTTTACCGCTACTAATTGTTGATAGATGGTGGGGCTATTCTTTTCTAGGGCGCTAATCGGCATAGGAGTACGAATACCAGCAACCACATCTTCGCCCTGTGCATTTATGAGATATTCACCATAGAAGACTCGCTCGCCAGTGGAGGGATCTCGGGAAAAACAGACACCGGTGCCTGAATCGTCGCCAAAATTTCCAAAGACCATCGATTGCACATTAACTGCTGTGCCTCGCAGGCCGCGAATATCGTTAAGTTTGCGATATTGAATAGCTCGGTTATTATTCCATGATCCAAAAACGGCATTAATAGCCGCCCACAACTGATCGGTGGGATGTTGCGGAAAATCTTTTTCTACATGCGAACTATAGACATCTTTGTAACGTTGTACCACCTCTTTGAGATCATTCGCATCTAGATCGGTATCCTCTTCAACCTTCTTCTTTTTCTTAACCTCATCCAATTGTGCCTCAAAATAGGCATGGTCAATACCCATGACCACATCGCCAAACATATTGATAAAACGGCGATAAGAATCCCAGGCAAAGCGCTCATTCCCTGAAATGGCGGCTAATCCCTCTACCGCTTGATCGTTGAGGCCTAAATTAAGCACCGTGTCCATCATGCCCGGCATAGAGACAGCTGCGCCAGAACGCACCGAAACTAAAAGTGGATCATGAGGGTCGCCTAGCTTCTTTCGCATAAGCTGTTGCAAGCGATTTAGATTGCGCTCTACCTCTTCGGTGAGTGAGGAGGGATAGGTGCGATTATGATCATAGTAATAATGACACACATCGGTAGAGATGGTAAAACCGGGTGGTACGGGGACCCCTACATTGGTCATCTCGGCCAGGTTTGCTCCCTTCCCCCCTAATAGAGGCTTCATATCCGCTGAGCCTTCAGCCTTACCATCTCCAAAAAAATATATATACTGTTGAGACATTTTTATTATTAAACTCCTTTTCTCTATAAGAGAACTTTTTCTCTAGTGTATTATATGGCGTCAAATGTGTCAAGCAAAATACTCTCCGGTCCAGGAAAATAGAGACATCCTGACCCCCCTCTCCAGCATGAAATGCCGGAGAACTGCTATACTGCAGTAGAAAACTTATTAAGGCGGTATTTGGAATTCTCAAACGCAATGGATAGGTCCATGCGGTACGTAATAGTAGATACAAAACTTAACACACTCTCTCCCATAGTGCATACCATGGTCCATTTTCGATAGCATTGTCTCTACTGATGCCTATAGGAGTTATAACTTTCTGGATACATCTCGGTTTATCCACCGGCGCATTAATCACGCCAAAAGGTATGTACTAGGATCTACTCATATTAACAGTATCGAAAACTTTTGGAGTCAAGCAAAACGTCATCTGGTGCGGTATAATGGAATCCCGCGAGATCACTTTGATCTCTTTTTGAAAGAATGCGAATGGCGATTCAATTATCGCCCCATTGTGAATCTTAAGAATATATTATATAGTTGGGCAAAGGAGGCCGGAATTAGGCTAGATTAGCTTAAGTGGGACAGCCCCAAAAATAATTAAAAGGAGATGTAAAATATTGAGTGACATTGAAACGACCAATGAGAATAAAAACGCATGGGTATATTGGTTCTTGTTTGTATTGTTTGGACTGCTGGGCATCCATAAGTTTTACTTAAATAAAAACGGGTTAGGTATCCTTTACCTTCTTACTGGTGGCATACTAGGAATGGGGCTAATCTATGATTGGCTTTACCCTATATTTGCTCTGGTAAGAGACAACCGGGGAAGAGTTATATCTGGAGCCCAGTCATTGCGAACAGTGAACCTAAGCTTGATTGGATTGGTAGTATTAGTACTAATTATTAGCGTAATTATTAATGCTTAGTCTCAATAGTAGAGAGATAAGATGAACATAAGAGATTTACCAAGCTAATGAAAGCTATGAGCACGCCTATAGGCACAATAATAAGTATTGGCTATAGCGATAATAGCTTTGATAGCTTTGATTGTAGCGCTTACTATGTCACAGGGAGAGGTCGGCTGATTGCGCAAAAAAGAGGCCGGCAAGCTAGCGCTATATTAAGATTCTTCAGGGTTGATGCTCTCTAAATCTGAGGCTTCGGTTGGTGGTGGAAGCAACTCATCAACAGAGAATAAAATAGCGCGTAATGCCCAATCCTCAATGCGATAGAGATAGGGTTGCCCCTGCTCATCCAGAAGTTGATCGCTTCCCTCTACTACGGCATAATATTGGGAGGGATTATCTGGAAGGGCCTGCCCCACCAAAAGCCGCAGTGAGGCGCCATCGGTAGTGATAGCCTCAGCCCGCAGCTGGGGGTTATCAACACCACTAGCCGTCAATTCTTGAGAGACAAATGAGGCAGCGCTGAGCGCCACAAAAGCATTGAGCAGGCTGCTAATTTGCGGTGAATCAAGAGCTAATTGGGGATCAGACAATGGGTTCCATTGAAATAGACCCTCCTGCTCAGTAGATTGCTGCCGTACCAGCGTATAGCTGTACTGCCGAAGCTCGCCATCCAGCGCTAACACAATATCTGAAGAGAGCGAAAAGCGCTCAATATCAGTGACATTCCGTTCTGGTGAGAAGAGACGGGTCTGCTGCCAATAGCCTTGGAGCTGTTCTACATAAAAATCAAGACTATTGTTTGTTAAATAGACTGCCGGATCTGATTCTAGCAGAACATAATTTCCGCTGCCCTGCTCGTCAGATTTTCCTACATTGAGCTGAAAAAGCAGATTGCCCGCAGCATCGCGAAGCATGAGGCGTCGCGCTTGCCCCTCATTAAGCGAAAAATCGCTGTAGAGGGAGCTATCGCTACTAATGGTACGTTGGCGCTCTAATGACTCCAACACCTCTAAGAGAGTAGTAACATGACTGTATTGCGCGGGAAAGGCAATTCCCTCTTCATCATAGATCCACTCTTCACTCACCTCTTCTCCCTCGGCAACCGGATCTGAACTCCGTACTAACCGATGGCTCAGCGATAGCCCAGGATTAATTATCTCAATATGTGCCACCTCAGTGCGATTGAAGGCGACTAGCAATGGCCTAGCTCGGCCGCTCACAATACCATTGGGCAGAAAAAGTAGACCTAGCAGCGCGCTTATGGCAAACACAGCCACTAGAATTGAAAGAATAATAACCTTGTTGCGATAACTCATCCGCGGTCTCCTGAGGAGGCGCGGCGGGTAGCAGATCGAGAGGAGCTAGGGGAAGAGTTAGAGGACTTTGATGGTTGGGCTAAGGAAGGCGCTATCATTTTGCGGCGACGGAGGAAGCGTACAATTCCAAAAATTGCCACTGCCAGAGGTATAATAACCACATTAACCAAAATAGCACGCGAGGTAATTGTCAGGCGGCGTTCTGGATCCGGAATAGCATTAAGGCGCACATCGCGGTTGGCTCGGGTCTGAATAGCGATAAGCTCTTCATCATTAACTAGATACCCCACTGCATTCTCGAAGAAGGTATAATTATGGGTGCTCTGGGTAAATTGTGCTACCGGACCTATAAAATCGCTATCCGAAATGAGTATTAATCGACCTTCCGGTGTTGCGGGAAGGTGAGAAATCTCCGCTTCGCGATACTGTTCGGGAGCCTCACTAAAATAGCTCTCAAAGGCGCCATTAATAATAGTACCTAAAAGATATTCGGTACGCTCTGCCTGACTGCCCAGAAATTCCACTACTAGAGCTTGACTTGGATCGGTATTAAAGGGCTGGTCAGTTATCAACCACGATTCGGGAGAGGAATAGAGCAAGGGAGTTATCCGTCCCGGGGTGTTGTCGATAATAGTAATTGGACTAGCCCAGAATATATCTAAACCGGAAAAACGGGAGGTAAGTGGATGCTCGGCATTTACTGAGGCGCCTAAAACGGTAATCCAGTAGGGATAGGAGACCAATCTCTGAATTACTATTTCACCCTCACTCTGCTGTTGCGTTGGAACACGAAGATTGAAGCTATCTGCCACTAAATATTGCGCAATCTCTACCCCATAATGCGCAAGTAAATCAAAGATGGGAAGTGCTCCTACAGCGTAGGCAAAAAAGGAGAGATCCACATTAACATTAATGGCATCCACTGCCAGAAAAATCCGACCATCCTTCATAAGATATTGATCTAAAGGATAGAGCTCATCCTTGTCCAAAGCGGTGGCTCCCAGCACTACTAACGCCGCGCTATCTGCAGGTATACGCTCTCCGGGAAAAACCTGTACTATCTCATAGCGCTGCATCAGCTGGCTTTGTATTTGACCGTAGTTTTGTGCCAGAGTTCTTCGCTCATCTCCTACCAATATGGCAATGCGCGTACTCATATCTGCTAATAGTGCCTTGATGGCGGAGGTTAGTTGATATTCTATGCTAGCAGGCTCTATCACAAAAGGTAGTACCTCGGTACGATCCAGATAGGAGATTACAATACCACTATAGACCACTGCCAGACTCTGCTGATCTTGCTCTATAACCTGTATCTGGCGAGGTAATACACCAGCCGACTCTACCTGTTGAGTTATTTCGGCCGCTGCCGGATCTATAACATTAACCCCTATTTTGCCCCGAGAAAAGGCGGCATATTGATAGAGTAGATCGGCTATCTGCTCCACCTCTGCTGCGCGGCTACGCAGGCGGTCGGAAAGATAATAATCAATATGCACTCGATCATCTATTTCTCGAAAAAGTTCGCGGGAAACCGCAGAGATGGAATAGGCGCCAGTTTCGGTAAGATCAATACGGGTAAAGAAGAGTGTGCTATTAAGAATAATGAGCAGTGCTAGGCCCAGGCTAAGCCCGGTAAGCAGTAGGGTACGTCGCCGAAATTTTTGGCTCATTGGAGTTTCCTCCAGATCAAAACCTTTACATTAAGGTAGAGCCCCAACCAAGTAAGCAGTAGATAATAGCCAATATCTCGGGTATCGATTAGACCCACCTCAAAGCCGCGAAAATGATAGGTCAAAGAGGTCCAGTTAATAATGGCCGCAATAAACTGCGCTGGTTCTAAAATGAGATTTATCTGATTAATGAGCGAGAGAAAAAGGAAGGTTACCGCCGTAAGCACAAAGGCGCTAACTTGATTGGTAGAGAGAGAGGAGATTAAAAGCCCTAGGGCAATGAGCGCCGATCCCAAACAGAGTACCCCAATATATTGACCAACAATCTGTCCCGTCTCAAAATCGCCCAATGAGGCTATCATAAGCGGGATAGGAATAGAGAGAAAGATAATAATCTTAAGGAGCAGTAGGGCTCCAAGATATTTGGCAACAACCAGCTCTCCCTCCCGGCAGGGAAGGGTCAGCAACAGCTCCGCGGTACCTAGTTTGCGCTCTTCGGCCCAGGCTCGCATAGTAATTGCTGGAATCAGGAATATAAAGAGCGAAGGTACAATAGCAAAATAGGGCCTTAGATCGGCAATATTACGTAGTAAAAAGCGCTGGATAAAGAAGAGCCAAATAGCGGTAAAAACTAGGAAAAATATAATCACAATATAGGCAATCGCCGAATTAAAGTAGGAGGCAATCTCTTTACGCGACAGCACCACAATACGCCAGAGACTAGGGCGAAGCGAGTTCTTAATATCTACAATACTATTCATCATCTTTAACAATATTCTTTAACAATATTTCTTTACACTATTCTTTAACAATATATTCATCGCGATACAATTTATTCCTTGGTAGCTGTTAATTGTGCAAATATATTTTCCAATGTTATTCGGGTAGTAGTCAAGCGAAGTATTTTATGACGCTGATGTACCACCCAATCAAAAAGCGCCTCGCCCGGATCGGCGCCATCGGCTGCCTGTACACTGAGGGTAATATCATAGGCATTGGTTAGCGCGGGGTGCTTTTTGAGCTCTACCACCTGTTGTACCACCTGAAGTTGCAACAGCGAGCCTTTAATTTCTTTAGCGGGGCTATTGCTTTTTAGCAATATAGAAAATTGCTGTTCACCCTTCATTTGAGAGGCAATTTCAACTGAACTACCCTGTGCCACCAGCTGACCTTGATGCAATATGAGTATCGTATCGCAGAGCGCCTCTACCTCCTGCAGAATATGGGTAGAGAGAATTACGGTCTTCTTTTTGCCTAATTCTGCTATGAGATTACGGATCTCGATAATCTGGTTAGGGTCCAAACCGCTAGTAGGTTCATCCAGAATCAATATGGGGGGATCATGCAATATAGCCTGCGCTAGCCCTACCCGCTGTCGATATCCCTTGGAGAGGGTGGCAATAGATTGATGGCTGACCTCAGTGAGCCCACATTGACTGAGCACCCATTCCATACGGCTCTCCCGCATTTTGGGACTAATACTTCGGATGGCCGCCATAAAATGCAGGTACTCAATAACCGCCATATCAGTATAGAGCGGGGCATTCTCGGGCAGATAGCCGATCTGCTCCTTCACCTGGCGCGGCTGCTCTGTAACACTATAGTCGTTAATGCGCACCTCTCCCACGGTGGGAAAATGATAGCCACAAATAATACGAATGAGAGTAGTTTTGCCGGCGCCGTTAGGACCCAAGAGTCCCACAATATGATTGGAGTCTACCTGAAAACTTACTCCCTTAATGGCTGGGGTGCTTCCGTAGTACTTCTGCACTGTATCAAGTTCAATCATGGATGCTGCCTGGCGATCCGGCTGTGGGCGATGATTATTGGGGGTCATTTTATTGGGGGTCATATGCTTCTCCTATTCTTCTTGCCTCTCTAATTCTTCCTCTTCTCGAAACGGTATAGGAATCAGCTGTCTATCCCGAGCCGCAAATGCGGCAGGAAAATGTACCTGCGCCTCTTGCTCTAGGAGCGTAAGCTGATGTGACGTATATCGCGGACTAAAATGCACTAATGCCAATTTTAGCACATCACCAGATTGTTTGGCAAGTAGTCCGGCATCTTCAGCGGTCATATGCCCCTTGCTATGAGATATCTCTGCTAGGGCCTTCTCAAACATTCCCTCACATACTAGGAGATCTGCTCTGGCAATATGGGGGAAAAGTTCAGGAAAGGCCAGTGAATCGGTAATGTAGACAAATTTACGACCGCGACGCGAGGTGCCCATTACCTGCCGAGCATGTATGGTGCGCCCATCTTCTAGGGTAATATCATGACCCTCTTGTAGCCGTGACCATAAAGGACCGCGAGGTATCCGCTGTGCGGTGGCCAATTCAGGAAAAAAACGCCCCGGTCGTGCGCGCTCCTCAAAGGCATACCCTACGCACAAGCGAGTATGACGCAGAGGGAAGGCGCGGATCTGGTAGCTCTCTCCACGGTAGACCACCTGTTCTTGATGGGGATTCTTAATCTCCTCTACAACAATGGGGTAATTAATATACATTTCTAGCACGCGACGCATTTCATGCACAAACTCGGCCACCCGGCTGGGGCCGATGATGGTAAGTGGCTCATGTCGTTCAACCTGCGCGGAGAGCATCAGCATACCGGGAAGACCGGTTAGATGATCAGCATGGGTATGCGAAATAAAGATGGCGCTGATTTTCTTCCAACGCAGGTTGAGCGAGCGTAACGAAACTTGGGTGCCCTCGCCGCAATCAAAGAGGAAGAGTTCCCCCTCCCGCCGGAGCAACACCGAAGTAAGATGGCGCTTTGGAAGAGGCATCATACCACCGCTTCCCAAAATATAGGCCTCAAGTACCATAAAATATCCTGTAGTAACAGATGCTAGAGTTGAATATCTTGCTGGTAATCTATTGCCTTAAAGCCAAATCCATGGATATTGAGAAAATTCTCTCTATAGCCTGCTAGATCAGAGAGCTGCATAAGGTTCTGGTCAGTAACCTGCTCCCATAGGGCGCTAACCATCTGTTGAACATCCTCACGCATCTCCCAATCATCAATACGAATACGTCCTTTGCTATCGGTAGGCACCTCATTAGTGAGACGCTGGCTAAAAAGGCGATAAATTTGCTCAATACAGTCTTCATGCAGCTCTTTTTGTTTCATCACCTTAAAGAGAAGCGCCAAATAAAGGGGAACCACTGGAATAACGGCGCTGGCGCGGGTAACTACCGCCTTATTGATAGAGACATAGGCGCCACCGTGCATTAGTCTATTTATTTCGGCAGCACTCTGTTCTAGATGCTCCTTGGCCCGGCCAATGGTACCATTACGATAGATAGGGGTAGTGATCTTTGGCCCGATATAGGAGAAGGCTATATTACGCGCCTGAGGCGCCAAGAGCTGGTTATTGATCAAGGCTTGGCTCCATAAAAGCCAATCTTCGCCTCCCATAACTTTAATGGTGGCGGCTATCTCCTCTTGGGTGGCCGCCTGAATCTGGGCATCCTGCAATTCACCTTTAATGGGATCCAATGATTGAGCGCTATAACTTTGGCCAATAGGTTTAAGGACTGAGCGGTAGGTATGGGCATCTTGAGGATCGGTCCGCAGACCAGAGGCAATACTGTAGACCACAAGATCTAAGGGCGCAAAGCGCTGCTTAATAACATTGATGGTCTCTTGACGGATTTCATCACTAAAGGCATCGCCAATAATAGTATGGGTAGCCAATCCAGCCCGCTGAGCCTGCGCTTCAAAGCTTTTGGTACAATACCAACCGGGAGTAGCGGTACGTTTACCGCTACCCTCCTTTTCGAAGGCTACACCAATGGTAGCTGCCTGGGCCCCAAAGGCCGCCACAATGCGTGAGGCCAGCCCATAGCCGGCAGAGGCGCCAATAATTAATACATTGCGCAGAGGAGTCACCGGCTGATCCGGTGCCGATTTTTGTAGCTGTTTTTGTACGTAGGCTATTTGCCGCTGCACTAACTGCTCGCATCCCAAGGGATGGGCATTGAGACAGATGTTATTGCGAATCATTGGTTTAATTATCATAGTTCTATTTCTCCAGCCCTATTGTACTCTAGGAGAGCCTAGTACTTCAAGTAGGTGGTACAGAGAATGAGGAAAATAAAGAGACATCCTGCCCCTCTCCGATAAAAAGTGCAACGGAAAACTGCGCCTCTACAGACAATAAAAAGTGCCATGAAAAACATGGTGACTATTGAATATGGAATGACCAATTAAAAAAGGGCTATCCCACTTAACTGATTTTTGTCCATTTTCTATAGTAAGGAGATGCGAAAACCAAGATTGTCGTCTAGTATCATTAAGACGCTCATTGATTACTTTGTGCTTGGTGGCTACTGCATGAGGTGCGGCACAGTTATGTGCTATAAACAAAGATGCTGCGGCTGCCTGGTATCACCGATTTCGTGTCATTATAACCATGCGACTCAGTAGAGAGGATTTGATATTTGATGGCGAAGTAGCATGCGACGAAAGCTATTGTGGTGGACCACGAAAAGGGAAACATGGGAGAGGGGCAACTGAAAAGATTCCGGTACCTATGCACCCTATAATATATGAGACGCCTCAAGGTTTCATCATATGATGAATTAATCACGTGAAAGAGTTTGTGCAGGGAAAGCATCACATTAATGGAATAGAGAATTTTTGGCGACCGGCCAAGCGACATCTCAGTACCTACAATGGTATTCTACAACAGCACTTTGATTGCTATCTTAAGGAATGTGATTGGAGATTTAATTATAGACCACTAGCAAACTTGAGAACCACATTATTTAATTGGGTAAAGGAGGCTGGAATGAGGCTAGATTAGCTTAAGTGGGACAGACCCTATATATAAGTTAACAGTCCGCCCCAAAAAGTGGGTACAGTTGGAGCCGAATCGGGGTATTTGTAAACATTAAGACCCGATAGAGCGCACTCCTTGCCAAAAGGAGACTAGCGGGGGAGCCACAGCAAGGCAAGCGTACCGACTTGTCTCACGCTGGTACAAGTAGACCAGTGCCAAAACAGACCGCAACCCGCTACCGTTCCATCGACCCCAACACTGTAAAAGAGAGGATGGGAGTATTAAAATAAAACGCTCTCTCTTGCACAGGGGCTTATCCCCCCTATTGGCAAGAGAGCGAAACAAAAAAGCCCCGCGTTGTGAAGGTCAACGCTTCACAAAAGGCGCGGGCAACCTTTCAGGGTGGGGAGGCTCCCCGCCCTGTTTATTATTATACCCACTATTGCAAAAGAGACAAGCTATTGTACACCCTCATATACATCTAATAATTTATTGGCTCTTTAAGGAGAGACAAAAAAGGCGTTTATCCTATATCTGCTAAGAAAGATCAATTTCCTAAAATTCTAGCTAACTATAGTTCCCAGGGAGAAAATATCAACTTCTCTTTATCTCTCTCTCTCTCTCTCTCTCTCTCCAACAAGTTTTGTGCAATAGCTGCAGTACAACGCTCGTCTTAGCAAATTTTTTCTCCATAGCTATTGAACAGTATTGTCATTTATTGTAGCTTATAGTATGCCGCAGCCTATGCTTACGCGCAGGTGTATTGCAATCGGTTCGGGAAAGGGAGGGGTAGGAAAATCAACTACCACAATTAACATTGCGCTTATGCTTGCTAAGCATGCAATGCGGGTAGCCATTGTTGACCTAGACCCGCTCTCTAATATCACTACTATCCTGGATCTGGCGCGGGAGAATAACGCCGCAGAGTTGGGCGCATCCACCCTCACCCTGGAGCAGGTAACTCTTAATGCCTGCCCCGGCTGCGATGTACTCTTCCCCCATACCAAAGATATAGAGCAAAGCGCTCCTTTGATTAAGACATTAGTATTCAAAAGTTTTGCAACCCTCTTAGCTAAGAAATATGACCTGTTACTCTTTGATCTCCCCGCCGGTATTCGTAGCGAGCAGAGCTACCAGTTTTTGCCATTGGTGGCCCATTTGGTGGTGGTGGTGCAACCCGAGCCAACTTCGCATGTCTCTTCAGGAGGCTATGTAAAGGCCTCCCTGCAAATGTCTCCCCGCCTTAATATCTATTTTTGGCATAATCGCTTTGAGATACAGGATCAGCGCCATTTTTACTACGATGATGTAATTAATAATTATCAAAAATTTGTAGATAAAAGTTTGTGGCTTTCGGCCCAAGAGCAAAAACGCTGTTGTAACATATCCTATGTGCCGCGCGATGATATCTTAGATCTCTTAAATGTAACAGTAAGACCATTGCAAAGTATTCTTTACAAATGTCAGGGGGTACTGCGCATGCTCTTTGAGCTGCTAGGTCGCACCCGGCTCCGCTGCTCGGCCTGCAACCGCGCCCAGCAGCAGCAAGTATACCATTTTCTTATCTCGCTCTACCCCTTAGAGCAGCTCCTCTGCGACACAGCATCCACCATTACCGAGGAGCTCTATCTCTATTGGGAGCAATTTTATTCCCGCTCCTCCCGCATAGCTCCTGCAGAGCAGCTTCAAAGATCACAGCAGGCTCATATCAGTCAGGGCATCTCTACATTAATCTCCCAGCAGAGTTTTCGCCTAACCATCAAAACCATACGTCTCTTAGAGCAATTTATTGACCAGCTGCTGCAGAGTAAGCATTCAAGCTACCAGCGACAGCAGCAGCTCTATGAGAAGGCGCTTCAAGAAATGTTATATAGTGAGAGTAGCGCCACGAATCAAGAAAAGAATGCCAAAAATGCCCGCTCCCTGCTCTTTGCCTATGCGGCGTTAGCTATGACAATCAATGCCGCATCGGTACAGCAGGCTGTTCTCTCCTATATACCCATCCGTAAAGAGGGGCCGGAGATAAAACGGGATCGGCAGCGGCAAATTGCCCATCTTATTAACCATAATAGCGAACTGCACCGTCGACATCTTGAAATTGTCAAAAAAATGTTGCCGCTCTTTCTTCAAGAATTAGAGCAGTTGGCTGTCCGCTACTCTACTACCAACTACATCTTCTTTACTGCAGAGAAAACAATAGATCGGGCACTCTACATACGGTTACTCAGTCAGGCCCTCCATGACATCGCCTATAGTGGGTTAGGGGTGGTAATTGGCCTCCCGCTTTCCCCCAGCTATCAGGCCATCTACGCCGGAAGTCTTAAGCTCATGCGCCAGGTTGGTGAAGGGGCCTCGCTATGAATCAGTTTCTGCTAGAAGAGCAGCTACAAAAAATTGGCAATTGGAATATGGTAGCCAATAAGCGGCGTTATCTTAATACGCTCTCTACCATCCTAGATGATCAAGAAACAGTCGAGGCGCTTTTAGAGGCCTACTATAAGCAGGGCAGCTTGGCCGAACGACAGAGCGGCGATCCCTCTCTCTGTTGCCTTACTAATATACGCTTTGTCGGGGTGCCCACCTACGACTTGGCCACCCCTCAAGAATCCATTGCCTATGAGGATATTGAGATGGCCACTATTCTAGAGGGTGCCCGCACGCCACGTATTCATTTTATGCATCAGGGGGGAGAGGGAGTGCTTACTGCCACCAAGGGTGGTTTTGACATTCGATCTTTTATTGCCGTACTAGAAAATAAACTAGCCAAAGAGAAGATTAAATACAATCGGCTCTCCATCCGCAACCATACTGGCCCCCCTCTGCAACATTCTACCCTCTCTCACCATAACAGCTTTACCATTACCCGACAGATAATCGCTGAGATCAACCAATTTAAGAGCTTTCCACCCGATCCTCTCTTAGTAAATAAACTCATAGATGATCTGCGTACTGTGTGCTGCATCTGTCTAGAGACTATTTTTCATCCCGTGGAGGAGCTTAAGATATTTCTTACCATGCTCTTTCTTAATCTGCGCCAAAATATCATCAAAGATCGAAGACTTATTGTTGACATGATGCGCTATAAAACCCTCCCTCTGTTACATAAGCGCAATCTCATAGCCCACTGGCAGTTGGTGCGCAATGATATTTACAAAATGCGCGGCGCTGAGCGTCGCGGCCTGGTTTCGCTCCGTATACTTCAAGAGATAGATCAGAGAGAGCATACCAAATACCGGGCACGTGCGGTGACAATTATTCAGATGCTAACTCAGACATTGCTTACCAGCGATGGCAGTACCCTGCATGACCATCAGGTACCATTAGATCATCTAGAACGGCTTATCCATCCTCCATCAGAGTCAGAAGAGTCAACCGAGCCAGAGAGAGAGGTTGGACAACCAGAGTTAAGAGCGGTAGCTGAGATGGCTCGCCAATCCTCAGCGGAGAAAGAGCCCTTAGAGAAGGTATTGGCAGATTTGGACCGGCTGATAGGTATGGATATGGTAAAAAAACAGGTGCGCACCTTTATTAATCTTATTAAGGTGCATCAGGAGAAGGAGCGGCGGGGACTGCCAGTTACCACCATTAGCAAGCATGCTGTCTTTAATGGCCCGCCCGGCACTGGCAAAACCACAATGGCGCGCTTTTTGGGGCGTATCTACCGTGCTTTAGGACTGCTAGAACGGGGGCATATGGTAGAGATCGATAGGGCGGGACTGGTGGCTGGCTATGTAGGACAGACCGCTATTCAAGTGAATGAAATAACCGAAGAGGCCTTAGATGGAGTGCTCTTTGTGGACGAGGCCTACAGCCTCAGCCCCGAAGGAGCCAAGGGCGATTTTGGCCAAGAGGCTATAGATACGCTCCTCAAGCGGATGGAGGATAATCGAGATCGGCTGGTGGTAATTGTGGCCGGCTATCCTAATGAAATGCAGCGCTTTATTAATAGTAACCCCGGGCTGCAATCACGCTTTAGCCGCTTCTTCTACTTTGACCATTACACTCCCGATCAGCTGCTGCAAATTTTTGATCTCTTCAGTAACGATGCCACCCTAGAACTTACCGGTCAGGCACGCACCAAACTTCATACGCTATTGCGGCATCTCTACCAGAGTCGCACTAAAACCTTTGGCAATGGTCGTCTGGTGCGCAATATCTTTGAGCAGGTAATTGAACGACAGGCCAACCGTATCTCTAACATTAGCCAGCTTACCAACGAAGAGCTATGCCTCATCAGCAAGCAGGACATTCCTGACACTGAGGGCTACCTGCATCCTATCGAATTCTTTCCCTAAGGCTATCGCAATTAATAGGCAGCGACCGATGGGAATCGAACCCACATCTCCAGCTTGGAAGGCTGGGGTAATGGCCATTATACGACGGTCGCGCTCAAGCAGTGTACCGCGCTGCATAGCGGTTGGTCAAATGAATGGGGCTGCGGGCTATTAGCTATATAATTCTCTTAGGTTTTGCTCTGTGTGGTACTCTTCAATTAGGTAAAAGCCGATGTTGTCATGCAATTCAAGGAGTGGCAACTGTTCGCCCTGCTGGTATTTCTTAATGCGTTTTTCCTGAGATAGTTTGGTCATTAACTTTAGTACTCTTTCTTTATATTGTGATTGGGGCTGTCCCACTTAACTAATTTTCGGCCATTTGCTATAGAAGGAGAGTTGTGTGAGGTTTTTAAAGGCAGTGGAGCTAGCTCCGGCTCTTTTTTGTGACGTTTAATGGTATTGGAGCTACTATAGCGCGCAGTCCAGTATGAGAGAAAACGAGACTAAGTATCTTTCAATGCTAATATCTTGATATGTTTTTGGCTTTGTGTTTTTCTGAAGCCAGCTATTGCCATAATTGGCGCTAATAGCATAGAATAGAATAGAGACATGAGGGAGATGGATGAGCAAACTGAGCATTTACTCAGTGAGAGCCTAAAGGAGGATATTGAGCTCTATAGCCGCGAACGCAAGCGGGTGCAAAAGTTAATTAGCTCCATCTCCGGAAGGGGATATGCTCGCCGAGATACCATACTCAATATTATCTTTCTAATGGGTATTCTCATACTCTTTACATTAGAAAGCACCACCGAGCTTATTCCTAGCTCACTCTCGCTGCAGTTGGGGGTGTTATTGGTCTCGCTCAAAATTGTATGGATGATACATATAAATGCCAGATTTAATCATTTTCAATTTTGGATACTTAACTCGCTGGAGCAGCGGGTTAATAAGATCTATCGCGTAAATCGAGCGCAGACGCGGGCGCTCATCACACTGGAAGAGCGAGTAGGTCATATCCATGATATTACTGTGCCACGTAGCGCGCAACATAAGTCGCCCCCCACCCAGTCTAAGAGCTCCCCCAAGCGTGATTAGTTCTCTTTTCTTACCATCAGGCCGCCAATTAACAGCAGGCCGGTCACTATCACGCAGATACCGGCGGCGGTGGCGTAGCTTCCACTAATATCTCGCAGGACGCTAAAGAAAAAGGGGCCGATAGCGCTTCCCGCCACCAACACTGATGTAGAGAGTCCCGATATAGCTCCCAAATGGGTACGACCATATAGTCGGGGCCAGGTAATGGTAATCAGGGTACCAAACTGCCCCTGCATTAAGCCTAACCCCACAATTACCAATGGCACCCCCTCGCCATTGCGCAATAGCAATGTTAAGGCCACACTGGCGGTCATCAAGCCGAGTATTAATGATAGAAGGTGATACTTAATCGAGATATAATCACTAGCCCAGCTTCCAATAAAATTAAGCCCCAACGCAATCATACCTGCCGGAAAAAGAGTGGCAATAGCTACGTTGCGCCCAATAGAGACCTCCTCAAATATTGAGACAATATGAAAGGTAAAGGCAGTAATAAGCAGGGCATCAACAGCCAGGGCTAGGGTATATATCCAGAAGGTGAAATCGGCGCGCGCCTCGCGCAGGGTATATTCTTTTGGTGGAAGAAATTGGCGCTTTTTCTTCCTATGTTGCGGCAGATGGCCATCTGGTTTAAGACCGTGATCCTCGGGTTTATCCCGAAAAAATAGAAAGGCAACAACCGCAAAGAGTGCCAGGATAAGCGCGGTAAGATGCCAGGCGCCTTGCCAACCGCGTCGTTGAATCTGTGCATTAAAAAAGCGGGGCGAAAGTGAGAAAACTCCGCCTATTACCGCCCCCATCACAGCATTGGCCATGCCACGACGCTTCTCAAACCATTGCATAGCCATGTTGCGGCAAAAGAGGGTAATACTGCCCTGTCCCAAAATCCGTATACAGAAGAAACCCAAAGTAAGCACTGCGCCGCTATAGATTGGATAGCCGGGCCTCTCTTGCAACAGGTCGTGCGCCAGGGGAAGTTGAGTCATTCCCAATAGCGCCGCCCCAAGCAAGAGCGAAGCGCAGGGTGTTAAGAGCCGCGCTCCAAAGCGGTCGTAGAGAATACCGACATAGGTAAGGAGCATGGCGCTGGATAGCGTACCAATAAGATAGGCCAAACTCAGTAAACTCCGCCCAACCTCCAATTCTTTAATAAGAAAATCGGTAAAGGCCGATACACCCACCGTCTGCCCCGGTATGCTCATTAATGTTCCAATGCTGCTGCATATCAAAATTATCCAGCCATAGAAGAGAGGAAGCTTAGCGGGATTAAAGGGAAAGTTGGCTATTTTCAGCATACCATTCGGTTTTATTATTTTTTGTTTCATTAGCTTAGCTACATTATTTTTGCTACATTTTTTGTTTCATGGTGATACTTTCATGTTGATACGGCATGAGGATCATCGGTCATTCACCAATTACTTAAGAGGCGCAGTAATTTTTTCAAGCCAAGTTGCTATCTCTGGGGGGAGATGTTCTACCAGGGAACGGCCTACCCATGACTGATAGCTATTGTACCATCTTTTCTCCCCCTCATCAAGTAATGCAGCATCTACCAGGGTCGGCTCCAGATGACAGGGACTTAAGATCTCAAAGCCCAATAATGTCGTCGCTGAGGCACCCTTCACATTTCGCGGAGCCGCTCGCGATAGCGATTGGAGACTTTGCACCACCATCATGTTTTCAATGCGTATTCCATAGTGGGAGGGGCGATAAATACCTGGTTCATTACTCATTACCATACCAACTTGAAGCTCCAGAGGGTCAGCTAGAGGGCTCAACGCAAGAGGCCCCTCATGCACATTAAGTACAAAGCCAATACCATGTCCGGTACCATGCTGGTAGTCATCGCCCACCCTCCAGAGAATAGCGCGGGCCACCGTATCTATCTGCCGGGCGGTTACCCCCGGCGGTAGTGTTGCCTCAGCTAGCGCAATATGCGCCCTCAGTACCATGGTATAATCACGACAGAGCTGCGCAGTAGGTGGGGCAAGCGCCAAGACCCGGGTTATATCGGTAGTTCCACAGTCATAGTGGGCGCCGCTATCTACTAGCAGTATTCCCCCCTCTATGCGATGCTCACTACGGCTACTCTGCCCATAATGGATTAGCGCGGCATGCGCATTATGCGCCACAATAGGCGCGAAGCTCTCTTGTAGATAATGGGGTCGAGCTTGGCGGATCTCCTGTAAGAGCTGGGTAGCGCGACGCTCAGTTACCACGCCACGCTGAAGCTCCTGTTGGAGCCGAAAATTGAAGGTGGCATAGACCACCCCCTCCTGAATCCCGCAGCGCCGTATTCCCTCCAGTTCGGCAGCGGTTTTGCGCATCTTGGTAAGGGTAGGCCACAGCGGGCTCTGAATGCGCAGCGCGCTTGCGTGCTCATTCTCTCTCTTCTGTGTGGCTCCATAATTTCGATAGTGAGAGAAGATAGCGTGGCTGGTGCGTCGAGGATCCATCATTAATGTACCGTTGATTAACTTCTGGGATTGTTCTTCAAAATTAGCATAGTCATATACCTCAATTTTTTCTCTCTCCAATTGTTGCAACAAGACTGTTCCACAGGCCGCGCGATTGGCGAAAAGCATTCCCTGACTGAGAGTAAGTATTAAAAAGGCGCGTAGAGTTTGGCTATAGGGTATGTCCCAGCCGCGTAGATTAAGGAGCCAGGCAATATCGTCCAAATCTGAAAGCAGCACGGTGTCGGCGCCCGCTTTCTGTAGGGCATGGCGCATACCCTCAATTTTACTTTGGCGGCTTCTTCCGCAAAGCTTGCTGGAGAGTTCAAAATAGGGAGCAATATCTGCGTCACTTTTTTGGTTGCCTAACCACAGATAGCTGAGATGATAAAATGACGGCTTGCTCTCTAGCTGTAGTTGGCTGTCGGCTAAGAGGCGCTGCCACTGCTCATAGTGCCAGTAGGATATCACCTGGCCATTACATAGTACTGTGGCCCCCCTTTTGCAGTGCTCTCTACACCACTGCTTCCAACTGGGCTGTTGATCACTGCAATAGATGGCCATTTCTTGAGATGGGAGCTGCTCGGTGGCCTCTTGCCAGTAGCGGGCATCTACCCATAATCCGCTGGCCTGATGGCCAACCACCAAAAGACCGGCGCTGCTAGGAAAGGTACTCATCGCACTCCGTAGGCGCCATTGGGGATGGCAGTATTCACCCAGATGTGGATCTGCATCCATGAATATGGCAGCCCCGTAGTCCTGATCCTTCAACCATTGAGCAACCCGCTGCCGCCATTGCTCAGCTGATTGCTGAGATAATTGCTTGGCCACCGGCGCTATTTCAAGATACCAAAGCGATAGAGAGAGGTGTAGTGATAACGATCGCGTTTTCCAGAGATAAGCGCTGGCGCATCATAGGGTATGCAGGGTTTTACCGAGAGGGCTGATCCCAGCTTACCCCGTATCACCGCTACATAGAGCATGGGATAGTTGGTAAGTAGCTCCAGATAGCGCCGGCTTTTGGGATCATAAAGCCAGAGCGCCGGCGACATTTTCTGCCGCGCGCTGGTTAAAGGGTGATGCTGCTCAGCCGTATTTGATCCTAGCAAAAAATAATGACTCAGAGTAGCCACTAGCGAGCGCTGCCGTTGAAAATTAAACTTGTGTCTGCTAAGCGGCTGTAGAGAGCTCAGGGTTGGCCGGGTAGAGAACTGCGCGGCGTAAATAACCGCCTCATGCTCTAATACCCCATAGCCGTTACTTAGATTCCATCTCAAATGAGTGTCCAATGAAAGCGCACTCTTTTTTTGAGATCGGGCTAAATGTTCAATATACAACTCATTTTGCCGCGTTATAGTATAGCAAACTGTTAGTTCCATTTCCCCTGGTAGCCCCTGATCGCCATCGGGACTTATTAATTTGGCGCGCATACCGCAAAGCTCTGGGGTTCCAAAGATAGTCCCGTTCCATAGCTTTTTTCGAAAGGTTCTGTATTCGCTCTTGGCAGAGATAGTATATTCTCGCTTTCTAATAGTAAGCGGCATATTAGATGGCGCCGGATAACCAATACGACCTATTATTGCGCCGGGAGGAGATTGTAATCGCACAACATTCATCCACGGTATATTCCATTGGCCGCTTATGGCCCGCGGTGTGCGATCAAAATCGGGGGTTTTAATTGAGAGCAGGGAAGATTCATAATTTGTGCATTGCATCTGAAGCCCATTTCCGTTGTTGCACTCATAGAGCATTGCCGTACCTACCTTTGGCACCAATCCGTAGCTCTTACTCTTAATATTCATTTTTAACCCTTAGTTGATCTGTAAGGTGGGCAATATTAATTGCGATCTAAA
Organism: Spirochaetia bacterium; assembly: GCA_963692905.1. GTDB lineage: Bacteria > Spirochaetota > Spirochaetia. The sequence continues at coordinate 1,589,006 of OY843583.1, read as the reverse complement.
TATCCCTTACGAGACTGCTTGTGAAAATACTCAGTCTGTTTTAATATCTCTTCGGTATCGGTAATGAGAATACGATTTTGATCAACTCGTACCGCGCTATTGCGCAAAAGCTCGCGGATGGCTTGATTGCCCTCCTCTTTACTGGAAAGGCCTATCATATTTGTAAGCTCTTGGGTACCAAAATCAAAGCGATGCTTGACACGCGTGGCAATGGGCACCCGAGATTTTTCCAACTGAATAAATAGCGCATCATAGAGGCGCCCCAAGGTACTACGAATTTGGGTATTGGCCAACTGCTTATAGATAAGCCAGATGCGTTCGGCAAAGAGAGTGGTAATACGCTCACATATTTGCGGCTGGGTACCAATCATGCGCTCAAAATTGGCCCGGTTTACCGCCAAGAGAGTGCAATCATCATAGGTAATGGCCGAGGCTGAGCGAGGTTTATTCTCAATGAGCGCCATTTCTCCAAAGATATCACCCGGTTTTAGCACCGCTAGAAGCACCTCCTTATCCTCTATGATCTTGGTAATCTTAATACTTCCCTCTTGTATAATAAAGAGCTCTTCGCCCGGCATAGACTCGGCAAATATCATGGTATCTGCAGGATATTTGCGCACAAAGCTATCACCTTCCGTATTATCGGTCACAGTGCTGGCATGCGCGGCGGTTTCTGCAATTTTCTGTTGCGCATCGCTTACAAACTTCCCATCGGGAAAGAGATGCATATATTGGGTATAGGAGTAGTGGGCATGCCCTAGGCTATCCTGCTTATAGTAATATTCGGCCACCCGGTAGAGATGCTCCTTGTCATCTTCGGTTCGCGATTTAAGTGAACGGCGCGCTAACTCCTCGTCCAGAGTACGCATACGTTTGGAGAAGGCCTCAATAATACGCATAGCCACACTTGTGTTACTGCGCACCATAGCCTGATATTGATCACGGGAAATGGAGATAAGCTCTACATCGGTAAGGGCCCGTGCCGTCTCAATATAGTTATGGGACGACATAGTGGAGACCACACCAAAAAAATCGCCGGTAGTGAGAACCTTACCCTCCTCATCTACCGATTTTACCTCCTTCATAAGTTGTACATTGCCATTTTTGATAATAAAAAAACGATCGGCATTTTGACGTCCTTCTATAATGATATAGCTATCTTTACGAAATTTTTGAACGGTTAATCGTAGAGTACTGTTCACTCTCTTGTGATCTCTCCTCTATGATTGTAGAATAGTGGCCCGCCTCAGTCAACTGCTTGTCCGCCCTCGCTACATAGAATACTTGTTACGCTCCTCTACCCTGCTCTTGAAGCATGCCGATGCTCTGCACTCTTTGCCAAAGCTACGAGAGTCACCACCGGCATGCAGTCGGTAATGATGATCCCTCATGATACCGTCCTCCAATGCTTCATTCATCCCAGGAAGGGTGTCGGAAAGAGCTCGGATGTGCTATAGCCCTTTGTCACAGCTGTGGTGCACATGCTCTATACCGGCATGGTGCGTTGGCATAGAGGGTAGTTAACGAGGAGCATTCATGAGGGGTATATACGGGGCATCACCTACGCCAATGGCCCCTTCTAGTGGTAGCTCTTGGTAACGTAGTGGAACGGGGCGCTATTGGCAATCAGGGGCCGGGAATAGGACTCTTGTATTAAAATTTCTTAAGGCACCCGCCCATTTTTCTCCCTTACCATAAATATGAATAATGAGTATATATGGAGTGCGAGACACTGGGAGTGCTTGCTATCTCAGCTCTAAATGGTAGCCTAGGATCATGATTAAAGAACAGGAGCGCCAAGTTCTTGAGCAGCTGGTTGCCACCCTGATGGAGCAGGCAATTGGCCAAGGCGCGGGCGCAGAAACCTCAAGAAAAGGAACATCAGCTTGCGGCGCGCAATCAACAGAGGTGGCTGGAACTTCTTGATCAGGTTATCTCTCTAGAGGAGCGAAGCATTTATCTAGAGGAGGGTCCACATATCTTCAAGAGGGGCAAAAGGGCTCATCTAGGAAATGAATAGACTGCTGAAAGGCGCTGTGCGGAGGTACCGGCCGGCACTGCTGGAGAATCAAGAAAATAGCAATATACACTTTCAATCTGTGCAATTTGAATCTGTACCATGGCTTATTGTGGCAGTGGTAGTTTTTTAACTCTGACTATAACCCTATTACGCTTTTTTAGCTAAGAGAGGGCTCCCTCACTCTCCCAATCTGTGGTGCAATAGACTGTGAGCCATTTGGACACCAAATTATACCAGTTTTAAGGGAGATTTGCTCCCAGAGTCTAAATATACTCAACATCTGTTGAGTATATTGCCATAAAATTGGTAAATATATGCAAATATTTAGTATATTGGCTTGACACTAGACCGGAAATTATTCGATAATGCTCCTATGAAGATTTATAAAAAACAAGGAGGAGTTTCATCGATGAAACATTTTTCTAAATGGGGTATTGCCCCAATTGCGTTTTGTGGGGCCCTGTTGTTGGGCCTGTTATTGGTAGCCTGCCCGACGGCGTCGCCTGGTGCTGGTCCTGCTGCTGCTACTAGTTGTGAGGCTACTACTGATAGTAGTGCCGCTAACATCTTAATCCTGTATGGTGATGTAAACTGGGCTGGATATGAAGATACCGACTGCAGTCATGTTGCCTATGCCAGCACTGCTAGAGGCGTAAGTTCCGCAGCTGGTGATGGGAGTGATATTACTATTACTGATATTGACTCTAGTACCGACGGTTGTGCTGTCGGTGCAAGTTGTATACGGTCAGCCTATACGGGTGCCTGGGGTGGATTTTTCTATACCTTTATGGGCGCTCAGGATATAGCGGCTGCGGGCTATTCTCATATTCACTTTTCTTATAGGTTTGCTGCTACCGCGACACCTTTGCTTCGCGTAGTGTTAGAGGATGCTAGTGGGGACACTATGCCTGTTATTACTGATGAATCATCGGGTGGTGAGGCCCAAGAGCTTATAGATTTGACGGGTTCGTCGGCGCCATCTATTACGGCTGATGGTATGTGGCAGACCGCCGTGGTGCCTCTAGCTGATCTTAACGGTACATTTGATGATGATGAAATAACTAATGTCGGATTCTGGAATCAGGGGACGAATGTAGTTGTGGAAATTGATGAGGTGTATCTGTCCGATTCTGCTACCGCGTTGACTGCCAGCCCATAATCTAGGTAGTTACTGAATTAATAAAAACACAAACGCAATAGATGCGGCGCCTCCGGGCGCCGCTTTTTTTTGTCTTATTCATTTTGTGGTATGGGTAGGGATGATATCTCTATTTCCGGCCATCTCTTGTGTGCCATATAGCGAATAGAGATCTAATTTGTGGCTACTTAAATTCCGCTTCTCTTTTGCAATGCCTTAATAATTGTCACTAACTCCAGAGGATGACTAATGCGACGGCCCTTAGTACGCCCATAGCCCCAATCCACCCCCACAAAGGACAATCCGGCCTGTTGCGCGCTCTGCCAATCAATAGGCGAATCCCCCACCATAAGCGCCTGACTAGCCAGTAGCCGCTGCCTCCGCAATAGCTGCTCCAATGCCGGAGAGTGGGGCTTGGGAAGCTGGTGGCGATGGCTCCCAATTACGGCACGGAAGCGATGATGGAGGAAGATCTGGGCTACCATACGGCGGGCAATGGATTGCGGCTTATTGGTAAGCACCGAACACCAAATATTCATCTGCTGTAGCTGAGAGAGTAGCTCTTCCACCGCCGGATAGGGAGCGCTCTCTACTGCCTGACGTCGATAATAATGGGCACTCTGACGCTGTATGGTAGCCAGGGCCTCTCTAGAGAATGCTGAATTATGATTAAGCGGCCTTTGATTAATGGAATGGGCTGCCTGCATAGCCCGCTCCACCAAAAGGGGAAGTCCCCCGCCTATCCAACCGCGATAGGCAGAATGGGGGTGGGTGCTCCACCCCTCCTGTGACAGCGCACGATTAACCGCCTCGGCTATCTGAGGAATGCTATCTACTAAGGTACCATCTAAATCAAATATAATCGCCCAACGGTTCTGTCGACCTTTCATGCTTCTCATTTGGCAACCACTAGTGCTAAGCGGCAATTAGCTCCGCAGATAAAAGAGCAGAGCGCTATAGGCGCCATAGCATAGGAGAAGAAACAGCGCCAGAGGAGGGCGGATAGCTGCTCGAAGATAGAGGGTGGCGCTCAGTACCAAAGAGATAGCCACCAAGGCAATAATATCTACACCAAAGGCATCACTAGCAGCAATGCCCACCCCCTGCACCACACCGAGCATACCAAAAATAAGGAGCGCATTAATAATATTACTCCCCACTATGTTTCCTAGTATAATCTCATTCTCTCTCTTAGCAAGAGCTACCAGAGAGGCAAAGAGCTCTGGCAAACTAGTACCTAGGGCCACCACCGTAAGTCCTATAACCCGTCTGCTAATGCCCACTTGGGCAGCTATGGTGCTGGCGCCCCTCACCAGTAGATAGGCGCCGCTCTGTAGTCCAACAATACCTAGCGCCAAAAAGAGCAGTAACATCCATGAGGGAAGCGGCGTACCAGAGAGCGGGCGCATATGGATAGTGTGATGGTTTTTGGCGCTCTGCCGGCGATGACGTATAATAAGCAACACAAAATAGAGCAATAGTAAAGCCAGCAACATACTGCCATCAACCGCAGAGAGGTGAATGGCGCCAAAGGTAGCCCAGCTACCTATTGGCCATTCCATGAAAAGCAGGAGGGTGATAGCGGTGGCAACCAGCATCATCGGCAGGTCAAAGGTAAGGATAGTCGGCGTTGCCGCTAGCGGGCGGATCAATGCCGTTATGGGCAGAATCAGGGCAGTATTGATAATATTGCTACCCAACAAATTGGCAACCGAAAGCGCTGCTCCCTCGCTAAAGAGCGATATCAAAGAGACACAGAGCTCTGGCAATGAGGTACCGATGGCCACCACCGTAAGCCCCACCATAGCGCGAGACATATTGTGCCGCAACGAAAAGGCCACCGCGCCCCTTAACAGTAATTCTCCGCCTATCCACAGCAGCCCTACCCCAGCAACCACTAGGGCGGCGTTGAAGAGCAGCAGGTTTGTCATACAGCAGCTGCTACCTTTAATGCCATCGCTCTCTCGTTATAGTTATAGTATGGATTGCCTATCTTAAAGACAAAATGGGCGGTGACGGATTTGAACCGCCGGCCTCCTGCGTGTAAAACAGGCGCTCTAACCAGCTGAGCTAACCGCCCTCTTGTTCCAAAACCCAATTATTATACTGAATACCAAAGCTCGGATAGAGAGATAGAGGGCATCAACTAGTATTGCTGTTACTCGGGCATTGAGAAAGAGGCTGTCGCTTACCATAGTAGGGATAATAAATAGACCGGCCAGTAACATCCCCAATGTAATATGTTCTCGAAGGGTGTTGATACTCAGCTTAACAACCAAATAGCTGAAGGCCCAGCCATACAATAGCAAAACCAGCAAGGAGATAAGATGATCAAAGAGATTGGCATCTCTCAAACCTTCAATTTGGCTTAGATCCAAGCCCCATCCTGAGGCCCAGAGCTCAGCCCATAGCCCATACCAAACTATACCTAAGAGATAGACCACTGCGCTAGCCACCAGAATAGCCCATATATTAATCCTTATGCTACCCATCCTCTCCTGCGCATTATGCTCCTTAAGTGCTGTCTATTCTATAAAAGCTCTACCGGCTAGCCTCTTCATGATGCAAGGGGTAGATATAAGAGATATTAGCCGATCTAGCCCAAGGCTGTCAACCCACTGAGCACCCACTGTACAGCCACGTACAGCCACTCTCCAAACTTCTGAGACTATAGCCGCTGCCTAGGGGGAGGCACATGGTTAATGGTCCTTCGTAGGTTGCAAAGTCCGGAAGATGGGTAAAAAAACTATGGAGCTAACCATAATTTGCGGCTAGCTATGATATGCCTATATTGACATTCTTCTCCCTAGCGAGTAATGTAGATGATATGGGGGTGTTCTGGATTCGATCGGAATTGAGTTGACATATATTGCAGATGGAGAGCCCACTCCTTAAAAGCAACAAATTATCTGCCGATAATGCAGATTTAGCTCTAGCTGCATAGCTGAGCCGGGCCCGCAGATTGCGTCTCATGGTGTGCGCCGCCCGTCGTTTAATGAGGCTTGCCTATAGCGATATCTGTGACGCAGTAGGGAGATAACAACAGAGGTAGGTCGGGGTGTGCGTGGCGTTCGTCGCCTGCCCCTGCCGAAGTATAAACGAACGCTATGTCTGTAGAGGTATATGCCATAGGTTCCGGGACGCGGGTTCAATTCCCGCCACCTCCACGATTAGTCACAATTTAGTACATTCATGATTATAGTATATCTACTCATAGCGGCACTAGGGGGCGCCGCGCTGGCCACCACCATAACTATGGTACTTATGCGCGCCCGCAGCCAAGCGCAGAGCGCTGGGTATCGGGCCCGCGTAGAAGAGAAGGAGCATCAGATTCAGCAACTGCAGGCGCTGGTAGATCCGGGGAATGGCGCGCTTACCCAAATGTTGAAGGAGCTACTGGGAAGTGATTTTGAAAAGCTAGCGGGAAGAATTATCGATGAGAAGAGTCGCCTCTTCTCTACCCAAAGTAACCAATCACTTAAGGAGGTTTTGGAGCCCTTTCGTCAACAGGTAGAGAGCTTTGCCAAAGATCAGCGGGACTCCCGCGACAAAGCTATTGGAGAGCATCGACAGTTGCTGGATCAACTGGCACATACTCAATCCTTAAATAAAAAGCTGAGTAGTGATGCCGAAAATTTGGCCGCTGCATTGCGCGGTGACTCCAAAACCCAGGGGGCATGGGGAGAGTTAACCCTAATGCGTATTTTGGAGAAATCGGGCCTGCAAAAGGGACGAGAGTATGAATTACAGGTACATATTAACTCTGATATAGATGGTGAATTGCGGAGGGTTCGCCCAGATGCAATAATACATCTTCCCGAGAATAGAGATATTATTATTGATGCCAAGGTATCACTCACCGCCTATAGCGAATTAATGGGCGCTACCAGTAATGAGGAGCGAGCCGGCGCGTTGCAGCGCCATGTAGGGTCTATTCGCAAGCATATTAAGGGTTTGAGCAGTAAGGAGTATTGGCGTCATTGGGGCAAGAACCAGCCACACAAAGCCACCCCTGAATATGTTTTTATGTATATTCCTATTGACGGCGCCTGGTATGACGCGGTGCGAGAGGAGAGCAATCTGCAGAATTTAGCGATGGAGCAACGAGTGGTGCTGGTTACCCCCACCACCCTCCTTCCCTTTCTTATGGTCATAGAAAAAATGTGGCAGGGCGAGCGGCAAGAGCGCAATGTAAAAAAAATGGTACAGCAGGCCGGCGGTATTTACGATAAATGTGTAGCCTTTATAGAGAGCATGCAGAGAATGGGCAATCGGCTGCAACAAAGTCAGCAGGAGTATGAAGGTGCCATGCGCCACCTTAGCAGTGGCCGAGGAAGTCTCACCTCGCGCGCCGAGGAACTGCGTAAGTTGGGGGCCCCCACCTCTAAAAAATTAATTGATACCCGCGCTGATGATGCTGAACCTGCCGAACCTGAGGAGGAATAGTGCCGGCAATCAGATGCTGTAAGATACAATATAATTTTCATTATATAGTTTGCTATCTATTTTCATACTTTTAGTAACCAAATTTACAATAAATTAAAAACTTCACAGGTATTGCATTTTTCCCCTATATAAATAGTAGGGAGAAACAAAAAATGAGTAAAAATAGCATATTGATTGAAAACAAAAGGGATGAAATAGCAGAGATGGTGACAGGCAATGATACGCAATCGCCAATAAATATATTGTCACAGAATGGTTATCAGCATATTCGAGATAATCTGTTGGATGATGCTGAATCTTGTTTCAAGAAAATTTTAGCTACTGAGCCTCAGAATAACTATGCACTGGTAGGTTTGGGAGATGTTTTCCGGAAGCGGAAGCAGTTTGTAGCGGCAATAGAATATTATCGTAGATGTTTGGCGCTAGAGCCCGCCAATAGCTATGCGCTCTTTGGTACAGCAGAGAGTCTGCAGGGGTTAAATGATTATTTAGGCGCCATTAAACATTGGCAAGAATACCTTAAGTTCGATAACAATGACTCAGTGGTACACACCCGATTAGCTGATGCCCTCAGAAAACAGGGAGATTATAACAATGCGCTTAAGCATTACAAAGACGCCCTAGCCATTGAGCCACAGAATAGATATGCCTTAGTAGGACTGGGGTGGCTCTATTTCAGAAATAGAGAGCACGCCTTAGCGCTGGAATGCTGGAAAAAGATAATCCAAAATAATGAGCCACATGATGTTCGCCTCTATACCGCTATTGGCAACTGTTATCGCAAGATGCGCAGTTTTGAGGAGGCGCTCTCCTATTTTCAACATGCCTTGACTATGGAGCTCAAAAACTTTTATGCTATCTATGGTATGGCCGATTGTTATCGGGAATTGGGAAGCTATGACGAAGCTATCTACTGGATCACTGACCTGCTCTCACGCGATAGCGCCAATCAGGTGCTCTTAACCCGTTTGGGAGAGCTCTATAGCGACAAGGGAGATTACCATCAGGCGCAACACTATTATCAGAAGGCATTAAGCCACAACTTTGATGTCTTTGCCGCTCTAGGATTAGCACGTTTACACAAACTGGCGGGAAACTATGATGAGGCGCTGCTCTCTTTCAAAGAGCTGATGCAGCATCACAAAATAGCCGCTCGAGTAGCTATGGAAATACGCGAATGTTCTCGCCTAAAGCATGCGCAGCAGAGAATAGAAAACTCTACGGTTTCACTTCTAGAGGCGGCCTCCTAACCACAATTGCAAGTGCGGTTGGTAGGGCTACCATAGGTAGCTGTCAGAGCTAAGGCTCAGGCAGTTCTAGAATCGCTTTAATGCGACGTACCCCCTGAGAGGATGATTGCTCTTTCAGGATATGGAAGTGTCCCAATTCGGCGGTACAGGTGGTGTGCGGCCCGCCGCAGACCTCTTTAGAATAGTTGCCAATACTGTAGACCCGTACCACATCATCATATTTGTGTGAGAAGAGGGCGATGGCACCCTGTGTCTGGGCCTCTTTAAGGGGCATGGTCTCTATCTTCACTGGCAAATTTTCTTCTATACGCCGATTGACTATCTCCTCTACCTGATTAATCTCCTCTTCACTCATCTTTTTGCTATGCGAGAAATCAAAGCGCAATCGCTGCGGGGTGATATTACTCCCCCGCTGCGCCACATGGTTGCCCAATACATCACGCAGCGCCTGATGGAGCAGATGGGTGGCGGTGTGCAGGCGGGTGGTCATTGCTGTATGATCTGCCAACCCTCCCTTAAAGGTGCTGTAACTATCGCTTCGAGAGGTTGTGCGATGATTCTCAAAGGCTCTCTGAAAACCTTGCATATCCACCGTAAGGCCCTGCTCAGCCGCTAATTCTTTGGTTAACTCTATAGGAAATCCATAGGTATCATAGAGTCGAAAGGCCACCTCGCCGGGCAGATGGGTCGGCGCATGGTGATCTAGGGCTGCTAATGCCTTGTTAAATTCACGCTCTCCCTTACGGAGGGTAAGTCGAAAGTGCTCCTCTTCAGCATGCAGAACATCTGCTATTTTTTCACTGCGCTCACTGAGTTGGGGATAGACATCTTGGTAAATACTAATGAGCTCATTAAGCGGCAGATGCAAAAAGCTCTGCTCTATGCCTATCTGCCGTCCATAGCGCACTGCGCGCCGTATTATTCTGCGGAGAATATAGCCCCGTCCCACATTGGAGGGCACTATGGCAGCTGCATCACCAATAATCATCACCGAGGCCTTAAGGTGATCGGCAATAATCCGCAGGGCGCGATCGCTGGCCGGCTGTTGGCCGTAGCGAGTCGCTGAGAGCTCTTCCAGCCGCGCAATGATGGGCCAAAAGAGTTCGGTTTCGTAGACCGACTGCCGGCCCTGTAGGATAGTAATAGTGCGCTCTACTCCCATACCGGTATCAACGCATTTTCTCTGCAGCGGCTGATATTGCCCATCCGGCGCTTTGCGATACTGCATAAAGACATCATTCCATATTTCCATGGCCTGGCTCCCGGGACTCCCGGGCGGCAGATCATGAGTGCGGTATCCCTTACTAGAGATAAACATTTCGGTATCGGGACCGCAGGGACCAGTTTGGCCTGCCGGCCCCCACCAATTATGCTCACTAGAGAGATAGAATATGCGCTGGTCGGGTATGCCTAATGTGCGCCAGATATGTGCTGATTCATCATCGCGCGGTATGTCACCCTCTCCTGCAAAGACCGTAATGGCCAGTTGTTCGGGGGCTATGCCTAACCATTTCGGGGAGGTAAGAAACTCATAACTATAATGAATAGCCTCTTCTTTGAAATAGTCGCCCAACGACCAATTGCCCAACATTTCAAAAAAGGTAAGATGTACAGTATCTCCTACCTCTTCTATATCTCCAGTACGAATGCATTGCTGGCAGTTTGCTAGCCGGGCGCCCGCTGGGTGAGACTCTCCTAGTATATAGGGCACCAGTGGATGCATGCCGGCGGTGGTAAAAAGTACCGTGGGATCATTCTCTGGCACTAGCGAGCGGCCAGCAATAATTGCATGATCATGATGAGCAAAAAACTCTAAGTATTTATGGCGCAATCTATCGGCCTGCATGCTAGCTATACTACCATCAGCAAGGGGGCTAGGCAATATTGACAGCTGAGCTGCAGAATATTATCATATATTGTATGGTAGTGGTGTTGTTGGCCAAGGGTTTCGAGGAGATAGAGGCGCTGACCGCGGTAGATCTTTTACGACGCGCCGAACTGGAGCTGCAATGTGTAGGGGTGACCGATCGCCAGGTAGGCGGAGGACATGGTATTGAGCTGCTCTGTGACACTACCCTGGCCCAATGGAATGGTCTACCCTCCCTAGTAATACTCCCCGGAGGAATGCCGGGGGCTGCCAATTTAGCCGCCTCGCCTGCAGTGACCGCTATGCTGAAGGCTATGTGGGAGCAAGGTAAGACTATTGCCGCCATCTGTGCTGCGCCTGCAGTGGTATTAGAGCCATTAGGTATACTTAAGGGACGGCGCTGCACCAGCTATCCCAGCTATCGCGATCGGATAAAGAGCACCACTCCCCTAGATGCTGAGGTAGTCAAAGATGGAGCGTTGATTACCGCGGCAGCGGCCGGCTGCGCTACTCAATTTGCATTGTGTATTATTGAGCATTTGAAGGGGGGAGCAGCAGCCCAAAAAATTGCCCGTAGCATATTGGCACCCTATAATGATGAGTATCATACCGAATAGCAGAGTAGTTAGGTCCGCGAAAGATAGACCCGCTAAAAACCACTCTCTCTTTCAGGTTCCATTAGATATCTACAAATGCCTGTTAAAGGAGGGGCAAGAATGCAGCTGTGGAGCGCTATGCGCCAAGAGGATGCGACTGCAAAAAATAAGAGATATGCTTTCTGATGAAGAGCAATGTCTCAAAGAGATATGGAGAACGCGATATGGGGACATGAGAACATGTCCCAAATGCCATCGCTACACAAAGTTCCATCGTATTAAATCTCGTAAGGTATATGTCTGTAATAATAGTAAGTGTGGTCACCATATAGCCCCCTTGGCTAATACCATCTTTCATAAATCATCCACCCCGCTCTCTGCCTGGTTTCTTGCAATGTGTCTTATGGATAATGTGCAATATGGTATAAATGCTAAAAAATTAGAGCATATATTAGGGGTAAGCTATAAGACGGCGCGTCGTATGCAAAAACAGATTGGTGCTTTAACGCCCTCTAAGCGTTAATAGGTGATATTTGCGAACAGTTATGTAGTACTAGTGCGAGAGCGCTGCCGGTGCCGTTGCTACTGATAAGAGTGGCGCCTGCTTTTTTATGCTACTGATTGTTGTTGGTCCGGATTTGGCTCTTGTCCATCTCCGAATTCCAAAAAGCTCCTCTATCGTAACTAGTTATTCACTTAGAAATTTGAAATAGTGGGGAGGGAAACGGTTTCGAACTGCTCTCCTATCTCTATATGTTAATGGGAGCTGGGAAGCTAAAATAGGGCCTCTATTACAGTAAAAGCAAGTGTAAAGAGGTGCTACGCTCCTTCACCTCAGGAGATTAGAATGCTAATCTAAAGTGATGAGTAGAGCAAGGCGCGTAGTGTGTCGATATTGGCCAATAGGAGCCCTCATAATATTGGTAGTAGGTACTCCCATCTCGGCGCAATCTGCAGAGGTGAACGTCTACAGTCACCGTCACTATCCCATCGATCGTCAACTGTATAATCGCTTTCAACAGCAGAGTGGCATTAAGGTAAATGTGTTAAATGCCAAATCGGATGAATTGATTGAGCGGATACGGGCTGAGGGGCAAGCTACCAAAGCCGATATGATCATTACTGTAGATGTTATTCGCCTAGAGCGCGCCAAAGCGCTTGGGCTGCTACAGCCGCTGCGCTCCTCGCTGCTGGAAGCCAATGTCCCTGTAGAGCTGCGGGATAATGAGGGCTACTGGTATGCCCTGACCAGCCGCGCGCGAGTAATTATCTATAACCGGAGGCTGGTGAAGGCCGGTGATCTCTCTACCTACGAAGATCTGGCGCACCCTAAATGGCGTCAAAAAATAGTGATGCGCTCCTCCAGCCATCCCTATAATATATCATTGCTCTCGGCGCTGATTGCACACCGGGGAGTGGGAGCGGCGCTTAATTGGGCTAGGGGTATTGCTGCCAATTTGAGACACTCAGCAAGCGGTAATGATCGTGACCAGATACGGCAGGTAGCCTTAGGGACAGCGGATGTGACTATTGCTAATTCATACTATGTGGGGCTTATGATTAACTCCGAAAGCCAACGAGATCAAGAGCTAATAAAGAGTGTAGCTATCTATTATCCCAACCAAGAAAGAGAGGGGACTCATATTAACATTAGTGGCGCCGCAATTACACGCTACGCTAAAAATAGTGCCGAAGCTCGGCAGCTATTGGAATTTCTCTCTTCGTTGGAGGCGCAGCAGCTTTTTGCCTCTGCTAATCATGAGATACCAGTTAACCCTAAGGTAATTACTGAGAGAGTGGCAGTGCCATCTTCCCGAATTAAACTAGATAGTGCGGCCATTAAAAAATTGACATCTTTCAGTCAACAAGCAACCAAAATTGTTGAGACTACCAGTTGGCGCTAAGCGGGTAACCAGCTGGTATCTCTGGTTGCTGCTGGGCATTGGTATATTCCTGCTGCCTATTGTAACCCTAATTCTTAATCTTCTTGCACCTCCCACTGATACCATTCTCTTTTTATGGGAAAATCGACTCCCCCGGCAATTGCTGGTTACCCTAGTTGTCTGCGTAGTTACCGCATTAGTTACCATGCTTATTGGAAGTACCTACGGGTGGCTTATAGCCCGATATCGATTTCCCGGAGCATCTCTCTTTGAATGGCTTCTCCTAATGCCGCTAGCTATACCCACCTACGTGATGGCCTATTGTCTGCGCGGCTTTTTTGATTACGCCGGACCCTTAGCCTTGCTCTACGAAAAATTGCATATTGCCTACCCACTGGCCTATCTTCCTATACAAGGATTAGGAGCGGCGCTTATAGTGCTTATCCTATCACTCTATCCCTATGTATATATTATTGCTCGCCATAGTTTCCGCGCCCAATCGCGCACCCTTTTGGAGGCTGGCGAGGTATATGGGGGAGAACGATTGTTTGTGCGTATTGGACTACCTCTAGCGCGCCCGGCACTTATTGGTGCCGGTGCCTTAGTAATTATGGAGACCCTTAATGAATATGGGGCGCTCTTTTATCTAGGGGTTGACACAATAACCACCGCTATCTTTGGGGCCTGGTTTAATTACAATGACATTGATTCGGCGGCGCAGATCTCTTCATATACGTTTATCATCGTTTTTATAATAGCAGCATTAGAAATTCGTTCTCGTCATCTGGCGCGCTATAATTACGGATTGGCGCAATGGAGTCCTATACATTATACTCATTTAGCGGGGAGCAAAAAGTGGTTGGCCACACTGAGTTGCGCACTGCCAGTAGCCTGTGGGTTTGTAATGCCTCTAATAGTGCTATTTTTCTGGACATTTGCCGGCGATAGCGCACTGGTGTGGTCTCCTGATCTATTAAAGGCTGCTGGGCAGAGTCTCTGGTTGGGGATCAGTGCGGCGCTACTCTCACTGCTGTGCGCACTTTTGATTGCCTATGGTCGTCGCATCATTAATCGACCTATTATTAGCTATCTAGTGCTCAGCATATCGTTGGGCTATGCCCTACCGGGAGCGGTAGTGGCAGTAGGGCTGATGCGTTCCATAAGCTATCTATTGCCACTAGGAGGTATATGGATACTCATCTATGGCTATCTTTTTCGGCACTTAGCAGTCTGTTATCACCCGATTAATGCGGGGCTGGAGCAGTTTTGTGGAAATGTTGATGATGCAGCCTATGTATTGGGGGCCTCTCATCTACAGCGATTGTTACGAATTAGTATTCCCCAAATTCGCTATACACTGATAGCTGCAACACTATTGGTCTTCTTGGACGTATTACGGGAGCTGCCGCTGACTATCATCCTGCGCCCTTTGGGGCTTCAGACATTGGCACTAGAGAGCTTTTACTATATGAGTGAGGAGCAGCGTACTTTGGCCGCGTTGCCAGCTCTACTTATGGTAATTATTGCGACAGTGGTAGTATTAATAATAGAATACTGCACCCATGGGCAAAGATCCAGCACTCGATATTCAGAATCTCAGTAAGCAGTATAGACGAAACAGCATCGTCTTGCGCGGTCTCAATTTGAAAATAGAGGCCAGTGAGATTGTTGCGCTAATAGGACCTAGCGGATCTGGCAAGACTACCCTACTGCGCACCATTGCTGGCTTTGAGCAATCCCAAAGTGGTCAGATATGGATCGACGGAAATCCGGTGGTAGGAAAGGGGTTGTCGGTGGCGCCTCCACATCGTTCGGTGGGAGTGGTGTTTCAGGAGCATGCGCTCTTTCCACATCTTACCGTGCGCAACAATATAGGGTTTGGGGTGTCACACGAGCGTCACAAAAAGAGGGAGCGGGTGGATCAACTAATGGAGCTTTTTGGAATAACCCACTTAGCTGAGCGTTTTCCTCATCAAATATCGGGTGGACAAATACAGCGAGTAGGTATTGCGCGAGCCCTGGCGCCGCGCCCTACACTCCTGTTACTAGATGAACCTTTTAATAATTTGGATGCCTCATTACGAGAGACCATTCTCAGTGAGGTGCGAGCGGTACTTAAAGCGAGTGCCACTGCGGCGCTCTGCATTACACACATACCCCATGAGGCCTTTGCTATTGCCGACCGTATTGCGGTATTGGACGGGGGCGCAATAATCCAATATTGTGACGCGCGTCAACTCTACCGTAATCCGGTCGATAAGTATGTGGCGCGCTTTTTTGGGCCAATTAATGTTTTACCGGGCCGCTATCACAATGCACAAATTATACTAGAAGATAAACAGAGTTTTATGGCGCCATTAGAACAAAAGCAGTTTCATGCTCGCCAGGAGATAGAAATACTTATTCGTCCTGGTGACATTGAATTCTTTCCTACTGAATCTGAAGTATATTGCAGCCGCCAAGATATGCTCCTGCTGCATGGAAGGGTTGCTGCCACTCGCTACTATGGTCATTACCAGATGGTAGCAATTGAGGTACCCGACACTTTCCCCGACCAGCAGATTACGGTACACACCGATCCTCATTTATCACTTAGAGCGCAACAACCGGTGCAGATAGGCCTGCCCCTCCATAAGATGAAGATTGCAGCTGCTGAGCAGCGTAATCAAGCTGCGGGGCCTACCTAATAGAGTTTTTGATGAGAATTATCTATGCGTATCGCGTGACCATGGTGATATTGCCTATTTGCAGCTCTCGCGCCTCTATAGCCTCGATAAACCAATCCTCTACTACCCGTGAGTCATTAGTAATAAAGCGATCATGGCGTTGGGAGCTCTTACGTAGTTCCTCTAGATGGTATAGGGAATCGGCATGCCCTTTTGTGAAACGCTTTTCCGCCTCCTTATGACGCTTTTGTGCCGCCTGGTCACCTCTTTATCTTTCGGCCGGTTGCTCAGCATAGCGTCTGTCAGCCAGCGCCATTGCTAACTCCTGAGGCTCCGCAAGTTCTCGTAGCTGGCGGGCAGTCTCGAAAAGATAGGCACGCAATTGCTTATCATTCATGATAGCATCATAGATGCTGAGGAGCGTTGAATTAAAATCCCATCCTCATGTTTTTATACATTACTTTTCTCATATATTAGAGTTAAGCGCTATATACGCACGGTTACTTGTATATATTAGCATAATAATAGGGCTCTTTCTGCGCCGCTTCCCATCGCTCCTTGTCATACCTCTCTTTCTTGGCTATAGTAAAGATATGAGTCGCGATAATCAACAGCATCTGCTACGCCAATTAGAGGCAGATAGAGGCTATCGCTATTATAGCCTGGCGGCGCTACAAGAGGAGCGTCAGATATCATTGGATAGATTGCCATATTCCATTAAGATATTGCTGGAGTCTCTGCTACATCATTGTAATGGTCGTGAAATAACTACTGAGCATGTTGACCGTATGTTGCAGTATGACCCTCTGCAGGTGCCAAAAATTGAATTTCCCTTTCGGCCAGCACGAGTACTGCTACAAGATTTTACCGGGGTGCCCTGTGTGGTTGATCTGGCTGCTATGCGTAGTGCAGTGCAACGTGTAGGTGGGGATGCAGCTCGTATTAATCCTGCATTGCCGGTTGATCTGGTTATTGATCATTCAGTACAGGTGGACCATTTCAACTCACCACAGGCCTTTCATCAAAATGCCAGTCTAGAATTTAAGCGCAATCGCGAGCGCTATGAGCTTCTGCGCTGGGGACAGAAAGCCTTTCATAACTTTCGGGTGGTACCGCCAGCAAGTGGTATTTGCCATCAGGTTAACCTAGAGTATTTAGGAAAGGTGGTGCAGCAGGAGGCAGACAACCAACTTCCAATTGCCTATTTAGATTCCTGTGTGGGTACCGACTCTCACACTCCTATGATAAATGGTTTGGGTATACTTGGGTGGGGCGTAGGCGGCATAGAGGCCGAAGCGGCCATGTTAGGCCAGCCCATATTTATGTTAGCGCCAGCCGTAGTGGGGGTGAAAATTCATGGAGCGCTTCGTCCGGGTATTACTGCTACCGATTTAGTGCTACGTATTACCCAGATGCTACGCCAACATGGTGTGGTGGGTAAATTTGTGGAATTTTGTGGTAGTGGCCTTTCAGCAATGAGCGTGCCTGATAGAGCTACCATCTCTAACATGGCGCCCGAGTATGGCGCCACTGTGGGCTATTTTCCGGTAGATGAACGCACCCTAGAATATATGCACGCTACCGGACGCTCACAATCGCAGATAGAGCTAGTGCGCGCCTATACCCAAGCGCAGGGGCTTTTTAGGAATTCTATGAGTCCTGAGCCGCGATTTGAAACCCTGTTAGAGCTTAATCTAGAGGAGGTTGAGTCATCAATCGCTGGCCCTAAGCGACCTCAGGATAGGGTGTCCATCTCTAAAGTATCGGAGAACTGGCAGTACCTCTTAGGGGCCCCCCTTAAGGAGCGCGGTTTTGCGCTTACCGCACCAGAGCAGCAGGCGCAAGGTCTCCTTAACCTTAAGGATGGTAGCTATACTCTGACTCACGGTTCGGTGGTGATAGCCGCCATCACTAGCTGTACCAACACCAGCAATCCCTCAGTACTTATTGCGGCGGGGCTGCTGGCAAAGCGAGCACTCGAATGTGGCCTACGCACCAAGCCGTGGGTCAAAACCAGCTTTGCGCCTGGCTCTATGGTGGTGACCGAATACCTGCAGCGGACCGGCCTTATGCGTTATCTGGAAGAGCTAGGATATTATTTAGTAGGCTATGGCTGTACTACCTGTATTGGTAATAGCGGCCCCTTGCCCTCTGAGATTGCTAAAATAGTAGAGGAGCAGAAGCTGGTGGTGGCCGGTGTTCTTTCAGGTAATCGTAATTTTGAGGGGCGCATCAATCCTCATACCCGCGCCAATTATCTAGCATCACCCCCTTTGGTGGTGGCCTACGGATTGGCTGGCACCATCAATATCGATCTAACCCAACAGCCACTTGGCACTAATGATAGAGGCGAAGCAATTTATCTTCATGATATTTGGCCGGATGAGGCTGAACTGCAGCGGGTAACTCAAGAGGCGCTAAATCGTGAAGCGTTTATTGAAAGCTATAATAATCTAGAGAATGCCAATCCGCAATGGAATAGCATTAAACTGGATGATGCTCCTATTTACCGCTGGCGTGATGAGAGTAGCTATATTCAAGAGCCTCCCTTCTTTCAAGAGATGGCGCTCCAGGCTGGTTCTATTACTCCTATTAAGGATGCGCGGGTATTGGTGGTAGCTGGCGACAGCGTTACCACCGATCATATTAGTCCGGCTGGAGCTATTGATCCTAAGAGTCCGGCGGGGCGCTTTCTGCAGGCGCATGGGGTAACCTATGAGGAATTTAATTCATATGGGAGCCGTCGTGGGAATGATAAAATAATGTCTCGTGGCACCTTTGCCAATATCCGTTTTCGTAATTTACTTACCCCGGAGATTGAGGGGGGCTATACTCGTTATTTTCCAAGTGATGAGGTGCTGGATATTTTTGAGGCTGCGCAGCGCTATAAGGCGGAGGAGATACCCACCATAGTGTTGGCTGGTCAAGATTACGGTATGGGCTCTTCACGTGATTGGGCTGCTAAGGGGCCCTATTTGTTGGGAATTAAGGCAGTAATTGCGGTCTCTTATGAGCGTATACATCGCAGCAATCTGGTAGGTATGGGAATTCTACCATTACAGTTTATGGAAGGGGATAACTGTGAGCGCTTAGGGTTAGATGGAACGGAGCACTACCATGTTGCAGTAGATGAGCATCTCCTACCGGGTAGCAAAATAGCGGTAACAGTGAGCGCCAATGGCCGCTCACCACATACCTTTGATACACTCTGCCGTATTGATAGTCCTATTGAGGTTAAATACTATCGTCACGGCGGCATATTACAATATGTATTAAGGAAATTCATGGCCTAAGGCTAGGAGTTTGCGCGGCCACTACCCGCCAATCTCCTGCAAGATCGCGGTGCCATTGTATTGATTGAAATCTCGATTGTTGCAGTAATCTATTGAGGGCCTCCCTTTGCTGAGGCGCACATTCCAACAGAAGATGACTCTCTGCCATCAGTTGTCTACTAGCATCATGAATAAGCTGCGCAATAGCTGTTAATCCCTGGCGGCCACCGTACAGCGCTCTCCGCGGTTCATAACGGAGTCCGGTAGCGCGACTCTCTCTTTTGGTAAGATAGGGTAAATTAGCTACAACTATGTCGGGTAGTGCCGGTAGCGCGGACAATGGCCCCAACAGTGAGCCATGTATTAACTTAATACGCCCCGGGCCTAAGAGCGCATCACTATTACTGCCGGCTATCTGCAGGGCACTTCGGGAGCTATCACCCCCACTGCAGGAAAGGTGGTCAAAGAGTGCTGCTAGAGAGACTATTATGGCCCCGCTACCTACTCCACATTCATAGAGCGATTGTAGCTGGTATTGGCCAATCCTTTGTGCCGCCACCTCAACCAGCAGTTCGCTCTCCGGACGGGGGATAAGCACTCGTCGATCTACCTTAAAATGGTGGCGGTAGAATGCTCGCTGACCACAAATATAGGCTACGGGATACCCCTTGGCACGTCGCCGAATTAGTCTCCAAAAGCGCTTGGCAATAGGTGGCTCAAGAATACCTTGTGGCATATGAGGAAGCCTCTCAGGGCTGCATGCCAAGCAGTGCGCCAAAATTAGCGTTGTGTCCAGAAATGGGTTAGGGATGGCCGCTAACCGCAAGTGACGCTCGGCATCCTCGGTTATCTGCCCTAGCCGATAGTTGCGATGCGCCATAGGGCATTAACTACTAATGACTGTAGGTAATTCTTCAGCCTGCGCTAAACGCAGAGTATTGATAATCTCCTGCAGCTCTCCATCTAAAATTTGGGTAAGACTGTAGAGAGTAAGCGATACCCGGTGGTCGGTAACGCGGTTTTGAGGGAAGTTGTAGGTACGGATCCTCTCTGAACGATCCCCGCTTCCAATCTGACTACGTCTATCGGCAGCTCGCTCTTCCCGTTGTTTACGCTGCTTCTCCTCAAGTAGCCGCGCCCGGAGCACTCGCAGCGCCTTGGCACGATTCTTATGCTGTGATTTCTCATCCTGACAGATTACTACCAGACCGCTAGGTAGGTGGGTAATACGCACTGCAGAGTCGGTAGTATTCACACTTTGTCCGCCCGGCCCCGAAGAGCGATAGACATCTATGCGTAGCTCTTCATTCTGAAGCACTATATCGGTTTCGTCGGCCTCGACCAATACCGCTACTGATACCGCGGAGGTATGGATGCGCCCCTGCGATTCAGTAAGGGGTATCCGCTGTACCCGATGAACTCCACTCTCATATTTCAGCATCGAAAAGACATCAGCGCCACTAAGCGAAAAAATTAACTCACGAAAGCCGCCAACTCCGGTGGGGCTGTTACTCATTAATTCGCCCTTCCAATGCTGTCGCTCCGCATAACGGCTATACATACGGTAGAGATCGGCCACAAAGAGCGAGGCCTCTTCGCCGCCGCTTCCGGCGCGTATCTCTACAATACAATTTTTTTCATCGCGGGGATCAGGAGGGGTAAGAAGTAGTCGTAGCGTCTGCTCACTTTCTGCTCCATCCCTTTCCAAGCGCTCCACATCATGTTGCGCTAACTGTTGCAGTTCACCTTCGCTCTCTTGCATAAGCTGACGGCTCTGCTTTAACTCTTTTTGCAATTCTGCATATTGCTGATAGGCAACGTTAATTTTATTAAGCCGCGCATGCTCTTGCTTTAATTCTCGTAGGCGCTCCGGCTGCTCATAGATAGCGGGATCGGCCAAAATCTGCTCCACCTCTTTTTGGCGGGAGGTGGCTTGCTGATATATATCTGAAAGGGTACTCATCTGGCTACTTGCTATGCTATTATCGCTCTTATTATTCCGCTCTATATTTTCTATAATAGTCTAATTATAGATTGCTATTCAAGGTTAGTGCAGTACATTGCTAAACTCCATACGCGACCGGTGATGCACTCCTGCAACAAAGAAAATTAAAGAAGAAAATTAAAGAGGGAGCTGACCCTCCCCTGCCCGAAACTTTATTGCACAAAAAAATAGGGAGGGGTTGAAACCCCCTCCCTACTCTATTTCATTTCAGCAGAGAGCGATTTTATGCTCCCTACTATTTTCAACCGCGATCGGCGGCCTTTGGCCCTTTTGGCTAGTAGCGCTATTGATAGCGGAGCGCATAGAGGACATCATTATCCTGTCCCACCATATAGAGGGTGCTGCCGACGGCGGCCAGAGCGTATGGGTTGCCTTCGGCCACGTCAAAATCGTCTGCACTTCCCACCCGCCGGGTTGCCCTACCGGTAACAGTGTCTAGGATATATAAGAAATCAGGGTTCGCTCCCACCATATAGAGGGTGCCGGCAATGACGGTGAGGCCGTTTGGGGTGCCTTGGCCCATGCCAAATTGGGAGACATTTCCCACCCGAATTGCCGTACCATCAGGGGTGCCATCAGCGGAGTCAATGTTGAGGGTATAGAGGGCAGCTCGACGCCGCCCCGTCATATAGAGGGTGCCACCAATGGCGGCTAGGCCGCGTGGGAAGTCTTCGCTTACGCCAAATTGACTTACAGTAGCATCGCTCTCCAGAGTGGCACTACCGGTAGTAGCGTCTAGGGTATACAGGGCATCACCTGTGAGTGATCCTCCCACCATATAGAGGGTGTTGCCAATGGCGGCCAGACCTTGTGGGGTGTGTATGTTCAAGCCAAAGCCGGCGACCTCATTGCCAACCTGGATTGCTGTACCGTCATCAGTGCCATCAGTGGAGTCAATGTTGAGGGTATACAGGACATCATTGCCCAGTCCCACCATATAGAGGGTCTCGTCAATGGCCGCCAGGCCGCTTGGTTGGCCTTCGCCCACGCCAAATTGCATGGCCATGCCTATTTGGACGACCTCTCCCACCTCTGCTACAGTTCGACAGGTGCTGCCAATGGCATCGGAGCTACCCTCAAGTGCAAAAAATAGTGGGTGATCACAGCTTACACAGCGGCTGAGACCATCGGCAGTGGCATCAAGAGATGAGGCAATGCCGTTGTCACAGATATAACCGGCGCCTCCTCCGGGCCCAGGACCAGGACCAGGACCAGGACCAGGACCAGGACCAGGACCTCCATTTCCTGCATTATTCGCAGCCGGACAGGCTACCAATACCATCAATACCACTAAGGCGACCCCTAGGGTGCCTAAAAGCATCCTCCCCCTAAGCGGGGAAACGTGGTTCTCTCTCTGGCAAGTCTTAAGAGCGCTTGCTGTCTCTTTCTCTCCTAAAAGGAAAGAAATTGGATTATGTAATATCATTACTATAATCCTCCTTGTTTAATATATATTTGGTAGATACTTAAGAGACTATAGCTAGGGGAGAGGAGCATGGCTTCCCTCCTCACATAGTATATACTCATCAGATAACTTCCAGGATTATAGTATGGTCTATAGGAGATATAATAGCAAGTGAAAATGGGAAGTTTCTGGCATTAAACCGACACGCATCTAATAATTAATGCTCTTTTTGGTGGTAATGTCAAAGGAGAAGCGCGCACTTAGGCTTTGATGGAGAATGGTATCAGCTCCTAGCTCTTCCTGATACTCTGTGGTATGAAGGAAGTATTGGAAGATGGTGTCATGAGGCATCATCATCAATCGCCGGCCGGTAGTTGCTTTGGCAGCTCTTGCGAAGAGTTACACAAATGAAGTATGCTTCAGGGGTAAGGTAGGGTGGCGTAACAGGCATTATAATGGATACCAGAGCGGATGCTAAAAAATTAGCAGAAAACAAATACCTAGATGATATATATTCCATACAGCAATCCATCCAATGAAGCTATATCTAGGACATATGTCCTAGGATATATGTCCCATGCCTGGCGTGCAAACTACAATAATAGATAATCAAGCGCGGCTAAATGTGGCAATACTCATAGCCGGAACATTCAAAAAAATATTCACAAATGCTACCCTAGATGAAACGCTCGGAGTAGCAACACCGGCGCTCATTGATACTGGCGCAACTGGCAGCTGTATATCAAAAATAGAACCGAGAGAGAGAAGACACTCTATCTTTGAGAGGGGATAATGCACCAGAAGCGGAGAAGAGCGCCAACAACAGTAGGTCAGGCGCTTGATCAGTACTACACAAAAAAAGAGGTGGTCAGGAGATGCCTAAAGAAGGTCGGCGAACTGCCTCATAAGTATGATTTAGTTATAGAGCCCTCGGCTGGAAATGGCGCCTTCTATGATGAGATTAGGCATAAAAACAAAATTGGAATAGATATTCATCCCAACCATAAAGATGTTATCCAGGGGGACTGGCTGAAATTTGAGATAAGCCAAGAATATCAAAGGGTTTTGGTTATCGGGAATCCGCCCTTCGGGCAGTACCATAGGCTCTCCTCAGCTTTCATAGCGCAGGCCCTGTCGTTCGCTAATGTGCAGACCATAGCCTTTATACTGCCCAATGTCTACAATAAACACACCAGGCAAAAAACATTGCCTAGGAGCTGGCGCATTTGCTCTATCACAGATCTTGGAAGGAATTGCTACACCTTGGATGGGCGGGATTACCATCTTCCAACCAGCTTCTTTGTCTTTGACCGGTCCCAGGGAAAGGATTTAAGGGTGAATCCTAATCTTTACCGGGATACCGATGACTTTGAATTTGGTGATAGGAACAATTTTGATCTCTTTGTCTTTGGCGCCGCCCCCCAGCATATCACCAGGCATCCGCAGCCGAATAACCGGGGTTATTTCCTCAGGTCAAAGATCCCGCTTCCAGAGCTTATTAAAAGAATCAGGAGTATTGACTGGACTGGCAATTCTTGCGCAAATGGCGGAGTCTACTGGCTAACCAAGTATGAATTTCTGGAGCAATATGTAAGACAGTCGGGCCGGGTGCTTGGAAAGAAGCGCGTTTCCTAAAAGACTTAGTAGGAGACGAGAAAGGTTGAGGCCTAAAGAGGCCACACTAGGAGCAGGCATAGGTTACATGGTAAAGACCGAATATATAATCGTCCTAATAATCGTAAGGACTACATCACCAATGAGTATAGCATATGATATCTTCATTATGTCGCAGCTGTTTCGATATCCCAACATAATTGGCCATCTTTTAATAATTTCCACAAAAATCCTCGGCGGAAGATCTAGATAGTTCGCTTGCCTCCTCTTCAGTAAGGGTGGCGCAATCCGCTCCTCTTACAGATATTGTAACTCTCTCGGATGTACAATCATTGAGGATAGCCACATCTGTGGTAGTTCAAAAAGTATAGCGGATTGCAGCTTGCACAGCGCTCCTCAGCGGCGGTAGCGGGGTATCACTTTCCGGAGTGCCATTGCTACAGCTATAGGCGTTGCCAGTTGCTACGGGATCCCCACGGGTGATGAGAAACATGACGGCTCCTAAGATGAGGGCTATTCCTACGCTGGTTCTCACACCTATTCCTAATCTTTTTCCTAGAGCCCTCTTCATCCTAGCTCTCTCTGGCGTTCCATCCTCTACTGTATTCCTAGCTAATAGGCCCATAATACAATATATGTTGAACGAAGAGCAATTAGTTAAGAAGTATGGGGCACCGTATATGAATGCTCTGAAGTTCTTAGTAGGCCTACCACAGCGGAAAACAGCTGCTCTTCGCGATGATGGGAGTGAAAAACAGACTCATCAGGGTAGTGTTGCAGATATCTCTTGGCAACGCCTCTCTCGGTTCTGTCAAGAGAACGCTTAATATTGCTCCAGCTCTTGTGCGCTCAATCCGTGCTTATGGATAGTAAATAAATAGCCTACCACCATATCCTTAGAGACAAATGCGACCGGTAGAACGGCCTACCCGGTAGAGGGTTATTTGATTGCCACAATTGCTACCGGCATATTGGGTTCGCTTCCTTATCCGATAATTATAAGTGCTAGAGGCACACCTAGAGGTTACCTAAGAGCATGCTTATGAGTCAGTATTACAGGCTCCGGGTCAGGGGGTCTCTTTAATGCTCGGATGGCGATCTTTTTTGTTAATTTTTAGCAATTCTTGCCGATGACTAAGATAGTCGGGGGGTTTCCTCCGCGGCGGTATGTTTCTGACGTCCAGGCATACCGTCTTTTATTTTAAGGCATGGAGATGTCAATAGCTTAAGTAGTCCCTGCCGGTCACTCTAAACGCTGATTGCTCTCTGGTTTGGCAGTTTCTATGCACCGCCGATCTCTCGATTATCAGCTATGACCAAACCAAAAGTAATCAAAATTGTGGCGCTAACCGCTAACGGGACAGTTATAGCGATGATAGTTGCATTGCCTACCGGACACGGTATTACTGGACAGAGTGCAATTAACAAAACCGCGGCAATTGAGACAGTAAATAGAGAGCGCAAGCACGCTCAGATAGAAGTGTGGGAAATGTCACGCGGCCATTGCTCGCCTCTTCATGGCTAATGCTCTTCCTTAATAGTACAACGGTGTCCTCCTGTCACAATACTTATAGATTTTGTCAAACAAAAAAGTCTTCGCATATGCCTGGAAATTACCTCGCAGCGCCTCATCTTCACCTGAGGTCATTTGGTGGCAAGCCTAGTACCGGCGTGTATATAGGTACCTCTTTGGTACTCATATGTACTGTCACTGTGTATATAATCCTCCAGTATACCCAGAGGAGTAGTGACATTTTCATTTTTCTTTCAAAGGGACTTTTTTAACTTTATTTTTATAAAAATTGAAAAGGGGTGTACAAGGGGTTGCATCTTTTTTGAAAAGGGCTATAATTATGTACTAAGAACAATGACTAGCAGTTACTATAGACAATGTAATATACTAAAATGTAATACACTAAGTGGTTCTGTTGCCCCCTTGGCACTGACTCCTGTGAAGGGCTGCTGGATCTCTGCTATGCAAATGTGTATGGCAATGCCCAGCTCTTCGATAGTAAGCAGATATAAAATAGGCGTTGTCGCTATCGAAGAGCTATTCCCGCAGTAAAAGTCTGTTATGGCAGGCAGGAGGGAGTTCGGCGGCGTCAAAAAAATAAAATAATACTACACTATGATGTATAAAAGGAGAAGAAAATGAGTGTAACAACAGATGTAAAACTAAATAAAGTTAATATTGATCGGGTAGCACAGTTGGTTGAGAAAGTTCAGGGCAATCCCGAAAAGGCGCAAACTAAATGGAGCGCCGAGGTTATTTGGAAGAGTGGCTTTCAGTCGGAGGCCAAAATACGAGACTTTGCGCCACTACAGTCGGATGAGCCAACTAAGTTGGGGGGGAATGATAATGCTCCCAATCCGGTCGAGCAGGTGTTAGCCGCCTTTGGTAATTGTCTAGCAGTGGGTTATGCAGCGAATGCTACCACCCGCAATATCAAGCTAGATGAGCTAAAGATCGCATTGGAGGGTGATCTAAATCTCAAGACCTTCTTGGGATTGGCACAAGGAAACGCTGGCTACGAGAATGTGCGCGCTCGCGTGCATATTAAGAGTAATGCCTCCCGTGACCAGTTGGAAGAACTCCATAAAGCGGTGGTGGCGTCTTCGCCAGTGGGGCATACCATTAGCCGAGCGGTGCCCACTGCGGTGGAGTTAAAGGATTAATTATGGCTACTGAAAATAAACCCCAATATGGGTTTGACACCTTAGCCTTGCATGCCGGTCAGAGTCCCGACTCTGATACCGGCTCGCGGGCGGTGCCTATCTATCAGACTACTTCCTATGTCTTTGATAGCCCTCAGCATGCAGCTGAGCTCTTTGCGCTGCAAACCTTGGGTAATATCTATACCAGAATAATGAACCCCACGAATGCAGTACTAGAGGAACGAGTAGCTGCCTTAGAGGGTGGACTAGGAGCGCTAGCGCTCTCCTCAGGGCAGTCGGCGCTGTTGTTGATAGTACTAAGCTTGGCACAAGCTGGTGATCATGTGGTCTCTGAGCGCTCGCTCTATGGTGGTAGTTATACTGCATTAGATGTAAGCATACGGAGGTTGGGCATTGAGGTAAGCTTTGTAGATACTGCAGATTTTGAAGAGGTAAAGAAGGCTATTCGTCCCAATACTAAATTTATCTTTAGTGAGACAATTAGCAATCCACGCTGTAAAATTCTGGATATTGAAAAGCTGGCATCCATTGCTCATGAGCATGATGTTCCTTTAGTGGTAGACAATACGCTGGCTACTCCCTATCTCTGTAGACCATTAGAGTTTGGGGCCGATATTGTATATCATTCGCTGACCAAGTTCTTAGGAGGGCATGGTACCTCTATAGGTGGAATTATAGTGGATGGTGGTAGTTTCCCCTTTGACAATGGCAAGTTCCCCCTGCTCACCGATCCTTCACCTGGTTATCATGGAATGAAGTTTTGGGAAAATTTCCGGGAATATGCCCTGCTCTTTCGGGCACGTGCAGAATTGTTGCGTGATCTGGGGCCGGCGCTTTCGCCCTTTAATGCCTTTCTTTTTCTCCAGGGAATAGAGACGCTTTCGCTGCGTATGCAGCGTCACATTGAGAACACGCAGGAGGTGGCTAAGTTTCTTAAGGAGCACCCTGTGGTAGAGTGGGTAGATTACCCTATCTTTTTCAATGATGAGAATGCTGCGCGTTCCAAACGCTATCTTCCGAAGGGGGCCGGATCGGTATTTACCTTCGGGATAAAAGGAGGAATCGCCGAGGGGCGGGCAGTCATTGAACATGTAGAGCTGCTCTCTCATCTGGCTAATGTGGGGGATGCCAAAACACTGATAATTCATCCGGCATCTACCACTCATAGTCAACTAGAGAAGGAGACATTGAAAACCACCGGTATTGCAGAGAATCTTATCCGCCTATCGGTAGGTCTGGAGGATGTAAGGGATATTATTGCAGATCTTGATCAGGCACTTAAAAAATCTCAGAAGGGATAGCTCTGGTGGTTAGCCATCGGCTAACAGTTGCTAGAGATGACTGTCTGGGGATTATAGCTGGGGCGCGCACGGTAGCATTGGTCGGCGTATCGGCCGATGAGCGGCGCGCCTCCTATTTTGTGATAGCCTATTTAGCACATACCTTGCTAAAGATATATCCTATCAATCCCAAATATAGCGAGATTGCGGGAATAAAGTGCTATCCCAATCTAGCCAGCCTGCCATTAGTGCCAGACATTGTGGTGATATTCCGGAAGGCTGAAGCCATCCCCCCTATTGTAGAGGAGGCTATCCATATTGGCAGCAAAGCGGTCTGGTTCCAGCTTGGGTTGCATAATGAGCAGGCTGCCGCCCGTGCTCAATCGCAGGGGCTGGCGGTGATACAGGATCGTTGTATTAAGCTGGAGCATGCCCGTTGGGCGGGCAAATTACGTTGGGCGGGCGCCAATACTGGTGTTATTAGTAGTCGTCGTCGCAAGAGACTGCACTAGTCTTCTGGAGATTCTAAAATATAACGCAGATAGGGATAATAGAGATATGGTTCTAGCAGAAAGGAATCATGGCCTTTGTCTGAATGAACCGTTATGTGGGTCACCGGTACATGGGCCTCCTTAAGTAGTGCAACCATTTCGGCCTGTCGCTCGGGATAAAAACAGACATCACTATCAATACTAAAGATTAAAAAGCGCTGATGCTGACAGCGGGTAAAGAGCTTAACAAAGGAGTTGGTGTGCTGCTCTTTTAGTAGATCAAAGGTGAGCCACACCTCTAAAATACGCAGATAAGAGTTGGCATCAAAACGTTTGGCAAACTTCTCAGCTTGATGAATCATGTAGGATTCTAACGCGCTATACATGGTATGAAAATTAAAATAATGGTGGAATGCTCGTATCTCTCCTCCAGCCCGTTCGGCAAGGGTGCGTAATGAAACAAATGATTTATGAGCAATCATACGCGACAGCATAAGGCCGGCAATAGGTGGTCGGGAATTGTAATAGTCTCCGCCAGAAAAATTGCCATCGCGTTCAATAGCAAATATCTGCTCCAGTATGTGTAACTGTTGAAGGGTGTCGGCATGTAGACCGGCGGCAATAGGGATAACCCGCTGTACTCGAGAGGGATAACGTATCGCCAAATTAAGCGCCAGCATACCGCCGGTAGAGCCCCCCACCACCGCATGCAATGTTTTAACACCAAGATGATTCAAAAGACGCATCTGGCTCTCTACTATGTCGGTAGCACTTATTGCAGGAAAGTTATTGCCATAGGGTATGGTTTTGTTAGGTATCAGGGTAGCGGGGCCGGTGCTACCATAGCAGCCCCCTAGATAATTGGCACATATAATATAATAACGTTTGCTATCTAACATTTTTCCTGGACCTATAAAGTCGTTCCACCATCCTAGCCAACATTCCTCGCTCCAATATTCAGAGGCCAATTGTATCTTGGGATTATGGCCGGCGGCATGTTGACTTCCAGTGAGGGCATGAAAGAGCAATATAGCATTGCTACCCTCTGTATTAAGGGTGCCATAGCATTCGTAGGCTATAGTCACCTCATCCAGATGGGCGCCATTGGTTAGCCGAAAAGGTTCCTCGGGACTGGCAAACTGAAAGTAATGGGTAGCGCTTGCCTTTGTTTTAATTTGCCGTTTGTGCATAGTGTACAATATGAACTATAATTGCGACCTAGCCAGTAGGCGACTATCTGCTAAAAAAGAGAAGATTCGCATAAGGATCTACAGAGCG
The DNA here is from genome assembly GCA_963692905.1 of Spirochaetia bacterium. Taxonomy (GTDB): domain Bacteria; phylum Spirochaetota; class Spirochaetia. Next base: position 1,559,119 of record OY843583.1, on the reverse strand, counting down.
CAATCATGGCAGTATGCTACCATATAAAAGAGAGATAGACAAACACCAAGAGCTCCCCTAAGTACTAACACATTGTCTGCATCATACGCTTGCTTGAAATGGCCATAGAGACTATAATAGGTGCTATGCAAAGAAAGTGTGTAAAATGTCCATTAGTGGCATTATGGTTGGTAGTTGCAATTGCCATTACTGAAGCGCAGAGTGTAGATCCATTTGTAATAGGAATGGGGCAACAGGTTATGGAGATGCATCCCCAAGAAAGCTATACAGTGAGCGAAGCACAATTTTTTACCGCTATCTACGAAGGACTAGTGGTCTATGATTCGCTAGCATTGGAGGTGCAGCCAGGAGTAGCTGCAAAATGGGAAATAGAGGATGAGGGGCGCCGTTATCGATTCCATCTGCGGGAAGAGGCACGCTATTGGAATGGTGATCAGGTAGAGGCGGCACATTTTATAGCGGCATGGAGGGAACTGCTTAATCCCCAGAAGAATAGCTATTATTCATTTCTGCTAGATCCGGTGGTGGGGGCGCAAGCCTATCGCGAGGGCACAACAGGCGATTATTCCCAAGTAGGAATAAGCGCTCCATCTCCCTCTGAGCTCCTTATAGAATTAGCCCATCCGGCTCCCTACTTTTTAGCCACATTGGCGCATTATAGTCTTTCGCCAATCCATCCCCGTATGCAGAAAATCAAAGATTGGCGCCGTTTTCCAGCGGTACTCTCTAATGGTCCCTATGTGGTAGCTGCGCAGAACTCTAATGAAATACATCTCACCCTCAATGAACACTATTGGGATCGCGAAAACATTGCAATCCCCACTATCTATGTCATGTTGGGTAGAGATGAGGCACATCTAGCCCAAGGGATACGCGACAACAAGATAGATTGGGTTCCCTCTGGTTTGAGACTGGGCGAGAACACCCCACCGGAGACTATTATTATCAATCCATTGTTAGGAAGCAGCTTTTTCTTCTTTGTAGCAAATAAGGCACCCTGGAACGATAGACGGGTGAGGCGGGCCTTAGCGCTTTTGGCACCTTGGGATCGCATTCGCGATAATTCCATTTATACCTTCCCGGCTACCTCGCTACTTCCTCGCACTCCTCTTTATGAACCATTGGCCGGCATAGCTCAGCAAGACCAAGAAGAGGCATGGATGCTATTGCAAGAGGCCGGTTATCCTAGAGGAGAAGGTTTACCTCCGATGATTATTAAAATACCCTCCTCAAGCGAAGATAAACGCATCACTGCACTCTTAAGAGAGGCATGGAATAAGAGCATTAACCTAACGGTACAGATAGAGGAGCTGGCTAGCGAGCGCTACTATTCAGCGCTTAAGGATAGCAACTATACTATTGGACGATTTTCTTGGATTGCCGATTATCTCGATCCACTCTCCTTTCTCCAGCTATGGATCTCCAACAGCAATCTCAATGATGCTCGTTTCTCCAGCGAGGAATATGATGCACTAATCCAGCGCTCAATGCTAGAAAGGGGACGTGAACGATTGTTGACCTTGCGGGAGGCAGAAGCCATTCTAGTGAATGGCGCGCTGCTGCTGCCTATTAATCATACGTTAGCATTGAATTTTATTAATCTGAATCGGATTGGCGGTTGGAGTCCCAATCTATTGGACATTCACCCAGTAAAGTTCTTTTACTTCAAGAAGGGAGCGCCTATTCCAGGGGTGGCGCTTCGTCATTTGAGGGGCCATTATTAGCCTTAATATCTAGTTTTACAGATTGACGACGGAACAGGGCTATTATCTTTTCTCGCCACAGTACTCCTAGCAAAAAAATTAGGAGAGCCATGCTAGTAAGAGCAATGGTCAGTCCCCAGGTCTGTTGCGCAATGCCGGCTCCTATTACTGTGCTCCCAATCAGTGCTGGCAACCTACCGGCCATTGCCAAAAGCAGAAAAGGCGGCATCGCCACCCGCGCTGCGCCTCCTAGATAGGTAAGGAGATCTTTAGGAATACCGGGAATCAGAAAGAGCAGAAAGAAGATTCGCCAAGCCTTTCGCTGTTGTAGAAGGGTATGAAACTTGCGATAGCGTTCGGTGCCGCCAACAGCCTGCACAAAGCGGGCTCCCAATAGATAGCCCAGGGACCAATTCGCAATACTGCCCAACGCAATCCCGGCCAATGAGAGTAGGCTGCCGCCTATCACACCAAAGAGATAGCCGCCAGCTATCTGCACAACCTCACCAGGTATTATGAAGATAATTACCTGCACTATCTGGAGCAGCACAAAAAAGAGTGGTGCACCACGCTGCTGTAGCCGGATGCTTTCGGCAACACTCTCTGTCGAAGTAAAGATATCCTGCAAGAATGCCGGAAAAAATAGCGGAAGTATAACTACTGCAACGAAGAACAGCAGGGGTAATACAATATCCGATACTCTCTTTGTAATGCGGCGCATATTCTTATGATACACCTTTTACGGACAGTAGGCTATTGATATAGCCCCCTACATTAGGGCTATAATATAGTCATGAAAAGATGGCAATTATTGCTGCTCTACGTTCTAGTTTCTGCAGTCAGTGTGGGGACGGTGGGCATGCTTCTTTACTTTCAGTTTGTAAGAGGAGAACCCTTTTTTGATTCCTTTGAGGAGGTATCTTTACGCGGTACAGTAATTTATCAACGCGCTACTCAACAGCAACACATTAAGAATATCCGTATTGTATATCGTCGGGTATCAATAGATCCCTCCAATGCAGTTCTCTTTCATGAACAAGGAGGCAACAGAAAAAAACTGAAGACACTGAGATACGAAAAGAGTTCAGGAATGCTGCGTATCTATTTTGAAGGGGGCGTGGTGTTAATTGTTCACCGTCCCCATGAACAGCAGGATACGCTCTTTATTCACATTAGCAACGGCGGGGGCTTCTCAGAGGAGCGCTATACTCATTTAAGGCTTCCACTAATCTGCTCACCATTGATACGCTGCGAGCCTCGGAATAATCAACGTCTTCATATATCCAATGCTACCGATAGTCTGCAACTTCTATTGCCTCCAGAGGCTACCATGAATACAAAAAAAGGAGAGATTACGCTCTCATTGACAGAACCCAACAAGACCATCGTATTCGCCTCAATGTATAGTGTGGAGTCAGCGGAGCGTTTGCGTCGCTTTTTTGGGCTCTATCCCTACAATGACAGCACAGTACAGTCGCTGTTAGAACGCTACATAGACACGGCCTATCAAAGTTGGAGTAGCGAGCGCTATCTTGCCTCAGAGGGAGAGTGGATAGGGAGGGATGGTGAGCCACATTTCCTTGAGGAGACGCTCTTGGCCTATTTGGCTGAAGGATGGAGACGGCAAGATTTTACCGAATCCTACAGCGCTATGCGACGTAGCGCTAGACAGCATAGCGATCAGATTGGCATTAGGAGTGCGCTCTATATGGGCAACAGCGTAGAGCAGTTTGCCAAATTGATACAGGGTGATCAGCGCCGAAAACAGTTACTGCACGCCTTTATCAACAGCCGCGATCTATCGCTCTTTGCCGACTATTCTCTACTGGAGCTAGGTTATTTTCGCAGTGATAATGATCTCCACAGCCAGTTTCTCAATTACATCACCAGCATAGATTGGTACCGCTTGGAATTGACGTCGGCGCTCCATCTTTTACGATTAGCAGTAGTCACTCGCGATCCCTTATTGCTTCCCCTCTATGATATTGCCTACTACCGTATTCTACCGGCCATACGGGTATTAAATCAAAATCTTTTTCTAGCACAGAATAACCGGGCCATTGATCTCTTTCACACCATAGATGCCGGTTGGCTACTACAAGAGATAGGGAATTTGAAAGAGGACCTCCTGCTACAGGAGAGTGGTTCAATGTTGATAGCCTCAGCGCTCTCGCTCATGGATAACAACGCTTACATTCCTCGCCTTCTACATGTGGATGGCGAGCGGGTACGACGAGTACAGGGTATCATCGCTGCTGAGCACATCTACCCCTTTATAGTAGAGAGCGGGCTCTATCCTCGCCAATACCTAATTGATCTTGGTGAGGGAGAGAGAAGTACTCTTTGGAGTCCTCTCAAATTAGAAATTGAAGAGCAGGGCAATGGGAGAATAGTTATTAACTATCCATATACTGATGGTTTTTTCTTCTATATGGTATTAGCTCGACTTCCTCGTCCCAGAACGATTGCGATTGCCAATCAACCTTATCCCAATAACTCTGATTTTGAGTTGCATCTGCGTGGACGCTACTGGCAGGCAGAGAGCCAATCGCTGCACATTAAGATTGAGGGCACTGCCCAATCTAATACCATTGTGATACGCTAAAGCTAGCGTGAATAAACTATCCATACCTCCCTTTGAAACATTAAGGGAGGCCATCGATTTCTATTTTATTCGTCATGGGCAGAGTGTAGCCAACCGAGAGCATCGTATACAAGGTCGAAGCGAATCTCCGCTAAGCCCCGAAGGTCGCCGCCAAGCAAAGGAGAGCGCTCATTGGCTGGCTGCGCTACAATCTATTAATGGACTCTACAGCTCACCATTAGCACGCTCTCTAGAGACGGCAACACTGATTGGAAAGACATTGGGTCAAAAGGTGCAGGTTGATCAACTCTTAATAGAGCTAGATACCGGCATTTTTTCAAATCTCACTGCTGAAGAGGCAATGCTGCGCTATCCCGTCGAGTGGACGCGCTTTCAGTCTTATAGCTGGGAGGGGGTGCCGCAAGCTGAATCCATTAAGAGCTTAGCGCAGCGAGCTACTGCCTATTGGCAAAAACTCATTGGATGGGCCAACGACAGGCAGGGGGGTGCTTTCCTTTCAGTTACCCATGGCGGAACTATACAATGGCTTTTGAAATGCACGCTGGGCGCTAGACCGCGTTGGATGCCACTTATACCGGCTAGTAATTGCGGCATCTTTCATCTGCACGTACAACCCCTCATTGGATCTCCAGCAAAGAGAGGAGGAGAAGGTTTTTTCTCAGCCTGGAGGCGGATGAATTATATTAGCTATAAGGTGGACAAAAAATAGACAACCAATTATTGACGGTTACCTTAGTAGTAGGAGTATAGAGGCAATAAATTTATTAAGACTTAAGACGCTCCAATAGCTCTTGGGGAGTCAGTCCGCAATGGGTGGCCACCTCTTTGCCGGGAGCTGAGGCGCCAAAATCACTCAGTATCAAGAGATCTGAGGGGCGCGAAACATAATGTTCCCAACCGTGGCGAGTGGCTGCCTCAACAACTACCACTCTTGTCCCTGAAGGAAAAAGCGAGCGGCGATATTCCTCATCCTGCATCTCGAAAATCTCTCTGGAGATCATAGAGATAACCCGTAGGCCGGCACCATATTGGCGGGCGGCCTCCAGCGCTAGCGAAACCTCTGACCCAGTGGCCACTACGATACACTCTGGTGGCGATGTGCTCTCTAGGACAATATAGGCGCCGCGACGAATAGCACTGCGCCAATTGCGCTCCGGCTTATTAAAGACTGGAAGCCCCTGCCGGCTGAGAGCTATAATTGTCGGCTGACTGCGCTCTTCCAGCGCCATACGCCAGGCCTCAATGGTCTCTTGAGCATCGGCGGGACGCAGGAGACGCATCCCCGGAATAGCGCGGAGGGCCGCCAGATGCTCAATGGGTTGATGGGTAGGGCCATCCTCGCCTAGATAGATGGAGTCATGGCTTAAAACATAGATAACTGGTAGCTTCATGAGCGCTGCTAGCCGCATTGCGCCCCGCATATAATCGCTAAAGACTAAAAAAGTGGCACAGAAGGGCAACAGTGGCCCATGCAATGCAATACCGTTGGTAATTGCAGCCATGGCATGCTCGCGCACACCAAAATGGAGCACCCGGCCGTGGCGATTAGCAGCACTAAAATCGCTGCTGCCAGGCATGGCAGTATTATTGGAGGGAGCTAAATCAGCAGAGCCGCCTATAAGCTGAGGCAGTGGTTCAGTAATTGCCTTCAACAGCGCCCCGCTGGCCTTACGGGTAGCTACCTGCTCCCCGGCGCGAAAGGTGGGCCAGTTAACATGCTCTAATAATAGAGTCGGTGAATCATGGTAACGTCTCCACTGCTGCTGGTCCTGGCCATCCAAAGAGAGCCAAGCCTTAAGACGCCGGTTCCATTGTTGTTCTCGCCCCTGTAAATGCCGGCGTCGCTTCTCAAAAAAACTGGTCGCTTGCGGATGAATAAAAAATTGTTCTGTTAATCCCAATGCCTGGCGAGTAGCCTGGGCCTCCTCGCTACCCAATGGGGAACCATGCACTGAGGCGCTTCCGGCCTTATTGGGCGATCCATACCCAATGACTGACCGCACTCGAATTAGCGATGGGCGTTGCTTCTCAGATTGTGCCTGTTGAACTGCCTGGCGCAGCGAATTAATGCTATAAGCATCTGCCGAAAGGGTTTGCCATCCATAGGCCGAATAGCGCTGCTCTACATTCTCACTGAAGGCCAAATTGGTATCACCCTCTATACTTATATGATTATCATCATAGAAGACAATTAACTTATGAAAGCGTAAATGACCTGCCAAAGAGGAGGCCTCCGCGCTCAGCCCCTCCATCAGATCGCCATCGCTAGTTATCACATAGATAAAATGATCAATTAACGCTCCCTGCTCATCATGGAAGAGAGCATTCAGATGGGCCTCAGAGAGTGCCATTCCTACCGCGGTGGCTAAACCTTGGCCAAGCGGGCCGGTAGTGGTCTCAACTCCGGGGGTGAGTCCATATTCAGGGTGTCCCGGGGTCTGGGAATGCAGTTGACGGAATTGTTTAAGTTGCGCCAAGGAGAGGTCATAACCCGAAAGGTGTAAAAGCGCATAGAGAAGCATAGAGCCATGGCCGGCAGAGAGCACCAGGCGATCTCTATTGAACCATTGAGGATTGCTCGGATTATAGGAGAGTACTTCGGCAAAGAGTAACGCTCCCAACTCTGCCAGTCCTAAAGGCAAACCGGGATGTCCCGATTGGGCACTCTCTACCGCATCAATAGCCAACGAGCGCACCGAAAGTGCAATGGCGGCCAGAGTTTCGTCGGTTGCCACAGCTGTGCCGTGTGGCTCTGCATGGTTGTTCATTAGCTTAAGTATATTACTAAGTGAACTGAAACATCAAGCAGTGGGCGGCTAGCGGTTCACTGATGCCTTTTGGGAGTACATCTGCTTGCCAATCTTCAAGGATAAGAATACAGTGTGTACACAGTGCAGACATTAATGGATAGAAATATTACCATTAGGTTGACGATAGTTAATCGAGACAATTCTTAAGAACTTCCATGAAAGCCTTAGTAATTACCAGCATCGCTAGATCGCCAACCCCGGCGTTACATCGCTATGCTGATATTTTGCCAGACGATTTCTCCTTTATTCTTATCGGAGATACCAAGAGCCCAACTCACTTTAAGTTAGCAGGCTGTCGCTATTGGAATATCAAGGAGCAACAGGCACTTCCCTATTCTTTGGCACAGATACTGCCTACCGCCCATTATGCTCGTAAAAATATTGGCTATCTCCTGGCAATTCAAGAGGGCGCCGAAGTGATCTACGAGACTGATGACGATAATCTTCCCTATCAGGACTTCTTTACAGCGCGAGCATTTAATCAAACAGATAATATCTTCACTGGAAAGGGATGGTGTAATATCTATAGTCATTTCATCGATAATCACGAGATGCTATGGGCACGTGGCTTCCCCCTAGAACTTATTAAGGAGCAGGAGCATCTTAGTAAACAAAAAACTGAGGAGTGTTTTACGCCTATCCTGCAGGGTTTGGCAGACCACAATCCAGATGTAGATGCCGTCTACCGTCTTACCGCGCCATTGCCACGCCACTTTCTCTCTGATAAACAGCTTTCGCTGATCAATGTATGGTCGCCATTTAATTCACAAAATACCATCTGGCATCCACAGGCATATTTGCTGCTCTATCTGCCATCATACTGTCCCTTTCGGGTGTGTGATATTTGGCGTAGCTTTATTGCACAACGAATCTGTTTTGAAAACGGATGGGGAATTAATTATTTTTCTCCCACTGTACGACAGGATCGCAATTATCATAACTTATTGGATGATTTTAGGGATGAGTATGTCGGCTACCTAAACAACATGCGTATGGTACAACACTTATTAGAGCTCCCGCTTAAAGGTGGAGCAGCTCATATAGCCGATAATCTTCTTTCCTGTTATCGCCTGCTGATACAACATCAATGGATTGGGGCACAAGAGCTTGGCTTGGTGGAGCGATGGATTAACGACGTTGAAAAATGGGGCGGTATATCATCATGAGCGTTGCACTAATCATTGTATATAACAACAGATACGAAGAGAACATTGAGGTGCTAGAGAAGCTATACCGAGGGAGATTTTCTCACATGTATCACTTAATGCCCTTTTATCATGGGGGAAAATCGAATGTTATACCGGTCTATGAGACATCAATATACTTTCAGGGCCATTTAGCGCAGGGATTACGCCATTATTTTAGAGAAGAATATGTGCATTACCTCTTTGTTCACGATGATCTTATGTTGAATCCAGCCATTAATGAGATGAATTATCAAGATTTTTTTCAACTGGAAGAGCATAGTTCCTTTTTGACACACATCAACAATCTAAATGGAGGTGGCTTTTGGCCTTGGCTACGAGATAATTACAACTACGATCCCATTAATGCTAGCAATGATCCATTGAGAGAGGCGGCACGCGAGCTTCCCTCCTATGATGAAGCGCTACAGATACTTAAGCGCTCTCAAGCGGGTACATTTAAGTTTACTACCCAACCGTTCCGATATGCGCAGCTTCATGCTGAAGCACACCTGAGTACACCTCGTCTATGGTATAGATTACTTTTTTATGAAATATTACAGCACATAATAGAGCCCCTAAGGAGGTTACGGAAAGGTATCTTCAGAGAACGGGTGCGCACCTTATATGATGTACCGCGGTACATAATACAGCCCCTAAGGAGGTTACGAGAATACATCTTCCGAAAACGGTGGCGTGTCTTACATGATATGCCGCGGTACATGATACAGTCCATGGAGAGTGTGGTAGCAAAGATGCCATATATCCTTAACGTATATAAACACAAGATTAAAAGAGTACTTACAACTTTAACAAACTATCGCTATCATGCAACTTACCCCCTAGTAATAGGATGGTCGGATCTTGTTATTGTGTCGGCAAAGAATATCAAGGAATTTTGCCATTATTGTGGAGTCTTTGCTGCAACTGACCTATTTGCAGAGATAGCCATCCCTACTGCCCTGATGCTATCTGAAGCAGAAATAGTCACCCAAAAAGAGTTAGGTCATTCAACAACGACTGTGATGTGTTTTCTCACAATTAAGCAGCAACTTGGATACCGTGTGCAATGCAAAAATAAACCTGCATCATTATTGGCAGATTTTCCAGAAGATACTCTCTTTATACATCCCATCAAGCTATCGCAATGGAATACTGAAATATAGGGGAATCGGCCTCTCTGAGGCAAACAATACCACTAGCGTAGCCTTTGTGTGTAGTGTGTTGAAGAAAATTCTATGCCTTGGGTGTTCTCTACGCTCAAATACCTTTGAAAACTGCTGCAATAGATAGATAATAGAAGCACAGTCTCTTATCCCTTTTCGCAAAAGATGGTAGCATACTCTCATGGCAACGGTATCGAAGAATGCTCGGCGCGATTGGAAGCGGGCAGCTTATTAAATGTATGGTCGCCATTTAATGCACAAAATACCATCTGGCATCCAGAAGCACAGTGGAGCAGCTCATATAGCCGATAATCTTCTTGCCGGCTATCGCCTGCTGATACAACATCAATGGATTGGGGCACAAGAGCTTGGCTTGGTGGAGCGATGGATTAACGACGTTGAAAAATGGGGCGGTATATCATCATGAGCGTTGCACTAATCATTGTATATAACAACAGATACGAAGAGAACATTGAAGTGCTAGAGAAGCTATACCGAGGGAGATTTTCTCACATGTATCACTTAATGCCCTTTTATCATGGGGGAAAATCGAATGTTATACCGGTCTATGAGATATCAATATACTTTCAGGGCCATTTAGCGCAGGGATTGCGCCATTATTTTAGGGAAGAATATGTGCATTACCTCTTTGTTCACGATGATCTTATGTTGAATCCAGCCATTAATGAGATGAATTATCAAGATTTTTTTCAACTGGGAGAGCATAGTTCTTTTTTGACACACATCAACAATCTAAATGGAGGTGTCTTTTGGTCTTGGCTACGAGATAATTACAACTACAATCCCATTAATGCTAGCAATGATCCATTGAGAGAGGCGGCACGCGAACTTCCCTCCTACGATGAAGCGCTACAGATACTTAAGCGCTCTCAAGCGGGTACATTTAAGTTTACTACCCAACCGTTCCGATATGCGCAGCTTCATGCTGAAGCACACATGAGTATATCTCATCTATGGTTTAATTTGCTTTCTAGTGAAATATCGCGGTGCATAATAGAGCCCCTAAGGAGGTTACGGGAAGATATCTTCAGAGAACGGGTGCGCACCTTATATGATGTACCGCGGTACATAATGCAGTCCCTAAAGAGACTACGAGAATATATCTTCCGAAAACGGTGGCGTGTCTTACATGATATGCCGCGGTACATGATACAGTCCATGGAGAGTGTGGTAGCAAAGATGCCATATATCCTTAACATATATAAACACAAGATTAAAAGAGTTTTTACAACTTTAACAAACTATCGCTATCATGCAACTTACCCCCTAGTAATAGGATGGTCGGATCTTGTTATTGTGTCGGCAAAGAATATCAAGGAATTTTGCCATTATTGTGGAGTCTTTGCTGCAACTGACCTATTTGCAGAGATAGCCATCCCTACTGCCCTGATGCTATCTGAAGCAGAAATAGTCACCCAAAAAGAGTTAGGTCATTCAACAACGACTGTGATGTGTTTTCTCACAATTAAGCAGCAACTTGGATACCGTGTGCAATACAAAAAACAGCTTACATCATTATTGGCAGATTTTCCAGAAAATACTCTCTTTATACATCCCATCAAACTATCGCAATGGAATACCGAAATATAGGGGAATCGGCCTCTCTGAGGCAAACAATACCACTAGCGCGGTCTTTGTGTGTAGTGTGTTGAAGGAGATTCTATGCCTAGGGGATGCTCTACGCTCAAATATCTTTGAAAACTGCTACAATAGATAGATAATAGAAACATAGCCTCTTACCCCTTTTCGCAAAAGATGGTAGCATACTCTCATGGCAACAGTATCGAAGAATGCTCGGCGCGATTGGAAGCGGGCAGCTTATTAAATGTATGGTCGCCATTTAATTCACAAAATACCATCTGGCATCCAGAAGCACAGTGGAGTAGCTCATATAGCCGATAATCTTCTTGCCGGCTATCGCCTGCTGATACAACATCAATGGATTGGGGCACAAGAGCTTGGCTTGGTGGAGCGATGGATTAACGACGTTGAAAAATGGGGCGGTATATCATCATGAGCGTTGCACTAATCATTGTATATAACAACAGATACGAAGAGAACATTGAAGTGCTAGAGAGGCTATACCGAGGGAGATTTTCTCACATGTATCACTTAATGCCCTTTTACCATGGGGAAAAATCGAATGTTATACCGGTCTATGAGACATCAATATACTTTCAGGGCCATTTAGCGCAGGGATTACGCCATTATTTTAGAGAAGAATATGTGCATTACCTCTTTGTTCACGATGATCTTATGTTGAATCCAGCCATTAATGAGATGAATTATCAAGATTTTTTTCAACTGGAAGGGCATAGTTCTTTTTTGGTAGAGCTCCTCAATCTGCATGAAACCAAATGTTATGTTTGGCTACGAGATAATTACAACTACGATCCCATTAATGCTAGCAATGATCCATTGAGAGAGGCGGCACGCGAGCTTCCCTCCTATGATGAAGCGCTACAGATACTTAAGCGCTCTCAAGCGGGTACATTTAAGTTTACTACCAAACCGCTACGATATGCGCAGCTTCATCTCGAAGCACACATGAGTATACCTCGTCTATGGTATAGATTACTTTATTATGAAATATTACAGCACATAATAGAGCCCCTAAGGAGGTTACGGGAAGGTATCTTCAGAAAACGGGTGCGCACCTTATATGATGTACCGCGGTACATAATAGAGCCCCTAAGGAGGTTACGGGAAGGTATCTTCAGAAAACGGGTGCGCACCTTATATGATGTACCGCGGTACATAATAGAGCCCCTAAGGAGGTTACGGGAATATATCTTCCGAAAACGGTGGCGTGTCTTATATGATATACTGCGGTACATTATACAGTCCATGAGGAGGTTGCGAGGAAGGATAGAACGTGGTTTTATCATACATAAACACAAGATTAAAAGAGTACTTACAACTTTAACAAACTACCGCTATCATCCAGTCTATCCCCTAGTAATGGGGTACTCGGATCTTGTTATTGTGTCGGCAAAGAATATCAAGAAATTTTGCCATTATTGTGGAGTCTTTGCTGCGACTGACCTATTTGCAGAGTTTGCCATCCCTACTGCCCTGATGCTATCTGAAGCAGAAATAGTCACCCAAAAAGAGTTAGGTCATTCAAAAACGACTGTGATGTTTCTTCTCACAGCTGAGCAGCGAGCTGGATACCGTGTGCAATACAAAAATCAACTTACATCATTATTGGCAGATTTTCCAGAAGATGCTCTCCTTATGCATCCCATCAAACCATCGCAATGGAATACCGAAATATAGGAGAATCGGTATCTCTGAGGCAAACAATATCACTAGCAAAGCCTTTATGTATAATGTAGTTGAAATTCTATGCCTGGGTAGGCTCTAAGCTCAAATATCTTTGAAAACTACTGCAATAGATAGATAATAGAAGCACAGCTCTTACCTCTTTTTGCAAAAGATGGTAGCATACTCTCATGGCAACAGTATCGAAGAATGCTCGGCGCGATTGGAAGCGGGAACTTATTAGTCGTTGGGGCGGTAAAATTACTATAAAGGCAATTTTTGAGCGGGGACGGTTGCGCCACTATGCCGAATGCGAAAAGAGCGGAAAGCGCGCCCGACGGCCGCGTGATCTTATGTAACAATCTCGTTTTGTGATTCTCTCTGGCGATCAAATTCTGAAGGAGCTAGGGCGAGGGCTCACTATCCGCCCTTTCCGGAAGCAGCAGCTTAATCCCAACAGCTATAATCTACGGTTACATAATGAGTTATTAGTCTATAGATCAAAGCAGTTGGATATGCAAAAACCGATGAAGACTAGCCGCGTCCCCATACCTGCTGAAGGCTATCTGTTAGAGCCGCAACGACTTTATTTGGGGCGCACAGTAGAATATACCGAGAGCCCCGCCTTTGTACCATTATTGGAGGGGCGCTCATCGATAGCGCGTCTAGGACTCAGTGTTCATAGCACTGCCGGCTTTGGCGATATTGGCTTTTGCGGCTACTGGACCCTGGAACTCTACTGTGTACAGCCTATTCGTATCTATGCCAACATAGAGGTGTGTCAGATATGTTATCACACCGTAGCCCCTACTAGGCGCAGCTACGACGGAGGCAAATATCAGCATAATAGTGACATCCAGAGCAGTAAACTTTATCTGGAATTTAACGCAACCAACAAAGATCAACCGGAGAATCCTTAGGGCAGCGGCTGCCAGCGTCCCTTCTGTAGCTGCCGAAAAAAACAGCTATAATTACCGGTGTGACAGGCCATCCCCTCCTGCTCCACTCTATAGAGTAGGGTATCATTATCACAATCTATTAATATCTGCACTATCCGTTGTCGATGACCGGATTGTTCACCCTTCATCCAGATACATTGGCGGGATCGGCTAAAATAATGCGCATAGCCGCTATGGCGGGTGGCCTCCCAGGCCACACGATTGGTATAGGCACACATGAGTACCTCGCGGCTTACCACGTCCTGTACAATAACCACCGCCAATCCCCCCTCCTTGGTAAAGTCAATAGGGAGCTCAGTGAGGGATTCTTTCTCTATAGCATGGTCACTCATAATATATCTCGCTCTCTTAAATTATCGACCAATTGGAGGCACCAACTCTGCAGGGCTCAATGGATGAAGCGCCTCAAATATGCCTTGGGCATCGCTCTGCCATCGATAGCCATAGCGCTCTTGTAGCACAGTACGCGCATTCTGATGTAGGGTCTCTCCAACCTTGGCAAGGGGATCAGAAAGATTGGTGCCAAAGCCGCTAACAAGCAGGGTTTCCAAGAGCATTTTAGCTGCCAAGAAGCGCTGCCCCTTCTCTACCTGTAATATGAGAGGATTTTCCAACATGCCGATAACCTCCCAACTAATCTGCTCTACCTGCCAGTAATGGCCAAAATCATTGTGCTGCGCATTTAGGCGATAGGGAAGCATTTCAATGATGTGATTCAAGCGCGGAACTAACTGGTCTAGATTAAAGAGTCCAATTGCGCAATTAAAGAGCGCCACCCCACCCTGTTGCTCCTGCTTTTGTAGCTCCTCTAGGGTTATATCTATGCCAATCTCCGCATTGCTTAGGCAGCTACGATTATCTTGACATAGGACACCCCCCTTAATATCCAATGGACTCCGTGGACAAAATTCAAAAGCGGCGGGAGCATCATGGAGTGCACAGAGCGCCAGCCCAATAGGATTTATACTATAACCAAGATTGTCGATGTTGCCTAGCAAGGCAAAGCGATAGCCTTCCTGCTGTAGTTGGCGATAGAGTGGAGCTAAGATGGCAAAGCTCTGTCCATGCCCCCCCGGTAGCGCACGCGGCAACCCCTCTCTATTAAAGAAAATGTTCCAGTGTCCCTGCTCATCTTGATCTACTGCCGCTACTAGTCTTTGGATAGCTATCAGATCTTTCCAGCGTAACTCCAATCTCTCTTGAAGTAGGGGCTGCAATGCTGCATCGCCAAAATAGCGCTCCATGGCCTGGCGCACCGCTTGATCGGTAAAATCGCTACTCATTTGAAAGAGGGGTATAGTGGGTGCCGCAGAGTAGTGGGCACCATATTGCAGGCTTCTCTTAAGCTCTACCAAAAGATGGCGCATCTTCATAAGCAGAAAGCTGTCTCCCCTACGGCCATGATGACCAACCAACGCGGCGCAGATCGCTTTGGGGTGCCCGGTAGCCGTGGCCGCCGCCTCTCGGAACTGCGGCTCTAAGATATCAAAAAGGCTGGGAGAGAGACGTCGGTTCTTGGTACGATCAGCATAGCTAGAGGCTGAGCCGCCATTCAGAATACCAAAAGCTACCAGCGGATAGAGCAGATAGCCTAACTGGCGTAGCGCTTCACTATTTAGGGTAAGGGTGGTGGCATGTGGCGATAGCTTCTGCCAATAGCGTTCTACTACTGATTGGGGTAAGAGCTGCTCTAGACGATGGCGTAGCTGAACAGCAGGAAGTGAGAGGAAGGGCTCGCGGCGAATATCTACTAACTGAGGGTGATCGGAGGATGG
The DNA here is from genome assembly GCA_963692905.1 of Spirochaetia bacterium. Taxonomy (GTDB): domain Bacteria; phylum Spirochaetota; class Spirochaetia. The sequence goes on along the minus strand of OY843583.1, from coordinate 1,543,632 downwards.
TAGACGCTTCGCCTCAGATTGCCCGGTTGGAGGCGCGCTATTTAGGCGCCCCAACATGGCGTAGCTCATCTCGCTATCTATATTGTGAGCCTGTAACAGATGACGTTGCTGCGCCGTTAATCTATCAGAACCTGACAACATTGAGATAGCCGAGAGTAGTATAGCAAAGCGTAGCCGCTACTTGCAAATCTTAAACGAACAATCTGCCTATCGCTATCTACTTTTTCTTTTTCTCAAAGAGCTCTTGGCACTTGGCGTGGGCACTCTTCCGATGGGCATCCCGGATGTTCTCTCGGGAGTTTTTAATAACCAAGGCAATAGCCGCAGCATCATCAATAAAACCTACCGGCACAAGCAGATCGGGAATAAGATCAATCGGCATAATCAGATAGCCTAGCGCGCAGATAATAGTAATTTTTACCCCATTGGGGGTCTGAGGATCCTTAAGGCAATAATAGAGGGTTAGTGCCTCTTCTACCAGATCTTTCCCTATTTGGAGCAGGTACTTCTTAAGCTTTTTCCAAAAAAGCCGCTCTTTATAGGCCTTTTCAAATTTCTTCTTGCCATTTTGGTAGAAACCGGCTAGTTTCTCTTTCACCAATTTCTCAGCATTAGCAATTCTTGTTTTTAAGTTACTTTTATCCATTTTTTTTCTCCTGCTTCATTGTTTTTTCTATTCCCTATCATGACCCGCCATGCATCTATAGCAATATGCAGTCCAAGTAGCGCAGAGAATAGCTCCCGCCGCGCGGCAACAGGGACATATTCCAGTTTCCTAATCTCCATGGAAGATACTGAGGAGCATCCGTTCCACATGACGGGGAAAGGATGTATCGTAGTTGACCCAATCTTCGTACTGAGAGAGTTCCAGAGTTTGGGGCAGAGTATCAAAGAGTCCATAGACGGCAAAGGGGCCGCCTTGGGCTATAGCTTCATCCACCACCTTCTTAACTGCATCATATAGATCATTGTAGTAGGCGGCGGCGGAGAGCAAGCCCTCTAGACTATTCAGAGGCGAATGGGCAGTAAACACATGCTTCAAATCCCACTCGCTTACCGTGTTGAGGATGCGTCTAGTGCCGGTGAAGTGCTTATCATCTACCCAATTCTTGAAGGTCAACTCGTTGGGCTCGTACATATCGGTGAGCAAAATGACCTGCTCTTGCGGTAGATAGATGACGGTGGCAGCCTCGCCGTCACCAGGTCCTAGATGGTGTAGCTCTACTACTGTATCGCCCACCAGGATTTCCTTAAAGTCCACAAACTCTTCATCTACTCGAGGAGGAGCAAGACCCAGGACATCCAACTCGAAGTTTGGCTTACAGTTAGCGTGGCACACTACCGTAGCATCTGGAAATAGCTCAGTACCACCTATATGGTCAAAATGCTCGTGAGATAGAGCAATAGTCGTTACTGGTAGATCGGTTACCTTGTCAATTTCCTCAATAAGAGACTGAGCTCTAAGGACATTGGATGGATCAGTAATAAGTACGCCATCATCGCCAACGACCACTAGGCTGCCAGTAAAAAAGCCAAAATAAAAATAGACATCTTCCTCTAACATAGTCATAGTGGCCGGAGGAATTTCGGGAATACCGCCAGCCTCAGCTCCAGCTGTCTCCTCCTCTTCCTGCGGAGCGGGACAGGCCACCAGTACTAAACTCACTGTGGCCACTAAGGCCACCAAAAGCACAATTAAGAATAGGTGCCATTTATAAAAAATATAATTCTTTTTCATTGTAAACATTTCCTCTTTAAAAACATAATAGATAATAATATCTAATGTTTGGGCAATGTTGTCAAGCGTTTTGTATATTTTTGTAAAAGAAAGTTGAAAATGTCCCTTTGAAAGAAAGTTGAAAATGTCACTGCTCCTCCAGGTATACTGGAGGATTATGTACACAGCGACATTTACTATGAGTACCAAAGAAGTACGATATATGCAAGCCTGTACCAGGCTTGCCACAGGAACGACCTCAGTGAAAGATGAGGCAGAGCGCAGCGGGGTAACCCTTAGGCATATGAGGAGGCTCTTTAAGCGCTGGAAAGAGGGGAGCGAGGGGGCGCTAGCGCATCGCTCTCGAGGTCGTCCGGGCCCTCGTAAGATCGCCCCAGAAGTGATGGAGAGAGCGGTCTCCTTCATTAAAGAGGAATTGGAGGGCTACAGCCCCGCCTATGCAAAGGAGGTACTAGCTGAAGAGCATGACATCCATATCTCACCTCCTACGCTGAGAAAGGCCATGGCTGAGGCGGGAATTGCGGTGACTCGCTATCGCGTCCGCTCTTCACCGCGTCACACCTTCCGAGAACGAAAGCCTTACTTTGGCATGATGATCCAATGTGATGGGAGTTTTCACCAATGGTTTGGGACTACGAAAACTTGTTTATTGGTCATGATTGACGATGCTACGGGGCTTATTAAGGCTCGTTTTGCCTATGAAGAGGAGCTTAGTGAGCTCTTAGTGCTCATAAAAGACTGGATTCGGGAGTATGGCATCCCTTCTTCACTCTACTGTGATCAGAGAAACGCCTATGTTCCCACTCCGGAGGGAAATAAGCATTTTCAGCAGGTATGTGAACGACTAGGGGTTGAGATCATCAATGCCGGCTCTCCTCAGGCCAAAGGACGAGTAGAGCGGGTGAATAAGACCCTCCAGGGGCGACTCTGTGCGGCACTGAAGCGCGCCGGTATCTCTACCCTCACTGAGGCAAATCGTTTTCTTCCGGCTTTTCTTACTTCGTTTAACGAGCGATTTGCCCTGAAGGCTTGGGGGATACACAATGCCCATGTTCCCCTTCACACTCAGTGTGACCTTGATCATCTCTTTGGGAAGCGTAGCTTCCGGGTATGTACCAATGATTATACCATACGCTATCAGACACACTCCTTTCAAATTCTTAAAGGTGGAGCTGGACTTCGTCCCGGGATGCGAGTGGAAATCTATGAATATCTTGACGGAAGGGTACAGTTATTTTATAAAGGAAAGACATTAACCATGAAGGAGGTAGCAATGGCCGCGTGACATTTTTGTTTTTCTTTAGGGTGACATTTTCGTCTTTTTTTGACAGCGTTTTGTATATTTTTCTGTAAAATAGCCTTATAGCCTTTTATGGGGTAGTGCCGGGTGTTGGCATAAAGGCAATCACAACTGTCATACTATTTCTCCCTATGAATGCCACCACCCCTAACAGCTAAAGCGTTGATACATATATTGCCAGCTTCACTGGCAAGACGCGCCGCTGTTGGGAGTTGATACGCAAAACAATATGCGCCAGCGCTCCTTATCTTATACCCCTAATCAGCACCGGGTCTTCACTTCCAGCTTAAGAGAGCCGGCGGTGATTGTAATATGGGGTAAGCAGTTTTACCCGGCACACTGTATCCATAAACTAATATCTAGCATATCATGGTAGCAATGTTAACTGTTGGGGTACTTAAGGAAATGGCCGCAGGGGAGCGGCGAGTGGCGCTGGTTCCCGAGCACATTAAGCGCTTAGAGAAGCTAGGAAGCCGCCTACTTATAGAGAGCGGCGCTGGTGAGGCGGCCGGTTTTATGGATAGCGAATATGGAGCGCAGGGTGCCACTCAGCTCTCTCAGGGGGAGATTATCGAACAGGCGCATATACTGCTGCAGGTGCAGGGAGGCGCCCGGCTACCATCCGATCCCCGGGGGTATCGCCCGGGACAGCTCACTATTGGCTTTTTGGAGCCCTATCAACCCCACCCAGCCTTTAAGAATATGGCCAAGAGTGGTTCCCACGCCTTGGCGGTAGAGCTTATTCCGCGCATCACCCGCGCCCAAGGTATGGATGCCCTCTCCTCTATGGCTAACCTCGCCGGCTATAAGGGGGTTATTGTAGCCGCCGCCGCCTCTCCCCATCTCTTTCCCATGATGATGACCGCCGCCGGTACGGTGCCTCCCGTGAGAGTGCTGGTCATAGGCGCCGGCGTGGCGGGGCTTCAAGCCATTGCCACCGCCAAGCGATTAGGTGCAGTAGTGCAGGGCTACGATGTGCGCTCTGAGGTGCGGGAGCAAATTGAGAGTCTAGGCGCCTCCTTTTTAGCGCTGGATCTAACGGCACAGGAAAAAAACAGTTCAGGTTATGCCCAAGAGATGGATAGGGAGTTTTACCGCCGCCAGCAGGAGCTCATGCAGAGCGCGGTGGCTGAGAGCCATGTACTCATCACCACTGCTGCCATCCCCGGCAAACCCTCGCCTACCATTATCAGCAAAACCATGGTTGAGGCCATGCGTCCCGGTGGTGTAATTGTAGATTTAGCTGCTGAGCGGGGTGGTAACTGCGAGCTTACCCAAGCCGGTGAAAGAATAGTGCATCAGGGGGTAACTGTCATTGGCGATACTAATCTCCCCGCTAGTATGGCTGCTACCGCTAGTAAACTCTACTCCAAAAATCTCTGTGCTATCTTAGCTATGATAATTCATGAGGGGGCGCTCACCATGGATATGAATGATGAGATTATTGCCGCCGCGCTAATAATTCATAAGGGAGCCATCCTTCGTAAGGAGTTACAATCATGATTGAGCAGACAGTATTTATCAATATATTGCCAGTATTTGTTTTGGCCATATTCTTAGGTTTTGAGCTTATCTCCAAGGTGCCAGCCATTCTGCATACCCCGCTTATGTCCGGCTCCAATGCCATAAGTGGTATTACCATCATCGGCGCATTGACCGCCTCCTTTGCGGTAGAGGGAAGCTTGGGACAATGGATTAGCTTTGGCGCTTTGATAGCGGCCACCATTAATGTGGTGGGAGGCTTTGTGGTAACCCACCGCATGTTAAAGAAGTTTAAGCGATGAGTAGTTACCAATCTCTGGCTCTGCTGCTGGCCGCACTGTGCTTCATAGTGGCACTCAAACGGTTGGGCCACCCTCGCACCGCCCTAGGAGGCAATGCTATTGGCGCCTTGGGTATGCTTCTGGCCATTGTGGTAACTATCATTGCCTCGGGTCGCCTTCCCACCTCTCTGCTCATTATTGGGCTACTCATAGGGGCGGCAATCGGCCTGTTGTGCGCCATCTTTATTCGCTTTACCGCCATGCCTCAACTGGTGGCACTCTTTAATGGCTTTGGTGGCATCTCTTCAGCTATGGTGGCCGGCGTGGTACTCTATTCTCTGGGAGCTGCTGGGGTCGCCGCTGCCAGTCTTACTACACGGGTGGCAGTTATTGCCTCAGGCACCATTGGCGCGGTTACCTTCTTGGGCAGCCTGGTCGCCTTTGGGAAACTGCAAGGCATTATTAGTGAAAAGCCATTGGTCTATCCGGGGCATCAAATAATTAAAATTGCGATTATTCTTGTCTGCGCTCTCGCCGTCTATCTAGCATGGATCAATCCCCAGGATGCCGCTATCTATTGGATTATGTGTGGCGTCGCAGCTCTATTAGGTATTCTTTTGGTACTGCCTATTGGCGGCGCCGATATGCCAGTAGTTATTGCGCTGCTTAACTCCTACTCTGGTTTAGCTGCCGCAGCTACCGGTTTTGCACTCAATAGCAATCTATTGGTGGTGGCGGGCACCCTAGTAGGAGCCAGCGGGATTATTCTGACGCGCATTATGTGCCGCGCTATGAACCGCTCTTTAGCCAATGTCCTTTTAGGAGGGTTTGGCATAGTGGAGAGCAGTCAGAAAGGTGGCAATGAATTCTATGAGGGGAAATATAGAAGCACTTCAGTTGAAGAGGCGCTGCTCCTCCTTAAGAGCGCCCAGCGGGTGATTATTGTGCCGGGCTACGGTATGGCGGTGGCACAGGCACAATCGGTGGTGCGCTCATTTACCACACTGTTAGAGGAGGAAAAAATTACAGTTAATTTTGCCATTCATCCGGTGGCCGGTAGGATGCCGGGGCACATGAATGTGCTCCTGGCTGAAGAGAATATCTCCTACGAAAAGATGCTAGAGTTAGAACGGGTTAACCCCGATTTTCCCACTACCGATGTAGTGGTTGTAATTGGTGCTAATGATGTAGTTAACCCACTAGCGCGCGAAAAGAGCGGCAATCCCATAAGTGGCATGCCCATCTTAGATGTTGATAGGGCAAGAGCAGTGATTGTAATCAAACGCAGTCTCAGCCCCGGTTTTGCGGGCATTCCCAATCCGCTCTTTATTCGGGAGAATACCCTGATGCTCTTTGGCGATGGCCGCAAAGTAATAGAGGAGATGGTACGGGCCTTCAAGGAGGTATAAGCCGCCACCTTTTCCCGGTCCCATTTCACAGAGCGCCTACACAGTGGCATAGGAAGTTCAACTATTTTTTGGCACTACGGCAATTAAAGGGAGCTCCTGACCCTTAGCTTGCAATACCGGTTCATACGCATCCTTCCGGACAACCTCCGGGCATGCCTCTGGCAATTTTGGAAGGAATAGCCTATCTGCAGAAAAATGGCAACTTCTGGAAAAAAATATTCCTCCTGCGCCCTCTTTCTTCGCCGTATCAATACTTTTTTATCGCCAATAGGGGATCATGGCGTTGAGGAATTGATGGAGCTAGGAGCGTAGTTTTCTGGCATTTTTTTGCAGGAACAGGGGCATCTGCTTCTTTTTTTTCCTCGAAAAAAATCAGCACTTGCACTATCTAACATTGCGATATATAGTAGATGAAATCTTTAGGGGGATTAGCTCAGAGGTAGAGCGATTGGTTCGCAATCAATAGGTCAGGGGTTCAACTCCCCTATCCTCCACAGGACATAGTAGACGTGAGCCGTAAAAGATATAGTAGACGTGAGCCGTAAAAGATATAGTAGGCGTAAGCCGTAAAAGATATAGCAAGCGTGAGCCGCAAGAACTGAGCTAATAACAGCAGATAGTACCAACAGTGAAACAGTATCAGGAAACTATCAGCGCCCTACATCCTCTAGAGGCGCAGCTACTATTAACGCTTAATAAAGAAGAGTTCTCTTTAGAGAGCCTGCGCACCGCTACGCCGATGGAGCCGGCACAACTTAATCAAGCTCTTAGCTTTCTGCAGCGTCGGGGGCTCTTGGAAGAGTTAAGCAATGAAAAGAGGTTGCTTTTTGCAGCTACCCCCCGAGCGAAGGAATATCATCAACGGGGACTCCCTGAGCGCCACATACTCAGTTGGCTCCACAAACGGGGCGATACCAGTTTGGCAGAGTTGAGCAGCGCGCTAGGTGTAACGCAAGCTGAGGTAGGGAGCGCCTTCGGAAAGCTACTGCGAGAGCAGCTAGTAGTACGCAAAGAGGGAGGGAGGATAGCGCTGGCTTCCGCTACCCAAGCAAATAACCGCGAGAACTATGTAACCCGCTTAGAGCGGCTCATTGATAGGGGGCAAAGGGAAGAGATAGCGCAAGCCAATCTCAATGAAGAGGAGCAGCGCTTAATGCTAGAACAGAGTAAAAAACGGGGCGCCGCGGTGGCTCTCTTTCGTCGAATAGAGCGCTATATAGTGAGCTACAGACTGAACCACGAGGGGCTACGACTGCAGGAGGCACTTCGCGCCACCGGCGTGGATGGAAACGAAATAGGGAGACTGACTCCACAGATGTTGCGAGATGGCAGCTGGAGGGAACAGCGTTTCCGCACCTATAATATCTCTATACCACCTAGCCGAGTGTTGCTGGGGCGTTCTAGCCCCTACGCTGATTATCTCCGCTGGGTAAAAGACAAACTGGTGGCCTTGGGCTTTGAGGAATTTGATGGCCCGCTAGTAGAGAGCGAATTCTGGAATTGTGACGCCCTCTACATGCCTCAGTTTCATTCGGCGCGCGATACCCATGATGTCTACTATGTGGCAGAGCCGCAGCAGGCGCGGGAGATAGATCCTCGCCTCTTAGAACGGGTAGCGCAGGCCCACGAATATGGCGGCAATAGCGAGAGCCGCGGCTGGTGCTATCATTTTGATCGGCAGTTTACCAAGCGGCTTATCCTGCGCAGCCAGGGTACTGCACTTTCAGCGCGTCAGCTACCACAGGCTAAGATACCGGGGAAATATTTTGGCATTGTGCGATGCTTCCGCTACGATCAGGTAGATGCTACCCATCTCTCCGATTTTTATCAAACTGAGGGAATAATCCTAGGAGAGGAGGTAAATCTTCGCACCCTACTAGGACTCTTAAAGCTCTTCGCCGAGGAGATTGCCGGCGCCCAAGAGGTACGCTATGTACCGGGCTATTTCCCCTTTACCGAACCCTCTATTGAGGTACATATTAAGCATCCCACATTGGGCTGGTTTGAATTGGGCGGATCAGGTATATTTCGCCCCGAGGTTACCCAACCACTGGGTGTTGAGGTACCGGTGCTAGCCTGGGGATTGGGAATTGATCGCATGGCCTTAATGAAGCTAGGGCTTAATGATCTACGGGATCTCTTTGCCATAGAGATAGAAAAAGTACGCCTGCAAACATAATTAAGATTATAATATTAATGGATAGAACATGCCAAAAATAGAAACTACGCGTTCTCTCTTTTTCTCTCTTTTGGAGCAGCCACCTAGCTCAACCAACGAGTTAGCGCAGGCGCTTACTGTAGCTAAAGCGGAATTGGATCATTATGCCGAGGATAGCTCGGTTATCAAATTTGAGTTAAATGATACCAATCGTCCCGATCTGTGGTCAGCCGCTGGTTTAGCGCGCCAACTCAATTCCTACCGGGTAGCGAGCCGAGATTGGGGCATCAGAGCCGCGCAGCGTTATTCCTTTTTCTCAACCGTAGATCGACCTCAGAGCTACGGTGAGCGCCACATAGTGGTCGAAAAAGAACTACAGAAGATTCGTCCCTTTATTGTAGCCTTTGAGCTACGGGGGTCGCCCCTAGATGAGGCGCGTTTGGCAGAGCTTATTCAGTGCCAAGAGAAAATATGCGCCAATTTTGGTCGCAAACGGCGCGCTATTGCTATGGGTATCTATAATGCTACCCGCTTGAGCTATCCATTGCACTATCGGGCGGCGCACCCTACAGAGAACAGCTTTATCCCACTGGATATGGATAGAGAGTATAATCTACGAGAGATACTAAAAGAGCACCCCAAGGGCCAAGAGTATGGGCATATCATTGCTCACCAAGCGCGCTTCCCTCTGGTGGTAGATCAGCAGGGGCAGGTATTAAGTATGCCCCCCATCATCAACAGTAACGATGTGGGCAATGTACAGGTGGGTGATGATCAGCTGTTGGTCGAGCTTACCGGAGGCGATCTACAGCTATTAATAACTGCCGCGAATGTAGTGGCCTGTGACTGTGCCGATCTAGGTTTTGAGATATTGCCGGTAGCTACCCATTTGCCTTACGACTCCGAACTAGGGAGGCAGATGGTGAGCCCCTTTAACCGCGCTCGCCAAATTGACTTAAAGCTAGATGAGGCCAGCCATCGACTAGGCAGAGCTATCAATGCCCAAGAGGCGGAGCAGAGCCTCTGTCGTATGGGCTTTGAGGTGCAGGCCGTCGATCAGCAGCAGGGGCGCATTACCGTTATCCAGCCCCCATGGCGTAATGACTGCATGCACGCCGTTGATCTAATAGAGGACATTATGATTGGCTGTGGAATAGACTCTTTTCAGCCATTGCCACCTACCGACTTTACTGTCGGGCGCCTGTTGCCCGTCGAAGAGCAGGGGCGTAAAATAGTTTCAATCATGATGGGGTTAGGCTTTCAAGAGATGATGTTTAATTATCTGGTCTCGGGAGTTGACTTCATAGAAAAAATGTATCCGGCGGCTAAGTGGCCAGCTATTCGAGCCGAGATGGTAGCTATTGCAAACCCACTATCCGAGAAGTACTCCTATCTTCGCAATTCTATTATACCTAACCTATTAGCTGTCGAAGGCGCCTCGGCTAATGCTGTCTATCCCCACCATATTTTTGAGGTAGGTAAGGTGGCGCGTCGAGCTGCTACAGCTAACTACGGGTCACTGACCAGTAGCATGCTGGGTTTTCTCTCGGCCATTAACCACGAGGGTTTTAGCGCCATTAATGAACGAATTTCGGCGCTTATGTACTACTTAAAAATTGATTATCATCTCCAGAGGAGTAGCGATAGCCGTTTCCTTCCCGGGAGATGTGCCGAAATAATAATCGAAGAGCAGTCACGGGGTATATTTGGGGAGTTGCATCCCCAACTACTAAGCAACTGGAACATTGAGACCCCCTGCACTGCGGCTGAGTTCCTATTCGGAACGCACATGGAGTAGCAATGAGACAAAAACCTACCATAATCGTTCCCTATTTGGGAGCCACTAGCGATCCTCAAGCGCTAGATATATTTCTTTATGTGCGCCCCGACACCAACGGGGTAGTGGGAGAGAGCATTATTACCAAAGCCATAGAGCGCTGCCCGGAATATCGCAAGAAAATAAAGCTGATCTATATGGTCAATATTCCCGGAGAGTGTATTGTACGAGACCGGCTTATTGAGCATTACTATGCGCTTAAGATCTATTTTGCCCGCAATGGCCGCCAGTCGCTTACCCTCTATATGCGCCAACAGCTAGAGAGTTTTTTTCAATGCCGCTGGGAAGATATCGAAATTGTGGGCGCTTTTCAAGCTATGGAGCTGCTCAATTACAATGAGGAGGAGCTCTTCAACCTCTGGGTAGATGAGCGGGAAGTGCTAGACATTCATGGTCAAACCATAAAAAAAATAGAGGGCATCTATGTAATAAACTACGATGTACCAGCCCTACTCAAGAAGAATACTAGCTCTACCGATATTGCAGTGATGTTGCTGCGCCTTTGGCTGCCATATCAGTACATGGATAGCTTGGCCAAAACAATTGCTCAGAATATGGTAGAGCAGCATATTTTACCAGCCGGGCAAACGCCGGCCCGCGCCTTTCACTATTCCTACGGCCCCTTTGATCAACTACGGGATGGTATTAATTTTCTCTTTGATAATGAGCAGCAGCATTGCAGTCTGAGCGCCCTCTCTTTTGGGCGCTATCTACTAGAGCGAGGGGTAAGCGAGGAGAGCATTTACCACCTTATTGATAACCCACTGGTGCTACTGCAGGAGTGGCAGCAGGAGCCCAATGAGACCTCTCTCTTTATGTACACCCGTTGCCGTAGCTACCAAGAGTCCTTCAAGAGTCTACAGCAGATTGTTGCGCAGCCTTTGATGCAGCTGTAGGCCGGTCCTCTTTCGGACTGATTTGCCGAACCGCGTCAGTATCTGGGGAGCAGTTATGCATTGCGATGTGCTTAATATGTGCACAATAGTATATAATAGATATTGTATGCATGAGGAGAATTAGACTAATTAAAAAAATACTGCTTATACTCATAGCAATTATTGCGGTAACCTTAGTAGGCTGTAGTGACTGTAACAGAGATGGCAGTTGTAACCGCTCCGGCAACAATCCGCTCCCTATTTACACCTGCACCGGTGGAATTGCTAGAGATGGCAGACCAGAGGGTACGATGGATGAGGAGAATTGTGCCTTTTGTTACGGCACCCACTATAGGACCAGTGATAATGCCTGTATACAGCGGGTAGCATCCGGGGAACGTTGTGACACTACTAGCCAATGTGAGATTAGAAATCTGTGTGAAGGTTCTATCTGTCGTGTGACTCGCTATACCTGTAACAGCGGCACTGCTAGAAATGGCTCCCCAAATGGCAATGCTGATGTGGCGTATTGCGCTAGCTGCCTCAGCAGCCATATTCTAGTAGGTCCGCAGTGCATTGTGGGCAGCAATGTGGTATCGGTTACCCCCGGTTCATCTATTGCCGCTAGCATAAGTGTCGCCGGAGAGAATGACTACTATAGCGTAGATCTCACTGTGGACTCAATCTTGATCGCCTACACTGAGGGCTCCACCGATACCTATGGATATCTCTACGAGAGTGTTGGAAATCTGCTAGCTATTCATGACGATATTAGTATCATCGATACCAATTTTATTCTTTCACGCCCACTTGAGATGGGGAGCTATTATATTCGGGTAAGGAACTTCTATTCTAGTCGAACTGGAGACTACCGGCTGCGGGTATACCGGGTGGCGATTGATTAGTGATGGGGGGTTGTCCGCTTTTTGATTTTGCTTAAGTGTGCTGGGATTCTCTGGCCCCTCCCAATGTGCGGGCAAAATTTTTACTCCTATTTTTAATTAAGACCATGTGCTAATTATAGTATGTAGTACTAAGGTTAGTAAGTGCGTATACTAGAGTTAGCAACATGAAAAGAGAGGTCTTGATAAGATTTGGCGAAAAGGTCCGCGAAAAACGAACAAATCTTGGTTTGTCGCAAGAGGAATTAGCTACTTTTGCAAGAGTTCATCGTACCTACATTGGTATGATTGAGCGTGCAGAAAAAATATTTCCCTTGGAAATATTGAAAAAATCGCTCAAGCGCTAAAAATCAGTATCGCGGAATTTTTCAATCCTAATCATGATTCCTAAATTTATAAAAACTGCAGCGAGTTTACAGACAAAATATCGTGCAATTTGTGATGGTTTCTTAATGCAGGCACTTCAAAAAACAGAAAAGGCAAGGCCTTTTGTTGAGGAAGCTCGAACATTCTACGAGGTACTAAAGAAGGTTAAAAATATTAAAGGACTTTTGAAGCTGCCAAAATACATACCAAATCTTGCCTCCACTTGTGGTTTTTCAGACAAAGCACAATCACAACTTACTGAAGCAGAATTAAGTGGCGCAATTAAAAAAGTCCTAACAAAAATATATGAAGAATCTAGCGATGATTTTCGGGAAGATATACTATATCGCTATCTTTTAACGAAAGGCGACACATTGGGAGGAAGTATGCGAAATTGGGCGGGTGCATCTGCAAGCACAAAACTAACAGAGAAAATAATTGAGCACCTTTCGAGAGGAAAGAAGAGAATTGAGGTTTCTAAAAGTAAAACAGGCAAAGTGCAGCGCATTATTTGGGACGGTAGAATTTTGTTTTTTGACGTTAAACCAAAATTGATTGGGAAAAACATTGATATAATTTTGATAGATAGTGGTACTCTTTCAGTTTCAGAAAAAGAATTGCTTGCCAACAAAAGTAAGTATATTGCTTGTGGAGAATTAAAAGGTGGAATAGACCCTGCAGGAGCGGATGAGCACTGGAAAACTGCAAACAGCGCCTTAAGAAGAATTAGAGGAGTATTTGGAAAAAGAAAACTTGGTATATTTTTCGTTGGCTCGGCTATTGAAGCATCAATGGCGAATGAGATATTTAATCAGCTGAAAAGTGGAGAATTATCTCACGCCGCAAATTTGAACGAGGAAGAGCAAGTCAATGATCTAATTGATTGGTTGCTCTCTCTATAGTTTTCTCCAAACATAAACGCATTTTCGAAGCTCTTCTCTGCCGTGCTTTCCCATTTGCTGGCTACTATTTCCTTTACCGGTTGGTAAAATCCATATTTTCTCAACAGAAAAACCTGCGTCCTCTGCGATTGCGGAAAGTATGAGATCTACAGGGATATTTGCGCCAGCGTACCTAACATTATCATTCACCATAACGAATGGTGCATCTTTTTTTAGGATTCGCGCTGATTCAAAAATTACTAGAGCCGCTTCATAAAAATAATTCTTTACCATTCTAATGATGCCTGGATTATTGAGCTCATTTGATTCTTTCTTCCCCTCTAAATATTTGATTATTGTTTGTAATTCCTCTTGTCTTTCGAATGACCTATTTGCCTTCTCAAAAATATCTTTTGTAAAAAACCTATCTAAATTCTGCTTCTCTTTATTTTCAACAGTGCACGACATCATGGTTTGTCGTAATTCTTTTATATTTTCTTCATCAACATTAAGAAGCGCGAGTTCGAGCGCATAGGTTCTTGTATAGTCGTAGCGATTACAATACGGCGGTGAGGTCATCAAAAAATCAAAATTTTTACTTTCTAATTCCGGCAGAATTGCAAGGCACGATCCTCTTATTATTTTAATATTACCGCTCATGTTTGTTGTTTTCTGTTGTGTGTCAAAAAGAGTATTGCCTCCTTCCAAATCCTCAATAATATCTTTTATCTTTTGTGTAATTGACCGACTAAATTCCATTATCTCTCCTTTATTAAATGGTCTCTTTTTATATCTGCGGCCAGAACGATAATCCCATCGGAGATATTGCCCATCTTTTCTGGTATAACTTATTTCCTCTAGTACACAAAGAAGCGCAAAGCGTAGAATTCGTCTGTATTCTTTCTCTTTAATCTTATCTATCGCATTAAGGAATTTGCCCAATAGGTCATCGGTTTCTTTTGGAAAAGCTCCGTTTGTAATCCTTAGGTGGTTAATTTCTTGTCCTTCTTTTTCTTTGAGCCAAGGTTTTTCATTAGCCCACTTTTTTAAAAAGTTAATAAGTTGATCATAATTCTTGCAATCAAAAATTATCTTTCGCACCTCAATAACCTCAGCCCCGATAGGCAACAATTCAATTCCCACTGAATCGAAACCTTTCTCAGCAGAGGCAAAAAGCGATGTTCCGCTTCCTGCGAAAGGATCAATGACTTTTCCGGCTTTTATTCCTAGCTGATCTATTACATAAGTTACTAAAGCGGAAGAATAGCCCTCTTTGAATTTATACCAACGATAGACGGGCGTTTTTTTACTAGCTTGAAAGCTTACAAGAGTTCTTTTCAGGTCATTATTTACGAGAAGTTTATCTCGAAATCTCTCCTCGATTTTTCTATTTAACGCTTGAATTTTGTCTACTGTGATTGACATAGAATTCATTTACTATTGCTAACTTTAGTATAGGGCGTGTATAATTAAAGCACAAGAGAGAATAAGCTGCATTAGTAGGATTAGTACCTAAATTCCCGCCCTAGCGAAGGCGTGACAGGAATTCCTCCCCATTTCCTTTTTCATCTTCCGCCATCATAGCTTTCGTCACCTGCTATCTCGTCTGAGAAGTGGGACGGATGCGCAGCGAGGTTTTCGCAAATAATGGCGCGAAATCGATGATATCATGCAGACGCGGTATCACTCGATCTCGAGACATTATATACTTGGCCAAAGGAGGCCGGAATTAGGCTAGATTAACTTAAGTGGGCAATTCCTTTTCTTTTTCGGGCGCATTATTGGAATTTTTTGTGGGACTAAACTTGCATTCTATATCTTCAAACAACTTGTTTATATTGCCTTTGGTCGTTTCGTCTAAATTGATTGAATTTTCATTTTGACAAGTTTCCAAAAACTGTTTTGCGAGAAGAACTTTGTCTAATTTATTCTTTTTCACATACTCCGAGTTAGATTCAGAGTACGTTTTGCTCTCATCCTCAAGTACAAATTTTTTAAAATCAGGCGGCGAGAAAATATCCTCTATACTTCTTTCCACATCTTCCTCATCCAAAATGGAAAGAATTAAATCCTTTAGCACCAGCCAGTTTCTTTTTAAGTTTTTCTCACCATCTTTCTTGCCCTGATCGTTGTCGAATAGATACACAACTTTTGCACCCCAGCCGTGTAAAATCGTGCCTACAAACGGCATGTTCCCAGCGCCACCACCGAAAATAAAGTTCATGCTATTTTTGTTGAGTATTTTCTTGAAGGCATTGAGATAATACACATCAGAGGGACCCTCGACTACGACATTGTTCATCTTGTCTAAAGCTGATATTCCCGCTGTCATCTCAAATCCTATCGCGGTCAGAATCGGGGTCAATGTCTCCTTATCTGCCAATGCGTGAATTTTATTTTCTATTTTTGTACCTGATTCCTTTGTCTTATGTATTAGTCGCACTCGGTCCAGTTTGTCAGCCTCTAAAAGATAGGGCGAATGAGTAGAGAAAATTAGCTGACCCTTTTTTGCAGAATCTTCCAGTTTCCCTAAAATATCTTTTTGGGCTTTTGCGTGTAGGAATAGACCAGGTTCGTCAATCAAAATAATGTTTGGTACATTCTCGTTCGCTCGCGCTGAAACTTTGATGTAAAAAGCCAGATGCCACTGACGACCCTTACCCCTTAAACTTGGCTCATAAGAGAATCCGTCCTCTTTCACCCAAAAAAACAAATTTTGAGAATCCCAATCAACACTTAAATCAGATACATCTTGCGTCCAAAATCTTTCATAATCTTTATTGAGTTTAATGTTCAAATCATCCTTGTGTTTTGCTTTCCCTCGGTCATCAGTCCCTGTTATTGTTTCAATTTTCAAATCGCTAATCACAGATAAATCTCTAATAAATTCATTATTCTCTAATTCCCCGAAAGGAATTTTGTTTGGAGTAATATCCTCAAAAGAACTGAATAGGATAAAGTTGGGGATGTATTGCTTCAACGATTTAAGGAACATCTTTTCGGCGATAAAGAGATTCTCCAGATTGTTTATTTCGGCTTCTACTTCAGAAAGTAGTTGCAAAAAATTATCACGCACCTTTTCATCTATATTTTGGATATTGGGTGTTACGGTATTTTTGAAATCTGCAAAAATTTTTTGGGCATTTACCAAGCTAGAAAGGTCAAGGTCAAGCAAACTTGCCTCCAGCGACTTGTTTTGTGCTCCGATTGCTTTTAATTTGTCCCATTTATCCTTAATGGATTTTTTAATCTTCTCAATCTCTTTGTCGTCAAAAATTTCATTTTTCAAAGTATCTTCCCCAAATGAGTATTGATCTGGAAAAGATTTTATGATTTCAAGCTCAATGTCGCTAGTTGCCTTTACCGGACTCTCAATCTTATCTAAAATTTCGTTTGCCGTATCTTTTTGAAGAATAAAAGATATAGAGATTTCTGGATTTTTATCTTGTGGCTTAATGGATTTTGCCTCTGCTCTTATTTTTTTTTCAGTACCAAAATCCTCCAATGCCTCAAGAATTGATGTTTTGCCCGATTCGTTCTTGCCAGCAAGAATGGTAATCGTATCGGTGAGGTAACAATCACCGCTATCAATAATTGATTTATAGTTTTTAATTCTGAACTTTTTTAACTTCATAGTTTATTTTCCAGATTTTCGTCTGTTACATTCTTTGCACAACATTTGGCAATTTTCTGCGTTTGTTTTACCACCCTCATGCCACGGGGTAATGTGATCGGCTTCCATTCCTTTCAATTCAAAATGTTCTTTGCATTTCGTGCAAATACCCTTTTGCTTTTCGTATGCTTCACGCTTCATCTTGTCGTTGAACGCGCGGATTGAGAGATATTTTTCTGAATGAGTGAGAACATACGGATAAATACCCGATTTACTGCTTACATCCTCGTCTTGCATTAACTTTGAAATCTCATCTTCGAGTTTAGTGGCGTTGAACTTCTTGTCTTTGAATTGATTGTATAGCTCGCCCCAATTCACGCTCGCCATTTCTTTGCGATAATTTGGAAAAGTATTTTGTACCCACTCAATTATGCTTTGGAAGTACTCCCACAACTCATTTGCGTTCTTATCGTGCTGATATTTGGACATGTACTCCGCAGGGTTTTCTTCACCGTAGTCGCGTGCAGATATCCATTTCAATGCCTTTTCCAAGAATTCTTGGCGGATAGGTGATCCTTTTACATAATCTTGACCAATGCGATATGCAGGCGCGCCGCTTTTAGAAAACCAACGTTTCGCGTCTGTGAGCCATTCTCCAGTATAGTTTGCGTTGCGTAGTTCTTGAGGTGTCAAAATTTCTCCCGCAGTATTGATGACCTCAAACCACTCAAGTCGTTCTTTGTCGCTTCCTGTGCAAATGTACACTTGCAACGGATAGTCCAATATATATTCCCGTTCGGTTTCATTTAGACTGTGAAAATACTTTTCATCAATACTGAAATCACCATTTATATATTGACAGATTGAGAGCGTGCGCTGCTGACCATCAATCACTTCAAAAGTATTATTGTCAGTTTTGAGCCAATACATTGTATTGAGAGGAAAGTATGCGTCACGGTCTGGGTAGCCGCGTACAATAGTTTTGATGACTTGATTGCGTTGTTCTGGCTTGTATACGAATTCACGCTGATATTTCGGACGAATATCAAGTTTGCCACCATAGGCAATAGCACCCTCTTCGGCACTATCTTTGTATCCGTTGAATACTTCGCGTATTTTAATGTTGTTTAGTTCAATTTTCATATTATTTTTTTCTAATTACAATTCTGTCATAAATTCGTCGCCAGGTGTCACCATCAGGAAGTGCAAAACGCTCATTTGCCGCTTGACGCATATATCCGTTACGGTCTTTATAGCGGTAGACTAAACCATCTTTCGTTTTGATGGGTTCTGATAAATTACTACTTGACCCAGTAATTTCAAATTGATCAGGGTTGTATTTATCTAGAAAGGAGATAGGCACCCCCATTTTGCCGTCATAGTCAACAGGTATATCTGTAACCTTACTAACTTCTATCGCATCATAATTTGCATACTTAGGATATTCTTTTGGGGAATATTTTTTATAGAGCGTTAAGGATTCATGTCGCTTCGCGACATCAAGATTCGTATACCATCCGATATTACCAAACCCTTTTACTGATCCGTCTGGCTGTATAAATTCCTTTACCTTTCCGTACCCTGCCCAGATTTTATTTTCCTGTATTAGTTCAAAAATATCCACGTAAGTTCTTGCATTATCATTGCCGATAATCAAAAACTGCTTCTTATATTCAACTAGTTGATTTACATATTCCCGAAAGAGCGAAAATGGTGGGTTGGTCACCACAATATCTGCTTGGTTAAGCAACTCTATACTTTCTGGACTCCTAAAATCTCCTTCGTCCTCAAGCGGTGTCCACTCATTGTTTTTGTTTGCCTTTAACTGTTCGGCGACGTCTTTCAAATCAAACGCACCGTCGCCATCCAGATCGCCAACATCGTTAATAATAAATTTGTTTGCATTCACCTTTGGACGACCTTTTTGTGCTTCTAACGTTTTATCATCACCAAATAACCCAAGTTGTGTATTTGCTATCGGAGACGGCTTATAACTAGTTGCTATAAGTCTTTTCAATCCGAGCGCTTTGAAATTGGCGGCAAAGTATTTAAAAAAGTTACTCTCGAATGGATCGTCGCAATTGCAGTACACTACTTTGTTACGAAACTGGTCTTTATAGTGCTTCAACTCCTTTTCAATATCAACAAGCCGAGTATAAAACTCATCATTCTTTGCTACCGAAGCCCTTCTCAAATTGTCACTTGAAGCTTTTGCCATAATTATTTCTGTACTAAATCATCAACACCAATCTCAAGAGCTTTGGCGATTTTAGAAAGGGTATCAATCGTAGGATTTTTGTTCGTGCCGTCTTCTGCCTTTACAACTGTACTCAAAGACAAATCAGCAAGTCGAGCTACCTTTTCGAGTGATAAACCTTTTTCGGCACGGATTTTTTTTAATATCACTTCCATCCCCCAATTAGCGGAGAGGGGGGGATTCGAACCCCCGGTACCCGGAAGGGTACAACTCCTTAGCAGGGAGCCCGATTCAACCACTCTCGCACCTCTCCATACCCTGCGGAGAGGGTGGGATTCGAACCCACGGAGCCTTACGGCTCAACGGTTTTCAAGACCGCCTCCTTAAACCACTCGGGCACCTCTCCAGTTGTCTCTAATTTTATTGGTTACACTCTAATATTAGATGATTGTATCTCAAGCGACTTAGTGTGTCAATCTGTGGCAGGAATATCTGAAGAGCCACAGATAAGCTGATAGAGCCGATTAAGATCATCTAGAGAATGATAATGAATAACCAGCCGTCCTCGCTCTCCTCCCTGAATATGTATCTTACATCTCAGCCGCTGCCGGAGACGATCCGCTACTGCCTGTAGTTCATAATTGGAAAGCGATGCCGAGCGTGATACAGAGGAGGTGGCGATGGCTTTTGGATTAGAGTGATCTGGGGATTGCCGCGCCGCCTCAGCCAGCTGCTCGCTCTCTCGCACCGAAAGCTTCATGGCCATAATCTTTTGGGCCAACACTTGCTGCTTTTTGATATCTGAGAGGCTCAGCAATACTCGCGCATGGCCGGGGCTAATATGCCCCTGAATGATCCACTCCTGGATTTTAGCTGATAATTGCAACAGGCGTAGGGTATTGGTAACCGCCGCCCGCGACTTTCCTACCTCTTGGGCCAGCGCCTCTTGGGTAATGCTGCTCTCATTCAGTATAACCTGATAGGCCCGTGCCTCCTCAATGGCATTAAGGTCGCTTCTTTGAAGATTCTCTACCAATGCCACCCGCAGCCGTTGACTCTCTCCATAGTTGCGACAGATGGCCGGCACAGTAGAGAGGGGCACCATCTTCGCCGCCCGCAGCCGCCGTTCGCCAGCAATAAGGCTATATTGATCTTCCAGTACTTTGCTCCGCTCTACAATAAGTGGTTGGATAATTCCATTGGCCCGTATGGAATCTGCTAACTCTTGCAATTCCTCTGTATCAAAATGGCGGCGCGGCTGCTTGGGGTTGGGCACTATATGGCCAATCGCCACCTCTTCCACCCTGTTGGAGATATTCTCCGGAAGCAGCGCATCAATACCACGCCCCAGACCTCGTTTGCTATTCGACACGCTTAATAAGCTCCTGGCTTAGCGCTCGATAGCTAGCGGCCCCTTGCGAAGCGCTATCATAGAGGGTGATAGGTTTGGCATGTGACGGCGCCTCAGAGAGACGTACCGTGCGGGGAATAATGGTTTTGAAGACCAACTTTCCAAAATGCTCCATTACCTCTTTTACCACATCCTGCGCTAGGCGGGTTCGGGCATCATACATGGTGCAGAGAATACCTAGTATTTTCAGATTAGGATTAAGACTATTTTGAATGCGTTGGATGCTGCTGAGCAACTGAGCAAGCCCCTCTAATGCAAAATATTCGCATTGTAGAGGGACCAATACCTGATGCGCCGCCACAATACCATTAATAGTAAGTATGCCCAATGAGGGTGGAGAGTCAATGAGAATATAGTCATAGCTGTTGATTATCTTTTCTACTATCTGTTGCAGGATACATTCCCGCTTATCTGCATCAATAAGCTCTATAGTAGCGCCCGAAAGATTAATATCTGAAGGCGCCACCGAAAGCCCTGATATGGCGGTGGGGCGTATAATCTCCAGTATGGCGCAGTTACCAGAGATGACCTCATAGATCCCCTTTCCCTGGGCTGCTATTCCCACACCGCTACTGAGATTGGCCTGTGGGTCAAAATCAATTAACAATACATTTTTTCTCTTTTCGGCCAACGCCGCGCCAATACTAATAGCTGAGGTGGTCTTCCCTACCCCACCCTTTTGGTTGGCAAAGATAATTGCGGTACCCATAATCTCTCTCTCTCTCTCTCTCTCTCGTTCTCTTTCATAGTACATTAAAACTAAAAAAATGCTATAGTTAACATACTTACATGCCGAAAATGGAGTGAGATATTTTATGCAGGGAGAAAATCAAGTGGTATATAAGGAGCTAATAGCACAGCTACCTAAGAGCGAGATACATCTGCATATTGAGGGATTGGCCTCTTTTGACACACTCTGGAAGCTAATACAAAAACATAACCTTAAACTAGGTATTAACTCCCGAGAGGAGCTAGAAAAGCGTTTTATGATCCACACCCTTAATGAGTTTGTAGATCTCTACATTAATGTGGTGCAGGCCTGCTTTATGAAGGAGGAGGATATTGCGCTACTTATCAACGACACCCTCAATTATCTGAAGGGAAACAATATACGCTATGCTGAAATATTCTTTTCACCTACTAAACTATTGCTTAATGGTATCCCCTACTCCGGCTTAATAGAACAGCTTACCGCCGGCGCCGCTCGTATTCAAGCGCAGGGATTGACCGTACGCTTTATTTCAGATTTATCACGCAGCTATGGCGTGCAGAATGCTCGTAGAAATCTGCAATACTATCTTAAATATCCCTCAGAGGTAATTATAGGCATAGGACTGGGCGGCTCGGAGCGGCGCTACAGCGCCCGCGACTTTCAAAAGATATTTGATGAGGCCATCGATAATGGGCTGCATGTGGTTGCTCATGCAGGGGAAGATTTAGATTCCTATGCCATCTGGGATACTATTCGTTATCTTAAGGTACAGCGTATTGGGCATGGTATTAGCGCATATAGCGATCTAACTTTGATGCGTTATCTGCGGGAGCATCAGATACCCTTAGAGATATGTCCCACCAGTAACCTCTATACCGGCCGCTATGTGACCTCTATGAAAGAACATCCCTTGCGCACCCTCTATAATAATCAGCTGCAGGTTACCATCAATTCTGATGATCCCACCATCTTTTCTACAGATCTCAATGGGGAATACGCCAAGCTACTAGACTCTCAGCTGTATAGCATTGACGAAATAATACGAATGATACGCAATGGTATCTACGCTACCTTTATGGCGCTCTCTGAGAAGGACCATCTGTGGTCAGAGGCGCAGCATATTATAGAGCAGCAGGGTTACGCCAACACGCTCCAACAATTTAATTCAACATAGGAGGAGCTCTTATTAACCTGCTATCTATAGTCTATTCTTGGCTAGGGCACGCATTAAGAGGATTGGAAGAAAGTGTTAATCGACAAAAGTTGCTAGAGAGCTAGAGAGGATCAGCTGTCTCTTTATTTTCTGATGAAAACGTACAAGCTCTGGTTATTATATGCTCTGTAGGTATACTATAGTTCTGGTATGTGTCTGATGACTATATGCTATGTGGCTAGATACTACGCTACTAGCCCTTTAGGTACCTATCAAATTTATATATAGAGGAGATAACTCAAGAATGAAATATATTGAGATTGTAAATACTCCCTCTTTCTTTTTAGGAGAGAGGAGCTCTCATAACACTTGTCACAGAGAGAACCGGGCTTCCTTATATTCCCCGGTTAAGGGTTGGGTGCGCTTCGGCACCCTGGTAACCGCCTTGGTGTCCTGGGTAGTATTGGTAGCCTGTCCGGCTGCACCTAGTAGGCAGGTAGCCCTAGGAGAGGCCACCCGCATAGGTACGGAAGTCAGCTTTGGGGCGCGCGAAGACTCGCCATATGATCTAGCAGCCATCGACACCACCCTCTATATGGTGGGAGCACTCTTTGATGTCCTCTATACTCTCAACATTGATCCTGATGATATGACCCCCGATGGCATGGCAATTCAGGTGGGAAGTACGACCGCCGGCTTTGGCGTAGGTGAAAGCTTTCCAACCGGTCTAGCCGCCATCGGTAACACCCTCTATATGGTGGGACAGGTGAATGATACCCTCTATGTCCTAAACACTACTAGTGGTGGGGCAACCCAGGTGGGTGCTACAAGTGTAAGCCAATTTGACGTGAGCGAAGACGAACCAACCGGTCTGGCCTCCATCAATGACACCCTCTATATGGTGGGAAATACCAATGATGCCCTCTATGCCCTAGACACTAATAGTGGTGGAGCAACCCGGGTGGGTGCTACAGGTGTAGTCAATTTTGGCGTAGACGAAAGTTTCCCAACCGGTCTGGCCGCCATCGGTAACACCCTCTATATGGTGGGATGGAATACAGATGCCCTTTACACCGTAGACACTACTACCGGTAGAGCAACCCGGGTGAGCGATACAAGTGTAAGCCAATTTGGCGTGAACGAAGACTCTCCACGCGGTCTGGCCGCCATCGGTAGCATCCTCTATATGGTGGGAGAGACCAATGACGCTCTCTTTGTGCTCCGCTATCAATAGAGCTACTGGCTAAAGAGTCCGAAACAAGCCAATCGCGGTTGAGAATAGTAGGGATTGTTGAAAAGATTCTCTCACACCCTATTCAAAAAACGACGTAGAGAAGAGTTATAAAACCTTTCCCTATTTTTGCGCAAAATTGCAGAGGTCGGGGAGCCAACTTTTTTCTCTATTAGCTTATGGTTCGCCGATACTAGCCCTCTTACTTTGTGGTAGTCAATGAACGCCGCAAGTCATCACAACCTCACTATCACACAAGGAATTGATAGCGTAATCACTCATGGCACTAGCGAGGTTCACCGGCAATAGTGGCTTTTTCCATTGTTTGGAAAGGCATAGAGGAGCTAGCAGATAGCACTACCGATCTTACAGCAGACGGTAGGTAAGAAGGGTGAGGTGGGCTAGTCGCGTTTGAACAAGCAGTAGGGAGTAGTTGAAAAGCTTCCTAATTCCTACATAAAAAACGACGAGGAAGGAGGTTTGAAACACTCCCTAAATTCTGTTTGTTTTTTGCGCAAAATAATGCCGAAGTAAGATTGGTATCTCGCTTTGTTTTTCTATTCAAGATTCACCCTTATTGACATAGTGGCAATAATTATTTAGCCTGTAGAGATGAACCAGTCACAATCAGAGCGTGGCACTCCCACCACCAAGCGGGCGTTAGCCGAGATGCTTAAAGGGGGGGTAATCATGGATGTGACCAGCGCCGAACAGGCCCAAATCGCCGCCAGAGCTGGCGCTGAGGCGGTAATGGCCTTAGAGCGCATTCCGGCAGATATCCGCGCTCAGGGTGGGGTAGCCCGTATGTCTGACCCACAGCTCATTCAAGAGATCCAACAGGCAGTCACCATACCGGTCATGGCCAAATGTCGTATTGGTCATTTGGTAGAGGCGCAGATATTAGAGGCTCTGGAGGTAGATTTTATTGACGAGAGCGAGGTATTAACCCCCGCCGATGAGCGCTATCATATTAATAAGCATCCCTTTAAGGTGCCCTTTGTCTGTGGCTGTCGTAATCTAGGCGAGGCACTTCGCCGTATTGCTGAGGGGGCGGCGCTCATACGCACTAAAGGGGAGGCCGGTACTGGTGATATTGTAGAAGCGGTACGCCACCTTCGTCTCATTCGTCAAGAGATAACCCGTCTGCGGACTCTCTCCTACGCAGAGTTGGTCTATGAGGCCAAAGAGCTAGGCGCCCCATTTGAGATACTAGAAGGGATGGCGCGCGAGGGCTGCTTGCCGGTTCCCATGTTTTCAGCAGGTGGGGTGGCAACCCCTGCCGATGCAGCTTTGATGATCAAGCTGGGCGCTGAGGCCGTCTTTGTAGGTTCTGGCATCTTCAAATCGAGCGATCCTGAGCGGCGCGCGCGGGCTATTGTGGAGGCCACCACCTATTGGGATAATCCTCACAAATTGGCTACTATCTCGGCTGGTTTAGGAGAGGCCATGAGCGGCATAGATAGCGCGGCGCTCTCCGAGCCGGAGCGCTTGGCGCTACGCGGTTGATAGAAGCTCTTCCCGCCGACGTTGAATTTCATTGGTATTCTGGCGCTTCAGGGTAATTATGCTGCACATTGCGCCCTGCTCAGGCAGTTGGGTGAAGAGCCATTGCTTATTCGGCAGAGAGAGGAGCTTGCTCGCTGCAGAGCGCTAATAATTCCCGGCGGCGAGAGTACCGTGATGGGGGCATTGCTCCAGAGCTCCTCTATGATGGAAACGCTACAGAGGCGTATTCGGCAGGGCTTGCCAACCTATGGGGTCTGTGCCGGTGCAATTCTATTGGCGCGTACCATTAAGCATTCCCATCAGCCGCATCTTGGCACTATAGATATAGAGGTGGAGCGTAACGCCTATGGACGGCAAGTTCATAGCCATCTTTCCCGCCTGCGATTAACAACTCCCTTTGTTAAGGAGTTGACTGCCACAGTGGACGTGGCATCTATTCCGGCTGAGTTGTTAGGACTCTTTATTCGCGCTCCCAAAATTTGTAGCTGGGGCAAAGAGGTGGTACCGCTTGCCTATATGGGAAATGATGTGGTAGCTGTCCGTCACTCTGCCATGTTGGTTACCACCTTTCATCCGGAGATGAGTGGCATTGATATTTTTCATCGTTATTTCAGCCACTTTTCATTTAGCTCTTCCTAGAAAGATTAAAGCGTAGAAAACTCTCCAAAAGGGAGCTATATCTTTTATCAATATGCGAGAGGGTTCCAATAGCCCTTTCGGCTGTGGCGGTGCATTTTTTAATCAGCTCTTCAACATGTCTCTGTACCCCAGAGCGTCGTAGCAGCTCTTGATAGTGGGCAATATCGGCAGTGCTAATACGCTCTTGTTCCTCTAACCTAGCAAGTGATGCTAACTGGTCGCTATTGCCTATCTGTTTCAGTAGCTGTCGGGCATAGGTACGGGTACGGTTGCTTATATCGCTACCCGGCGGTTTCCCGCTGATTGCGCGAGGCGAAAGACTTACTTGGTCATCCCGTAACTGAAAGATGAGCCCCACCTCTGATCCAAAATTGGCAATGGCCGAAATATTGGCACTCTGTCCAGCAAGATAGCTTCCTATTTGCAGAGGGAGCGCAATGGTATAGCGGCCGGTTTTGTTGCGGTAGAGTCGGGCCACCGCCTCTGGATCGGGCTCTAAACGGTGTTGAGAGTAATACACATCTTCCATTTGGCCTATACCTACCCGCGCTACCTCTGATGAGAAGAGCAGCTGTAGCTGTTGGAAAACTGGGGCATTTTTGGTTGGCGACAATGACTGTAGCGAATCGTTGATAAGCCAATGGGCTAGCGCAAAGGCAATGTCGCCGCTACATATTGCCATTGCTACCCCGTAGTGCACAGGCTGATAGACTCGCTGTTTTTCAGCTAGCTTTTGATAGTGAATGTGGGCCGAAGCATTGCCGCGGCGGCTATCGTCATTATCCATTATATCATCATGCATGAGGAGGAAGCTCTGTAATAGCTCAATAGCCAAGGCTGCGCGATAGACTGCCGCCGGGGCCGCCCTGCCGTACATCTCGTAACCTAAGAGCGCCAGAACACCGCGCAGCATTTTACCACCGGCAGTGTAATTGCAAATATATTCTAGGCTGCTATTGGCAAAGATCCCACTACCCTCCAGGGTGGAATGCAGACGCCCAAACTCCTCACTCAGTTGTGTGCGCAGCTGATTGCGCCGGCTTTTAAGATAGCCAACAAAATTAAGAGAGGAATCAATACCAGGCATAACTTATGCTCTATTCGAATAGAGCCCTAATACTGTAAAGCAGGGCTAGTCGTATTATGGTAATCCTACTGGGGTGAACCTTGTAGCGATAGATAACAAAGGGATCCCGGGCTATACGAACTGCGACCCAGTTGTAAAGTCTCCCGGCGGTACCAATGGCTAATCGATAGCGATAGGCCAGCTGCGAGAGACCTTCGGCACCCTGACGGAACCAAGAATGGTAATACTCTAATTGTTTAGCCATGAATGCTCGAAAACGTTGCGGATAGCGCATAGCACTCTCTTGACTGAGGTCCGGAAGATTGTACTCTGCAACTGGCAAGTAGATACGATCCAACTGGTTATCCTCCTTAATATCACGGATAAAGTTGATATACTGCAATGCCCTCCCATAGAGACAGGCTTGATGTTCAAGTTGGCGAGGCGCTCTCAGTATACGGATAATACAAAGACCAATTACCTCCGCTGATCCATAGGTATATTTCAGGGTCTCTTCCAAACTATTATGACGTTTTTTGTGAAGATCCATATACATAGACTCGAAAAAGGCCTCAATCCAGTCTGCCTCAAAATTGCAGCGCTGCATTAATTTCACAAATGCTGATACAACTGGATTAGTACTGGTACAGTTTTGCCGCGCTTGCTGATAAGCCTGTCGAAATTGATTAAGCTCTGCCGGCTTCTGAGGAATACAATCTACATAATTGTCGACAGTGCGCACAAAGGCATAGAGAATGGTTATATCTCGGTGTACCTTTAGTGGAAATAAAAAACTTGAAGCATAGAAGTTTTTGCTTCCACGGCGGAAAATTTGTTTTAATTCGCGCTTTGGTGGTTTCACAAGAGTATTAATAATGTATAAGCTAATCTCCATCAAGGGGGAACCATATCCTCTCAAAGCTACCATCTTTTTTGATTTATTTCTCTAAGAGTCTATCTAGATGCTCAATCCCCTTTATATTTAGAGATAGAGGTCTTTCTCTAATACCGGCACACCCCCACATACATCTAATAATTAAATGGCTCTTTAAGGAGACACAAGAGGCATATATGCTCTACGTGTGAATAAATACTAATGGCAAGAAGAGACAAATGCCATGCACACTATATATCATCCGGCCAGTATGAAGCAGAGCTGGAACAACCGGTGTTTTGGCCCTGATGAGTGCTCCCCTGAGGCGCGGCAGCGCGTGAAGGGGCTTATGCATGGGGGGAATTGCGAAATGTGGGGTTACCAGGCATGCCGAACCCTGGGTTTGGTCATCGGAGCCTGCGGAGGAAGCGTTGAGTATTGGTATCGTTGGAGAGGGAGATGTCGCTAGCGCGGCCTCTTGGGTTGTGCATGCACTAGCAGCATAGCACACCATATCCGGGAAAAGAGATCAATCCAAGCGTACTCACACCTATTGTAACGTGGGAATATTCTCCCACTTCCTATTGCAGAACAAGAGGTGTTTATTACGCTCTAGATGGCGCAGTCGTGTCCAGAATGCAGTCCACGGTACACGGTACAATGTCCCGGATACCGATTGATGTGGAGAGCTATCGATGCTCTTGCGCACAGTTCCAAGAATCGGTATGCTTTAGGAGTGAGACCGGGTAGCGTAACACTTCTTATAGGGAGTGGGGGCGTATAATACCTTGATTTTTATAGTTAAGTGAATACAATATACAGTACGAGTCGATAAAAGATATATTATGGTGCTTTATACTATTTTAGTGCTAATAACCATACTCTCCGTACTGTCGTTGCTAGCCATTTTCGCAATTTTTAAGCGTGCGAAAAAAGATAAACCAGCATCACCAAGCTCCTACACCCCTTCAGCTCCCGTACCAAATAAGGGATTGGGATTAGCAATGATTCCTTCTGCTATTTTAATCATTCTCTTGCCGGTGGCAGCATTGCTGATACCCCAGTACCTATCAGGGGCTACAATTGCAGCAACAATACTTCTGGTGGCACTATGGATCTGGCTCTTGCCGGTACTCATTACCCTTGATTCTGTGAGGCAGAAGCGCATTGTCATAGGCGAAGCTAAAGAAGAGAGGACTACAGTGCAGCCGGCCAATGCCGCGCAGTCTCCGTATCATATCTTATCGCCACAACTGCTAGCTCTTATGAAAAAGAATGACAGTAGTGAGCTACAAGAGGGGGATAGTATTCATCTTAAGCTATCGGTACTAGTTATTAATCCCTTTTCTTTTCTATTATCTGGTGGGCTCTCTAATTCCGCTAAACGCTTTGAAGCCATAAATGAGGGTGTTCTCTTTTACGACAGTCTCTTTGGTCTTAACCATTCGCTCTTTTCGAGCTTCTCCGGTAATTATACAATAGCGCTCTTTAACCCCAATACCGCAGATCCCATAAAGGCTGCCATCCACATTAACAAAAAGAGCCGCACTAGGCCGGACAGTTTGGGTGATAGTTTATTGAGTGCATCAATGATGACTAATCGCCCTCACTACTGTGCTATTACCCAGGGCCCGGTAACCATAGGCATGGTAAAATACAACAAGATACTTCAACCAATAGTTTGTTCAAATACTATAAGCACTGCATTACAATTGCAGCAGGTAGCGCAAAAATTACATGTACCCATATTGGTTAGCCAAGACTTTTTTAATGAAAGTGCTGCTCAAGAGAAATACCAGATACGTACCGTTGGATCCCTCCGCGAACAGAATAGTAAGAAAATAATACATACCTATGAGGTTCTTAATGGTTACCCTTTGCGTCGTGTAGAAAAATTGGTGGAAAATCGTAAAATTTTTGAAGAGGGCTGTGCCGCACGGGAAGGGGGAGATACTAATACAGCATACAGCAAATTCTCTTATGTACTAGCCCATGATCCATCCGACACCCTAGCACAATACTTCTTGGATATTACCCGCCAACGTCTTCCTCTTTTCTCTAGCGACTAACCAACTATAGCGCCATCTTCAATAATGCGTCTCTTTGTAGCTATTGATATTGACAACCGGCCTCTATTGAATACCCTATCTCATCTGCAAGCTGCCCTAGTGACCTTAGGAAGGCCTATAGTACTTTCCAATATACATCTAACGCTCTTTTTTATAGGTGAGGTATCAGCTGCACGCAGTTCAGCAATTGCCAAAGGGCTCTCGGCGTTCCGTTTTTCCTCATTTGAGATGCGACTGCAGGGAGTAGATGTCTTCCCCAATCTTTCTTCACCCCGAGTGGTGTGGGTCGGTTTTGATGATAAAAGCCAAGTAGCGCTTATTAATCTGGCAGCGCAGTTAAGCGACATTCTCCAACCGTTACAGCTTCAGCAAAGGGGTAGCTTTCGGCCACATGTAACTATGTTTCGGATTGCTAAGGGGAGAGAGCGCTTACCGGCTATACTAGCCCCCTACCAGCAACGGCAGTGGGGTTCACAGAAGGTACAGGTGATAAGCCTTAAGAGGAGTACTCTAACCTCTCAGGGAGCGCGCTATAGCAACCTTACCACTATAACGGCTCAACCTTAGAACATTACGGTGGTGCTCCTGGGCCTACCAGGGCTTGAACCTGGGACACCCTGATTATGAGTCAGGTGCTCTAACCAGCTGAGCTATAGGCCCGCACTAAGCATAGTAAAAGGGAGCATATTGTCAAGGCATCACATCTGTGCCACCTACTACATAGAATAATTGTTGCGCTCCTCTACCCTGCTCCTGAAGCATACCCATTCTTCTAACTGTTCGCAAGGGTTACGAGAGCCACTACCAACATGCAGTCGATGATGATCCCTCATGGCACTATCTTCCAATGCCTTATCTATCTCAGAAAAGGTGTTGGGAAGGACTCGGACGTGCTATAACTCTTCGTCACAACTCTGTGCACATGCTCCACACCACCATGGTGCGTTGGCATAGGGGAATGGTTAACGAGGTGCGCGATGCTCTGCGCCCCACAAGAGGTGGTGCAGGTGCTCATATCCTCGCTTTCCCGGTCAACGTATCTAGCCTCGATTCGCATTCCCTGCGGCACGGTTGAAAGCCTATGACGGAGAACGTCAGTTGCCTGGTGGTGCGGGTGCCCCGACCCTAGCGGTAAGCCCGCTCCAGCGGGGATAGGCTTGCATCGCTAAGCAATGAACTCAGCTTCGTCCTGACGATCGATAGCAATCACATTGATTGGTATGCAAGAGGGGAGCGCGTGGGTTATTTTAATAGGAGCGCTTTCACCATCCAGAAGGCAAAAGCTACCTGGTGGTCCTTTTTCTTAGCACGTAGAGGAAAAACGCTTTTTTGTATCTTTCAACGATACATTCAGGTATTAGATATATGTGGGGTATACAGCTCTCTCTCTCTCTCTCTCTCTCTCTCTCTCTCTCTCTCTCTCTCTCTCAAATATCCCTTCTGATCTGCTATACTATAAGCCAATGTGGCGACTTACCAACATCGGATTATCTATTATTCGTCCGCTACTTACGGTCTTCATAACCATAAGTGTGGTTTTTTTTATCTTGCGCCTTTTACCAGGCGATCCGGCCGAAGTTTTAGGAGGAATAGGTGGGGAACCAGATGCAATAGCACGTACCCAACAGCGCTATGGGCTACAACAGCCTATTGGACGACAATATGGGAATTATCTAGGTCGCATTTTGATATTAGATTTTGGAAAGTCCTACTTCACTAATCAGTCGGCGCTTCAACTGATTGTCGAGCGGCTACCACTTACTTTGGGGTTAATGTTTTCTTCCTTTCTTGTTTCATTGTTGGTGGCGTTACCTTTAAGTCTGCTAACAGCACTGAGTCCCACTCTGTGGTGGTCGCGCATTATAGCTGGCATTGGCAAGATAGCATTGGCTATTCCTGAATTTTGGTTGGGATTGCTCTTGGCGCTCCTCTTTGCGGTATGGATTCCTATTCTGCCCCTTTTTGGAACCGACAGTATTTCTCATTTTATATTGCCGGTGGCCACCTTGGCGCTTAGTCGCGCAGCGGCACTTATCTATCTTTTACGCGAAGCAATTATTAAAGAGCGGCAGAAACAGTACAGCATAGCCGCCTATCTGTGGGGTATACCCCGTTGGCATTTAAGAATACATTGGCTTTTAAAAAATAGTCTACCAGCAATTTTACCAATAGCCACGCTGCAGTTGGGATACCTCTTTGGTGGCGCTGTAATTATTGAGCAGCTTTTTGCGCTACCTGGATTTGGTAGGCTTTTAATAGGGGCTCTACAGGTGCGTGATTACCCCATAATAGAGGGCTCCACTGCCTGCATAGCACTACTGTTTGCCATCATAGGTATGCTGGCCGATCTACTCCATCTAGCTATTGACCCCCGTTTGCGCACCAAGGAGCAGATTCAATCACTAGTATAGCTTTGAAAAGCTATTATATTGCCCTATTGTCGTAGTATTGTGTGTTGGTTGTAATGATATAGTTTTTGCTTATCTTTTTATCTTATCTTACTTTTCTTTTACTTCACTTTCCAGCATTCACTTTTACTATCCAACACTCCCTTCCATTTCCAACTCTATGAGACGGTTTAATTCTACCGCATACTCCATAGGCAGCTGCTTCACCAACGGTTCTAGAAAGCCATTAACAATCATCATGGAGGCCTCTGCCTCAGAGAGTCCCCGGCTCATAAGATAGATCATCTGTGCCTCAGAGATCTTACTTACTTTAGCTTCATGCTCAATCTTGACATCACTAGCCAATATGTCCATATAGGGATAAGTATTGCTGGTAGAATGAGGGTCAAGAATGAGTGCATCGCATACTACGTGGGATCGGGCGTGGCGAACCCCCTCTTCCACTTTAATGTGGCCGCGGTAACTAGCGGTACCTCCGTCCTTGCTGATAGATTTAGAGGTAATAACCGAGCTAGTATTGTTGGCGGCATGGATTATCTTCCCACCTGTATCTTGCTCCTGACCGTGACCCGCAAAGGCAATAGATAATACCTCTCCATGCGCTCCCTCGCCTATTAGATAGACCGAGGGGTATTTCATGGTACGTTTACTTCCTATATTGCCATCAACCCATTCTACAGTTGCATTTTTATGTGCCACAGCCCGCTTTGTTACTAGATTATAGACATCGCCCGACCAATTCTGGATAGTTGTATAGCGTACCCTAGCCCCCTCTAGGGCTACAATCTCTACCACCGCCGAATGTAACGAATCGGTAGCATAGACCGGGGCGGTACATCCCTCTACATAATGCACAAAGCTACCTTTATCGGCTATAATTAGCGTACGCTCAAACTGCCCAAAATTTTGGGAATTAATACGAAAATAGGCCTGAAGCGGCACCTCTACCTTTACACCGGGGGGCACATAAACGAAACTGCCTCCGGACCAAGCGGCACTATTGAGGGCCGCAAATTTGTTATCATTGTAGGGGATGATTGTGCCAAAATACTTCTGTACAATATCGGGATGTTCGCGTACCGCTGTTTCAGGATCTGAGAAGAGCACCCCCTGCTCACCCAGTGATTGGCGAATATTATGGTATACCATCTCAGAATCATACTGTGCGCCTACACCGGCCAAAAACTTGCGCTCTGCCTCAGGTATACCGATACGATCAAAGGTCTCTTTTATCTCTTTCGGCACCTCTTCCCAACTGTTCCATTTCTTTTCACTAGGCTTGGCATAATAATAGATATCTTCAAAATCTAACGAAGAGAGGTCGGCGCCCCAGTTGGGCATCGGCTTACCTTGAAAGGTACGCAACGCCTGCAGGCGAAAATCGCACATCCATTGTGGCTCCTTTTTGTGACTACTTATAGCAGTTATTATCTCTTCATCCAAACCCTTCCGAGGTTTAAAAACCGAACGGTCTGGATAATGAAAACCAAACTTATAGTCCTCTATCTGTAGCTCTTGGGTGCTCACTGCCTAACCTCTGTGTACAGAATAACAGATTAAGGACAATATGTCAACTCAAATCTCTATATTTTTTGTTGCACTTGCTGTTCCTATCTTTCTCAGAAAATAGAGGGAGGAATCCACAGTACCTTTAGGAATACCCAACAGGTCAGCAATAACACTGTTGGGAGGGTATTGAGATACTCGGCGAAGTGCGTGGTTAACTCTGCCCAACCGCTCCCGCAGTTGAGAAAGCTGACGCTGCAGCGCCGCCTTCGGCATGCCACTAACATTGTAATAGGAGATCTGATGGAGCGCATACTCAGTGTGCAGCATTCGGCAATAGAGCACATCGCGTCGCTCTTGAAGTAGGTTATAACGCTCCAGGTGGGTACATTGCACAATGCGGAGCCGCTCACACATGTCATAGAGTTGCTGGTAAGGAATGTCGGTAAGTTTGGCAACCGGCCTCATTTGCTCTTCACTGATCCAAGATGAGAACTTCAGTGCAATTAATAGTATTCTGAGCGAACTACTAGGTCGATGATAGCTGGAGCGATTTAAGACATTTTGTAATATGTAATGCACAATATCAATATGCTTAGTGGCTTCGCTATTGGTGTGATGAAACTCCTCAGATATATTCATGATATATTCCCTAGCGCGAGCAATCTGCTTGCGAATCTTGAATGATCGGTATTCTAGACGCAAATAACGGCCCAGATAATGATCGAACTGAATGCCATAGTAGCGAAAACGATTAATTATATGAGGTATTTTATGGTAAATGGAAAGGAGAAAATCTCCGGCATCATCTTCTTGCGCATTCCATTCATCGCCAATATAACAGTATGTTATAGAGGCAATATAATTACAGATTTTCTGTAGGCCCTTCCCACAACATTGGTACACCAATACCAAATGGGTAAGGTAACTAGGCACTGCGCCAAATATTTCGGAGGAGGCATTGGTTCGTGAGGGCCATTGGGAGGGGAGTGATGATAATCGATAACTTAGCACTGCTATTGATATAGCAAGTTCTGTGCCATTATAGCTGTACTGATAGTAGGTTAAAAATATACCTAATAGATAATTTTATTAATATTTTTTAACATTTCTTACCTCTAGATGGCATAACCATCGAAAAATAAGAAAAAATTTCACAGGAAAATATATTTAAACTGATGAACTACGCACTAAGGCACTGTCAGCAGCTTCAATGAGAGATTGTTGCAGTTTGCTAAATGAACCCTCCCAGCGAAAGCCGGCGGCGGCAACATGGCCACCGCCGCCATATTGCGACGCTATTTGGTTGACATTAACTGCGCCTAAAGAGCGTAAACTAACATCAAAGCCGCTTTCATTGGGTAATTCACTTATTAGTATGCATACCTCGACCTTCTCGGTAGCAAGCAGATGATTATAGAGCAGGCCATGATTGATAAAAGGAGTGCCGCACCGCTCTACAATTGCGCGGCTCTTATAGGCAATCAATAGCCGCCCCTGCAGACGAGATTCAGTGCTAACTAATAGATGTCCTAGGAGATGGTGCTCAGCAAGTGGATGGTTACCATACAGTTTGTGGTAGAGTTTACGAAGTGAAATATTATGAGAGAGTGCCCGTCCCACATAGGCTAGTATCTCTTCACCATTGGCATCTAAGTGACGAAAAAAACCGCTATCGGTTAGAAAGCCAAAAAGTACCCATTGAGCCTCTCGTTTGCTGAGTTTATAGCCACTCTCCTCTATAAGCCGCTGAATAAGGAGGGTGGTAGAGGGTGCATTGGTGCAAATATAGCGTACAGTGCCATAGGGCTCAGCTTCAGTTTCCAAATGGTGATCAATAACTGCGCATTCTAAGTGAGTAGCAAGTGGCGCCATGATGCCCATGCGATCGCGGTCGGCGCAATCTACTACCAGCAATGCACAATTATTATATTTCGAGGGTGGCGGCAACGACTGTGAAAAGAGCCCCTGATAGCTCAATATCTCTCGTCTGTAGAAGGGTCCCTCATTAAGGAGAGTAACCTGCTTTTTAATCCGCTTAAGAAAGGTGGCCAGAGCCAGCGCGGAAGCCACCGAATCTCCATCGGGTTTTGCATGCCCTACCACCAGAAAGTTAGTATGCCTCTCTACGAAGCGTAGCAACTCTACTGGCGGAGGGGAAATACTGGTATTCAAATGCGCCTAGGGTTCGTGCTCTCAGAAAATATCTATTGAGGCGTTTGCAAATTGCTGCTCTAGGTTCTCTTCACGGCTGAATGACCATGCAGGATGCTCTGGACTTCTAGGAAGTACCAAACGCAGGAAGGCAAAATTGCCGCTCTCTACATCGTAAAAAAGTTGCATGTAAGGAGCCGAACGTGCCCTCGAATAGGTAACCAACGCTACTTTCTCTTTATATACCCAACGAGTGGGTACATAAATTATCTGTTCGCTTAAATCTTGCTGGCGATATACCACCTTAAAGCCATAGGGGCTATCATAGATCTGCGTTACCACAAAATTGGCGCTAGTGAGATTTTGGGTCTCTTCCTGCGC
Organism: Spirochaetia bacterium; assembly: GCA_963692905.1. Lineage (GTDB taxonomy): Bacteria > Spirochaetota > Spirochaetia. The sequence goes on along the minus strand of OY843583.1, from coordinate 1,507,483 downwards.
TAGTAACGGAAATACTACTGATCCCCATAGCGCCATCAGGAGTACAGCGCTTATTAATACTCGCCTTTCTCTTTTCATATTTCTATCTCCTTTTTTATCTCTTGCTTTCTCTTCATCTATGTTGCTTCTCTCAATCCGGTCTACTCTCTTGTCGCTATTAGTATACTGCACTCTACCAGTATATGCAATAGGTATAGCTCTCTTTTCATTAATATGATTATACACTACTTGCAATAATATGACAAGGACAATAGCGATCTTTTAAGGAAAATAAAGAGACATCCTGACCCCCCTCTCCAGCATGAAATGCCGGAGAACTGCTATACTGCAGTAGAAAATTAAGGAAACTTGATGCGAGGCGTGCCAATATGCCTATTGCGCTGTCAAAATCGGTAATTGCTTTGAATGAGATATTTTCTATTTGGGCATTACGTTAACTCCCGGTGAGTAAATTTGGTGTCAAATGCCGGCAAGAGCATGAGATTAAATCTCTCTCACATTGTCGCTTTCCTTGTGTTCATGCTAGCCGTATAAGTGTCTATAGCGTTGCAGATATTTCTTGCTTACATGGTGATTTATGTTCCTAATTTTCAAATGCGACCAAAAGCACTCTATATTATAGAGTGCGGACATCTTCGTCACATATTGCTTTTTGTATTTCCTACACGCATCGCATGCACCTATCCATTGCGTTTGAGTATTCCAAACACCGCTCCTTTCCCGGCAGCGCCGCGTCCTCGTTTCCCTTTTCGTTGTCCGCCACAATAGCTTTCGTCACATGCTACTTCGCCATCAAATACCAAATCCTCTTTACTGGGCCGCGTGGTAATAATCGTACGAAATCATTGATACCAGACAATTACGCTCTTCCGGCTTACTTTGCAAAACGGTGTTGCACTTCGGGGCGGGAGTGCCTACCACAAAGTGTTCTATTAATTTCTCTATCTGTGCGCTAGATAATCTATTTTTTCGCTCCATACCTACTTAAGAATTGCATACAATACTTAAGTTGGTCAGCCCCTAAATCTTTTGCCAGCTACGGCTGCTAGCGCCTTTCTTGTGATTGCAGACAAGATAAAGCACGTGAACCATGTTTTGAAGTGGTGCATTTCGGTTTAATTCAGGAATTTCAACAAAATACCTTGACAGTTATTCAATTAAGGGCTGTAATTATGCCTATAATAGATTAAGAAGAGATGGTCGGTATAGTAGATTATTATATGAAATACAGATGAGAAAGGCAAAGTTTAACAAAAATTTACACTTTGATGAGATGAACAATACTCTCACGTATAACATTCCAGCTCTTATCTATGTGTTTGCTGTCTTATTGGTCGTTACCGGGTTTTGGAATTTATTTTCTGAACTAACTGCCCGCCCGACCCTCTCTGCCGCTACTGTGTCGGTAGCTCTGGTAATGCTCTTCTCTATAATAATCAGCAACGGATATATGATATGTGCAGTATTCATGATAAGCATGCTATCCAGTGTCCATTATCTGCTTTTTGCAGAGACAATAGCCTACCCAATAATTGTATGGGCAACACTTATCTACGAAACCATTGCAATGGTGTGGATTGGTTTAATTGTTTTTTGGTTTCGATCCTTTTCACGGATAGATTATACCATACAGGATAGACATACCTTAGTAGTATTGAAACGTATGAATCGTCAAGGAATGTGGGAGCTTCCAAGAGTAGCAGTTGTCGCATTATTTTTGAAACTAACTTTTCGCAGCATGCAGCCAGAGCATTTTGCTAAAGATCTTCTACCAATATTTAAAAGGCAGGGTAAGTTTATTTATGATTTATTAATTAAAAAAAAGGCGCGATACATTATTGAGCTTGGAACATCCCACGGCTTTTCAACAATTCATCTAGCAGCAGCTGCAAAGGAGAACCAAGGCAAAGTAATTACAACTGAATTATTGCCAAATAAGGCGCAACTTGCCACAGAGAATTTTAAACAGGCACATGTAGAAAAATATATTGAGCTAAGAGAGGGAGATGCATTAGAGACCTTGAAAAATGTTCCTAGCGGCATTGATTTTCTATTATTGGATGGATGGAAAGAAGGTTACCTGCCGGTACTAAAATTGCTTGAACCGAAACTCAGAAAGGGAACGCTGATTTATATCGATAACGCTCGATATAAGAGTGTCCGTCCATGCTTAGAATATGTGATAAATTCTGATCGATATAGTATCGTGTCACATAAAGACGATTGGGGACGTTCAGCACTAAGTAAATTTATCGGGTAGAATGATGCCTTTGAGAGGTTAAATGACAGATGGTAAGGCTTCTTCCCCAAGAATATAATAAGCGGCATCATTCTCACCAGTAGCAATAACTTAAGAAGGTGGTTTCCCTTATTAAGAAGGAACTGCACGACTACAGTCCCGTTTACGCGGAGGAAGTCTAACCGAAGGGCATAATATCCATATTTCAGTTCCTACGCCGAGAAGTGTGACGGAGAGATACTGGTATCCTATAAAGCAAGCGCATTATCCATGAAGGAGGAAGTATATGTTTTGTTTTTTTAGGGCTGCGTGACATTTTTGTGTTTCTTTGAAGGGACATGCAAGTCTTTTTATGACAGTGTTTTCTGGAACTATCTTTAAGGAATTAGAGAGAGCTACCCTCTATCTACACATTTTATCTCAACTTATTGCGTCGGAGAGGGCGACAGAGAGTTGCTGAGAGAGTTGCAGAGAGGTATAGTATTGCATAATGGGAGTCAGTAGGTATCTTTAGTTCTCGGGTTTATAGTTCGATTCTGGATATTGATTCACATCTCTGGAACCGTTTAGTAGATCCTCATCATGCCCCCTTTATGGAGTGGGAATGGTTGGCGCAGTTGGAACGTTCGGGAAGTATTGCACCAAGCCAGGGTTGGCAACCGCTACATGTGGCGCTCTATCGAGATAGAGAACTACGGGCACTAGCTCCTCTTTACCTTAAGAGTCACAGTTGGGGAGAGTTTATCTTTGATTTTATTTGGCAAGAGGCCTCGGCCGCTCTACAGGAGGATTATTTTCCTAAACTAATAGGCATGGTACCAGCCACCCCGTGCAGTGCCTATCGCTTTCTTATTGACCGACGGGAGGATAGTGCGCTCATTAACCATCTTTTACTGCAGATTATTGATAATCTGGCGCAAGAGGTGGGGGCGCGCTCCTGTGCCTTTAATTATGTAGATCATGCATGGATGAAGCAGATTGAGGGACAAAACTATCTGTCATGGCTCCATGAGGGCTTTCGTTGGCAGAATGAGGGGTACCTCACTTTTGAGGAATACCAGACTCACTTTCGTAAAAATCAGCGACGCAATGTACGCCGAGAGCGAAATGAGTTGCAAGAGCAGCCGCTGGAGGTGGCGATACTGCCAGCCGGCGAAGCGCCTCCATCTTATAGTAATCGGATGTATGCGCTCTATGCTAATACCAATAAAAAATTTGGCCCCTACGGCGCTCATTTTCTTAACCAAGCTTTTTTTCAGGGGTTGCATTCCCATCTGGGGCATCGAGTGCTATTCTGCTGTGCCCTACCACAGGGGCGAAAAGGCGAGCCACTGGCTATGTCGCTTCTAGTACACAAAAATAATCAACTCTACGGGCGCTATTGGGGAGCTGAGAGCTACCTCAATGCGCTTCATTTTAATCTGTGCTATTATGAGCCGCTGGAGTGGGCCATTGCCCATGGCTATCATTTTTTTGATCCGGGTATTGGCTCGCCCCATAAGGTTAAACGAGGTTTTCAGGCGGTAGGCACCTATAGTCTGCACAAATTTTATAGCTCTCGCCTGCAGGAGATTGCTGCACATCATCTAAGGGCTATTAACCAACAAACCCAAGAATATCTCAATCGACTTAATGAGGATTTACCCTTTAAGGAGGAGCCGCACTAACCAGCCGATGAGAAACGGTGATTGACTATATCGCGCTAAGGATGGCTAGCTCAGAGTAGCCAATAGCAGAGCCTTAATGGTATGTTTCCGGTTGGCTGCCTGATTCCATACATAGGAATAGGGGGCATCCAAGACCACGTCGCTTACCTCCTGCCCCCGCTGTGCCGGAAGGCAATGCAAAAAGATAGCGTCAGGTGCGGCCTGCGCCATACACTGGGCATCTACCTGATAGGGCGCTAGCGCCGATTGTCGGGCGGCGTGCTCTTTCTCATCCCCCATAGAGACCCATACATCGGTATAGAGCGCCTGCGCCTGGCGCACTGCTTCGGTGGGCTCTTCACAGTAACGGGGTACAGCCTGCGAGCTAATAGCTCGCATCTCGCAGAGGCGACGCAATGCGGCATCTGGCCAGTAGGAGCGCGGCGCCGCCACAGTAAGCTGAATGCCGCTCATGGCACAGCCCAGCGCCAATGAGCGAGCCACATTGCTATTGCCATCACCCAAAAAGGCTACCCGAATACCCTCTAACCGCCGATAGCGCTCCCAGATGGTGAGTAGGTCGGCTAGCGCCTGAGTGGGATGCCATTGATCGCTCAATGCATTATAGAGGGGAATAGTGAGGTGGGTAGCAAATTCCATTAGTAGGCGATGATCACTGCCTCGGTAGGCAACTGCCCTACAGAGCTGAGAAAGGGTACGGGCGCTGTCGGCTAGGCTTTCTCGATGCCCTAGATGGCTCTCGGCGAGGGGTAAGACTAATGCCTGACCCTGCTCCTCTGCCAGGGCGCATTGAAAAGCTACTCGGGTACGGGTAGAGGGTTTCTCAAAAAGCAGCACAACACCCTGTCCCTGCAAGCGGGCGCTCTTTAATTGTTGCTTTCTCTTAAGGCGCCAGGCGGCTCTTATCAGCAGATGCAATTCGCGCGCATTAATATCTTGAAGCGAGAGTAGCGAGCGCCCCCGCAACGATTTCAGCATAGAGAGCCCACTCATTGGGACTCTCTTAAATCAGCCACCGGCAACCGCGCAAGTAAGGCAGGAAATATTAAGAAATTAGGCAATCTTTTTCTGCAGGTTCTGCAATTGTTGAATGGTCGGCTGGCCATTTTGCACCGATTCTTTCGTAATTGTTAGACGTTTTTTGCCAGAATACTCGGGAAGAGTGTACATGGCATTAATCATAATCTTCTCAAAGATGGCCCGCAGTCCGCGGGCGCCGGTAGAATGGAGCAGCGCCTCATCGGCAATCTTCTCAATAGCCCCCGCTTCAATTTTCAGTTGGGTATCGTCCAGTGACAAGATGGCCTGATATTGGCGCACAATAGAGTTGCGGGGTTTGGTGGCAATGCTGACCAGGTGCTCTCGCTGCAATTCATGAAGACCCACGGCAACCGGCAGACGTCCCACAAATTCAGGAATAAGTCCAAATTTAATAAGATCCTGCGGGTGGATCTGCTCTAACAAAGTAAGAGTCGAAGGGGTGGTAGATTCAAAAGCAAAACCCAGGGAACCGGAGTTTACCCGTAAACGAATTATCTGCTCCAAACCAACAAAGGCGCCCCCACAGATAAAGAGAATATTTTTTGTATTAATTTGTATGAGCCGTTGATTAGGATGTTTCCTTCCTCCCTGAGGAGGCACATCGGCCACAGTGCCCTCGATAATTTTGAGCAGCGCCTGCTGTACACCCTCGCCTGACACATCGCGAGTAATAGAGACATTCTCGCTCTTACGGGAGACCTTATCTATTTCATCAATATAGATTATCCCCTGCTCGGCGGCGGCTACGTTATGATTGGCTGCCTTATAGAGCTTAAGGAGTATATTCTCTACATCTTCGCCCACATAGCCAGCTTCGGTCAAAGTGGTCGCATCTACAATAGCAATAGGCACTTTAAGGCGTTTGGCTAAGGTCTGGGCCAGCAATGTTTTGCCAGTGCCGCTAGGACCTATTAGCAAAATATTACTCTTTTCTATATCTACCGCCTTCCGTTGCATGAGCTGGGCATACTTAATCCGTTTATAGTGGTTATAGACTGCTACCGAAATTACCTTCTTCGCCTCATCTTGCCCAATTACATAATCATCCAGATGCTTCTTAAGGACTTGAGGACTGGGAAGATGCTGCAACTGCAACTGTTTAGCTGGCGACTGCTCTTTGATCATTATGCGATGCAAAACATCAACGCAGAAATTACAAATAAAGACCCCTTCACCCTGAAAGAAAAACTGTACTTCTTTATCATCGCCACCTCTAGCACAGAATGAACACTTTTTCTTAGATTTCTCTGTCATCTCATTATTCCTTAGAGCGGGTGAAGATTTGGTCTATGATACCGTATTGCATGGCATCACTAGCCGACATAAAAAAATCCCGCTCTACATCGGTTGCCACCTGTTTTTTACTGCGCTTGGTATGGGTAGAGAGATAGGTGATGATCATCTCCTTAAGTCGATTTATCTCTCGAGCCTGAATACTAATATCCTGTACTTGGCCCTGAACACCGCCCCATGGCTGATGGAGCATAATACGTGCCGAGGGAAGCGCATAACGTTTACCGGGTGTTCCACAGGCTATCAGCACCGCGGCCATAGAGAGCGCCTCGCCAATACAGATAGTCTGTATATCAGGTTTTACAAACTGAATAGTATCATAGATGGCTAGACCAGCCGAAACTGTGCCACCATGGGAATTAATATATAGGCTTATATCTTTCTCCCCATCTTGACTAACCAAATAGAGAATCTGAGCAATTACCAAATTGGCCGATATGGTAGTAATGTCTCCATCTAGAAAAACAATACGATCCTTAAGCAGGCGGGAATAAATATCATAGGAGCGTTCACCTATACCACTCTGCTCAACTACAATAGGAACTAGGGTACTCATCTATCTCCCTTTAAGTATATCGCTTTCCAGCCTCTTGTCTACTATAAAACGATTATGATCCACAAGCCACCGAAAGAGTTTCTGCTCTTGTAACAGAGCGCGGGCTGCCGCATTCGTATTGTTCTGCTTGTTCTGCGGAGAGTGGAGAGACTGTTGTTGGAACTGCTCTTCAAATTCCTCATCAGAGAGAGCAATTTGTTCACGCTCGCTAATAGCCTGGAGGATAATCTGGTGAACAATACGGCGCTCCGCCTGCGGTTGCCATTCCTTAAAGAGCTGAGACAACTGACGCTCTTCACGCTGCAGAAACTGCTCCCCCTCTTCGACACTGAGATGATGGTGATAGAGAAATTGGCGCCACATAATCCCTAGCTCATGTTGCATCATTGAGCGAGGAATTTCAAATTTTGAATGCTCGGCAATATGTGCTAAGAGTCGCAAACATTTGCTTTGATGAAGGGCCTGCTGCTGTTTCTTTGCTAATTGCGCCTTAACATACTCCTTGAGTGCAGTAAGGCTCTTAAGGTCGGCATTAATGGTGGAAGCAAATTGATCATCTAATTTGGGAAGTTGGCGTTCTTGTATCTCCTTAATTTGAACGGTAAGTTTTTCTTCAGTATACTGTTGACCTCGATGCATTCCTATGAGCTGCGAAGCAAAGGGGGGAGGCTCTGAGGAACCGATCACAAAACTGAAGGCCGAACGCTTCTCAACAATTTCATTGTTATCTCCTAGTCGCTGAAAGTCGATAGTAACCGAATCGCCAGAGCGTACTACTCCTGAGGCGCTGCGAGGAACCAGGGTGGCATGCTGCTCCCGCAGCCTGCGCAATTCCTGATTAAGTGTGGTCATCTCTGGAGGAGGCGGAATGCGGATAGTGCAATCGCGATAGGGGCCTATCTCAGCTTCGGGATAGGTATCGTATTCTATAACTACTGGCAACTCCTGTGCTGGATCAAGATGCGGTGAATTCTCCAACCGTGGGCGATCACTGGCCAGTGGCTGCTCTTCAATAGTTTTCAAAATCTCTTTAAGGGCATCTCCTACAATGATACGTAGCGCCTCATGACGGATGCGTTCGCCCCAATGCTGAAGCAATAATGTATCGGGGGCTTTGCCCTTTCTAAAACCCTTAACCACAGCCGTAGTGCGCCAATGATCAAGTGTGGTGCGCCAATAGCGCTCTACCTCGGCCGATTCTATTTTAAATGAAAGCCGTATCCGCGAATGAGGAAGTCGTTCAATATGTGGAGCACTAATATTCATGGCACTCTGACATAAAGACTGGATAATCTTAAGGAGCGCTCAGTGACTATCAACGGTTAGTGGTAAACCCTTTTGCTAGGTAAGGCTATGAAAATGAGTGCACAACCTGCAGCAAGAAAGCCTACGTAGAGCAGGGAACCAATATTTGCCTGTGAAACCAAGAGTAACTGTCCAAATACGAGGGGGCCCAAAACATGTCCGGTACGCTCTAAAAAGCGGTAGATAGAGGCTACTACCGAGCGCCCTAGTTTGCTACTTACCGGTGCAAGTGTAATATGGGTTACAATAGGAGCGTGTATAAATCCATGAGAGAGTCCTAGAATAAAAACTCCTGTAATAATAGCAATGGTCTGTATCGCAAAGCTGGCGCTTGAAATATTGGCAGCGGCAATTGCACAGAGCCCTACACCACTAACCAGCGCTCCAAAAAAGAGTACCAAACGGGTATTTCCCATACGGTCAGTATAGCGGGCCACTGCCCTACTTACTAATAAAACCCCCGCCGCGTAGAACATCAAAATCTGCCCTATATCCTCTTGCCGGTATTGTAGGGAGCTCAATAGTTGGGGAAGCACTAAGAACACTATTCCTGTTAATATAGCTTTGGCTATCAGCCCTATAAAAAGAATCGATTTGGTAAATTCTATATCCTTAAAGAGCAAAATGGCATTCTTCCAGAATTTTTTACCTACCACCGCTAAACCACTACTACCGAATGTATAGATGGTTTCTCGCACATTTTGTGAGATTGATCTACCACGCTTGCTCTCTAAATCGGCAAAGATGGAACGCACCCGGCTACCTCCAATAACCTGCGCCGCGTACCAGAGTAAAAGCAAGGCTACCACCATGCTAAAGAAAAAGAGGGTAGAGATCCCCAGCGATTCTACTAGTAACGCGCCAATAACGGTCCCAGATATTACTCCCCCATTGTATCCATAAACAATAATAGTTATCCCTTGGGTAATTTGCTCTGTTTTAGCGCTCTGTAGGATATATGATTGCACTGCAATAAATACAATGCCCTGTCCTAAGCCAGCTAAAGCGCGGGATAGATACATCCATGCAAAATGATCTACAGTAGCCACCATCAGCATAGAGATAGCAATAAGACTAAAACCAACAACTAGCAGCGCGCGAATACCCTCTATCCGGCGAGCAAAGCGGCCAGCAGGTATAAGCACCAACGCATAGCAGGCCCAGAAAATAGAATAGATAACCGCCTCACTACCAACTGCATAACCAGAATTGAGTGCTAGTTGCCGTAGGTACTGCGGCAAATAAGAATAATGTAGGCCCTCTATAAAATTAGCTAAAAAGAAGGTGGGGAAGATAAGGTCTAATATCGCTCGTGAATTCACAGATTGGCTCCCCACAGTTGCGCCTTGTACCACTGTACGAAGACCAGTATTGATGGAGAGCAAAATACGAAGAAAGAGCCACGCTAAAAATGTTGAGGCTATGAAGAGCACTGCAAAATTCTTGATATTTCGCAACAGACGCTGATATACTATACGACTAGGTATGGCAACCGCAATCACTAAGTCAACAGCGGCACCCAAACCAAGCTGGCGTTTGTATTCTATCACTCCATTAGGGACTGCATATTTTCGACCTATACTTTCGGGATTGGTGTGTGATATAACGGTATCTTGGCGATTAAGCGAAACATATTGGAGATCGGGGTTAAGCGATTTGTAATCAATAAAGATAGCATCTATCCCATCAAAATCTGATACATCCAAACCTAACTCAAGAGCTGAGTTAAGACGACCCGCCAGAGAATTGGCCAGAGCACGCGTGCGCGCCTGTAGCCCATCTGAATATATCTGTACCAGACTAATAATGAGTACAGCTGCTACCAATAAAAAAGCTACATTATAGATAATATTGAAGGAAAGATTACTACTCTGATTACTGCGCAAAAGGGTAAGTAACAGCAAGGCATAGAGAATTATCACACTGACGGCTACTATGATCACCGTGCGAATATAGGGAAAAATAGATTGGTTTATGATCTGGGAATGCATAGTAAGTTGTAATTCGCCTAACTCCTCAAAGCGATTACTTAAAGGGAGACGTATTCGGTAGAGATCATCTAGCACATATACCGCATATGATATATCAGAATCTACTAGAAGAGTCTCCACTGCAGCGTTATCATCTTCTATGATGACCTCGCTTTGCCGGTTGGCAAAGAGGAGCTCCCCTTCCTGATTAATTATTGAAATATCTGCTATTGCCTGATCAGAATCTAAAATAGGTTGAGTAATTACATTAAAGCCCACCAGCTGATTAAGAGGCAGTCCCGCCCGGAGAAGGGGCTCAACAGTACTTTTGATTATCTCGCCATTAGAATGAATGCGATCCAAGAGGAATACTCGATACGATTTAAAGGCATCAACATAAGCTACATAGATCAACATAGTCAACGAAAGAATTATGACCGCCAAAAGAGCGAGTAGTGGTTTTAAAACTGATGTTGTACCTCTTTGGCTATATTTTTTTTGACCATATTTTTTTTGACTATAGTTCTTCTTTTGATCTTGAGGAGTTTTGTTACTCATCGAAATATCCTTACCTGTATTATATACTATATTGCTATTTAATAATAGTGATTTTAGTCCCTACTACATCATAATATCAATCTCTTTGCAATAGATCAAAAATATGTGTAATATTTTCGCTCCGATTTGTAAAGAGATAATCAAGACGGGCGGCTAAAAGACTGAGTATTAAATCCTCATAGCTCATGGTTTGGTGCTCTAATCCCATAGCAACTAAGCTTACAGTGTTGGCGTCAAAGCGCTTAAGGTCAGGTTTGGGATTAGCCTCTAATACAAAGAGATCATTCTGTTGATTGGCTCGTAGATCAATACGGATCAGCGTATGTATATCAAAATCTAGAAATACGGTGCTGGCTATACTGCGCAGCTGGCTAATAACTTTTACATCTTTTTGGGAATCCAACAACCGAGCGCGGGAATTATTAATGGGCTTAATATCCATAGAGGTAAATATTCGCTCATCCTTTTCAAATTGCCGCTCAATCTCAGAGAAAACAAAGGGACCCTGCTGCGAGTAGAGCTTCTCCTGTCGAGCCACAACGTTGCTACAGACACTCACGCAATATTCTGGGCCATCTAGATATTCCTCAATAAGCACATGATTGTGGGTGAGTGCATTAACCCGTGATACTGCTTCTGGCAAGTCATATATACTATCCACCACCTCTACCCCTATAGAGGCCCGTCCACTGACCGGCTTCACCACAAAGGGTCCGTAGTAATGACCAAAACTGGTACGGAAGCGAAAATTAATATTAGGAAGCAGCTCGCCGCGAGTCATATCCCATACCATATAGCGGGGAGTAGGTATACCATAGGTAAGGAGCTCTCTTTTAAAACAATGCTTGTTATCAAGAATGGTAGCCAGCAGGGGGTTGTGTCCAATGTAGGGAACACCAGCCAACTCCAGAAGGCTAGGCGCATGGGCCGTAGGGTTATAGCCCTGAACACCGCCAGTGTTAAGCCACGCCAGATGAATAGAATGCCTTTGCAATTCCTCTATGAGGTTAATATCCTCTCTAATAGTGATAGTATTCTTGAAACCCAAACTAATGAGCGCCTGACAAATATCGTTTGCAACCACTTCGTAGCTCTTCCACGGCCGTGTATTATTGGAGACATTTATCACTGCCCCTTCTTGTTTCTTGTCGCCGGCGTAGACTACCGCTATATTTATTTTGTCTTTCAGCTTCTCAATGAAAACTGATAATTTCTCAAAACTATACTCCATATTTTACCTCCATGTATTTCATTCATACTCCATATTCATACTTTGTATCCTTAAATGTAGCTAGCCACCTATCAGTTTAAATAGCAATACGGCATTAAGAACTCCATGGCATTGACAATATCTATAATAGTAGGTATTCTATTTAATGTAAATATATTCGTATGCGTTATTTTGACTCGCATGCCCACATAGGGCTAATGCATGATGACCCCATAGAGCAACTCTTTGCCGTTAAAGAGGCTAAACTAGCTGGTGTAGATACAATAATTAGTATTAATGGCAATATATCCAGCTTTGAGATAGTCTACAATAATCTTAAGAATGCTGACAATGTCTACCATGCCATTGGTGTATCGCCCTCTGATGTACTTAATCCGGGCGACGACTGGCGGGAGAATATAATGAAGGTTATCCAATTAGAACGGGTAGTAGCTATAGGTGAAACTGGTCTAGATTACTATCGAAAATTTGGCAACAAAGATGCACAAGTTGAGCTCTTTATTCAGCAGTTAGAGTTGGCAGAAAAGTGTAAGCTGCCGGTCATTATTCACAATCGTAATGCCGGAAAAGATGTGTTAGAGATTCTGCGTGAAAAGATGCCTTCGCGAGGCGCGGTACTTCATTGCTACTCAGAGGACTGGGAATATGCACAGCAGGCGCTTAAATTACCACTCTATATCTCTTTTGCCGGTAACATTACTTATAAGAACAAGAATGCCCGCACCCTTTTGGATACCGCCCAACAAATACCACTGGAGCGGATGCTTATAGAATCAGAGAGTCCCTTCATGTCGCCAGAACCGCTCCGTGATCAAAGAAACCGGCCGGTGAATCTGCCAAAAATTGTTAGTTTTATTGCCGAGTTGCGAGAACAATCGGTTGAAGAGATAGCAGAAGCTACCTATCAAAATGCTGCCACTCTTTTTCAGATTGATTCAAAATAGCTAGTAAATTAATATCTGGCAAATTATAGTACATCCGGGCTGCTCTCCTCTTGCGCGGCTATAGTAAATAGCTACAATTAGAGAGATAGAATGATCACCCCTCTCCGTTGGAGCGATCTTTCAGATCCACAGCGCCATCGACTGCTGCATCGTCGACAGCAGCCCCTAGCGATATCAGAACGACGGGTGCGTCGTATATTGAAAGCTGTAGAGCATCAGGGGGATAGAGCACTCTATCGACTTACCGCTACGCTAGATCGAGCCTCAATAGCCCAGCTTCCACTACGAGTAGAGGCACAGGAGATCGCATCGGCAAAAAAGGAGCTCTCTTTAGAGGTAATTCGAGCCATTGAACATACTATTCGCAATGTACAGGCGATACATCAACAAGAATTCAAGGGATTGGTAGCGTCATCACAAGCAGTAGAGCCAGGCATACAGGTGACCCATCATTATCGTCCTATACCTTCGGTGGGGCTCTATATACCGCGAGGTCGCGGCAGTTTTCCCTCTATGTTAATTATGCTGGCGATACCGGCGCTGATTGCCGGCGTGCCGCATATTGCGGTAGCTACTCCTCCCAATACCGATGGCCGCGTAGATGTGGCCTGCCGTTATGTGGCAAGCCGTTTAGGACTTTCTATTATCTATCGAATAGGTGGAGCACAGGCTATGGCGGCTCTAGCGTACGGTACCGAGAGTATCCAAAGAGTCGATAAAATCGTTGGGCCCGGCAGCAACTATGTCAATAGTGCCCGTTTCCTGTTGGCGCGACAGGTAGATAGCGGTATGCCTGCCGGTCCCTCTGAAGCTATACTGCTAGCCGACTCTCAGGCTAACCCGCGCATTACTGCTCTGGATTTGCTCATCGAAGCTGAACACGGATCTGATTCTACCGTACTGCTTCTTACCCATCACCCGCCATTAGCTACGCGTGTTGCGGCAGAGCTATCCCAATTGCTTCCCCAGTTGCCGATGCCCCGTCGCCATTTTGCAAGCGATGCACTTGCCAATGGTGGAATAATTATTACTGCCAATCTGGATGAATCTATCGATATAACTAACCGATTTGCGCCAGAGCATCTTAAGATTGATACTCACAATCCGCAGGCGGTTGCTGAACAGATTCAATGTGCGGGTGAGATACTCATTGGCCCTCATAGCGCATTTTCGCTAGCCAACTATGCGGCGGGCGCTAACGCGGTATTACCCACTGGAGGCACTGCCCGTAGCTGGTCAGGGATAGCTGTGCGGGATTTTCTGATACGGCGGGCTCATATTGAAATAGCACCGGAGGGATACCATAGACTAAAAAAGGATGTTATCACTTTAGCCGATTACGAGCAATTCTTTGCGCATGCCTGGGCATTGCGGGCCCGTAGCTAAGGTTCATCAATCAACCTCAATATGTGCTCCTATGACCTTACTAGGCTGCTCTTAGAGCAGTTTTTTGAATGGATAGAGAGTCAAACCAATCTGGAGAAGATAACCGCGCAGAACTATCACCTGCGCAGTGAATATCGTCTAGGGCGTATGCAACATTTGGTGTGGCTCTTCGATAACCCTCAAGCACACTATTCAATTATTCACGTGGCAGGAAGCAAAGGAAAAGGTAGCACTGCCAATATGCTGGCAGAAATATTGGCAGAAAGCGGTCAAAAGACAGGTTGTTTCCTCTCGCCTCATGTAAGTGATTGGCGGGAGCGTATTCAGGTAAAGCCCTATCACCCTTCTGATAGCCATCTTTTGCAAATTGGAGAGGCAATGCGTAGCCGTTGTCTAGCGCATTATGGGGAGCATAAGAGCGCTTTTCAGCTATCGCAATCTCTAAAGAATTCGCCACCCACTACTTTTGAGTTATTAACCCTCTGGGCTCTCCTCTGTTTTCAGGAATTGCAATGTAGCTGGGCGGTTATTGAATGTGGACTAGGAGGAAGACGAGATGCAACCAATATTGTGGATCCCCAAGCTGCCGTTATTACCCCTATTGAGCAAGAACACACCCAATATCTTGGTCGGAATTTGAAACAGATTGCAACCGATAAGGCTGGCATCATAAAGAGAGGACGGCCACTTTTTGTAGGCTATCAACAGCCGGAGGCAATGCAACCTTTGGTAGCAACCGCGCAAGCACATGCCGCACCGCTCTATGCCCTCGAAGATTACCTGCTAGATTGCCATGAGCAGAGGGCTGGCCAGGAGATGCAGAATGATATAGTTATTCGCCATCCTCATAAAAAGGGGGTGCGCGTTACCCTCTCCTATAGGCAGAGTTACTTGTCACACCGGCGAGAAATCGAAAATGCGGCGCTAGCAGCGCTCACCATACTAGCTCTGCGCCCCACTATAGAGACTGCTACAATATCCCTAGCACTCTCGCGGGCGCACCTGCCAGGGCGTTACGAAACACTCTTGCAGCAGCCTCCACTGCTATGTGATGGTGCGCATACTCCTCATTCGGTAGAGAATATTACTGAGAGCTTTTGTAACCATTTTGGTCACGGAGGAGCACTACTTTTCGGCTGTAAAAATGATAAGGAGATAGATAAGATGGCTACCATTATGACCCTTGCCTTTTCTGAGATCTACCTTACCTCCATTCCTCATATCAGCTCAGCGCCCCCTGAACTGCTCCTCCAGCACTTTGCGGCCCACGCTACTTCTCACAGTAGACTACAGGTGATAGAGGATTGGAAAGAGATAATAACCAAATATCTGCAACCTCATCCACAAAAGTTGAAACCTCTTCTTATCTGTGGCTCATTCTATCTAGCGGGTGCAGTCAGAGATATGGTCGCGGCCTATAGCCATTGAATTACTACAACATTAACGCGGTAACACAATGGTATGGATCCGCACCTCTCGTTGCGCCGCCTCTTGAAATACTATAGAGGCATTAACTGCTCCCCGGGGACGGGGGTGCGGGGGTCCATCGGCTATCAATATGATTGCTCGCACCTCCGCTTCCCAGAGATAGCTAGTGAGTGCCTCATAGAGCGCCTCAAATACCGCCTCTGGCTCATCCCGCCCACCGGCCACCTCTATTGCTGCTAATTGAAGGTTGAATTGTTCACCCTGCGGATCAAAACGCTCAGTCTCCACCAGATATTCATCCTCATAATCACGATAGAGGGTCAGACCCACCTGTATGGTCGGGAAGGTACTACGATAATTGGCAATGAGCGCTGGTAACTCCTCCTTTATCTGATTAATGTCGTTGCGCATGCTACGAGTAGTATCCAACACCAATACTAGATCGACCGATTGCCCATTCCATTTTTGCAGCAGTTGTTCAATGTAGCGTGTGGCCTCTGATCCATCATTAGCCTGCAATGATTCTCCATTACTTTGCTCGGCAATCTCTCTGAGATCTTCTACAGTAAGGCCGATAAAGCTGCCGGTTAAGGGGTCATCAGCTACAGCTTGCACTATGCGTACTACAAAGGGATTATCGCGGTAAGCTCCATTATAATCGGCAAATGGTAATGCAAAAATGCGTATATTAATAAAGGTATTATGCTGTACTGAAACTTCACTAGAACGGGTCGCAGAAAAACCATACTTTACCACATAAGGAATAAAAATACGAAAGGCCTGCCCAAATTGTGCATCCTTTTCCGGAGTAGAATCTACTAAATAGAAACGTCCGTCGCTCTGAAGGTATTCGCCATCTAATATCCGCCGTTCATTCCCATTAATGGGATTGTGTTGCTCAGTATAGTAGCTGTAGACTGGGCCGGCACCGAGAGGATTACGTGTCGATTCGGTAAGCAACACTGAACCTACAGCATCACTCTTGCGTATAGTAAGCAGATATCCTCCTTCAACACTCTCGTCTATCCGCAGGTCATCAATAGTGAGGGGATCTAGTGTCTGTCCTATAACTGGAACAACAACAAGAAAAAGCAGCGCTGCTATCACCAGCTTTTTAATAGATATTGGTCTTTGTATGCTCATCTGTTACACAATATATTACACAATATATAACACTATTATACTGCATTATTCCCAATGTGTTGCTAGTGGTTATTTTTTTTACCTAACAGCTGTTCAGTAAAAAAGGAGGCTACTTTATCGGCAGTATTGCGCCTATAGAGCGTATCCATTATCTCTTGCGCCTTGACAATGGAGTTGTTCTCATAACACTTAATTCCCTCTTCAAAATCTAGTCGGGTTGCCATAATCGTCTTTTTTAATTCCTCTTCATAGGCATCAATTATTTCATGTATTTTTACGGAACTGACGGCACCAATCGGCATATTTCCCAGATAGCGTGTTTGATAACGAAAAAAATGGGTGAGGTTGTCTAAATAGTCTTGAGTAACAACAATTCGTGCTCCTATCTGAGAGGCAATATTAATTAAACTATTAGCAACCTTTATGGTTTCAGCTACGGTGATTATTCGCATTATCGATTTTCCCCCTACCATACCAAAGACTACCGGACCATAATGGATGCCCATCACACAGCTGCATCCGGCGTTTCTAAGCTGAAAACCTTCTTTAGAGAGGGCGCGATATATCTCTATTGCCGAATCAAGCGCTCCTTGAGCCCACAGGGGGAAGAAGGTCACTATGCTTCTTTCGTTTATGCTATCTATAGCACCCCGATTTTTACGCACAATATCCTCAATTATTGAGGTAGCAAAACTAACCCGATTAATAGTATCACGAGGTGAAATGTATTTTCTAGAGGCATCACGATCGTACAGGGAGATTAAGAGTATAGTCATGATACGTTCAACATATTCACCAACCATTAGATGTCCTACATTCTTTTTTCCTAGTAGATCTAAATAGACTCGCGGAAAAACAGCGCGATAGGCCCGGGCGATACGGTTGAGCTCTTCATTGCTATGGAGGGTGTGCTCCAAAAACCGGTTAATGTTCTTTGCTATTTGAGAAAATTCATCATGGCTCTTGGCATAGGGGCGTGTTGAAAGATTGTGGCTAGCAAGTTGCGCGGTTCCCCTTCTCAATTTTCTGATAGGCCTGGCAAGCCAGAATGCTAGCGCGATCACAATAGCTGTGCCAATAACTGTGCCAATCAATCCAATACGGAAGTAAACTTGCTGGTATTCCTGAAAGAGCAGATTAGCATCACGATAATCTATATCGCCGGCCAACACGGCAACTGGTGTAGTATCAAACACTATAGGTATTGCTATGGTAAGAACAGAATCGGTGTTATAGAGTTGCGCAACAGTTACCCTGCCCGTTAATGTCTCTGTAAATGGAGCGGATTCACCAACACTAAAATATCTACCACTCCAAAAGCGCCTCACAATTTCTTGCGATTCCCCTTCCCTACCTAAGGCGTCTAGTGACAAATCAGAGTCAGCAATAATCTGCAAGAATTTTTGGTCGTCATTTTCTCCAGCATCGACTGCAATATAGAGTAGCGGAATGCCGCTAATGGTTCGAAAGAAACTGCGTGCTTCATCTTCATTACGAGGGCGATCAGTTGTATAGCGTGCGCTAATTTCATTCTGTAGCTCCATTAATTCATTAGAAATGCCAACATATGGTTCGGTTCGCATAATATCAAGTGTAAACTGCGGTACCAATCCTGATTCTTCAAAACTTGCTGAAAACTCTATCACACCAAACTGTGTCTCAGGCACCACTATAGATTGCATCCCTACAATGAACTCAGAGAGAGATTCAAATGAACGGCTATTGTAGCTACTCTCTAAAAAATTGGCTATTTCGATAGCGGTATTAGTCTTACTGGCTTCAAACTCCTGATTGGTACGGTACAGAATAAATCCTATAATGAACCAGACAAGCAGAACTATTAATAGAACAATTGGGAAAATTATCTTGAGTATATAGGGGATAATAACTTTGTTCGATATAGTAGATGTACTAGAATGAGTATGCTGAGTATCCATGACGATTTACCACTTAAAGATTACTGTATGCAATTATAGAAAAACTAGCAAGTGCCTATATTACCTCCTGGCACACCCCATATACATCTAATACTTGAATATCTCTTTTAAGAGATACAACAAGGCGTTTATTCTCTACGAGCGAATAAATATTAATGGCCAGGAGGATAAACAGCATGCAATATATATCATCCACCCGGTGTGAAGAGGGTGTAGAACAGCAATTTCTTTCATCGTTCTGATTCTGAGTGCCTCCCTGAGGCGCAGCTGCACCTCAGGGAACTCAGGCATTGTGAGCGCTATAAATGAATTACTGAGGTTGCGCCTCAACCCACCACATAAGCTCAGCCGCGAAGTGTACTATCTACTGAGATCGGGCTACTGAGTTTATGGAGCAGTGAAAATGGTGTAGTTAGCACCCACCGCGACAAAGGTGGAATTGGCGTAGGTGATCCCCTGGAAATTTTCCCTAGTGCCGCTATTTCGGAATTTCCAGCTTATGCCGTTGCTACTGGTGAGAACAGGGCCGCCATCCCCTACCGCTACGAAGGTACCGTTGCCGTAGGCGATGCCCTGGAGGTGTCGATTAATGCCGCTGTTGCGGATAGTCCAGCCTATGCCGTTGCTACTGGTGCGAATGGTGCCGTCATTGCCCACCGCTACGAAGGTACCGTTGCCGTAGGTGATGCCCTGGAAGGTTTGCGAAACTCCGTTGCTGTCGCGGCCTATCCAGTTTGCACCGCCGTTGCTACTGGTGCGAATGGTGCCGCTCAGCCCCACCGCGACGAAGGTACCATTACCGTAGGTGATGCCAAAGAGATTTTGCGGAGTGCCGCTAGTGCGGCGGGTCCAGCTGCTGCCGTTGCTACTGGTGACAATGGTGCCATTAGTACCCACCGCGACGAAGGTGGAGTTGGCGTAAGCGATGTCCTGGAGGTGTCCTGAAGTGCCGCTAGTGCGGCGGGTCCATCTCGTATCAGCGTCGCCAATGGTGACAATGGTGCCGTTATTGCCCACTGCCACGAAGGTGCGATTGCCGTAGGTGATGCCATTGAGACCTTCCCCAGTGCCGGATTGGAGGCGACGCCAGCTAGTGCCGCCGTTTATACTATTGACAATGGCGCCATTAGTACCCGACGCGACAAATGTGGAGTTGGCGTAAGCGATGTCAAAGAGGTCTTGTGAATTACCCTCGATGCTGCTGGCGCGAGTCCACACCGAGCCATTTGCTACACAGCGAGTGCCACTCAATCCATAGCCACTATTACAGCTTGCGCATTGGGCCACATCGCTATTGCCCGGCGGGCTTCCGCTACGGGGAGTGCCGATGGCGGGGCAGGTGTAGCGGGTGCGGATATTACATACTCCGCTAGCTGGGGGCCTATAGCCGCTATTACAGCTAACGCATTGTGTCACATCGCGATTGCCCGGCGGGCTTCCGCTTTGGGCGGTGCCATTGCTACAGGTGTAGCGGGTGCGGGTGTTGCATGTGCCACTAATGAGACGGTAGGTGCTGACACAGCTAGCGCATTGGGCCACATCGCGATTGCCCGGCGGGCTTCCAGCTCGGGGGCTACCGTTGGTGCAGGTGTATTGGGTTCGTACGTTGCATACTCCGCCAACCGGGGGCCTATAGCCGCTATTACAGCTAACGCATTGGGCCACATCGCGATTGCCCGGCGGGCTTCCGCTTTGGGCAGTGCCGTTGCTACAGGTATATACGGTCGGCTCACAGCGATTATTGACCAATTTGTATTTAGAGAGGCATGTGGTGCACAGCTCCACATCCACATTACCGGTGGTGGGATTCCCGCTCTGAGGCAGGCCATTGCTACAGGTATATTCAATGGGCTCACAGTTAGTACCCTCTAGCTTAAAGCCAGCATTACAGCTCATACAGCGCTCGACATTGTTATTACCATCGGGCCTGCCGCTTTGGGCGCTGCCGTTGCTACAGGTATATACGGTTCGTACGCTACATGCCCCGCTGATGAGTCGGTAGGTGCTGTCGCAGCTTGCGCATTGTGCCACATCGCTATTGCCGGCCGGGCTTCCGGTGCGGGGGCTGCCGTTACTACAGCTGTAGCGGGTGCGAGTAGTGCATGCGCCACTAATGAGGCGGTAGGTGCTGTCGCAACTAACGCAGCGTTGGGTATTGGGGGTGCCGGTGGTGCCACCTTCCGGAGAGCCATTGGTACAGACATAAGCGAAGCTAGTCGCGCATTTTTTATCGCCATCGGGAGTTACTCCCGATATAGCGCAGCTGATGCAGAGCTCAACATCACTATTGCCCGACGGGTTGCCGCTTTGGGCGGTGCCACCAGTACAGGTGTAGCGGGTACGGGTAGTGCATGCTCTGCTAACGAGTCGGTAGGTACTGTCGCAGCTAGCGCATTGGGCCACATCACTATTGCCGGCCGGGTTGCCGCTTTGGGCGGCGCCATTGCTACAGGTGTAGCGGGTGGGGGTGTTGCATACTCCGCCAACCGGGGGCCTATAGCCGCTATTGCAGCTAGCGCATTCCTCCACATCGCTATTGCCTGGCGGGACCCCGGTGCGGGGGCTGCCGTTGGTGCAGGTATAGCGATTGGTATTCTGCACACAGCGCCCCTCGGAGAGGGTGAAGCCATTGTTACAGCTAGCGCAGCGCTCCTCATTACTGGAGGGAGTTCCGCCGGCCGCGACGCCATTGCTACAGCTATAGGCGCATACCGTGGGGATCCCGGTGAGCGGGTCCGGGCATACCGCTATGGGATCGCAGGTGATGAGAAAGATGGCGGCTCCTAGGATGAGGGCTATTCCTACATTTTTATATAAGCCCTTTCCTAAACTTCTCATGTTTTTTCTCTCATCCATTCTAAATCACCATTAGCTTATATAAATAATAATACTATATTTGTATATTTTACAAGCTTTTTAAGAAAAAATGAGCAATTTTTCACCTATTTTTAATCAACATTTGTTGAGTATTTTCCCTATTAATATGCACCGATTATGGACATTAATTACAATCACGGGGATTAAGGATGTTTTCTACCCATATCTCTGGCTCCTTTGTTCAGACTGAAAATAGGGTAGGAATGATTTCCAACCGCTCCTGGTTGAAATTAAAATAATTAGGGTGGTTCAAACGCTTCCTATGTTTTTTTGTTTTTTTTTTGCGTAGCAGGGTCTCATTTCAGCTGCTATCGTACCGTTGCATTTCGGTTTAATTCAGGTGAGGGCGTAGATAACCTTGACACAATGACTAGCAGCGCGCTATTGTAGCAAAAAGGGGGTGTAGCTCAGTTGGCTAGAGTACTTGAATGGCATTCAAGAGGTCACGGGTTCGAGTCCCGTCACCTCCACAATCGGTTTTTAGCCGCCCTTGCCGCGTTTTTTGCTGCGAAAGATAGGTTCTAGATAGTTTTCTAGAGAATAGCGTGTAGTAAGCCATCTCATACTTTTGCTGTAGATAAGATAGCTGACTATTAATGAACCGCAGAAAAGGACTATAAGTATTAACTGGCGCAACACCACCCCTAGATAGGGCAGTAAAAATTGACCTAGGAGTGCAAAGCCCACCACAAATATCAAGACAATTATAATTATGTTGAAGAGTGTGGCGGCTAATAAAAAGAGAATGGTATTAACCTTACGATTCACCTGTTGCACCACCTTGAATGAATACACTAATTATCAAACCAATAGCGCAGACCACAATACTAGAATCAGCTATGTTGAAGGTAGGCCATCTTTCAAAACCTAGAAAGCCATAAAACTTAACATCAATAAAATCAACTACACCGCCGGAACGAAAGATGCGGTCAACTAAATTGCCTAAACCGCCCCCAATAAGTCCGGCCACCAACCAGCGTTGCAGGCGTGAAAGTGGTACTAAGACATAATAGATGCAGACTGTCCCTAACACCAATGTGGGCAGAATAATAAAGAGAATTCGCTGCCAACCCAGCGATAAGGAGCTTCCAATACTGAAGGCAATAGCGTTATTGGTTACATGAATGAAGCGGAGAAAATTTCCCAGTAACTCTAGCGAATAGCCCTGAAGATGATAGGGCTCAATAAAGCGTACTACCAATAGCTTAGTCCCCTGGTCTAGGGCCAGTACGATTACTGAGAGCAGAAGTGGCAGATATTTGCGAGAACTGGCTTCCCTCAATCTATGGGTACTATGGGTACTTTTACTAGAGCTCATACACTGCTATTAGTGTACTACAGGGCTGTAGGAAGATCAATAAAAATACTCTCTAGATTGAGCGCTTCCTGCAGATAGGTGGCCATACTCTGTACCCCCCACACCTCAGTCAGGTAATGCCCACCAAAGATAACATTAATCTGCTCCTCTAAGGCATAGTGATAAACAGTATGAGCGGCATCGCCAGTAATGTAGAGATCAAGTCCCGCCGCAACCGCCTGGGATATCTGCGATACCCCTCCGCCAGAAAGAATGCCTACTGTATTAACCGGCTCTGTTCCAAAATTAAGAATACGTAGCGTATTGGAGGGTGAGCCAAAGAGAATTCCAGCTATCTCCTCAGTGGTCATAGTACGCGGGCATTTTCCGCGGTAGCCAATCTCTATACCGTAATACTTCCCAAAGGGTTGAATATCGACGAGTGCCAGCGCGCGGGCCATGCCGATGTTATTACCCAATGTGGCGTGCCGATCCAGAGGAAGATGAAAAGCCATCAACGCTACCTCATTATTAAGCAGCGCCCTCACCCGTCGGTAGTGGCTACCAATGATCGCCACTGGCGCTCCCCAAAAGATACCATGATGCACCAAGAGCATATCGGCTCCCCACTCAGCAGCTCGCTGGATGCTCTCCTCTGTGGCATCTACCGCACAGGCTACCCGTTTAATCTCCAGATTGCGGCGCTCCACCTGTAGCCCATTAATAGCAGTGTCTGCGGCACTACACATACTGCACTGCAGATGCTCGTAGAGATGACTAGCTAGTGCATGGATGTTCATTGCTTTGAACTCTTATCTATAGTGGTCATGAGGTCTACTCTACTGTTCACCGAACTGTCTGGTGATCACTGTATGGCGATAGCGCCCAATCAATCAAGGAACTGTAATCTATAAGCTAGGAATTAGATTCCCAGCATATCAATGATACGATCAGCAATCACATCAAAGGGCTGTTCGCCGGACTGATTGCTAAGATAGTTGGGGTCGGCAAGTTTACGCTTGGCCTCAGCCACTACATCCGCACGGATATTGGGCACATTTTTTACCTCTTCCAATGCCTTCTCAAATTCAGCTCGTTCACGAGCCTCCGGCGAGAAATTAACTGCATCAGAGGATGCCGGCTTCTCAACCGCTTCGCTCTTAGCGCTGCGGATATTGCGAGGCAAATGCTCTATCGGACCAACACCATCAACTGTCATATCGTTCCCTTTTGGTAGCTATTTGTAGTATCGACATATCTGATTATAATTATTACACTATTCTTTCATTTGTGACAAGTAGTGTGTACTCACCTTTTGGATTTTTTTTTGAAAAGTGCTCCAAAAGTTGCTGAGGGCTATCACTGAGGATTTCTTCATATATTTTAGTAAGTTCCCGGCCCACAATCACTCGACGCTCCGGGGCCAGATCTAGTAATAAATGCAATAATTTAAGTAGACGGTGGGGCGATTCATATAGCACCAAAAGATGGGTAATCTCTAAATAATAGCGTAGCGCTCGCTTCCGCTTGCCGGTACCAGTGGGTAGAAAACCGACAAAAAGGAAGGTGGAGAGTGGCGTGCCACCTACCGAAAGGAGCGCAGTAAGCGCCGAGGCTCCCGGTAGAGGAATAATTTGATAGCCGGCGCTTCGTATCACCGAAACCAAATGAGCGCCGGGATCGCTAATTGCTGGTGTGCCAGCATCGCTGAGATAGGCTATTGCCTTACCAGTAGCCAGAGTAGTTAGCGCCGCGCGGGCCATGCGGCGCTCATTATGAGCATGGCAACTACGCCGCGGGGCATGAATGGCGTAGTGGCTACAGAGAATATGTGACCGCCTAGTATCCTCACAGAGGATAAGCGCGACCTGCTGGAGAATGTGCAGTGCCCGCAGCGTGATATCCTGTAAATTGCCAATAGGGGTGGCTACTATATACAGTGCATTTTGTATCTCGTTTCGGCCATCCCTTTGCCAATTCATGGTGGTAAAGTATGCCACATTGCACCACAGATACCAAGAGATGCTCGGTTCTCTATTTGATCTCTATTCACAGATAGAGCTATAATTACAAACATGAATATCGAACGCTATTCTCCTCAGTTACAGCAGGCACTCCAACGTGCTATAACCGAGGCTACTGCCCAGGCGCAGGCGCAGGTAGTAGCCGCTCATTTGCTAGCAGCACTGCTAGCCGACAAAGAGGGAATTGTAGCGCAGCTCTGTGCCAGTATGGCTGTTGATATAGCGGCCCTGCAGCAAGATATTACCCACTATTTAGGATCACTTCCCACCCTTTCTGAGCCCGCGCCGGCGCGTCCCGATCCGGCGCTGTTACAGATACTGACAGCTGCCGAGCGCCTGGCCGATCGCCTTAAGGATCACTATGTAGGAGGCGAACATGTTCTATTGGCACTCAGCGCCACCAAAGGTAAAGAGGGTGAGCTGATACGGAAGCATAACATTCATAGCGAAGAGCTACAGCAAAAGCTCCAGGAGATACACGCTACCACCGCAGCCGGTGGGGCTGCCGCCGCTGATCCAAGGGTGTTAGAGCGCTACTGTCGTAACCTTACCTTACTAGCCCGTGAGCAAAAGATAGATCCCATCATTGGTCGCGATGACGAGATACGGCGGGTTATTCAGGTACTAGCCCGCCGCACCAAAAACAATCCGGTGCTGATTGGCGATCCGGGGGTGGGCAAGACCGCTATTGTTGAAGGATTAGCACTACGGATTGCCCATGGCGATGTCCCCGATTCACTCAAAGAGAAGCAGCTGCTAGCATTAGACATAGGACTCTTGGTAGCTGGCACCAAGTATCGTGGTGAGTTTGAGGAGCGCTTTAAGGCGGTTATCCATCAGGTGAGTAGCTCTGAGGGGCGCTACATACTCTTTATAGATGAGCTCCATACCCTAGTGGGCGCCGGTGCAGCCGAGGGTAGCATTGATGCCTCAAATTTGTTAAAGCCGGCACTGGCTCGCGGCGAATTGCGCGCCATAGGCGCTACCACCTTGGATGAATATCGGAAACATATTGAAAAAGATGCCGCCCTAGAGCGGCGCTTTCAAGTCATCTATACTAATGAGCCCTCGGTGGCCGATACTGTCTCTATTTTGCGAGGACTGAGGGAGCGTTATGAGGTACATCACGGCGTGCGCATTAAGGATGAGGCGTTGGTAGCAGCAGCTCGCCTCTCAGATCGTTACATTACGGCCCGCTTTCTGCCCGATAAAGCTATCGATCTGGTGGATGAGGCCGCCAGTCACTTGAAGATCTCCATTGAGAGTCAACCCTCAGAATTAGATAGTCTAGAGCGCCGGATCTTACAGATTGAGGTAGAGCGTGAAGCATTGGCCAAAGAGGAGGATAGCGCCTCAGAGCAGCGCCTGCAGGAGATCGAACAGGAGTTGCGCACCCTGAAAGAGCAATCCAAGAGTATGCGCCTGCAGTGGCAACATGAAAAGCAGGCTATTGACCATATACGCTTGCTTAAGCAGCAATTAGAGAGCTTTCGTTTACAGGAAGAAAGCCATGAGCGGAATGGAGATCTGGCAGCCGCTGCCGAAATAAAGCATGGCAAGATACCGGCTCTGGTTAAAGAGTTGGAGCAGAAAAGCCAACAACTAGAGAGTGAGCATCGTACACTGTTGCGAGAGGAGGTCTCACGAGAAGATATTGCTGCAGTAGTGTCGGTTTGGACTGGCATTCCGGTAAGCCGTATGCTCTCCTCCGAACGGGAGCGTCTGTTGCATTTGGAGGAGGAATTATCCGCTAGGGTTATTGGACAGCCGGCCGCTATTGCCGCCGTTTCGGATGCTATTCGCCGCAACAAGAGCGGTATTGCCAACCCCCAGCGTCCTACGGCGGTCTTTCTTTTTGTGGGCCCCACCGGTGTAGGCAAGACCGAGATGGCCAAAACGCTAGCCCACTTTCTCTTTAATGATGAGCGGGCAATGGTCCGCATAGACATGAGTGAGTATATGGAGCGCTATTCGGTCTCTCGCCTAATTGGCGCCGCGCCCGGCTATGTGGGTTACGAGGAGGGGGGGCAACTTACCGAAGCGGTACGCCGCCGCCCCTATTCGGTGGTACTCTTTGATGAGATAGAGAAAGCGCATCCCGATGTGTACAATCTCTTTTTGCAACTTATGGATGAGGGGCACCTTACCGATGGACAGGGACGGGTGGTCGATTTTCGCTCGGCCATTATTATCATGACCAGCAACATCGGGAGCGATCTCCTGCTAAAGGCGGCTAGCATAGAGGAGATATACCCACAAATAGAGCAATTATTGCAACGGCAGTTTCGCCCAGAGTTTCTTAACCGGATTGATGAAACTATTTGTTTTAAGCGTCTGGGGAACAAACAGTTAGAGAAGATAGTGCTCTTGGAGATTGGAAAACTGGAAAAACGGCTACAAGAACATGAGGTAGGCCTTAAGATAGAGCAGAGTGCCTGCCATCTACTAGCTAAGGAGGGTTACAATCCCGCATATGGCGCCCGCCCTCTGCATCGCCTAATACAAAAAAGAATAGAGAATCCCCTGGCCACCCTGCTTCTTAAGGGGGTGCTTCCTCGTGGCAGCACGGCTCATATTGCCGAACATGACGGAGAGATAAGCGTCAAAGCCGAGGCTTAACGCTCTTTTTTGGCACTGAAGTCTAGAAAACCATCTGGTATGGTGCTACTGCTGATAATGATGGTTACCAGACACTACTGTATCACCACCCCACCCCCTATGAAACAGTTGTTACGGAGCAATGGAATCCGCTTCTCCTGCGCTCATGGTCGACACTGTTCGATAAATCTATGCCAGTGTCTCTCTCTTTCTTGTGCAATTTTGTTCAGGTCATTATTTGTATATTCACGCTGAAAGTGTTCAAAGGCTGCGAGCACCTCCTCGATCTTATCCACCAGCTGCTCATATGGGGCGAAAATTACGTTGTGGTGAATATCAAGCTGATCCCAATCGAGACATTCCTCCGAGACGATTAGCTTACCGGCGAATATCCAGCGATCACAACGTATATGTGGATAGATTTTAGAGTCTTTTTTAAACTGGATGTTCAGAAGAATTTTTGCTTCAGCAACAAGCGCATCACAGGCATCTCCAAACGTGCACGTTACTTGGGCGGTTTTGATGCCTCTTGCTTGCAAGTCGCGTATTAAATCTGCTCTACGTGGAGTCATTTCGCCGACGAAGACCACGTCGTACTTGAATGCACTCACCAGGTAAGACCTTAATTTCGCCACCTCTCGCGGGTTGTAGCGATACGGAAGATATATGGTTCCAGGTGGTAAAAACCGAAGATTAGACGGGCTGTGGGTCAAGACTTTGGGATAGCGCAATTTGGCGTATATGCGGGCGTGTTTCTGGTATAAAGGATCAGTCAGTTGTTCCATATTCCATACAAAAAGTTTTTTTTGCAGATGTGGGTTCTTTTTTGCCATTTTCTCGATGAAACAAGGAAGATGCATCCAGAAAATATAGATATCGCCATTTTCCGCATCGAATGAGTAGTTTTTCTTCAGGAATATGTCGTGATCATACAGTACTACATTTTGTATGGTAGCGGATGAATGGATATAATCCTCGAAAAGAACGTAGAATGATTTGCCGTGTGATGGGGACGAGAGAAATCGCCGCGACCCCCAGTAGGTGATGTATCGAGGGTAGAAATATATGAAGGCGAGGTTATTCTTTTGCAGGTATTCTCTTACCGGATAAGTGGCGACGAGGTATGCGCCATTGGGATTACAGGAGAGAGTGGGCGCGCCAATGTAATCCAGAGAACATGGTTCATTATAGGCGTATCCACTGGTGTAGCTGCGGACCGGCGGTAAGATGATTTTCTTTATGACGCGGGTCAGAACCGAATATTTTTCGATCTCAAGATTGTAGTAGATTATTTCTCTTAATCGTATTCTACCATATTTGATGAATTGCCTGATCGCCTGCTTAATTGCACTAATCATGTATGCTTATGAACAACGGTGAGGCTATCCGTAGAGCCATTTTTGTTGATGTTGTAGATACCACTGCACCGTCTCATCCAGCCGTTGCTTAATGTCCTTCGGCTCCCAACCCTGTCGTTTCATTTTTTCGCCGCTCAGCGCATAGCGCAGATCGTGTCCCGGACGAGACGAGTGGAAATCCACAAGTTCATACTGTAAGGGCTTGCCGACGCGGTCGGCGATTTTCAGTGCTAGCTGCAGGTTGTCTATTTCCTCCTTGCCTACAATGTTGTATTTTTCACGCACCGTGTGGTGCGCAACCAAGAACTCAAGTGCATGTGCGACATCCGCGGTACTGATGTAATGGCGCGAACCTGGCACAGTGCGGGTGTTATCGGCGTGGATTGGTATAGTTTTACCGTCGAGAACGCAGCGAATGACCTTGGGAATAAACTTTTCCGGGTGTTGGCGTATGCCAAATACATTCATCGTATGAGTCACTATGATTGGTAATTTGTAGGTGTTCTCGAAGGCTAGTGCAAACTCCTCGGCGCCAGCTTTCGAGGCCGAATAGGGATTGCCACAGTCATAGCGGTCGTTTTCACGATAGTAAACTCCCGGCGATGCCGGTCCGAAGACCTCATCGGTGCTGAAATAGATAAAAAGCTTCAGTGTTTTGTGCTGATAGTTGCGAGCAAAGTTCAGCAGATTAACGGTGCCAATAACATTATCCATTGCAAAAGATAGCGGATCCTCGATGCTACGATCTACGTGAGAGGCGGCGGCCAAATGAAAGATGTAATCCACTTTGCTAATATGAGAGGCAACGGTGGGATTAATCTCGGCCTTGAGGTCATGCCATACGACCTGTAGGCGTCGCTTGTAGTTTTGATTATCTCCAATTATCTCGCTTAAACGATTGAGATTGCCAGAATAGTCAAGCCTGTCGAGCGAGATGATGTTCCAGTCGGTTGTTTTTAGAAAATGTCCGATGACGGTATGACCGATGAAGCCTGCGCCTCCCGTGATTAGCAGCGTGTTCAAATGATTCCCCTATCCAAGATATCTACCACCTACT
The DNA here is from genome assembly GCA_963692905.1 of Spirochaetia bacterium. Classification (GTDB taxonomy): domain Bacteria; phylum Spirochaetota; class Spirochaetia. The sequence goes on along the minus strand of OY843583.1, from coordinate 1,477,574 downwards.
CTATTAAGAGAGTAATCAAGACAGTATGGGTATATCATACTTATTTTATCCATAATAATTGCTGTTTCAAATATAGCACTATAAGCAAAAAAATGCAATTTACTTTATATTATACCTTCTTATCAATATCGTATATTAATGATAGCGAGTTTAGCAACATCATGGGCGCGCAAAGAGGGTACCCTCCTCAAAGCGATTAAGCAATTCTTGACAGGTACGCTCTACTATATGATACACCTCTTCAAAGCCGCGCCGGCCTCCATAATAGGGATCTGGTACTTCGGCCATCGTGTCCCCCAGGGGATCATAGCCACGAAACATCTGTATCCGCGCTTGCTGTTGTCGAGTAGCTAAGGCACATACATCACGATAGTTGTTGCCATCCATAGTCAAGATAAGATCATATGCAAAATGCTGTGGTCGGAACTGCTGCGCATAGTGTTCGAGCTGCACCCCATGCGCCTGTGCTGCCTGGCGCATACGGCTATCAGCTGCTTCACCACTGTGGAAACCAATGGTACCTGACGAATCGGCCTGTATGGCATGTGCAAGATTGCGTTGACGCGCTAGGTGATTAAAGAGTCCTTCCGCTAATGGACTACGGCATATATTGCCCTGACAAACAAACATGATGCTGCGCATAGACTTAGGCTGTACATTCTACAGTGAGTTCAATCTCTACTGGTACATTAGCAGGCAGAGCATTGACACCTATTGCCGCTCGCGCATGCTGTCCCGCTGTACCAAATATCTGTATTAAAAGCTCTGAAGCACCATCAAGTACCTGTGGCTGATCAGTAAAATCTGATGAGCAATTAACATACCCTCGTAGAAAGAGAATTCCCTGCACCTTATCAAGAGAGCCTAGCTCATGCTGTATGGAAGCTAGTGCGTTACGAGTAGCAATACGCGCTGCGTGGGAACCCTCTTCAGTGCTTAAATCGACTCCCACCTTACCGGTTAGTGTTTCCCCCCTCTCTTTGGGCACTTGCCCTGAGACAAAGAGGATAGTACCGCTACGGGTAACAGGTTTGTAGAGTCCCGCCGGCGTGGCCGGTAGGGGCAGGGTTATCCCCAATTCCTTCAAGCGCTGCGCTATTTCCATTTTCTAAGGATAACCTACCCCAAATGGCTTGTCAAGAGAGTCAATATGACGCTATAATATACCGTGCCCACTAAAAAGGAGTGTTTGGATGCGCTTAGCAAGGTTATAGATCCGGAGATAGGTATAAACATTGTAGATGTAGGGCTTATCTATCGTGTAGATATTACCGATGAGGCCATCGAGATTGATTATACCCTTACCTCTCCCGGCTGTCCGCTAGCAGAAACTATTCAGCGCGACATTGTTGATAATCTGACCTCCTTGGTTCAAGATAAAACTATTATGACCAAAGTGGTATGGACCCCCCCATGGAATATAGACTTTATGAGCGAAGAGGCACGGCTGGAGTTGGGTTACCCCATATAGCGCGCAATAATAAATGGTGCCATACACTACATGAAGATAGAGATTAACAATCTAAAGGCACAGATTGAGCATAACATCATTTTGCAGGGGGTTAACCTCTCTATGCAAAGTGGCGAGGTGCATGCCCTAATGGGCCCCAATGGGTCAGGTAAGAGCACGCTCTCTAATGTTATTATGGGGCACCCTCACTACGAGGTTACCAAAGGAGAGGTGACCCTCGACGGAGAGGATATTTTAGCATTGGAGAGCGATGAGCGAGCGCATCGAGGACTCTTTATGGCCTTTCAATACCCGGTGGAAATACCCGGTGTTACTGTAGGGCGTTTTTTGCGGCGGGCAGTAGAGATTCGCTTTGGTAGCGGACAGATAAAGACTAAGCAGTTTATTGCCGATCTGCGAGAGATGATGGATTTTATGCAGATTGACCGACAATTTATCAATCGCTATCTCAATGAGGGTTTCTCTGGTGGGGAGAAAAAGCGAATGGAGATCTTGCAGATGCTTATGTTGAAGCCCGCCTTTGCTATATTGGATGAAACCGACTCAGGTCTAGACATAGATGCATTGCGGATAGTGGCTAATGGTGTTAATCGGATGCGCGGTTCCAATTTTGGAGCGCTCATTATTACCCATTACCAGCGTATATTAAATTATATTACCCCCGATTTTGTTCATGTTATGTACCAAGGCAAAATTGTAAAATCGGGAGGGGTCGAGTTGGTGGCTACCTTAGAGAAGCAGGGATATGATTGGGCACGAAAACCGGGAAACTAATGAGTTGCGGTTATTAATGAGGTATGCACCCCCACATACATCTAATACTTGAGTATCTCTTCAAAGAGATGCAACAAGGCGTGTATCCTCTACGTGCGAATAAATATTAATGGAAAAGAGGATAAGCAGCATGCAAGATATATTTCATCCACCCGGTCTACTGAAGCTCCTATTGACATACAGATGGGGAGTCGCCCTCAGCTAAAAAAGTTCAATAGAGTCATAACCAGGGTTAAAAAACTACCCACTGCCACAATAAGCCATTGTACAAATTGAAAACGCCTACCGGTATCCTCGCGCATCTCTGTAAAGCGCTCATTCATCTCCCGGATGAGGGCCTTTTTCCCCTCATGAAGCTGCTTTTGCTCTTCCTCACGATCTCTACTTAAGAAGTACATTAAATCGTTAAGTATATCAGCCCCTTTATTTATTTTCACATATTTATACTCAATATTTGTTGTGTATATTTCTCTATCAGTATGTACCAGTTATGGCAATTAAAGAGGCATAGAGACTGCATTTCTGAAATTTTTACGCAAAAATAGTAAAAAAGGTTGGAAGGCGGCTCCCTAGGCGCTGTGCGCAAAAAAAATTGCCGGGGATAGGAGGGGCACGCTCGCTATTCTCCCCATCATTCTCTATTAGCTGGGCAGCTTTGCCCTTAGTATCCAACTTAGGGGGTTGAAACGCTCTCTACGTTCTTTATTTTTTTGCGTAGCTAGGTCTCATTTCAGCTGCTATCGTACCCCTTGCGAACAGTTGCAAGAAAGGGTATGCTTGCAGGAGCAAGATAGGGTGGCGTAAGAATTATTATATGTAACAAGTATTCTATGTAGTGAGGACGCATAAGGTATGGAGATTGATAAGATATATTTTCGGTCTCTCTAACGTTGCCTCAGAGCCTACTCTTTAGTCGGCATCTGCCAATGAAAAGAATACTAGGGAACCACCAGTGACAAAGCCGCGCTGTCGATGATTATTGAAAATGAAGTTTAGCGATTTTGACTTAGATCCTCGCATTCAAAGAGGGATAGCTCACACCAACTATGTGATCTGTACGCCAGTACAGCAGCAAACATTACAACATGTATTGCAGAAGAAGGATGTTATGGTACAATCACAGACTGGCACCGGTAAAACTGCCGCATATCTTATTCCCGCCTTTCATCTGTTACTCACTCAAGCACACTTAAATGACCGCGCTGTATTGGTAATATCTCCCACCCGAGAGTTGGCAGAGCAGATTAGCGCTGAAGCGACGCAACTTGGGACATATAGCGAACTACAGATTGCCACCATTATTGGCGGAGTAGAATATAAAAGGCAGATAGAGGCGCTCCAAAAAGGGGTCCATCTAATTATTGGAACCCCCGGGAGGCTTATTGATCATGTGCGAAGTAAGAATATTAATCTACGGAAGATAGGAATTGTAATTATTGACGAAGCCGATCGTATGTTTGATATGGGCTTTTATCCTGAAGTGGCCACCATCCTGAGAGGCCTCCCGCCACGCAGAGAGCGGCTAACCATGCTTCTTAGCGCAACTCTCTCAGTAAGCGCTCGCAATTTAGCCTGGCGCTACATGAACCATGCCGTCGAGATAGAGATAGCGCCAGAGCAAAAGACTGTGAAAGAGATAGAGCAACGGATTTTTCACCTCGCCAAAGATGAAAAGGTATCATTTTTAGTTCGCTTCCTTACCCGGCATAAGCCATCAAACGCGCTTATATTTACCAATATGCGCAGCCGGGCTGAGTGGCTCTCCAAGATGCTTAAAGCCAATGGATTAGAAAATCACTATATTAGCGGAGCGCTTCCACAAAAGCGACGAAGCACGCTGATGGGACGCCTTAAAGAGGGTCAAATTCGCTACTTGGTGGCCACCGATGTAGCCGCCCGAGGACTGCATATTGATGATCTAGCTTTAGTAGTAAATTACGATCTCCCAGAGGATGCCGAAAACTATGTACATCGCATAGGTCGCACCGCCCGCGCCGGCAAAGGTGGCTTGGCTATCTCGTTAGCGTGTGAGCAGTTTGTATATGGATTAGCGGCAATTGAAAGATATATCAATGTCAAAATTCCGGTTGGTGATCTACAGGCGGATGACTTTGCGGAAGAGCTACAGCGCATCCACAGTCATCATAATCATTCGCTACACTCCCGCTCTTCGAGAAGAAATCATGATTCTCCTCCTACAAAGAGCACCTCGCTCCGCACCGCTAGTGGTGGGCGCTCCTCAGGCGCTGAAGGCGCTAAAAGCGAACCGCGCCACCAGAGGAGCCGCCCACCTAGCATATCGACAACTGATCGCCCGAAGGGACATCCCGAAAAGCACAATGCAGCTAAAACTACCTCTACACCTCTCCAGCAGCACCTCACTCCACTAGGACGCATAACCCGTAAACTGGGTGGTCTCGTTAAAAAAAGATAGACCACTCTCAGCTAGCACATCACTAGCTCTATTATTACTGATAGAATAGACAAAGTGCTATATTTTTTATAGACATTGAAAATGCCGGGAAGAATATTAAGCAATGAATTGAATGCTCATGTTGATCAAACGGTCACTCTGTGTGGTTGGATACACCGCAGTCGTAATTTGGGCGTACTTACCTTTGTAATACTGCGGGATCGACAAGGAATGGCTCAACTGGTCTGCAATCAATCAACAGTATATAATAATGAATCGGTGATTGCCGCTACTGGTCAAGTGGTGGCCAATCCTAAGGCCCCGGGCGGTTTTGAACTACAGGTAGCGCAGTTAAAACTGCTCTCCTCGCCAACCGCTGGTGATCTTCCTCTGACAATACATGGAGATCCAGCTTCGGTGGGCCTGAATGCATTACTGGCTAACCGCTATCTCTCCCTCCGCTATCCCGCTATTAGAGAGATATTTATAGTGCAGGCGGTAGTGCTTAAGTATTTTGCTCAATATATGCGCAATCGAGGTTTTGTTGAGATTAAAAGCAGTAAAATCATTGGCAGTGGCACTGAAGGGGGTACCGGTCTCTTTACCTTAGACTATTTTGGAGAGCCAGCCTTTTTGGCACAATCGCCTCAGTTTTACAAACAGGCTATGGTGGCCTCTGGCTTAGAGCGAGTCTTTGAAATTGGCGCCGCCTACCGAGCAGAAAAGCATGACACCCCCCGCCATCTTAATGAGTATGTTTCATTAGATGTAGAGATAGGCTTTATTGAAGGCGAAGAAGAGCTTATGGATTTGGAAATTGGTATTCTTAATGCTATTTGTAGAGGGCTTCGTCAGGAATGCAGCACCATATTGGAGCGACGCCACATAGTATTACCTACCGAGCAAGAACTACATGCTATTCCACGCCTCTCTTACCAAGAGGCCCTAGAAATAATAGAGAGGCAGGTCCATAGCGCAGCCCTAGAGATAAATCCAGAGGGAGAGCGATTGCTCTCTCAATGGGCGGCAGAGAAGCATGGTATTGAAGCTCTCTTTGTGCACTCTTTCCCTCGCAAGAAACGTCCCTTTTATACTGCCTTTGAGGGTCGCCGCACCCGCAGTTTTGATTGCATTTTTCGGGGATTAGAGATAACCACTGGCGGCATGCGTATTCACCATTATGATACACTGCTGGCAGCACTGTCTAAGTTTAACATGCAAGAAAAGGATGTAGCAGATTATCTCACTATATTCAAGTATGGCTGTCCACCGCATGGTGGTTTTGCCATTGGATTAGAGCGCCTTACTCAGAAGCTCCTTAATCTTACCAATATAAAAGAGGCAACTCTCTTCCCGCGTGACCGTAACCGCCTGCGCCCTTGATGTTGCATATCCGTAGCTTGGGTCTGATGCCATATAAGGAGGCATTATCTCTGCAAGAGGAGCTTCAGCTGCAACGCCGTCGCAATAAGATTAAAGATACCCTTCTGTTCTTGGAGCATCCGGCGGTTATTACCCAGGGAAGGCGAGCTTCACCACAGGATATTGTGGCACCACAAGCTACTTTGGCACAGGAGGGGGTAGAGATACATCGTATATCTCGTGGCGGTGAGACCACCTACCACGGGCCTGGACAACTTATTGGCTATCTTATTATACGGCTGGTGCAGATACGGCGGGTAGCAGCTTTGGTACATGAAATAGAAGAGGCGCTTAGGGCCCTCTTAATGCAAGAATATGTCATTGAAGCACAGCTTCGTCAACATCGTCCCGGAGTATGGATAGGAGGGAGAAAGATTGCAGCGGTGGGTCTAGCTATTCAGCAGGGCATTACTAGCCACGGCTTTTCACTCAATGTCGCTCCCAATCTTAGCCATTACCGATGGATTGTGGCCTGCGGTATGAGCGCCGATCGCTACACCTCAATAGCCAATGAAATGGCAACAGTGCATCCCGGCCATAGTATTGCAGTAGCTGAAGTACAGCAAGCTATTGTTCCCTATCTACAGCGCATGTATCGCAACTATAGCAACAGTAACTAGCTTTGCACTGCGACTATATGCACAATGGGCTATCCAGAGGGTTACCAAACAAGGATGAACATGTATTCCCAAAGAAACATAAAGTAGCATAGGGTCACCTCTTTGGTACTCATAGCTAGTGCTGCTGTTTGCATGCTCCTTTAGTATACCTGGAGGAGCAGTGACATTTTCAACTTTCTTTCAAAGGAACATTTTTAATTTTCTTTTACAATGGGGTATACAAGCCCTTGACACAAGGAGACATCTATTGCAGTATAAATTTATGAAAATTAAATGGTCTGCAATTATAGTAAGTACCATTGCGATTCAGATTCTTGGATTTATATGGTACACACTCTTTGCCACTGTGTGGGCTGCGGGATGGGGGATTAATGAATCTCCAATTAGTTTTGCTGCAGGTAGTGTAGCAAGTCTTATTTCGGGGTTTCTCTTTGTGATAGGGGTGGCCTATTTAGCATCCTGGCTAGAGATTAAAACTGTTGGAAAGCATGTAGTGTGTAGTCTTTTATTCACACTCTTCATGATTGTTCCAGGGGTTATCACCAATGGAATTTTTTTGGGAGCCTCTACCGCTGCAATAGCAGTAGACTCAGCTTTCTTGACGATACGGCAAATTATTATTGGATTAATAATTGGTGCCTGGAGGAGCAAAGCGAAAAAGGCCTAGCCTTTTTTATATTAACTATCGCCCACGCTCTGGCCACTATTTTTATCATGTCCAAATAGATCAATTAATTATTAGCTATAGCCGCTACTTGACAGTCTATCGCTGGTAGTTCATAATTGCTCTAGAGCAATGATTAGCATCGCTAAAAGGGAGCTGGACTACCGCATTAAAGATATTGGTCTGGCGCACTGGGGTCGTAAAGAGATAGAGATGGCTCAGCATGAAATGCCAGGCCTCATGGAGCTGCGTAGCCGTTATCGCCAAGAGCAGCCTCTTAAGGGGGTACGCATAAGCGGCTCGCTGCATACCACTATTCAGACCGCTGTCTTAGTGGAGACTTTAGTGGCGCTAGGCGCGCAGCTGCGCTGGGCTAGCTGTAATATCTTCTCTACCCAGGATCATGCCGCGGCGGCCTTAGTAATGGGAGTGCCACAGGTGGGGATGACTCGTGATCGACCCCATGGCGTACCGGTCTTTGCTTGGAAGAATGAGAGCCTCCAGGAATACTGGGAATTGCTCTTTGCCGCCTTAAACTTTGAGGAGGGCGGTCCACAGCTCATTGTGGATGATGGTGGCGACGCAACTCTGATGGTGCACTTAGGATACGAAGCCGAAGAGGCACCAGCACTTTTAGAGCAAAAGAGCGATAACCCTGATGAAGCGGCGCTGTTGCATACACTCCAAGCCATACAGCAGAGCCACCCTGGCTTTTGGCATGGCGTGGTGAAGGAGCTGCTCGGGGTTTCTGAAGAGACTACCACTGGGGTTATGCGTCTCTACGAGCGCCACCAGCAGGGAACCTTGCTCTTTCCGGCCATTGATGTAAATAGCGCAATAACCAAGAGTAAATTTGACAATCTCTATGGTTGTCGCGAAAGTCTAATGGATGGCATTAAGCGAGCTACCGATATTATGATTGCTGGCAAGATAGCGGTAGTCTGCGGCTACGGTGATGTGGGAAAGGGCTGCGCGCAAAGTCTGCGCAATTTTAATGCGCGGGTAATTGTTACCGAGGTCGATCCCATTTGTGCCCTACAGGCCTCCCTAGAGGGCTACGAGGTACGTACCATTGAGCAGGTGCTGGAGAACGCCGATATATATGTAACCGCCACCGGCAACCGAGATGTAATTACCCTAGAGCATATACTGAAGATGAAAGATCAGGCTATCCTCTGTAATATTGGTCATTTTGATACCGAAATACAGGTTGAGCGTCTGCGGACCCACCCCCAGATACAATGCGAAGAGATAAAGCCCCAGGTAGAGCAGATCCACCTTCCATCGGGTAACAAGGTCTACCTACTGGCAGCTGGGCGGTTGGTAAATCTAGGTTGTGCCACCGGCCATCCTAGCTTTGTGATGTCGCATAGTTTCTCTAATCAGGTAATGGCGCAAATAGAGCTCTGGAGGGGGCGCGATAATCATGCTTCAGGAGTAGCTACGCTTCCCCGCTCCTGTGACGAGGAGGTGGCTCGCCTGCACCTTCCTAAACTGGGTGCCACCTTGACTACCCTTACCCCTCAGCAGGCGCAATACATTAATGTATCCCCTGAGGGACCCTACAAAGCAGAGAGTTATCGCTATTAATGGCCGCTTCCCGCTATCTCTTTAGCTCTGAATCGGTAAGTAATGGCCATCCCGACAAGTTAGCTGATCAGATAAGCGATACTATACTGGATAGCTGTCTTACGGCCGACCCTCTCTCTCGAGTGGCCTGCGAGTGCTGCGTAGGAGCCGACTTTGCCCTGGTATGCGGAGAAATAAGCCCTCAACCCCAATTTGATGTTGCACAGCTAGCCAAAGGAGTAGTGCAAGAGGTGGGCTACGCCAATCAGTGGGGGTTGGATTGGCAAAAGATGCAGATCTACAATCAACTGCGACCGCAATCTTCTGATATTAGTCAAGGTGTGGATCTGGGCGGGGCCGGCGATCAGGGAATGATGTTTGGCTTTGCCTGCTCTGAAAGCCCGGAATTGATGCCGGCGCCGCTTATCTATGCTCATAAACTGATGATGCGCAGCGCTGAACTCCGCCGGAAAACGGAGAATAGCTGGATGGGGCCCGATGGCAAATGTCAGGTCACCGTAGAATATGAGGGATACCGACCTTTGCGGATATCAACAGTGGTTTTTAGTCAACAACATAACAGTGCCATTTCCAACAGAGACATTCAAGATTTCATCGTCGACCAGATCATTAAGCCCACCCTAGCCGAGAGTGGGTTATTAGAAAGGCAAAGCCAATTTCTTATTAATCGCACCGGCCGTTTTGTCTCTGGAGGGCCACAGGCCGATGTTGGTCTCACTGGGCGCAAGATCATTGTGGATAGCTATGGTGGAGCCTCTCGACACGGTGGAGGGGCCTGTAGCGGTAAAGATCCCACTAAGGTAGATCGTTCGGCAGCCTATATGGCTCGTAAGGCAGCCAAGAATGTGGTGGCTGCGGGGTTGGCTGAACGCTGCGAGATACAGCTTTCCTACGCCATAGGAGAGCCTGAGCCGGTGGCAATTTCTTTACAGACCTTTAATACTGAGCAGGTAGAGATAGCGCTGTTGGAGCGAGCATTACAGGAGGTATTTGACTTTTCAGTGGAGGCTATTATTCAAGCCCTTGATTTGCGGCGTCCTATCTACCGTGCTACTGCCAGCTTTGGTCATTTTGGCCGCCCTCAATTCTCTTGGGAGCAATGCGATAAGGTAGAGGCGCTCCAACGCTCTATCCGCTAACTGCCAATTAACTTAACTGTACTGTGGGTTAGTTATCACTTATCGCCTACTGTCCATCTATAATAATAGAACTAAAAAATAGTAGAACAAATGGAATAGGTGAAAAGCCAGCCATTAAGCTATTGTAGCTTCTCTGCTACCTCGCTCTCCTCTTCAACCATTAGTACATCGCTAGTGAGATTATTGGCCATCTCCTCCTCTAACTCTTTCTGCCGCTGCCGCTCTTCTAGTAGCGCCTGTAGACGCTGATCCAGATCTTCATGGTTGGAGTCAAAAAGCCGCATAGAGCGGTAGCGCAACATACCAGTACCCGCCGGGATTTGATGGCCAATAATTACATTCTCTTTGAGACCACGCAGATTGTCCAGCTTACCAGCTACTGCGGCATCAGTTAAGACGCGGGTAGTCTCCTGAAAGGAGGCGGCCGATATAAATGACTCAATATTGAGCGAGGCGCGGGTAATGCCCAACAGTAGCGGCCGTGCTACCGCCGGCTCTCCACCACTCCGAACTACCCGTAGATTTTCCTCTCGAAAGCTATGTTTGTCCATCTGCTGACCAAAGATAAACTTGGTATCACCAACCCGGCGAATTTCCACTTTGCGCATCATCTGACGAATGATAACTCCAATATGCTTATCGTTAATGCCTACCCCCTGCAGACGATAGACCTCCTGAATACGATTTACCAGAAAACGTTGTAGCGCTCCCTCACCCTGCGCACTCAATACAGCATGGGGATCCATGGCTCCCTCACATAACCTCTCGCCCACCTTAACTATATCCTTGTCCCGCACAAAGAGATGGCGACCCAGCGGAACCAGATGGCGATGGGCAATACCAAAAACATCAATTATATTGATAACTCGAGCTCCCTTGTGGATCCCCTCAAAATCAATAGTACCATCTACCTGTGCCAACACTGCTGCATTTTTGGGGCGGCGCGCTTCAAAGAGCTCGCTGACCCGTGGTAGGCCTCCAGTAATATCTCGGGTCTTGGCGCTTTCCCGAGACAACTTAGCCAGGACTTCCCCAGTGCGAACCTCATGCCCATCTTCCACCATGAGATTACAGAACTCAGGGAGATAATAGTATCCCAACTCTTTCCCGTTGCCGCCCTCAATCACAATCCGAGGCTGTAACCCCTCTGGCAATTCCTCTGATATAACCTTTTGCACATTACCGGTTTCTCGATTAACCTCTTCGCGCAGGGTGGTGCCTAGAATAATATCCATATAGACTACTATACCATTCTGCTCAGCGATAATCGGCTCACTAAAGGGGTCAAAAATAGCTAACGGTTCATTCTCTGGTACAATATCACCCTCATTTACATAGATCTCAGCGCCATTGCGCATTTCTAACCGTTGACTCTGCGTAATAAGTAACAGGCTCTTCTTGTGTGTTAAAATAAAGGCATTTTCTGGAGCCTGAATCTCTTGGTTGCCACGCTTAAAAATGGGTTGATTACGAAATACCTTCTGTCCGTCTTTAATATTAAGAAGCGTATCTCCCTTTTCCTGATTAAACTGTTTGAGTATACGTGCCACTACAATAGTACCCTTTCGGGTAAAGACCTGATGCCCATTAGCCCCGGTTACCCGATTACCTTCAAAGCCCTGTACAAATACCGGATACTTAAGATAAGTACGGCTCTCTTCGGCCGCCTTGGTAGCGGTACCACCGATATGAAAGGTGCGCATAGTAAGTTGGGTACCAGGTTGCCCTATAGATTGGGCGGCAATAATACCTACCGCTTCACCTATTTCTACCGTACGGTTGGTTGCCAGATTTCTGCCGTAACAGAGACGACATATTCCATGTTTGCTCTCGCAGGTAAGCTCAGTACGGATTCTGACCGACTCAATACCGGCATATTCAATCGACTCCGCTAACTCATCGTTTATCTCCTGATTAACATTTACCATTATTTCATTCGTAATAGGATGGCGTACCCGCTCAATGGTATAGCGCCCACGAATACGATCGGAGAGTGGCTCTACAATCTCCTCGCCCTCCTTCAGGGCCGCAATCTCAATACCATTTATAGTGCCACAATCATCTTCATTAACCACCGCATCCTGTGCAATATCTACTAAACGACGAGTAAGATAACCGGCATCTGAGGTTTTGAGTGCCGTGTCGGCTAGTCCTTTGCGGGCGCCGTTGGTGGATATAAAGAATTCAATCACCGAAAGTCCCTCCTTAAAGTTGGAGCGGATAGGAAGTTCAATAATATCACCAGAGGGTTTAGCCATGAGCCCCCGCATTCCAGCCAGTTGGCGAATCTGATTACGACTACCACGCGCCCCTGAAATGGCCATGAGATAGACTGGATTAAAGCCACCTTGATCCGCCTGTAGATGCTGCATCATTACATCGGTAAGCTCTTCGTTGGTTTTGTTCCATATATCAACTACCCGGTTGTAACGCTCCTCATTGGTAATATGTCCCTTACGATATTGCTCTTGCACCGTATGTACCAACTTATTGGCGCCAGCGATCATTTTGCCCTTATCCTTGGGAATAGTAATATCTTCAACGCCTATAGTGGCGCCAAAGATGGTGGAGTATTGGAATCCCAACCGTTTAATAGTCTCTAGGACCTCTACGGTGGCAGATTGGCCATGCTTCTGGTAGATGGTGGCAATAAAATCATGTAACTCATCCTCTCCTAAGGTCTGATTTATAAAGGGTATATCTTTCGGTAGCTCCTCATTGAAGAGCACCCGACCAATGGTGGTCTCTATTATCTGGCCCTCATGGTAGAGCTCAATAGGGGTTTGATAGTTTAGCAGATGAAACTCCCGAGCCATGATGGCCTCCCGTATATTGAAGAAGCGGCGAACGTGGTGGTTAGCGCCCTGCTTAATAGCAGTAAGGTGATAGATGCCCAGAACAATATCCCGCGAGGGAAAGACAATGGGGCGTCCATCAGCTGGATTGAGCAGGTTTCGGGTAGAGAGCATCAATGTCCAGCTCTCCACCTGTGCCGCTTGGGTCAATGGAACATGTACTGCCATCTGGTCACCATCAAAGTCGGCGTTGTAGGCATGACACACCAAGGGGTGTAGGCGTAACGCTTTGCCGCCCACTAAAATAGGTTCAAAAGCCTGTATGCCTAACCGATGGAGCGTGGGCGCCCGATTAAGCAGCACCGGATGATGTTGGATTACCTCATCAAGAATCTCCCACACCTCGGGTGATTCGCTATCTACCAACATTTTGGCGCGCTTCACATTATAGACCACATCTCGCTCGACCAATTTTTTCATAATAAATGGCTTAAAGAGCTCCAGCGCCATCTTAATGGGCAATCCACATTGATGCAGTTTAAGATCGGGGCCGGGAACAATAACTGAACGCCCGGAATAATCTACCCGTTTGCCCAGCAGATTTTGCCGGAAGCGCCCCTGCTTCCCCCGAATGAGATCTGAGAGCGAACGCAGAGCGCGGTTGGCACTTCCCTTAACTGCCCGTCGTTTCTTGGAATTATCAAAAAGCGCATCTACCGCCTCTTGCAACATACGCTTTTCATTGCGAACAATAATGTCTGGTGCCTTCAGCGCCATAAGTCGCTTAAGGCGATTATTACGATTGATAACTCGGCGGTAGAGATCATTAAGATCGCTAGTGGCAAAACGTCCCCCATCCAGCTGTACCATGGGACGCAGTTCAGGGGGCAATACTGGGATTACCTTAAAGATCATCCACTCGGGACGGTTCCCAGAATTGCGAAAATTCTCTACCAACTCAATACGCTTGAGCAGCCGTTGATCATTTACCAACCGTTTTGAATTCATCTTATCACGCAGCGTAATCGCCAGCTGATCAAGATCAGTCTGCTCCAAGAGGGTTAAGAGTGACTCAGCGCCAATACTAGCTGTAAAGGTCATACCATAGCGCTCGCGCGCCTGCTCATATTCCTCCTCGCTAAGCAAATCCATCTTGTTGAAATCGGTGCCCCCGGAATCAATAACAATATATTTCTCATAGTAGAGTACTGAGCGCAAGGCGCTCACCGTAAGATCTAGTAGTAGACCAATTCTAGAGGGAACCGAGCGGTAGTACCAAATATGTGATACCGGGGTGGCCAACTCAATATGCCCCATCCGCTCACGCCGCACGCGAAAATGAGTAACCTCTACCCCACAGCGGTCACAAACTACCCCTTTGTAACGGATAGATTTGAACTTTCCGCAGTAACACTCCCACTCTTTGGTGGTACCAAAGATACGCTCGCAAAATAGCCCATCCTTCTCGGGACGAAGCGTACGGTAATTAATTGTCTCTGGTTTTTTGACCTCACCATAGCTCCATTCACGAATGCGCTCTGGTGAGGCCAGTTTAATTGATATTCCATCAAAATCTTGTATTTTTTTCACTGTTCTCTTGCCTCCAGCTGCTTAATTTTTACCTACTACCTGTACTGACTCTTTAATCATTGAAAAAACTGCTACCCTTGCGAGCCACCAGCTCTTCATCCCGCTCAGTAAGTGCTACTTGATTACCCTTTTTATCAAAGATATTGAGATCAAGACCCAAACTACGCAATTCTTGCACTAGTACATGGAACGATTCTGGAATCCCAGGCGAAGTAAGAGGCTCACTCTTGACTATGCCCTCATATATACGAGTTCGCCCATTCATATCGTCCGATTTAATGGTTAGTAGTTCCTGTAGGATATTGGCCGCGCCATAGGCCTCTAATGCCCATACCTCCATCTCTCCCAAGCGCTGACCTCCAAATTGCGCTTTGCCTCCCAACGGCTGCTGGGTTACCAAGGAGTAGGGTCCGGTAGAGCGAGCATGCATTTTGTCATCTACTAGATGATGCAGTTTCAAAAGGTACATATAGCCAACCATTACCTGATTCTCAAAGGGCTCTCCGGTTTTGCCATCATAGAGCGTTACCTTGGAATTGGTAGGAAGTTTAGCCTGTTTCAATTTCTTGCGGATCATCTCTTCCGGGGGAGATTCAAAAACTGGAGTGGCATACCACTCATCAAGAACATGTGCCGCCCAGCCCAGCTCGGTTTCCAGTAGTTGTCCCAGATTCATGCGGGAAGGTACCCCCAAAGGACTGAGACAGACATCTAATGGAGTACCATCGCTGAGATAGGGCATCTCTTCTACTGGTACCACCTTCGCTACTACGCCCTTGTTACCATGGCGGCCCGCCATCTTATCGCCCTCCTTTAATTGTCGTTTCGAGGCCACTAACACCTTTACGGTTTCGATTACCCCGGGACTGAGTTCGTTGTTGGTAGTGCGATCCACTCGCTGTACTTCAATGACCGTCCCCTCTACACCATGGGGCAGGCGCAGTGATGAATCACGTACCTCTTTAGCCTTCTCGCCAAAGATAGAATTGAGTAGCCGAAACTCTGGCGAGGTATCATTCTCGCTCTTGGGAGTAACCTTGCCCACCAGAATATCGCCCGATTTAACTCGGGCACCAATGTGTACTACTCCCTCTTCAGAAAGATGCGTGAGTGACTCTTGAGCGGTATTGGGTATATCTGCAGTTATCTTTTCTGGTCCCAGCTTAGTCTCACGTATCTCTAATACCATCTCTTTAATATGCACTGAGGTAAAGAGATCCTTCTTTACTAACCGCTCAGAGACCAGAATAGCATCCTCAAAGTTGTAGCCATACCAGGGCACCAATCCGACCAATACGTTGCACCCCAAAGCCAACTCTCCACGAGAGGTAGAGGTACCATCGGCAATTGGCTCTCCCGCTACTACTCGCTGTCCCTTTTTGACAATAGGCCGTTGATGGAGACAGGTGTCCTGATTGCTGCGCTGATATTTCATAAGATTGTAGCCAATAGGCTTGGGGGCGGGGCTTTTTTGGCTCTTGGTGCTATTAGTATCGGTGGTAGCAGCAGTTTTAGGAGGATTGGGTGTAATCTCAATGTGTTCGCCATCTACATAGCTAACCGTACCGGGTGTGGTTGCTATTACCATGGCGCCTGAATCGTATGCCGAGCGATACTCCATACCAGTGCCCACTCGCGGTGCTTCGGCAAAGAGTAGCGGTACCGCCTGACGCTGCATATTAGAGCCCATAAGCGCCCGGTTGGCATCATCATGCTCTAAAAAAGGAATAAGCGATGCGGATATAGAGACAATCTGTCGCGGAGAAACATCCATATACTCTACCTCTTTGGCGGGACAGGTGGTAAAATCGCCTGCGCGGCGTACCGCCACATCTTGCGAGACAAAACTATTATTGGGGTCTAATTCGGCATCAGCCTGAGCAATAAAATAGTTCTCCTCCTCAATTGCCGAAAGATAGGTTATCTCATTGGTAACCTTTCCATTTTTTACCTTGCGGTAGGGGGCCTCCAAAAAACCATACTTGTTAATCTGCGCAAAATTGGCCAGCGAGATAATAAGCCCAATATTCTGACCCTCCGGGGTCTCAATAGGACACATACGTCCATAATGGGTATAGTGTACATCTCGCACCTCAAACCCGGCGCGCTCTCGAGTAAGTCCACCGGGACCCAATGCGTTTACTCGACGTTTATGAGTGAGCTCGGCCAAAGGATTAATCTGATCCATAAATTGTGAGAGTTGGCTTAGACCAAAGAATTCATTAATGGCAGTAATTATTGGTTTAATGGAGATAAGGTCTTGGGGACGAAGCGCCTCATGTTCTTTCGTAGACATTCGATCTCTGGCAATACGTTCTACCCGAATGAAAGCCCCTTTAAGCTGGGTAACTAGAAGTTCGTCAACGGCGCGAATGCGCCGATTACTGAGGTGATCAATATCATCTGATCTTCTCTCTCCAATATAAACCTGTATAAGATAGTTCAAGGTGGTAATAACATCCTCTAAGGTAAGCGCACGAGTGGCCGACCTCTCAGAATAATTAAAGCGGGTATTCAGCTTATAGCGTCCTACTTCACCCAGATCATAGCGCTTGTTGGAGAAGAAGGTATTCTGTAACTCCCTCTCAATACTCTCTATGCTAGCTGAGGAGCCGTGGGGTATCGAAGAGGCCATCATAAACAGCGACTTTTCATAGAGAGTACTGCCCTCAGGAAACTCTATAGAGGCTTTGGCAAATACCCCCTCCTCGGCTTCAATACATTCTAAAATAATTTTAGAATGTAACGATTGTTGGCTTTCCAAATCAATAATCTCCACCTTCTCAAGCCGGGCATTAAGTATCTCTTCTGCATCTTGCGGGTGCAGTTTATGCCCCGCGCTGAGTGTCAGAGAGGTAGTTTTATTAACCGTACTCTTAATTGATATCTCCTCTGCTAAGCATTGTCCCGTTAGACTTGCCAACGCCTCTTTTTTGGAGAGCTCCTTAAGGGGAATGCTTTTGTTTTTATAGAAGCAGTTAATAATATCGCGACTAGTTTTGTAGCCTATAGCCCGTAAGAAAATGGTACCCAAGATGCGCTTTTTTCTATCAATCTTCACATAAAAAAGGTTATGTTTGGTATCTACTTCAAACTCAATCCAGGCCCCTCGAAAAGGAATGATACGGGCGCTAATGACACCACTCTCATTGGCAAAGACTACCCCAGGGCTGCGATGAATCTGGCTTACTACCACCCTCTCAGTGCCATTAATTATAAAGGTGCCGCGATTAGTCATAAGCGGAAGATCGCAAAAATAGATATCCTTTTGGCGGATCTCCCCCGTCTCTTGAAACACCAGATTTATGCGCGCCCGTACCGGCACTGCATAGGTACGACGCTCTCTTCGGCACTTCTCCTCATTATATTTAATGCCATCGTAGTCTAGGATATAATGATCATATTCCAGACGCAGTACCCCATCAGTGCGCTCAATGGGAAAGACTGATCGAAATACCTCCTCTAAACCATGATGAAGCATCTTCCCGGATTTCCCTAAATGCTTGGTCTGTAAAAATTTTTCGTATGCCTGAAGCTGTACCTCAACTAAGTTAGGAAGCTCCATGGGTTCAGCCAGTTGCTTTCCCAATACCTGGCGCGGACGCAGCATATTAACGCGTTTACTCTTCATGATAGATAACGCTACTTAATTTCGATGGTTGCACCGGCGGCCTCTAACTTCTTTTTGATAGATTCGGCTTCATCTTTGGTGACACCCTCTTTGATTGGCTTATCTCCAGCCTCTACCAGATCTTTGGCATCCTTCAATCCCAGCCCAGTAACAACCCGCACCTCTTTGATGACTGGTATCTTTTTACTGGCATCAGCAGACTTAAGAATGACATCTACTGTAGCGGATGCCGCCTCCTCTTCGTCCGCCTCAGCAGAGACAGCAGCCGGAATGCCCGCTACCGCTACTTGTGGCGCGGCGCTTACACCAAACTTTTCCTCCATGGTCTTAACCAATTCAGAAACCTCAACTACAGACATTGATGATATTGCATCAACAATCTGTTCTTTTGTTACAGTTGTCATAATATCTTTCTCCTCCTTGTTAATATAAAATATTCAACATATTACCTATTTCTTTTTTTTATTCTCTTTGGTTGCTGAGCTCCCTGACGTGGTAGCCTCGTTTTCATCGGCTATAGCTTGTAGAGTACGCAGTGGCGCAGCAACTAGCTGGTATAATAGCGCCGGAAATTGTCGCACTGCTCCCTGCAATAGGCCAAGTAGCCGCCCAAGCAAAATCCTACGCGCAGGCAGGCTGGCCATGGCCTCTATCTCCTCTTTGCCGTGAAAGAGGCCATCTAGTATTGCACCCTTAAGGGATATTGGAGATTGGGCATTAATAGAGACAAAATATTGCAGGGTGGAGTGGGCATCCCCCTGCAGAGAGACTAGCGCGGTAGGTCCGCGTAAGAGCTCAGAGATATGCTCGGCACTTAATGTCAAACTCTCATCTAATACCTGTTTAAGGGCGCGGATGGCTAAGCGATTCTTAATAACCTGATAGCGAGCGCCCAACTTCTCTAGCTCAGCTCGTACCTCTCCCATATGGGTAACAGAGGCCCCTCGATAATCAGTAAATATATAACTATTAAGCCCCTTAAGCTGATCTGCCAGTGCTACAACCTGGGTACGTTTATACGGGTTGGCCCGTGCAACATAGTCTTGCATTTTACCCTGCATTTTATTCTCCCGGGCCTTCCTGAATAGCGAGCGCCAGAGACGGACCCATGGTGGTAGAGACAAACACCGATTTAATAAACTCACCTTTATGCCCCTCCGGCCGACAGTTGGTTATTGTGCCAATAGCTGCCTGAATATTCTCGGTAATTTTCTCGGGGGCCATTGAACTTTTAGCCACCGAAAAATGTACCACTCCATGCTTATCAGAGCGGAACTCTCTCCGCCCCTCCCTCATCTCGCCTATTGCATGGCTAATTTCCATAGTTACAGTGCCGCTTTTGGGGTTGGGCATCAGACCGCGGCGTCCTAAAATAGCCCCTAGTGGCGCAATTTCTCGCATAATATCGGGGGTAGCAATTACCGTGTCAAATTCTAACCAGCCATCTTTAATCTTCTGAATATAGTCGGCATCGCCAACATAGGTAGCGCCGGCATTGCGCGCATCGCGCGCCTTCTCTCCTCGCGCTAACACTAGTATTTTTCGTTCTTTACCAAAGCGATGCGGAAGGCGCATAGAATCACGTATGGTCTGGCTCTTTTTAAGATTAAGGTTAACAGCAATGTCTATGGTCTCGTCAAATTTGGTTGTGGCATTCTGCTTCAAAAGTTGCGCTGCATCCGAGCTTTTATGGCTTTCATATTGAGGGCTAAACTGCTTAAGCAGCGCCTGGTAACGCTTAGTCCGCTTCATGGTTTGCTACCTCCACACCCATGCTTCGGGCGGTGCCAGTCACTATTTTAGCGGCCATCTGTAGGTTATTGGTATTAAGATCTTTCAGTTTTATTTCAGCAATGCTTTTGACCTGAGCAGCAGTAAGTTTTCCTACCTTATCACGGTTGGGAACCGCAGAGCCCGACTCAATACTTAGGGTTTTAAGTATGAGGAAGGAGGTAGGAGGGCTCTTGGTAACAAAGCTAAATTTTTTATCTTCATAGATGGAGATAATTACTGGTACTGGAAGCCCCGACTCTAGTCCCTTGGTGCGTTCATTAAATTGCTGACAAAATTGCGGAGAACTGACCCCATGTGGCCCTAACATTGAGCCCACATTGGCGGGGCTGGCCTCCCCGGCAGGTACCTGAAATTTAATCACCTGCTTGGGCTCTGATTTTTTTTGCTGTCCCATGCTACTATATCCGCTCAACCTCAAGGATATCGACCTCTACGGGCGTGGTTCTGCCAAAAATACCCACCGAGACCCGTAGCTTGCCCCGCTCAGTATCTATTTCGTCTATGTTGCCGGTAAAGGACTCGAAGGGACCCTTTAATATGCGTACCGTCTCTCCATCCATGTAGCTCTCTTGTCGCTCTACTTTGGGACCACCCTTAATGAGCCCCGCTCGTTGGAGAATACTGCTAGCCTCCTCCTTACTAATATGGTGAGGTTTCTTGCCATACTGCGCACCGGCAAAACCGGTTACCCCCTCTACCTTGGTAAGCATGCCACAAATATCTCGCCAGTTATCATCATCTAGTTGCATCTCTAACAGCAGGTAACCCTGAAGAAAAATATGAGTAACAGTGCTCTTTTTGCCATCGCGCACTTTGTTAATCCTCTCGGCAGGTACCACCACGTTGCTAATTATGCTTCTTTCAGAGTCTATATCAAATTGCGCCTGTATACGTCCGGCAACCTTGCGTTCATGACCGGTGTAGGTGTGAAGCACATACCACTGCTTAGAGCTAACTCTATTCATCTCTATCCTAGAAGAGTGCATCTATAAGACGCAATAATACCAAATCAATGAGACCTAATACCGCCGCAAAGATAGCAACCGAGATAATAACCACCTTGGTAGAACTCCCTACCTCCGATCTAGTGGGCCAGGTAACTCGCTTTAGTTCAGCGTAGGAGTCCTTAAAAAATTTCCATATGCGCCGCATGCTATCGCTCCATTCCTTTCTTAACGATTCCTTTCTTAACGATCCCCTTGCTCATAAATTTTTCTTGTAAATTATTCTCTACTCTCTGTTTTTCTATGTTATTTCTACTACAGGTCAGGCAGGATTCGAACCTGCAACATCCGGTTTTGGAGACCGGCGCTCTAGCCGTTGGAGCTACTGACCTCTATATTAGATCTCTCTATTTGAGTTTTACCTCTCTATGCAATGTGTGCTTGCGCAAATAGGGCGAATATTTCTTCAGGGCAATTTTAATCTGATTATACATTCGGTTTTTGGTGGTAGTATAGTTAATATGCCCGCTCTCACTGCACTTCAAGCCAATTTTTATTAAATTCTTGCTCTTTGCCATCTTCTTTCCTCCATTCTTTCTCCTCTATTTTTTGCTCTATACCTACATCTATTGTTGCCGACGGTCCCTTTAGCCTCCATGGCGTCCAACCAGTTTCTTGGGTTGGAATACCTAGCACACATTACAACGCCTAAACATTGTGATATAATACCCCTCTCTAGAGATGATATAGCGCATAACCTCCGACAATGAAGTATACTTTTTTATATCTTCTTGTCAAGCTTTTTTAAGAAATTCCTGAATTAAACCGAAATGCACCACCTCTCACTCTCGAAACTTGGTGCGCAAAAAACCACAGTAGGGAAGCGTTTTACACGCTCTCTACGCGGTTTTTTGGATAGGAGCTACGCAAAAAAATAGGGAGGGGTTGAAACCTCCTCCCCACTCTATTTCATTTCAGCAGAGAGCGCTTTAATGCCCCCTATGTCGTTTTTTGAATAGGGGCCTGATAGGGCCCTGGTTAGGCAAAAAAATAGGGAAGGGTTAAACCCTTCCCTATCCTATTTTTAGCTCAATGGAGAGCGTGACCAGATTAAAGTCAGGTCTGGTTACATACCATCTACCAGAAGATCGGTAGTGCTATCTACCGTCTCAGTCATACTATTCCACTCAATAGTAAAACCAAAGGCCCTGTTGGCTCTATAAACAAGAACACTATCGCTTCCCTGTGCAATGGTAAGGTCGTTATCGGCGTTCCAACTCAAGGTAAGGGTGCCAGTATCGGTGAACTCTAGCCTATCTGTGGAGTCTATGCCAAGAGCCATAGTAGAACTAACTCCACCATAAAACCCAATCGTATCAGTACCAAAGTTGCTACCAAAGCGAAAGATATCTGCTCCCCAGGCATCGTCTACAGGTCTGTCGTCGGGTGCTCCACCATAGAGCTGATCGTTACCAGGGCCACCAATCAGTAGATCGTCACCTTGATGGCCACGTATAATATCATTACCTGCACCACCCAGGAGAATATCATTATCAGTGTTCGGGATAGTACTTAGAAAAACTGCTCCTGCAAGGAAATCGTCTCCACCAAATCCGATTAAGATATCCGGGGCTGGAGTCCCAACTAGTAATAGTGTAGGGGGTAGTACACCAGAAGCACTAGAGCCTAAATCCCCTACCATTACATTGTAGGTTGTGCCTCCATGCCGTAGCTTAAAGTCCACCGCACTGGGGGGGCCGGTCTCAAGAGAAGTGGCGCTACCAAGGATACGATCGGGCTCGTAAATGGTAAGGGTATGGCCGCTCCCTTGACCAATGGTGACATGGGTAGTGCCAGTAATATAGCCAAAAGAGAGCGCCGCGGCGCTATCAAACTGTATTGTGTCTTCCCCCTCTAATTCGCTATCGGTGGTCATGTCAGATCCAATACTATCCATACCAAAGTTGGCGGCAAAGACATAGGTATCGGTCCCTCCACAACCATACAGCTCATTATTTGCAGTGGTACTAGTAAGCGTATTATCGTCCGCAGTACCGACAAGTATGTCACCGCCTGGTGGATTAAAGCAGATACCGGCCCGACGAACGCAGGCAACACCGGACAGGACATAATTCGTGTCACAGCTTACACAGCGGGTTTCCCCAGCCGTATCAGTGGTACCATCAACGGCGGTGCCGTTGGCACAGACATACTCCTCATCAGGACTAGGACCAGGACCAGGACCTCCATTTCCAGCATTATTCGCAGCCGGACAGGCTACCAATACTACCAGGGTCACCAATACCATTAAGGCGGCCCCCAGGGTGCCCCACAGCACCCTCCCCTTAAACGGGGAATGCGGGGAGACATGGTTCTCTCTCTGGTAAGTATTAAGAGAGCTTACTCTCTCTCTCTCTCTCTCTCTCTGAAGCGTTTTTACGAGTGCTCAGTCGCTCCTTCACTCTCTCATTCTCTCTCAAAAGGAAAGAACTTATATTAAGATATTTCATCTCTGAATATCCTCCATATATTTATTATAAATTTGGTAAGTGCCTAAGCGACTATAGCTAGGGGAGAGGAGCATAGCTTCCCTCCGCATAGCGCAACATAACCAATTGGTACATTACCATAGGTAAAGTATAGCATATGGGATGCATATATGTCAAAGGAAATGGAGAATTTTGAAGGAAAATAAAGAGAGAGCTGAATGTCTACTCCGGCGGTTTTAGCCCAACAAGCAGCTGAGGGATGGCTGGATAATCCTAGCCTATTTTATTTCAATAGTGATTGGATTGCCCCCTCTCTTGGTTAGCTAGCATAGCGCTATCTCTCCAGCATAGTAATGATGCTCTTTTCCCTCTTGATCCTTGGTTATTAGAGAGCCATCGGCGGCAATATCACAAAGATAGAGCCGCGAGGAGCCGGCGCTATCTCTCATACTGAAGCTGACCCAACTGCTGCGCCGCCAGAGACGCGCGGCTACCTCGCTGCGCCAACTGGCAGTGGGAACTGCTGCGGCAACATACCGGAGAAGCTTTGGCAATAGACGGCGCGGTTGAAGAGAGGTACCATTGCCAACTATTTGTTGTAATGAAATAGCACGCCCCTGCAGGGAGCCCGGAAAACGCCTTACTAAGCAGTTGATACCTATACCCACCACTGCGTTGTCCCCTCGTATCTCGGTAAGAATCCCGCAGATCTTTTGCTCTTTTACTAGTAGGTCATTAGGCCATTTTATCTGTGGGCTAATCTGCCATTCATGCTCCAACATCTGCGCTACCCCTAATGCAACCCGGAGCGAGAGCGCCGATGCCATTACATATGGCGATTCGTTGAATACTACAGATAGCAATAAACTTTGCCCCCAGGGCGCATACCATCGCCGTTGCTGTTGCCCCCGTCCCTGTAGTTGATAACCCAGTGCCACCGCCGTACCATTGGCTAGCGATTGCTGGCTGGTCACCAAGCGCCATCCATAGCGCATGGTGGAGCTCCCCAGACCCCGCCAGTAGATAGGGGCGCCAAAGGCATTCTTGGTGATGAGGCAGCGCATTCCGTAGCAGACTACCGCAGTGGAATGGGGAGCATCTTTACTGTTAGATGATAATGCAACGCTAGCTATGTATTAAGCAGGGCTCGCTCTATTATTTGGGTCAGCTCTTCGCTATGCTGTGGGAAGGAACCGGTAGCCGGACTAGCGCTTATTGGGCGGGCTACTACCTTTAGTGACGAGAATCCCAGCTCTGAAAGCTGCTCATTAATGTAGGGTGCCACAAAGCCATAGCCGCCCCGGTTGAACGATTCCTCTTGACAATAAATCACCGTGGCATTAGTGGGATAACGCCGTAAAAGGTTGTTCAACTGCTGACGCGGAAAGGGATAGTATTGTTCCAGACGGATGATGGCTATATCATTAATCTTTTGCTTGAGACGCTCTTTCTGTAAGGTGTAATAATGATGTCCCGAGGCAATAAGAATGCGCCGCACCACTGAAGGATTGCAGTCAGTATCATCCAAAAGCAATTGGAAGCCCCCCTCGGTGAGATCGGCTAGCGTGGAGCGACATTCTTGAGAGCGGAGATGACTCTTGGGAGTCATCACTATTAGCGGCTTACGAAAGTTCTGCTTCATCTGCCGCCGAAGAAGATGAAAATACTGAGCGGGGGTGGATGGGTTAACTACCTGTAGGTTATCCTCGGCGCACAGCTGCAGGAACCGCTCTAAATGCGCGCTGGAATGCTCTGGTCCCTGTCCCTCATAACCATGGGGAAGCAGCATAACCAATCCGCTACTACGATACCATTTGGTCTGCGCAGCGGCAACAAACTGGTCAATAATAACCTGCGCCCCATTCACAAAGTCGCCAAATTGTGCCTCCCACAGTACCAAAATATTGGGCTGTGCCAACGAATAGCCGTAATCAAAGCCCAGCACCGAAAACTCGGAGAGCGGACTATCATAGACTGAAAAATCGGCCTGTTGCTCCGCAATGTGCTGTAGTGGAATGTACATTTTGGG
Source organism: Spirochaetia bacterium (assembly GCA_963692905.1). Classification (GTDB taxonomy): domain Bacteria; phylum Spirochaetota; class Spirochaetia. The sequence continues at coordinate 1,452,209 of OY843583.1, read as the reverse complement.
GATTTGAGATTTGGTATCCCACCATACGGCATGTCGCTGTGAGAATGTTCCCCGTGCCGAGTCTTCACCACTAAGACGAATAGCATAGTTCTCTAGCAACAGAGTCCCGAAGGCCAGCGACTCTGCAAAAGCCCAATCCATTCCTCCCTCATTGGCAATTACAGTAGCACGATCATTAATGATGCGCGTTATCTTGGGATGGAGCGCAAAATTTTCAGGAATACGGCAGAGCGCGGCAGCTACCTTCTCAACGCTCTGGCGATCCACTGAGGTTGCTGCCGGCGCAAAGGAGTATTCCGACTTAAAATTCCGCCATTCTCTGCTCTGAAAGGCATTATTGAGAGAGGGCTTATACCCCTTCTTAACCTTATGCATCTCCTCCTTAAGCACCGTTACATACTGTGCATTAAAGGCTTTTTGCTCCTCCGATGGAAAGGTGTCATCATCGATTAGTTTTTGACCATAGCATTGTCGCACGGTTTGGTGATTTTTTATAAGTCTATACATAAGGGGATGGGTGTAGGAGGGCTCATCTGCCTCATTGTGCCCCAAACGTCGGTAGCAGATGATATCGATCACCACATCAAAGCTGAATTTCTGCCGATAGCTAAGCGCTAAGGCCACTGCGCGTGCGGTAGCCTCTGGATCATCTCCATTAACATGGATAATCGGTATGGGCAGTATTTTGGCCAAGTCGCTAGGGAAAAAAGTAGAGCGGGAATCCCGCGAGGCGGTTGTAAAACCAATCTGGTTATTTAGGATAATGTGAATGGTGCCCCCGGTGCGGTAGCCACGCAAAAGTGATAGATTGAAGGTTTCAGTAACTATTCCTTGACCTGAAAAGGAGGCATCACCATGAATAAGCACCGGCACCACCCGTTTGCGATGTTTATCGCCCCGTCGGCGCTGTATACCTCGGCACTTTCCCTCTACCACTGGATTAACGGCCTCTAAATGGCTGGGGTTAGCTACCAAACTTACATGCATCTTTTTGCCCTCAGCCAGCTCTATCTCAAAGCTGTGTCCTAGATGATACTTTACATCACCGCTTCCGCCATAGATATAGGGTTGATAGCTCCCTAAAAAGTCGGCAATAGTATCGGAGCATGGTTTACGCAGCGCATTAGTAAATACATTAAGTCGCCCCCGGTGAGCCATTCCCAATACGATCTCTTCTATACCATAGGTGGGAGAGCTATCTACCAAATAGCGCAACGCCGGAATAAGCACTTCGCCGCCCTCTAGCGAAAACCGTTTCTGACCAATAAAATTAGCATGTATAAAGCGTTCAAACTCTTCCGCCTTAATCAAATCCTTTTGAAAACGAATACGTTGCGGCTTACTCCATTCAGAATCATACTGAATCCTCTCAATTTTACTAATTATCCAGCGGCGTACAGTCTTGTTTCGTATGTGAAGCGTCTCTATCCCCATGGTGGTGCAGTAAATTCTCTTCAGATATGCTATGAGATCGCTCACCCGCATAGTAGAGGGCTTAATATAATCTCCAGTAGAGACATCTCGATCCATATCCTCCTTGCCAATGCCAAACTGAGATGCATCTAAGCGGTTACCCAGCCCCTCAATAGTATGGAAGATATACTTCAAATCGGGAGTAATATAATTCCCCAATGGATTAAGGTCGGCGTAGAGATACCCCTGATAGCGATAGGCCCAGATCATTCGCTCTACCTTACTTTGCAAAATCGATTGATAGTCTTCGCTAGGACTCCGGTTATCGGTAGGGGCGCTTAATGAGGTAGCTGCTAGACCATTGGCTGAAGGTAAGGTTGGCGCTACAGACGTTTTAGCTGTTTTAATTATTATACCATTCTTATACAACGCAGAAATGTTACCTCCAAAGAGATGATCCCATTGGGCATCAACCGAATCCCTTTTCTTCTTCCATTTCAGGTATAGCTCCTCTAGGTAGGCAATGTTATCCATCTGTTATCCCTCCTCTCTCTCTCTCTCCGAATCTTACCATATAGTGTACTTCGCTATAGCCGATTAGCAATAAGTCCGGCTATCTCTTCTGGGGTATCTGCCACCGGAATAGAGGCGGCGCTCATTGCCTCTACCTTAGCTTGCGCGGTACCCTGTCCGCCGGATATGATAGCGCCGGCATGCCCCATACGCTTTCCCTCGGGAGCAGTACGCCCCGAAATAAAAGAGACCACCGGCATACTAATAGAGCGAGAAATATACTCGGCAGCCCGCTCCTCATCGTCTCCACCTATCTCACCTATTAGCACCACCGCCTTAGTCTCGGGATCGGTCTCAAAAAGTTCTAAGAGATCAATAAAGTTGCTTCCCACTATAGGGTCGCCACCAATACCGATGCAGGTGGATTGCCCTATACCGGCGCGGGTAAGACTATAAACCACCTCATAGGTAAGGGTACCACTGCGCGATAGCACACCCACCGGGCCGGGGGTATGAATACGAGCCGGCATAATGCCTATCTTGCATTGCCCCGGCGTAATAAGACCAGGACAATTGGGGCCAATAAGCCGCACTCCTTGACGACGGGCATAATGATAGATTTCGGCCATCTCCAAGGTCGGAATACCCTCAGTAATACAGACAATAAGCGGTATATTACTATCTATAGCCTCGCGCATTGCACCAGCAGCAAAGGGCGCTGGCACAAAGATAATACTAGCATCTACCCGATGTTCTCGCTGTAGATCTGCCACCGTATTAAAGACCGGTAACTGATCAACGCTAGTGCCCCCTTTACCGGGGGTTACCCCGCCAATAATTTTAGTACCATCCTTGAGCATGGCCCGAGCATGAAAAGCGCCATCACGCCCCGTAATACCCTGCACAATTACCTGCGAAGAATCATTAATCAGTATGCTCATAGGGCTACCACCTTCTGCACCGCCTCATTAAGTTGCTCAGCCACCTGATAACCGGCTTCGGTCAGTATTGCTCTTCCCTTTTCATCGTTGGTGCCAATAAGACGAATAACCATAGGGAGAGAGTGGCGTAGCTGTTTCTCAGCCATCACTATACCATTGGCAATATCATCACAGCGGGTTATACCGCCAAATATGTTAATAAGGATAACGCGCACATTGGAATGGGCGCAGATTATACGTAGTGCGTGAAGTACCTTTTGGGGATTGGAGCTACCCCCTACATCTAGAAAATTGGCGGGCATCCCTCCAAAATGCTTAATAAGATCCATAGTGGCCATCGCTAGTCCGGCGCCATTTACCACACAACCTATGTCGCCATCTAAGCTGATAAAGCTAAGCCCATAGGTACGCGCCTCTAATTCATAGGGACTATACTCTTCGCTATTACGTAACTTTTCTAGCTCCTTATGTTTGTATAGCCCATTATCATCCAGAACAATTTTAGCATCCAAAGCCACTAATCGCTGCGACTCGATCTCTGCTAGGGGGTTAATCTCTACCAGCGAACAGTCAATTTCTAAGAAGAGATAATAGAGACGAGTGATAATCTGTTTGGCTTGAGTGATAATTCGTTCACCTTGGAATATGGCATTAATATGCTGCATAAGCAGATCGCTATCTAGTCCCTTGAGGGGATCAATATCAATTTTTACAATGGCCGATGGGCGCTCTTGAGCCAGCTGCTCAATCTCTATGCCCCCTTCGGCACACATAATGAGCACCGGCCGTTTAGTAGTACGCTCCAAGGTGATTGCTGCATAATACTCATGCACAATAGTAGAGGCGGGCGAGACTAAGAGTTTTTCTACTGAAAATTCTTTAATAGTAAGAGCCAGCATCTCAGCTGCCATCTTTTGGGCTTCGGTGGGATTATTGGCTATTTTTACCCCACCGGCCTTTCCTCGACCGCCACTCAGTACTTGCGCCTTAATTACTACCGACTGCTCAATAGCCTGTGCTACTTGGCCGGCCTCCGAGGCGCTCTCTACTATTCTCTGCGAGGGTACCGGAATAGAATATTTCTTTAGTAGCTGTTTGGCTTGGTACTCATGCAGTTTCATAAATGTTATTGGTTATCACTGGAATTGTTTGCTGCTTCAGCGGTCTCTTCGCCGCGTTTCTTGCGATAGCGTTTGATCTCCCGCTTGGTGAGATTGATGAGTTTGGTTACCTTAATCTCTCGGGGACATACACGAGTACATTCAAAGTGATTTTCACAGGGCCAGACCCCATCTTTCTGATCCAGAATATCCAATCGCTTTTCTAGGCCGCCATCACGGCTATCAAAGACGAAACGTGAAGCCTGTACTAGCGCCGCCGGTCCTAGGAAATTAGGATTCTTCTTTAGTACCGGGCAGGCCGAATAGCAGGCTGAGCAGTTAATACATTTGGTAGCCTCATCATAGAGTGCCCGATCCTCTGGTGATTGGATATATTCGCCCTTAGGTGGCGCCGGTTGGGAGGGTTGAAGATAGGGAGTAACAGATCTGTATTTTTTGAAAAATGGCTCTTGATCTACTACTAAATCACGTGTCACTGGGAGATGCCGTAAAGGCTCTATGGTTATGGTATCGCCGCTCTTTTCTATTACATCTTGGATAAGGGTCTTACAGGCCAAACGCTCCTTATCATTGATGCGCATGGCATCTGAACCGCAGACACCGTGGGCACAGCTACGGCGGAAGGCCAAACTCTTATCCTGGTTGCGGGCAACTATTAAGAGCGCATCCAGCACCCGATCAGTGCCCTCCACCTCCACCTCAAATGTATCTCTCCATGAGGGGTCTGGGCGAGATGGATCATAGCGGGCGATTTCCAATCGTACCTTCATAAAATTGCTCTTTATTGTTTCTCTTTATGTTTTAACCTTGATGATTTAACCTTATTTTGATCGCTGTATCAAAAGGGCTTATTGTCTACTATACTCGCACCACGTACCAATAGTTCTATTAAGGGTATTATTTGTATTACTTGAAGCAACATTATTTCTCTGATTTTTTGTCCATCCATTAAAATCTGGACAGGTAAGATCTCCATATACATAATAACACAGTACACGGCTTCTCTTCACATATTGTGTGGTAGCTATATTGGTACCAATAGCCGGGCACCGAGTTAATATATCGCCACAGGCTGCTAGAAAAATAACATTCAACAGTAATAATATACCTGCGAATTTCATAAATCGATACTTACTCCTATAAGGATATCCAGACGCCCCTCATACACCTCTTTGGTCTCGCCAAGAATAATAAATGCGGGACTAGTACTTACCCATGAACCCTCATAGCCCACCTCCAGCAAAAGGGATATAGGTCCCCAGAGCAATACTTCGCTACCAATCCCACCATTCACATAAAATCCTCCTACCTGCTCTAAACCGCGAAAACTAAATACCCGCTCATTATACTGAGCATCAGGCAGAAAGACATTATATCCGGCTCTAGCTATCAAATATAGCGACCAGGGGTAATCAGGCAATATCCGAACCGAAACCTTGCTACCCAGAAATACTGGTATATAACTATATTCTGCCCCCCCATATCTCTTAGGAAATATATACTTACCACCCAGTAAGAGAGAGATACCTAAATCACTTTCAATCGGGAGCACCCATTCAAGCTCTAGCCCAGCGCTTCCTGAGAGTCCCGGCTCTAGCTGAATACGCGAAAAACCAAAATCATCCAAAATTGAAATTGGCTGACTTACAGAATAAGGTGTTATAGTGCCATATACTCTTAAAAATAGTGGACTTGTATAGGCACTCCCACACACTAGGATTAAACCTAGCAGTACAATTAATCTTTTCATTCTTTCACCTCATTGCAAACAATCCCTTCATCTTCAAAGGTCACTCTATAAGCACTGCTTAAAACACTATTTGAAACGATAGCTGCGGAACGGGGTGGTTCAAATACACCCCCATTCTCAAACACCGTATTTCTCCCCACCTGTAAAAGAACACATTTCTCACCTGGCGAAAAATAAAAATTAAATCTAGTACTTGCTACATCTTGCGACGCATCGGGAGCCCTTAAAGCAGCTATGGTAGCTGCCTTAGTGTTTTTTACTATACCATTAAGTGTTGCATTGTCTCCATCAAAAATCTCTGGCCGCGCCAGCATTAAACCGTCATGAAGCGCAATGCTATTGACTATCCGATTTTCTGCACTGAAATTAGCACTAGCACTACTCGCTCCCCAATTCACAGCACTCTCACCTTCATCATATAATGCTGCTTGAATTAAGAATCCACGAATAGTATTATGTCTCTCAAGAGTATCATCTACTAAGCTTCTATCCAACCAAATAGCCTTAACCGCATCTAGTTCCCATTTGGTAGGTTTCCAATTATCATTTATTAATCCATCCATAACCGGACGATATTGATTATTTCCAGTGCCCCCACTATCCGGGGTACCATCCCAGGCCGTTGTCCATGCTGGATGATTAGCTCGGTAATAAACATCTTTACCGGGCTCTCTAAAGGTAGTCTTTGAGGGATGCCTAAGACCCAAACAATGTCCTATCTCATGCATTAATATACCCGAAGTAAGAGAATCTACGAAATACTGCGGACTCCCTACATCCATAGCACACCCCCACTTTTGCTCTCCTCTATAATGAAAACGCGTCGGTATTGCATAACCACTCCCGCGGCATTCAGAAGTGAAATGTATCCACATTAAATATGGATCCCGTGTGTCATTGGGGCTACACACTACATCCTCCAGCTCCCAGGTTGCTACAACAAGCTCTTTTACTGCTGTATTACTAATCCCCAGTGCACCAGCTCTGGGATTCTCGATAAGAGGAACAATTTCCCGATTAAAACAACGATTATTTGCATCAACAGAATAGCGAAAGTTCACATCCCCAGCACTGCATCCTATTATTAGCAACATTACTGTAACTAACAATGTCAATAAAAACCACTTCTTCATTAATATCTCCTATTATTTTCCTGTATTTTATCTCTAGCTTCCTCTATATCCATAGTGTTGCTAGCATATAAAGAAGTTACAATCTCTGCTGATCTTTTTATAAGAAAATACGCAGCACATTTCATATCATATTTAATCCATAACACATCCATGATTTATTATATTACATTTTGCTTAACTATTCAACATTATATATGCTAATTCTCCATCTTATGCGCCACCCAACCCGGTGCTCCAACCCCTTAATCTGCATCGTAGCCCAGGTTAGGCGCCTATAGGGCGGGTACTGATTCCCGCCTGGAGCATGGCCTGCTTTATCTCAGCAATAGAATAGCTTCCATAGTGAACGATCGAGGCAATGAGGGCCGCATCGGCATGCGCGGCAGAGAACACCTCTACGATATGTGCTGGATTGCCCGCTCCACCAGAGGCCACCACTGGAATGGAGAGCGCTTCGCTTATCATCTTCGTAACAGTAAGTTCATAGCCCTTCTGGGTGCCATCGGCATCTATAGAGTTAAGCACTATCTCTCCGGCGCCCAACTGCTCTACCTGTCCTGCCCACTGAAGTGCATCCCATTTGGTGGGCGTTCTTCCTCCATGGGTTACCACTTGATAGCCAGAGGGCATGGCAGCGGCTCGCAGCACATCCATACCAATTACTATACACTGCGATCCAAAGTGTTGCGCACCTTTGCGAATAAGCGAGGGGTCGGCTACCGCCTGACTGTTAATACTTATTTTTTCAGCCCCAGAGAGCAATACGGCGCGCATCTCTTCAATGGTGGCGATGCCCCCTCCTACACTAAAGGGGATAAATATCTGCTCAGCCACCTTTCTTACCGTTTCCAGCATAATAGAGCGCCCCTCGGCACTGGCGGTGATGTCATAAAAGACTAACTCGTCTGCTCCCAATAGAGAATACTGCTTAGCCATTGCTACCGGATCTCCTACATCAATGTTGTCGGCAAAACGGATGCCTTTGGTAGTTTTTCCATCCCGTACATCTAGACAGACAATAAGCCGTTTGCTTAGCATCGGCGATATGCTCGAAGCGCAATACGTACAAAGTTATTTAGCAGTTGCAGACCATGCCTTCCCGAGCGTTCGGGATGGAACTGTACTGCAAAGAGTTCTCCCTTTCCAAAAGTGGCTGGAAAGCGCACATTGTAATTGCACCATGCTATGTGCTCCGACCTCCTATAGGGATCGGTATAATATGAATGCACAAAATAGAAGGGGCTGCCCTGGGGAATAGCGGCAAAAAGAGGGCTGCCGGCGCGATAATGAACCTGATTCCAACCCATCTGAGGCACCTTGTAGCCGGGAGTGGATGGAAATAGGCGAGACAATCCCTTAAGAATACCTAATCCCTTAGTGTTACATTCTTCAGAACGCTCCAACAGCAGTTGCGCGCCCACACATATCGCTAAAAGATGCCGCTGTCGTTTGATATAGTCTAACAGGGCCGCTATTAGTCCCTCCCCCTCCAACTGGCGCTTCACGCTCTGTATATTGCCCACTCCGGGAAAGATAAGAGCGCCCGCACGGAGAATATCAGAGGGTTTAGAGGTGGTAATGGAGGGGATATCCAATGCCCGGAGGGCCAGTTGCACACTTCGGCTATTCCCCGACCTAGAATCTATGATTGTTACCCTCATGGTATCTCTTATAGTGCAATCATACTTTAACGCCTCAAATTATCAAGTAAATTCCGGCAAGGATTCGCCGGAGAGTAAAAATAAATTAGCCGTAATGAGGGCAATGCAGAAATATATTAAGCAAATAGCAGAATATCCCGCCTCAAAGCAGAAATATAGCGTCTATTACCTAAGAATACACAAAGTGACAGGTAAGATTTTCTGACAGAATAGGGATGCCCAGGTACGGTATTAGCACAAAGAGGGAGGATTTAGTGAAATCAAATATAATTAAACTATTGCCAAGAGAGGCGCAAAAAAATACTTATTCAAATAATTTCTTAAATCAACCATAGAGGTAGAATGTTCTCTGGTGAGAACCAGAAAAAAGGCCAAGAAAATTGTACAGAGTAGATAGAAACAACTTTTATACTAATGAAAAGAAGGCAACTGTATATACCCCTTTATCTACTAGCCGCTTTCTCTATTCAATACTAAAAGACCATATTAAAAAGAGATTGATATTAGATCCTTGTGTTGGTAGGGGCTCACTTCTCCTTCCTTTTGTGCAGGCCGGATATGATGTATTAGGCATAGATATAGAAGATCAAGGCTTTTCTCCTATGATAAAGAAAAATTATCTTGAGTTTAAGAGGGGGGAGTTGCCTAATCCGGCTCTAATAATCATGAATCCCCCCTTTAACATTGATGCAAAAACTAAAGCGTATGTAAAACTACATTATGGAGGGAGACCGCTATTGCCCGAAGTATGGCTAATGAAGGCCATTGAATTATTTGGCAGAAATATCCCTATTGTTATGTTTACTCCGTATGGCTTCCGTCTTAATCAAACGGTTGACAGTAAACGATGGAGAAAATTTGTAGATGGTACATATCCAGCTATTACCAGTATTATTAGTCTCCCTAAAAATTTATTTGAAGATATATTGTTTCATAGTGAAGTACTAGTGTTTAATGTCCGCGGAATGAGGGGGCACTATTTTTATGGCAACCAGTGAGCAATTAAGAAGAAATATTAATCAACACCGAGCCAAAAATACTAAATCTAAAATAGATGACAAGGAAATTTATAGAGCTCAGAAATTGGCAAGAGAGTATTTAGAGGGAAGGTTTGAATATGAATTAAAGGGGTACTACTTGCAGTTTGAGAAATCTATCTCTTTTGAGAAGATGCAAAAGATGATCAAAGACCAGAGAATACGAGATGAATTTGAAACTCAGTATAAAGAAAGAACCATAAAGCCAGATGGAGGGATCTTGCTACTAAGAAAAGATACTGAACACAACTATATTAAAATTGTTCTTGTTGCAGAGGTAAAAAGACAGGGTACAAATAAAGATAGAGAGAAAGAAGGCAAGAGGAAACAGGCACAAGGGAATGCGGTAGAACGATTAGGGAAAAATCTTATAGGCATAAAAGCTATGCTTAATCATGAGAAGATAACCCCTTTTGTCTGCTTTGTGTTAAACTGGCCAATTTTCTAAAACACCTGTTATTTCTCATCTTATATTTAAGAGCTATAATAGCTTTTTTATACAAAAAGCGTGGGATATGCCTCTCTTCTAAAGCGGCACAAGTGATAACCTGCCAAAGACAGCCCTGCCCTATGACGTGGTGAGTATTTTTCTTTAATTCAGGGAAAGTGCTACAGAAGCTTGACAGCACTCTTGACCAATGTTATGATGCATTATGCCTAGCGGACGCAAGAGAAAACGCAAGAAAATTGCCACCCATAAGCGCAAAAAGAAGTTACGCGCCAATCGTCATAAGAAAAAATAGTTTGGGGCTGATATACTTAAGCTAATGTAGTGCTTTTTCAACCTCCGCTACCCAATTATACAATGCTTCTTTCAAGTGTGTTAATGGTCAATAATTAGATCTTCACTCATATTCCTTAAGATAGCAATCAAGGTGTTGTTGTGGAGTACCATTATAGGTGCTGAAATGTAGCTTGGCCGGTCGCCAAAAAGTTTCTATTCCATTAATATGATGTTTTTTGTGCACAAACTTTTTCGCGTGATTAATTCATCGTATGATGAAACCTTGAGCTATCTCATATATTAGATGCTGCATAGGTATCGGTAGTGACCATACTATCTAGTAATAATCGTACGAAATGGTTGATACCAGACAGGTGCGCTCTTCCGGCCCCCTTTGAAAAACGGTGTCGCACTTCGGGCGGGAGTGCCTACCGCAAAATATTTTATTCACTTCTCTATCTGTGCGCTAGATACCGGGCTTTTTTTCGCTTCATAGCTACTTAAGAAGTGCATACAATACTTGAGTAGGTTCTCCCTATAAGTATACATTAAGCTATTGATATTAACTGTCAAACTGGTTAGAATATACTTGTATCGAGTGCATGGGGGGGTTATTAAATACACCTATAGTAACAGAGCTACCACTACGATACCATTGAAAGAGAAAGAGAGAACACTAGTATGAACAGCATTATAGAGCAGATGCGTAACATAGGGATAAGCGCCCATATCGATTCTGGGAAGACCACCCTAACCGAGCGCATACTCTTTTATACTGACCGTATATATGCCATTCATGAGGTACGGGGTAAGGATGGAGTAGGCGCTACCATGGACTTTATGGAATTGGAGCGAGAGCGGGGAATTACCATAACCTCTGCTGCTACCAATGTGACCTGGAAGGATCATCCAATTAATATTATCGATACCCCCGGCCATGTAGACTTTACCATTGAGGTGGAGCGGTCGCTACGAGTACTGGATGGCGCAGTGTTGGTGCTGGATGCGGTGGCGGGTGTGCAGTCGCAGACCTATACGGTAAACCGCCAGTTGGCGCGCTATAATGTGCCTTTTGTAGCCTTTGTAAATAAGTGCGACCGCTCGGGAGCCGACCCCAGAAGGGTCTGCAAACAAATTGCGGAGCGCCTAGGACACAGTACTGTACTTATGCAGCTTCCTATTGGTTTAGAGGATGCCCACCAAGGGGTGGTAGATCTCATAGAAATGAAGGCCTATTATTTTGATGGCGCTCATGGCGAGAAGTTACGGGTAGAGGAGATCCCCGCCCAACTACAAGCCGAGGCTCAAGAGGCCCACGAAAAGCTGGTGGATGCTGCATCACTCCATTCCGATGAGTTGGCAGAGGCCTTTCTTGAGGGAGAAGCTTCGCCCGATCAGATTAGGACTGCTATACGACATGGGGTACTGCGGCGGGAGGTTATTCCAGTCTATATGGGCTCTGCCTATAAAAATAAAGGAGTGCAACCCCTGTTGGATGCGATATTGGCCTTTCTGCCTAATCCTGCGGAGCCGTCCTATAAGGCATTGGATCTTAATCAAGAGGAGACGGAGGTGCAGCTCAGCGCTACCAGCATCGCGCCCACTGTAGCCTTAGCCTTTAAACTGGAAGAGAGCGTCTATGGCCAGCTAACCTATCTACGTATCTATCAGGGATCGGTACGCAAGGGAATAGAGCTAATGAATACTCGGGCTCGCAAAAAGACAAAAATTGGACGTCTTATTAAGATGCACTCCCATGATATGGAAGATATCACTGAGGCCGGCGCCGGTGATATTGTGGCACTCTTTGGAATAGACTGCGCATCGGGAGATACCTTTGTCGACCCATCACTTAATTACTCAATGTTCTCTATGTATGTTCCTGATCCAGTCATCTCGTTGGCCATTAGCGCCAAAGATAAGGGTAGCGCTACCAGCATGAGTAAGGCCCTGGGACGCTTCTCCCGTGAGGATCCCACCTTCCGCACCTACATTGATGAGGAGTCAAACGAGACCATTATCCAAGGGATGGGAGAACTGCATCTAGATGTCTACATAGAGCGTATGCGGCGGGAGTACAAAGTGGAATTAAATACCGGCGCGCCGCAGGTAGCCTACCGCGAAACCATAACCGAGTCGGCCAAGTTTGACTATCTGCACAAAAAGCAGACCGGCGGCGCGGGGCAATATGCGCGAGTAGCGGGCGCTATGGAACCTTTATCACTGGAAAATCCAGAACATTATCAGTTTAACAATAAGATTAAGGGAGGAGTTATTCCTACCGAATTTATTCCTTCATGTAACAAAGGCTTCCGTACCGCTATGGAAAGGGGCTCGCTTATTGAACATCCCATTATTGGCGTGGCGGTTACCATTAATGATGGTAGCTTTCACCCGGTAGACTCTTCAGATATTGCCTATCAGATGGCAGCAATTGGCGCCTTTCGACAGTCTTACAAGCAGGCCAAACCGCAAATATTGGAGCCCATTATGAAGCTTTCTGTAGAGGGTCCCATCGAGTTTCAGGGCAGTATATCGGGCAGCATTAGTCAGCGTCGGGGGGTTATCCTGGCCAGCAGTGATGAAGGTGAACGGCTAGTAATAGATGCCGAGGTGCCGCTCTCTGAGATGTTTGGCTATTCTACCGTATTGCGTTCTCTTACCCAGGGTAAGGCAGAGTTTACTATGGAATTTCTTAAATATGGGCCGGTGCCCAAGAGTATTTCTGAAGAGCTACAGGAAAAATTCCAAAAAGAAAAAGAGAAGGCCAGAAAATAGTCCACCGGTTATACAGTTTATACAGTTTATACAGTATATGCCGTGGGAATAATCAGGGCCCTGATTTTCTCCATTAATTGCTGTAGCAGAGGAAGGTAGGGGCTTTCCCATGGCAGAGTCTTGGCTAAGGGGGCAAAGTGTGCCTGGAGGTTGGCGGACAATGAGTTATCTATTCTACGCCCTATTAAGCTTTTCCGTAAAGCCTCCTCAATCTCTCTCCGAATAATCAGTGGGCTATCCAGCGCCAATGATTCAATTATTCCCCAATTTATTGTTAGATGGAGATAGAGAGGGTGTTTCCTCTTAGGACTCTCTAGCGTCACAATACAGCGGGGAGAGCGGCCCACTAGCCATTCCCAACTTTGTAGTCGATGAGCCTGCGCCTGCAGGGAGGCATCGCCGCGGAGTGACAGCTCATCTCGCTTCTCTATGATGGGGGGAGGATGATCTCCCCCTTCCGGTTGCCAAGAGGCAGCTCTCTCTATAAGGTGCGCCTGTAGCCCCTTCACATGTATCATACGCTGTAATGTTGCAATATTAACCACTGAAGCCCGACGAGAGTGAACTGCAGTATTCTCTTTTATATGATTTTCGGGCTTTAAGACCCGTTGGAGATGGGCGGTATTGGCATTTATTAAGAGTGTTCCATGATGCATTACCGAGCGGCGGCCAAAACGAAAAGCGCTTCCCGATATTTTATGCCCCCCTACCATAATACTATTGCCTGCCGCCTTAGCTTTAATGCCCATACTGTGGAGGGTAGCGATTAGGAAATTAAAATTACGCTCTAGCTGGTAGCGCGCGCGTGGCGAAAAAAATGCAAAGTTAAGATTGCCATGATCATGATAGACTGCGCCACCCCCGCTTTCCCTCCGTACTGCAGTAATATGATGTGCCCGAAGATAATGAGGTGAAATCTCGCACCAAATATTCTGATTGCGACCAATAACCACCGCCCGCTTACTTTGCCAAAGGAGTAACAGATCTTCAGAGGCCGAGTACAGCAACAAAAGATTCTCAAGTGCCAGATTAAGCCAGGGGTCGCGGCAGCTAGATAGAACTACCCGCATCTAGATTGCTATAGACTAACCGGAGTACGACTGCGAATTGAGCGTGCAATAGTCAGGCGGTCGGCATATTCTAGATCACCACCTATCGGCAAACCCATTGCTGGGCGACTTACGGCTATATTACGCTCAGTAAGCAGCTTGGCTATATAGAGCGCGGTGGTATCGCCCTCGGCAGTGGGATTGGTGGCAATAATCACCTCTTGGAATTGACCTCTCTCTATCCGACTGAGTAAATCGGGAACGCCAATCTCATTGGGGCCCAGTCCATCAATAGGAGAGATATAGCCATGCAGTACATGATAGAGTCCCTCATATTCGTGGGTATTCTCCAGCTGTTCAATATCTTGCGGCTGCGCTACTACACAGAGCAGGGAATGGTTACGCTCGCTACTACTACAGATAGTGCAGCGCTCTCCCTCTGAAAAACCGTTACACTCTTTGCAACGAATAACCCGCTGCTGCAACTGCGAGATAAGTTCTGCCAAACGGCGATTATACCCGCTATCGGTAGACAGAAGATGGTAAACTAGACGTATGGCACTCTTCGGCCCAATGCCGGGAAGACGACTGAGGTGGCCAGTAAGCTCCTGTAAAATGGCTATTGGTCACCCCCTAGCAGGTTCTTAAACAGCTCGCCGCCCGGTAACACCGAACCCATCTGACTCTGCATCTCCCTCTTGAGTCTGGTGGTAGCATCATAAAAGGCTGCCTTTACTAGATCTCCAATCAGCGTCGCGTTGGCCTTGTCTATCACTTCTTGGGCAATATGTATATTTTCTACTTCGTAATTACCATTAAGAGTAATCACTACCATATCGCCTCCCGCCTTACCACTTACCCGGATATTTTTCATAATCTCTTGGGCCTCTTTGGCGCGGCGAACCATATCAAAGATATTCATTATGCTATACTCTCTCTCCTTGAAAAATTGTTTGTACCGTATTGGCCAGCTCCTCAGCCTGCCTGTCAATCGGTTGCTCTTCGGCAATAACCTGAAACTGTTGGATGTTGGTTACATCGCGAATGGAACGCAGCACTAAATCCTGATCCTTCATTATCAGCTCTTCAATCATGTTTTTATCTACCCGTAGGATAATCACTTCCTCTCCTTGTTCCCAGCTCTTAACCCGTGCCAGCTGAATGGCCAGCAGGGGTCTTACCTGCCGCAGACGATCAATAATGTCCTGCACCTGTTCGGCGGGAACCATATGTTCATTTGGGAGAGATGGTGGGATGGGTCTCGCTGCAGTATGTGGGGAAACTTCGCTCTTTATCGGATCTGGGCGCGGGTCATTAGCTATGGGGTTAGGTTTTGCCGTAGTATGATGAGGCGCCTCGGGTGGGATAGTATCATCGGAGACAGATGATACAGAAGCTATCGCGCTATTCTCTCCGCCCGCCCGCTCCACCGGGTCACTTGAGGCAGATGGAGGCGGCGCTACAGAGGCTGCCGACTCAACTGCTGCGGTTGGTGCGCTAGGCTGCTGGTAATTAGCGACCGGTGGTGATGGCTTAGCGGGCAATGATGGTGCCGCCGGCGGAGCATTGAGGGGTTGCCTTAGCGGCTGTTGCTCCACCTGTTTTTCTATCGGTTGTTCTGCTTGCTGCTCTATATGTTGTTCGACCTGCATGGTTACACCTAGTCCCTTCAGCTGAGGAAGCTGCTCTTCCAGCTGCGCAATGGTACGTTGTATCTCGGCAATCTCTACTCGCTCAGTTATGAAACACAGCTTGGCAATCAGCAGCTCTAACTCGTACTGCTCATGTATGGTATAGCGCAGACGGCGATAACCCTCCAACAGCTCATCTAAGAGAGCCTCCAGGTGACTACGTTGATAGCGGGCAATAAGTGATGGAGAGAGATGTGATGCTGAAATACCTAATAAACTTTCATCATTGATGTTATATTTGCATAGTAGCAGCGCATGATACAGCTCTCCCAACTGCTCCAGCAGCTGCTCAATAGAGCTCCCCCCCTCTACCAATGCTAGCGCACCGCGTAGCGCTGGCTCTATCTGGCCATCGGCAATATGCTGCACTATGCCAAGTACCGCTTCGGTACTGAGGGTGCCCAGCCGTTTTTGTAGTTGGCTAATATCCTGTAGCCCCTCACGGTAAGAGCTTATTTGATCAAAGAGGGTATAGGCGTCGCGCAGCGAGCCGCGTGCCTCCTTAGCTATCCAGAGTAGCACCTCCTCTGAGATCTCTCGATGCTGCACCTGCGCGGCCTGGGAGAGTGCCTGGCGGATAACTGGTAGCGGAATTAGGCGAAAATGAAAGTGCTGACAGCGAGAGCGTACGGTAGCCGGCACCTTTTGTAGTTCGGTGGTGGCAAAGATGAAAACAATATAGGGAGGCGGCTCTTCAATAGTTTTAAGGAGCGCATTAAAGGCGCTACGCGAGAGCATGTGCACCTCATCAATAATATAGACCTTATAGCTAGCATGTTGTGGTGGAAAGAGCACCTCCTCGCGTATTTGGCGCACATCGTTAACCGAGGTATTAGAGGCGCCATCAATCTCGATAATATCCATTGCCAAGCCTTTGCGTATTTTCTCCAGCTCCTCCTGGGCCTCCGGGCGGGCATCCTCCTCCTCCCGCCAATTAAGGCGATAGGCTAAAATGCGAGCCGCAGAGGTCTTTCCCACTCCGCGTGGTCCGGAAAAGAGATAGGCGTGGGCAATTTCTCTGCTGCGCAGCGATTCGCGCAGGGTCTGCGAGACAAATTCTTGTCCCAGCAACTGATCAAAGTTACGGGGGCGGGCCCGTAGTGCCGTTGGTTGATAGCTCACCCGGTCAGTATAGCCTAAGATGCCAATAGATACAGCAGCTCAGAGAAACCTCCCATTTTCTTGATAGCAAGAGAATTAAGGATGCTTCCCTCTATTTTTTAAGGGACATGGTTAACTTTCCCTTACAAAATTTTCTATTTTAACCTTGCCATTATATATCCCATATGCTATACTCTATTCATGATTATGAAACTAATGATTCTATGCGCTATGCGGAGGGAAGCTATACTCCTCTCCCCTAGCTATAGTCGCTTAGGCATTTATCAAATTTATAATAATTATATGGAGGAGTTTCAGAAATGAAATATCTTAATATAAGTTCTTTTCCTTTTAAGAGAGAATGAGAGAGTGAAGGAGCGACTGAGCACTCGTAAAACGCTCAAGAGAGAGGAGCACGCCTCCTCGTATTTCCCGCTTAAGGGTAGGACGCTCTTAGGCACCCTGGGGGCTGCGTTGGTGGTATTGGTGACCCTGGTGGTATTGGTAGCCTGTCCGGCTACCCCTAGTGGAGGAGGTGGCACCGGTTATGTCTGTGCCAACGGTACCCCTTCCTCTCTCAGAGATGCCACTGCCGATGGTCTAATCCGCTGTGTTAGCTGTAATCCGCTCTATAGACTTGATGACCCCACTGATGTAGTTGGTAGAAGCTGTAGGCCAGTAGCCCTAGGGGAGGCCACCCGCATAGGCAGTGTAAGCCAATTTGACGTGAGAGAATCCAGCCCAACCGGTCTGGCTGCCATTGATGGTACACTCTATATGGTGGGACAGAGCAATGGTGCCCTCTTTACCCTAGACACTGCTAGTGGTGTGGCCACCCGGGTAAGCGATGCAGCTGTAAGACAATTTGGCGTGGGCGAAGGCCAACCAACCGGCCTAGCCGCCATCAATAACACCCTCTATATGGTGGGATTGGCCAATGCTTTCCTCTATACCCTAGACACTACTACCGGTATGGCAGCCCGGGTAGGCAGTGGTGTGCTCTCCGGTTTTGGAATGGGCGAAAGAGCCCCAACCGGCCTGGCCTCCATTGACAACACCCTCTATATGGCGGGAGTGGTCAATCAAGTCCTCTACACCCTAGACACTACTAGTGGTATGGCAACCCAGGTGAGCGCTTCCAGTGTAAGCCAATTTGGCGTGAGCGAAAGCATCCCCAACGGTCTAGCCGCCATTGATGGTACCCTCTACCTGCTGGGACAGACCAATGGTGTCCTGTATACCCTAAACATTGGCGCCGCAGATGGCACCCCCGATGGTATGGCAATTCAGGTGGGCAGTGCAACCACCGGCTTTGGTTTGACCGGGATCTCCCCAGCCGGCCTAGCAGCTATTGACAGCGCCCTCTATATGGTGGGAACGGGCTCCCTCTATGCGCTCCGCTATCAATAAGCTGCTAAGCTAAAGAGTAGGATAAGGGAGCGTAACAGATATTTTATGTAGAGAGTGGATTAAATATACAAATACACCACTCCGACTCTCCGGAGTAGATTCCAGTATCTTTAAGAACACCTTATAAGGTGTCCGAAAACCCCCAATACCTTCCGTGGCTCATTGTTCAACTGTTTCTGAAACACCAGTATATCTGCACGGCTGACAAAACAGAAGTCACAGTTCTTGGAAAATCGGTGCAGAATGAGACTGTCTGTGTAGGAATTCGGTTTCTTCCCCGCGCAACACTAGGATCGCAGATAGTAAATCAAAAAGAGCGATTGAATTACGGCGGGAACCAAGGGTATGAACCACACAAGATTGGGGTTGCCCTGCTCAAGCATACCGACTGCGAAGCCCAGCGCCAGTATGATGTTCATAAAGAAGGAAACCGAGACGACCGCCGCGACCAGCTGCCCGAACCGGCTCGCCTGCATCCGGCCGGCCAACACAATCACGATAAGCAGAGCAGAAATCGCGCTGAATATGCTCTCAATTGCAATGCTGGAGAACTCAAGGATGCCCCCGGATATGTCGACAACCGTGCCGATGATTCCCTGTATGGACAACAGAATGCCCAAAACTAAAATTATAATACGAAAAATTTTCATAAACTGTATTATAGCGAAAAACGGCGCGAGAGTCAAGCATTTGTACAACATCACTACCTATAATAATTGTTACGCCACCCGGCCTGGCCCTGAAGCATACCGATTCTTCTAACTGTTCGCAACGCTACGATACCCAATACCGGCATGCGGTCGATGATGATTGCACACTAATAGAGAGCGGGAGCGGATGAAACCGCTCCCTAATCCAACTCAATGGGTTTTCTCATCTCGGCTAACGGGAAGCCCGCAGATCAACAAAGGGGAGATTATCGCCCATCTCATTGGGCTCATCGCCGGGCTCATCGCCTCGATCATTGGTATCGCCCAGACCTAACTGGCCACCTGCGTTCCATCCCCAACATTTGACTCTCCGATTATCCAGGAGAGCGCAGTTGTGAGTGGAACCTGCAGCTATCTGGGTAGCAGTTCGGCCAGTGCCTAGATCAATAGCTGGGAGATTATCGCCCATCTCATTGGGCCCATCGCCTAGGGTACGGTTATGACCCTGACCTAGCTGGCCCCTATTGTTAAATCCCCAACACTTGACACTCCCATTATCCAAAAGGGCGCAGCTGTGCCTGACACTTATAGCTATCTGGGTAGCAGTTCGGCCGCCTCCTAGATCAATAGCTGGGAGACTATCGCCCATTTCATTGGGCTCATTGCCTCGATGATCGGTATCGCCCAGACCTAGCCGGCCAAAACCGTTATTTCCCCAACATTTGACACTCCCATTATTCAGGAGGGCGCAGCTGTGAAGGCTACCTGTGGCTATCTGGGTGGCGGTGCGGCCGCCTCCTAGATCAATAGCTGGGATAGTAGCCACTTCATCAGTGGTGCTATCGCCTAGGGTGCGGGTATGACCCTGACCTAGCTGGCCAGCTGTGTTCCATCCCCAACATTTGACACTCCCATTATTCAGGAGGGCGCAGCTGTGAAGGCTACCTGTGGCTATCTGGGTGGCGGTGCGGCCGCCTCCTAGATCAATAGCTGGGATAGTAGCCACTTCATCAGTGGTGCTATCGCCTAGGGTGCGGGTATGACCCTGACCTAGCTGGCCAAAAGCGTTATTTCCCCAACACTTGACATTCCCATTATCCAAGAGAGCGCAGCTGTGACTGCCACTTGCAGCTAGCCGGGTAGCAGTTTGGCCGCTTCCTAGATCAATAGCTGGGAGGCTATTGCCCATCTCACCGGACTCATCGCCTCGAGTATCGGTATCACCCAGCCCTAGCTGGCCAAAAGCGTTATTTCCCCAACACTTGACACTCCCATTATCCAGGAGGGCGCAACTGTGACCTACTTCAGTATTAACTCCACTAATTGTATATTGACCTCCATTGGCTACTATCTGAGTGGCGCTTCGACCAGTGCCTAGATCAATAGCCGGGATAGTAGCCACCCCATCAGTGGTGCTATCGCCTAGGGTGCGGGTATGACCCTGACCTAGCTGGCCAAAGCCATTGTCTCCCCAACATTTGAGGCTGCCACCCTCCAACCGGGCGCAACTGTGCCCGTGAGCCGCTGCCACCTCTGTGACAGAGGCCAATCCCGGACCGGGACTAGGGGTAGCCGGACAGGCTACCAATACCACCAGGGCCGCCAATACCACCCCGGCAGCCCCTAGGGTGCCCCACAGTACCCTCCCCTTAAGCGGGGAATGCGGGGAAACGTGGTTCTCTCTCTGGCAAGTATTAAGAGAGCTTAATCTCTCTCTCTCTCTCTCTCTCTCTCTCTCTCTCTCTCTCTCTCTGGCAAGTCTTAAGAGCGCTTGCTGTCTCTTTCTCTCCTAAAAGGAAAGAAATTGGATTATGTAATATCATTACTATAATCCTCCTTATTTATATTTATTTGGTAGGCACCTAATGAACTATAGCTAAGGAGAGGAGCATAGCTTCCCTCCGCATAGCGCAATATAGCCAACTGGTGCATTACCATAAGTATATGTATACCCTATTGGATATGTAATGGCAAGTGAAATGGAGAATTTGTAAAAAATAAAGAGAGAGTTGATCTCTCCCCCTCTTTCCCGCTGCATAAAGAGCCTCCTCATATGCCTAAGGGTTGCCCCGCTGCGCTCTGCCTCATCTTTCGCTGAGGTCGTTCCTGTGGCAAGCCGGATACCGGCTGGCAAATATCATACCTCTTTGGTACTAATAGAAAATATCGCTGTGTTCACTGCTCCTCCAGTATATCTGGAGGAGCAGTGACATTTTCAACTTTCTTTTACATTCTTTTACAAATGCCTTGACATAATTAATAACCGAGACTATTATATGCAACATGGCACTTCCCTTAGCACTATTGAATGACAACACTGATAATGCCTATGGACTCAGCGCAGCAATGACCCGTAGGGCTTATCAAATTACTATGAGTGGCGAGGCAGACGAAGAGGCCGAAGATGAGGGGCTGAAGCCGGTGGTGGCCGCCATTCGTCAGGTGCTGACCAAAACCGTACATTATCAACTAGAGGGCTAATGTCGCCAAAGCCTCCCTTATTCTCTCCCCTTGTCTGAGAGCCGCCAGTCCTCTCCAGTACTCTTTCTCATAGGCCCGACCGCGGTGGGCAAGAGTGATCTTATTGCGCAGCTCTATAAGGAGGGGTTGCTGCATTCGGCAGAGGTGCTAGTAGCCGATTCGGCGCAGTGTTATCGATATTTAAAAATTGGGAGTGCGGCGCCTACTGCAGAGCTTTGCAGCCAGGTTCCTCATCATCTGGTCAATTTTTTTCCGCCTAATTGCCAATATACTGTAGCTAATTTTGTGCAGCTATCAGAGAAGATAATAGCGCAACTGCATAATAGAGGTCGGCTTCCGATAGTCTCTGGGGGCTGCGGCTATTATCTGTGGCGCTTATTGTGCGGGCTCCCTCAGACCCCGCCAGCTGACCCAGAAATACGGCAGGCGCTCCAGCAGCGGCTGAAGAGCGAGGGGTTGGCGACTCTCTATCAGGAATTGGCCAGCTATGATGCCCACTATGCAGCGCGTTTCGCCCCACAAGATCGCTACCGCATCCTGCGGGCGCTGGAAATTATGGCGGCCGGTGGTCAGCCTCCCTCTCATTATCCACTAGGGACTGAGCCTCGCCGCGATTGGAATCTTCTCTTAATAGGGCTTTCCCGCACCGCCTCTGAACTGCGGGAGCGGGTAACTGCGCGGGTTAGCAGCATGTTTCAATCGGGCCTACTTAAGGAGCTAGATTATCTTCTCCAGTTAGGTTACGCGCCAACAGATGCAGCCCTACGAACTATCGGCTATCGGCAATTTTTCAACAGCGATGGTACACTACGCAATTATACTGATCCGGCCACGCGAGATACCATTCGGCAAGAGATCATTCGCGCCACAATGCAATATACCAAACGACAACATACCTTTTTTCGTAAGTTTCATAACGTCTCTTGGTACTCGCCAGATGACTATAAAGAGATAGCCGCGCATATCCGCTCTTTTCTAGTGTCTCTCTCTCAATGATATCTCTAATCTTCCATCATAACTCGGGAGGCGGTAAGCTCTCCGGAGATCATACTCATGGTGGTACCAGTACCTGGAACAGTATACTGTCCGCAATAGTAGAGATTTTTTACTCGCGGCGAACGGTTGGGGGGGCGAAAGGCGGCAGTCTGCCAAAAGGTATGCCCCAGCCCAAAGGCATTCCCGCGTAAAGCGTTAAAATCTCTCTGATAATCATTGGTGGAATAACTCTCTACAAAACGAAGATGGGCTTGGATATCGCACCCTGTATGTTGGGCAATCCGTTGGCTTAGAATGGCCAAATAGCGCTCTCGGATCTGCTGGTTATCCTCCAATCCCGCAGCCAATGGGATAAGCGCAAAGAGCGCCTCCCCACCCGGCGGAGCACAGGTTGTATCGCTGATAGAGGGCACATGGAGGTAAAAGAGAGGATTATCAATATGACGGGGACGGCGATAAACCGCCTCAAGATGCTCCTGCCATGGGGCATCAAAGAAGAAGGTATGATGCGCTCCCTGCACTAGACGGCAATCTAACCCAATATAAAAATTGCACGCTGATGGCGCCAAACGGCGTTGTTGCCAATAGCGCCGGTTATGCTGCCGCATCCTAGGAGCTAGTAGTTGCATCTCTACATGATGGTAATCGGCAGAGGCAACTACCGCCGCTACTGCCATCTCCTCTGGTCCCTGGGCTGATAATGGGCTTTCCACTGATGAGGTGGGCTGCATCTGTAGAGCGCGAATGCGCCTTCCCTCTTCTCTCAATGCTACACACTCTCTTTGCAAAAGAAAGCGGACTCCGAGAGCTTCGGCTACCTGTCGCATACTCTGTACTACCTTGCCAAAGCCCCCTTGTGGATACCAGGAGCCCAAACCAAAATCTACCCAATTCATTAGGGTATATACACCGGGGGTATGGCGAGGGTCGGATCCCAAAAAAACCGCCGGATAGCTTAATATTTTCTGTAGATAGGGATGATGAAAACTGCGCTCTACTACCTGGCGATAGGTAGAGAAAATTGCCAACCGACGGAGATGCAACAGGGTGGCACGGTTAAGCATCTGTAGAGGCGAGGAATATTGGTGATAAATAAAATGCTGCATAGCTAATTCATAGCGGGAGCGACACGTCTCTAGATAGCGCTGTAGCGTTTTGCCGGCGCCCGCCTCTATCTTCTCAAAAAGTTCGTAGAGCTGTGCGGCCTGCGCTGGCACACTATAATTGGCATCATCAAAGAAGACGTGATAATTGGGATCTAGACGCCGCAGTTGATAATAGTCTTCTCGGCGATGTCCCAATGCGCGAAACCATCTATCATGCTCTTCCGGCATCAGATACCAACTGGGGCCCATATCAAAACGGAAGCCCTGGCGTCGTAACACCTGTGCCCGACCGCCCACTTTGGCCAGCCGATCAATTACCACTACTCTATGCCCCGCCTTGGCTAAAAAACTGGCAGCAGAGAGACCGGCAAAACCGGCACCAATTACTGCAATGGGTTCGCTAGCGCTACTTTGCATAACACCTCTATCATACTAGATATAGTATAACCCCTACTACAGCAAGCATAAAAATGTCTATACAATAGGTACAAGTATGGGAGATTGGAAAGCCTTATCGCCAATGGCCGGGGAGACGCAGCAATTTTTACTCCCTCAAGAGTGGCGAGCGGTGGCAATCAGCGATTGGATTGATCAGCAGAGTGCCCCAGGGCCGAGGCGGCGCCCCCTTGGCCATCTGTTGGCCTGGCGGGATTATGATCAGGTAGGGGCGCTGCTTCTCCATACTGCCAATAGACTACTCTACCCCCTAGGCTACGCGAATATAGCTGACCGCGCCGCTAGGAAGCAGATAATAAAGAGCTTGCGCACGGCGTGGCTATCTCCGCAGTTGGGGCTTATGGGTGGGGTGGCCGATTGCCGCAGTCTGTTGAGCGATCTTTCACCCTATCGCCAGGCTGTGATACAGCTAAATCGCTATCGCCTTTATACCTATCAACTGCACCATGCTCCGGCTCGATCCTTCGTAGATCCAAAGATAACCATACGCCTGGCTACCCCGCGCGATAGAGAGGCGCTTATCAAGCTGCATACCCTGTATCTCTACGAAGAGGTCTACCTGAGAGATGCTAACCTAAGCTATCAGACAGTAGCGCGGGAGGTACGGTATACGCTAAATAGACACAGATGCGTGGTGGCGCTGCACCGCGACCAGATAATCGCTAAGGCCTCTACCAATGGGCGGGGCTTTATCTACGAGCAGATAGGTGGGGTCTACACCGATCTCTCCTTTCGTAATCAACATATTGCGCGGGCGGTGGTTGGCGCGCTCATTGCCATTATTCTCCAACAACAGCGAAAGGTATGTCTCTTTGTAAGGGAAGAGAATAGCGTGGCTCGCCATCTTTACCGCGATATAGGCTTTGTGGCGCGCACGCCACTAGTAACCATGATCCTGGAAAAGAGGAGAAAAATGCATATCTATAGATGAGGGCGGCGCAGTTCATAGAGAAGGATTGCGGTAGCTACCGAAACATTAAGCGATTCTCGGTTGTCGCCCGGGATACTAATAATTTTGTCACAATGTGTACGAGTAAGCTGTCGGATCCCTCGCTCCTCATCACCCACTACCAACGCTACATGCGAATAGGTGAGAGAGACTTGCTGGAGTGATTCTCCCATCATGTCCGCGCCGATGACCCAGTAGTTATGCTCCTGTAGCATCCTGAGTGAGTTCGCAATATTTTGATGGGGTATTAACGAGAGATGAAAACAGGATCCGGTAGATGCATAGGCTATCTGCGCCCAATCCCTAGGAGTATGATGACTGGCTAATACTACCGCCGCAACTCGAAAATGGTACGCACTTCGAATAATAGCACCGATGTTGTGAAGATCGGTAATTCCATCACAGAGGAGGATAAGTGAATGCTCTTGCGCCTCCTCCTGGGCCACAATCTGACGCAACGTGGATGGTTCGCCGGCAAGAGGTCGGCAGAAAAGGAGCGCCTGACGAGCGCGGGGCTCAAGTTTCTTGAGCTGCAGAGCGCTTACTTGATGGGTCGCCAATCCTTCGCTCTGCGCCAGCATACGCAATGGATCTGCCCTTCTATCAATCGAGAGATACAGCTCCTCTCCGCGGTAGCGACCGCTTCGTAATGCATGCTCTACCGCATGGAGTCCCCAAAAGATAGCGCGGCCCCGCCGCGGTGAGGATGGCGCGCTAGCCGCCATAATTATAGATTGGGCTATTTCTCCAGATCGGAGAGGGGAAAGAGCTCGGCACGACCAGAATGCTGTTCTACAGCGCTTAGCTGCTCAAGTAATGCGCGTTCCTTTGAGCGTAATGAATGAGGGACCACCACCTGAATTCTTACATAGAGATCGCCGCGATGCTGACCAGAACGCAGCCGCGGTGCCCCCTCACCACGCAGCCGCAGTAGATGTCCGTTGGGTGTACCAGAAGAGATACGAATTTTTACCCGCCTTCCTCCTATAACAGGTAGTGAGAGGGTGCTACCAAGCGTCGCCTGCGTATAGCTGACCGACGCTGCGCAATAGATATCTCTGCCATGTCGCTCATAGTATTGATGTGACTTGATTCGCACTACCACAATGAGATCGCCAGGACGGCCGCCCCCGGCTCCCATGTTGCCCTGTCCACTGAGGCTTATACTTTGCCCATCATCTATGCCGGCTGGTATGTGTACAATTAATTTATTAGTTTTATGGGTGCGTCCCGTACCGCGACAGCTAATACAAGGATTCTTAATCACATAGCCCTCACCATGGCACTGTTCACAGGTAGTAGCCAAGGTAAAAAAGCCTGAGCTGCGGCGTATCTGTCCCCTCCCACCGCAACTGGGGCAGGTGGTAGATCCTCCACTATCTCGGGCACCAGTGCCATTACAGCTGTTGCAGGGCGCTAGACGAGGATAGCTAATCTCTAACTCCCTTCCTAGGATAGCCTCCTCAAGGGTGATGGTGGCATTATAGCGCAGGTCACTTCCCTGGCGACCGCTGCTGCGCTGGGTACTGGAGCTACGCCCTCCAAAGATTGATTCAAAGACACTGGAAAAGCCACCGAATATATCACCAAAATCTCGAAAGGCATGCTCAAAACCGGAGAAGCCATTCGCGCCCTCCATTCCCTCTAGGCCAGCAAAGCCAAATTGATCATAGGTTTTTCGGCGCTTTTCATCCGCCAATATCTCATAGGCCTCGGTGGCCTCCTTAAAGCGATCCTCGGCCTCTTTATTGCTAGGATTACGGTCGGGATGATTGGCAACCGCTATTTTACGATAGGCTCGTTTTACTTCATCATTGGTGGCACTCTTACTGACCCCGAGAACATCGTAATAGTCTCTCTTGGCCACTTATTTCTTTTTCTCTTCGTCATCATCAACCACTTCAAAATCCACATCCTGCACCGTTTCTTTCTCAGATTGCGTCTCATCCTCTGATGGGGATTGATTCTCAGAAGCTGATTCTTGGTTTGCTGCATTCTGCTTATACATCTCTTCGGCTAATTTATGCGCCACCTGCTGAAGCGCTTCACTCTTGGTCTTAATCTCCTCAGGATTATCAGATTTCTGAGCCGCCTTAAGCTGATCCATAGCCTGTTGAATGGAGGTACGATCTGCATCTGATATGTTATCGCCATAATCTTTAAGTGAGCGCTCAGTAGAATAGAGCAGAGCGTCGGCTTCATTATTGGCATTGATGATATCCCGGCTCTTCTTATCTTCCTCAGCATGCATCTCGGATTCTTTGACCATCTTTTGTATTTCCTCTTCCGAGAGCCCCGAAGAGGATTCGATCCGTATCTTCTGTTCTTTGCCGGTGCCTAAATCCTTTGCGGAAACATGTACAATGCCATTGGCATCAATATCAAAAGATACCTCTATCTGCGGAATGCCGCGAGGTGCCGCGGGAATGCCCACTAGATCAAACTTACCGAGTGTGCGATTATCGCGTGCCATCTCTCGCTCACCTTGGAGCACATGAATGCTCACTGCAGTTTGGTTATCGGCCGCGGTAGAGAATATTTGCGATTTACGGGTGGGAATGGTGGTATTGCGCTCAATGAGTTTGGTGGAAACCCCGCCAAGTGTCTCTATACCTAACGAGAGGGGAGTAACATCTAGGAGCAGCACATCTTTAACATTACCGCCTAATATACCGGCCTGGATGGCGGCGCCAGCTGCTACCACCTCGTCGGGATTCACACTCTTATTGGGATCCTTCCCAAAGATTTGCTTGACCATAGCCTGTACTGCCGGTATGCGGGTAGAGCCACCTACCAGAATAACTTGATGTATATCTGAGGTGGAGAGAGATGCATCCTTAATCGCCTGTAGGCAGGGCTTCTTGGTCTTCTCTACCAAGTGTGCTGCCATCTGCTCAAACTTAGGTCGTGCTAGGGTATATTGCAGGTGCTTGGGGCCGGTATTATCTGCAGTAATAAAGGGCAGGTTTATTTCGGTAGTGGTAGTAGAGGAGAGTTCAATTTTGGCCTTCTCGGCCGCCTCTTTTAGACGCTGCAGGGCCATTTTGTCCTTGCGCAGGTCTATACTCTGATCCTTCTGAAAGCTATCAGCCAACCAGTTAATGATCTCGCGGTCAAAATTATCTCCACCTAATTGGGTGTCGCCGTTGGTAGATTTAACCTCAAAGACCCCATCGCCCAGCTCTAGGATAGAGATATCAAAGGTACCTCCCCCTAGATCATACACCGCAATGCGCTCTTCCCCTTTGTTTTTCTCTAAACCGTAGGCCAGAGCAGCGGCGGTTGGCTCATTGACTATGCGCTTTACATCTAACCCAGCAATTCGTCCGGCATCTTTGGTGGCTTGCCGCTGGGCATCATTAAAATAGGCGGGAACAGTAATAACCGCCTCATTTATTTTCTCTCCTAGATATTGTTCGGCAGTCTCCCGCATCTTCTGTAGGATAGCAGCTGATATTTCAGGAGGGGAATAATTCTTGCCCTGTACCTCTATTCGTACGCCTCCACTGTTATCTTTGGTTACCTTATAGGGTAGCGCTGATGTCTCTTCGGTTACCTCATCCCAGCGGCGTCCCATTAGGCGCTTCACTGAATATACCGTATGCTCAGGGTTAGTAATCATCTGGTTTTTTGCCGGCTGTCCCATCAAGCGCTCTCCCTTAGAGGTAAAGGCTACAATAGAGGGAGTAGTGCGCTGTCCCTCGCTATTCTGAATAACGGTGGGTTCGCCACTCTGCTCAACTACCGCCACACATGAATTAGTAGTTCCTAAATCTATACCTATAATCCGTCCCATAATTTTCCTCTTTTTTTTATTAGAATACTCCTTTTTTTATTTTTTGTCAGTCTCTTTTGGGGATTTGGCTTTGGGTAGATGTACCTTTACTTTGGCGGGGCGCAGCAACCGGGAGCGTAAAAGGTAGCCGCACTGAAACTCCTCTACCACTGTTTGGTGCGCAACTCCCTCAACCTCCTCTATAGCTACCGCTTCATGCAGGTTGGGATCAAATGGTTGGCCCACCGTCTGAAAACGGGTAAGGCCCCATTTTTTCTCCAGCATACTAATCCACTCGCGCTCTATAAGGGCAATGCCATTCAGGATTGCTACCACTTCAGAATTAGATAGATTGCCTTTTGATTCCTGCAGCTCTTCGTGGGATGCCGGGGTGGCCTGCATGGCTCGCTCAAAATTGTCTAACACTCCCACAATATCTAACAGCAGTTGGCTATTGGCGTAGGTAACGGCATCCTCTTTTTCGCGGCTCAGCCGTTTACGCCAATTCTCAAAATCGGCTCTACTGCGCAGGTAGGACTCATGAAGTTGATGATATTCCTCACCCCGTTTTTTAAGGGCCTGCTGCACTTCTGTTAGCTGTTTTTGCAAGTCAGAAAGTTGGTGATTAGAACTTTCTCGGTTATCGGCGGGATTATCCGCTAGGTTCTCTCTCTTCCTCTCTCTTTCTTCCTCGACGGCAGGCTCTTTGGAGATAGCGCTGCTCTTGGATGGGTTATAATGGCTCTTAGTATCCCTCTGCTGGTTATTTGAGGAAGAGCTTGCGGGGCTATTTTTCTGGCTCAGCTCATCCGCAACTGAAGATTGATCAGAGTTCTTTTTGTGGCTCATGGGTGTCGGTTTCATAATTTGTTAGCTATACCTTGAATTAGATACTCCACTTTATACAGTAAATGAATTGATACTCTTATACACATGCTGCAACATACACCCGATGCATCTTAGTGCCTACCCTAGCAATATACCACTTTAGCAAATATATGTCAACATTTTTTCACAAAAAAATAGGAAAATAAAGAGACATCCTGACCCCCCTCTCCAGCAAGAAATGCCGGAGAACTGCTATACTGCAGTAGAAAATATAATAAAAAGGAGAACAGGATGTGAAAATAGTATATCATACTGTCATACGGGATGCCACCCCGCGCTTACAGAGCGCGGTCCGTGAAGAAATGGTGGCCTATGCCACGCGTCATGGTATTAAGCCAGCGTGCAGAACCTATGAGATTGCGCGCACTACGGTGCGGAAATGGGTACGACGGGCCAAAGAAGATGAGCCTCTGACGAATCGCTCCACGAGGCCCGCTAATTCCCCCAACGCCATGATCCCCTATTGGTGTTTGAAGATTATTGATGAGGCCACAAAAGAACGTGCACGACTTATTCGCTATCGCGCACCGAATACTAAGAAGAAGATAGTCATTAGTGCGTCGTGGCTCAAACAAAAATGGAAGATTCCCTATAGTCTCTCCACTATCCTTTCGCTCCTTCATAGAGAAGGACTCAAAATCACGCGTCCACAGAAGGTGAGAAAAGCTCTTTCACCGGTAGTATTCCAACGAAAACAGTTACTCCCGCCTGGTGCGCGAATTATGGTTGATGTGAAGTATCTCACCGATATTCATGGCTATGCGCCTCTGATTCAGCGCCTAGGGCTTCCCTCGTACCAGCTTACCGCCCGAGATGTGCGCACCGGAGCCCTCTTTATGGCGCTCTCGTCGCAAAACACGCAAACTGCTACCGCGATATTTGTCGATGAACTCTGTGCGCATTTCTCTCATCATGGCATAGATTGTACCGAGATAATGTTTCAAACCGATAATGGCCGAGAGTTCACCAATGCCTATGGAGATGCGCATGCTTCAGCCTTTTCAATCCTGGCCATGCTGAAATGGGGGGCTGTGCATCGTTTAATCCCGCTGGGACAGAAGAACTGGCAAAGCGATGTGGAAAGTGTCCACCGGTTGAATGAGGATGAGTTGTGGATGCATCTGCTTCCCCCTCCCTCCACTCAGGCGTTGCTCCGTGAGGTACAGCGCTATAATAGCTTTTTTAATCTCACGCGATATAATAGCTACAAGGGAGGAAGTCCGCTCCAGAAACTTCGTGAAGCTCACACGTCCATTGATGAGGGCCTGCTTCACTGGAGCGTCTTTGAATGTGATCGAGCCATGACCCGTGACCGTCTTGAGGCATACAAGACATTGTTTCAGAGGGCGCGGGAGGAGTGCTTTTACCAGAAGGTACGGCTTTCCATGCGAGTACCACCTTTTCTTCCACCATTGCCACAAGTATACCCGGAGGTTGCCTAGGAGGATGAGTATGAGCTAGTATGTGCAGGCTAGGGGGTCACTAGGTCTCTTTAATTCCCGCTAGGAAACTAGCTGCATTCAATATTGGCCCTAGTTAGCAATTATAGCAGCTATGCCAAAACTTTGCAACTCACTGTACAACATCACTATCTATAAGAATTTTTACGTTCCCCTACCATGCCGAAAGGTTGACTAAAATGAAGTTCGTTTCAACAACCGTCACCGTGTTGCTTTGGTGGACACGGATGCTCGCCATATGAACAAAAAAACGCAACAATCACCCTTTTTAGGGCGTAACAATGACCGGCAAGATAAACACTCATAAAACCACTGACATGCGTTTTCGGCATGCTCTCTTCCGCCTCATGTCCGCACTGCGGAGAGGTAATTGTGGTTCGCAGGATTGGCATGCTCATTTTTTCGGAATAAATGAATAAGTTATCGCTCCCAAAAACAAGAACAATAACGGAAACAAAACATAGTCCAGCCAGCCGATAATGCCAGCCAGACCGATTGCCGTTACGCCAATCGCAAGAATCGGAGTGAAGCAGCAAAGCGCAGTGATAATCGCGCCCACTACACCTACTGTTCGGATTTTTTTGCCTTTGCCAGCCATAAAGATGGTCATCATTGCACAAAAATTCACCTTAATCAATCTTTTGTACACCCTCACTATCTATAAGAATTTTTACGCCACCCGGCCTGGCTCCTGAGGCATAGCCCTATATTCTCTCCTTATAGGGCCATTAAATTAGTAGATGTATATGAGGGTGTACAGCGGTAAAGAAAAAAAATATGGGGGAGACGTGGACATATTAGAAAGCGCAAACGGGCGCTATAACCGTCAACAGATCGATGCCGCTAAGGTATCTGTAGAGCGCCACCTGTTGGAACACAAGTATAGGAAGCTAGGGAGTGATGGCGTACTTGTAGGCATTTGCCTATATTGTAGAGGAGGTGAACACAACAATGCCGATACAGGGTGGTATAGCCCTAAGAGCGGGATCTATGGGTGCCATAGAACCACCTGCGAGGCTAACGGAAAACCGAAGGCTACCGAGGTGACCGAGCGCTTCAGCTTGTGCATTGATAGCCAAGCCACGCCTGCTAGACCACGAGCGGTAAACCACGAGCCAAAACCAAAGGCAAAGCCATTTAACAAAGCGTACTGGGAGCAGGCCAAGCCCGCCATCGAGGCGGCTAAGCTTCACCCCTACCTTGCCAAGAAGGGGATCACAAGCCCGCCCGACTATATTCGGGTAGTTGGCAACGAGCTACTTATTCCATACAACAAGCCAGTAGCAAAAGACGGCACATGGAGGACCGAGCTTGTAGCCATACAGCGCATCATGCCAGATGGTAAAAAAATCCTAGCCGTTGGTAGCAAGCCTAACGAGGCCATGCTGGTGATACGCGGTGGCGCCAACCGCGCATGATGAATATGAACACGGCAACCGATACAAGAAAGTAGAAGGTTTCACTGTAGAACCTTCTAACTTGCCAAAGGCAACAGCAACCCGCTACCGAGCCATCGACCCCGCCATTGTAAAAGAGAGGATGGGAATATTAAAATAAAGAGCGCTCTCTTGCACGGGGGCCTTAACCCCCCTATTGGCAAGAGAGCGAAACAAAAAAGACCCGCGCTGTGAAGGTTGGAACTTCACAAAAGGTGCGGGCAACCTTTCAGGGTGGCATGGCAGGCCGCCCTGTTTATTATTTTACATAATATCACAAAGTATGCAAGGGTTTACAGGGTTTACAGGGGCTGTACAACATCACTACCTATAAGAATTTTTGCGCCACCCGGCCTGGCTCCTGAGGCATAGCCCTATATTCTCTGCTTATAGGGCCATTAAATTAGTAGATGTATATGAGTGTGTACAGCGGTAAAATAGTATTATAAAAAAAGGATCTCTAGTAATAAGTATATAATAGCACCCTTTGGCACGGGGTTCGTCCCCCTATCGACTTAAGGGTGAAACAAAAAAGCCCCCGCGTTGTGAGGGTAATGTCCTCACCTAAGGCGCGGGGGGGCCTTTCAGGGTGGTTCGGTTGACCGCCCTGTTTTTTATTTTACATAATATCACAAAGTATGCAAGGGGCTGTACACTCATTGTACACCCCCGGTATACTCTCCAATGAACTAAGGGTCCCTGGGTGTTGTTTTATTTTCTTACTATGTGTATAGCTCGGTAGCCAAATTATCGCATGAGGTGGTAGAATATAGATATGAGTATTAGTTATGTCACCTTGTAATATAGCTAGTAGAACCATCTTTTGTAGAGATAACCTAGAAATCTTGCAAGGCATAAATAGTAATTGTATTGACCTTGTTTACCTCGACCCACCTTTTAACACTAACAAAAAATTCGTGTATCCCATGACTAAAGATGACACAGGAAAGCAAACAGAGATTGGGTACAACGATATCTTCAGAAAAGAAGATGTAAAAGATGAATGGGTACAGACAATCAAAGAGGATCATTATAGTTTGTATACTTTTCTGAACAGTACAAAAGAAATAGGGAAAAAATATAATTTTTATTATTTATGTTATATGGCGATAAGGTTAATTGAAATGCAAAGAATACTAAAACACACGGGTAGCTTATGTTTTCACTGCGACCCCCTTATGTCTCATTTTCTTAAATTGCTATTAGATAATATCTTCGGAGAAGAAAACTTTAACAATGAGATTGTATGGGGGTACTCTACTTCGGGCAGACAAGAGAGAGGAAAACGGAACAGTTGGGCAAAAAAGCATGATATTATATTATGGTACACCAAAGATCATAATCAGTTTAAGGGGGATTGTACCCTTCCTTGTACTCCAGAATATATACAAAGCCATTACAGACAAATAGACGAACAGGGTAGAAAATGCAGAATACGAGTAGACGCTGGAAAAGAAAGAATCTACTACCCTGAAGAAGGGATAAATGGTAATGATTGGTGGGGGGATATTCCTTATGAAAATTCAATGTCTAAAAGGAGGACCAAATACCCCACTCAAAAGCCTGTACCATTGTTAAAAAGAATAATACGATCAAGCACCAAAGAGGGAGGCGTAGTCCTCGACCCATTTTGTGGGTGTGCGACAACCTGCATAGCTGCAGAGATACTTAATAGGCGGTGGATTGGTATAGACAAATTAGAGCAGACGTATGTGGAAATAAGAAAAAGGTTAAAAGAAGAAATAGAAAACCCCATTATAGCTGACAGAATACTTGATAAGGATTTATTATTTTTGACTGAACCACCTAACAGAACAGACACAAAAGAAAAAGATCAGGTTCAACACAAGTTTGTCTATGTGATATCTCACCAGAACTATGAAAGGGAGTACAAAGTTGGTATAGCTAGTAATGTTAATAGCAGGCTGAACGGCTATCAGACGAGCGATCCGGACAGGAATTATAAGATAGAACATGCTATGTTTACCCCACATTTTAGAGAAATAGAAAAACATATTCACAACAAGTTTGACAACAAGCATGAATGGGTGTCAGGGAGTTTACAAGAAATAATTAACGAGATTGATACTTACAAGCCAATAAATATAGAAGACGAGACATCTTCATTATTCAATGGAATCGAACATAATTAAGTTGTTGCCAAAAGAATTACAAAATCTACGGGAATCAAAGATTCTTCCTGACTTCTCTCCGTTTCCCGCGCTCTTTGATAACACTGAAAATAGGTTAGGGAGAGAGTTTGAATTTCCCTCTCAACGTTTTTAAATTTGAGAAGTTCATCATTTTCCTTGGCAGAGCCTATATTTATAGACACCTTGCAAGTATGAGTTCCATAAATCTTAAGGAGAGAAAGAAATTGTAATGTTAAGAGATAGCATTTGTACTTTGAAGGTGCGTCTGAGTGCCCTGCTGGCCACTGTGGTGGTTGGGGTAATATCGGTAGCCTGCCCGGCTGCCCCGGGTCCTGGTGGAGGGCTTCCGGCCTCAATCGCGCAAATCGTGGCTGACAATAATCACAACTGCGCGCGATTGAGTGACAACAGCCTGCAGTGCTGGGGGGAGGAACAGTTCAGGGCAGCTAGGTCTGGGAAATACTGAAGATCAAGGCGATGCCCTCAATGAACTAGGTGCCAATCTCCCGGCTATTAATTTAGGAAGCGGTCGAACGGTCATCCAGATAGTAGCTGCCTAACATCACAGCTGTGCCCTGTTGGATAATATAACCGTCAAGTGTTGGGGAAGTAACGTTTTTGGCCAACTAGGTCAGGGCGATACCAATAATCGAGGTGTTACCCCCAATGAGATGGGCGATAATCTCCGTCCTGTTGATCTACGAGCTTCCCGCTAGCACCCCTCAGAGCGTTACGACCTCCCTCTGCTTTATGTCAGAGATCCTGCCGGCTACCGGTCGGTCACTATTTTGCCTTTATTTCAGGTAATAGCCTGCCTCCTATTGCCAAGGAGGTCATATTCATATTATAGTTGTAACCAACCGCTATGAGAGAAATTATTCAAGGAATATTAAGTGTTTTCTTTGGGTTGGTTCCACTGCTGATTCTTCTGAGTCGACTACGTAATCGGAATAGAAGAGCGCAAGCCGCGCCTAGCCGCAACGCCTCGGAGAGCAAACCGAATCCAGAAAATCGCCCAGAGGAGAGAGAGCGCCGGCGACCCTGGCATAGCCCTCTGCCTTGGGAGAATGAGACCATGCTACGTGTACGGAATATGTATCGTGTAAGGGAACAGGAGACGGTTGATCTACCGCCGGAAGAGCCTCAGCCTCCCTCAGTCAACGCCGAGAGCGAATCTTCAGAGGAGTCGGTGCCTTTAGAAGAGAGACCAACGTTTTCCTCTACTCTAGCGGAAGAGATGGCCATCCGGGATAATGAACAAAACCAAGTCTACGATAGAGATAAGCCAATAATGAAGCCTCGGCCATTTTTTCCGGAGGCAAACTCCTACCATGAGTTACAGAGAGCGGTTCTTTTTGCTGAAATACTTGGGGCGCCGCGCAGCCTGCGGGAATGGGAGCCCCTCTCCTAAGATTGTCTTGTCCCTAATGGGGTAGGCGGCGGGCCGGTGTAGAGAGCCCGCGGGCGATAGATACGATTATTAGCATATTGCTCGGCAATATGGGCAGCCCAACCGGCAATGCGCGCCGCTGCAAATATAGGCGTGAAGAGGTTTGCCGGTATTGAGAGCATATTATAGACCGCGCCCGAAAAGAAATCCACATTGGGATAGATAGGTTTATTGCGCTCCCGCATGTAATCACGTACCGTCTCTTGAACCACCTTAAGAATAGGGTAATCATTATGATGGGGTAACGATTGCGATAGCTCTTGCAGAAGCCTTTCAATAGCTACTGCTCGTGGATCGGTAGCCTTGTAGACTCGATGCCCCATGCCCATTATCTTCTCTTTCTTGGCCAATGCCTGCTTAACCCAATCTGCGGCAGCGGCCGGTTTGGCTATCTTCTGTACCATCTGCAATACCTGCTCATTCGCTCCTCCATGGAGCGGACCGTAGAGGGCGCCTATAGCAGCTGAGACGCTGCTATAACAGTTGGCCAGCGTGGAGGCCACTACTCGGGCGGTAAAGGTAGAGGCATTAAGGCTGTGCTCGGCATGCAGGGTAAGGGCTACATCCATGGCCGTGCCAGCCAACTTGCTAGGTGGCTTACCATGTAGCATGTAGAGAAAATTGGCCCCATGCGAAAGACTATTATCCGGCTCAATAATTGGCTGCCCGGTGCGAATACGATGCAGATAGGCCACCAGTGTGGCAAACTGTGCCACCAGATGGTAGCTATTCTCGCAGGAGAGATCAATGGCCCGCCCCTCTTCCCGCCGTAGGGCGCCAATATAGGGAATAATAGACTGTAATACCTCCATGGGGTGTACCGCAGAGGGATAACGGCGTAGCATCTCTACCACCGCTTCGGGTAGCGCCCGCTCGGCGCGTAACTGGCGGCTAAATTGCTGTAATGTCTGATTATTGGGGAGAGAGCCCTTCAATAAAAGATGGGTTACCCCCTCGAAGCTATGCTGATCTGCTAGATCTTCAATTGAGTAGCCTCGATAGTAGAGCTGGCCCTGCTGTCCATCAATCTTGCAGATACTACTCTCGGTAGCAACGACGCCCTCAAGCCCACGGGCATATTGCTGTCCACTCGATGCTTCTGAAAAAGACATTATGTAATTGTACTCTATTGGGTAGCAAGATGCAAGGCTCTTCGCTCAATATTAAGGGCTGCCTCTCGGGTAGCCTCAGTCAAAGTGGGGTGAGCATGCACAATACGCGCCAGATCCTCGGCGCAACCCTCAAACTCCATCACCGTCACCACCTCGGAGATAAGCGCCGAAGCCCATGGCCCAACAATGTGAGCTCCTAAAATTCTGTCATCTTCGGAACTGGCTAAAATCTTTGCAAAACCTAGCTCGGCATTCATCGCCAGCGCCCGTCCATTCGCGGTAAAGGGAAACCGGCCTACCCGGTAAGCTACCCCTCGTGCCTTAAGCTGCCCCTCGCTCTCGCCAACGCTAGCTACCTCAGGCCAGGTGTACACTACATTGGGCACAGTATTATAGTTCACATGTCCACTCCCAGAGGCAATCTGCTCGGCTACTGCCACCCCATCCTCTTCGGCCTTATGGGCCAACATAGGCCCCGGGATGACATCACCAATGGCATATATCCCATCTATAGCGCTCTTAAAATGATGGGCCACGCGAATGCCCCCCCGCTCGTCATACCCATTCTTATTAAGACGATCCAGTCCTAATCCCTCAGTATATGGACGGCGACCCACCGCTACCAGTACCACATCAACCATTAGCTTCTGTGGCTCTTGGTCAGCGCTCTGAAGCGTAACCTCCAGCGCATCGGCGCGCCTCGCTATCTCCTTCAGCGAGGTGGAGAGCATAAAGCGCATGCCCTGCATCTCCAGTAGGCGTCGTAAGGTGCGTGAGATCTGTTGATCACCGGTAGGCAGTATATGATCCTGCAATTCACAGAGCATTACCTGCGAACCCAATCGTAGCCATACGCTACCCAATTCCAATCCGATAGCGCCTCCCCCTACCACCAATAGTCGCGGGGGTACCTCTCTAAATTCTAAGGCCTCAGTTGAGCTAACAATGGTGCGACCATCAAAGGGGAGAGAGGGAAGCGCTTGCGGCACACTGCCGGTGGCTACAATAATATGAGAAGCATGGATGGTCTCAGATTTTTGACGTCCTTGAATCTGCACCCCCTGCTGCCCGGTAAGGGTAGCATGCCCCTGAAAGGGGCTAATTTTATTATGCTGTATAATATCATTAAGCCCGCTGGTAAGTCTGGTTACTACCTCTCTCTTGCGCTTCATCATGGTGCGTAGATCAAAGCGTAGCTCTCGAAAGAGGATGCCATGCGTGGCAGCCTCATGGCTACTTTTGCTATAAAACTCACTGGAGTCCAGCAATACTTTGGAGGGGATGCATCCAATATTAAGACAGGTACCTCCCAATACTGAGCGCTTCTCAATCAGCGCCACCCGTTTTCCTAGTTGCGCAGCGCGAATCGCTGACACATAGCCGCCCGGTCCGGCGCCAATTACCGCTATATCAAAATTTTGCGCCATTACAATGATATACTATCTAGTTAGAGGGGCTTCTTCAAGTGCCACAAGCCTCAGCGCTAGCAATGTTACAAATGGGCTGTTATTTCTACAGCTGCCAGCGATTAATAGAGTGCCCTTGCTATAAGAGCAACCTCTAATAATTCAATTCGTAAAAGAGGGTTAGTGAGAGTCGAAATCTATCAGTAGCGCTTCCGAGGGGGTTAATAGGTTGCACCTCTCTAGCTCCCTCAAACCACCGACCCTCCAACTCTAGCCCTATTCTATTCTCAGGCTCTATAAAGGAGAAGTTACCGAAATGGTAGGCAATGAGCAATTGCCATTGCCACGGAATGTTAATACCAAACTCGTAGTGCCAGTCCTCCGGGCCCCATACATTCCAGTCTAGTCCCATACCAACCTGAAGCTGCCCCAGCTTTAGATCAATATCTCCACTGGCGTTGTATTCTAGTGGCAGATTGGGATTACCTAGGTTCTGATCCATTCCCCCCTCAATGCTAGCTATTATCTTCATTTGGGGCGCAAAGTTGCTTACCACCCGGCCTCGAATACGAAATAGATTTTCAGCTCTAGGCATACCCCTAGGCCACGCGCCATATCCATAAAAGGCTGCATCGTTAAAGAGCGAATAGCCCGGATCGGTAATATCCTGATAGATGGTGTATAGCGCCCCCAAGGAGATGGCAAAGTCTGCATTCTCTCGATCGTCATTGTTCCATTCATAAAACCAGGTGGCACCAGTCTGATCATAGGTCAGGAGTAGCTCAGCCTGCATCAGTCCCCGATTTTCACCCCAAACAAAGAAGGGAGAGGTAAGCGGATTGCGCAGGGTACCGCTAGTTATGGGGCCATCTACTGGGGTTCGCCACCGAAATTTAGGGGAGATAACAAAATCGCCAATATATATATTTCCGGAGGCTACCACCTCGTGACGATTGGCGCCTCCGGCCTCAGTGATCTGGCTGCCGGCGCGTGGGATAAAGGCACGTCCATTAGCTACCCGTCCGGCGTAGGTGTACTCGGCAACAATATTAAAGACTGGAGTGGTATCAAAATTAAAGGTAAGTCTCCCCTTACCGCTTAGGGTATCGGCAATGTTAATGGTATTGGTTGTTCCATCTGAGGAGATGTACTCTCTCCCTAGATCTTCGGTGCCGGCCATCAGCGCCCCTCCCTCGATGGTTAGGCTAAGCGGTCCCAGATCAGGAACGGTATAGGCTAGATAGAGAGAGCTTTTTCGCTCGGGAAAAAGCTCCGGTTGGTCAGCTGCGCTCACAGAGCGAAGGGCTCCGCCTGAATCGTAGTTCTGGAGCTCTATATAGCGTTTACGAAATTCTTCATAATGCAGCAGCCCTAAATAGAGATTATCTATCAGCTCTCGATAATACTTTATGTAGCCGGCTGGAGGAGCGCCCTGGTAGATCTCCGGCCCAATAAAGAGGGTAAGCCCCTGTAGAACCCCCCGTTTCCCCACCAGCTCTGCCCCAAAGGGAGCTTTGGATAGATCTAGATCCAGACCCTCAATATCAAAGGTTTCAGGATAGATCCCAAAGAAATCTCCCTCTAAGATCATATCGGGGTGACCCGGCAGGGTAATACCATCATGGTAATAGCCCTCTAATCGAAAGAGATCGCCATCGTAACGCAGCGCCGCACTATATAGCTCCACAGGAAGGCGATCAATGCCACTATAGCGCCCCTGTCTATCGCGGTCATATCCATCTCCCTGAGCACTGATACGATATGAATAGCTATCTGCAAATGCATCATCCAAGGCTCCTAGCTGTGCTCGGAGGGTTACCACTCCCTCAAAATCTTCAGCGGCATTAACCCCTATATTCAACAGGGTATTCCCGGTATAGCTAAAATCTACCGCATCATATTGAATCTGATCAATCTCATCCGAAAAATGGCCACGCGCCCCCAAAAAGAGGCCGCCACTTAACTGAA
Organism: Spirochaetia bacterium; assembly: GCA_963692905.1. Classification (GTDB taxonomy): domain Bacteria; phylum Spirochaetota; class Spirochaetia. The sequence goes on along the minus strand of OY843583.1, from coordinate 1,411,601 downwards.
TCAAGTCGTTGCTCAGTTGATGACGAATAGCAACGCTATCGGCGCGCGCAACCTGCGCCTCAATGCTGATGGCATCAAAATGTTGCGCCACCTCGGCATTGGTGCCCACCTCATAGAGACTTTGCTCCCAGATCTCAGCCATAGTGTAAAAGGCGGGGCGTGGTATGCGTCGATTAATGCCATCCTGTTTTTCGGGACTCTGGGCAATAACACCCCACCATTCTTCATTCATGTTATTATCTCGACCGCCCGCGCCATCGTAGTAGGCTGGTTGACGCCATGTGCCTTCGGTGTTATGTACAAATAGATCAGACTCTAATCCATATTTCCACCATTCATCCATCCATTGGAAGATAAGACCGCCAATAATATTCTGCGATTTCCCTTTGCCATAGGCCTGTTCATATATCTCGCGCCATTGACTCTTAAGAAAACGGGCTTGATTATAGCCATCCTCCTCTTGCACGGCGGCATTCCAGGAATCGGCGCCAAATTCCGTATAGAGAATAGGTTTATCCAATGTTTCTGCCACGCTCTCGAAGAGAATCGACTCGGCTCGGGCGCCACGATAGATATTGATACCGAAAATATCCAAATTAGGAACCTCCTCGGCAATTATGGTGAGATATTGGGTGTCACCATTTACTATGCCAATTGGTAGATCGGTAAGCTCTTTAGAGAGATCGACTACCTCCCCAAAGAGACTGTACAAATATCGAGCACGGGTTTGGGCACGTTCGCCAACTGGCAAGTCTTCAATTTCGTTGCTCTTCCATTGTAGGCCATAATTATTTTCATTGCCGTAAATGAAGGCCAGTACCCCCGGCACATCCTTAAAGATCTCAATGGTGTTACGGGCATCCTCAAGTACCAATTCTCGTAAGCGAGGCAACGAATAATCGGTGTTGGGATACCAGCGGCCATCTACACTGTAGCCATATCGCGCCATAAGATCGTTAACAATGGTATAGATGCCATACCTCCGATAGAGATAGGTTACCCATTTAGGCGGAATGGTAGTAAAGAGACGAACTGCCGTTACTCCCATCTCCTGCATCAATCTAGCATCGGTATCAATTACCCGTCGAATATATCTCTCATCCTGCTCCCAAAGATTGTAGTTATAGTTTTCTCCAATAGGGGTGAATGACCATACCACCCCATTGACGGGAAGCGGTTCGCCATCTACCCGTAGTATCCAACCGGCGCTCTCCTTCTCTAAGGTAACCGTGTAAGGAAGATCGGCATGCAGGAATTGCGCTATAAAGATGCCCGCTATGGTAAAAAGCAGAAGAAAGAAATTCCGTCTATTAATTATTTTCATTTCTTAATTATGAGCCCGTTCTAAGGTCTCACTACTGGACAACGACCCCAATTTGCGGGGGTATAATAGTCATCTTCCTCAGAAGACCAGCGCAACAGCCGATCTCGTTCGATTTTGTCGGCATCATTGACCTGAAATTCACAGCGAGTCATCTTTCCCACAGAGATATTAGGATTGCTTAACTCCTCTAAAGGAACCGAAGCCTCTATAGTGTAGCCGCGGCGACTAATAACCACTGCTGCCTCACCAAACACATCAGTACCCCCTCCAAAAAAATCATAACTAACGTAGAAATCGTTCTCAAAGGGATCCTCCGCGGAACGAGGGACCAGCCGCAACTGCACATCGCCCTCCTCGTAGTCCTCATGGTAGCGGCTCACCGTGCCAAAATAGATCTCAACCGAGTCACCCTTCCATGCCAGCGAATTATGGAAGGTATTCACTCGCGGAGTGTCATCCTTAACATCCACATAGATAAAGAGATTGGCCCCATCTGTTGCTAGTACAAACTCGCCTTCAGCATCTCTCGGTTTATGCTCTCCATAGAGAGAATTCTTGGTCACCATGGGTTTTAAGCCCTTCCATTCCGCAAATTCTCCATCAATCTTGACATTTTCTAACCAATATACCTGCCCCTCTTGGGCTATCACCATACCGCCAATCAGCAGCAGGATGAATACTATTATTAACCTTTTCATATTATTCCTCCATTTTTTCTATTTTCATTTTTTCTATTTTCATTTTTTTCTATCCTTATTCCATATTTTTCTAATTCTACAATTGGTGTTATATCACAATATTCCTACCGCCTACCTTCTATAATCCATATCCTCGTGGATAGAGTGGTTCTCCTCCTCCGTGGCGAAAGGAGCGCCGATTGGCCGGCCATTGATAGGGCAGACGAGCTTGAAATGGATAATCACCCCACAGGAGCTGCGCAATCGCATCACCTCCCTCACTGCCGGGGAGCCACGCCGCCACAATAGCATCACTTAACTCTTCGCTCTCTCTTAATATCAAAGGACGACCGCTAATAATCAGGGTAATTACTGGAACCTCCCGCTCTTTGGCGGCCTGCACCAGTCTTAGATGAGGAGCAGAGAGCACCGGGAAAACGCTGTCTCCCACTCCCTCAGCATAGGGATTCTCGCCAACTACCACCACAATTACATCATGAGTATTTTCAATGGCATTAAGCGCTTCAATATCTGGTGCATAGTCTATCTGTGTACCCTTGCCCCGTGAGTGAAATCCATCTAAAATGCTGCTGCCGGCAGTAATAGCTCCTCGATTACCTTGCCATTTAATAGTCCATCCCCCGCTTTGCGCTCCAATATCGTCAGCATGATCACCTAGCAATAGAATGGAGCGCACTGCTGACCCAAAGGGTACTACCGCATTATTGTTTTTGAGCAATACTACTGAGCGGCGGGCTGCTTCACGTGCCAATTCTAGGTGCGATTCGGAGCGTATTAACGCTACATTTTCGCGACGCGCCTCGGTTGATTCAAAGAGAGCAGCACGGAACTTTACCCTAAGAATACGCAATACCGCCTCATTAAGACGTGCCTGACTTATGGCACCCGTAGCTACCTGCCGTTGCAGCGCAAAGGCTAATTGTTGATAATTTGTCGGCTCCATTATCATGTCCACTCCGGCATTAATGGCCAGCGCTACCCGTTCATCCAATGAGCCGGTCAGCTCATGGATTGCCTCCCAATCAGAGACCACAAAGCCCTCAAAGCCCATGCGCTCTTTTAGCAGATCCTGTATGAGTTCGCGATGTTGGTGCATCTTAACTCCATTAATACTGCTATAGGAGGCCATAATCACCTCTACACCGGCTTCCATAGCTGATCGGTAGGGAGAGAGATGAAGCGACTGCAATGTGGCATCATCCAATTTAGCATCGCCGCGATCCTTTCCTAGAGAGGTGCCGCCGTCGGCCACAAAATGCTTTGCGGTGGCTATCATTCCCCTAATTTTATGCAGCCCTCGAATTTCTGCCGCTCCTAAGGCGCTTACTATTTCTGGATCGGAAGAGAAGCCCTCATAGGTACGGCCCCAGCGGATATCCTGCGGTACTGAGACTGCCGGACTGTAATTCCAATTAATTCCCAGTGCCGTCGCCTCCAAAGCTGTGGCAGTAGCAATTTTCTCTACCAATGCGGGATCATTCGCGGCGCCTAATCCTATATGGTGAGGGAATATAGTAGCATTCTTAAGGTTGCCGACGCCATGCACCGCATCATTACCAATAAGCAACGGTATTTTGAGTTGAGTCTCTTGTGCGGCAAGCTGATAAGCCTCAATAGTATCGGCCCAGCGCACTGGGGTATTGGGCTGCGGGGCTGATCCACCTCCCCCCAAGAGCCCCCCTAGCTTAAAGTTAACAATGTCTTGAGTGCTGGCTAAAAAACGCCAATCGACTAGTATCAGCTGTCCAATTTTTTCATCTACGGTCATACGACGCAGCAGGTCGGCAGCCCGCTGCTCTACCGTAGCAGTGGCATCTTTATAGAGCGCCTTAGCCAGCGATTCCTCACTGCGCAGGTTAATATGGTTAGTTGGTCCCAAAGAGACGTACAGCATCGTTACCAGAGAGATAAGGGCTATTTTATTACCCGGGCCCATTACCTATTTTCCAACCTGCTGGTGACTAGACGATTAATCAATGTCATTAGAATTATAACTACAAAGAGTAACCAGGCAATGGCCGCGCCCTTTCCCAAGCGACCAGCCGAGAAGGCCGTATAGAGCAGATAGAAGGCGGTAGTTAGACCAGCATTCTGCGGCCCACCCAAACCTTCAAAACCCCCCAATAGGACAAAAACCTCATCTACAATCTGCATGCCGCCAATAATACTTAAAGTAATAGTAAAGAATATTATTGGCAAGAGCAACGGCAGGGTAATGCTAATATGCTGCCGCAACGTGCCCGCGCCATCTATACGAGCCGCCTCATAATAGTTGGGCGATATATTTTGAAGACCTGCTAGATAGATAATGGTATTCCATCCGATGTACTTCCAATTAAGCATGATAGAGAGCGCCCCCTTAATTGCTGGGGGATCGGAAAACCATTTTATGGGCTCTATACCAAACAATGTGGTAAGCACATGGTTAATCCAGCCAAAATTATGGTCAAACAGCTGGGTAAAGATAATTACTATTGAAACCGTGCTAGTGATAAAGGGCAGAAAATAGGTGGCACGGAAGAGGTGACGAAATTTTAATTTTTGGTTATTGAGTAATATAGCCAATGGAATAGCAAAGAAATGCTGTAAGAGCGAACCGGTTACCAATAGTATAAGGGTATTAAGCAGCGATTTAAGAAAGAAGGGATCGGTAGTAAAGAGTAGACCATAATTTCTAAGGCCCATAAATTCTGATGGGCCGGTAAGTCCCCAGCGAAAAAAGGAAATATAGACTGAATAGCCAATGGGATAGAGCCCAAAGATGGCAAAGAGAATAAAAAAGGGCGAGATAAAGAGATAGGGCAATAGCCGTTGCCGAGATTTTAATGATCCCATAATATCCTGCCCATCGCGTAGCATCCCATCTTTGATACCTCTTTCATGCCGCTACCCTTTGATACTTCCCCGCGCAAAGTCATTGATGATTTTTTTCGAGAAGCTGAGAAAGACAATAATCAGCGGAAGCAGCGCCAGTGCCGTACCTATGTAGATGGCCCCAAATCCGCCGCCGCTCTGCGAACGGAGAGAGGAGAGTGCCACCGGGATGGTGGTACGCTCAATTTTTGGGAGCAGGATAAGGGCGCCCAGAAAGTTATTCCATGAGCCAATAAAGGTAATGGTGCCTAATACCGATATGCCGGGAGCTGCCAAGGGAAAGACAATCCGAAACAAAATTCCTAGTTCGCCAAATCCATCAATACGCGCCGCCTCTAGCATTTCATCCGGTACTGCTCTGCCAATAAACTGAGTCATAAGAAATATACCAAAGGCATTGGCAACCCCCGGCACAATAAGCGGCAACCAGGTATTATACCAGCCGAAGGCCACCATCATCCTAAAAAAGGGAATAATGTTTAAAAAGGGAGGGATAGCCAAAGTGGTTAGGACAAAGGTAAAAAGTATTTTTTTACCCTTAAAGCTATATTTAGCAAAGGCATAGCCCCCTAAGGTACAAAAGAATATGGTAAAGAGGGTCGAGAGCGTGGCAATGCCCACACTATTAAGAAAGTTACGACCAAAGTTAATTTGTTCAAAAAGTATCCGCCAGTTTTCTAGAATATGAGTGCCAAAGAAGAGTCGCGGAGGACTAGTAAATATCTCACTATCATCTAATGAAGAGAGCACAAAGACATAGTAAAAGGGGAAGGCAAATATAAAAACAAAGAGAAAGAGAATTAGATAGATTAAAAAGCGACTACTATATTTTTTAGTTAATTTTTGACGGCGAAGTACTTTGTTCATAAGATTATATCTCGCATTAAACTACTTCGCTATCGTTCTTAACTGCCTCCAGACATTTATTCAATTGATGCCAATATCTGTTCTTTTGCTAAATCGTACGCTTCATTAATATTTGTCTCTTCATTAATAACTAAGGAGACTGCATTGCCCCAGATGGATGCTGCTATTGAATCGTGGGGCGTTACGGTCTTCTCTGGGATACTTTGCGCAACATCGGCGTAAATTAGCCGCGTTTGCTGCCCGCCAAAATAATCTACCCCCTCCTGCATTACTGGATCTTCATACACCTCTATCAATGCTGGATAGGCATCTATCTCCCGAAATACGATGAGCTGTGATTCTGGACTAGCGGCGAGATATTTTATCACCTCCCAGGCCGCCGCCGCTCGCTGGCTATTGGAGCTATTAGGTAGGGTCAAATAGGTTCCACCGACCGAAGCTGCTACCTTTCCCGGTAGATAGGCCACGCGCCAATCGGTTACCTCAGGGGCTATCCAGGTCTTAAGCGCCCCGCCAAACCAGGCGCCAATCATGTTGCCGGCCACTGCCCCATTTTTAAATGATTCAATCCACGGTCCCGACCAGGCACCCAGATCAGCATCAATGCCGGCATTTCGAATCTCCTGTACTAGTTCTAGCGACCCCTTAAAGGCCTCCGCCGGTTCAAGAGGATTGTTATTGCTATCAAACCATCCCCCTTTTCCGCCATTCAGAGGAATAAGCGACGCATCGGAGGCGTGAGGGATAGCCCATTGGTCTATCTCGCCGTCGCCATCGGTATCTCTGGTTAATTTGCGACCAATTTCAATAAAGTGATTCCAGTCTCGAATATTCTCAATTTCCTCTATGCTCACTCCCGAGGCCTTAACTACCTCTTCGCGATAAAAGAATACTGCTGGCGCAATATCCACCGGCATTGCTACTAGCTGCCCCTCAGTGGTAGTAGCATTTGAAACAGCAAAGGGAACCAGTTGTGGGGTTATCTCATTGCCATTAAAGGGGCTCAGGCTGAGATCTCTCAGCCCTCCTCCCTCTACAAAGAGGGCAATAAAGCCGACCTCTAGCGCCTCAATGTCATTGGTCTCCTCTCCAGCAGCAATAATGGTGGTAAGGCGCTGGTGATGTCCATTAAAGTCTGAGGTTTGAAACTCTATCGTGATATTGGGGAAGGCCGCCTTAAAGCCGGCACTGTTAACCACCACGCTATAGGCCCGCTCTAGATCTCCATATCCCCCAATGGTGATGGTGTACTCCTGATCGGGATCATAGGGAGCTACCTCTCCCTGCTCCTGACGAGGGCATCCAATAAGTAGCACCATTATGCCACCCATAATTAACCATCTAAAACATCTATTTCTCTTGTTCATAATAAACTCCATTTTGAATTAATATTAGAATGAAATTCTATCACCAATTTTTCGGGTGTGCAATAGACAAGCTACAATTCGTAAAATTATTAGCTCTATTTTAGAAAATACTACTCAACATTTGTTGATATTCAGCATGCCACTACCCGCAGCTAGTGCTGGTAGAGAAATAGATCTCGTCAATATCAATCCTATCTGTTGGGGTATTAAGCACATAGACAAAGGGCGCCCGTATAGTAGTAAGGCCAACCGCATTGCTGCCACTGGTAAACTCGCTGAGCGGGATGCAGAGGTTTTGCCATTGGCTATCTGCAGTAAAACTGCGCGCTATCTCTTTACCTATCCCCGGTGCCTGCGCATGGCTCTCCATTTTTGCCTGTATTCTTTGGGGACCGCTAGGGGCTGATCGCACCGAGAAGTGTAGGCTGCCATAGGCGCTAAGATCCACAGTGGCATCGCCGCTAGCACGTGCCCAACCGCCGGCGGCCCATGGTCGGACCCCTTCCCCCTGGAGCTGATAGTAGTTAAGGCTACCCAAGGCGCCTTCACCAGAGCTCTCAGTAGCGGTGACTGTACCTTCAAAACCGGCATTGAATGGCATGGTAGCCGGCACATCCGAGGCGCTACAATTGCCGTAGATATAGTAGTTATTGCCGGTGGGACAGCTGGTGCTCCCCATTACCTGACAGCTACTATCTTGACATTGCCAATGCTTTACCCAGTCCACCTGCAGTCTTTGGGGATAGTTGAGGCGATTTGGCGTAAGAGAATTTCCGCCAAGTGCTAGGTTAAAGAGCAGAAAAAAGGAGCGACGGAATTCATCATACTGTGCATCCTCAATATTCACCCGATGGTAGACCCGATCATCAATGTACCATTCAATGCCATCCGCCTCCCAGCGAATGCCATAAACATGATATTGGTTGTAAATCCCAGAGAGGGGGCCGTAGCGGCCGGTACTACTTTCATGCCCGCTATTATCCCAATGCAGCGCGCCAATAGGTTCTGTGGGGTATTGCCCAAAGAGCTCCATTACATCAATTTCGCCACTCGCGGGCCAGGGGGTGTCACCGCCATAGCTGCCATGCCCCCAACCATTAAAATTGTCTCCTAATAGCCAGAAGGCGGGCCAAATGCCCCTATCTCTGGTGCGATTGTCAACTGCGCTAGTGGGTTGGCGCAGACAGGTCTCTATAATGCCATAGCGAAATGATCTGAGTCCATGGGTGTGGATCCGCGCTGAGGTATAATCCTTGCTTTCCATACTTTGATATCGAGCCTCAATAACCAACTTGCCATCTTGAAGAGAGACATTATCTCCATTGGTATACCATTGATCCTCGTCATTACCCCATCCGGCCATATTACCAGTACGGTCGGTATCATGGCGCCACACGGTGCTATCCAGTCGGCTGCCATTAAAATTGTCACTCCAAGTGAGGCGGTAGCCATTGTAGCGCGCATTTGATGAGGGGGCGCAACTGCTAGTGTTTGCATTATTAGCCGTATTACAGCCCTGCAGAATCGCCAGGCTGGCAGCTATTAAATATATTGGCCAACAATAGAGGGCCTGCTTAATGATATCTCTCTTTTTGTCCATAATTATACTCATATTATAGTATAGTGCACATTAATAGGGAATTGTACACTATTTGACACAAATAGAAAATAGAGAAGCTTCATATTTAAGGAAAATAAAGAGACATCCTGACCCCCCTCTCCAGCATGAAATGCCGGAGAACTGCTATACTGCAGTAGAAAATATAATAAAAAGGAGAACAGGATGTGAAAATAGTATATCATACTGTCATACGGGATGCCACCCCGCGCTTACAGAGCGCGGTCCGTGAAGAAATGGTGGCCTATGCCACGCGTCATGGTATTAAAGCGGCGTGCAGAACCTATGAGATTGCGCGCAATACGGTGCGGAAATGGGTACGGCGGGCCAAAGAAGATGAGCCTCTGACGAATCGCTCCACGAGGCCCGCTAATTCCCCCAACGCCATGATCCCCTATTGGCGTTTGAAGATTATTGATGAGGCCACAAAAGAACGTGCACGACTTATTCGCTATCGCGCACCGAATACTAAGAAGAAGATAGTCATTAGTGCGTCGTGGCTCAAACAAAAATGGAAGATTCCCTATAGTCTCTCCACTATCCTTTCGCTCCTTCATAGAGAAGGACTCAAAATCACGCGTCCACAGAAGGTGAGAAAAGCTCTTTCACCGGTAGTATTCCAACGAAAACAGTTACTCCCGCCTGGTGCGCGAATTATGGTTGATGTGAAGTATCTCACCGATATTCATGGCTATGCACCTCTGATTCAGCGCCTAGGGCTTCCCTCGTACCAGCTTACCGCCCGAGATGTGCGCACCGGAGCCCTCTTTATGGCGCTCTCGTCGCAAAACACGCAAACTGCTACCGCGATATTTGTCGATGAACTCTGTGCGCATTTCTCTCATCATGGCATAGATTGTACCGAGATAATGTTTCAAACCGATAATGGCCGAGAGTTCACTAATGCCTATGGAGATGCGCATGCTTCAGCCTTTTCAATCTTGGCCATGCTGAAATGGGGGGCTACGCACCGTTTAATCCCGTTGGGACAGAAGAACTGGCAAAGCGATGTGGAAAGTGCCCACCGGTTGAATGAGGATGAGTTGTGGATGCATCTGCTTCCTCCTCCCTCCACTCAGGCGTTGCTCCGTGAGGTACAGCGCTATAATAGCTTTTTTAATCTCACACGATATAATAGCTACAAGGGAGGAAGTCCGCTCCAGAAACTTCGTGAAGCTCACACGTCCATTGATGAGGGCCTGCTTCACTGGAGCGTCTTTGAATGTGATCGAGCCATGACCCGTGACCGTCTTGAGGCATACAAGACATTGTTTCAGAGGGCGCGGGAGGAGTGCTTTTACCAGAAGGTACGGCTTTCCATGCGAGTACCACCTTTTCTTCCACCATTGCCACAAGTATACCCGGAGGTTGCCTAGGAGGATGAGTATGAGCTAGTATGTGCAGGCTAGGGGGTCACTAGGTCTCTTTAATTCCCGGAAGCTTCATATTTAGATGCAGTATTTATATTTAACATTTAGATATAGCTACATAATTTTTTGAAAAAACAATAGTTTTAGGGCTGATATACTTAAGCTAATATAGCCTAAATTCGGTCTCCTTCCCTCACCAATATAGTGGTTGCTCAAGATTTACAATAGGGCGATAGTTGAAATCCACCATCGAGGAAATTAAAATGAGACCGAGGCAAGCACTCAGCACGGAGCGCTACCGATCCCTATTGATTTCCCTATTTACGGTTGTGCCCCCACCCGTTAATAAGAGAAAAAGCACTACTATATTAAGAAACCTTAAAAAAGAGCAGCTATTACGTGAATAGCGCGTAGGCGCGGAGCGTAGAGTGGTGGATTAAATAACAACCGGCGCTCTTTAATCACCAGCTATCCTAGCGAAGCGCCGCTAAGTGCTGATAATAAATGCTGCTAATTGTGCTGAAGGCTATTAAAATAGAGAGGAAGCGCTAGCTCCCTCTCTATTGAGTATAGGAGCGGGCACTATTCATTAATCGAAAAGACGCTCACGCCATCATCAGTAAGTCCCGCAACAAAGAGATAGGAGTTGCCGCCTATGCTTGCCGTGGTGACTGAAAAAGCGCCTGAAAGCTCCAGGCTTCCGGCATCGGGCTCATTGTGCACGTTGGTAAGCACGCCGTTGTCGGCAACCGAAAAGACGCTCAGGCCGCCATCAGTAAATCCCGCAACAAAGAGGTAGGTCGTAGTGCCTATGGTTGCCGTGGTGACTGAATAAGCACCCTCAAGCTCCAGGCTTCCGGTATCGGACTCATTGTGCGCGCTGGTAAGGGTACCGTTGTCAGCAATCGAAAAGACGCTCACGCCATTATCAAGCTGTCCCGCAACAAAGAGATAGGTGGTGCCGCCTATGCTTGCCGTGGTGACTGAAGAGGCGCCCTCAAGCTCCAGGCTTCCGGTATCGGGCTCATTGTGCGCGCTGGTAAGGGTACCGGGAATATCTAGGACTTGGTACAATTCTTCGTCAAAGGTCCGGTGTACCCGCTCCACAAAACAATTTTGCTGCGGTGTATGGGGATGATTCACAAGAAGTGCTATTCCATGATCCTCGCATGAGGCAGAAAACTCTTTCATAAACTCACTTCCTCCATCAACCTGAATAGTTTCTACAGGCATTCCCGGTGGCAGATTCGAGCGTATATGAGAGAGAAATGCAGTTGCATTGCGTGCGGTGGCCCGGCTGTAGCTCCTAGCCCACACCCAGCGAGTTGGCACATGGATTGCTGAGAAATGATACCACATTCGTCCTGAGTATCGATAGCTATCTACATCGATTTGTATCCTAGAAATCGCACCGTGGACTGCTTTGTGGAAACGTGTGCGCCATCCGGAGGGTGAAAGCTTCCTCTTGCTCCTCTTTTTTGCCACCGGAAGGGGGAGAATGGCCTTGGTGTGCTTTAAATGAGCGATCATTCGCTCTAACGTGGCAACTGAAGGGGGCTTTCGTCCCTCTTTAAGAAGTTGCACACGAAGCTTAGAAGCGCCCCAGCGACAGGTCTCAGGGTGGTCTCTCAGTGTTACAATACGTTTGAGTACCTTTGAATCCCATGTCCTTTCCCGGACATGGTGTGGCCTTCTGCTTCGACATTCCAAACCCACATGGCCGCACTCACGAAATCTTCGTCTCCAACGATACCAATAATCAGCACTTCCTCCGAAGGCTCTGATGACTAAACCTAGGGCTCGGCACGCTGAAAACCCCTCATTTCGTAATTCCTCCCAATGCCTGAGTCCCTGTAAGCGCGTTCGCGCCTCCGGGGAGTACTCAACAGCGTCAAAATATCTGTTGTTCCAGGCCTTCTTAAAACAGCCTGGATAGTATATAGTTTTCATGGCGTTTATTCCTCCTTGCCATTAATTTTCTATTTGCAAGTATAGGATAAACGCCTTTTTTATGCCTCCTTAAAGAGCCAATAAATTATTAGATGTATATGAGGGTTTACACAGAATTGTAAAAGAATTCCTGAATTAAACCGAAATGCACCACCTCTCCCTCCTTACTATAGAGAATAGCCCAAAATCAGTTAAGTGGAACAGCCTCTAAAATAATGTACTATTAAGTCTTTTTTCTGCTGTCTTACAGTATTCTGGAGATATATCAATTCCTATATATCTACGCTTAAGCTGTTTGGCTACGGCGGTTGTAGTACCGGCCCCATTAAATACATCTAACACTACATCGTTTTTAAAGCTAAATAATTTTAGGCATCTCGCAACCAATGCCTCTGGAAACATTGCCGGGTGTCCAAATTCTTTCATTCTTCTCTCTGGTGCGATAGACCATTTGGCAACCACCCATTTTTTTAAACTCTTCTGCCGATATATCTATATTTTCAGCTTTTCCCGGATGTTTTAGATCACCCTTACAAAAAACCTCAATGAACTCCCAGGTATATTTTAGGTAGGGGCTACTGGGACTTTTCCAGCTTCCCCAAGCCGTATACTTGCAATTGTAATTATTTTTCTCCCACATAATTTCACCCTTCCAAAGCATTCCTAAATCTAGCAGATACTTGGATAGTATATGATGAGTGGGGATATAATCGCTAAATAATGGTTGGACATTTATAATCATTCTCCCGCCATATTTAAGAACCCGTTTGGTGGCCCGGAGTATCTCAAAAAGTTGATTAAAATAGTCACCCCATTTTTTATCATCCTCATTTGCCTCATAGGCTAATCCAAAATTGTAGGGTGGCGAGGTGATCATCAGATCCACGCAATTAGGCGGCAATTTCTCCAGGACCTGTAAGCTATCTCCGCAAATAATTTTGTTTTCATATGCTAAGGGCAGTCTATTTTCGATTATATCTGTATCATTAACTACCTTGGTATTAGGGTTACGCCTTAAAGCCTTCTCCTTTCTATTTTTTACCTTTCTCTCTTTATTGAAATCTACATAGACCCTTTTCCTATTATTAATAGAGTACGAACCGATTTTACTAAGGGCCTCAACAAAATCATCTACAATTAAAATCTCGCGGGGCTCGGCTCTTTGGGCCTTGAGCTTAATAGCTTCGCTCTTAAATGCGTGCCAATCTAGATTATTGATAAATAGACAAACCTCATGCTCTCCTCTTCTTTCAAAGTAAATGTGATTGTCGAACCTATCAAAAAAGGCCTCCATCATCTTTTGATTTGAGGGAGTGAAAGCGGTGCGGGTTTTTAATAACACTTCCTTGTAGTTCATATTATTAAGTCAAAAAGAGCCTAACTACCTGCATACTGCTATTAGTAGAAATGTAATTGTATCACATTTGTACTAATGCGGTATATGCTTTTTAAGTAAATTGGCAATTTTTGTTAACTTGACGGGATTGGCTTCTAGGTATATCACTATGGCTAATGGCCAAGAGAGTTGTAATTGTAGAGTCGCCCACTAAGGCCCGCACTATAGGGCGTTTTCTTCCTAAGGACTATACAGTAGTGGCCTGTATTGGCCATGTGCGCGATCTACCGCAGAGCTCTGCAGAGATACCGGCAGAGTATAAGGAGCTACCTTGGGCCCGTTCGCTGGGTATTGATGTAGAGCATGATTTTCGTCCCCTCTATGTGGTATCTAAGGGAAAACAGAAGATAGTGAGCGAGATAAAAAAAGCCCTTAAGGATGCCGAGGCGCTTATATTGGCTACCGACGAGGATCGAGAGGGGGAGAGTATCTCCTGGCATCTTTTGGAATTACTTAAGCCCTCCATACCGGTCTATCGCATGGTCTTTCATGAGATAACCCAAGAGGCTATAAGCGAGGCGTTGGCCAACTTTCGTGATATTGATACCAAACTGGTAGAGGCTCAGGAGACCCGGCGCCTGTTAGATAGATTGGTAGGGTATCCACTTTCAAATTTGGTGTGGAAGAAAATTGCCTATGGGCTTTCGGCGGGACGGGTGCAGTCTCCGGGATTGCGTATGATAGCTGAGCGTGAGCGTCTGCGCTGCACCTTTACTCCTACCCTATATTGGGATCTTACGGCCGATTTAACAACTCAAAAGAATGAGCCTTTTCAGGCGCGGCTCATCTCCCATAAGGGGAAGCAACTTATTGGTAGCAAGGACTTTGACTCCAACAGCGGCGCTCAGATCAATAAAGATCGGCTACTTTTTACTGAAAAGGAGGCCTTAGCCTTAGCAAAAGAGCTGCCGCACCATCCATGGCAGGTAATTGAGGTAAGCGAGAGAGAACTAAGCCAGAAACCGCCCATCCCCTATATTACCTCTTCACTGCAGCAGGATGGGGTAAACAAATTAGGGACCACCAGCCGCGAGATAATGCGGATTGCGCAATCGCTCTACCAGTCTGGAAAAATCACCTATATGCGTACTGACTCTCCGACTCTTTCGCAGCAGGCTCTGCAGGCGGCCCGACAGGCAGTTACGCAGCAGTTTGGAGGGGAATTTCTTACCGAAAAACCCCGTAATTTTCGAGGTGGTAAGGGCGAGGCCCATGAGGCTATACGACCGGCTGGTCAACACTTTGTATTGGCTGAGAAGAGCGGACTACAGGGACGGGAATTGGCGCTCTATCGTATGATATGGCAGCGTACCCTAGCCTCGCAGATGCTACCGGCCCGCAAAAAGAGTATGCGGGTGATCATCAGCGCCGGCGAAGCGCGTTTTGAGGCCGCCGGGAGCCGTATTGTATTTGCTGGATTTCTACGGGTATATGGCAAGGGAATGGTTAACGCCGCCCATAATAATCCCGCAGAGTCGGCATTGCCGCCCCTTCAGGAGGGAGACAGCTGTAATCTAATAGCCCTCCATGAGCAGCAGCATACTACCCGTCCCCCGGCGCGCTACACTGAGGCCTCGCTTATTAAGGAGTTGGAGAGCCGCGGTATAGGTCGCCCTTCAACCTATACCACAATAATCTCTCGTCTCTATGATAGAAAATATGTACGACGCGAAGGTGTAGCATTAATACCCACCTTTACCGGCATGATTGTAGTGCAACTCTTGGAGCGTCACTTTTTCAATCTTATTGACTATGCCTTCACTTCACAACTGGAAGAGCATCTAGATGAGATAGCGCAAGGTAAGCTTAATGGCACACACTATCTGCGCCAGTTTTATCTAGGAGAGCAGGGCCTAGATCAGCAGATTGCCCACAAACAGCGCTCCATAGATCCTGCAGAGAGCCGTACCCTTAACCTGCCGCAGATAACCCAGCACTGCCAGATCCAGGTGGGGAAATATGGCCCCTATCTGGTGTGGCATGACGAGAAAAAACAGGAGATTCATGCCTCCATACCTGAAGATTTAGCGCCGGCCGATGTAGATGAAGAGCAGCTACTGGCATTAGCACGCAGTCGGCGGGATGGCCCGGAGCCACTAGGCGAAGATCTGGATACCGGACTGCCCATCTATCTACTCACCGGTCGCTATGGTGCCTATCTGCAGTTGGGAGAGGCCCAAGATAACGAAAAGCCCAAGCGGGCCTCATTACCCAGCGGCCTGAAGAGCGAAGCTGTGACATTAGCCCTAGCTCGCAATCTACTCAGTTTACCCAAAGAGCTAGGACTTCATCCCGAAAGTAAACAACCTATTGTGGTCAACATTGGTCGTTATGGCGCCTATCTGCGCTGCGGTGATGATACCCGCTCGCTCAAAAAGGGGGATGATCCCTTTGACCTTACTGTGGAGAGAGCAGTAGAGCTCTTTAAGCAGCCCCGAAGCGCCCGACGCGGAGCGCAACCGCTACGCGAATTGGGTACCGAACCCACCAAGGGTAATAAAATACTGCTCTATAAGGGACGCTATGGCCCCTACCTTAAGATGGGTAGCAAGAACTACCGCATTCCCGATGAATGGAACAACGAAGCGCAACTTAATGCGCTAACCCTCGAAAAGGCTTTGGAGATAATTGCCAGTTAACCATCCCTATTTCTTGAAGCGCCTATTATGAAAGGGTACAATAGACTATGAAATTGAAACTATGAAATTGATAGAGCAACAAAAACAATATGCCGCCATGCTTATCTCGGCTCTTAATCTACAGAAGGGACAAAATATGGTTATTACCGGTGAGGCCTGCCACTGGTATTTTATCAACATGATAGCAGCAGCCGCCTATCAACAGGGCGCACAATATGTGGAGGTGCAATCTAGCAATAGTGGCCTACTGCAGGCTCGCGCTACCTACTCAGAAGAGCATTACTTGGATTATGCTCCGTCCACTTTACCAGCCAAGCAGGCCATCTATGTAAAGGAGCGTTGGGCGCGGTTGGCCATCAGTAGCCAAGAAAACCCCGATGCATTAAGCAATATAGATAATACCCGTAATATGCGTATACAGACTGCTGCTCGACGCTCTCAGGAACTCTATCGCCGGGCGATTATGTCCGACCAGCTGAATTGGCTGGTCTGTATGATGCCTACCCCCGGCTGGGCAGCCAAGGTACTACACTGTGCACCTAGCACAGCGGCCGCGCGTCGTCTCTGGAAGCTGCTACTTCCTATTCTGCGATTGAATCGGCCCAACCCGCTACAGGCATTGGAGAGCCACTGTAAGGGACTAAATCGGCGGGCTGAGCAGCTCAGCGCATTAAAAATTCGGCTATTGCGCTTTAAGGGAAGGGGTACTGACCTTAAAGTGCATCTTGATGAGCGAGCCCGCTGGAAGGGTGGATATTCTACCACCCCACAGGGGGTGCGTTTTTTACCCAATTTTCCAACGGAAGAGGTTTTTACCACTCCCGATTGCCGCAAAACTGAGGGAGAGGTGCGTCTTACCCGTCCGGCAGTTATCTATGAGAAAATGGTGGAGGATGTAGAGCTGGAATTTCATAATGGGAAGGTCTCCAAAGTGAAGGCCCGCCGCGGCCAAGAGGTGTTGGAGGGTCTTTTGAAGAGCGATGAGGGCGCTTCGGCAGTTGGTGAGATAGCCCTGGTAGATTGTAGCTCCCCTATCTATCAAGCGCAACGTATTTTTCACAATATCCTTTTGGATGAGAATGCCGCCTGCCATTTTGCCTTTGGAGGAGCCTATCCCAACTGCATTGAGGGAGGGGTAGCCATGACCAATCGGGAACGGCTGAAGGTGGGCATTAATCAGAGTATAGTACATAGCGATGTAATGATTGGTAGTGATAGATTAGATGTTGAGGCTACCTTAGCTGATGGCCGCCGAAAAATGATCATTGAACAGGGCCGTTTCCGTGATCTTTAGTAATTAATTACTACAAGTTATCCTTGCTCTCTCTGGGCGATACTGGACTTGAACCAGTGACCTCCTGCGTGTGAAGCAGGCACTCTAACCGCCTGAGCTAACCGCCCCCACTCATGACACGTGATGTATGCCACAAGCATTCTCATCGGTTGATACAGATTATAGCTAGCTAGCTGTTATTAAGCAATATGCTGTGCACTCTCATGTAAAAAGAGGATACCACTGTGCTATAAAGGAAGCACCTCAGCCATGAGGGAGGGAGCATATGTATTTTTTATGGCTGTGTGACATTTTTTGTTTTTCTGTATGTTTCTTGGGGAGGAGGACATGTTGATCCTTGTTTAACAGGTGATGCACGCGCTGAGCGCGTGGTGACTCTGAACGAAATCGCACGCTCTCGCTCCACCACCCGCCTCCGCTAACGCTCCGGCGGACGGTTCGAAATTCTTTCCCCAGATCCCCTCCTGTCAAGCCGGTTTTGCTTGATGGGCAAATTCCAAAACTTTATTGCGTTTTTTCAAATTCAAAAATTGATTTTAGCAAAACCACATTATACTCCGCCATTTGTTCAACTTTACTTGTTTTTTTTGTGTACAGTGCGTCCTTCCCATTATCAGTTTTCACAATATCCTTGTTTTCAAAATCAGAAAAAATAGCCTCGTCTGGATCAATTGTTAAAACCACATTCTTATCTCTGTTTTGCGATATTCGTTTATGTCGCTCTCGGTGAATATAAATCAAGTTTTTATGATTATCCACCTTTTTTGCTTCCTCTTTGTTGCGAGCAGATGAAATTGGAACAATATGATGTAATTCAAACTTGTCCCTTTTCTCAACATTGTGAAATTTAAAGTATTCTCGTTTTGGTATAATGCTTCGCTTTTTGGATTCTTGGAAAAATCCTGTATTACTAACATTCAAACGGAAGAATTTATTTTGGTCTACCTCAAAGTAAACCGTTAATTTCATTAGCCTTATAATTTGTTGTGCTTGATTTTTCCAATTGTGAAAATCCCGTTGTGTTGTTTTGTTACCTTTAAAATTATCTGGTTTGGCATATTTTTTAACCAGCTCTATAAGTTTTTCTTTTTCGTGTTCTTTCAAACTACGATATGAATCAAGAAGTGCAATTTTGTCTAAATCTTCAGAGATGTCCGAAAAAATAAACATAAATTCGTAAATGCTTATTTTCTCATCAACATAGTCACTAAGATAAATCATCTCGGCTAATTCAGAAATTTTACTGCCTAATAGTTTGTCTATACCATCAGTAAATTTCTTGTACTTTTCAATCATAGTAACTGCCTCTATAAGTAGTTTCAATTGCGCTAGGCGTTAGTTTGCCACATGAAATTGATCGCGAATCGTTGTTTGGTTTTATCTTTTTTCTTATCAAAAAGCTCATTTTTTCCAAATCAGGGAAAAAGTTCTTTTTTAAGGAGTTTATTGTACCTCTGCCCATTTCCGAATTGACACCATTTACAATAGTTTGAAAATTTTGAAAAACGCCCTTGAGTGGAGTGTCTCGGTCATAATCGCCAGGTGGAATAGCAAAAAAATTAGTTCTTACAACTTTTTGTATATTTTGCAAAATTATTCCTATGACATTCATGTCATATCTGTTGTGTTGTGAAACATGCCAGCCGCGATAATTGTCATCACATAAGCGCTCTATAATATAATTCAGAAAAAGATTATCTTTGCTTATGGACAAAATTTCTGACAAGATTTGTTTTGTATATTCTGAGGCACTCATAACTACTTAACTTCTTTTAACCTTTCCTTTGCCGCTATTACATAATCTTTATCAGAATCGCAACAAAGAAAAAATCTTTTTAATTTTTTTGCAGCAACAGCCGTTGTGCCAATTCCAACGAAACAATCCAAAACAATATCATTCTTATTTGAACTTGCAGTGATAATCCTTTCTACAAGTTCCAATGGTTTTGGTGTCGCATGTTCCATTTTTTGCACTTTTCCATTTATTTTATTTTTATGTCTTTCGCTTGTTATATGCCACACTTCACCACATAATTTGCCTTTTGGATTTGGGAACCAGCGCTTTCCATTTTTTAAGATTCCTTTCTTTTTTGCGTGCTCGATTCTCTCTGTTGATTCGTATGGGACACGTACGTCATCGTAATTAAAAGTGTGTTTTGCACCTTTTGTAAAAAAAATGATTGTCTCTTGTCCATTGCTAAATCGTCGGCGTGCACCACCCATTCCGTCTCTCTTATCCCAAGTTATCCAATTTTGGAAATTTAGCCCCTTTTCTACTAAATACCGAAGTATAAAAGCAGAATTATAGGGAGTATTAAAGATATACAAACTACCATTTTTTTTCAATTTCGGAACAAGTGCATCAATCCACGCAAAAGTAAAATCAAAAAAATCCTTTTCTGACTTGAATGTATCCCAATTTGCTTTGCTCATGTTGTAGGGGGGGTCAATAACTGCAAGGTTAACAGTTCCGTTCTTAATACGGCTCAAAAAATCAAAACAATCCATTTTATATATTTTATTTTGTTCAATAGTGGAGGCCATATTTTTCCTTAAACTTTTTTTCCGCAAGTTTTAACTTTTTCTCAATTATATTTTTATATGTACTCATCACTTCATAACCGATGAAATTTCGTCCCTCTTCTCTGGCAACTTTCAATGTTGTTCCGCTTCCTGCAAGCGGGTCCATAACGACATCGCCAACATAAGTAAATAATTTCACACAACGATGTACTATTTCCTCAGGCATTATTGCGCTGTGATCGCCAAATGCAATATCGTTCTTCCCTGGAATTGGTATTCGCCAAATTTGTTTCGTATAATCAACCCATTCTTTTTCAGTTAGTTTACTCGCTTCCTTTATTTTCTTTTGAAGGTTATTTATGGGTTTCCCGTCTTTAACATAAACAGTTATAAATTCACTGGTGTTTTGTGCATAGAAATTTCTGGGGTAGGGATAACTTCCGAACATAAGTTTTTTGCTTGGATTTGCCCTTTCCCAAACATAAACATCGTACAAAAACATTTGCGTATTTTTTTGGTATAAAATTGAATTTTGAATATCAGAGTTCAAGTCAAAAATATGTCTGTTATAGTGCGTTGAATAATCAGCTTTTTTCATTGGCATTAACGGGGTATTGATAATGAGTTTGCCATTTGGTTTCAATACTCTTTCGCACTCCCTCCAAACTTTCAGTAATTCTCTTATAAAAGTTTTGTAGTCGTCCAAGTCTCCGAGTTGTTTATCATTTCTCTTGCCGTTGCTGTTCTCTTGATAGCCGTCTTTCGCATAATCTTTGATATTAAAATATGGTGGAGAGGTAACTATCAAATCAACAGTCTCGTCGGGCACTTCGCTCATTTTTTGAGCGTTTTTGTAAAATACCTTGTTTATAAAATCCTTTTTCATACCTTCCACAAAACCTGATATTACGACCTCAACATACCATACATCCTGTTTTCTAATTGACGGAGAGAGCGGGCTTCGAACCCGCGATGCGTTTAAGCGCATACACGCTTTCCCAGCGTGCGTCTTCGACCACTCGGCCATCTCTACCACTAGCAGTATAGCCCATATCGGCATCCAATTCCAAGAGCGCTCTCACTGTGCAATTGGGAGCAATTTCGCCCTAAGAATATGTAAAAGAAAGTTGAAAATGTCCCTTTGAAAGAAAGTTGAAAATGTCACTGCTCCTCCAGGTATACTGGAGGATTATGTACACAGCGACATTTACTATGAGTACCAAAGAGGTACGATATATGCAAGCCTGTACCAGGCTTGCCACAGGAACGACCTCAGCGAAAGATGAGGCAGAGCGCGGTAAGGTGACTCCTAGATAGAGGATACTAGTGTGCTATAAGGGAAGCACCTCAGCCATGAAGCAGAGAGCATAGAGAGGGTTGCTGAGCGAGGTGGAGAGAGGATATAGTATTACATGCTCGGATCAGGAGTTCTCTTTAATTCCTGCGGCGCTTTGGTAGAAACATGCTACACACACTAAAAGTCTTATCTAAGTGGCCCTAGGCAGTATGGGCTATTTTGATGTTGAGGAAAATGTACAGCGCTATATCAAGATGACTGCCAATGGGGACGGAAACCATCTTATGGCCATACTTAGCCGCTATCTTCCTAGCGGTTCATCGCTATTGGAGTTGGGTATGGGACCGGGCAAAGATCTTAAGCAGTTAGCGGCACGCTACCGTGTAACTGGTTCTGACAATTCGAGGCTGTTTATCGAACACTACCAAAAAGAGAATCCGACTGCCGATCTCTTGCAGCTAGATGCCTGTAGCATAGCAACTGAGCGTATCTTTGATGCCCTCTATTCCAATAAGGTACTCCATCAACTTAGTAGAGAAGAGCTTCGACAATCCCTGCAGCGACAACGCCAAGTGCTGTGCGACGCGGGGATTGCGCTTCATTCCTTTTGGAGAGGGAAGGGAAGGGAAGAGCTACATGGAGAGTGCTATCAGTATTACGAAGTAGATGAATTGTGGGAGCTGGTCCAGGGATTTGAGGTACTGCAGGCTAGCACCTATGGCGAGATAGAGAGCAATGACTCAATCTATTTGTTGCTCAGAAAGAGTCGCTAGGACTAATACGAGCCATTTTCGGCACTACAGTTGGTTTAACTGTTGATGGAACAACCATATTTACATTATCAAGGCGCCCTTTCAGAGGCGCTCCAACAGTTAATGGGGAGCACAATTTATATTAAGCGAGAGGAGGCGGTAGGGGGTGGCTGCATTAGCCAGGGAGGTATTTTATACCTGAGCAATGGGGAGCAGGTTTTCTTGAAGAGTTATGGGGCCTCACCGCATCACTTTTTTCAGGTCGAGGCTGATAATCTATTGTTACTGCAGCGCTACTGCTCTCTCACTGTACCAACGCCACTTATTGTGGGAGAGAATGCCGACAGTCAGTACCTCTGTTTGGAATATATTGAGGCAGCCCCTCGTAAAGCCGACTATTGGGAGCACTGCGGAAGGGCCTTAGCTACTCTTCATAAAGAGAGCGGTGCCGCAGCGCGACGCTTTGGTCTGGAATGGGATAACTGGATTGGTAGTACACCGCAACCCAATAATCCTAGCACAAATTGGCAACACTTCTTTGCCACTACACGTTTGCATTACCAATTACAGCTGGCGGCGCGCAACGGCTATCTCTCTCCGGCGATGCAACGTGATGGAGATCTGCTGCTGAAGCATATCCCGTCGCTGTTACCTGAAGCAGTCCAGCCCGCCTTAGTGCATGGCGATCTCTGGTCGGGAAATCTAATGAGCGATAATCGCGGCGGCGCGGCGCTGATAGACCCCGCCGTCTATTTTGCTGATAGAGAGGTTGATATAGCCATGACTAGACTCTTTGGAGGATTTGATGATCGCTTTTATCATGCCTATAATGAATGCTATCCCTTAGTTAAGGGGTGGGAGGGGCGCCTGCAGCTCTATAATCTCTATCATCTGCTTAATCACCTTAATATTTTTGGTACTAGCTATCTAGCGGCGGTGGGCAAAGTAGTACACCACTACATTTCTCTTCTTAAAACATGAGAAATTTTTTAATGCGCCATGATACCTGTACCTCTAGATTGATATGTGACTAAGCATATTGATCATGACCCGCAGAGGAGCTGGCCTAGACCGCTTAGCGGCACGACTGCGGGGGCGCCGGATGCAGTAGATGATCCGCTGTTGCGCGAGGCGCAGCGGGCATTTGCTATTAGCTATCTTAAGCCAATTCAGCGTCTAGTATTATCCAATACCCTAGAGGGCTACCTTAATCCCCAAGAGCGCAGCCCATATCAGATAATCATCCTGCCTACTGGTACTGGAAAGAGTCTCTGCTTTCAGCTCCCTACACTCTTTCTTGAGGGGCTGACTCTTATAGTCTATCCCCTGCTAGGGCTTATTGCCGATCAATATCGTCGGCTCAGGGAGCTTCCCATAGGAGTAGCCGCCATTACTGGCAGCACTGTCCCTCAAGATCGGCGGCGCATTCTGCAGCAGGCTCAGCAGGGAAAGATAAAAATGATCCTCACCAATCCCGAGACTCTACTACAACCCCAAATGCTTGCGCAGCTTGGCAAGTGCCGTTGCGATCATCTGGTTATTGACGAGGCACATTGTATCTATGAGTGGGGAGAGAGTTTTCGACCCGCCTATACCCGGCTAGGAGAGATAGTGGATGCCAACATCTTCAAGATGGTGAGCGCCTTCACCGCTACTGCCTCTTCGGAGATATTGCAAAGAGTGCAGAGGAGCCTCTTTGGAGAGCGCGCAGTCCATCTAGTAGCTACCGATCCCGATCGTAGCAATATTCACTATCATGTAGTGCCTACCTGTTGCCATTCACAGTTAGTGCAGCAACTCTGTCGAGTTACCACAGCTTCCGCTCCCGATCTCTGGGCGCCGGGGGCCGCTCTGCCTCGTCCAGCATTGATCTTCTGCCGCTCTCGGGTAACTGCCATGCGCTATGCTCATCAACTGCGGCGCATGCAGGGCCGGGAACATATCCGTTTTTATCATGCGGGATTGTCCAAAGAGGAGCGCGCCACCATAGAGCAGTGGTATCTGGAAAGCCGCCAGGGAATTCTCTGTGCTACCTGCGCCTACGGTATGGGAATGGATAAGCCAGATATCCGAGCGGTATTGCATGTTGAGATGCCGGATAGTATAGAGAGCTACCTACAGGAGAGCGGACGAGCCGGGCGGGATGGGCAACCGGCAATGGCGCTCTTAGTGCGGCCGCTACGGCCTATTGCATCTAGAAATAGTTCAGGATCTGCTATACAGCGTCAACGGATCCAAGCCATGACTCACTATAGCTACCAAAGCCGGGTATGTCGCCGCCTACTGCTTACCGCCTATCTAGGGATGCCTATTGAACAATGTAGCGGCTGTGATCTCTGTAACGAGAGCTATCAAGAGGTGCCAATAGAGAGCTACCGAATTATCCAGTGGCTGTGGCGCAACAAAAGAAGATATCGGGAGCATGAAGTAGCCAAGGTACTGCGCCGTAGCGTACTCTGCGATGGGTGGATTCAAGAGCACATTGATGATATGTGGAGCAGTATACAACAGCAACATATTATTGGCGTAGTACAACGGGGAATTTTTCGGGGAAAAATTAATATGAGGGCTGCATGTTATCGAGAGATGTGTCATGGCTATCGCCAAATCAGAGCATAGATAGAATATTGCCTTGCGCCACTACCTCAACCAGGAGCGATCTGCTATACTGCTTACAGCAAGAGATGCTTCACTACCTACAGCGCCAAGCGAGGCATGACCATACACTTTCCATTATTCTCCTCCATGGCTTTGGCGCCAACGCTGCAGATCTAACCCCCTTAGCTGATCTCTTTGATCCTCAACAACACTATCATTGGTTTTTTCCTGAGGCGCACTTGACGCTGGAGGAGGATCTGCCGGAGGCACGCCTATGGTTTCCTGATGATCGTAAGCTGCAGCAGCTGGCGCTAGAGGGGCATTATTTTAATACCATTGCCAGCATCGATCCTTCTGGACTATCGAAGGCTGCCCAACAGGTAGTAGAGCTGACCGAGGCGCTACATCTCTCAACAAAGCAGAGCATATTGGGAGGTTTTAGTCAAGGAAGTATGGTGGCAATGGAGATGGTGGCTAATCAACTAGCAACGCCGCGCGCCCTACTGCTCTTTTCCGCGGCACTCACTGCGCCCCAACGCTGGGAGACGGGACTTCAGAGGGCTAGCGGCTGTGCCTTTCTTCAATCTCATGGGCGGGTCGATGAAGTTTTACGCTATCAAGATGCAGTGGCGCTGTATCAGCTATTGCTGCGCGTCGGTTTTCAGGGTCATCTGGAATCTTTTGAAGGGGGACATGAGATACCTCCAACGCTAACCAACTCGGTAGTGAGTTTTCTATCGCAACTAAGTCAGTCGCCATGAATAAGAGCAACCAGCCCGCCTCATCTCTATCTACTACCGGCGAGCGACAAGATATGCGCTTGATTCTCCAAAGCCTCTTTGAACATAGTGTAGCTGCGGTCAATCCCTATCGTCTAGTACGCGAACAGCTACTACTGCGAGGAAAGCAGTTGCGGCTGGTAGTACCGGAGAAGGATGTGCGCCTTAATTTAACAGATTGGCCTACCATCTATCTTTGTGCGATCGGCAAAGCCGCGCTACCAATGGCACAGGCGGTTATCGATATGCTAGGGAATAAGATAAGTGATGGAATAATTGTCAGTAAGGTTGCTGCTCGCGCAGCAATAGGAAACATTGGCATACACAACGGTGGTCACCCTATCCCCAATCTATCTAGTCAGAGAGCTGCTGAATCAGTTATACGTTTAGCAGCGCAGGCAGATCAGAAAACATTAATGATCAACCTTATCTCTGGCGGTGCCTCGGCCCTGTGCAGTGCTCCCTACCATCACCAAGACTACCCGCTAACTTTGGAGGATCTACAACAGATAACCTCATTACTCCTAGCCACCAATGCCACCATCAATGAGGTTAACTGTGTACGCAAGCATCTATCAGCGCTCAAGGGCGGACGTTTTCTACAGTTGGCATCGCCGGCAACTACCATAAATTTAGTGCTCTCAGATGTAATCGGTGATGATCTGGGTAGCATAGCCTCTGGCCTAGTAGCGGCAGATAAGACTAGTTATCATGATGCGCTTCATATTCTTGCCAAATATAGAATTAAAGAGAGGGCGCCCTCCTCAGTAATGGCCTTTCTACAAGCTGGCGCTGCTGGAGAAATTGCCGAGACCCCCACCTCTAGAGATCTTCCATCCCCGGGACATACCACCCGCCTTATAGGAAACAATATGCGAGCCTTAGAGGCGGTCTCTCAGAAAGCCCTAACGTATGGATTCACTCCGCAGATTATCACCTCACATCTGAGAGGTAACGCCCGGCAGGCTGCCGAATGGATCTGGGCGCTGGCCACCCATGCTGCCCATTATGCTAAAGAATCGACACTACCATTGCTCTTGATTATCGGAGGCGAGACCACCGTAGAGATTCGCGGCAAGGGTATGGGAGGAAGAAACCAAGAGCTGGCGCTGACCTTCCTGACCCTGTTAGATTCATCCTCTATTCCTCTTCCGGCAAAGAGGGCGGTATATCTGCTATCAGCAGCTACCGACGGTAATGATGGCCCAACCGATGCCGCTGGTGCCTTTGCAGATCGTGCAGTGCTCCAGCAGGTACAACATCAAACACTAGATATGATGCAGTTTCTTAATAACAATGATTCTTATCATTTTCATGAGTACTGTGGCTCGCTCTTACGTAGCGGGGCTACCCATACCAATGTATGTGATATGCAGCTGTTAGTAATAGTGTAGAGATGAAGATTGGCCGACAGATCATCGCGCTCTCTCTTATCGGCGCGGGATTTATCGCTGGTCTACTGGTCGATAGAATATTAGCCATACAATGGTTAGCGCTTGGCCTCTATGCTATACCGTATAGCATAGGTATATATAACGGGTTAAAGAATGTAATTAAATCCATTCGGAAGCGTACCATTGATATTGATCTCCTCATGTTGCTAGCAGCGGTAGGTGCAGCGATTATTGGGGAATATTATGAGGGGGCATTACTGCTATTGCTCTTTGCGCTCTCTAATTTTCTGCAGGATCTCTCTATCGGAAAGACCCGTAGCGCTATTAACAAGCTTATCCAGCTCCGTCCAGATAGCGCTACTGTGCGACGCCAGGGAAAACTTCAGAAGATGCCTTTAGATGAGATTCAGGTTGGAGAGCAGATTATGCTCTATCCCGGTGAGCGCGTGGGACTAGATAGCATCATTATTGAGGGAGAGGCCATGCTGGATCGCTCCTTCATTACTGGAGAGTCTCAGTTGGTCTCCGCGACCCCCAGCATGCAGATAGAGGCTGGTACCCTGATAATGGGTGGGAGCATTCTTATGCAGGTTAAGCGGGTAGCCGCTGAATCTACCATATCTCGCATTATTGCCCTAGTAGAGAATGCGCGAAAAAGAAAAACAGCTGCACAGCGTTTTTTGGAGCGTTACGAAGGAATCTATGCGGTGCTGGTTATTGTTATTACCGCGCTCACTTTTGTGTTGCTAAGCACTCTTAGCGGAGAGAGTAATACTGCCTTTTATAGGGCTATTACCCTTATGGTGGTGCTCTCCCCCTGCGCAATTATTATTAGTACCCCGGTTACTATTCTCTCGGCTATTGCGGTAGCTGCCCGGCACGGCATTCTCTTTAAGGGCGGCATCTATCTTGAGAGGGCCGCGAATATTCAGGCATTGGCCTGCGATAAGACTGGAACATTGACCACCGGGAGGCAACGCATTGTTAAGGTAGAACTTTTGCAGAATGAAGCGCCAGTTGAATTAAGTAAAAAAAGATGGAATGGCAATCAAAAGGAATTCATCGCTCTGGCAGCTAGCATTGAGGCGCGTAGCGAGCATGCTTTGGCGCAAGCGCTTACCAGGAGGGCGCAGCAGGCCCAGCTTGATATTCAGGAGATTAGCGCCTTTCGGGCTATTGCCGGTCGGGGAGTGGAGGCCGAGATAGATGGAGAGCGTTTCCGGGCCGGTAATCTCAGTCTTTTGGAGGGCTATCAATGCTACGGGATAGCCTCCGCCCGTCAGAAAATAGCGGCGCATGCTGCAGACCACCACACTAGCATTGTAGTGGCTCAAATACTATCGGCTACCGAGGCCTTGCTACTAGGGATCATTGCTTTTGCCGACCGTTTGCGGGAGGGGGCGCCGCGCCTTATAGCCGAGCTGCATCAAAGAGGAATAAAGACGGTATTAGTTTCTGGAGATGTAACGCCGGTGGTGAATAAGGTAGCTCAGAAAGTCGGCATTGACGAGCGCTATGGTGAGGTATTGCCAGAAGAGAAATTGAAGATAATAGGAAGATTACAGCAGCGGTATCGGGCAGTAGCCATGTTTGGTGATGGCATAAATGATGCTCCGGCACTAGCCCAGGCCGATATTGGCATTGCCATGGGAGATAGTGGAGTAGATGTAGCGTTGGAGAGCGCCGACATTGTACTTATGAGCGAGCATATTGAGGCACTGCCATTTATAGTTGATTTGAGCCACCGCGTCCGTCGAACCTTTATAGTAAATGCCTTAGCTATCTGCTCACTGATGTTGTTCATGGGAACAGCCACCCTCCTTAACATATTGCCGCTTCCTTTGGCGGTGGTGGGGCATGAGGGCAGTACAGTGCTGGCTGCACTCTATGGCCTGCGCCTACTGTTAGCACGCAAGCCCCATGCCTCGACTATCCCACATCATGCGGAAGCATCTTGAAAAGCGCCCGCACCGCCTTCCCGCGATGCGAAAGGGCATCTTTGTGGGCATCGCTCAAATCTGCCGCGCAACATTGTAACTGCGGTAGATAGAAGAGGGGATCATAGCCAAAACCTCCGGTAGAGGAGGATATTTGGTGCGCTATTTCGCCATACCACTCCTCTTGCGCTAGATAGAGATGGGTAGGGCGCCAGTAGAGTACCACAGCGCACACATAGAAGGCGGTGCGATCGCTATAGGGCTGCATCTCTTCCCAGAGTAGGTGGGTACGACCAGCCTCATCTAAGGGAGATGGAGAGCGCTCATTCCCAAAGCGGGCCGAGTAGATGCCAGGCGCTCCTCGTAAAGCTGGCACACAAATACCAGAATCGTCGGCCACTATTGCCATATCTCCTCGGCTTTGGCTAGCGCCGGCTTCGGCTTTGGCTAGCGCATTTTCGTAGAAGTTATGACCCCGCTCTTGACACTGAAACGTGATGCCATATTCTTGGGGGGTAACTATCTCTATAGGATAAAAGAGGCGCCGAAACTCCAGGGCTTTATGAGAATTATTGCTGGCTAGTAGAATTTTCATAAGTATCTTTAAATCCCCTCTTGGTTAAGTATAGCCTATAGGCAATGAGAAAGAATAGGTATCGCGGCTCTGATTATTATATCTGATTATTATATCTGATTATTATGAATGGTCTCTGGCTAGGGGTACCATTGATAGACTATAGAGGTTGAAGTATAATACAATATTACTCATAGTGGTAAAATAGAGCATGAAATACAATAGCGAAGAGCGTATAGTAGTTACTGGAATAGGGGTGGTTACCTCTATTGGCAATTCATTGTCTGAATTCTGGGACAACCTGCTACTGGGCAAGAATGGAGTTCGCACCCTGCTACATACCAATGTAGATGATTACTATGCCAATTTTGGAGGAGAGATAGATATAGGAGCAGCTATTACCGACCACATTCGTTCTCGAAAGATGATAAAACGCTTAGATAAGTATATTATCTTTGGCTGTGCCGCCGGCCGCCAAGCCATTATAGATGCTGATTTGGATATTGAGGCGTCCCCTCACCGTTACGCCACTATTTTGGGTTGTGGCGGTGGCGGCGTAGATAGCTTCTATAATACTAGCCGTGAGATATCCCAAAAGGGAATGGACATGAGTCATCCTTTGGGGCTCATTAATGCAATCCCTAGTACCGGAGCCGGCTATTTTGCGCAGGAAAACAATTTGCAGGGCCCCTGCTTCTCGGTAAGCTCGGCCTGTGCCACCAGCAATCATGCCATTGGCTTAGCAGCGATGCACATTAAGTTTGGCATGGCTGATGCAATTCTAGCTGGTGGCACTGAGGCTTCCATTAACCGGTTGGGAATAGGCGCCTTTGGGAATATCTATGCCCTCTCTAAACGTACTGACGATCCTACTACCGCCGCTCGCCCCTTTAATATAGACCGGGATGGCCTTGTATTGGGAGAAGGCGCGGGAATGCTCTGTCTAGAGAGTCTTACTCACGCTAGGCAAAGAGGGGCCAAAATCTACTGCGAGTTAAGCGGTTTTGGCTTTTCGTGTGATGCCTATGATATTGTAGCCCCTCACCCCTTCGGCCGGGGTGCGGCGCGGGCTATGCAGCAGGCACTAAAATCGGCAGAACTAAACCCGGAAGATATCGACCTTATTAATGCCCACGCCACCTCTACTCTTATAGGCGATATTGCCGAATATCGCAGCATACAGCAGGTCTTTGGAAAATTGGCTGATACTATACCGGTGCATAGCACCAAGTCAATGACTGGCCACCTGTTGGGAGGCGCGGGCGGAGCCGAAAGCGCGGCGCTGATATTGGCCTTTGAACGAGGGCTAGCGCATCAGACCATTAATCAATTTAAGCAAGACCCAGAGATTGGCTATAATGTGATACAAAATGAACCATTAGAGATTTCTCCTTCTCATATTATGTCCAATGGCTTTGGCTTTGGTGGCCAGAATGCGGTGTTAGTCTATTCTCGCTTTCAATAGTGTCATAGCCCTCTGACAGTTAGCCAGTTAGCCAGTTAGCCAGTTAGCCAGTTAGCGCGAATAGAGAAATAGGCGAACACTCAGGATTGTGCCTTAGAGCGCGGCGCATATTCTCAGCAGGGAGGAGGGCAGTTTATATTGTAAGATAGCGCGCCAAGGGTTAGGTAGGTAGCGACTCATCGGCAATATAGACCTCTCCTGCCATAATTACTGATACTCGATTATCTACCAAGGCCTGCGCTACGGCGCGATTAAAGAGCCCGGTATGATTAATATTCATTGCTAAGAGTTCTACTGAAGATGGGGGTATAATGGGATTGAGAAAATGGGCCCCTAACACTTTGGTAAGCACAATAGTGGGAATAGAGCGCTCTTCGACAATGTGATTACTCTGCTGCATCACAAAATAGTAGAGAGAGAGAGCCAACTGTCCTAGACATTCTAGCATAAGCATGCCGGGGTAGATGGGATTTCCGGGAAAATGACCCTCAAGATAGGGGTCATCAGGAGCAATGTATATATTCCCGGCAATCAACTGCTGTTGGTAACTGACATGTGATATATTATCTACCAGCAGATAGGGAGGGCGATGGGGAATAAGTTGTGTAATGTGTGGCACGCCGTAAGAGACCTCAGGGAGCGCGGCAATTTCAAAGAGCCTCTTTTTGCGATAGGAACGTATTAGGGTATCTATCTCTGCTCCCACCACATTCTCCGAGAACTCCTCACTGATTAATCATGTTGCGGGGGCCGCGCCTCTTAATTCTTTGACTATAACATCTTCTATCACATTAAGGGCATAGTCTATTTGCTCTTTGGTAAGTTGCGAAGAGACAGAAATACGGAAGCGACGTGCATGGGCCGGCACCGCCGGAAAGTCTACCGGCTGGAGAAAGAGACCGCGGCGCTGCAACTCAGTTGCCATACGAAAGAGCCGCTCTCCCGAAGAGCCAATAATAATCGGTATTACTTGCGATTGGGTCTGACCAATATCTAAATTGAACTCCTTAAGGGCTTTCACAAAGTAATCAACATTGTTCCAGAGTGCCTGCCGCAGGCTATCATCACGGGTAGCCACCTCCAGCGCCTTGGTAAGTCCCCCCACAATAGCCGGTGAGGGAGAGCAGGAGAAATTCCAAGGTGAGGAATAGCCCTTAAGATACTTAATAATGGGGGCATTAGAGCAGACAAAGCCTCCCACCCCTCCAAAGGATTTACTGAGCGTGCCAAAGCTGATTCCGATTGCATCTTCTAGATCAAAATGTTCAGCTACTCCCCGGCCATGCCTGCCAAACATTAAGGTAGAATGTGCCTCATCAATGTAGATTGGCACCTGTGCCGCCTGACAACGCTCCACTACTCCTGGGAGATCTACCAGATCGCCATCCATAGAGTAGACACCTTCAACACACACTAGAGTACGCCGATCTTTACTCTTTTCCAGCATAGCCTCTAGTGAGTCCATGCTATTATGTTCAAAAAAGAGCATCTTGGCACCGGCCAGGGTCCCACCATCCACCAAACTTTTATGGCACTTCTCATCAAGGATAAGAACGTCGCCCTTGCGAAGCAGGCCCTGAATGGCCCCTAAATTCCCGCCCAAGCCGCTGGAGTAGAGAATGCAATCCTCCTGCCCCTTGAAGGAGGCCAGTTGTTGGGCCAGTGCAATATGCAGATCAAAGGTACCAGAAAGCAGCGGTGCACCAGAAGAGGACATACCATACTTCTCCAACGCCTCTTTAGCAGCCTCAATAACCTCCGGATGGCTGGAAAGCCCCAAGTAATTATAGGAAGTGAGATTAATCATCTCCCGTCGCTGGTTGTCGATGTTGCTCAGCACCTCGGTACGCGCGTTGGGCGCCTCCAGAAGTTGCTGTTCAAAAAAACGCGTTATCTGAAGGACTGCCGGATTGTTCACCCATTCCATAAAATCATTGGGGGGGTTAAGTACACTCTTGCTGTCGTTATAGAAGAAATCGGCCAGACTGTAGTTTAGTATATTAGGCATAATTGCAATAAACTTTATTCTGAAGAATCTGACGAGTGGGTCAAAAACTTGTCTGCCAATGAGTCAATATTATTGATATCAGCCAGTTCAGCCCGCGGAATCTTAATGTTCAATTCCCGCATAGAACTGGAAACTACTTCAATCATATCTAGGCTATTGGCGCCATAGTCACGCATCGTCTTCGAGACATCAATATCTTCAATATTAACATCATCAATGTTATCTACGATATGCTTCTTGATCACCTTAATTATCTGATCTTTAGTCATTACTCTCCTCCTTTTTCGAATCAATATATCTCATCATTAAATTATCCCTAAATGTTACTCCATAATCAAGTGTTACCGTTTGCCCATTAAGGGAATCCAGTAGCCCGCTGCACAATGCCAGCACCGCTCGGCCACAATCATCGGTAGTGAGAATCTGTTCCTTGTCCAATCCCTCCTTTTTGGCAAAATCAAAAAACTCCTTACCAAATATTGTATTGAAACTATCGGTTTGTACAGTACCAAATCGCACCACATTGGTGCAAGTGCCATGGGGAAGAAGATGGATAGAGAGATAGCGAGTAAAATGCTCTAATAGCGCCTTGGTAGCTGCCACAAAGTCATAACCACGGTAATAATGGCTTGGTCCATCACTGGAAATAGCTATTACATAACGGGGGTAACGCCCAAATTGACGCTCAATGGCCTGAAGGTAGGCAATGATAGGCCAACTGCTATACTCAATCGCGCGAAAAAAGGACTTTTTCTTGTAGTCGGCCAAATGTTCTATCCGCGGCGCAAAGGCTACATTACTAATAAAAATATCGATAGCGTCGGTATGCTCGGCAATAGCCTGCATAAGTCCTCGGGTATCCTCTGGCTCTGCCACATCTGCCTCTAGAATATGGGGTGATGGCGCTCCATTGCGGCAACATTCTTGAATTAGCTCATCGTTGTTGGCCGACCCCCACTTATAGGTGAGGTAGAGTTGGGCGTTGGCCTGTGCTAAGTGCCGCGCTATCCCCCTTCCAATTCCTTGAGTTCCACCAGTGATAAGTGCCTGTCGATTGCTAAGATTTATAGTGGGCAAGGGCATGCGCTAATTATATATCTTATGCAGGCTTTAGTATAGCAAAAAAAACCCACATACCAAAAAGATATGTGGGTTATCTAACATTAGAGCAATTTTAGCCAGCAGAAAGCTCCTAACTAATTAGTCTTCATCTTGCTCAAAGTCTTCCTTTTCGGCTCCGCAACTAGGACAAAGCCAATCTTCAGGAATATCTTCAAAGGTAGTTCCCGCTGCTACACCATTCTCTGGATCTCCCTCCTCCGGGTCGTAAATATAACCGCACACTTGGCATACATAGCGCGTCATTAAATACTTCCCAGTCCCTTTATTGTATGCCTAACGCTTCAGCTTCGGCACGAGTTCCAGGAATAGTGACAGTACCAGCAATCATAGCACTCTCTTCGTCTACTAAAATTTGCTTAACCTCCTCAGGGATTATAGAATCAAAGCCATAAAAGGGAGCTATACCAGTAGCACCATCGGCAATGCCCAATATATTGTTCCCCCCCTGAAAATTGCCCTCTAGCGCATTTTTGGTAGTGAGGTAAGAGGCCGGAGCCAACTTCTTCACCGCCGAGGTAATGACCGTATCGGGAGCCAGATCATTCTGATCAACATCCACACCTATGGCCAATACTCCCCGCTCTTGCGCAGCATTGATAGAACCCACACCAGTCAAACCAGCGATCGGAAAAATGATGTCAGCACCCTGGTCAATCATGGCCAATGCTGCCTCTTTTCCTATGGTAGTATCATTAAAGGATTCAGTAATAATGCTGATTACCCGAGCCTCAGGGTTGTACTTATAAACCCCCGCCTTGAATCCAACCTCAAAACGCTCTACTGGCGGTATGAGTAACCCTAGTACTACTCCCAGTACATTTTCGTCGTTGAGTTTAGGGCTTACCTCGGCATATTCTTTGGTAAGAAGACCAGCCAATACCCCAGCTAGATAGCCCGATTCCTGCTCCTTAAAGAGAATGCCCTGCACATTAGTTGGGGCACTACTTTCATCAACAAAGATATCTATACCGGCAAAATTAACATCCGGATAGTTATTGGCAGCCTCTACCACTGCCTCAGCCATCAAGAAACCCACCGCAAAGACCAAATCAGCGCCATCCTCGGCAAAGCCACTCAGATTGGGAACATAGTCGGTTTGCTGATTTGACTCAACCAAGCGCACATCTATGCCCTCTTCCTCCTGTATATCTTGCAGCCCTTCATATACTCCATCATTAAAGGACTTATCACCCAGCCCCCCAACATCTGTAACCATGGCGGTTACAAAATCTCCACCAGCATTACGCGGGCAGGCTCCTAATAGCAGGGAACCAACTGCACACAATGTAAGTAGCGCAATGGCTACTGTACTTCTTCGTAAAATCATAACTTTATACTCCTTCAATCATTAAAAAATAGTTAATTATATTGTGTATATACAATCTCACTATTTTTAATATGTCAAGCATTTTGAGTAAAAGTCCTGAATTAAACCCCAAATGCACCACCTATCGCACCTTAGACTGTGATAGAAGTCGGAGAGCGGCCAAGCTGGAAGAGTGTAGTCGGGCACACTGTGGCCACATCTATCTATATATAATAGCGACCCTTTAATTCTCGTTGCCTAGCACTTGCTATTATAGGCTCATCTATATAGAATTAGCTATTAGAAGAATGTCGAATTGTCTCTGGTTTTCGAAATATCATCTTTCTTATGGTAAGCATTAAGAGAGCTATCTGTAGTTATTATGCAATTTTTAAAGCTGATATTGCTAGCATTGGGAGTGTGGACAGCTTACGCGCCACCGCTTGCCGCTCAACAGGTAATTAAGAAGCCTCCAACAAATAAAATTGCCTGTATCACTGAGGAAGATATTGCGCATATCCCGGCGGATACTACTACCGAGATAGATGAAGCGTTGCTGAGAAAGATGCTACAGTGTGCTGTAGCACGAGGACTTACCCTATTTGAACTCTTTGATGAGTTGATAGTGCTCTTAAAAACGGGTTCGCAGCGGATCATCATCCCCGGCGACACTTTACGATTATTAAATAGGAGCTATCAATATGGGGGAGAGCGCATGCTACATCTCTTTTCGGCCCCGCTAATTGATCGGGTAGAATGTGGGGCGTCTCTGGAGATGCTTCCACAACTGGAGATATATCTGTATGAACCTCCACCAGATTATGTAGAGGTAGTTAATTGGGTGGGGAAGACTGCCACCAAAATTGAAAAGCACTATGGTTGCGCCTCGGTAGAGCTAGAGGAATATGAGCAATGTTTTGGCATGCGTGCCGTTACCAAAATTCACACAGGAATTGTTACTAGAATTAGTTTGTACGAAGAGACCAAAATAGCAATCTATATTAAGGATTTTTTCAGGCCTAAAAGATGGGAGCTGGGTCGCATCACCAGAAGATAGGAAGAGGAGCGTGTATACCGCTGCTCATGACTATCTTCTGGGTTGGGGCTCTTCATCCTCTCTTTCCTCAGCCGTCGGAATTTCTCATCCGTTCTGTAGAATATATCATAACTGGTGTAACCTCTCCAGAGGCGCTAAAGATCAAAGTAGGCGACTTGGAAGGCCGAAGTTTTGCTAGCCAAGAGGACTTGGAGCAGGCTATCGATGAATATCGACAGAGACTCAGTACTTTGCGACAATTGCAGAGCTTCGACATTGAATACCGTACTGCCGTTGAAGAGGATATTAATGCAGTTTATGCAACTATTATCATAGAAGATAGCGGCAATTTTATTATTCTCCCTTATCTACGTTACAGCACCGGTGAGGGGCTAAGCCTTAGTGGTCGCCTGCGCGACTACAATTTTTTTGGTACATTAGAACAATTCGCATTGAATATTGATGTGGAAATTAAAGATGTCCTAGAGGATGGGTTGGTGCGTCTTAAACCAAGCTTTCAGATTCCGTTCAAATTTTTGGATGTTGAATGGTTCTGGGGGCTGTTAATGGAGTTTTCGGTCTTCTTTGATGGTAACTTTGAGGGAGCGATTGATACCTCCTTGGGTGTTAACATACCTATTAATGACCAATTGTGGAGCCTGCTATATACTCAGGGATTCGATATTTCCATGACTGCAAATCCTCTCCTAGTAAGTGGTCGACTAGATCTTCTAAGCTCAGTTGCCACTGGTGCAGAGTTAGGTCTCCTAGGAGCATTATATTATACACCTCAGTTTTTTACTCAGGTGGGCTATTGGGCAAGAAGTAATACTGAGGAGCAAACTAGCGAAGGTGCCCAAGCTGATTTAACCGGACTAAACAATTTAAGTGCCCGCGGACCGGTAGAGTTTGGTTTTAGGCATTCGCTGAGTAGTGGAGGAGTTGAATGGAGAGGCAATCTCAGAGAGGGAATACACCTCTCTATAGGACAAAGTATCACCTTTAAACCTACAAATGCCGAAATTGAAAGTATTCTTAGCGCACAATTTCGAGGACATCTCATTGTGGACCGGTTAGGTTTCTCAACCCGCATCGGCGCCGAATATTTTATACCTATATCCGCTTCCAATCAATATATACAAGATAAACTAGGATCGCGAGTGCGAGGTGTTGTAGATAGCTCTCTGACTGGAAACCTGCTATTATATATTAACAGTGACTTTACTATATCAGGCTTTAAAAACAAAAACTTTCTAGAGGGGCAAGCGAATTTCTTTGCAGATTTGGCTTTTGCGCCCGTTGTAACCCAGGCGGTTGATATAGAGCGTGATCTACGCTTAGGAGTGGGCCTAGAGGCGCTTGGTTTTTTTCTGCAGGCGCGCAGCCTGATTGTACGTATCTCTATTGGTTTTGATCCTTTAGTCTCTATACGTACCAGAAGCTTACTAGGAGAGGGAAATTACGAGATCACCATAGGATTTGGACATCATTATTAGAGAAGAGAACAGCTCGCAAAGAACAATGCTTAAACATTACACAAAATGGTGCAGTCCGCAAGTAATACTTTTGACCGTAACTACCTTCAGTATGAGTTTCTACTGGGCAATTGTTAATAATCAACTATTTAGCATCCCTCCAACTTCCCGGTTGCCGGGAGACATTGTCGCCTATTTGGTACGTTTGGCCTCCATTACCCTCCTGTTAGGAGTGTTGCCGCTCCTTACTGCCCGCATGCTAGGATTCCGCATGTCAGACTTAGGGATACGACGTCCCACTGCAAAGATAGCTCCCTATATGATGCTGGGTATACCCATTATGATATTAGTGGGTCTTGGGGGCAGTCTAGATCCGGGAATGGTTAACTTTTACCCCTTCTCAAAAACTATTGCTAGTTATGCTGCTGATAATATAGTATGGTTGCTATTACACGCACTATTCTATATGCTCTTTTACTATATTCCCTGGGAATGTTGCTTTCGAGGAGTGATGCTTTTTCCATTTGTTGAGCGATCTACAGTTAACACCGGGCGTCCTCCCCCAGCGCTGTTTTTTCAAATAGTTCCCTCTACTATGCTCCATTTTGGGCATCCATTACCAGAGCTACTAGGGGCTATCCCCTTTGGTATAGTGGCGGGCTATATTGCCTGGCGCTGTCGATCGCTTATACCGGTGTGGATACTCCACCTAACCGCTGGTATTGCATTAGATAGCGCAATTATATATCGAGTATATTAATGAGTAGCACTAAATCTAATTCCAAGCGCGTACTGATAACCGGCGCCTCTGGCTTTTTAGGAGGTCATATTGCTGAACTACTGCTTCAACAGGGCTATGCGCTACGTTGCCACTACCGTCGAGCAGTGTTGCCCTCCTTCTTGAAGCAGTTGAGAGAGCGGGACAATACCGATGTGGAATACCGACGCCTTGATCTTGCAACAGCCACCATGAGCGACCTAGAGGCGCTCTGTGAGAATTGCCGCTATGTGATACATAATGCCTCCTATGTGTCAGACTGGGGGGCGCGGAAAAAATTTCAGTTATTCAATGTAGAGGCAACTAGGAGATTGCTTGACGCTTCTCGTGCCGTTGGCATTCAACGTTTTGTCTATATCAGCAGCATTGCGGTCCTAGGGCTAAAAAGCCATCCAGCCATTACCGAAGAGCACCGCAGCCGCCTCTCTAATCTCTATTCAATCACCAAACAGCAAGCCGAACAGTTGGTGATAAAGGCCTCAAAGACAGCTACCAATGGAGCGTCATTTCTTACGGTGACATTGCGACCGGGCTCTATCTATGGACCGCGCGATACCAGTACCTACTATAGAGTTTTTGATGCTCTACGCGGTGGCTATATGGCATATCTAGGCACTACTGAAGGATTAATCCCTTTAGTCCATTGCGCTGATGTGGCCCAAGCGGTTGCCAGCTCTCTTACTGTAGGTGCAGAGGCTTGTGGAGCGGCCTATAATATCACTAGTGGTGAGCGAGTAACCTTTCGGGAGCTATTTGAGTATGTGGCGCCATTGTTGGGCTGCCGACCGCCACGTCTGGTAATACCACTGTGGCTTACCTACATCATAACCCTACTAATAATGGGGATATTTCGACTACTTTTTTACTCAGCTACGCCGCCCCTTACCTTATTTCGGATGCGTTCAATGATTGGGAAACGTATCTTTGATATCCAGCGTGCCCAAAGCGTGTTGGGCTTCAAACCGCAGTGGGATTGGCGTACCGGTTTTCGCCTCACTGTAGAGGAATATATGCAACATCGCCAATCGGCTAATTTATAGTTTGCCGCAAGATCTTAATAATTTCCGGAGTATTCGCCCGGTCGTTTGAGCTACGAGAGACTCAGAAAAATAACTAATTATTCTAAAAAACCATTCAACTGGTCGGTTACTATAGATATAACGTTTGCCCCTTACAAAGCCATGCATGGCCCAATCTACCACACGTTCTACAGGGGCGATGAGTCGGCGCTGCGACTGAGAGAGATAGGGGAATATTTCGGCATTCGAAGTCATAGCAGTATTTATAGAGCCGGGGTACATCTGCGAGAACACAATTTGTGAATCAGCCATTTCATAGCTATAGGCGCGGATAAAGCGATCTAAGGCCACTTTACTAACTGAATATATTGATTGGTAGGGAAAATAGGAGTGCGCAGCCAAAGAATTAAAAAGTAGTATGCCTCCCGGGCCTCCCTGTTGTATGAAATGCTCAGTCAAGAGCATGGTAAGATGCGTCGGGGCAATATAGTTGATCATAGTAATGGCATGAAAATGGTCAAATTGCTGGCTAATAGTTGGGCCATAATAATTAAGTCCCGCGACATAAATCATGGCATAGATTGCCCTTCCCTCGCTAGCCTTCGCAAATAATTGCTGTTGAGATCCGGGATGCAATAGATCAATGGTTAGAATAGCAATCTCATGGCGCCCCTTAAGTGACTGATATAGGCGAGTTAGTTGCTCTTTACTAACATCACAAAGCAGCAATTTGGCGCGGCTATGCGCCACCAGCCAATGACAGATTGCGCTTCCTACTCCACCGGAGGCTCCCACAATCATCACCCATTGATTATCAAAGTTCAGTTTCATGCGAATCATAATAAAGGTGGATATGCAATAGCAACCGCTATGCTAATAGACCTTTACCTACTATTAAGTATAGTCAATAGTGTAACCACATGTCAATATTATGTATGCCCTCACCTAGGAAAATAAAGAGAGAGCTGACCCCCCTTTCTGACAATAGATGCCGGAGAGGTGCTATACTGCAGGAGAAAATTAAATAAAAAGGAGAACAGTATATGGTTGAGGCTATACTAAAATAGCGCTTACCATAACGGCACAGAGCGCAGCCAAGGCAATACCTACGCCGATAATAATAAGCATTAATTGCGAATCAGAACCCTCTACAAAGGCCAGCCAGTTTGACGTAACGCCCTCAGAGGAAGTCCTAGGTATTATTGGATCTACTAAGTCCTTAAGCGTGGTTAGTATTCCCCGTTGCGAGCCCTCCTCAGAGCTGGGAGTCTGCTGACTCTCAACTATTCTACTATCTCTATTATCATCCATACCCACCTCCGAAACACAACCCAATATCAACAGTGCCAAGAGCAGGGTTACCACTATCTGTAGCAAGAAGCGCATTACTCATATACTATATACACTTAAATAAAAAAAACAAGCCCTAAGCTCGAATTATTAAAAAGAGGGAGAAAGTTCTCTCCTTTCCATTGTGTGGAACGGCATCACCGAGCAGGTGGGTAGCACCACCGTTACCGTGATAGAGAGCATATAAAAAAGGGCGGTGGCATGACAATTAATGCCCGGTCCCGCTACCCACTAGGCACTAACCGGATAGAACAATTCTTGGCTATAGCACGCATTAAGGAAGTAGTAAGAGGAAGGGATTATTTTCCTCAGCTAGTTTCCTAGCGGCTTTACAACTAGCCCGAAAGAGAGTAGAATAACATATGGAACGTGGCGAGATATACTCCAACCAGTTGGAGAGTAGTTCTGGAAGAAGAACTTATTTTTTTAATCTCAAGGTAGACAGAAATGGATCACCCTTTCTAGCAATAGTAGAGAGTGCCAGTCGACCTGATGGGAATTATCGGAGAAACCAAATCTTGGTCTACCCTGAGGATGTAAAGGGTTTTTATGACGAAATGGGTACATTGCTAACCCAGCTCCAAAAGAAGGAGAAAAATAGAGGTGACCAGACAGACAAATAGATAGATAAACATATAGATAAACATATAGATAAACATTATGAGCGCCAAGAAAAGCTGCGGCGATGAATATCCGAAGCTCCATGGCGCACTAACCGATGGCGATGCATGCGGGTAGGATAGCCCTTATGCTGTTCAAAGGCATATCTGTTATCCTGTTGGGCATAGTTGATCATCCAACGATCGCGGGCAGTTTTAGCTAGAATTGATGCCGCCTGTACCTCAGGAACTGAGTTATCGGCGGCTACTAGTGCCCGCCCGACACAGGGTAGTTGTGGGAGATGTTGACCGTCAACAATAGCAGTTACCTCGCTCGCCGTGTAAAATGCGCCTCCTCCGCGGGCAATAGCGTGAGACGCAGCTGTAAGCGAGGTATCAAAAAGAAGCGCCGCGGCGCGCTCCATAGCGCGCAAAGTGGCACCTAAAATGTTAAGATCATCTATCTCGACAGAGGTAGCAAATGCCACTCCCCATTGCGCTGCATGATGCATGATCAGCACCTCTAGCTTTGCGCGTTGCGATGCGCTGAGTTGTTTGGAATCTGCAAGCTGTTGGGCAACCGACTCAGGGAAATCGGCTCCTAGGATAACCGCTGAAGCGCTTACCGGCCCGGCAAGCGCCCCACGCCCCGCTTCATCAATGCCGCATATTTGAATTGACTGCATAGAGATAACTCCGGTTGTAGGGAGGTGCGCTAGATATACCGCCCGACTTGCCCTACTGTGCCTCCTTAAAGTATCCTTACAGAGTAATTGTGACCTATCAAAGAAATTTATACAAGCAATATGCAACTAAACCGCATTAAGATAGACGGTTTCAAAACCTTTGCCGAATCCACTACTATTGAGATACGCCCCGGCATAACGGTAATTATGGGACCAAATGGCTCAGGAAAGAGCAACATTATCGACGCCATACGCTGGGTAATGGGCGAGCAATCCATGCTCTCTCTGAGGGCCACCTCCGCCGATGAACTCATATTTAATGGCGCGGCATCACATGGGCCGCAGCAGATGGCAGAGGTCTCGTTGATATTTGATAATAGTCAGGGCCTTATTCCGCTCAATAGTGATGAGATATGCATCACTAAGCGACTCTACCGCTCCCGCGAACAGGAATACCTCCTTAACAATAATCCGGTAAAACTCAAAGAGATACGCTTGCTCTTTGATGGAACTGGTATTGGCCATGCACCCTATTCGATATTAGAGCAGGGAAAGGCGGATGCGTTGCTTTCCCAGAAAATGGATGAGCGCCGCGCAATTTTTGAAGAGGTGGCGGGGATCCGCGGCTACCGTCGACGTTATGTCGAAGCAGAGCGAGATCTACATAATGCCATTGAAAAAATGCAGCGCTTAGAGCCGCTTCTGCAAGAGATAAAAAATCAGCATAACAAACTTAAAGAGCAGACTCAGGAGGTTGAGAAATATCGAGCGCTTAATGAAAAATTGCGCCGGGCAATGATGTGGCGGGTTCTTAAGCACTACCAGAGCCGTTGGCGATCCCAACAGACGCTCTCTGATAAATTGCAGCGCGCTAGACAGCGTCAAAATGAGCTATTCAATCAATCTCAGGCGCTACTAGTAAAGCAGCAGCAGCAAGAGGAGCGAGAGCGACAACTACGAGAGGAACTTTTGCAAATCCGCGAGCAATTACATGCGAACGAGTTACGGCAAGAACGAGAAAAACATGAATTACAGCGTATTGCCCAGCAGGCGCAGAATATTGAGCAGCGAGTTGAACAGGAATCGCACCATTTAGCGCATGATCAGCGCCGCATTGCCATCTCACAACAGGAACAGGAGTCTGAACAACAATTAGCAGATCAGAGTTTGCAGCGGGCTACCGAACGTTCGCAGCAGTTAGAGGCTTTGCAAAAAACTATTGCCCAACAGCGCTCCTATATCGACGAACAGCGGCGCATTACTACAACCCTGCGTAATAAACTAAAGAGAAGCGAACAGAAACAGGAGCAACTTTGGGAGCATATTCGTGAGCTCTCAGAGCAGATTGTGAGCACTTTAGAGCAACAGTTACGCCCCTCGGGAGATGGTAGGGCCGGTTGGCATAATCGACTGAGTGCCGAGATAGCCCAATCGCTCCGGCAGATTGTCTCTCGATTAGAACAGCAGTCACAACAGCTGGGACAACAGCTACTGATGGAGCTAAGCGGAGTGGAGGCAGTACAACGATTAATAAAAGAGCATCAACGGGTAATGGAGGTATTGGAGCGAGATCATGAAGCCTTAGCTGAAAATATAGGGCGTTATCGAGCGCTGGTCGATCCATTGATGCACATCCTTACCGATCCTCAAGGAAGCCTGGCGCGGCGTCATGCGCTGGATCGAGAATATCGGCAGTTACGAGAGCAGATCGGGATGATACAGAGCGAGGTACAGCTTGCTGAAGGGGCCATCGCTACTACTGGTGGTAGCCTAGAGAAGCTACATAATCAAGAGACCCAACTACGCATACAATCTGAAAACTATCGCCATCAAGCTGCGCTACACCGCAAAAATTTACAGCGAATGCGCAACGTAAGCAAAGAGTTAACCCAATCTCGGGATCAGGTGCATGATCGAATTAGCGCCTCTCGCCAAGAAAAGGAGAGGCTCAAAGAGAAGGAAAAGCAGGCACAGGAGGCGCTTACCCATCTTGATCGCCAGCACGGAGAGGGTAGACAATCATTAACTAGCGCTCAAAATATGATTGATACGTTGGAGAATGCCATTGCTGAAATAAAGGGGCACATACGAAAGCGAGAGCAGGTTGTGAATCAACAAAATAAACAGGTTGAACAGCTTGTTGAACGTTACAATCGATTTGCCGCACAGGTAGAGGAGATGCGGGCGCAATTTCAACTACAGTATGGCGAAGAGATTGAGCATTATCAAAGAGAACAGAGGGATGAGAAACGAGTAATCACCACCACCGAGATTGAACAGCTGAAGAGGCGTATTACTCTCTTAGGAAAGGTAAATATGATGGCGCCGGTAGAATTTGAGGAAATTGATGCCCGCTATCAGCTGCTCAAGGGGCAGATGGAGGACCTTCAGAGAGCACGTGGCGATCTTCGACAGGTGACCGATCATATTATTGCCCAATCCAGCAAGAATCTACTAAGCGCCATAGAGGGAACTGCCAAACATTTCAATAATACCTTCCGCGACCTTTTTGGTGGAGGCAGCGCCAAAATTCAGGTTGTTAATCCTAATGAGCCCCTAACCTCACCGATACATATAGAGGCTCGTCCACCGGGTAAGCAACCACGGCATATCGAACAGTTATCGGGCGGAGAGCGCAGCCTTTC
Source organism: Spirochaetia bacterium (assembly GCA_963692905.1). Lineage (GTDB taxonomy): Bacteria > Spirochaetota > Spirochaetia. The sequence continues at coordinate 1,366,861 of OY843583.1, read as the reverse complement.
GGCGCTATCATTGCTCTTTGCGCTCTTTCGACAAAGTCCCAGCCCAATAGCGCTAATGGATGAGGTAGATAGCACTTTGGATGACTATAATGTTGTCAATTTTGGCAGTCATATTCAGCAGTATCGGGGACATACCCAATTCATCATTATTTCCCATAACCAGCATACAATTGCCTGTGCAGAGACACTGATAGGTGTTACAATGCATGATGAGGGGGTATCAAAAGTTGTCGAGCTGGATACTAGAGAATATATGTCGCGCGCCCGGTAACACCATGGTATCTGCAATATGGCGATCAACTTTGACAATAGGCCTGCTAATATCTCTGCTAGCCTGTCAAAGTATAGGCTCTGACAGTAATGCTCCCTCTGTTCCTCAGTCTGAGATAGAGGGCGAAGCGCCTGATGATGCGCCAACAGCAATAACCACGGAGCCGCCAACCACATCGCCGACGCTGCCTGAGTCTCCTCCGCCATTATTACCGGCGTCATCTTCAGAGATAGCGGAAAGCGATGTAGAAGGTGATCTTGAAGTCCCTCCTCTTACTACCAATGATTCGCCTACCGAAGAGCAAGAATCACCGAGTGATCTACCAGAGGAGCAAGCCATAGTGACATTAGAACCAGTAGCGGCAGATCTTCAAGAGGGCTCTGAGGAGCGCTCAGCTAGTGAAATACCAGCTATAACCGCTCCGGAAGAGGCCCTCCTGCCTTTAGAGAGTAGTGCTATAGAGGAGGAGCCAAGCATATTTCCTGTAGAATCCCTCGCTGCAACTGAGACTGAGGAGTTGCCACCTGAACCAGACATTGAGGAGCCAAGCGGGATCTTTGAGGAGGGCCTTGCTATTGAGGGGGCGCTGGCGGCGCTTCAAACGCCAGAGCCGGAAGCTATTCAGAATGATCTTCTGACAGAAGAGCAACAGGCGCTGCTGGCACGTGCCAGGGCCTTACAAGAGGCTGGCTATGTAGCGGAGGCCTTAGCGCTATTGGAGGAGAGGTTAACGGCTAATGTTGACCATCCTCCACTTAATCGTTCGGTGGCCTTATTAGCCGAAGCCTTATCGCAGTATGCTACAGCAACCAATTTTTGGGAGGCTAATCTTGAGGCGCCCTCGCCCTATGACCGCGAGGCGCGAGCAGCGCTGCTGCGTAATGCTGTTGCGCAGGAAGATGCTGCGGCAGCGTTACTAGCTGCACAAGAGATGTTGGTGCGTGGTGAGACACCCCCCATTGAGGAATTACTCTATTTAGCGGAGACTAGTCTCCGAAATGAACAATATGACCAGGCGGCCCGTTGGTACAGTATTGCGCAGCAACAATATCCGGCTATCTCTCAGTATGACCGTTTGTTGTGGGGACTGGGACAGTTAGAGGAGAATAACCCGGCATTGCGTAATATGAATCGAGCCTTAAGCCACTATACAGAGATTGTGGAGCAATATCCGCTCAGTGAATACTGGGAAATGGCGCGTGCCCGTAGCATCTATATCCGCCGCCATTTTTTTGATGTACGCTAATTTTTGATGTACACTAATGACAATGCTACTAGAGATACTACTATAGTATGAGAATTATATCGTTGGGTGGATCGCTGATCTCGCTCCGTCAGGGTGGTTACAATGCGCAGTTTGTAGCGGATTTTATGTCACTTATTGCGAAGATGGTACAAAAGGGAGAGCGCTACACGATTATCTGCGGCGGTGGAGCGCTGGCGCGTAGCATGCAACAGGCCTATGGTAATGAGGTAGATAAGACTGATAATGAATGGTTAGATCGTATTGGAATTGCCGCTACCAGACTGCATGCCAATATGATTGGCGCGCTCTGTAGCTCTTTTGCTCGGGTGCTCATTAACAACCCACCAGTTAGTACATCATTAGAGGGGGGAACCATAGAGATAGCTGATAGTGTAGATATTACGGTAAGCGGGGGGTGGATTTTGGGGGTCTCTACCGATTATATTGCCGTCCATTTTGCTATCCAGGCGGCTGCCGAAGATGTGATAAATATCTCTGATACTCCATATATCTATGCCGCTGACCCCCGTCTTAATCCAGCTGCCAAGCCTCTGCATAACCTCAGTTGGCAACAGTTAGCTGATATAGTTGGAGAACAATGGCGGCCAGGAAGACACATTCCCTTTGATCCCCATGCGATTACGTTGGCCAAAAAGCATGCCCTGCGCACCCTCTTTGTGGGCGCCGATATTGCAAACCTGCAGGCTGCGCTCTCTCGTCAAGCGACTAAGGGGACCGTAGTTGAAAAGTAATACTTAAAGACCAACAGGCGGCCATCTACACTATTCAAAGCGCCTTCTGATGCGTCTTAGTATATCTTGCTGTAGTGGACCAAAGGGAGTCGTTTGCCGCTCGTCAATGACTAACAGCACATTAACTACCGGTTGTGCATCATTAATTGTCAGAAGATCACTAAGTAACTCATTAATACTATCATAACGCATAATTTGCCGGCTCCAGGCCTGTTGCAGCTTAGGAGAAAGTGCTGAGATATCTCGATAACGGCGGCTAGCCCGGTAGCTACGCAGCGCTGCATCGGTAGCGTTGAGCTCATGGTAACGCTCGGTAAGCGCAACGCGCCGACGAAGCCGCACAGATATTGGAGCAGGGAGCCTTTCGCTAAGTGCCAAAAGCGGATTAGCTATTTGGTTTGCATCATATAAAAGCGCAATTAATGCAATCTGATGAGCAAACTCTGCGCGAGATGGGAGCGCTGGCTCATTATTAATAATTTCTTCTGCATCAGAGAGTAGCCCCAAGGCTCTGGAGCGCCCCGGTTGGCTCTCTAAGGCCGCTAAGAGGGTCTGAATCTTAAGGTGGGGGTCGGAAATAGTATTTAGAAAGGTATCAAGCTGTGCCGGAGCTTCGACAATCAACAGGGTCGCTAGTCGCGGGGCCAAATGTACCGACGGCTCCTCATTAGACAGCTGCACCACTGGCAGCTGCGAAAATGCTTGAGAAGAGAGAATTTCTTCCACCTCAACGCTGTTAATAAATCTGCGGAAAAGCAAGGTGGCATAGTTCATTGGCCATCCCTCTTTGGCACCAAAGGTCGCAACCAGTGCATGTTGTACTAGATCCTCTGCAATAGTGAGCAGACCTCGGTCAATAAAACGTTGACTATAATAGAGCAGAAGCTCAATTCTTGTTGTTCTATCTGCATAGATGATTAATTGTTGTACTGCATCATTGACTTGTTCGTAGGTGAGGTCACCTATCTCCAGAGCTCTATCAACATAGCTGCGCAAAAGCTGGGCGCGTTGTTGACCATCAGGAACCAGGCGCAGTTCATAGAGGGCCTGATTAAGTGCCTGCACAGCATTTCCTCCCTCCTGCAGTTGCCAAAACTGGTGCGCCGCCTGCACAAGGGTTTCAACTGTGAGTGGTGATCCAGTAACCGGTGCTAGCAAATGGTTGGTGATTTCCGATGAGTCGGGGAGAAGTTCGCCATGAGTATAGCGGGGGTTACTATTCATGACATTAAGCAGCTGCTCTAGAAGAAGCGAGGCGTTAGCTAACTCCCCCCGGTTGATGTACACCTCTGCGATGTTCACTAACTGCTGATTAATAATCTGAGGGTCATCAATCGATAGCGTAATATTGATAGCGGTAACTAAGGCCTCCTCTGACGGCCCAAAGACTCTATCAAAACCAGGGGGGACGGGGAGCGCGCTGCTACGGGCGGTTGTGGCACATCCGCTAAAGAGAAGCCCAAAGAGAGAGACCGCACAAAACATCCCTTTGCTGCTAAGCAAACGTCGCAGGCGGTTAGAGGTTGTAGGCAAGAGAGCTATAGTTTAAGCATAAGTCGAGCGGGCTCTTCAATATACTCTTTTATAGTTCGTAAAAACCCTACTCCCTCTCGGCCATCAATAAGACGATGGTCATAGGTAAGCGCCACATACATAAGCGGGCGTATGGCAATCTGCCCCTCAACCACCGCTGGACGACGCTGAATGCTATGCATACCAAGTATGGCAGTTTGTGGTGGATTGGGGATAGGGGTAGAGAGAAGCGAGCCGAAAACTCCGCCATTGGAAATACTGAAGGTGCCACCGATCAGTGAATCGGGCAGCAGGCGGCGCTCTTGCGCTAGCCGAGCAAATTCCTTTATCTCCTGCTCAATCCGTGCAAAGTCTTTGTGGTTTGCGTTGCGAATAACGGGGACAATAAGCCCCTTATCGCTAGCCAGGGCTACCCCAATATGACAGTTGCTATGATAAATAATCTCTTCTCCCTCCAGTTGCGCATTGACCTCCGGATACTTAAGCAGCGCCTGGCAGACCGCGGTAACAAAAAATGACATGAAGCCCAAGCGTATACCATGCTGTTCCTCAAACTGCTCTCGATACTGACTGCGTAATGCCATCGGCTCGGTCATATCAATCTCATTAAAGGTGGTAAGATGGGCGGCATTCTGTTTGGAGGCTACTAGATTGGCCGCAATACGTTTGCGAATATTGGAGAGCGGCACGCGTTGTATAGTATCGCTATCGTTATGAGCGCTCAAGGAAGGCTGCGGAGAGGAGGCGCTGCCGATGCTCTTCAAGGACCTGGGGGGGGGCTTTGCGGTAGGAGCAGTAGATGCCGCGTGCGATCTTTGCTCAACGGCATTCAGTATATCCGACCTAGTTATGCGACCATCTGGCCCGCTTCCCGCTATTGTGCGAGTATCCAATTCATGTTCTTGAGCAATCCTGCGAACTGCGGGAGAGGTAGCGGCATTAGATGCTGGGGAAGCGGCTGGGATAGATGGGGAGGGTGCGGCGGATGTCGGGGAGGGAAGACTATTGCTAGGGGCCTCAGGAACAATGGTAGCTATCTGCTCTCCTATAGCCACTTCAGCACCAGCCTTACTCTCTAAATGTATCACCCCGCTTGAGGGAGCCGGTATATCTAAGGTAGCCTTTTCGGTCTCTAATTCAAAAAGGGTATCACCCTCCATTACCTGGTCGCCCTCCTTCACCAGCCAGTTGGTGAGTAGGCCGCTACTGACCGATTCGCCTACGCTAGGTACAGTTACCGCTATACTTGATTGCTTCGCCATCGCTGTGCCGCCCATAAACCCAGTGAGTATAGCCCACTATCTAGCACCCTGTCAAACAGAGAGAGGCCGCGTCCACTAGGTGCCCGACTCAGCGTCCTGTGCTATACGCTGTTTTAGATAATAGTCAAAACGTCTAATGAGCTGATTACGATAGCTTAAGACCCGAGAGATATAGGTGCGGGTGCTTTGTGGTATACTGCCAGTGCGTACCCGCCCCAGACCGGCATTATAGATAGCTAAGGCGGTGGCTGGATTGCCCCCGGCATTGCGCAGACAATAACGCATATAACGGGCAGCATGCAGGGTATTAATCTCAGGATTATAGACCTCCTGGCCATTTAATTGCCGGAAACTGGCTGAGTTTAGCTGAAAAAGACCTCGATCTTCGGTAGTAACATTAACGTTACGCGCCCAAGAGCGATAACGACTCTCTACCCAGGCTACCGAAAAGAATAGTCCAATAGGAACATCGTAGAGCTCCGCGTAATGAATAATAGAGAGGGCTATTCTTCTCGAACCGGTAAGCCGACTAAAAAACTCATTGACATAGTGATGGGTGGCCTCTTGCTGGTAATACTCCAAGAATGGATTGTCCTCATTAAGCGGCTCTGTATAGGTGGTCAGCTGCTTGTTAAGGCTAGGGGGGGCGCTTTCCTCAAACCAGTCTCGATAATTTTCAGTATTGGTCTGTGGCTGCTCAACCCGCTGGATAAAGGTGCTGGCACTTAACATAAGTGCGACAACTACTATGGCTGTTAAATGATTGGCATTCATGACTATGTGACGCTCCGTATCAGTATACCGTGGCCATTAAGATTATGGATAAATATGCGATCTGTCAATACCCGCACCTCATTGACTAAGGCGGTTACCCCTTCACAGCCATAAAAGCCATAGTCATCAAAGACTACAATACCTCCAACCGCAATTCGTGGCCAGACCCATTCTAAAATATCCCGGGCCGATTGATAGACATCAACATCAATATGACAAAAACGGATATTGCCCAGCGTTATCTGTTCAGCGCTCTCCTCAGGGAAGATCCCCTCCAATATGGTGTAATTATTAAGCCCCATATCGTGGAGGAGCGCCCGCACCTGAGCGGCAGTAGTATCGGCATGCTCTCCACCTTGATAGTAGGGATCGCGGGCGCCGGCCTTCACCACTCCCATAAAGGTATCGGCTAAATAGACATGGGTATCTTGAAGCCCGGGAGTAATATTGCTATAGGCACAAAGTAGCGCGCCACTGCCCCCGCGCCATACTCCTACCTCCAAGATATCGCCCTGCAATGGAGCGGTTTCCAGTAAGAGTTGGCATAATTCATAACAGCGCATCTTATCTATCATGGTGTTTTTCTCAATCTGTCGATAAAAAAGGGAAAAGTTGGGATCACTTTCCCATGGCGAGTAGGTAGCTAAGGGGCGCACCTCGCCATAGCCGGTAGGATACTGACGTTGTTTCGCTCTCTGCATCGCCTAGTGTAGTATAGAGAATCGTAGATATCTAGCAACTATTTAGCTGCTAGGAAGATACTCTGAGAGTTGATTAATAAAGTGCCTTACCCCGCCACCGCCATAATTGGCGCGATACAGCACCGACCCCCGGCTATCTAAAAGCAGTACCGTGGGGAAACCCTGCACCCCAAATTGGCTCAGCTGTTGCTGGTTGTAATCCAACTGCTCCTTCCCAATGGGGAGAGAGCGTGGAAAATCTATCAACACCGGCACAAAATTACGCGCCAAAAAGCGTTGAAAACGGGGAGAACTAAGTATCTCTTGGTCAAAGCGGGCACAATGGGGACACCAATCGCTCCCCGCAAAATAGACAAAGAGATATTTGTCATCCTTTTGGGCCTCACTTAGGGCGCCCTCAATGCGGGTATCCCAGTCATAGATAATGCTCTCAGCCATAAGCGGCTGTAGGAGCAACAATAGCATTAAAAACAATGCTATTCTTTTGAAGGTTAATAACCCTCTTATTTTCTCATACATAATAGACATAATTATACATTATAGCATAGTGTATTATAATTGTTAACTATTTGTACCCTCGGAAGGGAAATTAAAGAGAGATACTGCCGCGCTATCGAAGCATTTAGCGCAAAAAAATAGGGAGGGTTTAACCCTCCCTACTCTATTTCATTTCAGCAGAGAGCGATTTTAATGCTCCCTGCTATTTTTATTTTAACCGCGATCGGCGGGCCTGGTGCCCTTTTGGCTATTAGCTCTATTGATAGCGGAGCGCATAGAGGGCATCATTTGTAAATCCCACCATATAGAGGGTGCTACCCATGGCGGCGAGACCGGCTGGGAAGCCTTCGCCCACGCCAAAGTTGACTGCACTGCCCACTTGGGCGGCTCTACCGGTAGTAGTGTCTAGGGTAAAGAGGGCATTAGTGGCCTCTCCCCCCATATAGAGGGTGCCGCCAATGGCGGCCAGGCCGCTTGAGTTGTCTTCGGGCCAGTCAAATTGGGTTGCGCTGCCTACCCGGTATGCCATACCATCGGGGGTTGTATCAGTGGAGTCAATGTTGAGGATATGGAGGGCATCTTGAAACCGTCCAACCATATAGAGGGTTTCGCCAATAGCGGCTAGGCCGCTTGGTTGGCTTTCGCCCACGCCAAAGTTGGTTACACCGGCATCGCTCACCAGGGTGGCTCTACCGGTAGTAGTGTTTAGGGTATAGAGGACAGCTTGGCCCCATCCCGTCATATAGAGGGTGTCACCCATGGCTCCCAGAGCATATGGTGAGGTTTCGCCCACGCCAAAGCCGGGAGCCATACTTCCCACCTGGGTTGCTGTACCGTTATCGGCAGTGCCATCTTCGTCACTAATATCTAGGGTATACAGGACATCATTTGTAAATCCCACCATATAGAGAGTGTCGCCAATGGCGGCTAGGCCGCTTGGAGCGTCTTCGCCCTCGCCAAATTGGTTGGCCATGCCTATGCGGACGCCCTCTCCCAGCATTACATCCGCTCGGCAGGTGCTGCCGATGCTGTCTGCGGTACCATCAAGGGTAGCAATAGGACTACAACTTACACAGCGGCTTTGCCCTACTGAATCAGCGGATTCATCAGATGCCACGCCATTAACACAGACATAGCTAGGTAAGCAAACTTCATTGAATGAGGCATAGCCAGCGTTACAGCTCACACAGCGGATTAGGCCACCAGCTGAGGCATCAAAGGTGGCATCGGCGCCGGTGCCATTGGCACAGGTATATCTATATTGGGATCCACCGCCAGGACCGCCCCCTCCATTATTCGCAGCCGGACAGGCTACCAATACCACCAGGGCCACCAATGTCACTAGCGCCCCTAGAGTGCCCCCAAGCATCCTCCCCTTAAGCGGGGAATGCGAGGAGACGCGGTTCTCTCTCTGGCAAGTCTTAAGAGAGCTTAATCTCTCTCTCTCTCTCTGGCAAGTCTTAAGAGCGCTTGCTGTCTCTTTCTCTCCTAAAAGGAAAGAAATTGGATTATGTAATATCATTACTATAATCCTCCTTATTTATATTTATTTGGTAGGCACAAAATGAACTATAGCTAGGGGAGAGGAGCATAGCTTCCCTCCGCATAGCGCAATATAGCCAACTGGTGCATTACCATAGGTATATGTATACCCTATTGGATATGTAATGGCAAGTGAAATGGGAAATTTCTAAGAAGAATAAAGGGAGATATACCCACCCCTCCTTCAAAAGGAATACCAGAGAATTGCGCTATTGCCTACAATAAAAAGTGCCATGAAAACATAGTGACTATTGAATATGGAATGGCCAATTAAAAGCCGAAGGCCTACGACTAAGCGCAGGCCCTCAGCCCATTCTATTTGGAAAGAAAAGATTCTTATGAACCTTAATATTTTTGTAGTGTTTGTAGGATACAACAGTATTTGTTATTTGTTAAGCTCTTTTTAAGAAATTGTGTAAAGGAAAGTTGAAAATGTCCCTATTCCTCCAGATATACTGGAGGATTATGACAGCAATGACATGTACTATGAGTACCAAAGAGGTACGATATATGCCAGCCGGTATCCGGCTTGCCACAGGAACGACCTCAGCGAAAGATGAGGCAGAGCGCAGCGGGGTAACCCTTAGGCATATGAGGAGGCTCTTTAAGTGCTGGAAAGAAGGGAGCGAGGTGGCGTTAGTGCATCAATCCCGAGGTCGTCCGGGTTCAATAGTAAAGATCGCAGCCGGAGATGATGAAGGTGGGTATCTATGAGTAGTGTGACGGGAGGATACTGCTGTGCTATAAAGGAAGAACATTAACCATGAAGGAGGGAGCATAGGTATTTTCTTAGGGCTATGTGACATTTATGAAAAATATGCTCTGCATCTGCAGATAGCGCTCATGGGTGCCGGCTCCTCCTGCGAGCCTGGTAGGTAGAGATGCTCGCTGGTTTGTAGTTGTAGTAGCGCTATTATTTTTGCAAGCATATCAGGGAAATGGAGTCGGTGTCGTTACCATCTCTTAGAGGGTTAGGATAGGTCAATCTCACTCTCTGTTTTAGAGAAAAGAGGCCTTTGAAATAACTAACTATAGACATCTTTTTACCTCACTTATATCCATAAGATGTACATTGTATGTATAGCCATTTGAGAAAAAAGCAAAAGATATGGAGGGAATATGCATGTACCCCACTTTACCCTCTATGGAAGCCAAGAAACAGAATGAGATATCATACACATGCTTAAGGGCTACATGGAAGGATATACATTAATCTACTCATTCTTGTTGCCCCTATTGATAACCAGGATAGATTTACTATCTTTTGTCACTCCGTCACTTAAAATAAAGATTAATATCATCTCAAAGAAAGCGATGGTGCTTACTATAAATAGCGTACGCAAAATAGGAACAACCAAAGAATGAGGTATCCAATGGTAGTGCAACAAAAGAAAATAGATGCACGCAGTCCTACCCACCATCTTTATAAGGGTTGTATGTAGGAAATAAAAATGAAGGGAAGAATTGACTATAAATTGTGTGATTATCATCAAGATTAGCATAATGCCGGTAAAAATAAGGGCCCCCCACGGGAATATCAATTCATATTCCCCTACCGCTCTAATAAGAATAAGTATGACTACTGATACCGATAATACATCTGCTACCGAATCAAAATCAAATCGGGAATATATACCCAGTCTCCTGGCGAGATATCCATCTAGCGCGTCAGACAGGACCACAATGATAAAGACAAGAGCAAATCCTACCGGGCTTTCATAAAAGTAAAAAAACAGTGGTGCGGCAAAAAAACGAACAAGAGATACCAGGTTGGGTATCTTTCGAGACTCATAAAAGAAATCTTTCATCGCGGCAATAGTTAATTGTAATCTAACCATGTCTTTCTCTGCATGATGCATGCCATATATACCTAATTGTTACCATCTTATCACTATTAAATAGTTTACTTCATTAAGCCCAACATATCAAGTACTTATAAATATTTCTAAGGAAAATAAAGAGACATCCTGACCCCCCTCTCCAGCATGAAATGCCGGAGAACTGCTATACTGCAGTAGAAAATATAATAAAAAGGAGAACAGGATGTGAAAATAGTATATCATACTGTCATACGGGATGCCACCCCGCGCTTACAGAGCGCGGTCCGTGAAGAAATGGTGGCCTATGCCACGCGTCATGGTATTAAAGCGGCGTGCAGAACCTATGAGATTGCGCGCAATACGGTGCGGAAATGGGTACGGCGGGCCAAAGAAGATGAGCCTCTGACGAATCGCTCCACGAGGCCCGCTAATTCCCCCAACGCCATGATCCCCTATTGGCGTTTGAAGATTATTGATGAGGCCACAAAAGAACGTGCACGACTTATTCGCTATCGCGCACCGAATACTAAGAAGAAGATAGTCATTAGTGCGTCGTGGCTCAAACAAAAATGGAAGATTCCCTATAGTCTCTCCACTATCCTTTCGCTCCTTCATAGAGAAGGACTCAAAATCACGCGTCCACAGAAGGTGAGAAAAGCTCTTTCACCGGTAGTATTCCAACGAAAACAGTTACTCCCGCCTGGTGCGCGAATTATGGTTGATGTGAAGTATCTCACCGATATTCATGGCTATGCACCTCTGATTCAGCGCCTAGGGCTTCCCTCGTACCAGCTTACCGCCCGAGATGTGCGCACCGGAGCCCTCTTTATGGCGCTCTCGTCGCAAAACACGCAAACTGCTACCGCGATATTTGTCGATGAACTCTGTGCGCATTTCTCTCATCATGGCATAGATTGTACCGAGATAATGTTTCAAACCGATAATGGCCGAGAGTTCACTAATGCCTATGGAGATGCGCATGCTTCAGCCTTTTCAATCTTGGCCATGCTGAAATGGGGGGCTACGCACCGTTTAATCCCGTTGGGACAGAAGAACTGGCAAAGCGATGTGGAAAGTGCCCACCGGTTGAATGAGGATGAGTTGTGGATGCATCTGCTTCCTCCTCCCTCCACTCAGGCGTTGCTCCGTGAGGTACAGCGCTATAATAGCTTTTTTAATCTCACACGATATAATAGCTACAAGGGAGGAAGTCCGCTCCAGAAACTTCGTGAAGCTCACACGTCCATTGATGAGGGCCTGCTTCACTGGAGCGTCTTTGAATGTGATCGAGCCATGACCCGTGACCGTCTTGAGGCATACAAGACATTGTTTCAGAGGGCGCGGGAGGAGTGCTTTTACCAGAAGGTACGGCTTTCCATGCGAGTACCACCTTTTCTTCCACCATTGCCACAAGTATACCCGGAGGTTGCCTAGGAGGATGAGTATGAGCTAGTATGTGCAGGCTAGGGGGTCACTAGGTCTCTTTAATTCCCGTTATAAATATTTCTATGTGCAAAATATAGCTTATTTAGAGAAAGATGCCAAGTTAAATGTAGGGATTTGTAAAAGAAAGTTGAAAATGTCCCTTTGAAAGAACAATGAAAATGTCACTGCTCCTCCAGATATACTGGAGGATTATGCAAACAGTAACACTATATATGAGTACCATAGAGGTATGATATATGCACGCCGGTATCCGGTTTGCCACAGGAACGACCTCAGCGAAAGGTGTGGCGGAGCGCTCTGGGGGTAACCCTTAGGCATATGAGAAGACTCCTCTTTTATTTGAAAAAATCTATAAATAGTGTGTCGGGAGGACACCGTTGTACTATTAAGGAAGAGCATTAGCCATGAAGGGGTAGCATAAGTTTGTTTGTTTTTTTATGGCTGAGTGACATTTTTGTGTCTCTTGGGGGAGATGCTTCACCCTTCTCTGGCATGCCAGATAAGCGTCTTTAGGTTATTTTTGATGTTTTTAGTATTTAATTTTTCGTATTGCTCCATAGTTTCCTCCATGCTTCCTACCGGGGAGGGCTACTTAACCACAACTTATCCACAATCACTCAGCTCTCTTACAGAGAGCGTAGTAGTATACTGGTAAGAATTGTAATACGATGATCAAATAGTAAACCTTTTAAGTATATAAATTACAATTATTTATAATAATAATTCTAACTATAATTGTAGTTTAGTTCATTCTTGATCTGCGGCTACGATATTTCTAGAAATATCGATTAACTATTCACAAGTTATCCACATATACTACCAACTAATCGATACCCTGAGGAATAGACACTTTGTAGCATGTGCTGTACGCTCTCTTTTGAGAGGAGTTTCCTCATCTTTTTTCGTATAGAACAGATATAAACATCAATTATTCTATCATCTGTCGGCCCATTATCATTACCTTCTCTTTCTAACAATATCTGGGTAAATACTGAGCGGGGTACTACTTGATTAATATTTTGTATTAATATCTTTAGTATTCCATACTCTCGTGCGCTAATGGCAACAGTCTGAGAATGCGCCTCAATAAATGTTGGCCTCACGATAATAGCTGGGCTCTGTAGCTGGAATAATTCACGACAGGTCAGACGCGTGATTCGGTAATAGAGCTCGGCATTGTCCCAGTTATTTTTCAAAAAGTCATCACATTCTGCTAAATAGCAATCTACTAGATATCGGGACTCTCCATAGACTAGCTCCAAGAAGGAGATCTGATTTTTCCTATAGCGTTTTCTATGTGACAAGAATAGCTCGGCTGGTATTAAGAGCACTGAGGTGCCAGCAGGAATATGGACATTGTCTCCCCATGAGTAGTTCCAGTCGGTGTATTGTCGAAGGTAGAGCTCCACTCGGGTGATGAGCTTGCGGTTAGTAGTCAAATGGTGCAATGCTAGCCGCTGTAACCTCATGTTAATCGATATTATGCTAGACACTCAGAGTATGGTTGGCACATTAACTAATGTCTGACTACTGTGGTACAATCAATTTAATTAGCTTAATAGCGCTCAACCGCTTTCATGGATGATATGCATTGGTGCACATTGGAGATGGTTTTTTGTATTTATCCTTAGTTCTTATTATATAGTTTTAATTATTTTGTCAATCCCAATGACAGCGTTGTACGTTGGAGAGGGCGACTCTTGCAATAATTGCATTATTACCTCGGTAATTTTTTGTATATCACTGGTATTTTTTCTCTTTATGGTGGTCAACAGATGGGAATCGGTAGCCGCTATGCCTGATTCGTTTTGGGCGTCAACAATGTAACCGGGGCACAGGACATAACAGCGGAAATTTGAATTCTTGGCCTGCTTCTGGAGCGATCGGAACAGACTGCAGAGTGCCCACTTGGCAGCTGCATAGGCAGCCATGCTATGATAACCCCGCATAGTATCGGACCAATCAGATCCGAAGGCAATAATCCTAGCATATCCCTGCTGCATCATATAGGAAAAGCATCTAGAAATTAGGGTGGCGGGAAGGACAAAGTTCTTTTCTCCCATTTCTTTCCAATCCTGGTAAGAACTGTCAGCAATTGATTTGTACATTACCGGCCCATAGTGTAATACTAAAATATTAACCGGTAGCCATTTACGAGCTGCGTATAAAAATTTTTTTGTACCTTTGATTGGTGCCCAAAAAGGTATTACCGAAGAGGAGTGTGATGACAGTTGCTGTATGGCGGTCTTAAATTTTGCCCTGTCTTTTCCCCCATGTACAATGAGCGTAGCGCCTTTTTCTGCCAGTTCTCTAGCTACCAGGTATCCTACACCTCCGCTACCCCCTATTATAAGAGCTCGGCAATCTCTAAAATCTTGCATAGTCCGACTGGCAATATGTCGCTATATGGCCTCTATATTATATAGCCTGCATATCATATAGGTACGGGGTTGGATCACCCAACCCTCTAGCTCCTCCTAGAGGGATAGACTAATAGAAAAAGAAGTTGCTGTCTATCTCCGAGATACCCGACTATTATACAAATTGGATACAATTGTGATCTATGGTATTATGAGTGCTATATATAGCAGCGCGCTCTATACAATTTTTTAGTTCTCGTACATTCCCCGGCCAATTATGTTGCATTATCTTTTCTAATGCCAAAGCGGTAAAAAACTTCTTATTATATCCCATCTCCCACAATAGATGCCATGATAATTGGCTGATGTCCTCTTTACGTTCTCTTAAGGGAAGCATGGTATAAGGAAGGATAGTGATACGGTAATAGAGATCTTCACGGAACTTTTTTTGCTTGACTAGCTCTTTAAGATTAGCATTAGTGGCCATGATAATCCGCGCGTTAGTATTAATGTAATGGATACCTCCTAATCTCATAAATCGTCTCTCTTCTAAAATGGTAAGCAGTTTAGCCTGAAATTGAAGTGACATATCAGCAATCTCATTAAGGAAGAGGGTGCCGCGGTCTGCTAATTCAAATTTTCCTGGTCGCTGTATAGCACCGGTGTAGCTACCGCTTTCGGTGCCAAATAGCTCGCTCTCAATAATGGTTTCGGGAATTGCCGCGCAATTTACTGAAAGAAATATCTCTTTTGAACGAGACGATATATTATGAATTGTTTTGGCTACCAAATCTTTTCCCGTACCACTTTCTCCTAGGAGCAGTACTGATGTTACGAATGGCGCGCATTTTTCAATGAATTTTTTTAAATCATGAATAAATATGCTATTGCCACAGATCCGACCCGGTTCATAGCTATTATTACTGGTGGGATTTTGTAACTTAAAATGATGTATAGTATTTATTAACTCATTGTATATATCCTGGGGAGGATTAGATTTTAAGATATAGTTATGAGCACCCTCTTGCATTGCAAGTACCACCTGATTAATGGCAGTGAAATTGGATAGTGCAATAAGAATAAAAAAACCGTTAGAAGCACCAATAACATCACGAATTAATTTTTGGTTTATATATAGACCATTATCAATATCCAGGAGAATAACCAAAGGAGACATATCATGCACGGCCTTGTGTGCGGTTGTAATATCCGGATGATAGTGCAATGTCACCGGGTAGGATATTAAGGTTTTAAGAGCAATATACAGGTCGGGCGATTTATCTATGAGTAATACCTTATATGTGATATAATTACCTTATGATATTGGGACTAGCATTGTATAGTTTGACTAAGAGAAACACACTTCTTAGAGTTTTACTCTCTCTCCAGGGCGTGGCAATTATGCTGCTACCGGAAATATTGTTACTTTTTTATTTGGCTCAACTATATGGAAAATTATTAATTCTAGCAATTGTATGCGCCACCAGTTTGGGGGGGCTCTATCTCATTACCAATTCAATATTCCATGCAACCAAAAAGATGCAGGGCAGTATTACCGATGGTGTATTTCGCAAGAATGAGTTTGGAATATTGTACACTCTCCTGCTCTGTGGATTGCTCCTCATACTGCCGGGTTTTATTACTGACATTATCGGTCTATTTATCTACCTTCCCCCAATTCGTTTAATGGTTTCTAAGATATTTACTCAGCGCCTATCTGCCGATATTCGGCAGGCCTACTGCTATAATAAACTCTATAGTTAGTATGTCTCTACTGGCGCTATTACCGGCGAAAGAGACGAGAGTAGATGAGCACCAAAAAATAGATAACAAAAATTGGAAAACGATAGAACCGCCACGGTGTTTTAATAAATTGAGGCACGCATTCCAACCCGCTACGAACAATTGCCGGTGCTGGACGACGGTTCTTATTTGCTAGCGTATTAAAGACAGAGCGCGAGCTAGCCATGAGACTGCAATTAACATTGTGCTTAATCTTATATAGCCAATTATCATGCTTATATATTCCGCTTCCAGCCAACAACAGGGTGGGGGCCGATTTCCGAATAGCAATCACTACCGATTTTTCCTGCAGAGCTGAAAAGTACCCCGGATGACGTCCCACAACCCGTAATTTAGGATAGGTTTTGCTAATGTTATTTTCCACCTCCTGTATCGATTTAAGATCCATTCCTATCAAGTAGAGCGTCTTATTGTGTGATTCAAGAATTGCCAAGAGTTTAATGATAAAACTAAAGGGGTTATAACGAGTAACTCGCTTGTTTAGTAATATTCTTGCTCCGATTACTATACTGGGAGCCGTAGGCACCACCAAGCCGGCATGCCGCAAAATGGCTTTATATTCTGCGCTGAATATTGCGCGGATTACATCCCACCAACAAATAAATATAATCTGACTAGACTTCTCAGATGATAACAGTTTGCCTACAATGTCGCGTAACTGTTCGGGGGGAATAACATCTACCGGAACACCCAGGAGATATAAACGCTCTATTCTTACCCTTTTATTATTCATAATGATTCTCGGTCCACATATCTGATGTCTCTATTCTTATATACTGCAGCCAACGTGGAAAGCGTCTAACGGTGATGATTATCTATACAATAGATAGTCATGTAGCGCCACTACAGTAGCGTGTTGGGCACAGATCATGCCACTATTTTAATAATTCAACCGCTCGCTGTAGTGCAAGATCAAACTCCAAATCATATACCTGACGGTTGTTGGAGGCTCGATTAATCTCGTCTCTTACCAATTTTTGGAGATAGCGCTCCGTAAGCGTACTACTTTCCTGTAAATCAAGTACAAAGCTATTGATTTCGTTTGCATCAATACTGGTTCGACTATTAACAAAATTCTCAATAGTTCCATTGGTTAGCAATTCAGTATAGTCTTGTGTCTGCTGATCTGTTAGTTTGCTATTCTCTACCACAATGTCGGGCGCTATTCCCTGATCGTCAATATAGGCGCCATTGGGGGTGTAATAGCGGCTCATGGTAAGCCGTATCCCACCATCCCCTACGCGACGAATTTGTTGCACTGAACCTTTGCCATAGGAGGTTTCTCCCACTATGAGTGCCCGGCCCTGATCTTTAAGCGCCCCGGCAAAGATCTCAGAGGCCGAGGCCGAACCCTGGTCAATAAGCACAACAACCCGTGTAGTATCCGCAACAGTTGCCGTTTCCGTAGCGTAAAATTCTTGATTTTCTCGCTGGTTTCTTCCAGTCGTGCCGACAATGAGACCCTCATCTAAAAAAATATCGGCTGTCTTAACCGAGGCGGAGAGTAGCCCCCCCGGGTTTTGGCGTATATCAATAATTAATGAGCCATAATTATCCTGCTCAAAGTCCTTAATGGTATCAATTATCCGTTCGGCAGTGAAGGGGGTAAACTGAATAATCCTTATATAGCCGATGTTGTGTTCAGGAATTATGGTACTCCGAATTGTAGGTACCTCTATAATTTCCCGTTTAATCCGCAGTGGAAAGGTGAAGTTTGCCCGACGGATAAGGATTGCCACTTCACTCCCTGGACGGCCCCGCAGGGCGCTCACAGCCTCATTTATTTCCATGTTCGCAGTAGAATTGCCCTCTATTTCCAAGATAATATCGCCCGCACGAATACCAATACGATCTGAGGGAGTACCCTCTATGGGGGCAACTATCTCTATGTATGTTTCTACATTCTCCTCTTCTGAATCATCCGGTCTGCTTATGTACATGCCAACTCCCCCAAATTTACCGCTGGTAGTGTCATCTAGGTCGCGCAATGCTAGATCGTTTAAGAATGCCGAGTGAGGATCATCTAGACTGCCCAGCAACCCTTCTAGTGCCCCCTCTAGTAACAACTGAGGCTCTATCTCATCGACATAGTTGTTCTCTACAAAACGGAATACCTGCGCAAAAAGTGCTAGCGCCTCCTGTGTTGTGGTACCTTGGGCTAGCGCATCTCCCGGGAGACACACTGCAATGAGCGCTACTAGTAACACCAGCGTGGAGGCTATCCAAAAATTATTCTTTCTCATGATGCATTAGTATAGCATGAATAATGTGGTGCTGTCTAATAGTTTATATTAATTACCGGTAGGCTGTACCACTTTACTAATGTAGCAGACGTTGCACCAATGAGTACCACTATAGCGGTGGCGCTTACAAAACAGGATAGGTGTGAGAAGGTGATGTATTCTACCACACTCTATTTTTTAGTGCCTTCAGAAATAGATTATCAGCTGAATAACTCTTCCTCTTTTTGAGGAGTATAGTTCTCTATCTCTTTTATGATATCGTTTATATCCGCTTTTACCCACTCATGTCGGTTTTCAAATTTTTTATGTATATGTTGTTCTAATTCTCTGAAGTGCTCTGTCAATACATAGCTCTCTAGTTTGTATTGCCGCGCCGGATCGCTGGTTTGGTAGCTGTTTAATCTACTCGTTACACTACTTGCTATACCTACCTTATACTCCCCTTGGTAGTTGGGGTGGGAGATAATATATACATATTTCTTGTCTGCCACCCCTTGTCCTTTATCAGTCCGCTCTGGTGGGTCAGTTCTAAAGTGTATTTGCGGCAGGTTGCCATCCTCCCCTTTCATTAATCCTTCCTCGTATACCTCATCTTTTATTCGAGTTTGCACAAGTTCGTATGCTTTTATTGATATATCTATACCTACCCATTGCCGTTTTAGTTTCTCTGCTGCCACGCAGGTAGTGGCGCAGCCACAAAAGGGATCAAGCACCATATCGCCTTCATTGCTACTAGCTTTAATGATACGTTCTAAAAGAGCTAGCGGTTTTTGGGTAGGATATCCTACGCGCTCTCTTGAGACATTAATTATAGGCTTTATTTCATTGTCCCACACATCTCTTAAATAGACTTCTACAGGATATTTGCCTTCTTTATTTGGAAGGGAACTGGTAAAAAATGGCTTATCATAAAAAACAGTTTCTTTTATAGGCATATAATATATATTGCGCGTTTTCCCATAATACAGGATTAAATCATGTTTTCTTCCATACCATTTCTTGCTTACCCCTCCCGTTCTATACCCCCATACAATCTCATTTCTGAAATTTTTTTCTCCAAAGATGCAATCTAACAATAATTTTAGATAGTGGCTCATGGTAGGATCACAATGCAGATACAAACTCCCACTCCCCTTAAGTAACCTATGGCATTCAATGAGCCGTATTGCCATATATACTAAGTAGCAAAAGTTATAGGAGGTTCGGCCCTCAATGTCTTTTACCGCCTCTAACAGTCGGTAAATTGAGTAGTGGTCTTCCCTTATGGTCTCTGTCCACTCTTCCTTTACATCCTCTTTCTTAAATACATCTTTGAAACTTGCCCCCTCGGCACTGGTACCAATGGGAGCAGTAAATACTTTTTTCTTATTGAATGGTGGGTCTAGATAAATAAGGTCAATTGTCTCTGTATCTATACCTTTGAGTATCTCTAGATTATCTTTGCAAAATATGGTTCTGTTTTTTACATTAAGTTGCATAGTATCTCCGGGCTATAATAACAAAAACCATTGTTAAAATCGATATCTGATCTGTCTAAGATGATACTTAAATTACAAAGAGGGCCAGGATGGGATGCATGAATAAATTGAAGGAAATGTCAGACTTTCATTCACAGGTAATAAAAAAAAAAATTAAGGGGCTGATATACTTAAGCTAATGTAGTGCTTTTTCAACCTCCGCTACCCAATTATACAATGTGGTTCTCAAGTTTGCTAGTGGTCTATAATTAAATCTCCACTCATATTCCTTAAGATAGTAATCAAAGTGTTGTTGTGGAATACCATTGTAGGTACTGAGATGTCGCTTGGCCTGTCGCCAAAAATTCTCTATTCCATTAATGTGATGTTTTCCCTGCACAAACTCTTTCACGTGATTAATTCATCATATGATGAAACCTTGAGGTATCTAATATATTATAGGGTGCATAGGTATCAGTATAGACAATACTATCTGGTATTACTCGCTTTTGTATAATAGGATAGAGTGTAGAAGCTCTTGTATTTTCTACACTTATTGCATGCACATATCCATTGCGTTTGAGAATTCCAAACACCGCTACTTTCCCGGCAGCGCCACGTCCTCTTTTTCCTTTTCGTTGTCCACCAAAATAGCTTTCGTCGCATTCTACTTCTCCATCAAAGATATAAGAGGAAGCTGATATATTGTGGAATATGAGGGCTCTAAATTTTTGATACCACCGCATTGCGGTTAATATACTTACCTCACATACAACAGCGGCACTTCTTGCAGATACGCCAGTTACAAAATTCTCTATTAGTTTGACAATAGCATGTTTAGAAAGTCTGCTCTTCCTCATGATCTCTACTTAAAAAGTACATTAAATCGTTAAGTATATCAGCCCCAAAATTAATCTCCTAATGATTTAGAAATCTTGCCCCGCAATCAGACAAGGGAAGAAAGCACAGTACAGAGCGGAGATTATTCAGCAACTACCTTTTAGCAGTTGCTATATAGTGTGCAATAGTTTTTTATAGCATTTACTTAAAGTGAATGCTATCTAGTATCACCTTAGGAATGCACTGTATATTTTTCATATACTCCCTTGGGGCGACCTAGTACCCCACAATGGGGGTAAAATTTGGGTGCATATTATTACTTTGTATCTAATATACATTGTATCTAATATACACCAGCGCCTTTAGACGCCGGTCCTTTCTAATAGAAAGGAGGTGATCCAGCCACACTTTCCAGTACGGCTACCTTGTTACGACTTCACCCCCCTTACCAGCCATACCTTCGGCGCCGCCCTCCAAATGGTTAGGCTAACGACTTCGGGTATATCCAACTCGGGTGGTGTGACGGGCGGTGTGTACAAGGCCCGAGAACGTATTCACCGCGCCATTCTGATGCGCGATTACTAGCGATTCCAACTTCATGAGGTCGAGTTTCAGACCTCAATCCGGACTGAGATCGGCTTTAAGCGATTTGCTCCACCTCACGGTTTGGCGTCGCGTTGTACCGACCATTGTAGCACGTGTGCAGCCCAGGACATAAGGGCCATGATGACTTGACCTCATCCCCACCTTCCTCCGGTTTGTCACCGACAGTTCCGTCTGAGTCCCCACCCGAAGTGATGGTAACAGACAGTAGGGGTTGCGCTCGTTATGGGACTTAACCCAACACCTCACGGCACGAGCTGACGACAGCCATGCAGCACCTGTGAATTGGCCCCGAAGGGCACCGATATTTCTATCGACTTCCAAAACATGTCAAGCCCTGGTAAGATTCCTCGCGTATCATCGAATTAAGCCACATGCTCCACCGCTTGTGCGGGCCCCCGTCAATTCCTTTAAGTTTCACCCTTGCGGGCATACTCTTCAGGCGGTGCACTTATCGCGTTAGCTACGACACAAAATCTAACAAGATCTTACATCTAGTGCACATCGTTTACGGCGTGGACTACCAGGGTATCTAATCCTGTTTGCTACCCACGCTTTCGTGTCTCAGTGTCAGTTTGCGAATAGAAGATTGCTTTCGCCATCGGTGTTCTTCCGGATATCTACAGATACCACCCCTACACCCGGAATTCCATCTTCCCCTTCGTAACTCTAGTCTTGTAGTTCCCAGCGCACTCTTACAGTTGAGCTGCAACCTTTCACACCAAGCTTGCAAGACCACCTACACACTCTTTACGCCCAATAATTCCGAACAACGCTTGCCCCTTACGTATTACCGCGGCTGCTGGCACGTAATTAGCCGGGACTTATTCTGCGCATACCGTCATCGGAACAGCATTCCCTCTGAACCTTATTCCTCTGCGCAAAAAGGACTTTACAACCGTTAGGCATTCATCGTCCACGCGGCGTCGCTCCGTCAGGCTTTCGCCCATTGCGGAAGATTCTTAGCTGCTGCCTCCCGTAGGAGTCTGGGCCGTATCTCAGTCCCAGTGTGGCCGTACACCCTCTCAGGTCGGCTACGTATCGTTGCCTTGGTAGGCCTTTACCCCACCAACAAGCTAATACGCCGCAGGCTCATCTAATGGTGGCGCAGAAACGCCTTTATTCCCACTGCCATAGCAATAGGAAGATATCCGGTATTAATTCATGTTTCCATGAGCTATCCCCAACCATAAGGTAGATCACCTACGTGTTACTCACCAGTCCGCCACTCTAGTCTGCCCGAAGGCAGATTACCGTTCGACTTGCATGCTTAAGACGCGCCGCTAGCGTTTGTTCTGAGCCAGGATCAAACTCTCCATGATATTATCACTATCTCATAAGAGATAGATCATTATCTAATAAGCTTCTCCTTAATGCCTCGTGTTACCTATTGGTACACGGGACGCTCTGCACAAATTGGCTTTCTTCCCTTCTCTAATTGCTTAAAAGAGCTTAATTACTATATACCAATTAAAATTTTTTGTCAAGCTTTTTTTAAGAAATTGTAAAAGAAAGTTGAAAATGTCCCTTTGAAAGAAAGATGAAAATGTCACTGCTCCTCCAGATATACTGGAGGATTATGACAGCAATGACATGTACTATGAGTACCAAAGAAGTACGATATTTGCAAGCCTGTATCAGGCTTGCCACACGAACGACCTCAGCGAAAGATGAGGCAGAGCGCAGCGGGGTAACCCTTAGGCATATGAGAAGGCTTTTTATGCGCTGGAAAGAAGGGGGCGAGGCGGCGCTAGTGCATCGCGCTCGAGGTCGTCCGGGCCCTCGAAAGATCGCACCAGAAGTGATGGAGAACGCGATCTCCTTCATTAAAGAGGAATTGGAGGGCTACAGTCCTGCCTATGCAAAGGAGATACTAGCTGAAGAGCATGACATCCATATTTCACCTCCTACGCTGAGAAAGGCCATGGCTGAGGCGGGAATTGCGGTGACTCGCTCTTCATACCCCTCGCACCCCGCGTCACACCTTCCGGGAACGAAAGCCTTACTTTGGCATGATGATCCAATTTGATGGAAGCTTTCACCAATGGTTTGGGACTACCAAAACCTGTCTATTAGTCATGATTGACGATGCTACGGGGCTTATTAAGGCTCGTTTTGCCTATGAAGAGGAGCTTAGTGAGCTCTTAGTGCTCATAAAAGACTGGATTCGGGAGTATGGCATCCCCTCCGCTCTCTACTGTGATCAGAGAAACGCCTATGTTCCCACTCCGGAGGGAAATAAGCATTTCCAGCAGGTATGTGAACGACTAGGGGTACAGATCATCAATGCCGGCTCTCCTCAGGCCAAAGGACGGGTAGAGCGGGTGAATAAGACCCTCCAGGGGCGACTCTGTGCGGCGCTGAAGCGCGCCGGGATCTCTACTCTCACTGAGGCAAACTGTTTCCTTCCGGCCTTTCTTGCCGCCTTTAACGAGCGATTTGCCCTGAAGGCTTGGGGGATACACAATGCCCATGTTCCCCTTGATGCTCAGTATGACCTTGATCATCTCTTTGGGAAGCGTAGCTTCCGGGTATGTACCAATGATTATACCATACGCTATCAGACACGCTCTTTTCAAATTCTTAAAGGTGGAGCTGGACTTCGTCCCGGGATGCGGGTGGAAATCTATGCATATCTTGACGGAAGGATACAGTTATTTTATAAAGGAAGGACATTAACCATGAAGGAGGTAGCAATGGCTGCGTGACATTTTTGTTTTTCTTTAGGGTGACATTTTCGTCTTTGTTTGACAGCATTTTGAGTAAAAAAGTCCTGAATTAAACCCCAAATGCACCACCTCTCCCTCCGTAGTATAATTGTTAAATTATATTTATTAGCACCAAGGAGGAAGAAAATGGCGCATATACATACTATACACAATCGCTCATTTGAACAATTAGCGATAGACCAAAGACTTAATCTAGCATATTACTGTATACAGAATAGGCATGCAGAAAGGCATGGAGAGCCCCCACTACTTATAATAATTGTTATGCCATCCTACCTAGCTCTTGCAGACATACCGATTCTTCTAGCGGTTCGCACCAGTTTATTCTAGCTGTTCGCAACGGTACGGTAGTTACTCCGTCAACATCTAGCACAAAAAAATAGGGAGGGGCTGAAACCCTTCCCATCCGCGATTGACCTATCTCTGGCCCTTTTGCGGTTATCTACTGCGGTTATCTACTATTGATAGCGGAGGGCATAGAGGGCATCATTGGCCGCTCCCACCATATAGAGGGCGCTACCAATGGCGGCTAGGCCGGTTGGTGTTGTTTCGGTCACGTCAAATTGGCTGGCCAGGCCCACCCGGGTTGCTTCACCAGTAGTAGTGTCTAGGGTATACAGGGCATCATTGCTCACACCCACCATATAGAGGGTGCTGCCAATGGCAGTCAGACCAGTTGGGATGTCTTCGGTCACGTCAAATTGGCTGGCCAGGCCCACCCGGGTTGCTTCACCAGTAGTAGTGTCTAGGGTATACAGGACATCATTTTCCGTTCCCACCATATAAAGAGTGTCGCCAATGGCGGCTAGGCCGGTTGGGGTGCCTTCGCTCACGCCAAAGCCGGGAGTTGCACTACCCACCTGATTTGCCATACCGGTAGCAGTGTCTAGGGTATACAGGACATCATTATCAAATCCCACCATATAGAGGGTGTCACCATTGGCGGCTAGATCGCGTGGGTTAATCTCGTTCACGCCAAAGCCGGGAATTGCACTACCCACCTGATTTGCTATACCGGTAGCAGTGTCTAGGGTATACAAGACCCTATTGGCCGCTCCCACCATGTAGAGGGTGCTGCCAATGGCAGCCAGACCGGTTGGGATGTTCTCGCCTACGTCAAAATGGCTTTCGTTGCCTATGCGGACTGCCGCTCCTACCTCTACTGAGAATTGACAGGTGGTGCCGATGCTATCTGCGGTACCATCAAGGGCAGCAATAGGACTACAACTCAGACAGCGGCTTAGCCCGTCCTCAGTGGCATCTATGAGAGATGAGGGGGTACCGTTAAGGCAGACATAGCTAGTGAGGCAAGTCTCATTTACCAGGATATAGTCCTCGTTACAACTGAGGCATTGATTGGTGTTAGGAACTAATGATTCGAGTCTTGGGTTGGGTGTTCCGTTGTTGCAGACATAACGATAGCATTGAACGGCGCTACCAGTGTTCGGGTTGCGGCAAATCAGTAATGTATCTACGCAAGTAAGGAGCGCTAGCGGGATCGCCGCCAGAAGCAGATGATAGATATTTATATGAGATTTTTTTGTTAATTTATGGCTCTGTTTCTCTGCTTTCATGGCCTTCTACTCTTTATAACGGCAATAAATATGGTTTTACCAGAGAATTAAAGCATTTTCTGGCTTTTTTATTATATAAATTGCACAAGTTACCAGGGTATGAACTCTCTCCTGAAAAGAAAGAGCTTAAAAAAGAACTTGAATTATAATATTTCATTTCTAAAAACTCTTTTTTGAAAAATTTAATAGCTACCTAAGCTACTATAGCTAGAGAGCGGCATAGTATCCACCCTCATATAGCATGTAGTTCTTACCTGCCATCATAATGTATGAGTATGGTATATGAGATGTATAATGGCAAGGGAAATAGGGAATTTATGCGGGAATTTATGAGAAAGATGAAAGGAAAGTTGACCTCCCTAGCCTATTTTGAGAGAGCTAACATCTTTAATTCCCGCCATAGAGAATTATCTACAAAATAAAATTATAATCTCTCAGTTTTTATAGTGCTGTATTACCTTGTAAAAGTGTGCTATGCTATTAAGCATGAGGCCTAGGGGCGTCGCGGGAGCGGCGCAGAAGACTACCCAGTCACAGCCCGCCCCCTCTAGTACAGTGGAGCAGTATATAAAGACCATCTATCTGCAATCTGCGGCGCAGAGTATAGAGATATTGCCCATGGGTAACCTAGTGCAGGCTATGGAGGTGGCGCACAGCACCGCTACCGCTATGGTTAAGGTTTTAGATAAAGAGAAGCTGGTACAATATAGGCCACGAATAGGGGTCTCTCTTACAGCCAGCGGAGAGCGATTAGCGCTGCTAGTGCTACGTCGACATCGCCTAGTTGAGACCTTTCTGCAAACCATACTGGGCTATGACTGGTCGGAGGTGCATAACGACGCCGAACGGCTAGAGCATGCCGTATCTAGCACCTTTATTGATCGATTAGATGCCTTTTTGGGTTACCCCTCCTTTGATCCACACGGCGCTCCTATTCCCACTACTGGTGGTAGCCTGCCGCAACGTACCCTAATACCGCTGCACAGCTGTCAGACAGGGGATATTATCCGTATTGCCCGCATAAATAGCAAAGATAGTAGCTTTTTGCAGAGTCTCAAGCGCTATCAACTTACGCCCGGTAGACGCTGTACAGTGGTAGAAAATAACCCGCACCTCTCTACCATTGCCATTAAGCAGGAAGAGCAATCATCCCCCATCTCCTTAGGCTATCAAAGCGCCGAGCCTATACTAGTTCAGAAAGAGGGGAGCCGATTAGGATAACAGCGCCCCTGATAACAATAGGAGGGACGTGCTGCGCGATATTGCCATAGGTGCAACGGCAGGGTGCTCCACGGTAGATGATGGGGCGCTTTAATCACGTAGAAATATCCCTGCGATACCAACGCCGCAATGTTGTAAAAGGGGTGAAGTTGCGGGTTGGCAAAGGGCAACGCCGGTGAGAGATACTGCTCATGGTTCCCCCACTGATAATGTAGCGTCGCTAGTTCAGCTAAGGCAATCGGAGATGGGGTAGGGCTATCCAATCCGGGGGCATTAATGGCAATAAAATCGTGGTTACGGGATGCCAACCACTTTGCCTGATCCTTGTCTTCAATCCGATAGCGCTGTAGCGATGCATAGAGCTGTTGGAGTATCTTGGTATCTACATCCACCTCTGGCTCTTCACTGAGCATGCTCCCCAATAGCAGAAGCGCCGCATAGTCCTCCAGAAACTCCCCTGATTGCCTCTGCCCCCCCACCGAGCTATGCACTACACCCTGGTTGCTATAATGCCGCGCTATTAGCTGCTGCCAAAGCTGTGCGGCTAGGGCAAAACCCCCTGCCTCTCCGCCATAACGACCAGCCATAAGAAATGCAACACCCAGTAGCGCATTCCAAGTGGTTAATATAGTGCTATCGCGGGGCGGTTGCGGAGTGGCACTACGGAGGCTATGCAGTTTTTGCAAAAGCTGTATAAGTGGCCGATTGGTTAGATCCTCGCTTTTCCCTATTAGGTGCAATGTTCCATCGGCCTGCCTACCGCCTCTTAGATCAAAAGAGCGAGAGAGTAGCTGCCATTCCGAGGCAGAAAGTTCCCTCTGAAGTATCTCGCTCTGCCATAGATAGCTACCCCCCTCTTGCCCATTGGTGTCGGCATCATGCCCGGCAATAAAGAGTCCCCTCTCATTAAAATCACGCTCAATAACTTTCACCAAATCATGCACAGTGGCGCGGTAGAGTGGCTCTCGATAAAGATGGTAGGCGGCGCTATAACACCACAATGCCATTGCCTGATCGTAGAGCATCTTCTCATAGTGCGGGATATGCCATTCTGGATCGGTACAATAGCGGAAGATACCCCCACCGACATGGTCATAGAGCCCCCGCTGTCGCATGGCCTTCAGGGTAGTGGTGACTATTTCCTTCTGAAAGTGAAGCGGCTCTAGCGATTCGCAATAGAGCAGGTAGAGGAGGGTCGCATGGGGCGGAAACTTTTGCGCTCCGGCTAGCCCACCCTTTTCCAGATCAAAATAATCGGCTAGCGAGCTATTGGCATTCTTAATTGTCTCATCCGATGTCTGGGCCGGGAGTATACGCAGCGGATTGGAAGATATACGCAGGGTCAGGGGTTGGTAGCGACTATCTTTCCAGTGGGTCAGCACCTTTTGTAGCAGCTCTTGAAAGCTGGGCATGCCAAATTTAGGGATGGGCGCCGCATAGGTAAGGGCATAGATGGGATGTAGCTGGGGATCAAAAAAGACATTTAGTGGCCATCCACCTCCTCTGTTAAATGCCATAAGAATATCCATAAGGTACTGATCAATGTCGGGTCGCTCCTCTCGATCCACCTTTATGGAGATGAAGTGCTCGTTAAGCAGTTGGGCACATTCTGGATGCGAGAAGGTCTCATGCGCCATCACATGGCACCAATGACAAGTGGCATATCCTACCGATACAAAAAGCGGCCGGCCCTCCCGCTGCGCATGCTGCAGTAGCTCCCTGTTCCATTCTTGCCACCAGACCGGATTGTGGCTATGTTGTCGTAGATAGGGCGAAAGCGCCGTCGCTAAGGCATTTTGGGAAAGTGATGAGCTGTTAGACGGCGCCATAGCTTCCAAACCAGCGCAACAGCGCTGCGCCTACATTAGCCAAGCCATGCGCCAGGGCAATGGCATGTATCCGTTGATATTGATAATAGCCATAAGAGAGAAGCAGCCCGCCTATTAGCGCATTCATAGTGGCCGTTGCGCCATAGGGTATATGCGAGATAGCAAAACAGACAGCAGAGAGAGCTATGGCCGACCACCCAGTGATCGAATATTTCTGCATATACTGAAAACCCCATCCGCGGTAAAAGAGCTCCTCATCGTAGGCCACCAGCACCAAGGCTAGAAGCCCGGCAATACGATATTGGAGGGAAAATGCAAATAACTGAATGGGTGAGTCTCCCTTAAACCAGCCACTAAACCAGCTATTGGCTATGGTGGCGCTACTCAGCGCTATCCCTATTAATATCGTAGCATAGATAGCAGCCCACGCGATCTCTCTACTCCCTATATGCCACAGCTGTGAGCTACCATATCCCTGGGCCAGTTGCCGCACCATAACCATTATTACTATATACATGCGTAGCATAATAGCCCCTATAGCAATAGGCAGCACATACTCTATAGGCAGGAGCATTCTTAGAGCATATATGAGAGCTGGTAATCCAAGGTAGAGAAACAGCAAGAGAGGGGCTAGCATTAGCTTATATTGTATTGTTTTTCTCGACGACTGTCATTTTGAGCTATTTGCCCCACAGCCAGTGACGCTATACAGATTTCGTCTTACACACTATATTATGTCTATGGTATTATTCATCACTTTGGTGGGGGCCTTCCTTTCAATAATAGTGATACTTTTTACTAATATAATGAAGAAGGGTGGTGGTTTTTCCTTCCCCTGGGTGCAATTTTATCTGCGCGGGAAGGAATCGGGCTTTCATTTTCAAGAAATATCTACCCTTCATCAGTTAGTTAAGAAAACCAGAATTCGCGATCCACTCTCAGTCTTTTGGTCCACAAAAAGTATTCTTAACTGTATTGCAAATGTGGTCAGCGGTTATCAGCAATCCAACACTATTGAAGATCGTCAAAGTGCATTGTTTCTCAGAAAGTTATACATTTTTGTTAATAAAACTGAGTATAAAAAACGCGCTCGCCGACGAGGTCTTAGATCTACCCGAGAGATATCAGTACGACAAGCCCTTCAGTTTTATCCCACCACCAAAGAAACAAGAAGACCGCAATCATTACAATCACATGTGGTGGCCCAGCAATCACGCTATCTTGCCATTGCCCATCCCTCAGCACTCAAAAGTACAGATGCTGAAAGCCTAAAGCTCACGGGAGAGAGGGTTAGGATTAGTTTTCGTTACAAAGATGATGGGCAATATACATTCTTTGTGCGTATTCTAGGGAGTTTTCAAAGGGATGATGTGGATATATTACACATTACCCACTCTCGCAAGCTTATTCGTCAGCAGTTACGAAAAGATACTCGCCGTACATTAAATATTTCCGGCCAGATATTTCTTATCTCATCGCAGGATGATAGTATGGTCGAAACCCACAAGGATAAAGATGGTTACCGCTGTCAGGTGGTAGATATTTCAGAGGGAGGCGCGGCAGTTATTGTTGGAGGACATCTGAGCAACGGGCAGCATATTAGACTACAATTTACCTATAAGGATATGCACATTGTTTATGTAGCACAGGTATTATATTCCCGAGGTGATGAGGAGAAAAATCTAGTTATGGCGCACCTAAAGACCCTCTCCTCGGATGCGATAATGCGTAATCGGATTTCAGGCATTATCTACGATATTCCAAGTATTATACTGCTTAATGAAGAGCGCCTCGGTCGAAGAACCCCATCCCCAGTGCTACAAGAGAAATAGGAAGCAGTCTCTCTCTCTCTCTCTCTCTCTCTCTCTCTCTCTCATTTTATTAACCAACAAAAAAAATTCATGCAATAGCGCAACGGCGCCCCTCTTTAAGTTCATAGCTTACAATTTAGATAAATAATTGCCTCTTTTTGTCTATATTTTGTCTATAGATGAACCGGCCGAGTATGACACCGAGATATTCAACCTTTAGGAAGGGAAGATGGGGAGAAAGAAGAGCCTCTCTTTTTTTGATTCAGAAGGGATATCATATTTTAGAATTAAATTTCAAATCTCCCTCCGGAGAGGTCGATATAATAGCAGTAAAGGATGATGTTGTATCGTTTTGCGAGGTCAAAGCCTGGGAGAGTTACTGTTATGAGAGTCTTGAGTATGCAATTAACAGAAAGAAGAAAATGCGCATAATAGATAGCTCCCTATATTGGCTACAGCAGCGAGCCTTTGATGCATATCAAAAACTCTCCTATGATGTAATCTATTGTAGCCATCATGCTAGAATTATCCGACATATTAAGGGAGCATTTGGAGTAGAAGATGGCTAAAACCGCACGACCCATTGATTATCAAAAAATACGTCGTATTAAGGTGCAGATTGATGATGAGCAATATATTACTAGGGCGGTGCAGGTTATTGCCCACCGTCTTACCTCCTATCTGATAGATTCACTCTATGTTCGTAATGGCTCCTCATCATCTAATTGGATAAGATAATAGTGAAACCACAATTAATACCCCAATAGCCCAGCTTCTCTAGCTTATATTCTTAAAAATGGGGCTTATGGCAACCAGTGTGCTCCATCTTGAAAAGTGCCGGCTATTCTGACATAATAGAACAATGGCACGCCGCGGATTAGAACTGCTGAAGCATACCTCCTTCAATGACCAAGAGCTCTACAAAATACGGCATTCTATGGCACACCTGTTGGCCGAAGCCATGGTGGAGCTTATGCCGGAGGCCAAGATGGCCATTGGTCCTCCTATAGAGCATGGATTCTATTACGATTTTGAGCTTCCTAGGGCCCTTACCAAAAAAGATCTGACCACCCTAGAGGAGAAGATGCGGGCTATTATGGGAGGCAACTGGCCCTTTGAAAAGCGGGACATTGGCCATCAAGAGGCACTTAAGTTTTTTGCTGACCAGCCATATAAGTGTGAGATCATTAATGAATTATCTCCTGACGAGTCATTAAGTAGTTATACCCAGCATACCTTTACCGATCTCTGTAAGGGACCGCATGTAGCACGCACCGGACTGCTCTGCGCCACCGGCTTTAAGTTACTCTCTATTGCCGGTGCCTATTGGCGGGGCGACGAACAGCGCACTATGCTCCAGCGAGTCTATGGAACGGCCTGGCGTAGCGCCCAGGAGTTGCAGACCTATCTTGAGCTGCTTAAGGAAATTGAGGCGCGTGATCATCGCAAACTTGGTCGGGAATTGGATCTCTTTTCTACCCATGAAGAGGCGGGACCCGGCCTTATCTATTGGCATCCTCGAGGCGCTCGGGTGCGTCTGATCATCGAAAATTACTGGCAGGAGCGCCATCTGGAGGCGGGCTATGAGCTACTTTACAGCCCTCACCTAGGAAAAAGTTGGCTCTGGGAGCGCTCTGGTCATCTAGATTTCTACCAAGAAAATATGTTTGCCTCCATGCAGATTGATACTCAAGATTATTATGTCAAACCAATGAACTGCCCCTTCCATATCTTAATCTACAAGAGCGCTACCCGATCCTATCGCGATCTTCCCTTACGCTGGGCCGAGTTGGGGACCGTCTACCGTTACGAGCGCTCGGGAGTGTTGCATGGTCTGCTGCGGGTGCGAGGCTTTACCCAAGACGATGCCCATATTTTTTGCACTCCGCAACAGGTGGATCATGAGATAGGGGAGGTATTAGAGTTTAGTCTTAGGGTCTGGAAAGATTTTGGCTTTTCCGATATCCATGCCTTTCTGGCTACCAAGCCAGCCAAAAGTGTGGGGGAGGAGGCCGATTGGCGACCGGCAGAGAAGGCATTAGAACAGGCATTAACCCAGCGCCAGATTCCCTATACCTTAGAGGAGGGCGAGGGCGCCTTTTATGGTCCTAAGATTGATATCAAAGTGCGGGATACTCTGGGTCGCGCCTGGCAGATGAGTACCATACAGTTTGATTTTAATCTTCCTGCCCGCTTTGAGATGCGCTATGTTGATAGCGATGGTCAGAGTCGCCCTCCTATTATGATTCATCGGGCGCTGCTAGGATCGTTAGAGCGCTTCTTTGGCATGTTAATTGAGCATTATGGTGGTGCTTTTCCACTGTGGTTGGCGCCAGAGCAGCTGCGAGTTATTCCGGTGGCCCCTCCATTTCAGGAGTATGCCGAGTATTGCCTCTCCCAGCTGCGTAGTCAGCAGCTACGTGCCACCGCAGATCTCAGCCGCGAGCGCCTGAATGCCAAGATACGGTTGGCACGTACCCTTAAAATCCCCTATTTGGCAGTGGTAGGCGAGCGAGAGCAACAACAGCAGAGCCTGGCGCTTCGTCGTTATGGAGATGATGCTAGCAATACTCTCCCGCTAGAGTCGGTAGTAGCGCAGTTACAAGAGGAGGTAGCCAAGAAACAGTCATAGCATAATGTTGCAGCACTTAGTATGTAGTAGCATCTTCTATGAAAACTTTTTTCTCTTAAGCTATAATTCTACATAATGAACTCTTCCCGTCGTCTATCGATAGCCACCCTGGTTTCGACTATCTGTGCCTCCTCTATGGGTTTCCTCGCTCCCTCTATGGTCAATGTGGCCTCTCCCGCTATACAGAGTAACTTGGGCGCCGACGGTCCCCAGTTGCTATGGATCGCCAATAGCGAAACCCTTATGTTAGCTTGCCTTATTTTGGTGGGTGGTGCCCTGGGAGATCGCTTTGGTCGTAAGCGAGTATTTGCCTTAGGAACTATTACCTATGCGACGGCGGCCCTCCTCTGTGCTTTTACTAATAGCGTACAGCTACTGATTGGGCTGCGTGTGTTGCAGGGCATTGGCGGATCATTAATGGTTCCCGGATCTTTGGCGCTTATTGCCGCCAATTTTGAAGAGAAACGTCGTGGAGGCGCTATCGGTATCTGGTCTGCCGCCACCTCGGCTGCTATCCTAGTAGCTCCAATTATTGGAGGTTCTTTGGTCAATGCCGGCCTCTGGCGCGGAGTGTTTCTTATCCATATCCCCTTAGCGCTGGCATCGCTTATCTCTCTATTATGGGTTCCCGAAAGTCGTAACCCTCATCGACAAAAACTGGACTGGATAGGGGTAGCGTTCATAACCCTTTCTCTCTTTCTTATTAGTTATGGGGCTATTGAGGCTGGTCGTACCGCGCTGAATAGCCGCACCCTGCTGTCCATTTTGATCGGTCTGGCATTTTTTATATTTTTTATTCTCTTGGAGGCCAAAATTGCCCATCCTATCCTTCCCTTACGCCTCTTTCGTTCACGGCAGTTCTTTGGCGCCAATCTCTTTACCATTTTTCTCTATGGTGCCCTGCAGAGCGTTCTGTTCCTGTTTATTCTTAACCTTATTCAGATTCAAAATTATAATCCGGTTTTTGTGGGTATTGCGGTCTTGCCCTCTACCCTACTGTTGGTGCTGCTTTCACCATGGATGGGACGAATGGCTGATCGCATTGGTACCCGTCCCCTGCTCTTTCTTGGCGCCCTGTTGGTTGGCTCAGGTATGATTGGGCTAGGGCTAGTGGGAGTTACCCAAGGTAGCGAGGACTATTTGAGAAGTTACTTTGTTCCCATGATCCTTATTGGCCTAGGCCTGAGTATGGTGGTCTCTCCGCTAAGCACTGCGGTTATGAATAGCAGTGATCAACAATTAGTTGGCACCGCCTCAGGTATCAACAATGCAATTTCTCGGGCTGCGGGAGTGCTAGCCATTGCGGTAATTGGCTCCCTGATGCTCTCTCTCTATGGCGGTGCTATTCGTAATCAGGTAGCAGCTTTATCATTAGAGCCAAATCTTAAGGCAGAGATAATAGCTCAGGCAACTGAACTGGGCAACGCACAGGTTCCCGAATCGATACCGATCCAGCTTCAGAATAGTGTGCAGGATCTCTTTCAGCAATCATTCGTGCAGGGCTTTCGGTGGGTCGCGCTGATTGGAGGAGGGCTGTGTTGGCTCAGCGCCATTGCGGCATTGCTCTTTATCTCCAAAAGAAGACTTAGAGCCTCTTAGTCTTTTTGATACCAGGAGTTGATATCAGGAATATAATAGAGAGGCAAAACAAAGGCTAATGCACCCAGGATATAAATACATTTTTCACTCCAATAGTCGACAGCCATCGCGGTACGCTATAAGCGCATTATCTCTAGGTGCCATGATCATACTCGGGCTGTGGGTAGGATGTAGGCCGCAGCTGACCAAAGTACACTATCAGGGGCTTTTTAGTCTGGAGATTGGACTGAGCGAAAATAAAATTGCCCTTTTTCAAATGCCCAATTCGCCAATACGCCATAATCTCTACATTGATATGCGTGATGGTCTAATTAGTATCTCCAATAGTAGTCAAAATAAGATATTAACCTTTACCTCCTACGGGGATCTCCTGCGCGCCATCTACCAACCGGCCCTTAATCCCCTTCCCACCTATCTCTCCTCTCAGGAGGATCAGCAGCTCCGATTCAATCGGAGAGGCATAGAGTATGAGTTTCATCATCTAGAGGATATTGCGGTAGGCGAAAATAACTATATCTATGCAGTTAATCAGCTTCCCGCAGACCAGTTAGTAGTAGATAGAGAGCGTCAGTTAGTACAGGATAGGGTGGTGGTGCGCATTGCTCCCAATATTGAACTGCACTATATAGGGCAAGAGGGATTGGGCGGTACACCTTTTCCAGCTATACACGACATCTTTGTCGTAGGTGATAATGAGCTAATAGTAGTCTGTAAGCAGAATATGCAATGGCAAATCTATTGGTATACCCCGGAGGGGGCACTCCGCTACCGTTTGGATATCGATGATGCCCATTTTCCAGCGCTGATTCGACCCAGCGACATAGTAGAATTGGTACAGGTAGTGCCCGATCCAAAAGATCAGCGCCTCTATCTCAAGATAGATTTCTTTAACGAGTTTAGCGGTTCTGACACGACAGTACAGTATGGTATTGAGCAGGTAGCCTCGCGCATCTATTGGATCGATCTGCCGCGCGCCAACTATGCGGGCTATATTGATATTCCCTCTACTTCACCTAGCAACGCTGCCTCTACCAGCAATGAAAACTGGCACATTTCCTACAATTTCTTAGGGGTAACTGAGGGGCAATATATGGTCTTATGGGGTTACCCTCCTAATCAGAATCCCCATATTTTAGTAATTGGCACTAACTCAGATGTAGTATTAAGGCATGAGATAGCCGAGCTGCCCACCAATCAGCTCTTTAGTGATTATACCCTTTCGCCCGATGGCGTAATAGTAGCGCTCCAGGGATACTATGATAGGGTAGATG
The DNA here is from genome assembly GCA_963692905.1 of Spirochaetia bacterium. Lineage (GTDB taxonomy): Bacteria > Spirochaetota > Spirochaetia. The sequence goes on along the minus strand of OY843583.1, from coordinate 1,331,044 downwards.
TAGTCTGGTGGCGAATGGATGAGTTTCTGCGGAGTATAAATCGTTCATGAGCATAGTGCGTGCGGCCCAAATGGCAGAGATTGATAGACGAACTCAGGAGGAATACCATATACCGGCGCTTGTGCTTATGGAGCAGGCCGGTCATGCATTGTGGAAACAATTCCAAAAGCTGGCTAGGCCATCATCGCCGTCCAGCACGCCTCCCCGGTTGCTGATGGTAGCGGGCGCTGGCAATAATGGGGGCGATGCCCTAGTGATGGCACGCCTGGCATTTCAAAGCGGCTGGCCAGTAGAGGTTATTGCCCTCCGCCTCCCATCTGATGAGCCGGCAGCTACCCAATTTGCTATCTGTCAGGCGTTAGCTATTCCTATCTATAGCTGGGAGAGACAACCGGCAATGGCCGCCAAGTTACTGAAGCAGGGCGACTGGATAGTGGATGGTATCAATGGCACCGGGCTACGTTCTCCCTTGCGCAGTGAATACCATTCACTAATAGAGAAAATAAACCACAGTCCCGCTCAGCGCTGCGCAATTGATATTCCCAGCGGGCTCTATTATGGCTTTAGGCCGCAGGATCTGGCAGTTACTGCCGATTGCACACTTACAGTAGAGCTACCCAAATTGGCGCTCTTTATGCCGCCGGCCCGCCCCTATTGCGGAAAAATAACGGTGGTGCCCATTGGTTTTCCCGCGCCACTGCTGGCCCAGTACACTGCTGCCACCGCACTAGAGGATGCAGCGCTCTCTGCGCTGCTGCCCCTGATTAGTCCCTGGAGCCACAAACAGCAGCGGGGAGTGGTAGCGGTGGCGGCCGGTGCCCCTACCACCCTAGGCGCGGCGCTGTTGGCAGCCGATGGGGCAGCTGCTGCTGGCGCGGGTCTGCTTCATCTGGTGATGGAGCCGGCACAGCATCCCTTAGTCCATCAGGCGCGCCCCTCCTACATCGTGCAGGATAGCGCCCAATGGCGCGCCAGTTCTACATTCACCATGATAATAGGGCCGGGATGGGGGCGCAGCGCAACGCGCACCTCCCAGCTAGGCAGTTATATTGAGAGTGGTGCTCCGGGGGTATTAGATGCCGATGCGCTGCATCTCTACCGCGCACTCCAAAAGCGTGGCAATGCCCCTCCACTAGGAGGGCGATGGGTACTTACTCCCCATCCTGGTGAATTTGCTGTATTGGCTGGGCGCTCCAAGGAGCAGCTGCTTCCACAGGCAGCAACTCATCTACTGGAAATGGCTGCGGCGCTGGATGCAGTGGTAGTACTCAAATCATTCACCACTATGATAGCCGATCCAAGCGGTCAACTGGCCATCTATGACAATCCCCATCCAGCATTGGCAACCGGCGGTAGCGGAGATACCCTGGCCGGAATAATTGGAGCGCTTATGGCACAGGGGCTTGCTCCCTATCTGGCGGCCCGCGCCGGGGTGCTATTGCATGGTGTGGCAGCCCGTCGCTGCGCTCAAAAGCGGGGACTCTTTCTGGCTCAACATTTGCCAACCAGTATTGCACAGGTATTGGGAGAGATGCTAGAGGGAGAGCCCGCTATTAAGAGCGCCATTTGAATTTGGGAGGAATTGGATAGGACTTTAGCGTGCGGTTATTTATTGTCTGTATCCAATAGTTTTTTTAAATCATGAATCAGCGTGTTAAAACTTTTTATTTTATCGCTGGCCTTAATACCTATCTCATTTAATACATATCCACCATCCACATCTGTCTCAGTAATAGCCCTACCCTTTTTCACGCGCCCTGCTCCTAATGTGGATATTAATGTTTGGTCTTCATCGGGAGTTACAAAATACACCTTAATATGATTAGTGTATGTTTGAGATAATAATTTTAACTTCCAGTAACCACTCTGCGCAATCCTTTCTCTTAAAGTAACCTTAATCGATAAGATAGCAATAATCTTGTAAGAATTGGGGTGGTAAATTACCACATCAACATCAGGAAGATGGCAACCATAATCTCCATAATCAATGAGTAAATTCCTTTTTACCTGAGATAACTCTTTAGAGGCACTGGCTTCATCTAGATGTTCTAGTTTGTTGCCCTCTATAATCTGCAATCCTAAGTCTGATATTGGTTTGCTAATAATATAAATTATTAGCTTTTCTAGATTTTTCCCCTTAAATGATCGCCATGATTGTTCGTGATCGTAACCGCTAAAATATCTCTTATGCTGTGGTTTTGCCTCTGCCAATATTCTAGAGAGGTATTTATAGGTTGTATCACCATATCGTCTTTTATATTTTTTATAGATGGCTAGCAGATCGTCAAAGGTAAATTTCTCTTTATTCACAATTTTTCCATAATCAATATATATTCTGTGGGATATATAAGAGTACCATTACTATTTGAGGTTTTCGTAAATTTTCCGGTTTTTATATCTCGTGTAGAGGGCAACATTTTTGAGGGTATCTCTCGGTGTATTATCTTACTCGTTTTGAATCCAATATTTTCAAACTGCTCCTTAAATACCTCCGCATTCAATATTTTTACTCCTCTTAGGTTGGTGTTACCGATTACTATAGCTGCTTTGCCACCCGGCTTTAATACCCTTCGCATCTCTAAGAAACTTTCTGCCATATCTACAAAATAATTACGCACCTCACTATCTTTTTTAGTGTTATTGAGCTTTTCCACAATTTCATCTGCTAACGCGCTGTAGGTATCTTTTTTTTCTCTATCCCTTGAGGAGCTGCCAATAAACTTTTTTCGGAAGGAATGTACCTCACGCACGTAGCCAAACCATAACGACGGTAACTGATGTAAATCTGCATATTCATAAGAGGTTACATAAGGCGGGCTAGTTACTACAAGTGATACTTCATCGTCTTTGGAAGGAAGTTGACGACAATCGGCATGTCGTATTGTTCGATAATCATCTATATTGGTGATGTTATTGTCTATTATTAATCGATTGAAGTCATTATGTTTTCTTAACACTAAACAACTTTGCTGTTCAAACCTTATGAGCGGATCGTACTCTTTTTTATTATAGTCACGAGTTGGTTTAACACTCCTTTGCGACCAGATGGAGCAGGTTTTGAGAATTTGAGCAAACACAACTAAAAAAAGGTTACGAATATCATGGTTTCGGATATGAGTAATTGAATTGAGAATAATAAGCAATTTTTCTTTGTTGACTTTCTTAAACCAATAGTCCACTCTTTCTGGAAGATGTATTGTTGCGTTGGCCATCTTTAGGGCATGTTCAAAGTTACTATTTAATGTGAGTTTTAAATCTAGTATTAATTTACCGTGTTCGCGTTGTAACAGCTCGCGATTAATAGGAGTAGTCTTCGCTTTGGCAAGCAACAACGCGATATCATTGATATCCACGCCTACCCCAATTCTTTGGTTGACTATTGCCTCAACGATAGTAGTGCCGCTACCCATAAATGGATCAAGCACTATATCTCCTATGTCGCTAAAGTTTTTGATTAACTTTGCAGCTAACTGAGGAATAAATTTTGCTGGATAGGTATAATACCCATGGGTAATATAGGAGGTGTCTTTAGATGTTTTTTCTGAGAAAGACCATGTTTTGTCTATGGGTATCGAAGAGAAATTGTTATTACATGTGCCACAATTAATGTCCATTTCGGAATATATCATATTAACAGGAAGCATGTAATATTGTATAGTATCCCTATTGATAGAAGTCCTCCCATTTTGCTATATTGACTGGTGCTCCAAGGAGCAACTGCTTCTGCAGGAGGCACTCCATCTATTGGAAAGGACTGCCAAGCTAGATATGGGTCGATAAATGCTATCAATGCGCCACAGATGATGGAAGGTTGTGCCCTAACATTCCCCTTGATAAAACTAGGGAGAGAACCGGCACATATTGATCAAGTATCCCTATTTTGAAATATGAAGAGGAAGAGGAGTCGCAAAAAATTACTCACCCAACGCGCCTTACTTATGGAGTATTTTAAGAAATATCCCAATCGGGATATTCCCCATCCAGAAATTGTAGATTGGGCAACCAACGAATGGAGAAAGCGAACTGGTGAAGTGTTTAGAGATCCGGACCGCGGCATTCGCCAACTTCATCAGAGTGGCTATTTGATAAAGGTAAAGAAGGGTGTTTATTGCTACAATCCCGACCGAGTGGCACAAAAAAATCTTGAAGATTTTTCTGCTGCTCAAAGGGCGATAATCTTAAAGCGTGATAGCTATCGATGTGTTATTTGCGGACGAAGCAAGAAAGATGGCGTAGAACTTTATGTTGATCACATCAAACCTAAAGATTTTGGGGGTAGGGCAATCATCGCCAATGGCCAAACACTCTGTTCACAGCATAATTTTATCAAGAAAAATCTTAAACAAACTGAAACTGAAACCGGTAAGAAAATGTTTATCCGTCTCTACCAGTTGGCCAAGAGCGAGCAAAATCAAGAGATAATTGATTTCTGCGCTGAGATACTGCAACTGTACCAACAACATAATATTAACAGTCACATTAAGTGGAAACCATAGAATTGGGGCATATAATGGCCCTATTCATCTTTCTGTAGCTGTCAAACCAAGACGTAAATGTCACCCTAAAGAAACACAAAAATGTCACTCAGCCATAAAAAACTTATACTACCCCTTCATGGCCAATGCTCTTCCTTAATAGTACAACGGTGTCCTCCCGTCACACTATTTATAGATTTTTTCAAATAAAAGAAGAGCCTCCTCATATGCCTAAGGGTTACCCCGCTGCGCTCTGCCTCATCTTTCACTGAGGTCGTTCCTGTGGCAAGCCTGGTACAGGCTTGCATATATCGTACTTCTTTGGTACTCATAGTAAATGTCGCTGTGTACATAATCCTCCAGTATACCTGGAGGAGCAGTGACATTTTCAACTTTCTTTCAAAGGGACATTTTCAACTTTCTTTTACAACAAATTTTCCAATAGTCTTGACATAATAAATAAGCTGTGATAGTGTGTGAGCATGCCTATAGCGCCTCGCATTAAAAAATTCCTTGTACCAATTGTGATCCTATTGCTTATAGGAGGAGCAGCAACCACCGGGTTCTTTATTGTAGACCAGACCGAAGAGGGGGTGGTACTTCTCTTAGGGCGTTACAATCGTACAGTAGGGCCGGGGCTTCATTTCAAATTGCCTTTAGGGATAGAGCGCAGTTACCAGGTGCCCACGCAGGTCATTCAAAACATGGCCTTTGGGTTTCGGGTAGAGCAGGCGGGGGTCAACACCGTATTCTCAGAGGTGGACTATCCCGAAGAGTCCATTATGCTCACTGGCGACCTCAACATTATCGATGTAGAATGGATTATTCAGTTTCGGATTGTAGATCCTCGGGCGTGGCTCTTTAATGTGGACAATCAAGAAAAAACCATCCGTGACATTTCCCAATCGGTAGTTAACCAGTTGGTAGGCGATAGAGCTATTCTAGATGTGATTGGTAACGAACGTCCCAATATTGAGGAGCAGGCATTAGTAGATATGAACGAAATCTTTGATATCTATAATCTAGGGGTACGTATCACGCAGGTTCGACTACAAAATATTGTTCCGCCAGTGGGACGAGTACAAGATGCCTTTGAGGATGTAAATAAGGCTATTCAAGATATGAATCGTCTAATAAATGAGGGGCGCCAGCAATACAATAACGAAATTCCTCGTGTACGGGGAGAAGCGCAGGCTCTGATTAATGTAGCTGAAGGTTATCGTGCCCAACGAGTCAACCGTGCCGAAGGAGAGGTAGCGCGCTTTGACTCCGTAGTACGCGAGTATCAAGCCAGCCCTTCAGTAACGCGCAGCCGACTCTATTATGAAATGTTCGAAGAGGTCTTTAAAGAGAGAAAAAATATTCAGCTTGTTGATAAGAATCTAGAGAATGTGGTGCCGCTCCTCAACATTAATCAAGCAACTCAGGTGCTTTCGGAAATTACTAATTCGGCCAACCGCATCCAATCTAGTAGTAGCTCACCATCAACCAGTGAAACCACAGAGGAGCAGCCATGAAAAGGCTAATCGTAAGCTTTTCGGTGCTGGCAATCATCGGGATAATTATCTTTTTGTTGGGTCCAGTTTTTATTGTTGAGGAGGGGCGGCAAGCGGTAATAATACGTTTTGGTCAGATTGTGAACACTGTTACTCGTGCCGGTATCTATTTTAAGACCCCCTTTATTGACATGGTAGAATATTACCCGGCTAAAATTTTATCGTGGGATGGCGACCCAAGACGGGTACCCACCCAAGAAAATCAATTTATATGGATTGATACTTCTGCCCGCTGGAAAATTGTTGATCCAGCACGTTTTTATTCTTCGGTAACCACCTTAGAGGCCGCCTTTTCTCGATTGGATGATGTAATAGAGAGTTCGGTTCGTACCGTGGTGGCCAGCAATCTGCTTCATGAAGCGGTACGCAATTCTAATATTATCAATGAGATAAATGAAATTGAACGAGTTTCTTTACAGAGTGAGTTTAATCTGGAAGAGGCTACCACCGATAGCGGTGGATTAGAGTTTAGCCGCAACTCTTTAGAAGAGTTGGCTACCCTTATTACCTCTGGTGAAGATCAAGCCATAGTAACCAAGGGTCGGCGGGCTCTCTCAGAGGAAATGTTTGCTTCGGCCTCATCGGTTATGCCAGAATTTGGTATTGAGCTTATTGATATTGTAATTCGCCAAATTCGCTACTCCGATGATCTAACTGAGAGTGTCTATGACCGTATGGTAAGCGAGCGGATACGGATTGCGCAGGCCTATCGCTCATACGGTGAGGGGCGAAAACAGGAGATTATTGGGCAGATTGAAAGGGAAAGGAATCGAGTGCTCTCTGAGGCCTACCGCCAAGCGCAAATAATTACTGGGGAGGCTGATGCTGAGGCTGCCTCGCTCTATTCTGGTTCATACAGTCAGAGTCCTACCTTCTTTCGCTTCTGGAGAGCCATTGAATCTTATAGAGAGACCTTACCCAACTTCAATAGCATTATCACTACTGATATGGACTATTTTCGCTATCTGCATAGCGAAGAGGGATAACCATCAGAGATATCGCTCATATATTACATACTCATACGTTATATATAGTATAGACCACCCTGTATGGTCCCGACGCTCACCACACTATTAACCGAGTGCTCTCATCTATCTTTCTCTCTTCGACAACGCGGGTCATCAGATTGTGAGGTGAATCGGCTGGTCTCCGATTCTCGGAAGGGAGGGAAGAATACGCTCTTTGCTGCCTACCGGGGAGAAAAAGGTGATGGACATTACTATATTGAGGAGGCAATTCAACAGGGTGCCTGTGCCATTATTCATCGCCAACCGTTGAGGCATTATCATCCTACAGTATGTTACCTGCAGTGCGCCCACCCTCCGCGGCTACTCTCAGCGCTCTCCAGTGCCCGTTACGGTCATCCCTCTCACCATCTTTATGTGATAGGGGTTACCGGTACTGATGGAAAGAGCACTGTGGTGCTACTTCTCTATCAACTACTGCGAAAGATGGGGCTAGCAGTGGGTGCTATCTCTACTATTGCCTCTGATAGTGGAGAGGGCCTTAAAAGCAACCCCTATCATCTTACCACTCCGGAGGCGCCACAGCTTCAGGAGGCATTGGTAACCATGCTCCACCGGGGCTATAGTCATGTTGTTATTGAGGCAAGCTCTCATGCCCTTTCGCTACGAACCTGCCGATTAGCCGATGTAGCCTTTGATTGCGCTATTTGTACTACCATAAGCTCGGAGCATCTAGATTTCCACCGAACCCGGCGGCAATATATGAAGGATAAGGCGCGTCTCTTTCAAATGTTGGACATTTACCATCCCGATTATGCTACAATAAAGAAAAATCGCTTTGCAATCAGTGGAGCCACTAGTCGAGTTACCGCCTTCCTGCAGCGCCGCTCACCAGTACCGTTACTCACCTACCGCGTAGGAGATACTAACTCCAATGTCACACTTCACGCCACACTGCAGAGACATACTCTTACTACCACTCAGTTTCAATTAGATTATCCATCTCAACATTATCATGCAGCGCTCCGCGTGCATTGGGGCGGAAGCTATAACATTGCCAACCTGCTGGCCTCTCTGTTAGCCACCGTTAAAGTACTCAATGTGCCGTCTACTGCATTGGAGCAGCATATTCCAACGCTCTCTCTTCCCGAAGGGCGTCGGCAAATTGTTGCACAACCACCAGAGATTCCCTTTACTATTATCATTGATTATGCACATACTGCCGACGCATTTAATCTGCTCTTTGCCTCGCTTAATGGATACCATAGTGGACGCCTAATAGTACTTTTTGGATCGGCAGGAGAACGCGATCGTAGTAAACGGATTCCCCTAGGACAAAGCGCGGCGCGTTACGCTGATATAATTTACCTTACCGATGAAGATCCGCGAGGCGAATCCTCAGTAGACATATTGGAAGAGATTGCGCAGGGAATACGAAAGATATGGAAGGATCCCCGGCAGTTGGAGAACTGCCATTTTATTCCTGATCGCGCACAAGCTATTCAACAAGCAGTTGCCACGGCGCAACCTAATGATCTTCTACTTCTGTTGGGCAAGGGACATGAACGAAGTATTATCTATGTTGATGCTCCCCATCCATGGAGCGAGATGGAACAGGTTCAGCAGGCGCTTCAAGAAATTGGTCATCGGTAGCCATTTTCAAGTTGAAAGCCCTTTCAACTGGTATGCTCCTTTGCGATATGATAAAGTAATGCTATGCGGGTAGCACTTTTGTATGGAGGCATCTCTGAAGAGCGGGAGGTCTCATGCCAATCGGCTGCTGCAGTAGCAGCATCCATAGATAGAGAGACTCATGAGCTGCTACTAATAGCCGTTGATTCACATGGTAGATGGTACCTACAGCCGCCGCAGCTACTGGAGGAGGTACATAAGGAGTTACCTATCCACTCAATGCCATCACAACAATTATCACTGATGCCCGGAGCTGGCCTATGGCGGAAAGAGACTAATTTAGAGATAGAGATGGTATTCTCGCTACTGCATGGTCGACAGGGAGAAGATGGGCTTCTTCAGGGAGCACTAGAGATCGCACATCTGCCCTATGTGGGTTCCGGAGTATGCGCCAGTGCGGTGGGGATGCATAAGGTACTAACGCGACAACTGTGGGAACAGGCCGCGCTACCGGTGGTTCCCTATATTGACTTTGGCTATCAGCAGGTTGTTGATGCAATCCCCCGCTCAGTGGTAGAGACAACTGAAATCTTTGTAGCACAGCATGGCTTTCCTTTATTTGTAAAACCTTCGCGCAGCGGGTCATCGGCCGGCATCAGTAAACTCCACTCGCTAAATAATCTTAAGGAGGCCCTAGAAAAGGCTAGCCGCTATGACCATCACCTGCTGGTCGAAAAAGGTATAGAGGGAGCGGAGATGGAATATGCGGTCATTGGTAATGAGGCGCCGCGGATCTCAGTCGGAGGACAGATAGTATCTAATCACGAGTTCTATGACTACACAGCAAAATATTTAGATACAGAGGGTTCACAACTTGTGGTGCCGGCTGAAATTCCCACAGCACTTGATCAAAAAATCCGAACCATTGTGCAACAGGCTTATACGGTATGTGAAGCTGGCGGATTGGCACGTATAGAACTCTTTCTCGATTCTAAGGCCCATATCTATCTTAATGAGATAAATACTATCCCCGGTTTTACTTCGCATAGTATCTTCCCAAACCTGTGGAAAGCAGAAGACTATTCAATGCGGGATATTATTGAGGAGCTATTTTGCTACGCAATAGAACAGCATAGAAGGGGTCAACGCGGTAACCAGCTACCTATTCCCTCCTAAGTAAAAGATCACCTTCATCATCTAGGATGCCGTCCTTCTACATAAGAATTAATGCGATATGTCTACAGTTCAAATGAGATTAAGCATGTCAAGATGGCAACAATGGGGAATGATGCTAGTAATATTGGCCGGAAGTTCCGCCCCCTTGGCAGCTGGCATACAAGAGATCAATTATCATCAGTCGCAACTTTTGGCACTATATCCCCAAGAGGCGGGCGATGAGCGGGAAGGCATAACGGTAGATTATATCCGAACCTTCTTGGAGCGTGAGGAGATTCGCTATAAAATAGAAGATCTCTCACAAAAGAGCGACCGGCTCTCCTTTTCAAAAAATGTCTACATCCCTATAGCCGGCGAGAGCCCAGAGAGACTCATTATAGCGATCACACTCAACAACAGTAGTATTAATGTTGCTATTGGACTGGAACTTATTCGCCATTGGCACCTCAATCCTCCCCCGGTGGAACTATTATTTGTCTTTTTAGGTGATGAGGCTGAGAATGAGCAATACCGCGGTAATGGCGCTGTGGTATTGTTCTCAGACAGTCGCCGAACAAAAGGTATCGCTCTTATCCATCTTAATATTGCTGAAAGCCGTCAATACTTTTCGCTGGATATAGGCGGAAGGGAACAACTTACACCGGCGTGGATGCTCTCGGATATTCGTCAGTCACTGATCGAAAGTGCATTACAACTCTATCAACCGCCATTGTATGCGGCCATTATTCGCAATCAGCGATTTACACCTCTGAGAGAGAGGAAACAAATTTCATTACCCATTGTGGCTATGCGCCAGGCTATTCCAGCATTTTCAGTGGTATCCCGCGAGGCTAATCCTCTGCTTGGTGGGCAAAACCGGCTGATATCTCCAGAAGAGTATTCTAATCTGATGTTTGCTTTGGTTGATGGCATTGCTAGTCGGGAAGATAGACCGTGGGAGGGCAATTATATTATTCTTCCTAGCTTTTTCAATATTATTGTGGTAGGCGAGCCGATATTGCTTATATTCTTGTTGACTTTTTTTGCTATAACAGCTGCAGGCTTAGGCTATCAGGCACGTACTACCCGCGCACGCTATGTCCGATTGGTGAAACATTATTGGTGGGATATACCCTTAATATTAATCACTCTCTACCTCTCTTTGGTGGGAGCCAACTGGTTATTGCTGGCAATAGACTTGTTGCATGCGGTAGATAACATATGGGGATACCATCCATTCTTATTTGTGCTTTCAATGATAATACTGGCTGACATTCTCTTTTTGTTATTACAAAAGGCAATTATTAGCAAATCTCCTATCCCTATTGGGAGATACTACAGCATTGCCGCCTTACTTTCGGCAATCTTGGGACTCCTGATCATCTCCTCCATTACCTTAGCCTATTCGGTGATAATTTTGTGGGTAGCATTCTGCACCCTTATTTTCCTGCTAACACCGTTACGAATAGGCAAAATAGTAGCTTGTGCAGCAAGTCTAGGATTGCCTATAGTATTCCTATTGGTGCTGTTCTTCCAAACTGAGTATCAGTTTGGGATTTCTTCTCTCCACACTCCCTTTTTTATCAGTATACCGGTGGCACTGACCATTACTCCTATCTATTTTATGATTCTACGGTTACGGCGAATACGACGCTCTCAACCTGTATGGTATCTTCGCTTGGTAATACCGGGTATATTATTAATAGGTAGTATTGGTTATATTCTAACGGTCAGTCCTTTTGACAGCGATAACCCTCAACCAATTATGGTAGAGGAGCGTTTAGGATTCCCCTCCTCCCAACATTCTCTTATTATTCATAGCCCGGCGCGCCTCAGAAATGTTGATCTGCTCTATGGGGATCAGCGTATTCAACTTTATGGTACACAGATACAGGAGTATCTAACACATAATGGAGAATTTCCCATTAAGGTAAGCCATGAATTGCAGAGAGGCGCCAATTCTACACTACATTCATTTCGTATTGAGAGTAGCCATGTCATCTCCTGGGTAACCGTACGTATTCACTCCCGCCTCCCCCTACGGATTAGTGAGAGCATCTATCCCTTTCGAAGCATGGAGAATGGGCGCATCCACACTGTCCAGATAGGACAGCAGCCTCCCTTGCCACTCTTCATTGAGTTCTATACCGATAGAGCTATTCCCTTAACTGCAGAATTTGAGATTGGCCTTAAAGAGCCACTAGCATCTATAAACATTGTCCCTAGAGAGGTGAATGGACCGCTCCATCCCTTTTTGCTGGTAACAGATAGTAGGGCCACCATAATGTATAATGTAGAGTTATGATACAGATAAATAGCCATTTGGCTGGATTACAGAACAACTACCTCTTTAGTGAGATTGCCGCGCGAGTGGCGCGCTATAAAAAAGAGTATCAGCAAAAACCAATCAATTTAGGGATAGGTGACACGGTACTTCCCCTCCCAGCAAGTGCAGTGCGAGCCTTGCATCAGGCAGCAGAGGAGATAGCGCATCGCCATAGTTTTCGCGGCTATGGGCCAGAGCAAGGCTACTCCTTTTTGCGTGCCCTCATTGCCGAGCATGATTATCAGCAACGGGATATTGCCATTCATGAAGATGAGATATTTATTTCCGATGGGGCTAAAAGCGATGCTGCCAATATCCAAGAGCTCTTTTCTTCCCATAGTAGCGTTGCAATACCTAATCCGGTATATCCGGTCTACCAAGATACCAATATTATTGCTGGTCGTGGCAGCACTCTTCATTATCTTGCGGGCACCGCTGACAATGATTTTATACCCCGGCCCCCATCCGAACAGTATAATCTGATCTATCTCTGTTATCCCAACAACCCCACCGGTGTCATGTGTAATCGGGGAATGTTGGCACAGTGGGTAGAGTATGCATTGGAGAATAATGCTATCATAGTATATGACGCTGCCTACGAGAGTTTTATATGTGATCCAGAATTACCTCACTCTATATATGAGATACCCAATGCCGACCAAGTAGCTATAGAGATACGTAGTTTCTCCAAAAATGCCAGCTTTACTGGCACCCGCTGTGCCTTCACTGTAGTGCCAAAAAAATGTCATGGCTATAATGCCCAACAGCAACCAGTAGCGCTACATCCCCTCTGGTTACGGCGCTGTGCTACCAAGTTTAATGGCCTCTCTTATCCCGTACAACGAGCAGCGGCAGCCCTCTACAGCCCCGAGGGCAAACAAGAGATACAAGAAAGGGTAAGTTATTACATGCAGAATGCGGCCATCATCCGTCAGGCATTAAGGAACCGCTCTATTCGTCACTGGGGAGGCATAGATGCCCCCTATATATGGTTAGAAGCGGGAGGAGATTCATGGAAGCTCTTTGATCGATTGCTACAGCATGCCGCAGTGGTAACCACCCCCGGAGCCGGCTTTGGCAGTTGTGGCGAGGGTTATCTTCGTATTAGCGCCTTCAACCTCCGCGAAAATGTTGAGCGCGCTACCGAAAGACTTTTACAGATATGGTAGCTATTATGTTAGCTATGATAACAGCTAGCCTCCCCCATTTTCTATAAAACGCAATAGAAAGGTAGAGAAACTGGGTATATAGGTTATTATCAATACCATAATGACCTGCAGGAGAAAGAAGGGAGCCACATAACGATACACATGGGTAAGAGGTTTTCCAAAGCGATAGGAAGAGAGGAAAAGGTCAATACCCACTGGTGGAGTAATAAAGCCCACCCCCAGATTGGCTAAGAATATAATACCTAAGTGTACTGGATGTATTCCAAAGAGTTCTCCTAGGGGAATGACCAATGGCGCCACAATGAGTATGGCAGAAAAAATATCCATAAAACAACCGGTAATAAGTAGACAAATATTAAGTATCAAAAGAAATACCACACCTGAGGAGATATAATTACTCACCCATTCACTCAGAAGATCGGGTATCTGCGCATCAATGATGTAAAAGGAGAGCCCACGTGCCGAAGCCAATATCATAAGCACTCCGCCAATAATTGCTAAACATTTTCCTAAGACAACTTTTATTTGGGCAAAGGAGATCTCTCGTTTAATGAATACCTCAATGATAAATGTATAGAGTACTGCAATAGCAGCCGACTCAACTAGGGTAGCAGTTCCAGAGAAGAGCGCTACCAATACCACTACCGGTAATAGTAATTCAAAAATTGAGTCTTTAAGGGCTACCCATGTCTCTTTAAGACTAAAGCGGTATTCTCTCTTTTTACGAAAAGAGATCACCACTCCCACCACACTGAAGGCAATAATTACTAAAAGACCAGGTAGCAGTCCCGCAGCAAACATGTGGAAAATATTAACCTGTGCAATAGTACCATAGAGAATAATTGCCAAACTGGGTGGAAAAAGCAGGCCAATGTTACTAGAAGAGGTAAGGAGACCCACACTGAATGACTCTTTGTACTTCCCCTCTTGCAACAGCATGGGCAGAAGCAATCCTCCTAGTGCTAATATAGTAACACCTGATGCACCGGTGAATGAGGTAAAAAATGCCGAACCTACCACCGCGGTTATTACCAAACCACCCGGCATCCATCCCAATAATTGACGAAAGAGACGTACTATACGCCGACTGGCATTGCTTTCAGAGAGTAGGTAACCAGCTAGGGTAAAAAGTGGAATAGCCGGTATAGCTCGATTGGTGAGCATATTGTAACCTTCATTGGCGACTATAGAGAGTTGCCCGCCACTAGCGGCAAAAAACACCAAGGCTACTCCTCCTAAAACTACAAAGAGTGGCATTCCTAGAAAGGCAGAAATAATAAATCCTATGATTAGAGGAAACCTAAGTATTTCAAAGAGACGAACATGTATAAAGAGGAGGGTATCGATGAAAAGTGGTACTTCAGGGAGAATAAAAAAGAGCAAATTAGCAATAGAGCTAAAGCCAAAAATGGTACCTAAAAGAAGGGCACCAGAGAACCAGTACCACCGCCCCTGGCCAATGTCACGTATAAAGCGCCAACCCATAATGGCGTATCCAATGATCATGATCGGAATCACCACAAGAATAGGCAGGATACCAATTCTCTGGCTAAAATCAAAACCAATAATAATCAACGCTATCGCGCTCCAAGTAAGGGTAGTGAGCAGGATGGTGGCTAAGAATCTCCAGATGCGGGCAGCTTTCTCCTGCAATTTGGGAGAAAACATCTGAGCGCTTCCGATAGCTAAATGACGCCCTTCGCGGGCCGCAATCATACCCCCAACAAAGCCGATAATAAGTAGCGCATGACTGAGATAATCATCCAGTCCTAGAATACCAACTCCTATGGGGCGTAAGATAATCTGCAATAATGGCAAGACCATCAACAGCAGGTAGGCCCCATAGCCGACGGCACGTTCAATATGCCCGGTTATCAAAGAGAAACGGTTACGATACTGGTTATCGGGCACGGTATCCACGAAGTAAACGTTGTATTCTGCTATAGGTTTCGGAATCAAATACAGTATCTATCTCTGAGCGAATTGCTGGATTGGAGGTTAATTCTCTTATCCATATGTTTCGCTCTCTTTCGGTAGGCACTATTCGCTTAAGACCATAGCGCTCCATAGTAGCAATTGCCGATTTATCAATATCTGCGCTTTCTCTGGTAAGAGTCGCTAACTCTTGCTGAGCTACACGCTTGAGGCGACTACGCAAATTTCTAGGTATCTGTCTCCAGGCGCGATCACTTATTACTATCGCCCCCAAAAAAGGAGAGAGTTGAATATCAACCATATACTGGGCAATGCCAAACCACTGAAATCCAGCTGCAGCAATAGGGCTGGCTACAAAACCTTCTACCAAACCACTGTTAAGCCCGGTTAGCCATTCAGTAAAGTCTAAGGGAACTGCATTGAAACCTGCCAAGCGTAATAATCGCGTAAGCGATTGATTAGTATTGGTGGTGGCAATGGTAAATTCTCTCAAATCACTGGGAGTGCGTATAGGCCCCTTAGCAAAGGGATAAATCCATCCGGCTACCGACCACCCCATAAGTTCAAAGGGGCCATCATTGACTATTTCTTCCAACTCCGGACCAATCTCGCGAAAGACATATTGCACTTCATTATTGCTGGTAATGAGACCGGGGGCGCTTATGGCTAATACCTCCGGCGCAATATTACCTAAACCTAAGCTGGTAAAGACTCCCATGTGTATCTGACCTACCCGCATCTTCCGGAGGACATCAGTTTCGTTACCGGCAACCGAATTATGAAATATGCGCAATTCCACTTCACCATCAGAGATACGCTCCCAACTGTTGGCTATCTTCTCTAAGGTACGCCCCCATGTAGAATTCTGAGGGGCAATACTAGAAAATTTTAAGGTAATGGCTTGCAGTGGGGTAGCAAGTAGCCATCCCACCAGCACTATACTGCATATTCTAATATACTTGATGCAACTGCCATTTTTCCCTCTATTTCTTCCACCGTTATTTTTAGCGCAATTATACGCTCCTTTAATATTAAAGGTATTCTGTTCTTTACTCATGTTTCTCCTTTTTCTCCTTTTTCTCCTTTTCTTTTCATCCTTGGCATAGCGTTATTATGTATTAGTTTACCTCATCTGTTGACTCATAATCAATAAAAAAATGGTCAAGATTCTCTAAATACCACTGTGCCTCTCTCTTTTTTACAATATTAAGTAAGCGTCTATTTAGATCAACATTGACATCAACAGCCAGTGCCTTATTAGTAAGGGTGATGAATTCCTCTATATCTTGTGCCGGTATTGCTACTCCAGTCGCCAATGCTAAATGGGCACTCACAGAGTTATTGCTTGAGAGACGAACCGCTTCCTGATAGTGGTGACGGGCCCTTTCTACACTTCCCCCTAATGCTTCGGGTAATGCAGCATAATAGGTAATATAAAATTCATGTATGGCACCGTCACCATATTCTGGATCCAGGCGAAAAGCCTCATCCATCATCTTAGCGGCCCGGCCTATTCCTACTGCCAATTCAAAGTCGAAGGTATCGGTAGAAAAGGCGCCCAATAATCCTAACGCTGCCCAATAGAGATAGGGAACATCCTCTTCGGTTAATTCCTCAAAAATAGCAATAGATTCATCACTTTCGGTATTAAAGAGTGCCTCACCAAAACCGGGGTGGCGCTTTTCCAGTGCCTCCATACAGTAACGCTGCCCACGAAGATAGAGATTTTTAGCACGCGCTAGCAGTCTATCTTGCTCATCAAGGTTAGTGCGCGGAGTGACGAGCGCCCGACCCTGCAGATAGACTGAAGAATAGGCAATATAGCTCTGCCCCGTAGTAAGAAGAATGGGGGGGTTATCTATATTGGAAGAGATAAGTAGATCGAAAAACTTAAGAGTAAAGGGAAGTGCATCGCCCACTAACTCTGGATCATTATCACTAAGTAAGGGGTTGGTCGAGCCGCTACTGCTACCCAGCGATTCACTGAGTGCGTTGGAGACTATGTTATTAATGGAGCATCCACAAAGCATAGTCACTACACCGAGCACTAGTAAACCCTTTAATAAGAGAATAATACACCGATTTATTGCTCCCTGCTTCATGCTTCATTATTACTGAATATAAGGTAATAGTCAAGAGAAAAGGAATAAACTGAATTAAAATGAGATGCACCATGTCAAGCAAAGGCGCTTTTTCAGTCACTACGGCAACCATGGGCGGCACTATCTATCTCTTTGTTGCGGAACGGGCTGATGATGGCGTGAGCATCTTTTTGATTAATGAATAGTAAGGGGGTTTATATAGGAAAGTTGACAAAACTCTGATTTAATCAAAATATGATTTGACAAATCGTAATGTTCTCACTACAATTTTAACACCGCCAAGGCAGCCAAGAACTCTGTTCTCAATGTGTTAATATGTAGTAAAAACTATGGGTAACACCAACCTCACAAAAGCCAAAAAGCAAAAGAATGACGAGTTCTATACCCAGTATGCTGACATTCAAAAAGAAATGGAGGCATATCTGGAGTATAACCCTGCTGTATTCCAAGGCAAAGTGTTGTATTGCAACTGCGATGACCCGTATGAGAGCAACTTCTTCCGCTATTTTGTGCTGAATTTTAACCGTGTCGGCTTAAAACGGCTGATTACCACCAGTTATAAACCATCACCCATTGCCAATACACAACTGGAACTACTTGGCGATGATGAAACTATTATTCCAGTCAAGGGTCGTCCAAAAATTACTGCTAATCGTTTTATTATCAATGAAGTTGGCGATATAAACACCGATGGCGAATTTAACTTGAAGGATATAGCCTTGCAGTTACAAGCCAACAAGAATAATGAATGGCAGCCATTAAATGAAAATGGCGATTTTCGCAGTGCTGAATGTATTGAGTTATTGAAACAGTCAGATATTGTAGTAACTAACCCGCCTTTTTCTTTGTTTAGAGAGTATGTTAAACAGTTGGTTGACTATCAAAAACAATTTGTGATTATCGGCAATATGAACGCCATTACTTATAAAGAGATTTTTCCATTGATTAAGGAAAATAAAGTTTGGTTGGGTCATGGTTTTAGCCGCGGCAATGCTTACTTCAAAACACCTTATACAAAAGATTATGCAAAAGGCGTATACAATGAAGAAACTGGCCTCGTGAAATTTAGAAATGCCTGTTGGTTTACCAACTTGGATCACGGCAGGCGTCACCAGCCATTGTCGTTAATGACGACGACAGATAACAAAAAATTCAATAAACAAATCCAAAAAACTGAAACCGCTTATCAAAAATATGATAACTACGATGCGATTGAGGTGCCGTACACTAAAGCTATCCCCAGCGACTATAACGGTGTGATGGGCGTGCCGATTTCGTTTTTGGATAAGTATAATCCGGATCAGTTTCAGATTACAGGGTTTGATTACGAAGTGAAACAGGGGCTATTGCCAGCATTGGTAAATCCGAAATGGAAAGGTAAACTAGACCGTGCCTACATAAACGGAAAAAGAACTTACGGCAGAATTTTAATCAAACACAAGAGATAACATGAAAACTCTTCTAAAAACCGATATAACTGTCAAAGATATTTGCCAGGGCTTTGTTTATAACGAACTCGAAGGCAAAGGATTGTTTGGGCTATCCGGCAAACTGACCATTCAGCCGGAATATCAGCGCAACTATATTTATGCCGCAGACGGTGGCAAAAGAGAGGCAGCCGTCATTGAATCAGTTCTTAAAGGTTATCCAATAGGCTTGATTTATTTCAATACAGTAGGTGATGACAAATTTGAGGTTCTGGATGGACAGCAGCGTATTACCAGTTTGGGGCGTTTTGTAACTGATAAATTTGCCATTAAAGACGAAAATGACTTGCCGCAAAATTTTAGTGGTATGGCGGAAGACAAGAAAGCCAAAATACTGGAAACAAAATTACTGATTTATGAATGTGAAGGCACTGAGACCGAGATTAAGGACTGGTTTAGAACCATCAATATTGCCGGTATCCCGCTTAATAATCAAGAATTACTCAACGCTGTTTATTCGGGACCCTTTGTAACCTCGGGCAAAGAGAAGTTTAGCAACAGCCAAAACGCTAACATCCAAAAATGGAGTGCATACATTAAAGGCAGTGCTGACCGTCAGGATTTTTTAGAACGGGCATTAGATTGGGTAAGCGAAGGCGATATTGGCGATTATATGAGCAAACATCGTTCTGATGCCAACATCAACGAATTAACACGACACTTCAATAGTGTCATTGATTGGGTTTCAAGTGTGTTCACTGAGGCTGAAAAAGAAATGTGCGGACTAGAATGGGGGCGGCTTTACAAAGAGCATCACCAAACACCTTATGACTCTGCGAAAGTGTCTGCTGAAGTGGAAAAACTTTACGGCGACTCGTATGTTAAAAATCGGAAGGGTATTTTTGAATATATTCTGGGAGGCTTAAAGGATACTAAATTATTAAATGTGCGGGTGTTTGATGAGGCGACTAAAACATCTGCCTATGCTTCCCAAACCAAAGAAGCAAAAAACAAAAATAAATCAAATTGCCCACTCTGTGCGGCTGGAAACAATGTCAATAAAAGCAAAATCTGGAAGTTAAGTGAGATGGATGCCGACCATGTAACTGCATGGAGCAAGGGCGGCGCAACCAATGCCAAAAATTGTCAGATGTTATGCAAAACACATAATCGTGCGAAAGGGAATAAGTAAAAACAAAGCCCTGCTGACCCTGCCAAACCACCACACAAAAATACCACCGGCGAGCAAAACCGACATGAAAAGGCGATTCAAACTAAGGGTGGTTGCTGGAAAACCCGTCATGAAAGAAATCAAGTAGTTACCGACTGTTGTCAACTTTGCCACATAATTCCCCATAGTAAGCTACTCTTATTGTCAACACAAGAGGGAGCGCAGGTTCCTTCTTGTGTCGATAGTCTTTGAAATTGGAAAAACCTCTCTTCTTAAACTGAATTGGAACAGGTAGTACCAATTATGCAACGCCCATCGATTCCTTTTCTCGTTGCTTGGCCCGAAAAAACCGGTAGACAATGGCACCGATAAGGATAATCCCCCATAATGAAATAGCCACAAAGGGGGTAACCCCTAGCAAATTTAATCCGCTAGAGAGAAATTGCAGAGTGAGTAGCGCCAACACCAAACCGGAGATCTTACCAAAGCCTCCAAAGGGATCGGTGCCCCCCAATACCGATATAAGTACGGTAAGCAGCAGAAAGGAGGCCCCGGTACGCGCATTAGCGGAGTTAAAGCGGGCCACCAAAATTACGGCGGCAACGCCGCAGAGCAGACCAGAGAGCAGATAGGTCTTAAGCAATACCTTTTTAATGGATATGCCGGAGAAGTGGGTAGCAGTCTCGTTGGAACCCACCATATAGAGCTGCTTCCCAAATGGCCGCCTCCTTAACACGATAGAGAGAATGGCGACAACTAATATAAATACAAGCAAGGTATATGGAATATTAAAGATTGTCCCAATTCCGATTATCAAAAACTGTGCTGGAAAGTTGGAAAGCACAAATCCCTTAGTAATAGCTAGGGTCAATCCCTCGTAGAAGATCATGGTCCCTAAGGTGGCAAGTACCGGTGAAACCCCAATATAGGCGATTAGCATGCCGTTTATCAATCCTAAGAGTAGCGAGAAGGCGAGACCGGCAATAATAGTGAGCAAAACCAGCAAAAAGGCGCTTATTGATGACGGGTCTTCTGGAAAGAGGTGGGTAAGAATAAGAGCCATAATAACTGCAGTAAAGTTCGCTGTGCTGATGGTGGCCAAATTTATCCCGCCGGTAAGCATGGTAATCATCATCGCCAGAGAGAGTAATCCAAGGATTGGAATCTGAAAGGCGATAGTGCTCAAATTAGCACCTGAAAGGAAAAAATGGCGCGTCCCAGCAGTGAGCAGGCTGAAGGTTATCACCACAGCTACCATCATTAGCGGCAATACAGCAATATCGATGTTGTGGTGCGCCCAGAGTCGATAGGCGCGAGCAACCGATTGTAGATGAGATGAAAAATTAGTTTTGGACATCAATAATTCTGTTCTTTTGGCGCGCTAAACGAGTACGCGTCGCCGTAATTACTACGCTGATGAGCAATACCCCCCCGATAAATACTTGATGCCAATATTCGGGCACCCGCACAATAGTAAGTGCATTCTTAATTACCGCCACCAAGCCAACACCAAGCACCGTGCCGAGTACGCTTCCAGTGCCGCCAAATATGCTGGCTCCGCCAAGCACCACCGCCGTGACCACGTCAAATTCCTGACCCAAGAGCGCATTGGGAGCGACCGTCTGTGTAACCATTGCATGAACTATTGCGCCTATACCAGCCATAAAGCCCATAAATGAGTAGCAAAAGAGACGTAACCGGAATAAATTTAATCCACCTCGGTGAGCCGCCTTGGGATCGCCGCCTAAGGCATAGATATTTCGCCCCAATACCGAATAGCGGAGCACAATGGCCCCGGCAATCAGCAGCACAATCCAGATAGCGGTAATAGTTGAGAGCCCGTAATAGACGCCATTCTCATTCAAGAATTGGATTAATTTTATGTTCGGGAAGTCGCGAAACCATTGTGGAAAGCCATATATCCAGCGTCCCTTAGAGATAAATTGTAAGATGCCGTAGTAGGCATTAAGGGTGGAGATAGTAATAATAATGGAGGGAGCCTTTAGAAAATGGATCAGAAAGGCGTTTATTGAGCCTAGGATGATCCCAATAACAATTGGCACCAATATGACCATTACTATCGGCACATTGGGATTAGCCGCCAAAAACACCGCCATAGCATACTGAGCAACGGTGGCGGTAGCGGTAAATGAAATATCAATCCCCCCCGATATAAGCACCATCAAAAACCCGATAGATAGAATGCCAATAAAAGAGTAGGTGCGTAGAATGGCAAAGAAATTCTCTCCACTTAAAAACTTTGGGTTGATGAGTGAGACAACAATTATCAAGACAATAAGCACCGCCAATAAATAGCTCTCATTGCGATTGAATATATGCTTTATTCGATTGCCAACATTAGCCATAATTGTCCTCTTAGGCGGCAGCGCATTTTATAAGGAGTTCATCGGCATCGGCACTTTCGGCTGGACATTCATAGACGATGCGACCACGACGCATAATCAGAATGCGATGGCAATTATTGATTACCTCTGGTATCTCCACCGAGATGATAATGATACCCAACCCCTGTTCAGCAAGTTCTTTGATAAGACGATGGACACTATCTTTAGCAAAAACATCAATGCCGACTGTCGGCTCATCTAAGATAAGTATCTTCGGTTTGGTTGCTAACCACTTCGATAGCACTACCTTCTGCTGGTTGCCCCCCGAAAGGGTGTCAACAGCCGAGTGCATGGTATTAATCTTTATATCTAGATCGTTAATCCACTTTGAACTGATTTTTTGCAATTGATCATTCATTAATAATCCGACGCCGTTACAGAGTCGATCCCATATCGTAACGGTAATATTATCCAAAATGGACTGCTCCTTAATGAGGCCTTCAGTAATTCTATTCTCAGGCACATAGCCAATCCCCATACGGAGTGCCTGACAATTAGAGCGAAGACGCACCTTTTGGCCGGTTACACGGATAGTGCCACTATCGGCAATATTCATGCCAAAGATACTCTGTGCTATCTCGCTCCTTCCCGACCCTAACAGCCCGGTTATACCGATAATCTCGCCTTCATGTAACGTAAACGATATATCGTGATACTGGTCTTTTTTGGTAAGGTGGCTAACCGCTAATAGTGGTCTACGAGCGGTTATTTTTCGAGGGGGTTGCCGCTCTATTTTGTGGCCGGTCATCAGATAGGTAAGCCTTTCGTGATTAAGTTCGGATGGCTTATAGACCCCAATTTTTTTGCCATCTCGCAATACTGTTACCCGTTCGGCAATCTCGAAAATCTCATTTAATTTATGACTGATAAAGAGAATAGCAATTCCCCGCTTCTGCATGTCTTTGATTACCCTAAAGAGCGCTTCTACCTCCTTACGAGTTAGAGAGGCAGTAGGCTCATCTAGAATAAGCAGTTGCAGATCCCCAATTAGGGCGCGAGCTATTTCGACTAGCTGCTGCTCAGCTATGGAGAGAGTTTCCACCGGTCGCTCTATATCAATAGATACACCGATCTCTTCCAGCGCCTGCTGGGCTATAGTGCGCATCTCGCCCCATTGTATCCACGAATGCCGCTTTTCACGGCTAATCTGAAAGGCAATGTTTTCTTTGACGCTTAAATTGGGAAAGAGCGCCAGATCCTGATAGATCACATGAATGCCAAAATCTATGGCGTTTCGGGCCCGAAACCCAATGACCGGTTGTCCACCAATGTGAATAGCAGTTTCAGGTTCCGGCGCAACAACCCCGGAGAGAATTTTAATTAAAGTAGACTTGCCTGATCCGTTTTCACCGACCAGGCAATGGATTTCACCCTTTTGGAGTTCAAAATCTACTTTATTGAGCGCCACCACACCATGATAATTTTTACTGGCCTTGGTGACCTCTATACATTTTCCCACAATTTATATATCACTCGAAGCTAAAACCCAAACGAGTCGGCATTTTCTGCCGTAACCTCGGAAGGGGCATGGAAGGTGATTACCTTTCCGCTTACCACCGCATCGCCATATTCAGGCAAAGGGGTGGCGCTGTTTAGATCACCGCCATCCAACAAATGCTTAATGATATAGGCACTGTCGCGTCCGATGCGATAGGGATTGCTAATATAGTTAGCATTAATACTCCCCTCTTCCAAGTAGGATTTTGCCTGACTTGGCACTGAACCACCAACAATCGCAACATCGGCACCGGTAGCCTCTACCGCCTGTGAACCACCGATAGCTCCCAAACTGCCAACATAGATAACGCCTATTAAATCATCATGCGCTAAGATTAGTTCTTGCGTTTTAGCTTGAGCCTCTTCCACGCTTTCGGATCCCTCCAAGCGACTAGCCACCTGATACAGGTCGGGATAATTAGCCTCTTGATGGATAACCATCTGATCGGCGCGTTGATTATGCGATTCTACCGTTAGTCCTCCGACCATGATCGCATATCCACCACTTTCACCTGCCTCTCGGACAAAGAGTTCCATAACATCGCTGCCGTATTTTTCGGCAATCAAAAACTCAATATCGATCTCCGCATTTTGAATACCGGGCGCCTCTTGGGAAACCATAAGGATGCCTGCATCCAGTCCCTTTTGCATAATTGGCTCTAGTACCTGTGTATCATTGGGTACTACCACAATAGCATCAGGATTCTTAGCAATAGAATCTTCCAATATACGCGCTTGAGCCGCCGGATCGGTGTCAGCGCCCCCAACTACAGAGATATTAATATCTCCGACCTCATCCGCATAATCTCGAAAGCCATTTTCCATTGCGGTAAACCAGGGAATGCCCACTAATTTGGGAATAAAGACAACTTCATATGTTTCTTCCCCACGCGGACAACCGACTAGTAACATCCCAAACAACAGAGCGGATAGTAGTGCTACTGCACAATAGATTAAAATTTTATTTCTTTTCATAGTATACTCCATAATTTATTATTATAATATTTACAATTTTATATATTCATTTAGCTATGGTTACTAGTAGCCAATCGCTACTATTAACTAATAACTATCACAATTCTCACCCCTTATTTCATTTTACATTATACAACCTCCTTGTACAAATATTAATACCCAAAACATACCCTATCATTTCATTTTACATTATGCAACCTCCTGTACCTCCCTTTACAAATATTAATATCCAATTTGTACCCTATTTCTCTACATTGCGCAAGTGGTTTTGATGATGAACTTTCCTCTTCTTTATAACCCCAACCTACATTTGTAATTAAGTGTACGGTATCTGCAAGGAAATTCCCTTCTCCCTCCTGGTATCTAAGGCTAATTGAGCAATGAATGCTGCTCCCACTGCCGCCTCCTCATCGTTGGCGGCCAGACGCAGCGTTACTCCCCAGCGGGTGGAGGCAAGACGCTGGAGAAGAGGATTGGCGCGCAGAGCATTGCCTGAGCCGATCACGCGCGATGGCGGGGGTAGCGCGCACTGTTGCCAAAGCCCATAGAGTTCGTCAATAATCCCCTCCATAGCACCATAGGTAACTTCATCAGCTCGTAAATTATGAATCCCAATCTGCCGGATTGTGCCCCGTTGGCTAGGATTGGCCCTACTCCCGGCAAAACAAGTGTCGATGGCCAGCGGTGTCTCCGGAACAAAGTGGGGAGAATTTTCTTGCAAGCGATGAAGTGGCGCATAGATGTCTTGGGGATAGGCGCCGGTGTAGGCGCGGTATATATCGGCATAGAAATGGGCCAACACCTCTAATGTCTTTCCACCACAGAGGACAGAGCCTACTACCAGATAGCGCCCTTCTATAAGGGGGCGCCACTCAATGGCCCGGTTAGCGCCGGTTGCATATTGATCATGGCTCTGAGCAATCTGGGCGCTGGTACCGATATTGAGTAAGAGGGGCTGATCATCAGAGGCCGCATCGCCAGCCCTCTTATGATCAAATAGGCAGGCCCCTAGGTAGCTAGCCTGATTATCGCCAATTGGGGCTACAATTGTTGTTTTTTCGGCAGTCTCGGCCAGGGGCGAAGCGCTAGCAATAACCGACGGCACCCATGAAGCATCAATGCCTAGCTCTCGAAGGGCGCCTCTATCAAAGCGATACGCCTCAATGTCATATATACCGATGCTGGCCGCGCAGGTCGGATCGCTAACCGGAGAGCCCAATCCCCCCAGCTTCATTACAACATAATCCATGATGGTACACAAACCGACCGCTTCCGGGGGTACCTTATCCTGCTGTTGATTAGCATAATGAGTAGCCAGACCATATCCCACCGATAGCGCGTAACCACTCCGAGCGGCAATCTCATCAATATAGGGCAGGGCTCCCTCATAGAGCCAGGTGTAGAGTGGGGAGCAGGCTTCACCGGCGCGGTTCAGATAGAGTATGCCATGCATCTGGCCGCTGATCCCAATAGTCGACGGGTAGCCCCACTCTTGCTGTAGTTCAGCCAGGATATCGGTTACCGAATTAAAGAGAATATCTACATCTTGGCAGCCATCAGGCAATGAAGGGAGCGCTGCCCGGTGAGGGCGCGAATTAGAAAAGGATATCTGCGAACCAGAGGCCGCTACTACCACATAACCGATAGTAGTGGTACCAATGTCGACGCCTACAGTATGCATATTACGCCTGCGGAGCAGATTATTTCAAATTATATTCTTTTGCTTTGCCGCGCAGAAATGCCAGACCATCGGTGACCAATCGCTGCGGATCTTTGACAATGTCTCGCCACATACAGGTAGCCCGCTGAATGTCGGGATTAAGTTTAACAAACGACTCCATAACTAGAGCCCCTTCAAAATGGATCTCACTGAGAGCGGAGAAAACCTCATTCCAATCTACTGTACCCTGCCCCGGCGTGCCGCGATGGCTTTCCGAAAGATGAATATACTTAAGGCGATCCCCAGCCGCTACAATTGGAGAGCGATATCCATTCTCTTCAATATTAAGATGATAGGTATCTAGATGAATAAACACATTATCTTCGGCTATGCGATTGACAATATCAATAGCTTGATCAGCAGTATTAATAAGATAGGTTTCGTATCTATTTACCGGCTCCAATCCTAAAGATATATTGAGTGTGGCTGCATAACGAGCCACCTTCCGGAGACAGTCGGCGATTGTCCGATAATCTTCCTCATTTGGCGGACGACCTGGCAACTCACCAAGGGTTCCGTAGGTTACTCCGGTTAGTGTATCACCGCCGACGGCAGCGATTTTATCTAGTGCTCCCCGAAGATAATGTTCGGCAGCCTCCGGCCTCTCCGGGAGTGATGCCGATGGCGGCAATCCTAAAGAGAAGGTAGCCTTTAATGTATGCGCTGTTAACAGACGGACGGTTTCTTTAGTATCAAACTCGTCGGGACGCAACAGAGGAATCTCGACAAAATTTAACCCTGCCGCTGCAGCCTCACCAATTACCCGGCGAGCCGCCTCATTATCCCATTTAGCCTCCCATATAAATGCATGCGCTCCAAATTTCATTATTTGAATATCCTCCTTATATTTTTATAATCTCAGATTACTATCATAACCGTGACTGTTGAATAGTGTCAATACATTTACACGAGGATGCCTGAATTAAACCGAAATGCACCACCTCGAAAGAAAAATGGCGCATATGACTACTCCACACTAAGAAGGAAGAGGCATATCTATTTTCTTAGGGTTGTGTGACATTTTACGGTTCTTTTTTGGGGGACATGTTTCTCTTGGTTTGACAGCTACAGTAGCTCCTCTAGTTGGTGCTTAATAGGTTGGTAGTTGTCTATCTCGTCAATAATCTCTGGCAGGTGGCCCTCTACCCATTCAAGTTTATTGCTAAAGGCATGGTGGACATGCTGCTCTATCTCTCTAAAGTGAGGAGTGTACAAATAATGTTCTAATTGGTAACTTCTATGCGGATCGCTAGTCTGGTAGCTATTTAAGCGGCTTTTGACATCGCTGGCGATTCCCACTTTGTAAAAGCCGTGGTAATTCTTATGCGATAGTACATAGACAAACTTATGCGCTCTCTCAACAGTGCCTTCATCAGTTCGCTCTGGCGGATCGGTGGAAAAGTGTATTGCCGGAAGATTCCCTTGCTCTCCCTTTAATAATCCCTCTTTATATACCTCGTTTTTAATTCTAGTTTGTACCAACTCATAGGCTTTTATGCTTACATCTATACCTATCCACGCTCTCCCTAGTTTCTCGGCCGCTACGCAGGTGGTGGCGCAACCGCAAAAGGGATCTAACACTACACCACCCGTATTGCTACTAGCTTGTATTATTCGTTCTAGAAGTGCCAGCGGTTTTTGGGTGGGGTAGCCAGTGCGCTCTTTGGTTAGATTATTAATAGGAGGAATATTCCACACATTATCTGCTTTTATTTGGTCCTTTTCATTTGAAAAATCAAATACAGGCAAATCATCCAGATCTTTCTTTTCAGTATTCTCTTTCTCAAAAACCCTAATTTTACTATGCATAAGAGAATCGTTGGTATTCTTAATATCTCTGTAATACAATTTATTATCCTTAACCAGTTTTTTGTGTCTCTCATAAAATATAGACGGTCGCCCTAGAGACACTTCATGGAAAATAGATATTCTAGATTTTGTGTAAAAAAGAATATAATCTGCATTTTTTCTAAATGAATACGATGGGTTTCCCATCTTGGTATAATGCCACACTATTTCATTTCTAAAATTTTTCTCCCCAAAGATGCAGTCTAACACAAGCTTCAGGTAGTGACTCATGGTCGAGTCGCAATGTAAATACAAGCTACCGGTCTCTTTGAGTATCCTGTGGCACTCCATAAGGCGTATTGCCATGTAGGCTAGGTAGCAAAAGTTATATGAGCCTCTGCCCTCTATGTTTCTTACCGCATTCAAGAGATGGTAAATGCTATCATGATCCTCCGCTATGGTCCTTATCCAATCCTCTTTTACATCTTCCTGTGTGAATATATCCTTAAAACTAGCGCCTTCAGCGCTGCTGCCCAGCGGCGCGGTAAAGGTTTTTTTCTTGTTAAAGGGCGGGTCTAAGTATATTAAGTCTATACATTTATTGTTAATGCCTCTCAATACCTCTAGATTATCGTGACAATATATTGACCTATTTTCTACATTCATCTGCAATCATGTTTATGCTATATGTATGCCACAGGCATTCTCATCAGTTGCTAAGTAGTATAGAAAGTAGGCTATTATTAAGCAATATAGCGCATTCAACCGGTATTTGCTGGAGGATAATATGAGGTTAATCAATCAGCGCGGCGCGCATCACCCTGAGAAATTGCTGTAGCGCCGGGGCTAGCTGCTCATCTGGTTGTTGATTAATAAGTTGAATAAGCGCCGAACCGCATATAACACCAGCGGCGCCTGCGCGACTAAGTTGCGCCACCTGCCTTGGTTGACTAATGCCAAACCCTACGCAGATGGGAAGCTGAGTAGTCGCCTGCAGTCTCTGGAGGGTAGGTATGACAACCCCCAAATCCTGCTTAATGCCGGTGACACCTGGCTGAGATACCAAATAGAGATAGCCATTGGTAAGCGAGACAATGCGGCGTAAGCGCTCCTCGCTGCTGAGCTCTGAGACCATAAAGACGCTTTTAATTGCCGAACCATCTAGTACCTTGCAGTACTCCTGAGCCTCTTCTAATGGCAGATCGGCAATGAGCAGAGTTTGCACACCCAGCTCGGCGCAACGTGTGCAGAAGCGCTGCAGACCATAGCGATAGACCAGATTATAGTAGAGCAATAGGCCGATGGGTAGCTGAGTACGGGCGCGTATCTCCTGTATGAGCCCAAAGCAGCCCTCACTATCTATACCGGCCCGCAATGCTTGATGATTAGCCTCTTGTAGCAGTACTCCATCGGCAATGGGATCAGAGAAGGGGAAGCCCAATTCTAACATATCAGCGCCGCCGTCTACCAACGCCATGATAATCTCTATGCTGCGCGGACGATCAGGAAATCCTAAGGGCACAAAGGGAATAAGGAGCTTAGGCGCGGAGATGCCAATATGCTTAAAATTAGCCATAGCGAGAGCCCGGCGCCTCTCTGATCTGTGCAATATCTTTATCTCCCCGGCCGGAGAGGTTAACGATAATTATCTGATTATGACAATCCATCTTTTTAAGCCAGGCCACTGCATGCGCCGACTCCAGCGCGGGCAAAATGCCTTCGCTTTGACATAACATCTCTGTTGCCTGTAGCGCCTCATCATCATCCACAGCGTAATAGTGTGCCCGTCCACTTTGGTAGAGATGCGCATGCTGCGGTCCCACTGCGGGGTAATCTAATCCCGCAGATATAGAATGGGTCTCTAAAATTTGTCCATCCTTATCCTGCAAAAGATATGATTTTGTACCATGGAGCATCCCTATAGATCCCCCACTCTCTTTTGCCAGGCGCGCCGCATGGCGACCACTAGCCAGACCGCTCCCGCCAGCCTCTATTCCGATAAGCTCTACCTCGCTATGGTCAATGAAGGGCTGAAAGAGTCCAATGGCATTACTACCCCCCCCCACACAGGCAAGAAGTAGCGAGGGCAGCCTTCCTTCGTAGCTGGTGATTTGCCTTTTAGCCTCTTCGCCAATTGAGCGATGGAAGTGTGCCACCATAGTAGGGTATGGATGGGGACCTAGTGCGCTACCTAGAAGATAATGGGTGGTAGAGCTATTGGCAGTATAATCTCGCAGTGCTTGGCTCACTGCATCTTTGAGGGTGCCTGAGCCGCTCTTAACTGCTATCACCGTAGCGCCGAAGAGCTGCATGCGAAATACATTAAGCTGTTGCCGCTCCATGTCGCGGCTTCCCATGTAGATATCGCATTGCAGACCCAGTTTCGCGGCTACCATAGCAGTGGCCACGCCATGTTGACCGGCGCCGGTTTCGGCAATAATTCTCCCTTTTCCCATATACTTGGCTATCAATGCCTGGCCTAATGCATTGTTTATCTTATGGGCGCCGCTATGCAGTAGATCTTCGCGCTTAAGATAGATGCGCCCGCCTAACCGCTGACTAAGATTGGCACAAAAGGTAAGAGGGGTGGGTCGTCCAGCATAGCTGTGGAGCAGTTCCTGGAACTGATTATTGAATTCTCGATTCTCTTTAAGGCTCCCAAATGTCTGATTTAACTCATGTAGCGCCGGCACTAAAAGTTCCGAAACAAAGGCTCCACCAAAATCCCCCCAATAGCCCTCTCTCATGGTCTTCCCCGAATTACCGTCATTACTACTGCTATCTTTTGCGCATCCTTATGTCCAATCTTCCGCTCCACCCCCGAGTTAAGATCTATCCCGTAGGGTCCCAAAGCTAGATATTCCGCTACATTGGATGGATTAATGCCTCCGGCAAGGATTATTTTCTTTCCCTTAAGGATATGCATTAGCTTTCGAGCCCGCTGTTGATCAAGTGGAATGCCAGTGCCGCCATACTTGTGGGGGTGGTAGCTATCTAGTAGAATCCACTCTGCTGGAAGGCGCGTTAGCGCAGCGCTCTCCCACTGAGGTGGTGGTCGATAGGCCTTTATGAGTGGCCTATGGATATGTTGCTGAAGCGCCTGCTGGTAATCACTATTTTCATCTCCATGCAGTTGAATCATATTAATGGCGGTAAGGGCTGCAATTTTTTGTAGGTTTTCTATCTTTTCATTTTGAAATACCCCTACACTCTGCATGCTTGGAAATTCCTCTCTGATTTGTGCTATTATTTTAGCAGCCAGCTCAGGTTGAATATAACGAGGGGATGGCCGACAGAAATTAAAGCCAACATAGTCTACACCATTCTGGCCGCAGATGCGGGCATCCCCGACAGTAGTGATGCCGCAGACTTTTACAATGCACATTTAGAGAGCCATAGCTCTTAGACTCTCAGTTCGTTAATTTTAGCGCCAATATCATCAGCAGCCATTATGCTGGTGCCCACCAATATGGCATCGGCACCGGCACGCTTCATCTGCCGGGCGTCATCTGCGCTGGAGATGCCCGATTCACTTATCACTGTGTGGCCCGGAGGAATTAAAGATCGCAAGTGTGCAAAGGCACTAAGATCAATCCCAAAGGTATCTAAGTCACGATTATTAATGCCAATTATTGTAGCACCGCTGTTGAGTGCCTGATCTATATGCTGTTCATTATGACATTCAACTAAGCATTGTAGTCCCAACCCCTCTGCTAATTCCCGATACTCAGCTAGCTGCTCGCTGTCCAATATACCAGCCAATAAAAGAATAGCGTCTGCCCCATAGAGGCGCGACTCGTAGATCTGATAGCTATCGATAACAAAATCTTTTTGTAGTATGGGAGATTCGGCTACCTGTTTTACATCATTGATAAACGATAGTTTACCCATAAAGAAGTGTTGGTCAGTCAATATAGATATGGCATTCACTTTGGCGCGCGCATATTCCTGTGCAATGTATATATGATTAAAATCTGGCTTAATTATTCCTGAGGAGGGGGAAGTCCGCTTTATTTCGGCAATGATTGCTAAATTTTGATCGCTGGTGATAGCCCTTTTCAGGTTACGAGTCGGTGCAGTATCCGTTGCCAGTTGCTCTTGAAGATGAGGCAGGGGCTGGGCCCGCTTGCGATTCTCTAGCTCCTCCCTTTTGTGAGAGATAATGGTATCCAGTAGACTACTATCCATGTGAGCCACCATACTGCGCTGTCTCTTGAACTAAGCGCCCTAGCATGCGCTGCGCAGCTCCTGAATCAATGCTCTCCTCTGCCAGTCGAATACCCTGAGCTATGCTTTCAGTTTTTCCGCAGAGATAGAGCGCCGCAGCGCTATTCAGCAATACAATGTTACGGGGCGCCCCCGCTCGGCCCGCCAAAATAGCCTTAATTATGGCTGCATTCTCTTGTGGAGTTCCTCCAGCTACATCGGCAGTGGTAGCCCGGGGGATGCCACATTCCTCAGGGGTGAGGCGCCAGTTGGTGATGGTCTGCTCCTGGAGCTCAGCGACGATGCTTTCACCACAAGTGGTCAGTTCATCTAAGCCATTGCCATGCACTACCAATGCCCGCTTAATACCGCGCTCTCTGAGTACCTTGGCCACTGTTGTGGTAAGTTGAGCATCATAGACCCCCAATAGCTGATGGGTAGCGCCGGCTGGATTGACCAGCGGTCCTAGTAGGTTAAAAACAGTCCGTATGGCTATCTCGCGCCGCGGAGCTGCTACATTTTTAGCTGCCTTGTGAAAGTGGGGCGCAAAGAGAAAACCCAGGCCTATGCGATTTACGCAATTTTCTACCTCTTGGGGACTAAGCTGTAGCCCTACCCCCAAGGCCTCTAACACATCGGCGCTCCCACTTTTGCTGGAGATTGCGCGATTGCCATGCTTTACTACCGTAATTCCCGCTGCCGCAGTTACCAATGCGGTGGCGGTGGATATGTTAAAGCTATTGCTCTGATCTCCACCGGTGCCACAGGTGTCTAACAGTAACCTAGCGGTGGGGGCTATACGCTCAGCTTTGGCAAGCATTGCGTTGGCAAAACCGCTTATCTCTTGGGAACTTTCTCCCTTCATTCTCAGCGCGGTAAGGAGACTGCCTATCTGCGCATCGGTAGCCGATCCCTGCATAAGTATCTCCATGGCCTCCTCCGCCTCGGTTTGATTAAGGGATCCCCCGGTTACCACCTTTTGAATGGCGTTTTTAATTTTATCCATCATCTCTAGTTTCTATATTTTTGATAATATTTGCAACTAGTGCGCCGCCATAGGTGCTCATAATACTTTCTGGATGAAATTGTAAGCCTATAAGGGGCACCGATGCTCCCCGCTGCCGAACGGCCATCACTAGTCCCTCTTTGGTGCGTGCGCTTACCTCTAGCATCTCTGGCACCCGGGTGGCACAGAGTGAATGATAGCGGGCTGCTGTAAGAGGATTGGGTAGGTTATGGAAAATTCCCTGTGAATTATGATAGATAAATGAGCTTTTACCATGTACCACCTCTGGAGCCGGTCTTACTTCGCCTCCTAGGGCAATGATGATTGCTTGATGACCCAAGCATATTCCCACTATGGGTATCTGTCCGGCATATTCTTGTATCAATGGCACACAGATGCCGCTCTGTGTAGGATGTCCCGGACCGGGACTCAAAAGAATAAGGTGGGGCTGCTTTTGAATCACTACGTCGCGCAATGTGGAGAGCGGTATACTGTTGCGATAGGTGTTAATGAGACACCCACGTTTGGCAAACTCTTCTACAATGTTGTAGGTGAAAGAGTCAAAATTATCAATCATAAGCAACCGCCTATTAGTGGCCATGGCGGAAATCTCCAATAGCCTGGAGGCAGGCATTGGCCTTATGCTCAGTCTCTCGATATTCCTCTTCAGGAATGGAATCGTAGACTACGCCAGCCCCGGCCCGTATGTAGGCCCGCTGCTCCTTAAAGACAATAGAGCGGATTATTAACCCCGAATCAAGATCGCCATCTGGCGAAATATAGGCCACTGCGCCGCCGTAATAGCCGCGTTTGTTTTTCTCCTGTTTGCGCAATATTTTCATAGCCTCTATCTTAGGAGCCCCGCTTACGGTGCCCATATTCATGGTGGCTACATAGGCATGGAAGGCATCTAGCTCAGGGCGCAATATGCCGCTCACATTAGAGACCAGATGCTGTACATGTGAGTATTTCTCAATAATAAGCGGTTCATCCACTACCCGGCTGCCGGTTATTGCTACCTTGGCAATATCATTGCGCGCTAAGTCTACTAGCATGATATGCTCAGAAAGCTCCTTTTTGTCAGTCTGAAGCTCTACTGCAAATCGGCTGTCTAGGTCGGAGTCAACAGCATTGCCCACTAAGCCTCTTGGTCGGGTACCAGCGATAGGTCTGATCTCTATCTTTTTGCGCTCCTTTCCTCGCACCCGTATAGCCAGCTCTGGTGAGGAGCCGGTCAGTTGATGATCGACAAAATCCAAAAAAAACATGTAGGGGGAGGGATTAATCTCGCGCAACCTCTGATAGACATAGAGCGCTGGAGGCGCCTGCTCAACAGTAATGGTGCGTGAGGGTACAATTTGGAAGACATCTCCCTGGGCTATGTGCTCCTTCATCTTCTCTACTATTACCTGATACTCATCGCGTGAGGTATCGCTAGATATATTACCGGCGCCATTGTTTGGGGGTGGCGGGGGCTGAGGAGTCTGTAGCGCCTCGCGATAGTTGGCAATTTTTCGCTGGCAGCGCTGACGGATATAATCTTCATCCACACCGGGGATACCCAATGCATTGGCAATAAGATGCATTTTGTTAATGCGATGGTCAATAACAAATAGATTATCCACATAATAAAAGTGCCAGTCGGGTAGCTGGAGTGGGTCGTGGGCATTGGGAGGCAGCTGCTCAAACTGATCAATAAAATCGTAGGCAAAGAGGCCAAAGAGTCCACCGTAAGGATAATCTTGCACAGTAAGCGGTGTATGGGCAAAAGCCACAGCACGCAGAATATCGGTATGATTGCGCCGGTGAAGACGAGCCAATTCGTCTCTGTTGTAGCTGCGGCTACGGGGCTCCAGCCTGCCGCGCAGGCTATCTTCACTCAGCTCCAGACTATCGCAGAAATTAAGCCGATTGTGGAACATCTTTAATAGGTAGCGCCCCAGTCTGTTGAGCGCGTTAATCTCAAAATTGGCTCCCCGCCCCCATAGCTTAAGCGCGGGATCATTGCTCCCAATAGAAAAATTGCCAAAGCGGGGAATAACCTCTTTTGATTCAAAGAGTAAACTATGCGGGTGATTATGGCGTAGCTGCGCAAAAAAAGCCATGAGGTTATCGGGACTGTCCACTGTCTCAATATGTGGCGTGAGGTGTCCCTCAATTATCTTGATAGCCATGTGGTGATTATAGTCTTTGTAGCCGTTGGTGGCTAGGAGAAGCTACCGCTGAGTGATAGCATTGCGGGCTAGTAGCGGGATTTCTGAATATATTGAGAATTATATACAATCAGGAGGTAAATAATCTAGCTTGTTATTGTATGGTGTTCAAAAGTTTGATTTTTGTATAAAAAATGGATATTATAACATATTACCCATACTAAGGTATGGAAGGAGGAAGAAGTATGGAGGAAAAAAGTATGGCAATATTTGATGAGAAAAAGGTAACTACCTTTCTGCTTTATCTGCTCAAAGAGATGAAGCAGGCTAGTATTGGCTGTAAAAAAGCAATTAAGCTACTCTACCTATGTGATCGCGCTATGTTTGCATCTCATTGGAAGTTTATTACTAACGATGTGTACGTTTCTATGAGCAAGGGGCCGGTATTGGTCAACACGAACAGTTTAATGCAGATGACAAATGAAATACCCACTAGCTTTTTTGGGCATTATTTTTCGAAGAATGGTGACGAATTGAAAGTTAGGGAGGGCATAAAACTGGATGATTTTGATTATTCTACCTTAACCGCTGCTGAAAAAAGGATGGCTGAATACCACGCTGATTTGTTTAGCGAGTGTACGGAAGAGAATATAATTAAATTCACCCATAGCTTCTGTGAAGAATGGAAAGATCCAATAGAGGAGGGCGTGGCTATCCGACCAATATCGATTGAAGATATAAAGAGAGCACTGATCCCACGCAGCGAAAATGGAGCATAGAAGAACTTTAGCTCAAGATATACACAGAAAAACAAAAGAATGTTTATATACCTTGTTTAAGGACAAATATAGACTAAATGAATGGTTTATAGCATATAAATTAACCGAGTACGCTTTGCCATATATAGAGAGGGCAGAATTAATTTCTGAAGATCACAGCAGAGATGTTGTAGAATGGGCTGCTGTTGTTCTTTTCTTGAATAGCATACGTACTATTCCGTACGGAAAGATATTTTACAGTGAAAGACCGCCAAATCCACCCCAAGATAAACCACATCCGACAGAAAATGATAAATTGAAACTTATTTCTTGTATTAGAGATAGAATAGTAACGACTCGTGTTAATCGTGTATTAGAGAATCTAAGAGGAAAATAATTTTTCTAAAAAAATTTTAAGAAATATGAGTCAAAACCATACACAGAGCGCCGGCCGCTCTGC
The DNA here is from genome assembly GCA_963692905.1 of Spirochaetia bacterium. GTDB lineage: Bacteria > Spirochaetota > Spirochaetia. The sequence continues at coordinate 1,294,163 of OY843583.1, read as the reverse complement.
TAAAGCCCCAACTGATCCTGCATTGTTGGCAATTATCAGCCTTTTTCGAGAGATTAGCGCTATCCCTCGTATCTCACGGAAAGAGCAGAAAATACGGCGCTGGGTTAAGGAATGGGCTACCCAACAGGGCTTCTCCTGCGCGCAGGATCGCGCGGGCAACATTATGGTACAGGTACCCCCCTCTCCCGGTTACCAACAGCTACCCTCAATAGCATTGCAGGCCCATCTGGATATGGTGGGAGAGAAGGATCCGGGGGTAAAGCATAATTTCAACAAAGACCCCATTGTAGTTCATCAAAGTGGTGATTGGCTGCATGCCCAGGGTACCACACTGGGTTCCGACAATGGGATTGGGATCGCGCTGGCTCTCTATTGCGCCATTGATCCCACCCTGCTGCACCCGGCCTTAGAGCTATTGTTTACTGTTGACGAGGAGACCGGGCTTACTGGCGCCCTTCATTTAAGTAACCAACTCATTAAATCGCATTATCTTATTAATATTGATTCGGAGGATGAGGGCATTCTTATTAATGGCTGCGCTGGTGGCGCTAGTGCTGTAATCACTCTGCCGCTTACCATTGGCGAAGCGCATAACCCGGTTGATCAAGAAATCCTTAATCTTAATCGCCGACAGAATCCCCCCCGCTCCATTTTGCAGGTGGGAGAGAGGCGCTACCAATGCCATCAGCTTCGCATTAAGGGCCTGCCGGGGGGTCACTCTGGGGTGGATATCAATAAAGAGCGGGGCAATGCCATTGTTGAGCTAGGTCGACTGCTGACCGAGCTTGTAGCAGCTGGCGATTGTGTGGTAGGGGCGCTTGAGGGTGGGAAGGCGCATAATGCCATTCCCCGTGAGGCCTCTGCCACAGTCTATCTGTCGCCGGGAGCTGCCGCGCAGCTAGCGCCACATCTTGAGCGTTTTCAAAAACAGCTACAGCGCCGCCATGCCAATCAGCAGGCAGCTATTGCTATAGAGCTGACTGAATCGTCAGTCGCCCCATCGACCGGCCGCACCCTGCTACATAGTAGCCAACAGCTACAATCGCTTCTTTCAGTATTACAGCAGCTTCCCAATGGAGTTCAACGCCTGCTACCGCAGCGCACCATACCGCTTCTTTCGGCCAATATAGCCAGTATATCGCAGGAGAGCGGTCGCGATAGTATTCTGCTCAGTATGCGTAGCTCCTCAGAGGAGGCGCTGCGGAGTTTGGGGAAGGAGGTAGAGCAAATTGCCACACGGTGCGATGCTGCCTATAGCAATAGCGGCTACTACCCGGCATGGGAGCCCGCCCGACACTCGCCGCTTACCGACTATTGCCAAAAGCTCTATCCCCAACTCTTTGGCAAACCGCTGAAGGTAGAGATTATTCATGCCGGACTAGAGCCGGCGGTCATAGCCAAGCAGATACCGGGGTTGGACATGATATCCATTGGCCCCACATTGCAATACCCCCATTCACCGCAGGAGCGCCTCTCCATCTCCAGCACTGCCAAACTCTACCGCTTGCTGAGGACCATCCTTTCTGAATGGAAAAATGCCCCAATAGCCAAGTGACTACAATAGCTTCCCTAAATAAAGTATATAAAACTGTATAGTTATTATACGGTGTATAGATATTATACAGTTTTATTCCCCGACTGTATGTTTCTGTATGGCTAAGGGGATAATTGTCCCCTGAGAGAGCGCCTGCGCAGGCTCTAGATCTCCAAAATTGTCCCTCTATCTCCTAAAAGGCGGAACTGAGAGTAAAAAATAGCCTAATTAGGCAATTTACCAGCCCTTTGAGCAAATTGGCACACTATTTGCTACACTAGTAGTATGAAGAGTAATAAATATATGGAGGTACTATTATGAGTACGTTAATGGTGCGGCGTCCAGGAAGCATCGTCAATAATTTGCTGGACAATTTTAATCACCCCAGCTGGTTTGACCACTGGGAGAGTGATTGGGGATATAACATCCCCTCGGTGGACATTCGCGAGAAGGATGACCACTACCTCTTAGAGGCCGAGTTGCCGGGTCTGGAGGAGAAGGATGTAGAGATAACCGTTGAGGAGGCTCAGCTAGTTATCCGCGGTGAGCGCCACGAGGAAAAAAAGAGCGAGAAGGAGAATTATTTGGTACGTGAGCGGAGCGCCACCAAGTTTGAGCGCAGTTTTCGGCTCTCAAACAAGGTAGACCGCGAGCGCATTGAGGCCTCCTTCAAGAATGGAGTGCTTACCGTTGTGGCCTACAAAAGGCCCGAATCCAAACCCTCCAAAATAAAGATTAAGACATCTTAACCTACATTTGTCCGTCCCTAGCGGGGCGGGCATTTTTTTATCTTCAGCAATATATCCAGCTTTCTTTTACACAAAACAGTACAATGCTTTGAAATAGGCGTGTATATACTATATACTCATTAAGATAGCGCTGGGGTAACCAAGAGAGCAACTAGAACAGAGAAGCATGAAATATACCAGATTTGAGCTAGCAAATTTTAGGGGTATAGAGCGTACCGAGGTTACAATTACTAGCACGCCTATTGTCGGCGAGCGCTTGAGCCAGTTAGATGACCAAGAGATACAGAGGTCACCAGAATATCTTAGGCCGCTAGTAGATTATCTGAGACTTGAACTACCCAAGGTACGCGACCCGGACACCCCAGAGGCAAAAAAGGTCAAAAGGAAAATAGCTAAAATTAGCGGTGATCTTATAAGGAAATTTATCAAGTTAGCAAAAAACATCTTTAGCAAAGCCTCTGCCGAGATAGTTGTAAAGCTCATAATGTCGGGTGGGCAGTAATGCCGGCTAGAGCGGGCAATCTAAATATAGAGAACCGCACCATATATTGTAACGACAATCTTAATATCCTGCGCGGCATTAACAATAATTGTATTGATCTTATTTACCTGGACCCGCCATTTAATAGCGGTCGGGAATATACTGGAGCCAGAAAATCAATGGCCGAGCTTGCCACATTTAAGGATAGCTGGGATGAGGATGATGAAAACATAGAATGGTGGTTTCAGATAAAAGAGAGACATCCCCGTTTATATCTCTATCTAAAAGATGTAGATGATTATGCCAATAAGTCCACCCAAGTATATTTGGTAATGATGGCGGTACGAATAATAGAGATGCACCGCATACTCAAAGATACCGGGAGTTTATATTACCACTGCGATCAATCGGCAGGGCATTACATTAAGCTAATGTTGGATATTATATTTGGCATTAATAATTTCTGCAATGAGATAATTTGGAGTTATAAAAGCGGTGGAGCAAGCAAAAGACATTTTTCTAAAAAGCATGACACTATCTACATGTACGCTAAAACGAATAAGTATACCTTTGTTTTACAAAAGGATAAATCGTATATAACAGGTAAGTTTGGGTTTAAAGATGCGCAACACCTACTACATAAAGACGAAAAAGGTTGGTATACCGATGTAAATATGAGAGACGTATGGCAAATAGATATAGTTGGGCGTTCATCGTCGGAGCGTACCGGATACCCCACCCAAAAGCCTCTGACACTATTGGAGCGTGTCATTAAAGCCAGTAGCAATGAGGGCGATATGGTGCTTGACCCCTTTTGTGGCTGTGCTACTACCTGTATAGCAGCCGAGAAATTGCAACGGCAGTGGGTAGGAATTGATGTATGGGAGGATGCACACCATATCATAGGCAAGCGGTTGCATAATGACTTAGATCTATGGGAGGGCGGCACCATACACAAGCTTACTAAGCCGCCAATCCGAACCGATATTGACCCAGAGAGAAAAACGCCCAAAAGAAGGGAGTATATTGTCGATGAGGTAAAGGAGATGGTATGGCAAAGAGACGAGGGGCAATGTAGAAATTGTGGAGCAACCGAAAACCTACAATATGATCATGTAATACCGTTGAGCAAAGGAGGAAGTAACGAGATTACTAATTTGCAGATATTATGTAGAAATTGCAATTTAGCAAAATCAAATAAGTATCACTCTTGAGCATTTTAGCTACTATGATCTATATATTTTCTCAAAACCCATTCCGTTTCTAGAAAACGCCATTTTTCATTATACTGAATGTTAAGTATGCCCACCCTCATCATTCTCTGCCATCCCGCCGCAGAGAGCTTCTGCCATGCTATCTCCAGCACCCTGCACCGGGGCGCTATTGAGCGCGGGGATAGCTGTCAGGTAATCGATCTCTATCGCGATGGATTTGATCCGCAGCTCTCATTGGAGGAGCTACGGCGGAAATGGAGCTTTGATCCGCTGGTGCAGCGCTATAGCCAGATGTTACTTCAGAGTACCCAGCTCTGTATCGTCCATCCCGATTGGTGGGGAGCACCGCCGGCGCTACTAAAAGGATGGATCGATAGGGTACTGCGCTCCGAGGTGGCCTATCGTCATATAGATGAGGGTTCAGAGATAATGCGCACTGAGGGACTCTTGGGCAAGCAACAGCTGTTGGTTGCCCTCTCCTCCGATGGAGGGGAGGGAGGAGGAAGCGCTCAATCGCTCCATGCCATGTGGCAGCATATTGCCACCTTCTGCGGTTTTGCCAGCTCTAGCATTATGATCATGCACCACATTCAGCATAGTACCCTTCATCAGCGGCGGGCCTTTCTGCAGAAAGTGGCTACCCAACAGGAGCGTATGGCAGGATAGCGCTATAAATCGGGAGGAAGCAGCGGTTTCTCAATATGGCGAAATATCAACTGAAGCATTATTGCGCGACTTATTCTAGGAAAGAAGAAGCCCAATAGCGCTGCTAGCTTGCTGCCCCATCCCGGCATAATGCGCTGGGCGCCCCGGGCCGCTCCTCGCGCTACAATTTGTGCCACCTGCATTGGGGGCATACGACGGCGCTCCATTGCCTCGCGTAGCGCTCTTCCCTCTCTTGAGGGGCTATAGCGCCGGGCATGCGCGGTGCGCACCGGGCCGGGAAAAACCACACAGTAACGTATCCGCTCTCGACGATATTTTCCATTGAGTGCTGCCGCAAGAATCGCCAGCCCGCTCTTGGTGGCGCTATAAAGCGCCGCTCCCGGATAGCTAGTATAGTGCGAGAGAGAAGAGAACCAAACCACCCGACTCTTGCGACTCAACAGTCTTTCAGACAATAGGCGTTGCAGAAGTAGCGCGGGCGCTAAGAGATTAATCTCAAAGATATTGCAGTAAATATGCGAATCCACCTTTAAAAAGGGAGCCACTGCGCTAATTGCCGCGGTATAATAGAAGAGTGATATCTTCCTCAATCGTTGTGCCTCAGTGACAATGCGATCCAATGTATGTGGGTGTCGTATATCGGCAGCTATCTGCTGTATGGTGCCTCCTGAAGTGTTGGGAGATTTAGGGGAGAGAGTGTGTAGTGTCTGTACTAACACGGTAAGATGTTGCTCATCGCGATCAACCAATAACAGGTTCCACCCCTGTCGATAATAATATTGCGCTATGGCCGCTCCTATTCCATCAGCAGCTCCCACAATAAGTAGGCTTGGGTTATCGCGCCGCCGCGCTGCGGAGAGTTGGCGGCTGCGGTAGGGGAGTAATTCTAGAATGCTAAATGGAAACTGACGCCATTTGCTCAAATGCCACAGTAGTCTGTTGCGGCGACCTATTACCTGTTCGCCGGCAGTGGCCACCTGCAACAGCCGCGCCACCTGTTCAGTCGGAGCAGCTTTTAGCTTGGCTATCTTACCGGATTTCATGCCACTTTTGCGATGGAGCGCGCTTTGGGTAGGGCCAGGATGTACTAGCGCAATCTGCGGGAGACGGTGAGCCAAGCTACTCTCGCTCTTGGCAAGGAGCTCTGCAGTATAGGAGCGGATAGCCGCGGTCAGTGCCTTCTTACTGGCAGCATAGAGCGCGTAGGAGTGATGATAGAGTCGAGAGGCAGTGCTTCCCACTACCGTAACTAGGGTTTTAGCATTCAAATAGGGGGCTAGCTCTCTTAAAATAAGCAACGGGGTAAGCAGGTTAAGGATCAGTAATCGCCTTATCTCCAGTTGGGATTGTTTCTTGAATGCTCCTACATATCCTCCGCCAGCATTCAGAAAGAGTCTATCAATATGCCGAATGTTAAGGCTAGCTACCCACTTGGCAAGTCGCTCGGCAGCGTCATACTCTGCTAGATCCACCCGGCAATAGTCATAGCCTGATAGTTGGCGAAGATGTGTCTTTGAAGGATCACGCCGCCCAACCAGCAATAGCCGCACCTTAGAGGCAGTGTCCGGTAACGTACTGTTAAATTGCCAATAGCGTTGAACCAAGGCGGCACCGATGCCATCAGTAGCACCGGTAATCAAAACTATCTGTGAAATAGTAATATCATGTTACTTCTTTTCCTTGACCTGGGCATTAATAGCGCGGCGAGCTACCCGCGTGGCGTAGATGGTTATGAAGATAGTAGCGACCAATCCCACTCCATAGAGGGCCCATTCCCAGGGGGTACGCACCCGATCTGAACTACCCAAGGTAGCCACATTGCTTATCAGCGTGCCAAAGTAAACATACATCAGGGTACCCGGTATAATACCAAACAGGCTGGCCCAGAAATAGGCCGACACCTTTACAGAGGTAAGTGAATAGAGGTAGTTGGACATACTAAAGGGAAAGAGCGGTGAAAGACGCAGAAAAAAGATGATCTTCCCACCTTCCCGACTAATAGCCTGATAGACCCCCTGAAAGCGGGGATATTTTGAGACCTTATGCGAGATCCACTCATGCATAAAATACTTTCCAACCAGGAAGGCTACAGTGGCGCCCAGTGTAGCGCCTATTATTACTGTAAGGAAGCCCCAGCCTAGCCCAAAGAGCGCCCCGGCTCCCAGTGTAAGGAGTGAACCGGGTATAAAAAGGACCACTGCTAAGGCATAAACCAGTAGAAAGATGCACATTGCCGCTAAGCGCTGCATAGTCGCCAAGGAGGAAAGCCTATTAATAATGCCCTCCAACTGTTCACGCACATCAAAGATAATACCTAGCACAATGCAGAGCACAATTGCCACTACCAATATAATTGCCTTTACATTTTTCATTTTGCTACTCTATATTTATACTTTGCCATATCTTTATTATACTTCTTTTTTTCGTTTTTCTTCCTTTTTTGTGCATTTATTTCAGGCCGGCGCTACCGCGATAACCATGAAGTAGTCGTAAGATGCCGCGTATGGTGTTATTAAATAGCTTGGGCGCTAGGTAATTTCCCACACTGCTCTTGTATATCTCTCCCATGGTGGGATAGGGGTAGATGGGAGCCATTAATTGGCTCATCTTATATTTTTGCTGTACTGCCGCCAGGGCCGGCAAGATCAGGTCGCCAGCATGCAACCCTACAATCTGCACTCCCAAGAGGCGGTCGCTAGAATCAATTAACATCTTAAGGTGCCCCTCTGGCTCCCCTTCGGCCTGCGCCCGATCATTTGTGGCTAAATTGCCCTTAATCACCTTGTAGCTTATGTTGTCTTTCTGTGCCGCCTGTTCATTGTAACCAATAGAGGCCAACTCTGGATCGGTATAGGTAACCCACGGCACGGCGCGATAGCTCATAGTGCCTCCGGCGCGCAAAGCCGCTCGTCGTACCGCCACACTTCCCTCAGCCGCCGCCACATGGGTAAAGAGCATTCTCCCATTGCAATCTCCAATGGCCAAAATATGTTTGGCGCTGCTCTGTAGCTGGCTATTGGTAACAATAAAACCCCGCTCGCTCTTTATACCAGCTTGCGACAGATCCAGCATCTCAATGTTGCCGCGACGGCCGGCAGCCACCAAAAGCGTATCGCTTACCAACTGTATGGACTTGTTATCTTTCTGAAGATGTAATCGCTGCTGGCTGCCCATTGCTTCGGCGCGCTCCACCTTGGCATCTAGGATAAACTGCACCCCGCATCTCTCCAGTTGATGCCGTATAATGGTGCTCATATCGCGGTCATCGTTAATCATGATGTTGGGAGCAACATCTACAATAGTTACCTTACTACCCAAGCGGGCCAAAGCATGCCCTAGCTCTATGCCTATCGGACCGGCGCCAATTACGGTAAGCTGCTGCGGCAACACCTTCAGATTAAAGATATCCACATTGGTCAGGTGCTCTACCTCATTAATACCAGGAATAGGGGGTACCGCCGGGCGACTCCCGGTGGCAATAATAATACGTGGTGCGCTGAGAGTAGTCTTTTCATCGATCTGCACCTGGTGCTCAGAGCGAAAACGGGCCTCGCCCTGGATAACCTCAGCGCCATAGCCCTCAAAGCGAGCTGGTGAGTCATGCGCCGCAATGTGGCTAATTACCCGCTGTACCCGCGCCATCACCGCCGCTAGATCAACCTTAGGCAGTTTCAATGCGGGTAACCCGTAGCTCTCAAATTCCTGGGCCTGCTGATAGATCCGTGCGCTCTTTAGGAGGGTTTTACTAGGCACGCAGCCGTAAAAGAGGCAATCTCCTCCTAGTTGGGTATGACGCTCAATGAGCGCTGTCTTTAATCCCAATCTACTGCAGCCAACTGTGGCCACCAACCCCCCGGCGCCGCCACCTATAATTATTACATCATGACTATAACGCGCCAATCCTCTGCTCCATTATACTTGTTCCATCGTATTTGCTCCATTATGTTATGAAGAGATGTGTTCCAATCATCTGATTGAATCCATAATAGACTATATGTTCCACATATGCAACAAGTCAAGCAATTTTCATGACATTCATTAACAAAATCTCCTTAACCCTTAACAGCTCATATATTTAATTGCATATATTATAGAGAGATATACTCTATGGTAGATAAAGCTTGCAGGTATGATGAGTGGCGGAGTGCCGGGAAGATTGAACAATACTAAGTGCCTATCTTTATGGTATATAATTAAGGGAGTTATAACGAATATAGCCGGCCAAAACACTTTATTTTTTCCTGATAATAGCTGATAATACAAAACGTTTATGACTGATGCATGGATCAGATTCGCCTCTCCCGTTACGCCTCATTAAATACAGGTTTTATATCAATTTGTTGATGAGAGTCAGCGGCAAGGTGCATCGCATGTACATTTGCTTATCGATACTCCGGGTGAGGGGTAACATATGAGCCCGGTGCGAAGAGTATTTATTGATACCGACACCGCATCAGATGATGCTGTAGCACTTATGATGGCGCTGCACCACATGGAGCATCATTCAGATTTTGAAATAGCCGGCATAGGGGTGGTAGCTGGTAATGTGCCGTTGGAGCAGGGACTGCAGAATGCGCTCTATACGGCAGAATTGTGCCATCTAGAGGTACCTATCTATGCCGGTAGGGCAGCGCCATTGCTACGGACGCTTTCAACATCCCGCGAGGTACATGGCTATGATGGCATGGGGGATATTGACCTACCCCTTTCGGGACGCCACCCCACCGAGGGAGATGCAGTGGAGGCGCTACTTGCGGCAGCCGATGGCAGTCTAGAGCTGATTACATTAGGGCCGCTCACCAACATTGCAGTGGCATTGCTGCGTGATCCTAGACTCAGCCGCCGTATCCGCCGGTGCTGGCTTATGGGGGGCGCCAGCGACTACATTGGCAATGTAACCCCTGTCTCAGAGTATAACATTTGGGTTGATCCAGAGGCCGCCGAGATTGTCTTTAGCAGCGGTATGGCGCTCACCATGGTGGGCTGGGATATAGCGCTTAAATATGGAACGGTCTCTCCAGAGGAGCGGCGGCAGTTGCGGGCGCTTAATACCCCCAAGGCACAAGTTGCTATCGATTGCCAGAGTACCCTAATCAAGTACATGCGTCAAAAGAGCGGCTCAGAGACATCTTGCCTTCCCGATCCAGTGACCATGGCAGCCGCATTGGATCCCACAATGGTCACTTCTCATCTCCAATGCCCAGTATATGCAATAGGCGGCGAGGGTCCGGCCCGCGGCATGACCATGCTGGATCATCAACAGATGCTTGATGAGACGCGGCCGGCAATTACCGTTGTTACCGCCATTGATCGAGCGCGTTTCATGGCACTTCTCTATGAGAGTCTCCAATAACTCTATTAGTTGCCATTAATGTAAACCCTCATATACATCTAATAATTTATTGGCTCTTTAAGGAGGCATAAAAAAGGCGTTTATCCTATACTTGCAAATAGAAAATTAATGGCAAGGAGGAATAAACGCCATGAAAACTATATACTATCCAGGCTGTTTTAAGAAGGCCTGGAACAACAGATATTTTGACGCTGTTGAGTACTCCCCGGAGGCGCGAAAACGCTTAAAGGGACTCAGTCATTGGGAGGAATTACGAAATGAGGGGGTTTCAGCATGCCGAGCCCTAGGTTTAGTCATCGGAGCCTTCGGAGGAAGCGCTGATTATTGGTATCGCTGGAGACGAAGATTTCGTGAGTGCGGCCATGCGGGTTTGGAATGCGCTAGCAGACGGCCACACCATGTCCGGGAAAGGACATGGGATTCAAAGATACTCAAACGTATTGTGACATTAAGAACCCACCCTGAGACCTGTCGCTGGGGCGCTTCTAAGCTTCGTGTGCAACTTCTAAAAGAGGGACGAAAGCCCCCTTCAGTTGCCACGTTAGAGCGAATGATCACTCATTTAAAGCGCACGAAAGCCATACTCCCCCTTCCGGTGGCAAAAAAGAGGACTAAGAGGCGTTTATCACCCTCCGGATGGCGCACACGTTTCAAAAAAGCAGTCCACGGTGCGATTTCTAGGATACAGATTGATGTAGATAGGTATCACTACCGGGGACAAACCTGGTATCATTTCTCAGCAATCCATGTGCCAACCCGCTGGGTGTGGGCTCAGAGCTATAGTCGGGCCACCGCACGCAATGCAACTAATTTTCTCTCTCATATACGCTCGAATCTGCCACCGGGAATATCTGTAGAAACTATTCAGGTTGATGGAGGAAGTGAGTTTATGAAAGAGTTTTCTGCCTCATGCGAGGATCATGGAATAGCACTTCTGGTGAATCATCCCCATACACCACAGCAAAATTGTTTTGTGGAGCGAGTACACCGGACCTTTGATGAGGAATTGTACCAAGTTCTAGATATTCCCGATACGCTTTCAGGTATCAACGAAGCATTGGAAGAGTATGTCGTATTTTATAATCATCATCGACCGCATGCCGGTATTGGCCATCGTACCCCTTGCGAACAGTTGCACACATGGAGTATGCTTCAGGAGCAAGGTAGAGTGGCGTAGAAAATTCTTATATGTAGTGAGGGTGTACAATTAATAGACAGAGGTTCCATTATGTTGGATAATGAGGCCGATGCGCTATAGCCGCAATATTCTGGAACTTATTGGCAATACCCCCTTAGTAGAGGTGCATAAGGTAGTGCATACGCCAGCTACCGTGTTAGCCAAGATGGAATATCTCAATCCTGGCGGAAGCGTCAAGGATAGAATTGGCATTAAGATGCTGACGGTTGCCGAAGCGCAGGGTCTTATTCAGCCGGGAGGCACTGTGATAGAGCCCACCTCCGGCAATACTGGGGTGGGGCTGGCATTGGTTGCGGCGCTCAAGGGTTATCAGATGATCTTTACCATGCCCGACAAGATGAGCATCGAGAAGGAGCAATTACTTAAGGCCTACGGCGCCGAGGTCATACGTACTCCCACCGCAGTGGCTCCCGATGATCCCGCAAGCTACTACCAGGTAGCCGAGCGGCTTACCAAAGAAAAGGGAGGCTTCTCGCCCAGCCAGTATTTTAATCGCAATAATCCGCAGGCCCACTATGAAAGCACCGGACCGGAGATTTGGCATGATACCGAGGGGCAGATCACCCATCTGGTAGCCGGTATCGGCACCGGAGGTACCATCAGCGGGGTGGCCCGCTATCTCAAGGAGCGCAACCCCGCGGTGCGCATTATTGGCATAGACCCAGAGGGCTCACTCTTTCATCATCGTTTTTATCACACCGAAGGCGATATCCATGTCTACAAAATTGAGGGGATTGGTGAGGATTTTATGCCCGAAACTGTAGATCTGGAATTGATTGATAGAATAGTGGTGGTTAATGACCAAGACGCCTTTCAGATGACCCGTCGGCTGGCGCGGGAGGAGGGACTGCTGGTTGGCAATTCCTCGGGGGCGGCGCTCTTTGGACTCTTCACAATTATGAATGAGTTTAGTGCTGGTGATGTGATAGTAGTGATATTTCCAGATAGTGGACGCAACTATCTGAGTACGGTCTTCAACGACCAGTGGATGGAGAAACATCATTTTCTGTAACCATGCGTTTTGAAACTCGTGCCATCCATATTGGAGAGGAGCCAAACTTTCAACCGGGGGGAAGTGGAGATGTAACCACGCCCATTCATCTGGCCTCCACCTTTGCACGCCGGAGGGTAGAAGAGCCGACTGGGGGCTATGAGTATTCCCGTAGCGGCAATCCCACCCGGGAGGCGCTAGAGAGGCGCTTAGCAGCGCTTGAGGAGGCGCATTTTGGATTGGCCTTTTCCTCTGGCTCAGCGGCGCAGCTGGTGCTGCTCTTAACCCTGCTGCGCTCCGGCGAGCATCTGATAGCCTTTGATGATCTCTATGGCGGTACCCGACGGCTCTTTAGCCATATATTTAGCCGGGTGCTGAGTGTGGATGTGAGCTATGTGGATGCTCGTCAACCGGCCAATGTACAGGCGGCAATTCAGAAGAATACCCGTCTGATATGGGTAGAGAGCCCCACCAATCCGTTGCTGCGACTCTGCGATATCACAGCGCTGGCCACTATAGCCCACAGCCAGGCTCTTAAATTGGTGGTAGATAATACTTTCATGAGCCCCTATTTTCAGCGACCGCTCCTTCTAGGCGCCGATGTAGTGATGCATAGCACCACCAAATATATTAATGGGCATAGCGATTCGGTAGGAGGCGCATTGATGCTCTCCGATCGAGAGCTTTACCAGCGACTCAAATTTAATCAAAATGCCAGCGGGGCCATTCTCTCCCCCTTTGATAGCTATCTGACGCTGCGTGGCAGTAAGACGTTGGCGGTGCGTATGCCGCAGCATCAGGAAAACGCGCTGAAAATTGCCAACTGGCTCAGCCATCACCCTAAGATTAAGGCGGTGTATTATCCCGGTCTTGCAGATCATCCACAGCATTCGCTAGCAACACAACAGATGTCGGGCTATGGGGGAATGATCTCCTGCGATTTGCAGGCCGATCGGGATAGCACCGCCCGTTTCTTGGCGCAGCTCAAAATTTTTGCCCTAGCCGAAAGTCTAGGAGGAGTAGAATCGCTTATTGAATACCCCGCTCTAATGACCCATGCCTCTATTCCGCAGGCAGAACGGGAAAAAATTGGTATTCACGATTCGCTTATTCGACTCTCGATTGGTATAGAGAATGTGGAGGATCTTATTGACGATCTAAAGCAGGCGCTACAGCTGCTGTAGCTGCAGCGCGGTGCAGTCTATCGTAGAGGGCCGCATAGTAGCGCCCCTGTGGATCGGGAAGCTCTGCCGCGATGTAATGACAGCGCGCTTGATCAGCGGTGCTGAATAACCGATACAGTTGATGCGCATAATCTCGATTATCGCCTACCGGGAGCACTAGGCAAACCGCCAGATGTGACCGGTCATCTCTTTTCCGAGAAATGGCCCTCAATGTCTTACTAAAGATAATCAATGCCCACATTGGCTCTCTCTCAGCGCGCCTCTCAGCCAGCATCTCCAACGCCGCCGGCCCATTGGCATAGGGGAAGAGGAAGAGCCGCGCCTGCGGTTGGTAATGGGCATGGCGGCTCCCGGGGGTAACTATGCCGCTCTCTTTGGTAGCTGCATTCAGTTTTACATCTGCGGGAAGTCGACGACGAATGGACGCCGCCTCTACCGCTCCCTGTCGCACAATGGTTACCTGTTGGGTCTGGGGCATAATGATGGTTGACTCCAACCCTACCTTACTGGCCCCACCGGAGATGATGGCCCGCACCCTTCCCTGTAGCTCTCGATAGGCCTCCTCACCACTGGTGGCGCTGGGGCGTCCGGAGATGTTGGCGCTAGGCGCCGCCAGCGGGAAATGACAGCGCCGCAGCAGACGGCGGGCCAGCGGATGAGCCGGAATACGCAGCGCCACCGTAGGTTGACCAGCGGTAACCAACAGGGGAATATGTGACGCCTTGGGCAGTATTACGGTAAGCGGCCCGGGACTAAAGCTCCGCAGAAGCTTCAACAGATAGGGCGGATAGGCGCTGGCACAGCGCAGTAGCTCCGTTATTGTTGCCAGATGGACAATCAGCGGGTTATCGAAGCTCCGTCCCTTGGCGGCATAGATGCGACGGCAGGCCGCCTCTTGTAGCGCATTAGCGCCCATGCCATATACCGTTTCGGTGGGAAAGACTACCACCTCATCCTGAGCCAGCCAATAACTGGCGCGATCAATCTGATGGGGGCCCAACAGCTCAGTTGTGAGGGGTTGCATAGGAACGCCAGCCAAGTTTGTTGATTAGCGCTGGGGGAAATTAGCAGAATTAGCAATAGACATAGACCGTACCCTCCTCAATTTTTACCTGATAGCTTCGAACTGGCCGAGTAGCTGGTAGATCTCTTACTGCTCCAGTGCGGATGTCAAATCGCGAACCATGTTTGGGACAATAGACATCACCCTCGACAATCATGCCCTCTGAAAGCTGAGAAAATTCATGCGAACAGATATTGTCGGTGGCATAGATGCCATCCTCAAGTCGGAAGATGGCAATTTGACGATTGCGATGTACAAACTTATAGATACGACGAAAGCCATCTACCGCAACTGCAGCCCTCCATTGTGCCATAGTTACTGCGGCGCATCTTCTGTAGGAATACGCTCTTGCACCAGATTAATCAGCTCTTCCTGCATTTGCTCTGGCAAACGATTAATTAGCTCTACAAAAAATCCGGTAACTATAAATGAGAGCGCCTCCTGCTGAGAGAAGCCTCGACATTGCAGATAATAGTATTGCAGTTCATCAATTTTTCCGGTAGTAGAGCCATGGCTACATTTTACCTCGTCGGTATTAATGTTGAGGCTGGGGATAGAATCAGAGCGCGCCTCATCGCTTAGTAAAAGATTATTATTGGTGAGGTAGGCATCGGTACCCACCGCCTCATGCGCCACCTGAATCATGCCCTGATAAATAATATGGCTCTCATCGGTGGCGGCGCCACGGTACAGCGCAAAACTTTGGGTATGAGGAGCCTGATGCCGTTGTACGGTGCGCAAATCAAAGTGCTGATCCTCATGGCCAAAATAGATACCATCCAGGTAGGCTGTTGAGCCTTCGCCTGCCAAGAGGGCGTCAAAACGTACTTTGGCGCACATGCCGCCAAAGAGGGTTTGAACATGTCGTAGGTAGCCATCCCGAGCAATACTGGCATATCCATTTCCAAAGAGCAACGAATCGATATTGAATCTGGCATGGCATACATAATGCAAGCGAGCTGCCGGGCCCACCACTAGGGTACAATCGGGGAGCAGTAGAAACTCCCCTTCGACATCCCCTAGCAACCGATGTACGCAGTTCAGTTGGCTCTCTGCTTCAGCGAGGATAATAATATGGGGCGCCACCAATTTTTTGGCTCCCTCTACCATAGTGGTAATCACTACCGGTTCTTGTAACGCCGCCGGCATAGAGAGTAGCCAACCCTCCTGTAGCAGGGCAATATTCCAGAGCTGAAAACGGTTTTCGGCGCTCTGAAGGCGCTGCTCCAAGGCTTCTATTACCTGCTGCCTAATCCGATCCTCAATGTTGTGCGTCACATTCGGCAGCTCATTGTCAGTCGCTACCCCAGCACTATCCACTAGGGCCTTCAGCGGCCAAGCCTTACCGCCCTGCTTAGCAAATCCCGCCGGTAGCTCAATGGTGGTGCTCTCCTGATCACTGAGCGGGAAGGATTCCAGATCATAGTTGCTAATATCGGTACGGCGCCACTCCTCTTCACTTTGGGTAGGCCATGAGCGCCCAAGAAAGCTATTGAGCGCCTGCTGGCGGATGGTAGCTATCCAAGGGCTATCAATAGCTGCTCGCTGCTCTACATAGCGGGTAAGCTGGGTAGCGCTGTCGGGGGGAGCATTCTGCATATAGTGCGTGTACTTAGCTGCGATTTGATCTCAGCAGACCCACTAAGGCGGGCACAACCAACGTTACTACTAGAGTTATCCAGAAGAAGATGTTTCCATAATAGGCTCCAATATCTGCCGGCGCACTCGAGAACAGTATGCTAGGGATAATGATCAAGACATCAACTATAAACCCAATAATTATGCAGGCCAATCCAAATCGTAACCCCTCCTTTGCGTTGACCATAATCTTAGAGCTGGCAAAGTACCATAAGGCAAAGAGCGCCATAATTGGTATCTGTGCCAATATCCCCACTATCCACACCGGTGTAGGCGCTTCGCTATCTTGGGAGAAGTCTACCCCCATGATTTGGGCATTAACTATCCCAATTGCAAATGAGACCAAATAGGCAATAAGCCCTAAATATATTTTTCTCCAATGATTCTTCCAAAAACTCATTATTTCTCCTCTTCCTTAAGATACCATTATTCTCTATTCATTGTCTCCCATAGTGCGCACTCAGGTGCGAACCGATTTCAGTTTACCTATTAACATGGGTATTCCCAGCGCTACCACTATTGATACCACAAAGAAGGCGGTTCCATAATTAGCCCTAAAGCTGGCCGGTACATTTGGGAAGGCTGAACTAATAGCCGCAGCCAGTAGATCAATTATCAATCCTACGATTTCGTAGCTAATGCCAAACCACAACCCCTCCTTGACACTTGCCACAACTTTGGAGCCGGCAAAATGCCATAGTGAAGCAAGCGCTACCGTCACTATCTGTGTCAATCTTATCAGTATCAATAACGCGCCCGACACCGCATCTGCTTGCGAAACATCTATTCCCATCATCAGCGGTAAAATTGCCTCAGCTGCATAGAAGAGTAGGAAGGCCAGAAATCCTATATATACCCTTCTCCAGTGCCGCTTCAAAAGATTCATCATATTTCCTCGCCCTCAGTATACTTTATTCTTGGTACTACTATAGTTGGATGTTGACCACTATGCAAGCCGAAATAACTAATGCGCTATATTTATCCTATACTATTGGCTCTGAGGATAATGGATTGAGTAACACCGTTGAGCATAGCAGGCGGCAAAGTTAAGGGCCGGACTATCTATCGCTCGTAATGCCACACGCATCCAATAGAGAACCACACCGCTACGAGCCCCGGCGAGGAGCCCGACCTCATTTTTAACGTGCCCGCAAAGCGGGCGAAGATCGGGCTGGGCGGACTACGAGCCCCGGCGAGGAGCCCGACCTCATTTTTAACGTGCCCGCGGAGCGGGCGAAGATCGGGCTGGGCGGACTACGAGCCTCCGCGAGGAGCCCGACCCCATTTTTAACGTGCCCGCGGAGCGGGCGAAGATCGGGCTGGGCGGACTACGAGCCCCGGCGAGGAGCCCGACCTCATTTTTAACGTGCCCGCGGAGCGGGCGAAGATCGGGCTGGGCGGACTACGAGCCTCCGCGAGGAGCCCGACCTCATTTTTAACGTGCCCGCAGAGCGGGCGAAGATCGGGCTGGGCGGACTACGAGCCTCTGCGAGGAGCCCGACCTCATTTTTAACGTGCCCGCGGAGCGGGCGAAGATCGGGCTGGGCGGACTACGAGCCTCTGCGAGGAGCCCGACCTCATTTTTAACGTGCCCGCGGAGCGGGCGAAGATCGGGCTGGGCGGACTACGAGCCCCGGCGAGGAGCCCGGCCTCATTTTTAACGTGCCCGCGGAGCGGGCGAAGATCGGGCTGGGCGGACTACGAGCCCCGGCGAGGAGCCCGGCCTCATTTTTAACGTGCCCGCGGAGCGGGCGAAGATCGGGCTGGGCGGACTACGAGCCCCGGCGAGGAGCCCGACCTCATTTTTAACGTGCCCGCGGAGCGGGCGAAGATCGGGCTGGGCGGACTACGAGCCCCGGCGAGGAGCCCGACCTCATTTTTAACGTGCCCGCAGAGCGGGCGAAGATCGGGCTGGGCGGACTTGAACCGCCGACCTCTCGGTCCCGAACCGAGCGCGCTAGCCACTGCGCTACAGCCCGCACTATTATTCTTCTATGATAGCCTACTTAAAGAGGATGAGAAATAGAGGGGATCTACGGGAGCGACGGGGATTGAACCCGCGACCTCCGGCTTGACAGGCCGGCGCGATAACCAACTTCGCTACGCCCCCTGATATTGGGGCAGTATAAATGAGCAGTCTGCTCTCTGTCAAGCTGTGATATACCAACCACAATCCCCTTATTATTGAGCCGCCTGCTTAAGACAGAAACTCTGTGCAATAATCCTGCATAGTAATCCTCCACAATCTCATTGGAAAAAAAGAGAGAGTAGGGGTCAGGATGTCTCTTTATTTTCCTTTAGAAATTCCCCATTTCTCTGGTCATAACATATCCCATATGCTATACTTTACCTATGGTAATGTACCAATTGGTTATATTGCGCTATGCGGAGGGAAGCTATGCTCCTCTCCTCTAGCTATAGTTCATTAGGTGCTTATCAAATAAATAAAAACAAGGAGGATTTTAGTAATGATATTACTTAATCCAATTTCTTTCCTTTTAGGAGAGAAAGGGACAGCAAGCGCTCTTAAGACTTGCCAGAGAGAGAGAGAGAGAGAGAGAGAGATTAAGCTCTCTTAATACTTGCCAGAGAGAGGACCACAGCTCCTCGCATTCCCCGCTTAAGGGGAGGGTACTGTGGGGCACCTTGGGGGTTGCCTTAATAGTATTGGTGGCCCTGGTAGTATTGGTAGCCTGTCCGGCTACCCCTAGTGCAAGCCCTCGCTATCTCTGCGAAAATGGCATCCCCTCATCTCAAGATGTAACCATGGATAGTCTAACCCGCTGTGTAAGCTGTAATCCGCTCTATAGACTGGATGGTACCACTGATGCAGTTGGTACCAGCTGTCAGCAGGTAGCGATAGGAGAGGCCACCCGCATAGGCATGGTAACCGAATTTGGCGTGGGCGAAGGCTCCCCAACCGGTCTGGCCGCCATTGGCGATACCCTCTATATGGTGGGATTTAACAATGATATCCTGTATACCCTCAACATTGACCCCGATGATAGTACCCCCGATGGTAGGGCAATTCAGGTAGGAAGTCTGTCTGCCGGCTTTGGCGTGAGCGAAAACAACCCAACCGGCCTGGCCGCCATCGGCAGCACCCTCTATATGCAGGGAATTGCTAATGGTGTCCTGTATACCCTCAACATTGACCCCACTGATAGCACCGACGATGGTAGGGCCATGCAGGTAGGAGGTCTGTCTGCCGACTTTGGCGTGGGCGAAACATTATCAACCGGCCTCGCCGCCATCAATAGCACCCTCTATATGGTGGGACAGACAACAAATGCACTCTATACCCTCAACATTGATCCCGCTGTTGGGACTGCCGACGATAGTATGGTAATGCAGGTAGGAGGTCTGTCTGCCGGCTTTGGCGTGGGCGAAGATCAAGTAAACGGCCTGGGCGCCATCGGCACCACCCTCTATATGGTAGGAGAGCGCAACGAAGTCCTCTATACTCTAAACACTGGTACCGGTATGGCAACCCAGGTGGGCATGGCCAACCAATTTGGCGTGGGTGAAGACGCCCCCTACGGCCTCGCCTCCATTGGTAACACCCTCTATATGGTGGGACTTGGAACTGATGCCCTCTATGCACTCCGCTATCAATAGCAGATAGCCGCAAAAAGGGCCAGAGATAGGTCAGTCGCGGATAGGGAAGGGTTTCAGCCCTTCCCTATTTTTTTTGTGCAACTCCTATTCCAAAAACGACATAAAGGGCGTGTTTCTCTTCTGGTATATCATGACGTCATGCATACGAAAACCAATATCCTGAAAAATAGCCCTCTCTATACATCATTTAATAGCTTTTGCTGCTCGGTTTTATAATACTTAAGGGCATTTCTAACTACCTCTCGGTTAAGAGAGAGCCTGTAATTATGGAGAAAATCTATAACCAGCTGGAGATCATGTTTAGAAAACTCCCGCATTATCCATCCAACAGCGCTCTTTGAGAATCGTTCAGGACGCCTGATAAGAATAGCTGAGGAGCTTAATAACCAAGAGCGGTACTCCGGGCATCTAGTGTGCGCTACAAATGCTACCACACTGCATCGCGCCTGCCATAGATTTTCTGCGCTATTCCATTGCGCTATTGCGCTAGCGCAGGGCCGACCATGTTTTTCTATAAGCAAACTTAACAGCTTAACGCATAGCCAATCGCTTATATTCCAATCATGGATCCATTCATGGCGAAAACATGTTTCGACTGTCTTAAGTAATGGTCTCCAATCCATAGTGTGACATAGATATAATTGGAGCAAGAAAATGGCTGCCATTTTCTCTTCGGCATACTTTTGGGAAAAAAGTTGAGCTACCATAGCTAGTTGCTGTTGATCTGAAAGGTGGGCAATGCCCTGCCGCACATACCATTGCTGTAGCTCGTCTCTTACCTGTGGAACACCTACTCCCAAGAAATGGCTGTTGTGCTTTACATAGTTTTCCCGCCACAATTTTTTGGCATGATCTTGCAATGAACGAAGTCGTTGCTGCAGGCTCTTAAGCTGTTCCATCGGCATAATGAAAGAATATATATGCTATTCAAATGAGTAGAGAGCTGCGCATAAGTGCCATTAAGAGGCCGGAGAGAGCAGCCTCTCAGAGGAGACAAAGGTAACGCCAGCTTTGGCCATAGCACTACGCGCTTTATCCAGAGAGCCATCTAGATCAATAGCCCGGCAGGCATCTTCAATGACTACCGCTTGAAAACCCTCTCGTAGCGCATCAAGCGCCGAGTAGCAGACACAGAAGTCGGTAGCTAAACCACAAAGGAAGAGTTGCTGGAAGCCGCGACTTCGCAGATAGCCGCTAAGACCAGTTGGTGTGCGCTGGTCATTCTCAAAAAAGGCAGAATAGGAATCGATGGCCTGTCGAAAGCCCTTGCGAATTACTAGAAGGGCCGTCGTCGTCGCTAATTCAGGATGAAAATCGGCGCCGGGGCTTCCTTGAATACAATGATCGGGCCACAACGTCTGAGGGCCATAAGAGAGCTCAATGGTTTCGAGGGGATCTCGACCGGGGTGTTGCGAAGCAAAGGAGCTATGGTCTGGAGGGTGCCAATCTTGAGTGAGGATTAAGTTAGAAAAAAGCCCAGCTAATTGGTTAATCAGCGGCACCACTGCCTCGCCATCCGGCACTGCTAGGGCGCCGCCTGAGCAAAAGTCATTCTGTAGGTCAATTACCAGCAGCGGTTCATGAATTTTATCCATAGCAAAGATTATATCTTAGATAATACTCACAGTGTATAAATGTAATCAATCGGCAGAAAATCTGGCCCCCAAGCGGTATAGGTCAATAGCTATAATTCGCTGAGCAATTATTGAGGAAGTTGGGTATGAGCGCGCATCTGCCTATTGACGGTATGATCCCAACTAAGGTAGATATGCTCTCGAGTTCTCCATAATTGTTGTCTCTCTCCCTCTAGATGGTAGAGCTGGCTGGAGACCCGATTATTAACGGGCTGACCACTATGAGTGTAGGCAGCTACGTTGCAACGCGCTAGTAGAGCCAGACATGCCGCTACATCCCATAACTTTACTCGCAATATGGCTCCCTTATATCTCTCTAGAATAAAGAGGACCACACTATAGACACATGATCCATTGGTTTGTACCCCCTCTGCTCCGTGATAGCTACCATATTTAGTGATATCTTGTGGAAGAGAGATAGTGCCAATCTCTGAAGATCTACCTGAGGGTCGGTAGTGGGGCAGATTGGTGGGAATACCCCATTCTTGCACTTTGCCACTCAGTTGCAGATATATAATAGCGGGACCATCGGTGAGGAGCATACAGCCAACATCGGGCAGAAAGATAGCGCCATCGGTGACTACCGAGTGCTCCATACGACCAATAGAGATACCCCATTCAGCAAGACCATGAATGTAAGGGTGGGTTCCATCAATGGGATCTACCACCCAGCAGGGCCCCTCACACATCTGGGGTATGGTTGTGGCATCATAGGCCTCCTGGCTTTCCTCACCCAACAGGTAACTTTGGCCATCGCTGACCAACCGCTGTGCAATAGCGCGCTCTATCTCTTGATCAGCCTGCGTTACTGGGGTATTATCACTCTTAATCTCCACCTGCAACGATTTCCGGCAATTAAGTGCCAGTCTTCCCATATCCAACAACAGTGTCGCAATAATATGCGGGTTCCAATCTTGGCGATCATTCATAATGCACTATCCGTTGCTGAGAATGAGAGAGCTGAGAGAGAGTAGCGAAAAAATCGGGGAAGGTAATTGCCGCATCTTCTGCATTACTAATACTACTGGGACTCTGCGCCCCTAAGGCGGCAATAGCCAACGCCATCACCACCCGGTGATCATGATGCCCCTGCAGTTGCGCCCCACGCATTGCCGTCGGAGGGACAATCCGTAGCTCTGCATCGCTCTCGTCGATCTGAGCTCCCATCTTACTTAACTCTTGTTTCATAACGGCTATTCTGTCACTCTCCTTAATACGCGCATGGGCAATATTGTAGAGGCGGATAGGAGCTCTAGCATAGCAGGCGGTAGCCGCCAATGCCGGTAAAGCATCGGGGATCTGATTAAGATCAAAAGCTAACTCCCGGTTATGACTAGGCCCCTGGGTGGCATCAATACTAACCTGATCCTCCTCTACCATTATAGAATACCCCATATCCCGTAAAATAGCTATTATTTGGCGATCTCCCTGAGAATCATTGCTATCCAAATTGGCTATCACTATCTTGGATCGGCTAATGGCCGCCGCACAGAGCAAAAAAGTAGCCGATGACCAATCACCAGTTACCTGGTATTCAAAGGCCGGATAGCGCTGGTTACCAGCTATGCGAAATGACTGCAGCCCCTGCCGTTGATAGTTGATATCGAGTCGCATAAGCCATTCTAGGGTCATTTCCACATAGGGACGCTCATTAAGAAGAGGGACCGAGATATGGCTCTCCTGTGGCGCCAATGGCACTGCCAACAGAAGCGCAGAGAGATATTGGCTAGTCTCACAGTGAATAGTGGTCTCCCCTCCCTGTAGGGGACCACACACGGTAACTGGTGGATAGCCCTGCTGCGATTGACAGCTAGCGCCCAAATCACGCAATGCTGTCAAAAGGGGCTCCATAGGCCGTTTCTGGATCTGGCTATCGCCAGTAAGAGTGAGAGGCCGATTGGAAAGCGTCGCTATTGCTGTACAAAGACGCAGTGTGGTACCAGAATTGGCTACATCTATCTTATTGGCAGATGGTACCGGGCGACCGCCACACCCCCTCAGCTCTATCTGCTTCTCGGTTTGCTTAATCTGAGCGCCTAATATACAACAGGCACTCAAGGTAGACTCGGTATCGCGAGAATGTAAAGGATTGCGAATGATGCTTCTTCCCGCTGCTAAGGTAGCAGCTACTATCGCGCGAATAGTATGTGACTTAGAGGGAGGCGCCAGTGTATGGCCCTTAATCCGCGAGGGTCGAATAGTTACCTGCATGGTAGGACCGGCGCCATACTTCGCAGAATAGCTATAAAAATGCCGGGAGGGATTATGGATTCAGCTTTCTTAAATATTCTGTTACACGGCACTTAAAGAGAGCTCCCGACCCCTAGCCGGCATTCTACCTTATACTCATCCTCCTAGGCAACCCCCGGATATGCCTCTGGCACTTGGGGAAGGAGGGGTTCGTTCGCATAGCAAGGGCATCTTTTTGAAAAGCATTCCTGCCGCGCCTTCTGAAATAATGGGGGAATTGATAGGGCTAAGAGCGTAGCTCTCCGTGGCATTTCTTGTTGGAGAGCGGTCAGCTCTCTCTTTATTTTCCTACTTTTTTTACAATTCTGTTGACAGTAGGTAGTTCTTAACTATAATTGGTACTATGAAAAAGATAATTTTAAGTAAAAATAAGGAGGAAATTATTATGCTTAGAAATAAGATTTTTAAGGTGCGCCACGGTGCGCTAGTGGCTACTTTAGTAGCCTTTGTAGCACTTGTAGTAGCAGTTTTGGTAGCCTGTCCGGCTGCGAATAGTGGAGGGGGCGGCATTGGGTATGTCTGTGCCAACGGCACTGCCTCATCTCTCAGAGATGCCACTGCCGATGGTATAACCCGTTGTGTAAGCTGTGATAGCGGGTGGTATCTCCGGACTATGCAGCAACGCTGTGTTAATGAACTGCTTACCAACGTGGACAACGTGATCGATGCCGGAAGCCTGGAGCTTTTGGACGCTAGTTCAGTCACCACGGCCACCATAGGCGGCACTCCCTATCTCTTTGTTGCGGGATTTACTGATGATGGCGTGAGCGTCTTTTCGATTGCCAATGACGGCACACTTAGCAACGTGGACAATGTAACCGATGACGCAACCCTAGCACTTAATGGCGCCTTTTCAGTCACCACAGAGACCATAGGTGGCACTCCCTATCTCTTTGTTGCGGGACGGAATGATCATGGCGTGAGTGTCTTTTCGATTGGCACCGGCGGCAGTCTTACCAGCGTGCAGGATGTGACCGATGACGCCAATCTGGAGCTTGAGGGTGCCTATTCAGTCACCACAGCAACCATAGGCACTGCGTCCTATCTCTTTGTTGCGGGAGATATTGATGATGGTCTGAGTGTCTTTTCGATTGCCAACAACGGCAGGCTTACCAGCGTGCAAGATGTGACCGATGACACAACCCTAGCACTTAATGGCGCCTCTTCAGTCACCACGGCCACCATAGGCACTGCGTCCTATCTCTTTGTTGCGGGATTTAGTGATAGTGGTGTGAGCGTCTTTTCGATTGCCAATAACGGCACCCTTACCAACGTGGACAATGTGATCGATGCCGGAAGCCTGGAACTTGAGGGTGCTACTTCAGTCACTACGGCTACCATAGGTGGCACCTCTTATCTCTTTGTTGCGGGATTTAGTGATAGTGGTGTGAGCGTCTTTTCGATTGCCAATAACGGCACCCTTACCAACGTGGACAACGTGACCGATGCCGGAAGCCTGGAGCTTAATGGCGCTATTTCAGTCACCACGGCCACCATAGGCGCTACCACCTATCTCTTTGTTGCGGGACGGGATGATGATGGTGTGAGCGTCTTTTCGATTGCCAATGACGGCACACTTACCAGTGTGCACAATGAGCCTGATGCCGGAAGCCTGGAGCTTGATAACGCCTATTCAGTCACCACGGCCACCATAGGCGCTACCACCTATCTCTTTGTTGCGGGATTTGGTGATGATGGTGTGAGCGTCTTTTCGATTAATGAATGATCGCCGCTCTTATGCTCACAATTATGCTCAATAGTATGTTCAATAGAGAGGGAGTGGTAGCTTCCTCTCTATTTTAATTGCCGTCAGCGCAGCCCATCAGCGCGCCCCATCAGTGATTAGCGGCGCTCCGCTAGGATAGCTGGTGATTAAAGAGCGCCGGTTGTTATTTAATCCAGAACTCTACGGTCCGCGCCCACGCGCTATTCACGGAATAGGCGCTTTACAGAGATGCAAGAGGAACAAAAGGGCCTCATACAGGAGATGAATAGACGCTTTCAATTTGTACAATGGCTTATTGTGGCAGTGGGTGGCTTTTTAGGCTTGGTTATGACTCTCTGGGGGTTTTTTAGCTGAGCGAGGGATCTCCATCCGATCTAGCCGCCATTGGCGACACCCTCTATATGGTGGGACGAACCACAGATGTCCTGTATACCCTAAACACTACTACTGGTAGAGCAATCCAAGTGGGTAGCGCGGTCGCCGGCTTTGGCGTAAGTGAAGAGAGACCATCCGGCCTAGCCGCTATCGGTAACACCCTCTATATGGTGGGAACACGTTATATGATGAGACGAAACGAAGCTGTCCTCTATACCCTCAACACTGCTACCGGTGGAGCAACCCGGGTGGGCCTGGCCAACCAATTTGGCGTGGGCGAAATAACACCAACCGGCCTAGCCGCCATTGGCGACACCCTCTATATAATAGGAGCGGGTGCAGATGCCCTCTATGCGCTCCGCTATCAATAATAGATAGCCGCAAAAGGGCTAGAGATAGGCCAAGCGCAGCTGAGAATAGAATAGGGAAGAGGTTATAAAACCCCTCCCTATTTTTTGGTGTAGCTCCTATTCAAAAAACCGCGTAGAGAGCGTGTGAAAATGCTCTCTAAATTTTTTATTTTTCCCATTCAGAGGGCATTTCTCTGGCACCTTTTGCCGGAGTTGAGGGGCAGCTCATTATCTTCCCTATTCTACCCAATCTACGCTTGACATATACCCTCAATTATATATTATATAGATAAGGTGGCGCGGACTAAAATACTAAACAAGCGACGCTCGGTGGATTTCTATCTTAAAGTTCCGCTGATGACTCGCTTCCCCGAGGTCTTTAATGCGGAGAACTATCGGCGGCCGCCAAAGGAATGGTATATGGTGGTTACCGATGTGGTTAACTCTACCAAAGCCATTGAGGCTGGTCGCTATAAAGATGTAAATGTCTCTGGCGCATTGGCCGCTATGGCCATCACCAATTATATAGGAAATATGGAATTCCCCTTTGTCTTCGGAGGAGATGGCATGACCTACCTTATTCCTGATTCTATTCTTAATAGAATAGAGGATATTTTAGCAGATACCCGCCGTATAGTAAGCAACATTCTTAATTTAGAATTACGAGTAGGGCTGGTGTCCCTTAAGCATATCTTTGATGAGGGCTATGAGCTACAGATTGGCCGACTTCGGGTTTCAGATCGCTATATTCAAGCTATTCTTGATGGTAATGGGATGGAATATGCCGAAAAGTTAGTAAAAGATCCGGCAACCACCCAGCAATACCAGGTGCCATTGAATCATCAAATACATCACTTTGCCGATTTAAGTGGCTTTACCTGCCGTTGGAAGCCAGTTAAGAGCCCCCTGGGGGAGACCATATCGCTCATAGTCAAGTCACGGGCTATTAGTAGGGTCAAGATGAATGATACCAATCGAGAGGTTTACAATAAAATACAAGAAATATTTGGAAATGTCCAAAACTATCGCCCCCTGCGGCCCCGTAATCAGCATGTTGGCACCACTGAGCGCTATCTGCGCACCGAGGCTAGTATATTATCTCGCCATACCCGCGGTATCTTTTATCAGTTGCGTTTGTTGCGTCTTCGTATAGATACCATGATGATGAATGTGGTACGCTCCCGCCTGCAGTCTGCCAAAGGGAGTAGCCTGATAAATTCTGACTTTCGTAAATATGATGGTACTCTGAAAATGATTATTTCTTGCACCACCAAAGATAGAATGCGCCTGCAAGAATATCTGGAGAATATGTGTAACCAAGGAGAGCTCTTTTATGGGATTCACGTTTCAGATCAAGCGCTACTCACCTGTTTGATACAGCAGGGTAAAGATGAGGTGCACTTTGTAGATGCCGATAATGGCGGCTATGCGTTGGCTGCTAAGCAGCTTAAAATGCAGGTTGCCAAGGCTGCCTAAAGCACTCTCTCTATCTATCTATCATAGAAATGATATCATAAAAATTTATCTTACAATAAGATATTGAATAATGCTGTTAAAGGTAATAATATAATAACGTAGAAAAATAGTATAAAAGAATTGGAGAAATAGAATTTTGAAACCACAGGTAGTAATTATTATTCTCCTTGTGGCGGCAGCTATAGTGATTGGACTCTTCATTTTCAATCTTGAGCGCCCCTCAACGGGAGACCCTGAGAACTTTGTAGAACGTGTTCGTCAGTTAAATTGGAACAGAATTGAGAGAATAGCCAGTGGCCAGACAGTCTATTTTCACATGTGGGGCGGTTCTGAACCTATTAACCGCTATGTTAATGAATTTCTGACACTCAATATGGAAGAGCGTTGGGATATTGAGGTAGTGCAGGTACCGTTGGCCGATACCGCCGATGCAGTCAATAAGATATTGGCCGATAAGGCCACTAATCAAGAGCAAGGAAGCATTGATCTTATCTGGATAAATGGCGAGAACTTCCGCACCTTGCGAGATGCCGAGGCCCTCTTTGGCCCCTTTGCCGATCTGCTACCCAATCGACAATACATTGCCGCAGATAGCCCCTCATTGCATTTTGATTATGGTTATTCCATAGAGGAATATGAATCGCCGTGGGGAGGGGCGAGGGTAGTGCTAATCTATAACTCAGAGAAAATTGCCAATCCACCCCCCACCATGGAGGCGCTTTTGCGCTGGATAGAGGATAATCCTAACCGCTTTACCTACCCGCTGGTGCCTGATTTTGTCGGTTCGGCATTTGTGCGACATCTCTTCTTTCTAGTAAGCGATGATATTGATCAACTTTTGACTCCCTTTGATCAAGGGCGCTATCAAAGCTATAGCACCGAGGTGTGGCAACGGCTTAATAGCATAGAATCGTCACTCTGGAGGTCGGGCAGCACCTATCCAGAGAGTCAGGCACAATTAGAACAGCTCTTTGCCAATGGTGAAGTATGGTTTGATATCTCCTATAATCCAGCTAAGGCAGCCAATTTGGTAGAGCAGGGTATCTATCCCGAAAGCACCCGTAGCTACGTCTTAGATTCCGGAACTATTGGCAATACCCACTATCTGGCAATTCCCTATAATGCCTCTAATAAGGCCGGTGCCATGCTGGTAGCAAATTTTCTACTCTCACCGGTGGCCCAATTTGAGAAAAATTTACCAGAGGTATGGGGCGACCCCACAGTCCTTACTCTAAAACTGCTCCCCCCAGAGTGGCAAGCGGCCTTTCAGGAACTACCGGTACATCCTTCGGCTACCTCTCCAGCTGAACTGGCTAAGACACAGTTGCCCGAATTAGGCGCCGAGTGGCTCTCTGCCATAGAGCAGGATTGGAGAACCGAAGTATTGCTCAAATAGACTCGCGAATAGCGTGCGTGTCTATCATCTGTTCTTTATACCTCCAGTAGCCTGTATAGCATTACTCTTTGTTGGCGGGTTGCTGCTTCTGGTGCTGCAAAGTATTGGTATCTATGGCGCCCTAGGTGATAATTCTACCCTCTTTAGCGCCTATCGCTACCTGTTAAGCGATCCCACCTTCTATAGCTCGTTACTCTTTACCACAATGATAGCCCTGTTAAGCACCCTCTTGGCTACGGTGCTGGGGGTGGTCAGCGCGCTACTGCTGCGACGCTACGCTGGACGGGGAAGTATCGTAAGTCTGCTCTACCAGTTTCCCATATCGCTACCCCATCTAGTAATAGCCGTCTGCCTACTGCTCTACCTTACCCAAAGTGGCCTTATAGCTCGTGCGCTCTATGCCTTTGGGCTGCTTTCAGAACCCTACCAGTTTCCGGCATTGGTCTATGATCGTCGAGGCATAGGAATTGTGTTGGTCTATCTCTTTAAGGAGATACCCTTTATAGGCCTGATTGCCCTCAGTGCCCTCCAATCACTGAGTAGCGATTGGGAAAGTGTTGCCCGTTCATTGGGCGCTACCCCTCTCCAGACTATCTGGCATCTATTGGTTCCCCTGATTATGCCGGCCATAGTGCCCGCCTCTATCATTGTCTTTGCCTTTATTTTTGGCTCCTACGAAGTGCCCTATTTCTTGGGAAGTAGCTATCCCTCTATGTTGTCGGTTTTAGGTTATCGCTACTTTACCGATCCCAACATCGCCTTGCGGCCGGTGGCCTTGGCGCTTAATTTGATAATATCAATGGTGGTATTGGGCTTGGTGACCCTCTACAGAGGAGTGGTAGGCTATTGGGAGCGTGCCCGATGAGCCGGTTCTACCGCATAGTAATTTGGGCTATTACTCTCCATATTTTGCTCCTCTTGGTGATTCCCCTCATACTATGGACGATTAGTTTTCGCTGGCATTTTCCGGCGCTGCTCCCTACCCATTATAGCTTGCGCGCTTGGCAAGCCATCTTTGATCCTACCAAACAGATCGGAGTTGCCCTGCTTAACAGTCTAGGTATTGCCTGCGCGGTGACCGTTATTAATCTGCTAATAGGCCTGCCAGTAGTGCGCATGCTTCAGCGGATAAAGATAGCACACCGCTGGGTAAGCGATCTTATTGTACTTTTTCCTCTACTTATTACCCCTTTAGCCATTGTGCTAGGACTCTATAGTGCGCTAAGTTCTCTTAATATAGTTAATAATGCGCTGGCTATCATTGTAGCGCACGTAGTAGCCAGCCTCCCGTATATGATTATTATTCTGCGGGCTATCTTTACCAATTTTGATAGACGTTATGAGGAGGTGGCAGCCTCTCTGGGCGCTTCGCCCTTTCAGGTGGCCTACCAGGTAACCCTCTCGCTGTTAGCACCGGCAATATTGGTAAGCAGCCTCTTTGTGTTTCTCATATCATGGAGCCAATATCTCTCGACCCTCCTCATGGGGGGCGGCCGCCTAATTACCCTCCCTCTTTTGATGATCTCCTACGCCGCAGCTGGCGACTATCCACTTATGTCAGTGGTAACCCTTATCCAGTTTATGCCGCCACTCATTTTATTAGTCATAAATGCCTTCTATCTTAGTGGACGCTCCTACGGTATTGAGCGCGCCTTTGCCCTATGACCACACTCACAGTAAGGCAACTCTACAAATACTTCCCAACCACCAAAAGCCATGCCCTCCGAGGGATAAATCTACAGGTGGAGGGGGGGCAACATCTGGCAATTGTGGGGCCTTCGGGTTGCGGCAAGAGCACCCTTATGAAAATTATTGCCGGATTGCTTCCCGCCGATAGCGGTCAGGTAAATTACAACAAGCAGAACATGAATAATATAGCTGCGCACCACCGGGGCGCGGTTATGGTCTTTCAGGATCATTTGCTTTTTCCCTTCTTAAGTGTGGCAGAAAATATCTCCTTTGGATTGCGTATGCAGAAGGTGGGGACTGCTGAACGAAAGAGACAAGTGTCTCAAATACTTCAGCTGGTGCAGCTGGCGGGCTTCGAACAGCGGCGCCCCCATGAGCTCTCTGGTGGTCAACAACAGCGGGTGGCGCTGGCGCGGGCGCTGGTAGTAGCGCCGCGCTTGCTGTTGCTGGATGAACCGCTGGCCAATCTGGATGCCCACCTGCGCCGTCAGATGGCCAATCTAATTGTGGATATTCAGCAGCAGCTGCAGCTTACTACCATTACCGTTACCCACAATCAAGAAGAGGCCTTTTCTATGGGGAATAGGGTGGCGCTGATGTTTACCGGCACCATAGAGCAAATTGGCGATGGACAGAGCCTGACTAGCGCGCCGGTCTCGGCCCGCGCGGCACAATTTTTTGGTAATTGGAATCATATTGAGGGGGTAAAGCGCGGCACAGCCATTGAAACAGCAGTAGCCCGCTTTCTGCTACCTCCCCATAGTCGCTATCGGGAGATTGCCGATGGAAAGGTGCAGCTCTTCTTGCGACCCGAGGCGCTACGGATTGGCACTCAAAAAAGGGGAAATAATAGGGTGCAAGTTACATTAATGCGCTGTTTTCATGGTGGCTCCCGTTGGCATTCCCAACTGCAGGCAGATAACCTACTGTGGGAAATGATTAGCGACCACCAGCCACCCCACCAGTCGCTATGGGTAGAGGTGGCCCCGGAGGCGCTTATTGTTTTTTCCTTATAGTGCAGATCGGTGGCAATCAATCTCAAAACTATAGGCCGCCCTATACATCAATGCTATATTGCTTAATATCTCTAATAATATCCTCTATGGCGCCTCGTACCCACTCATGTTTATTCTCATACTTGGTATGAATATAGGCTTCGCCCTCTCGGTAGTAGGGAGTATGTAGAGAGTATTCTAGTCTATATTCCCGATTGGGATCGCCTATTTGATAGCTATTTAGCCGTGATTGTACATTGGTCGCAATGCCCACTTTATATTCTCCCTTAAATTTTCTATGAGAGATAACATAGACATATTTACACTTTGGTATTTCACCCTCTCTATCGGTGCGTTTTGGTGGATCGGTGCGGAAATCAATACTAGGTAATTCTCCATCTTCTCCCTTAATTAATCCCTCTTGGTATACCTCCTCCTTGATTCTGATTTGCACCAGTTCATAGGCCTTAACCGATATATCAATACCTATCCACTGACGTTTTAGTTTCTCAGCGGCAACACAGGTAGTAGCACAGCCGCAAAAGGGATCAAGCACCATATCGCCCTCGCGGCTACTAGCTTTGATAATCCGCTCTAAGAGAGTAAGCGGTTTTTGGGTAGGATAGCCGGTGCGCTCTTTAGCAATTCGTCCGACAGGGCTGATGGTGTGCCACCAATCTTCAACCACCTTCCCATTGGAGTCGAGTGTGGCAGCCTCCTTAAATATTCCGCTGGTTTTCCCGGTTTCTAGCTTCTGGTATGGGACGCGCACCTCCCTCCAGTTGAATCCCACTCTGTCAGACTTCGCATAAAAAAATAGTGTATCATGTTTGCGGGGAAACCAGCGCTTCGTGTTACTTGGTCCGGTATATCCCCAAACAATCTCATTCCTAAAGTTCTTCTCTCCAAATATGCAGTCTAAGAGAAGTTTGAGATAGTGGCTCATCGTCGGGTCACAATGGAGGTATATACTTCCGGTGTCATTGAGTATCCGGTGGCATTCTATTAGACGAATAGCCATATAGCAGAGGTAGCAGAAGTTATAGGAAGAGTGGCCCTCTATCTCTCTGACTGCATTAAGCAGTCTATGTATAGCATAGTGATCTTCCTCTATCTCTTTGATCCATTCTATTTTTACATCCTCCTCTCTGAATACGTCTTTGAAACTGGCCCCCTCGGCGCTGGTTCCTATTGGTGCGGTAAATATCTTTTTTTTATTGAAAGGTGGATCAAGATAGATAAGGCCAATGCACTGGCTATTGATTCCTTGCAGTATCTCTAGATTGTCCCTACAGAATATGGTTCGGTTTTTGAGGTTTATGGTATCCCTCATCAGCTCGTGTGGCACATTTATACACTATTTACCGTAATTTTTCTGATATGGTGTATAGAGAGTACAGATATTTCCTTGATTGGTCAACTGCTGGGAATAGCTATTCCGGAGCATAATGCTTAAGCTACCAAGAGGCTTAAAGAGGGCTAGGATAAGATCGATGTGTGGAAGAAATTGGCTAGCTATGGCAATATATAGCATTCCATGAATTATCTCACACCTAAGCCCTGTAGCGTACCGGTGGCACATCTTCCCTACGGAGAGGGCCGATGCTCCCTACCTTTGCCAGAGGGCTGCCAGGCCGAATGGATAGCTCCGCGTCCCATGCCTCCCGGCGCCGCAATGGCTGCGCGGCTATCAGAGTTATTGCAGGCCTTACCAATGCATATCCAAAAAAAGGCAGCGCAGGCTCGGCGGGTCGGTATAGTAATCAATGATCTTACCCGTCCTCCGGTACAGCAGAGCCTAGCTCCCCAGCTCATAGATTGGCTACAGGCATTCAACAGTCGGGTTACTATCAGCATCTACATAGCGAATGGTCTTCATCCTCCGCTGTCAACTAATGAGCTTTCGCAACTGCTTCCTGCGCCACTACTGAAACAGGTGACAGTTGTTAACCATGATGCCGAAGCGCGGTCGGCCTTGAGCTCCTGCGGCACCACCAGTTACGGCACACCGGTATACATCAATAGTCGTTTTCTTACTGAGGATCTACGAATAGTAATTGGCATTATTGAGCCCCATCAGTTTATGGGATATAGTGGTGGCGCTAAGGGGGCGGCTATCGGTCTTGCTGGTCGCCAGACTATTACTGCTAATCATGCGCTGCTCCACCGATCAGAGGCACAAATAGGAGCGCTGGTTAACAACCCGGCCCGTATCGATGTGGAGGAGATAGGGGAGAAGATTGGTATCCACTTCTGCGTAGATTCGTTGTTGAATAGCCAGGGGGAGATTGCGGCACTTTTTGTTGGCGCTTCAAGAGAGGTGCTACAGGAGGCCGCTACCACCTTAGCTGCCTACCGCCTCTATACTATTGAACAGCGCTACGATCTAGTGGTGGCCTCAGCCGGCGGCTGGCCGAAGGATATTAATCTTTATCAGGCACAGAAGGCATTAGCGCATGCTATACCCTTTGCGGCAGAGCCGGCCCCGATAGTGCTTCTGGCCCAATGCCGACAGGGGATTGGTGATTCGCAATTTAAGAGATGGTTCAGTGGTTGCGCCTCGCCTCATGAGGCGCTGCTGCGTTTTCGTCAGGAACCCTTTGCCATCGGTCCTCATAAGGGCTATCTGTGGGCTCGCGACCTAGTAACGCATCCGGTGTATCTCCATTCCCAGCTTCCTAATAGAGAGGTTGAGGCGCTCCATCTCCATACTGCTCCTTCGCTAACATCGCTACTTCAAAAACTGGTTGGCGATAGGGCAGCGCGTATCGCACTCCTTCCTTACGCAACCATGGTTATGGCAGCTCCTCCGCTCTCTCTGGAGAGGTAGCTTCCTCAATTTTACAGATGCAACCCACTGAATCTACGTCGCAGCCATTGTTGAACGCTATCCAAGCGATACCACACCGGCACTTAAACTATCGAGGAGGGCGGGTGCATCTTATGGTTATCTCTACCCATTGCCGACCGGCAACCATGAAACAGCTACAGCAGCTGCTCTCTTCCTCAGAGAGGCGAGAGTTGCACAAGATAAGCCACAGCATCACCCGCCAGAGCTTTGTTGTTACTAGGACCCTTCTACGCTCTCTACTGGCGGCCCATGGCACCCGCGCTCCGCTTAAGCTCTCATTTGCTGTAGGAAGGTATGGCAAATTGGCTCTCACACCCTCTTCAGATTGCCAACTGCATTTCAATCTCTCGCATTGTGGCTATTATTCACTGTTGGCGCTTTCCGCGCGCTATCCGGTTGGTGTAGATATGGAGCAGCAGCGGCAGATCCGCTATCCAAAGATGTTGGCCGCCCATTTGGGACATGCGGGACAGGCGCTCTCTAACTCTCAACTGCTACGCTGCTGGTGCCGTAGCGAGGCGGTCATCAAGGCCTATGGCGCCAGCATTATGCAGGGCACACTGGGACTCCCCTACCAAATTACCCCCTATGCTACTACTCATTGGCGCTGTCCGCTGCCGGCAGTGGTGCGCCAGACACTAGGGCTCCCTCCATTTGCGCCGCTCCATATATGTGACCTGCCTACCCAAGAGAAATGGTATGCTACCTTGGCGGTGCGAGGACATCCCCTTCCTCCTCGCCTGTGCTATTGGGCTATCCAGGAGGAGGATATCTGTCGCTTAGTTATTGAGACTTAATTAGCCTAAATATGCTAGCATCAATAATCAGACTGTGGCCCACGGTTATAGGCGGTTGTATCAGTATTACTACTGGCATACTGGGAGGCCATCTCTGAACTCTATGCTTCTCTCGGTTCTGATAGCTCTCTCTGGTACTCCACTTTGGTCCCTATCGGCAACACTTAAGTTATCTAGCTCACCATCCTCATAGAGAATAACCGCCTCTATGGTTTCATCGGGGTGATAGCTTTCTAATACTCTTAATACCCCATCTTCATAGCCAATGCCGGCCTCTAAGGTTTCGTCAGCGCGGTGGCCTCTTAGTGTCTTTAATTCTCCATTCTCATAGTCAATAGCCGCCTCTAAGGTTTGGTCGGAACGATAGCTCTCTAATATCCTTAATTCTCCATTCTCGTAGCCGATGCCAACCTCCAATATTTCACCAGCGCGGTGGGTGCGTAATATCCTTAATGCTCCAGCTTCGTAACCAATACCTATTTCTATTGTTTCATCGGAGCGATGGGTTGATATCTGTCTTATTTGCCCATCTTCAAAGACAATAAATACCTCACTGGAGTTGTCCGGGCGCTGTATCTTTATTCTGGTATCTCTACCAATACTAATTCTTTGCTCTGTTCCCTCACTATCGGTAAAGGTTACATATCTCTCCTGGGCCACTATTGGCAGGGGAAAAACTAATAGCAGTCCGGCTAATAGATGATGATTGAGTTTCATAATATAGAAATAGTATCATATCTAAGTAGGAAATTCCTACCACTAACAACTGGCTGCTATCCTATAATTTGACGCACACCACCTATCTATAATGATTCTATCTACACTACTCTACCAGTCCATGCTGCTAATACTGAATGATACTCTTAAGTTGGCATCCTGGCCATGCTCTAGTCTGTATTGTTTGTATTGCTTTTGCGGTCTGCCTGTGGTAGAGATTTTTTTCTAGAGCGCTTACCCTTCCTATTCTTTCTTAGAAACCCCAAGTAGACATATAAACCCACTAAGGCAATGAAGAACACCAATCCAATAGTGCCGTAGATTGGTCTAACCTGTAGACCAAGGAACATCGCAGTAGAAAGAGCCATATAGAGCAGGACAATCGCCATAATATGGGCAATAATTTTCAGTGTTTTACGCATCTTGGGATGTATTGGCATCTCTGTATATCAAAAGATACCATTATTAGGCGCGAATGTCAACTATACCGCTACGCCTACAGGCTTATCTAAGCAGCAATAGGCCCTCTCTGTTTTACAATTAGATGATGACCCAAGACAAGAATAGACTAGGCCATAATTTGAGCTACCGTCAATTTTGATAGTACACAATATTCTAAGGTATCAAGAACAGCCAATAAGAGGCCCCAATAAAGCTAGAGCTGCCCCCACCCACTCCCGAAACTTTGTGCGCAAAAAACAGACAGTAGGGAAGCGTTTCACAGGCTCTCTGGCTGCGCAAAAAAACCAGTAGAGAGGGTTTTCAAATGCTCCTACGCTGTTTTTGATAGGCGCTAGGGACCTTTTAATGCTCCCCATTCTATTCCTGAACTGCCATCGACTGACCGCGGACTCTTAGCTAGCGCGCTATTGATAGCGGAGCGCATAGAGGGCATTATTCTGCGATCCTACCATATAGAGGGTGCTATTGATGGCGGCTAGGCCGCGTGGGAGGCGTTCGCCCACGCCAAAGCGGCTGGGTACACTGCCCACCCGGGTTGCTCCACCGGTAGTAGTGTTTAGGGTATACAGGATATCATTGTCCGTTCCCACCATATAGAGGGTGTTATTGATGGCGGCTAGGCCGGTTGGGCGAGTCTCGCCCACGCCAAAGCCGGCGGCTGTATTGCCTACCTGATCTGCCGAGCCATCAGCAACTGTGTCAGTGGTATCAATATTGACCGTATACAGGACAGCATTGGCCTCTCCTACCATATAGAGGGTGCTATCGATGGCGGCTAGGCCGCTTGGGAGAGTCTCGCCCACGCCAAAGCCGGCAGACTGACTTCCCACCTGATCTGCCGAGCCATCGGCAATTGTGTCATCGGAATCAATGTTGAGGGTATACAGGACATCATTAATCTGCCCCACCATATAGAGGGTGCTATCGATGGCGGCGAGGTCGCCTGGTGAGACATCGCTCACGCCAAAGCCGCTGGGTACACTGCCCATCTGAGTTGCCCTACCGGTAGTAGGGTCTAGGGTATAGAGGACAGCATTGGTCGATCCCACCATATAGAGGATGTTGCTGATGGCGGCTAGGCCGGTTGGGAATCCTTCAACCACGCCAAAATCGCTTACCATGCTTATGCGGGCTGCCCCTCCCACCTCTGTTACAGTTCTACAGGTGGTGCCGATTTCGCCAGAAGTGCCCATAAGTGCAAAAAATAGAGGGTGGTCACAGCTTACACAGCGGGTTTGCCCGGCTGTATCAGTGGTTTCATCAACCGGGGTGCCGTTGGCGCAGAGATAGTTAGTGAGGCAGGCCCCATTTACCGGGTTAAAACCACTATTGCAGCTTGCGCAGCGGGTTTGCCCGGCCGGATTAGCAGTGCCGGCAGCGGGGGTGCCGTTGGCACAGACATAGGCCCCTCCACTAGGGGTAGCCGGACAGGCTACCAAAACTGCTACTAAAAGTAGCACTAGCACCCCTAGGGCGCCCCACAGCATCCTCCCCTTAAGCGGGGAATGCGGGGAGACGTGGTTCTCTCTCTGACAAGTGTTAAGAGAGCTTACTCTCTCTCTCTCTCTCTCTCTCTCTCTCTCTGGCAAGTCTTAAGAGCGCTTGCTGTCTCTTTCTCTCCTAAAAGGAAAGAAATTGGATTATGTAATATCATTACTATAATCCTCCTTTTTTTTATTTATTTGATAGATGCCCAAGAGGCTATAACTAGGGGCCGATAGCCGGGCTTCCAACCTCATATAGTATAGCAGATAGGTATCTACCATGATTAATAGTGTAGCATATGGGGGAGTTAATGGCAAGGAAAATGGGGAATTTTCTAAGAAAATTATTAGTTTTTCACTTATTAATAAAACTCAACAAATGTAATGCATATCTCCTTAAAAGATATGTAAAAGGAGGAGCATATTCCCTTAATTTACAGAAATGTTGGACAATCGCCGATTAATGTGCTATACTCTCTCTGTGAATAGAGGACTACGCAAATGGTGGTTAAGCGCCTTAGGGGTATTGCTGTTCTGCCCACTGAGGTTAGTGGCGCAAACGCAAAGTGCTGAGGAACCTACCGGTAGCCAACCATTTGAGCCGGCACTGGTTACCGTTATTCCCATCATTGGCGAGATTGATCGAGCACAGGTGGTGCTTATTCGCCGGGGAATTGAAGAGGCACGCGAGAACGGCTCAGAATATATTATCTTTGAGATTGATACCTTTGGCGGACGGGTAGATTCAGCCCTGCAAATTACCACACTTATCGGCGCCCAACAGGATGCGGTAACCATTGCCTATGTTACCATTAGCGCCGAAGGAACCGGCGTCAGTTGGTCGGCGGGGGCGCTTATCTCCTTTGCCTGCGATATGATATTTATGGCGCCCGGTACCTCTATAGGCGCAGCCACACCGGTTATTCAGCAGAGAGATGGCAGTGTACAGACGGGAAGTGAAAAAACAGTAAGTGCCATACGCACCCAAATGGCAGCGCTAGCCGAAAAAAATGGCTATTCACGCGCCATTGCCTTAGCTATGGTTGATCCCGACATTGAAATATTTGAGGTGTTACGTGACGATGAATTGGTGGGGTATATACCCAAGAGGAGTTCACCCGCCTTAAGCAGCAAGAGGCCTCCCCGTTGAGTAGGGGTGCCATAGTCTCGCCCTCAGACAAGCTGCTTTCGCTAACTGCCGGCGAGATGGAGCGCTATCAGGTCTCCTCTGGATCTCCGGTGGATTACGATGCACTTTATACCGCGCTGCAAATTTCGGCTATAGAGCCTATAGAGGTAGCCAACAGCTGGTTAGATGCGTTTGTAGCCTTTTTAACCAGTGGAGCAGTAGTAAGTCTCTTGATTGTTATTGGGCTAATTGGGCTCTATCTAGAATTTACTAGTCCCGGCTTTGGACTACCGGGGGTTGTGGGTATTCTAGCTCTGGGGCTTATGTTTGGCGCTAACTTTTTTTTGGGAAGGGTTGAGTCATTAGAATTATTACTTATTCTGGTGGGCTTCATGCTTTTGGTAGTAGAGCTCTTTCTTATTCCCGGCTTTGGGGTAACGGGCGTGGCCGGTATTCTGGCCATTATGGTGGCACTAGTACTCTCATTTCAGACCTTTACCATTCCCCGCTTTGATTGGCAATGGGATATTTTTCATCGCAATATACTAATTGTGCTCGGTTCAATTGTGGGCGGGCTGATACTAGCACTGAGCACTACACCATTGGCTCGCCGCACCTTTCTCTTCCGTAAGATAGCCCTTTTTGATACGCAGGATAGTAGCCTGGGCTTCGTGGTACAGGAGGCAAAAGAGCGCGAGCTCTATCTAGGTCGGAATGGAGAAAGTATAACCACCTTGCGACCCGCTGGGAAAGCGCAATTTGGTAATAAGGTATTGACAGTAGAGACCAGTGGAGAGTATATTGAGAAAGGTGAAAAGGTAACAGTAATGCGAGTAGATTCAAATCGAATAGTAGTGTCGCGTGAGGCACTGAAGGAGGAAAATAAATCATGATACTTATTATTGCCTATGCGCTGATTGGGCTCGTAGGGGCTGCTATTTTAATAGTGCTCTTCCGCTATTTCGGCCTATGGTTCCGGGCGCTGCTCTCTGGGGCGCCGGTGGGGATATTACGACTGCTGGGTATGTCGTTGCGTAAGGTTAATCCCTCAGTCATTGTGGATTCCCGCATTATTCTCACCAAGGCGGGTATTCCGATCAATACAGCTCTGTTGGAGACTCACTATCTGGCGCGGGGTGATGTAGATCGGGTTAGCCAAGCATTGGTAGCCGCCAATAAGGCTAATATAGCGCTAGATTTTCAACGAGCAGCTGCAATAGACCTGGCAGGGCGTGATGTCTTAGAGGCAGTGCGCACCAGTGTTAACCCCAAGGTTATTGATTGCCCCAATCCCGAAAAGGGTAAGCAGTTTATTGAGGCAGTTGCCAAAGATGGCATTCAGCTTAAGGTAAAGGCGCGTGTAACGGTGCGGGCCAACATTGAGCGCTTGGTAGGGGGTGCCACCGAAGAGACCATTATTGCCCGAGTGGGCGAGGGGATAGTAACCACCATCGGCTCTTCCGAGACCTATAAAGTGGTGCTGGAAAATCCCGATCTTATATCAAAGGTGGTACTAGAAAAGGGATTGGATGCCGGCACGGCATTTGAGATTCTCTCTATTGATATTGCAGATATAGATGTGGGCTCTAATTTGGGTGCCAAATTACAGGCCGATCAGGCCGAGGCCGATAAGCGCCGTTTTCAGGCCGAGGCTGAGAAGCGCCGAGCGGCTGCCTTAGCATTAGAGCAAGAGATGGTGGCGCAGGTGCAAGAGAATCGGGCCAAGGTAGTATTAGCCGAGGCTAAGATACCGCTGGCAATTGCCGAAGCCTTCCGAGAGGGCAATGTAGGAGTCATGGACTATTATCGATTAAAGAACATTCAAGCCGATACCGACATGCGAGAAAACATAGGCAAGAGTCCTAAAAAAGATGGCGGCTCAGGCTAGCCTTAATGCTGTAAAAGAAAGATGGAGCGCGAGATAAGACATCCCTTCGAGTTTCCTGAGAGTTCTTACGAACGGGAGGTGGCCAAATTGCAAATGGAATTTGAGCTAGAGAATGCGCGTCTT
Organism: Spirochaetia bacterium; assembly: GCA_963692905.1. GTDB lineage: Bacteria > Spirochaetota > Spirochaetia. The sequence continues at coordinate 1,253,132 of OY843583.1, read as the reverse complement.
AATGCGCCGAAAAATCGCTGGAGCTCTAAAATTGCTGAATTCAAGCTGCGGGTAGAGCTGATAAGTACCCGTATGGGTGAACTACGGCGGGCGCATTATTTAGGCAAGCAAGAGCTTAAGATACTAGATGAGATAATGCGTCTCTTTAAGTGGCAAGAGCAGGAGAATGATGCCCAATGCTATCGTGATAGAAGGGCCGAGATAGTAAATCTCCATGACGCGGTACTTATGTTGCGTGAAGAGCGGAAAGATATCCAGGCGCATCAGGAGGCCGGTACTATGGCCTCATTGCAGTAACCCTATCCACAAGATTAGGGCTGGTCGCTATAGATTTTAGCTGGCTGTTAATTGCGTTAATAATGGAGGCTGACATTAACCTATCATGCTTGATAGAGGGTTAATCCAGCTTCCAAGCCGAGAGACAAAGCAGTATCATTCAAATCAAATAGATGAGCCGGCTGAGTGATGCACAACTTGAGGAATTGCTTAATGATGTAGAATCTCATCATTCAGAGCGCAAGGAGAGCTTTAAGGGAGAGACTAGTCAGCGTAGTCGAGAGGCGGTGTGCGCATTTGCGAATGATATATCTGGTGATGATACACCAGGGGTACTCTTTATTGGCGCTAAGGATAATGGTGAAGGGGTCGGATTAGAGATAGGTGATGAACTGCTTCGAGCGTTGGCAAATATGAAGAGCGATGGGCAAATTTTACCTTTCCCGGCCCTTACGGTGGAGAAACGGGTTCTTAAAGGGGCGGAGATGGCGGTGGTCATTGTACAGCCCTCTGATATACCTCCAGTAAAGTATAAAGGCCGAATATGGATACGCACTGGTTCTCGCCGTTCTCTTGCAAATGAACAAGAGGAGCGTATTCTTAATGAGAAGCGGAGATATAAAAATATCCCTTTTGATATCCGGCCTATTCCTTCGGCTACCATTAATGATCTTTCTAAAACAATTTTTGAGAATGAATATCTTCCAGCAGCTTTTGCTCCTGATGTGTTGGAGGGCAATCAGCGAAGCTATGAGGAGCGTTTAGCTACCTGCAAGATGATTGTAGCATCCGATGAGCCTACTCCTACCCTACTTGGATTATTGGCGCTGGGCAAGAGTCCACAGGATCACCTCCCGGGGGCCTATGTGCAATTCTTGCGCATCAATGGAGAGAAATTGGTAGATGAGGTAATTGATGAAGCAAGTATCGGTGGTACCATTAGAGAGCAGCTTCGTTTTACAGAGCAAAAACTGCAGTCACATAACCGCCGCCTCTTTGATGTCACCTCGGCGGCTACCCACCAGACAACCATCTCTTATCCCCTCCCGGCGCTTCAGCAGGTTCTCTACAACGCATTACTGCACCGTACCTATGAGGGCACTAACACGCCAACGTTTCTCTATTGGTATAATGATCGTATAGAGGTGCAAAGCCCCGGTGGACCTTATGGTAATGTTACCTCCTCTAATTTTGGAGAGGCGGGGATGACCGATTATCGCAACCCTAATATTGCCGAACTCCTTAAGGCCTTAGGGTTTGTGCAGCGTTTCGGTCGGGGAATCGCTATTGCCAAAGAGGCCATGCGCTCAAATGGCAACCCTCCATTAAGATATGAATGCGAGCAGAGCGGAGTGTTATATATTCTGCCGGCAAAGAGATGAGTGCACCGATATTAACTTTCTTTAACAATAAGGGAGGAGTGGGGAAAACTTCGCTTATTTACCATTTAGCATGGAGTTTAGCCGATCAGGAGAAACGGGTAATTGTAGCCGATCTAGATCCCCAGGCCAATCTTACTGCCTCATTTTTAAGAGATGAGCAGATAGAGAAACTTTGGGATAGTGCAGCAAGCGATAAAACCATTTACCATGCTGTCTCTCCGATTGCTGATGTACGTGATATTAAGGAACCATATCTACATGAAGTAGCCCCCAACCTCTCTCTTCTACCTGGTGATATTCGGCTCTCCGAATTTGAGGAGACACTCTCTAATGCCTGGCCCGGTGCCCTAGGTACTAGCAATCTCTATCGTCCCATGAGAATTATTAGCTCTTTCTGGCAGATATTACAGATGGCATCCAAAAAGATAGAGGCGCAGATCATCCTTATTGATATTGGCCCTAATTTAGGAGCTATTAATCGCTCGGCAGTGCTAGCCACCGATCATATTGCCATACCTTTAGGCGCCGATCTCTTCTCACTTCAGGGGCTCAGGAATTTAGGTCCTACACTTAAAAGATGGAGAGTGGAATGGAAAGAGAAAGTTGAACGTTGGAACAAAAGCCAAGAGGCTAAAAAACAAGAGTACAAAAATTTTAATCTGCCAGAGGGAAAGATGCAGCCGGTTGGTTACCTGTGCCAACAGTATGGCGTGCGTCTCTCGCGGCCAGTACAGGCCTATGATAAATGGGTAAAACGTATTCCCAATGTCTATCGCTCCCATCTTCTAGATGATCAGGTAAATAGCGCTATATCTGTGGAAGATGATCCCTATTGTTTAGCTACTGTTAAGCATTATCGCTCACTGGTGCCAATGGCCCAGGAGCATCGTAAACCCATCTTCAAATTGACTCCAGCTGATGGTGCTATCGGTAGTCATGCCAATACCGCACAGGATGCGCAACGGGATTTTCAAAGGTTATCACGCACCATAGCAGAAAAAATTGGTATGGAGATATAATCGATGACGATGAGAGAGCTGTAATATGTCTGTTGGTAGCAATTAGTAGTTCAATGAGCAGCTATGATCAGGGAGTAATTATTGGCCGCTTTCTCCCACCCCATAATGGCCATTGCTATCTGGTGCGCTTTGCGCAGAGCTATGTACGCCATCTTACCCTCTTTCTCTGCTCGCTTCCCACTGAGCCCATTGCCGGGGAGATACGCTGCCGCTGGCTGCGCCAACTCTTTCCCGATGTTGAGATCCAGCATATTACGGAGAGCAATAGGGCTGCCGCGCGGGGAGAGCCGCAGGCTGCTACTCTTTGGGCACAAAGTATTCAGGCTCTTCTTAAACGACCAGCTGAGGTACTCTTTGCCTCTGAGCACTATGGTGCTGAGCTAGCTGCGAAATTACAGGCCCATTTTGTCGCGGTAGATATTAAGCGTCGGGTAGTTTCAATACATGCCAAAGATATCCTACAGAATCCTATGCGCTATTGGGAGATCCTGCCGCCGCCGGTACAGACCCACTTGGTACAGCGGGTAGTGGTAGTGGCTTCCCAGCGTCGGCGAAGTGGTGAGATAGCCGCTGGGTTGGCTGAGCGCTTTCACACCCAATGGGTAGAGAATCGATGGCTTCCCAATGCCCCTGAGCATGGGAAAGTTGCTAGGCAACTGGCAGTAGAGCAGGCAGCACAGGCGCAGATAGCTGATGAGGAGGCACTGCGCTCTAGCGCTACTCGATTACTTTTTACTGCTGCCGATCCCCGTCTCCAACATTCAGAGCGCTGGCAGAGGCATTTACCTAGCTATAATCTCTATGTAGTAGAGGAGGGATGCCAAGAGCTACTGCCCCAGAGAGCTATAGCAGTGGAGCGCTGCTTTCTCATGGCCTCCGGCAGATATTCTAGCGAAAATCATAAAGAGCAGCCGTCACAGGTAGCCGACTTTGTAACGCGTTGGCTCTCTACTGTACGCTTTACCGCCTAACAGAGCCCTCTATCTTACTGTTGTCTCTATTTCTACTGTTATATTTGCCCAAAAGACCGGCATAGAGCGAAGCTCCACAGGCCCAGTTAGGCATAATTGAGCGCTAGATATTGTCAAACGATGCACTTCAGTAGCAAGAGGAAAATAAAGCGAGAGCTGCCCCCCTTCTCTCCTGCAAAAGTGCAACGGAGAAATGAGACTCGCTACACAAAAAAAGGGAAGGGTTAAACTCTTCCCTGCATTGTTTTTTTATAGGAGCTAGAGAGTCTTTCCGGTGCTCCCCATCCTATTGCAACCGCAATTAGTCTGCCGCGGACTCTTTGGCTAGCGCGCTATTGATAACGGAGCGCAAAGAGGGCATCATGGGCTGCTCCCACCATATAGAGGGCGGTGCCGATGGCGGCTAGACCGGTTGGAGAACTTTCGGTTGCGCCAAATTGGGTTGCACTTCCCATCTGGGTTGCATCACCATCAGTGGTGTCTAGGGTATACAGGTCAGCATTGGTTAGTCCCACCATATAGAGGGTGGTGCCGATGGCGGCTAGGCCGCGTGGGTTAGTCTCGCCCACATTAAAGCCGGCGCTCACACTTCCCACCTGGGCTGCCCCACCGGTAGTAGTGTCTAGGGTATACAGGGCATCATTGGTCGTTCCCACCATATAGAGGATGTTGTTAATGGCGGCGAGACCGGTTGGGACGCTTTCGCCCACGTCAAAGCCGGCGGCCGTACTGCCCACCCGGTATGCCCTACCATCGGGGCTGCCATCAGTGGAGTCAATGTTGAGGGTATACAAGACATCATTGTTCCATCCCACCATATAGAGGGTGTCATTGATGGCGGCGAGACCGGTTGGGTTGCCTTCGCCCACGCCAAATTCGGTTACACTGGTATCGCTCACTTTGGTTGCCACACCGGTAGTAGTGTCTAGGGTATACAGGGCATCCGTGTCTGATCCTACCATATAGAGGATGCCCCTAATGGCGGCTAGATCGCGTGGAGTAGTTTCACTCACATCAAATCGTCTGACCGTGCCTATGCGGACTGCTGCTCCCACCTCTGCTACAGATTGGCAGGTGGTGCCAATTTCGCCAGAGGTGCCCATAAGTGTAAAAAAATGGGGATCACAGCTTACACAGCGACTGAGACCATCGGCAATGGCATCTCTGAGAGACGAGGCGGTGCCGTTGGTACATATATAAGAGAAGCTGGCAGCAACGCAACGATTATTGCTATCAGGGTTTACTCCCGGTATGGTGCAGGCAGTGCAATGCTCTACATCTTCATTGCCCGGGGGACGTCCGGTACGGCGTACGCCCCCGGTACAGGTATATTGGGTTGGCACACATTGGCTGTTCTCAACCTTATACTGGTTATTACAGGAGCTACAGCGTTGAGTATCGGGTGCGTTGGCAGTGCCATCGGCAGCTGTACCATTAGTACATTCGAAGGGGTAACTGACACATACGCTGGGAATTCCAGTAACGGGATCACGACATACTGCTACAGCCCCCTGACAGGCGACAAACAGGATGACAGCTCCTAGGATTAGGGCTATTACTAGGCCTTGTCTCATCTTGTTCCCTCTATTCAATTTTGAATCAAACATGATTAAATTTAGAAATTACATTCTATTATAAAATTAGATTAATGTAAAGCCGGTGTAGCCCTCACTACCTATAATAATTGTTATGCCACCCGACCTAGCTCCTGAAGCATACTCCATGTGTGCAACTGTTCGCAACGCTACGATACCCAATACCGGCAGGCGGTCGATGATGATTGTAAAATACGACATACTCTTCCAATGCTTCATTCATCTCAGAAAGAGTATTGGGAAGCGCTAGGAGGTGATACAATTCTTCCCAATGTCTAAGTCCCTTTAAGCGCTTTCGCGCCTCCGGGGAGCACTCAGAAGCGTCACAGTATCTGTTGTTCCAGGCCTTCTTAACACCGGCTGGATAATATATAGTTCTCATGGCGTTTATTCCTCCTTGCCATTTGTTTCTATTTGCAAGTATAGGATAAACGCCTTTTTTGTCTCTCCCTAAAGAACCATTTAATTATTAGATGTATATGAGGGTGTATAGTGTCCCTAATGCAAATCTTGATGCACTACCGTGTGAGGATAGGTCTGCAGGTTGGCTCCAATTTTGCGGCCCGGTAAGATGTGAGTGCCAATACCCAAGCGCACCCTATCGCCAATAATGGCTCCCAATTTCACTCTGCCACTATTAACTAGGCTGCTCTGCCTATCTATAATCTGAGAGCGTATCGGTTGGTGATCGTGTCGTAGGTTGGCAGTAATACAGCCAGCGGCGATATTCACCATATTACCTATTATGCTGTCGCCTAGGTAACTAAGATGAGGGATAGCGCTCTGATTACCAATAATACTGTTCTTGATCTCTACCGCCTGCCCTACTCTACAGCCATGGCCCATTATCACCGGTCCCCGTAGATAGCAATGCGGCCCCACTGTGCACTCAGAGCCCATAACCACTATCCCCTCTACCACCACACCAGAGAGTATACGGCATCGCTGACCGACTATGAGTTGCCCCAACTGCTGCTGGAGGGTGCGCCCCGGTAGCCATTTAGGAAGCGCCGAGACTATCTGCGCCGCTATCTCTAGAAACTGCCAAGGATAGCGGACAATCATACTACCACTATTGGCCGGAATAGTCTGCAGATGGGAAGGAGGGCTCTCAGTGGCTGTGGAAGATGACCACGCCATAGGCTCTCCATCATCACTTTTCAAAAGATGTTCGCTCTTTAGGAGTTTGCGGATATCCCTTTCATGCAACCATGCATCATGGTAGCAGTGCAACTGCAGTGTGCCGGCAACCGGTTGTGCCATACGTCTACTCCATTCTGACAATGCCGCCTCCATTATATAAAACTGCTCGGGAGATTGAATGTCCAATGGCCACAATGAATGGCGTCGCTGGATAGGCAGAATAATCAAAGATGCCATTGTCTATTGGAGCGTACGCACGACCGCCTTAGTCACTATTTGTGCAGCCTGCTGGGCCACATTCTTCTCTAGATGTTCGGTAAGAATTCTAATTTTGGATTCGGTACCAGAATAGCGCACCAAAAGACGCCCCTCATCGGTCAATAACTGACGGGCTTCATGAATAGCCTGCTCCAATTGGGGTAGCTCATTAAGAGGAGGTTTGGAGGTCACCGTTAAATTGTTGTGGACCTGCGCATAACTGGTGTACTCACGCAGCAGCGACTCTATATCTGCTATATCAGCTATCGAAAAGCGAGAGAGAAACTGGAGTGCAGCCAAAAGGCCATCACTATGAGGGCTATATTCGCCAAAGATAATATGACCGGAGCTCTCGCCCCCTAAGGAGGCGCGCAGTTGCTGCATGCGCTGCGCCACTAGATGGTCTCCCACCCCGGTAACCTCTACCTGTATGCCTTTCCTTTTCAGGGAATAGAGCAATCCCATACTGCAATGCTCGGTTACCACCACACAATTATTGCGTAACTGCCCCTTGCGTTGCATATCGGTGGCGTAGAGAAAAATACATTCATCGCCGTTGAGTAGGCGCTGAGGGGTAGCCAATACTATCCGATCGCCATCGCCATCTAAGGCATATGCCAACTGCGCTTGCCGCGCCTGCAGTTCGCTCTGCATAGCCTGCGGGTACAATACACCGCACTGTGCATTGATATTATCTCCATCGGGCTGGTTCCCAATAACTATGGTCTCGGCCCCTAATGATTGAAGGAGCTGCGGCGCTACCCGATAGGCGGCGCCGTTAGCGCAATCTACCACTATTCGCCAACCCGCTAATGATAGAGAAGGAAGCGCCCTTTTCAGAAAATCAAGATAGGCCGATTCAGCATACTGCGCGCTATGTAGCTGCCCCACTAGAGTAGCAGCCGGCTGCCTCTGAAGCCCTTCGGTAATCATCTGCTGCCATTGCGTAGCTATCTGCTGCTGCCAGTTGTGTCCAATTTTACGACCTCTTTTATCAAAAAACTTAATGCCATTATCAGAGGCGGGGTTATGCGAGGCGGTAATCATTATTCCCAACGAGAAATTGCTGCGCTCGGTTAGCAGACTGAGAGCCGGAGTGGGAATTGGCTCGGCAGCTACCACCTCAGCCCCTTCGCTTAAGAATCCACTTACCAGCGCCTGCTGCAGCATAAGGCCCGAGCGACGGGTATCGCGAGCTATAATTATACGCAATGGCTGCTCTCGTTGCCGCAGGGTGCGCGTCACTGTGCGGCTGAGCGCCACCATCCCCTCCGGGCAAAAGATGCCCTGATTTGTCACCCCCCGAATACCATCGGTGCCAAAATGCAGAGGGGCCAGCGCACCGTCATCCATTGCTCTATTCTCTCCTATCTGCTGCCCTTAATCAATATGTCACATAACTGCGGAGCGAGATAATAGGGCGGTGGGCGCCTTGAAATGTTTAGGGTTAAAGCGCCACAGTTTCTCTGTTCGGTTTCTCTGTTCAGTTTTTCTATGCGGGGCTGCGCTTTATCTCTAGGGGAGGCTTTGAGGAGCGGCGCCGCTCAAATATCAAGCCATAAATACAGGGAACTACTATCAATGTGGTAATAGTAGAGAATATCAAACCAAAGATAATGGTGTTAGCCATAGGCCCCCAGACGGCAGAGCGCCCTCCTAAACCCAAAGATAATGGTAATAGCCCTAGAATAGTAGTAAGTGAGGTAAGAATGATAGGGCGCAGGCGGGTCTTGGCGGCGCCAATTACTGCTTCGCGGATGTTTAATCCCTCCTTACGCTGTAGATTAACGAAACTCACAAGCACAATGGAATCATTGACGGCAATACCGGCCAATGCTACTGCAGCATAGATCACAGTAAGCGAGGCGGCGGTGCCAGTGATAATGAGATAGAGAATAACCCCCATAAAGGAGAAGGGAATTGAGAGCAGTATAATCAGTGGCTGGAGGTAGCTATTAAACTGGGTGCCTAGTATGGTGTAGATTAATAAGACACCGGCTCCTAGTAACAAAAGAATATCAGCAAAGAGGGTAGCAAATTGGGTAAATTGCCCACCGCTTTTCAATGAGATATCGGGATATTGCAGTTGCAGTTGACTGTAGAAGAGTCCCTCAATATCTCGAGTAATCAGAAAGAGATTTTCGGTATTGCTGGCATCAGCCAGCACGGTAATCTCCCGCATGCCATTGTTACGGACTATCTGACTGATGGACCTCCCAGTGCGAATAGTAACCAAAGAAGAGAGTGGTATCTGCTGCCCACTGCTGTTTTGAATCCGCAGACTGAGAAGCTCTTCCGGGCTATTAATAGCCGGGGTAGCATAACGCACTATAATATCAATCTCTTCATTGTCGCCAAAGAGCTCCCCCGCCTCTACTCCCTCAAATGAATTGCGAATAAAGGTGCCTACCTGACGAGTGGTGAGGCCATAGCGGGTGGCAATATCCTCATTGACCTGAATACTCAGCTGCGGGCTGCCCTCTTGCAGATTGTCGCGAATGTTCTCCAGTTGCTCAAAATTGGTTAATCGAGCTTGAATAGACTCAGAAACCGCTGTCAATTCCGGATAACTATTGCCATAGAGGCGGAACACCACTGGTGGTTCAGTAGGTGGCCCCCCCTCATCGGTACGAAAACGTACCCGCTCAATGCCCACAATATCGGCGGTACGCTCCCGCGCTATTTGAATATACTCACGTGGCGAGCGCTCGCGCCCCTCATGCGCATCTTTAATATCGATAATGATCTGCCCCACATCAGAACGGGCAAGATTCTCATCTTCACCAAAGAGAAAACCGCTAGAGGCTCGGAGCGAAATTATATCCTCTTCAGAGAGGAGGGAAAGCAGGCGCTCCTCAAACTGGGCTACTATTGCATCAGTCTGGCGTAGTGAGGTACCGATAGGAGTGAATATATCGATATAGAAATAGCTTAACTCTGCGCCATCAAAGAGATCTTGAGTGAGTAGTCCTAAGAGGCCAAAGGTAGCAGCTAATATACAGACAAACACGATGACTGTGACAACTCGATGACGATAGAGACCAGTAAGCAGGCGCCCAAAGAGTTCTCGAAAACGTTCAAAACGCAGCTCGCTGCGCGCCTTAATTCCCCGCTTAGGCGCCCAATCTGCAAAGTGAGAGGGGAGAATAATTAGCGCCTCAAGTGTAGAGGCTACCAGAGCAATACAGATAGTAATAGGCACCACTTGCAGAAATCGGCCAATAGTCCCCGGCAGTAGGGTAAGGGGGAGAAAGGCAGCCACCGTAGTGGCAGTAGCGGCTATCACAGGCCGCATCACCTGATTAACCCCCTTAATGGCTGCCTTACGCGGGGGAAGCCCCGACAGATTCATCTGATAACAGTTCTCGGTAATTACAATGGCATGGTCCACCAAGAGACCTAATACCAACACTAGGGCAAAGAGTACATTCTCATTGAGGGTCTCACCAGTGATGCGCAGAACAATAAAGGTGGCAGCAAAGGAGACCGGAATACCTAGCGCGGTCAACACTGAGTTGCGCAGTCCCAAAAAGAAGAAGAGTACCGTCATCACCAATATAAATCCAAAGATGATGTTGAGTCCTAACACATCAATGTTGCGCTGTATACCTAACGAGGTATCGTTGAAATAGCTGAATTGGAGCGTTTCGGGTAATACCGAAGTAGAATCCTCAATGATACCCTTTACTTCGGCAACAATTTCCGTCGTATTGGCCTTGGGAACTTTGTTAACCAACAGCGCAATGGAGGGATGACCGTTATAGCGAGTATAGCCTCCATCTTCATCATATTCCTCTCGCACTTCGGCAATGTCGCCTACATAGACCAGTCCGCCGGCGCTACTCTGTAGGGTGACTCGTTCTAGATCTGTAGCGCTCTCTACTAGCTGATCGGTACGCAAAAGATATTCACGACTACGACCGCTCAGCGTGCCTCCCGGTACAGAGATGTTATTACTGCGAATAGCATTCGCAACCTGCTCAATACTGATTCGCCGCGCCTCAAGTTCGGTACGACGGGCCTCCACAATAATCTCCAGTTCGCGCTGTCCTACTTTAGTTACCCCTTTTACCCCCTGAATTAACTCGAAGCGATCTGAGAGAAGTTCGGCGCTCCTATCCAAATCTCGGTAGGATAGATCACCATAAAGATTAATTTGAATAACTGGTAAAAAATCGGTAGAGGAGAAATCATCAATGATCTCATTCCCCACATCATCCGGCAGTTGAACATTATTAAAGCGGGTACGTACATCTTGGAATAGAGTATCAAACTCCTCTTGGCTAATGCCCTCTTCAAACTGTAACTGTACTGTTGAGATACCATCGCTGGTGTAGCTAAACATCTCATCTAATCGGTCCAGGTTCTGCATCTCCGTCTCAATTTTGGTGGTAACGGTTCGCTCTATATCATCAGCAGATACCCCGGGATAGGGCACATTAATAAAGATAAAATAGAAGGGAATTTCTGGAAACTGTTCTTGCGGTAGCTGGGCTACTGTTGCCACCCCCATTACCAGTACAAAAACCATCAGAATGTTAATCAGAACTGGATTGCGTACCGAAAATTTGCCAATATCCATCTATAAATAATAGCAACTCTGTACATCTTAATCAAGAGGGTCTACAGAGGGAGCCTGAATTAAACCCCAAATGCACCCTCTCTCACTTCCGAAATTTTGTGCGCAAAAAAAACAGTAGGGAGCGTTTCAAGCCTCTCCCTATGTCACTTTTTGAATAGGAGCTAGGAAGGCTTTCTAACGCTCCCCATTCTATTCGCTAACCGTGTTTGGCCTATCTCTGGCCCTTTAGCGGCTAGCTACTATTGATAGCGGAGCGCATAGAGGACATCTGTGTCCAATCCCACCATGTAGAGGGTGTTACCGATGGCGGCTAGATCAAATGGCTCGCCTTCGCCCACGCCAAATTGCATGGCCCTGCCTATGCGGGTGGCCTCTCCTACCGCTACTTGCCCACAGCTTGTGCCAACTACATCAGTGGTGCCATCCAGTCTATAGAGCAGATTGCAGCTAGCACAGCGGGTTAGACCATCGGCAGTGGCATCTCTGAGTGATGAGGGGGTACCGTTGGCACAGAGATAGGGCCGACCGGTATTCCCACCAGGACCGCCTCCTCCACTATTCGCAGCCGGACAGGCTACCAATACTGCTACTAAAAGTAGCACTAGGGCTCCCCACAGTACCCTCCCTCTAAGCGGGGAATGCGAGGAGACGTGGTTCTCTCTCTGGCAAGTATTAAGAGAGCTTACTCTCTCTGGAGCGTTTTACGAGTGCTCAGTCGCTCCTTCACTCTCTCATTCTCTCTTAAAAGGAAAGAACTTATATTAAGATATGGGGCTGACCTACTTAAGCTAATGTAGTGCTTTTTCAACCTCCGTTACCCAATTATACAATGTGGTTCTCAAGTTTGCTAGTGGTCTATAATTGAATCTCCATTCACATTCCTTAAGATAGCAATCAAAGTGTTGTTTTGGAATACCATTGTAGGTACTGAGATGTCGCTTGGCCGGTCGCCAAAAGTTCTCTATTCCATTAATATGATGTTTTCCCTGCACAAACTCTTTCACGTGATTAATTCTCATATGATGAAACCTTGAGGTATCTAATATATTATAGGGTGCATAGGTGTCAGTATAGACAATACTATCTGGTATTACTCGCTTTTGTATGATAGGATAGCGTGTAGAAGTTCTTGTATTTTCTAAACTTATTGCATATACCTAACCGTTTCTTTTATATAATCCAAATACTGGAATCTTTCCAGTTGCCCCTCTCCCATGTTTCTCTTTTCGTGGTCCACCACAATAGCTTTCGTCACATGCTACTTCGCCATCAAATATCAAATCCTCTCTACTGAGCCGCGTGGTAATAATGACACGAAATCGGTGATACCGGGCGATTGCGCTCTTCCGGCTTACTTTGCAAAAACGGTGCCGCGCTTCAGGCGGGAGTGCCTACCACAAAGTGTTCTATTAACTTCTCTATCTGTGCGCTAGATAGCCTGCTTTTTCGCTCCATACTTACTTAAGAATTGCATACAATGCTTAAGTAGGTCAGCCCCTAAGATATTTCATTTCTGAAAATCCTCCATATAATAATTATAAATTTGGTAAGTGCCTAAGCGACTATAGCTAGGGGAGAGGAGCATAGCTTCCCTCCGCATAGCGCATAGAATCATTAGTTCCTTAATCATCAGTAAGGTATGCAGACCAGCCGAGAGAGGTTTCTTGAGGGCTCAGGAGGGCACCTTCATGGGGGAAGCGATACATGGGGAAGGGTTAATCTGTCAATATAGGAAAATAACCAGAAGCATATACGGAGATTGCCCGGGAGGATTCGTATGAACCGGTATTGCCGGCTAGAGGTCAGGAGCTCTCTTTGAATTGCCGAAATGGCAGGAATTGCTAGAGCAGACTAGTAACTTCATTTAGTCACCGGGGTAGGATGGTATCTCCGAAATTGTACCTCATCAATACGGCCTTCGCGGGCCTGCAGCACCTTTAGAGAACCGTAAGGGGTATCTATGGTGGTACCTCGTTCTGGTACACCACTATATTGATGAATAATATAACCGCTGAGTGTCTTCATACCCCTTCCCTGTGGTAGATTGAGCGAGAGCTGCTCATTCAATAGGGCAATAGGAATAGAGGCCCGAATACGGAAAGCATGATGACCAACCGGGGTAATATATTCTTCCATCTGCTCATTTTCATCATAAAGCTCGCCAAATATCTTTTCAAAGATATCCTCCAGCGTTACCACCCCAGCCACTCCCCCAAAATCATCCAAAACAATAGCCATCCGCTGGTGCGCTCGACTCAGCTGTGTAAAGAGCTGATCTAGATTGCGGCTCAACGGCACAAAGATGGGCCTATACATTACCTGACCCACCGGTAGGTTGCGCTTAGGTTCACTCTTTTGGCTGATTTGCAAAAGCTCCTTAAGCAACACTATGCCCACAATATGCTCTTTCTCTCCCCCGCGGTACAGGGGCGCGCGGGAAAAACCGCGGCGGCTCATCTGTTCCAACGCCTCCTGCACCGCCATCTCCTCAGGCAGGCTAAAGAGCTTGGTACGATGGGTAATTATTGATTCCACATTTTCCTTATCAAAATGAAGTAAATTATGCAAAAGGCGAAATTTTTGTCGTCCTACTGACCCGCTCTTACGAGCTACATTAATAGCATGCAAGAGATTAATGTTTCTACTACGATGCTCTTGCTTACTCAGGCTAATGCCCATAAACCACAACGTGCCCTGTACTAGCCAAAATACGGGACGCAAAAGTAATGACGTAATACCCACTGCTTGGGATGCCCAGCGTACCCAACGCTCATTATGGGTTACTGCAATATGTTTAGGTACCACCTCGCCAAAAATAAGAATAAGGTAGGTAAGAATTCCGGTGGTGATACCCAGAAAGCTATTACCAAATTGTTGTAGGGTAAGGCTGCTGGCTAGCACCGAGATAATTATATTCATAAGGTTATTACCAATAAGGGTAGTGGTAAGTACCAGTTGAGGTTGGATTGCCAATTTTACAGCCTGCTGCGATCTACGGCCCCTCTGGTTTCGAAGCCCTTCAATCTGAGAAGGGGAGAGCGAAGTAAAAGCACTTTCGGTTCCGGAAAAGAATGCAGAGAGCGCTAGACAGAGCGCCATCACAATTATCTCTATCATAGATAACGTTTATCTCTAATATGCTATAATTTGATTATTATGTCCAGTAGGGGGCGCATCATGCGCGAGGCCTTTGGTTACTTGCGGCGCTATCAGGGGGCTACCTTTCTCATACATTTAGCACCGGCAGCGCAGGTTAGCTATCCACTCAGGCAACTGCTGCGCGATATTGCTCTCTTGCAACAGATGGGTATTCATACCATCTGTGTAATTGCCGAGAGGGGGAGTAGTGTCATTGGCCCCTCCCCATTGCCGGCTGGCAGAAAACCTTGGCCAGCGCCTCAGTCTGCAATTGCCTGGCTTAAGCATTACTGTCATAGCTATGGAATAGCGGCACATGAATATCAGTATCGTCCCAATAATAGAGAGCGTGCTGGTCTCCCAGCCTCAATCAATACGCTAAATGCGAAAAAGATTGCTCAGCACGCTACTGATGGACTAGTACTGCTATCGGTAGACCACCATTCACATCGGGCGGCCGCTGAGGGGGCGGTCATGCTAAAGGCTGCGAAATTAATATATCTTGAATCAAGCGATTTTTTTCTCCGTGTGGCACACTATTTTAAGGCTCATTATCAGCCTAATATCTACCGCCAGGCACTTTACCTACCGGCGCTCAAACTACAGGAAATTATCACTCAAGCCGGCTTGGCCTCCTCCGATCTTCAAACGTTGCAGGAACTCCATCGGGCACTGGAGGGTGGCGTAGTAAGAGGCCATCTGCTGAATATCCGCTACGCCGATACCCTGCTAGCCGAGATATTCTCCCATCAGGGAAGCGGTATCATGATCTACGCGAACCGCTATGAGCGTATTAGAGCTCTGCGAGAGGAAGAGATAGGTGAAGTACTGCAGTTTACCCAGCCGCTCTCTAGAAGTGGGATATTGCGCAGCCGCTCCTTACAAGAGATCATTAGCCATCTTAATGATTATGTGGTGTGCGAGACCGATGGCACCATTCAAGGATGTGTGGCACTTAAAGCGAAAGATGCCAGATATTACGAAGTAGGAGCACTGGCGGTGCATCCAGCCTATCAACGCTTTGGTATAGGCCGCCGTCTCATTGCCTATTGTATCACGCAAGCCAAGGAATATGGAGCGTCCTATATTGTTGCAGTAACCTATAGAGGCGCCGATTGGTTTAACAAATTAGGCTTTGAGAAAATTGAGCCTCATCTTTTACCAAAAGAGATTGCCCAGGAGATCTGTGAGCGGAATCACCCTCATCGTAGGGAAGCGTCCTCTATTATGCGCCTTACCCTTGCTCAGCGCCCATAATGTATAGTAGCTACCGCGCAGCGTCAGCCGTGGCTTCAGAAGCTACCCCTTTGAGAGGCTCCTCTAAAGATTGCAAATAGTCTTCAGGTAACAAGAGATCGCTTGAGGGCTCAACGCTACTAAGTAGGCGGGTAACCAAAAGGGGAGAGCCACCATTCGCCGGATAGGCCTCCAGACGTATTTTTAACTGAGAGGGTACATAGTCTTGCGGAAGCGCCATCTGATGTTGTCGATAGAGCGCCGGAAGTAGATATTGAACCAGCTGTTCGTCTCCACCACTATCTCCGCTACTATCTCCGCTACTATCTTTCACTAACGAGAGTAGCAGATAATCAATTTCACCCTGCACCTCCCACGTAACTGTGAGATAGACCCCATCATTGCTTAGTGCCACTAAGGTCAACGGAGAGTTAGCTGTAAAAGCTCCTGATTGAATTGCCCCCCTATTTGTCTGGGCCTCATCTTCACGTGCGCTTCGCTCCCGATAACTGAGTCCATTGCCCTCGCAACTGGCCAGTAGCAACAGAAAGAGCAAAAACAAAGTGGCGCATCTCCAGAGCAACTGCATCAATCAATATACTACAAAAATTAACCTGGATCTTCAAGAGGCAATAACAGCAATGGAATCATTACCATTATACCGGCACGAAAGGAATGAGGCAGGAGGCCCCCTCCCCTAGTAAGCGCGCTTATGTTCAGAATATAGCCCACATCTAATGAAAGTAAGCCCCAGATAAGTTGCGTGCCCACCGTAAAATGATAGAGCGGCTCAGATCCAGTAAGGTTAAAGATGGCACCGGTGTAGGGCTGTAGCGCAACCTCAGGAGCAAAATGGTAGCGGAGTGTAATATAGAGCGGGAGATTAACAATAACACCATTGGAGGCCAATAATGGCGAAGGCTGGGTGGCATCTCTTACCCCCAGTGTTACTCCTAGTGATCCACCCAAATGCAACTGAGGCGCTACCGCAAAGAGAAATTCTAGCTCTAGTGGGAGCCGAAAATTATAGAGCGCGCTCCCGCTACTGACAGCGTATTGATAGCGTAGCCCGCCCTTGAGAATGAGCTCAAAAAAAGTTGAGTTATCCTCCCTATCTTCCGCCGGTTCGACCTGCGCCAACAGCGTACTAGTAGGCATAAGCATTCCCAATAACACCAATAACCAGCAATAAGATAATGGCTGGATTTTCTTGGGGGCTATCATCCCCCTAGCATACTGCATTGATGAGTGTGGAGCAATGAAAGAATGTGATTAATTTTTATTAATTTATTTTTTTTATCTAAAAAGGGTTGACAATTATTTCTTTATTAATATTAATATACATTATGATTGGACACTCAGCTGAAAAGCGTCACCGTCAGAGTGTGGTGCGTAATATTCAGAATAACCAGCTAAAGGGACGGGCTAGAAAACAGCGTATCCGCCTACATGCCGAAGCTGCGGGAGGCAATCTCAAAGAGGCGCAAAAGCTTCTTCCGCGCTACTATTCGCTGGTTGATCGAGCCGTCAAAAGGGGAGCATTACATGCCAGAACTGCTGCTCGCTACAAGTCTCGCACTAGTTCGATGTTTAATGGCGCGCTCAATTCCAAGAGTGCTACATCTTCTTCCAAATCCACTAGCCAACCATCTACTACTACTACCCAACAGCAGCCATCTAGTAGGCGTGCTACCACCTCTAGCGCTTCGCTTACCGCGCGCCAAAAGAGCAGCGCTACCAAAACATCTTCACGCCCGTCATAAGATTGCTTTATGCAGATAAGTTATATGCTGATAATTAGCTTTATTGCTATATCGAGAATAATATTTAAAGGAGGGAGATAAAGGATAATGCGACGTTTCACTAAAGCAGATGTTATTGATGCCATTGCCAATAGAATTTCGCTAAGACGCCAAGATATTAAACGGATAATTGATCAGTTTATTGTTGAAGTGCGTAATTCTCTTACTAATGGAGAGAGGCTAGAGATCCGCGGCCTAGGCGTATTTATCACTAAGATACGAAAGGCGCGTAATAATGCTCGTAACCCCCGTACCGGCCAAATAGCTAGTATTGGCATCCGTCGGGTGGCAGCCTTCAAACCTAGTAAACTACTCAAGGCTGCAGTTCAGCAGTATTTTCTAAGGCATCGCAAAACTGAAGATACATTGCCGCAACAATAGCGGAAAGTAAAAGATGGCTGAACAGAAAGAGGAGCAGGTAATTGAGCCCCGTATACTGATTATTGATGATGACCCTATAGACAGGGAGTTCTTTAGGGTCATGTTTCCTCTCTTTGGTTTTCAGATAGAATCGGTTGAGGCGCCGGCGCAGGGCCTGCGGATCCTCAAAAAGGAGGAATATGATCTTATATTTATTGATTATCATATACCGGGCAAGAGTGCCATTTCTTTTGTACAGCGGATTAAAGACTCAACCGAATATGTTCACAATCGTTTGACTCCTATTATGATGTTGACCGATAACCGCGATCCCGAGAACAAGATAGAGGGTTATGAAGCGGGAGTAGAGGATTATATCATAAAGCCCTATAATTTTCTAGAAATTCTAGCGCGTGTTCGAGCGGTACTACGTACCCGAGAATTGGCGCGGCAACTGGTGCGACGGGAACATCGTATTACACTTATTGAATCGCTTAATAGCTCGCTTATTTATTTTAGTAGAAGAATGCGTGAGCCAATGCAGCAGCTCTTAGATAAGGCTGCTGGTCTCAACGGAACAGAGCAGCAGAATAATGTTCTCGCCGATTTGATGCAATTGGTTCGCTATATTGCCGAGTCAAATCTGGCAGCCTTAGATAGTCTGGAGAATGAAATACATGAACTCTTGCAAAAAGGTACCCGTCTGAAAGATGAAGAGGTGACCCCAGAGCTGCTAGAAGAGCATTACCGTAAGCATTTTCATCATCATCAACAGCGCTACTCAGAGTTGCAAAAGAGTAATAAGGATCTAACCCCCAGTGGCCCTTGATACCTCTCGTTATATCTCGAAAATAGGCGCCAAAACCTCATTAGTAGGTGACATATCTTTTCAAGATGATCTTATTATTGAAGGCACCTTTCAGGGTAAGATCAGGGGGGGCAATGTATTACATATCCAACAGGGTAGTAAGGTAAAGGCCGATCTATTTGCGCGGCATATTGTGATTGGCGGCACTACCACTGGCAAGATTATTGCCACTGAATCAACCGAGATATTGGTAGGAAGTCGGGTAAAGGGCCAGATAGTAACCAAAGTGTTACGTATTGAAGATGGCGCCTCCTTTGTGGGACATTGTGAAACACAGGAGAAAATGGCCACTGAAGAGCTTTCCCCTGCCTCTTCAGTCTCTGTCAAAGAGCCAGATAACCTTACCGCCGACAGGTGAGCGAGCCTTCTCTCATACACCTTTTTTATAGTGAGGCTTTATAGTGCGGCGCTCTTAATAATTGGTAATGAGATAACCGAGGGGCGCATCATTGATCGTCATGGCTCCTATTTGGCCATGACCCTCAGTGGAATTGGTTATATTATTTCTGAGATAGTAGCCATTCCTGATCAGCAAGAGGTCATAGTTGATGCGCTACAGCGGTTGATAGATGCCAATAGCCTAGTAGTGGCTAGCGGTGGTTTAGGGCCTACCAGTGATGATTGTACGCTTCAAGCCCTCTATAGCATTGAGGAAGCGGTTACCAACAGTCAACAGTTAAAGAACAGGACTGGGCTGGCACCAGGAGTAATCACTGAATGTGGTAGCTGTTGGATAGCGCTTCTGCCGGGGCCGGTACATGAGCTACAGCCAATGGTTAGGGAGCAGCTGCTACCCCATCTGTCTCAAGTGCATCACGTTAGGCCACCCGGCCATCAATTACTCAGTCTTTTTGGGGTACCCGAAAGTCATGCTGATCGCTTTCTACAGCAATATGTGGCACAGCAGGGCATAACCCTCCAATGGGGAAGCCGCATTGGCGATTGGAAGAACCAGCTTATTCTTTACAACAGTACTGAGTATCTCCCGCAGTTACTCTCGGCGCTCCGCCATGAATTTGGCTATTGGCGAATACTGGAGGGTGATGAGGATTTGAGCAGCCAGGTGGTGTCGGCTCTTACCGCTGTGGGTTGGAAACTAGTCTGCGCCGAATCTTGTAGCGCGGGACTCTTGTCAGCCCATATTGCTACAGTAGCGGGTGCCTCGCAGGCACTTTGGGGGGGCGCGGTAGTCTATGGAGCGGGCGCCAAGCAATGGCTGGGGGTAACTAAGGATGTGCTAGAGAAATATGGCAGCGTCTCGGAAGCGAGTAGTAGCGCCTTGGCGCATCAGGCGCTTTTGCAAAGTAAAGGGGAGGCGCAGGTAGCGCTGGCAATATGTTGTGTGGCTGGCCCAACAGCCGATGAACAGGGACAGGCTATTGGCACCACTTGGATTGCGTTGGAGGATAAGGAGGGGCGCCTTCATAGACAGAGCTATAGTCTACGGGGTAACCGCGTGAGTATCCGGCGCAAAGCAGTGATAGAGGCACTGGTAGCGCTGCTTGATTTTCTAGGACATACTGAGGAGACAAATGTCAGCCAATAGAGCGATAGGCATTTTTCTCACCTATTTTTAACTATTTGAAACGCAAATTATATACAATTTGACATAGTTATTTTGCCTTCTGTACACTTATATGTTTTGCATGTTCAATTTGTATCTCTTTTGGAAAATCCTTCCTATTTTCTTTGTAATTCCATAGCGGATATGAATGTTCTACACTAAAATAATCTTTTCTGCATAGATTTTCCATTTCATGAGATGGATATATGCTTACATTTTCATGCTCTTTAAACAATCCTTTAATTGTGCCTTTTATTACGTCGCTAAATATAGCATATATCTCTACCACATTATCCTTCTCTAATTCATAATAAATAAGCAAATGGATAGCAAAGGTTCGTAGACTAGGGCTTCCTCCTAATCCCCCTTGATAACTAACCATGGCGCTACTTATTCCACTTTTTGCTCTTGTGTACCCTATCTTATAGATTATATTATTAACTACAATAAGGTACACAATGCCCCCTTGTGTTCTTGCTCTTTTATTATCGATAGTAAAATTAAATCGTATTTTTTGATTTATATTCTTATTTGTTTGTAAAACTACATCTGCTACCTTCTTGGCAGTTTTAACCTCTCTAATATGCATCTCGTACCGCTAATAATTCGTGGGATTGCTTGATGTGTGCATTGGGCTGCTCAGTATTTCTATTATTAAGGAACTTAGATATTCTGGTCTCTCCCTGCCCCATAGTATATTGCCAAGAGGGAAAATATATTTGACATTCTTTATAGTACTCTCTACTTTTGTCACAATCATTGTAAGAAACAATAAATCCTCCCTTATGCTTGGCAAGCACATCCCTTAATAGATCGTGATTAAAGGTAGTGTGATGGACAGGATTATTTCGCTCAGGGTATATACCATTAAACATTTTACTGGTGGTATCGTCTGTTTTAAGAAAATAGGGGGGATCACAATAGAAGAAATCATGCGGGTATCGTTCAAAAAGCTGTTCAAATGACTCACAGGTTATTGTTATGTCGGCCCTAAAATCTCGTACCTTCTCGATCATTGAGGTATATTTCTTTTCATTCAGATATATGCCCGAAGCCCAGCCGGGAAAACTAGGTCCATAAGAGAGATTATGATTATAGAAAAAATATGTTGCCTGTTGTAATTTTGTTAAGGATCTCTCTCCTCTTTTCCATTCAAGAATTATTTTCTTAATTTCGTAGTATGCCTCTTTTGTGGGGGGCATTTTTTTTAATTCTCGGTATAGTGCGTAGGGATGCTTTATTTGGTATTGCCAATAATTAACCAGGGTGGCATTTATTTCACTAGCAATAATGTCAATACCTAACATTAGGTGCATAGCAATCTCTATACTCCCGCCACCAAAAAAGGGAGATATAACCCGCCTCATATTATCTGGCACATGTTCTATTACATGACCTACCGCCAAACTTTTGCCACCAGCATAACGAATAGGAGAGAGCGATAGTCGCTTATACTTTGTTTTTTCTGATTGCAAGTCTGATAAGAGCTCTTGTTTTGTCATGTAGGGAATCTTCCTATGCTATACCCTTCAAGAACTCTTTGGAAGCCCTGTGCCTTATCAGCATTAGTAAGGGCTTAATGATATTTGGTCCCGGTACATCTCTACATTGTTTTCTGCAAACAGTGAATCGGTATGCTTTTCCTCTCCCCATAATAGTAAATATAATAATAATTTTTAATAATTTATCAATTGCCCTATACCGCTGGCAATGTCTACATTCTTATATATTGCACCTTCTCCTCTTCAGACTATACCTAGCTACGTTAAATGGCATTACCTCCCTTAAATCTGTAGTTGACATAGCTGCCCAGGGGTTATAGCATAGCGCATTATGGAACAGTTAATATTATCGTTGGCAGTAAGATGGTGGGCGCTCATTATTGGAGTGGTTATTCATTTTATTGTTGGTATGCTGTGGTATGGCCCCTTCTTTGGTACTACATGGGTGAAATTGGTGGGTCTTACCGAACAGCAAATTAGAGAGGGGGGAAAATCGGCCTATGTAGGGTCGTTTATCACCTCGTTGATTACCACCTATATTTTAGCAGTCTTTCTCAATCTGATAAATAGCCAGTCGGTGACTAGCGCTATCATTGTGGTACTCCTGGTATGGTTGGGTTTTTCCGCCGCGCCCGCCCTCAATCATAATCTCTTTGAGGGCCGTCCGGGAAAACTCTTTGCTATTAATAGTCTCTATGATCTTATTACCCTGACAATTACTGCTGTTGTACTACAGCTGGTACGCTAAAGCTCATCTTCCGATTTCTGTCCCTCCTGACCATTATTAAAACAATGTAGCGAGGGGTGGAGATATAGATAGGAGAAAACTCCCACACTATTACTAAAAAAGCTGAAGGAGATTAAACTTACCAAAAAGCGCCACCGCAATAAGCGAGATAGTGGCCATAATTTTAATCAATATGTTGAGCGAAGGACCGACCGTATCCTTTAGTGGGTCTCCAACGGTATCGCCAATAACGCTGGCAGCATGGGCATCGGAGCCCTTTCCGCCATGCTTCCCCTCTTCGATATACTTCTTGGCATTATCCCATGAGCCGCCCGAGTTCGCGCTAAAGAGGGCCAGCATAATGGCCGAGAGCGCCGTCCCAATTAGCAATCCGCCCACAAAGAGCGGCCCAAAAAGCAAGCCGCTTATCAAGGGAGTAAGGAGTGCTATTAGGGCTGGTACCTTCATCTCTGATAATGCGCCCAACGACGAAATACGAATACAGCTATTGTAATCCGGTTTCTCTTTACCGGTTAAAATACCAGGTTTCTCTTCAAATTGTCGTCGTATCTCCTGCACCATCTTCTGTGCCGAGCTAGCCACCGCATCTATAAGGATTCCAGAGAAGAGATAGGGGAGCGCCGCGCCTACTAGGGCGCCAGCTAGTGTTAATGGGTCTATTACATTAAGGAGTAGCGAAAAGCTATTAATAGTATCTGAGGGACTAGCCTGTGAGTAGAGATAAGAGACAAAAAGCGAGAGGCTGGCTAACGCTGCCGAACCGATTGCAAACCCCTTTCCGATGGCCGCGGTGGTATTGCCTACCGAGTCTAAGGTATCGGTAATCTTGCGTACTGGCGCCCCTAGCTTGGCCATCTCGCTTATGCCGCCGGCATTGTCGGCAATTGGTCCGTAGGTATCAACCGAGACAGTGGTGGCTACAAAGGAGAGCATACCTAGGGCGGCAATAGCTACCCCATAGATGCCGGCAAAGAAGTAGGCGCCCAGTACACAGAGCGCTAACACCACAATAGGGGCAATTACCGATTTTAGGCCATTGGCAATACCCTGCGTAATGTTAAGTGCCGCTCCCTCTAGAGAGGCCCGTGAAACTCTCTGTGTTGGTCGGTAATCGTAGCTGGTATAACGCTCAGCTAACTGTCCAATGGCAATGCCGCTAGCTATTCCAAAGGCGGCGGCTGCCCATGGGGAGAGCGCTCCAACTCTAAAACCGATCTCCTCTATTCCATCTATGTTAAAATAATTATAACAGATAATAGCCGAGATCGCCAACGCGCCCAGGGCCGAAATAATGGTGGCCATGTTAAGGTCACGGTGCGGTCGATTAGAGGCGCTCTTAATTAGTACTAAAAGTATGCCTACAATAGAAGTGAGTACTCCCACTGCCGCAAAAAGTAGCGGAAATTGAATAAGCCGCGCTACTAGCTCAGTGCTCAGCGCCTGTGTGGTACCTATGCGCAGATAGAATGAATATGTAGAGAGCACCACACAGGAGATGATAGCCCCTACATAGCTCTCTAAGATATCGGCCCCTAATCCAGCCACATCGCCTACATTATCACCTACGTTATCGGCAATGGTAGCGGGGTTACGGGGATCATCCTCCGGGATACCGGCCTCAGTCTTCCCCACTAGATCGGCGCCCATATCGGCGGCCTTGGTGTAGATACCACCCCCTACCCGATTGAACATTGCAATAACCGAGCAGCCTAGTGCATAGCCCGACACAGTCATGGCAAAGGGAATAAAGCCTAGACCTAGATGATTGGCCTGAATACCAATGTTCTCTGGATTAAGTTGCCCCATAATACGACCAAAAACTAGATAAATGAGCGCTAGCCCCAGTAGTGAAAAGCCGCTCACTGCTAGCCCCATAACACTTCCTCCCTGAAAGGCTACCTTTAGGGTCTTGCCTAATGATTTGCTCTCTCGCGCTCGATTGGCAACCCGCACATTGGTTATGGTGGCAACTTTCATACCCACCCATCCAGCCAGGGCGCTCATCAGCGAACCTAAAGCAAATGAGAGCCCTACATACCACGCAATAACTACCGAAAGGAGTAGCGCAGCACAGATGCCAATATAGAATATGATACGATATTCATTTCTAATAAAGGTATTGGCACCCTCTCGGATAGCCTGCGAGATTTCTCGCATCTTGGCATTTCCATCGGGCAAACGTTTTACCAATAGATAATTAATAATTGTAAAGAGTAAGCTAACCCCTACCACCGTTGCTAGAAGTACCATGCTCTTTATTGTAGAGTGTTTCTTTTTCTTTGCCAAGCACTGTTGCTTGTAATAACACTGTTAAATTCTTTATTTCTCTTAAAAAATTTTTTTAAGCAGTCCTCCATTGTATCTTTTGCAGGAGTAACGGTCAGTATTTGGAAAGAGTGAGTCTGATAGCGGATGGTTTAATTGTTGGTAAGCACCCAAGAAGTGCGCTTCCCAAAGAGATGAATGAGATGATGAATGAGATCATGGTGGCTAGAAAGAGCAACAGGCGTATTCTGTATTCCCAAGCTGTGCACGCACACCGTTATGTTAAACCTTAAAAGTAAAGGCGGAAAGAAAACGCTTTGCCTTATTTTCAAATGAGATCATATATGTAGCAAGCCTAGTACCGGCGTTACATAGAGCCGCCTCTTTGGTACTCGTAGGTACTGTCACTGTTGTTATGCACTGTAGTCATAATCCTCCAGCATATCTGGAGGAGCAGTGACATTAATTATGTTTTCCTTTGGGGATTCGATTCTGACTAGGATAAAGACCATTACTAGCGCTGGCAGGAGAGCGACCTAACGACTAATCATTTGGTGATGACTACCGGTAGGTAAGAAATAAATCCTCTTTTCTAAAAGCCCTCGATCGGACTTGAACCGATGACCCCATCCTTACCATGGATGTGCTCTACCGACTGAGCTACAAGGGCACCTCTATCTATTGGTAAGTTTATCCCAGTTCCCATAACTTATCAAGGGCTGCTGATTATTCTGCAAGGAAAATAAAGCGACGGGTGGTGCATTTTGGTTTAATTCAGGTGAGGGCGTACAAAACATGTACTAACTATGGTTTTTATGCTATAATAACAGTATGAAAAGATATGCGATAATTGTACTGTTATTGTTGCTCTCGGCTTTGACATTATCAGCAGAGGAGATACTCTATTCGGGAGAGTTGGGTAGCAAGGGCCGATCACCCCTGTCGGGGGATTGGGAAATTGTTCGCGAAGATGATGGGAGACAGTTACTGCGGCTTAAGGATAATTTTCGTTCTAGAGGTGGCCCTGATCTTAAGATATTTTTCTCTACACTGCCCTTAGAGGAGATTACCAGCCGTAATGCCGGTCAGCGACGCCATTCGGTGAAGATTTCGATACTCAAAAAGTTCAAAGGCGCGCAGGAGTATCTGCTTCCATCGCGGCTGGATCTTACCGAATACAAGAGTTGGGTCGTTCATTGCGAAGCCTACTCCCATCTCTGGGATGGAGCGGAACTGGCGGCCCCAGAATAACAATCAGAGTAGCAAGTAACTAACTTAGATTTGCATAAGGCTATGCATGTTTCAGCAATTAGCTTGAAGAGTTAGGGAGAAGGATAGGGGGATTGACTCTCTATAGCATCAATCTCCTCTATTATCTCATCACTGAGCGTCAATTCAGTAGCCTTAATGTTCTCCTCCAACTGCTGCAGGGTGGTGGCGCCAATAATACAGCTGGTTACAAAGGATTGCTGGGCTACAAAGGCCAGAGCCATAGCTGTTGGGGTGATGCCCTGTTGCTCTGCTAATGCCACATATTGTTCAGTAGCCCGCTGCGCCCGCGAGCCTAAGTAGCGTGAGAAATGTTCTGGCCAGCGAGTAATACGTCCCTTCGGGGGATGGCTATTGTGCAGATATTTACCAGTAAGTACGCCAAAGCCTAAAGCCGAATAGGCCAAAAGACCGCATTGCTCACGAATGGATATTTCTGCCATACCCACTTCGTAGGAGCGATTAAGCAGGCTATAAGGATTCTGCATCGATTGCACCCGCGGCAGACCCTTAGTATGCAACCGCAGGCATTCCATCAACCCCCAGGGAGTCTCATTGGAGAGCCCGATATGACGCACTAATCCCTCATCTACCAGCTCTTGAAGTGCCGTTAAGCTCTCCTCCAAGGGGATGGCATCTTTTTGCTCTACATGTCGATAATTAAGTGTTCCAAAGTAATTGGTGGCACGCTCCGGCCAATGGAGTTGATAAAGATCTACATAATCGCACTGTAGCCGTTGAAGGCTGCTTTGGATGGCGCTTCGAATGTTGCTGTGGTTGAGCCGCGGGCGCACTCCTCCCCGTAGCCATTCAAATTGAGAGGGGCCCGCCACTTTGGTGGCCACCACTACCCGTTGTCGATTGTTGGCCTTCGCTAACCAGCTTCCTAAATAAGATTCGGTGCGCCCTTGCGTTTCAGCCATAGGGGGCACCGGATAGAGCTCTGCCGCATCAATAAAATTGATGCCGCAATCTACTGCGTAGTCCAGCTGTTGATGAGCCTCTGCTTCACTATTTTGCTCACCCCAGGTCATGGTGCCCAAACAGATTTTACTTACTCGGAGATCGCTATTGCCTAGTATAGTATATTGCATAATTAGTACAGTATACGAATAATAGAGCTAATGTACAAGCATCTTGCGCAGAGCATATTATGATTGGCCGTTATTTTGTACACAACGGTACACTGAAGGATATTGCCCAGGCTCAGGTATCACTAGGTGATATTAATTATGCCTATGGTTACGGGGTCTACGAGAGTCTTAAGATACGCAAGGGCCATATGTTTTTTTGTCAACAGCATGTAGCGCGGCTATGGCACTCGGCAGAGATTATTGGTATAGCGCATCGCTTTGAGAGAGCGCGCGTAGCGCAATGGCTACAGCAGTTGGTAACCAAGAACCAGGTTGAGGATGCCAACCTAAAGGTGATGCTGATTGGCGGTAGCGGTAACCGCGGGGAGGATGCTAATCTATATGCCATACTCCTTAATCCACTCTTTCCTCCCCGTAATCTCTATCGTCAGGGGGTGGCCACTATTACCTGGAGGGGCGAGCGTCTCTACCCACAGGCGAAATCGCTCAATATGCTAAGTAGCACCTTGGCCTACCGTCAGGCTCGCGCAGCGGGAGCTTACGATGCCCTTATGGTTAATCAACGGGGCCAGGTAACTGAGGGTACCCGCTCTAATCTCTTTGCAACCGATGGAAGCGTTATCTATACCCCCCCAGCGGCAGAAACCCTAGCGGGGGTAACCAAATCCACAGTGATGCAGACTATAGCAGAGCTAGGGATAGGCATTAAGGAGCGCTCCCTTCCCATGGCCGAGCTTCATAATTGGCGGGGACTC
The DNA here is from genome assembly GCA_963692905.1 of Spirochaetia bacterium. Taxonomy (GTDB): domain Bacteria; phylum Spirochaetota; class Spirochaetia. The sequence continues at coordinate 1,225,305 of OY843583.1, read as the reverse complement.
TTTCTTACCAGCACCTCCTCTAAGGTGATGCCCATTGGCAGAGTAGATGAGAGGCACTTTGCCATACCTGAGTTAGTCCGTACAGTCATGCAGAGCTATGAGGCCTTTCTTAAAGATTGGCTCAACAATACCCAAGAGACAGACAGACAGACAGAGATAGAGAGAGCAGTAACTGATACTTCACCCTAGCACCAAATGCCTAGTGACCATCAAAAATGAACCAATATATTAGTTGTGATTGACTATTGCCAGCCAGCTTAGAAAGCTATACTATATACTGAAAAGGGAATAACTTATGTACTGGAAAGATAAAATAACTGACAACCGCTATAACAATCAACCAAAGGGATATCATAGGGTATGAGAGCGGTACTTAAGGTTGGAATAATAGCTATAGCGCTGTTTTCTAGCGCATCTCAGTTGTGGGCCGCCAGGATATTTGTACCGGAGCTAGAGCTTTTTGTGCGCACTAGCTTATTTGGTGATGGAGTCTTTCGACCACGCTTGGAAACACTAGCCAATTTAGATATAGATATTGAGGCTAGCGATAAAGTTGGCGTCAAGATACGTCTGGGGCATACTGGAAACCTCTCAGAGGGAATAGTAGTAGGTGATCAATTTGTAAATGACCTAGTAAGTCTGGAGCTTATAAGCCTTACGGTGGGTGACCCATTTGTTACGCCGGTCTATGTAGAGGTCTTTAGTGGTGAGCATGACAAAATAGGATCGGGGGATGACTTTGAGCGCTTCTTTAATGTTGATGGTGTGGCCTCCTTTTTTCGTGGCTATCTCTACTTCAATGATGGTGAACTCTATGATGCGTTGTATTCTATTAAAGGAACGGGAGTGGCTATAGCTTCTGAGTTTGGTACAGATATTGTCTCAGCGCGCCTCTATATCTATAGAAATACCCCGCTTACCACCTCAAGCACTACTAACGGTATGACAACGCTACAGATACAGGATACCGGCTCTTATTCAGCCGATCTGCGTCTTATGTTGGATGCTGATAGAGCGCAGATTGACATCTATTTTGGCGGTACTATTAATAGTACACCAAATGCTGTCTCCCCGGCGCTCCCCGGTTATTCTTTGCGCGCGGGATTGATGGCCAACTTTGGGAGCGACGATGAGCTCTTTCAGTTTTTTACACATTTTGGGGTACCCTATCTGAGAGAGTTAGAGAATGCCACAGCTGCTATGCTCTCTGTCTCCGATATTCAGGCATTGGCTGAGGCTAGATTTAACATAGACGATTTTTTTGGGATGCACTTTACCTTCTTGATCCGTCCATTTTACTACAACAATGCAGTATATGGAGATCCTAAGGTAGATGTTAATTCCAAATTATTCTTTGGATCATATAATGCGGATCTTGGACGGGGCGGTTTTGATATTCGGGTCAGCTTTGATCCTAGCTTTATGTTTGAATCACTAAGCCTGGTCCCCTTTTTTGGATTTACCGCCGGGGGTATAACCTGGGATCTAGGAGCTAATTTTGAGATCTTACCATTTGAAGTTAGCCGCTTTCTGGATTCTCTTAATATATCAATAAGCGCTAAAGCGGTTTTCTAAAAAATTCCACTCAATAATGTTATGCTGGTTCCTCTAGCCAGCGTTTAATAACCAACACGCCATTATGGCCACCGAAGCCCAAAGAATTTGACATGGCATATTCAAGGGAGGTGGCAATTCCCTTATTGGGCACATAATCTAAATCACAATCGGGATCGGGGTTTTCATAATTGATGGTGGGTGGTACAAAGGAATGGCGTAAGGCCTTTATACAGACAATGGCCTCCATGCCACCGGTAGCGCCAATAGTATGACCATGCATTGATTTAGTAGATGATATTTTTAGCTTATGGGCATGCTCCCCAAATATCTTTTTGATAGAATCGGTCTCTATCCGGTCGTTTATCAAGGTAGAGGTGCCATGGGCATTAATATAACCAATCTCCTCGGGACTAATGCCGGCATCCTGCAGTGAGTTCTGCATTGCCGCAATTATGCCGCGCCCCTCAGGATGAGGTGAAGTAAAGTGATGTGCATCATTGGTAGAGGAGAAACCGACAATTTCGGCATAGATGGTGGCATTGCGCGCCTGCGCATGTGAGAGTGACTCAAGTATCAGAATGCCGGCGCCCTCGCCTAACACAAAGCCATCACGCTGGGCATCAAAGGGACGAGAGGCGCGGGTAGGGTCATTATTGTATTTAACACTCAGTGCCTGCAGAGCATTGAAGCCGGCCACGCCAGTACGAGTAATACAGGCTTCGGTGCCACCAGCGATAACTATATCTCCTATCCCATTTCGAATGTACTGCCTAGCCTGTCCAATAGCATCGGTGCCTGAGGCGCAGGCGGTAGCTACAGAATAGACTGATCCATGGGCATTATAGCGTATCGCTATATATGCCGGGCCAATATTGCTAATTAGCTTGGGTATAGTTAGGGGGTATACACGATTAGGTCCATGTTCGTGAATAAAGCCATATGATTCCTCAATGGTAAGGAAACCGCCAATGCCTATTCCTAAAATAACTGCCGTACGCTCTGGATCAGTAGCATTAAAATCAATACCGGAGTCCGCCGTAGCCTCGGCTGCCGCTACTGTAGCAAACTGCGTGAAGAGATCTAAGCGGCGGCGCTCTCGCCTTTCTATTGCTGAGGAGGAGTCGAAATCCTTTACCTCGCAGGCAATTCTAGTCTTGTAGTCGGTAGCATCAAATCTTGTAATAGGCGCGCAGCCACTTACTCCATTCTGCATATTATGCCAAAAATCGGCTACGTTATTACCTATCGGGGTAACTGCGCCTAGTCCGGTTACTACTACTCGCTCTGGTTCGCGGTTTTTCATTGCACCTTCCTGGCCTACATCCCCAAACCGCCGGTGATGTGAATCACCTGTCCTGTCAGATAGGAGGCCATATCAGAGGCTAAAAAGAGAATAACCTTGGCTACCTCATCGGGATCGCCAATACGCCCCAATGGAATTTGAGAGGTTAGCGCCCGCTTCTGCTCCTCAGTCAATTTATCAGTCATCTTAGTCTGAATGAAGCCGGGGGCTACAGCATTGACCCGGACATTACGCGATGCTACCTCGCGTGCCATGCTCTTGGTAAAGCCCACTACCCCAGCTTTGGAGGCTGAATAATTAGTTTGCCCCCCATTACCAATAATGCCCACAATTGAGGCAACATTAATGATAGAACCCTGGCGCTGCTTGATCATTGCCCGACCAATAATTCTTGATATATAAAACATGCTAGTTAGATTAATGGTGAGCACATCATTCCACTCCTGAGAGGACATACGAAACAATAGGTTGTCTCGGGTTATCCCAGCATTATTCACTAGTATATCAATACCCCCACTCTTCTCTAGGATCTCCTGCATCACCTGCTCTACCTGTTTCTCATCTGCCACATTGAGTTTGGTAAAGTAGAGCTCAGCACCGTGGGTGGTGGCCAACGCCTCATATTCGGCTTTGGAGTCACCCTCCTCTACATCTACATAATAGAGCGATGCTCCCTCATGTAAAAACTTTAGGGCTACCTCGCGCCCTATTCCACGCGCCGCGCCAGTAATAAGCGCCCGCTTCTTTTCCAATAATTTCATATCTTTCACCTCATTTGCTATCTATATTTTTATTTTCTACTATTGTTCCTCTATTAATTTTTGTACCTCTTCCAATCTGCCAATGGGTTGGCAGGATGGAATATCATCATCCCTGCGGCTCTTTTTGTAGGCCTTCCAGAGACCACAGAGCACACTGCCCGGCCCCACATCTAGGGCGATGCGCAGATTGCCACTACTATTTTTAATTATCTCCTGTTCACATGCCGTCCATAGCACCGGCGATACTAACTGGCTAATTGCCAACTGCCGCGCCTCTTCCCCACTGGAGAGCACCTTTCCCGTTACATTAGAGAAGATAGGAAGCCGGGGGGTGGTAAATGGGATAGTGCGTAGCGCCTCTTCATAGGCGCGCCGCGCCTCCTCCATGAGTGGGGTATGAAAGGGGCCGGAGACCCGCAATGATACTATCCGTAGAGCCCCCGCCGCTTCGCAACATTTTTGGGCGGCTACCAGCCCCTCTGCGGTACCACCGATCACAGTTTGAGTGGGGCTATTCTGAATGGCAATATAACTATCGGATATTGCGGCGCTTTCCAGTGCCTGACGCACCTCCTCATAGGATATGCCAATGACCGCTATAAGCCCGGCCTTTCCGGCGCGGCTATCCATAGCGCGGCTGGCCTCCTCCATACATTCCCCCCGCAATCGCACCGCTTGGCAGGCCTGGGAAATAGTGAGTATGCCAGCCAATACCATGGCGCTATATTCACCCAAACTAAAGCCGGCTAACCAGCTAGGAAGTATTTTATGGCGCTCCAATAGCCTAGCAATAGCCAGGTTGACCACCGTAATGGCAATCTGGGTTTTATCGGTAGCCTGAAGCTCTGCGGCGCTTCCCTCAAAAAGTAAGGCTCTAAGATCAAAGGGCGCCTCCCTATCGGCTATAGAAAAGAGCTCACGTACCTCTGCACTATGTTCATAGAGATCGTGCCCCATACCGGGATACTGCGAACCCTGTCCAGCCATGAGAAAAATGTATTGCATAGCCTGAGACTATCAATATCTTAAAAAAGTGTCAACAGTCGTTTGCGCACCGAGAGAAATTTCTATCTATTTAGATGAAGTGATATGAGCTTTTTTAGCCATTTTCCTACGAATTAAGCTAACCGCTAATGCCAACACAGTAACTATCAAGCCCCATTGAAGCGCCACCAGAAACACCGTTTCCAAAAAGTGTCTGCCAATAAGCATACTTAGATAGGATGCATTGTAGATTTGCCTGGGAAGCCATAAGGTGCCCTTCACAAAGGCGCCGGCAATAGCATTAAAGGGAGGTGAACCCCGAGAAGCCACAATGATCCCTACCAGGCAGCCCACGATACCGCCCAGTCCCCCAAGAAGCAGAGGAATTAGGTATCTGAGCACGCTACGCATGATTGAGTATAACATATAAAGAAGTTGGCTGTCTTTATCGCAAGATACGCACCAAAATCACACGTCGTCAATTTTTATTTGGGTTTCGGGTTATACTAGTGCGATTCTAGTGTCTGAGGGCGGTGATAAAGCTTCTCTTGTAGAAAGCTAACAAAATATTTAGGGGCCTATTACTCAATGTTTGGAGAACTACATGCTATGTTTCCAAAGCAATAATCATAATTTTCCAAACTCTGCTCTAATTTGTTCATGGGTAGATGAATTTTCAAAACTGTAAATTGTACTTCTTCCTTTTTTCAAATTTATTTTCTCTGTTGCATGATCGTAAGACAGGTTGTACGTTGTATTATTGCAAGTAAACCATATCTGGTTTTTCATTCGACCCTTGTGCTCCCTTACTTTAATTGATCCTTCGTTTTTCCAAATAATAGCCCCGAGTAAAGATATACAGACTGCATTTACTTTATCAGCATGATGATCTGCCTTGATTGTAACCCACTTTAGGTATTCATTTACCGAATCTATATTATCAATCTGTATCATTTTCTATTCCTCTATCTACATTCCACATGTTATTATCCCATTCTCCTTTTTGGTACATTTTGTATGATAAGTTGTATGACAAGCCGTGCTAATACACATTATAAAATTCTTTATCCTATTAGGAGTCGTTCCACTTAAGCTAATCTAATCTAGCCTAATTCGCCTCCTTTACCCAATTATACAATCTCTGCTTAAGATTCGCAATAGGGCGATAGTTGAATCGCCATTCGCACTCTTTCACAAAGAGATTAAAATGATCTCGTCGATTCCATTATACCGGACCGGATGACGATTTGCGTGACTCCATTACAGGAAATGGCCGAGAATCAGTATAGGTTGGACAGCCCCTAATTCAATTAGGAATAATATAAGTGGTGTTAGTCATAGGTGGGTGTACAGGTAATTTTCTTACTACCTATTGTGTGATACAATCTCTCCTATGTCGCCTGCCGTTCGTGCGTATCTCAAGGAAGTCGACACCACCTACCGCGGCGGGGTTTCTACCGAGCACAGTTTCCGCGGTGGCTTGCAGGAATTGATGCGCGGGCTCCTCCCTGATGTTGACATCACCAATGAGCCGCGTCGCATTGAGTGCGGCGCGCCGGACTATGTGCTGGCGCACAACCACATTCCACTAGGCTACATCGAAGCCAAAGACCTGGGCAAATCGCTGGACGATGGCGCCCACCAAGGGCAACTAAAACGTTATGTTGAATCGCTGGATAATCTGATCTTCACCAACTATCTAGAATTCCGCTTCTACCGAAACGGCGATCTAAAACCGATTGCCGCGGTGGCTATTGCCGAGTTGCGCGGCGGGAAAATCGTGCCCTTACCGAAAAATTTTGCAAAATTTACCGACCTGATACAAACCTTCGGCGCTTACCGCGGTCAGACCATCACCGCCGCCGATGATTTGGCGGCGCGCATGGCTAGCAAGGCGCGTCTACTGGCCGGGGTTATCGAAGGGGCTCTGAAGCAGAAGGGTACGGATGCCGAACACCACACCTTGGAGACGCAACTGCAGATATTTAGAGAACTGCTCATCGCCAACATTACCACCAAAGATTTTGCCGGCATCTATGCCCAGACCATTGCCTATGGCATGTTTGCTGCCCGCTTGCATCAACGCACCCTAATCAATTTCTCCCGCCGTGCAGCCGCCGAGCTTATTCCACAGAGCAACCCGTTTCTACGAAAATTCTTTCAGCACATCGCCGGCTACGATCTGGACGGGCGCATTCGCTGGATAGTGGACGAACTTGCCGATATATTCCGCGCCACCAATGTAGAAGAGTTGCTAAGAGATTTCGGTAAGGCGACCCAGCAAAACGACCCGTTCATCCACTTTTACGAAACCTTCCTAGGCGAATACGACCAGACTGAGCGCAAGCACCGCGGCGTATATTACACACCGGAGCCGGTGGTGAATTTTATGGTGCGGGCGGTGGATGAAATCTTGAAAAGAGAATTTCGCTTAGCCGATGGCTTGGCAAGCAGCGAAAAGAGCACGGTGACGGTGGAGGGCCAACCGAAGGAAATACACAGGGTGCAAATCCTCGACCCGGCCGCCGGTACCGGTACCTTTCTGGCCGAGGTGGTGCAGCAGATCTATACCACATTCGCCTCGCAACGGGGCGCCTGGCCGGACTACGCAATAACTGACCTGATACCACGCCTGAATGGTTTTGAGATTCTGATGGCGCCCTACGCCATGGCGCACTTCAAACTGGAAATGATACTGAACGATACATTCCTGCAGACAAAGCTGGATACGCAACCCGCAGAGACTCACCGCCAGTTGGCACTGAACCTGTACCAAATGGATTCCATATTGCGTGGTAAACGCCTGCGGATCTTTCTCACCAACTCGCTGGAAGAACAGCACTCTGACACCAAAACCCTGTTTGCGGCGTGGCTTTCAGATGAATCGAGAGAGGCCAACACGATTAAGCGCGATGTACCGGTGATGGTGGTGATTGGGAATCCGCCGTATGCGGTTAGTAGTAGCAACAGGGGCGAATGGATTCAAGAATTATTGGAAGATTACAAGAAAAACTTGAATGAGAAAAAACTCAACCTTGACGATGACTACATCAAATTTATTCGCTACGGCGAGCATCTAATTGAAAAAACCGGCGAAGGCGTTCTCGCCTATATTTCCAACAACAGTTTTATTGACGGCATAACCCACCGTCAGATGCGTCGTCATTTGCTGGAAACTTTTGACAAAATTTATATCCTTAATTTGCACGGCGACAGCAGAAAGAAAGAACGCAGCCCCGATGGTTCGCCGGATAAAAATGTCTTTGATATTATGCAGGGTGTTTCCATCAATCTATTTATCAAAACCGGCAAAAAGAGAAAAGGCGATTTAGGTGAAGTATTTCATTACGACCTGTTCGGCGAACGAGAAAGCAAATACGAATTTTTATGGGGCCACGACTTGGAAAAGGTTGGCTTCACGGAATTGGAAATCCCATCGCCTTATTTCTTTTTCGTGCCGAAAGATTTTTCTGTGCAAGCAAAGTATGAAAGCGGATTTGCTGTGAGTGAGTTATTTAGTAACTATAGTTCCAGCGTAAAAACAGAAAGGGATAAATTGACCATTGCTTTTTCTGCAAACGAGATAGGCCAAGTTGAGAAGGATATGTTAGAGCTAGATATAGAAGGGATACGGAAAAAATATTCCCTTCCTAAAGATTCGAGAGATTGGAAAATCGCCCTGGCGAAAAATGATGTGCAAAAATACAACCCTCGTATGGTTTCTATTCTGTATCGACCGTTTGATATTAGAAAAACTCTTTATACCGGGAAATCGAAAGGCTTCGTGGGTACACCTGGTTATAAGACTATGCGCCATATTTTGGCAGGCGACAATCTAGGGTTTATGACCTCGCGGTCGTATTCCGCCAATGTTGTTTTTGATCGCGTTTTTATCACACGCCATATCGTAGATATTCACGCAGCCAGCGACCAAACTTATTTCTTCCCCCTCTACCTTTACCCTGACGAAAAACAAACCCGCCTTGACGGCGAACCGGAACGCAAACCCAACCTAAATCCGGACATCATAAAAACCATCGCCGACCAACTCACCCTGCGCTTCACCCCGGAAAAATCCGACGACGACAATACTTTTGCCCCCATCGACCTGCTGGACTACATCTACGCCACCCTCCATAGCCCAACCTACCGCCAAACATACCGCGAGTTCCTGAAAATAGACTTCCCGCGCGTCCCTTACCCCGCCGACCAAAAACAATTCCGCGCCCTCGCTGGGCTCGGCGCCGAACTGCGAGCGCTGCACCTAATGGAAAGCGCCAAACTCAACACCCTCATCACCACCTACCCGCAACCCGGCGACAACATCGTCACCGCCATCCAATTCGCCGACGGCAAAGTCTCCATCAACAAAACCCAACACTTTGCCCAAGTCCCCCAAACCGCCTGGAACTTCCAAATCGGCGGCTACCAACCCGCCCAAAAATGGATCAAAGATCGCAAAGGACGCACGCTGACACCGGATGAAATCAGGCACTACCAGAAAATCATCGTAGCGCTGGTGGAGACAGAAAAAATTATGGGAAAGATAGACACGGTGTAACTGAAATATCAGTGACACTAATCTCGGCGGCGGAATTGAGAAAGCCTGCCTGAAATACCACGACGCATTCTTTTTCAAGGCAATACTCATCCTCCGACTCCTGCTGCTTGCCTATTCCACCAGAAATCGTTCGTTGTTGGATGTGGCTTACTCGCGCGCGGTAAAAACCATGCTAATAGAAAGCACCTTACACAGAATACTGGGCCGGTCCCCCTTATCGCTCCGCCTGAAGGTCTTGTTGTGCCGGTCTTTCTGATAGTGGCATGCGCATGATTTCAATTTCTATGTGACGAAGCATGATAACGGCGGCGGTGCTGCTGACCAGACGCGGCGGCACCCAGCTGCCACCGTTACAAGCAGCAATACCTTGATTACCGGCGATCTTTAGGCACTCGATAGTTCCGAAGTTACGATCGTCTCCATTTCCCATGCATGCTATAGTAGCTCTCTGTTTATTCAGCGATACCTAGCAACAAAATCGCTACCTGAATGATCAGTGCATGTAATCTCTCTTTGGAGATCCATTGCTATACTGCTCCGCGCCCAAGCCAGATTAATTTAGCCTAAATTCAAACCTAGGTCGATAATAGCCTCTGCAGCTAAATCCATGAAATGAATAGGCACCTATTAATTCCCACCCCTCTGGCGGTAATCCTCTAGTTTCAAAATTACAATCACGCACACTACCCCCATCTGTACCTCTAGTATGTCGAGCTCTTAATGTTAGATAACAACTTCCATTATATTCAGAAGTTGGAATAATTATTGCGCGAGCTACTGCAATATAAGGTACATCTACTCTTAGATGAGAACATGCTTCTCTTAATGTTGGAACACTAGAGGAATAGGGCCCCGGTGCACTAGGATTGTTTGGCGAATCCGAGCATCCGGTCAGCAAAACAGCTAATACTAAAATTACAACAGTCTTTTGCATTACCAATAATAATTCCATCATAGATATTGCAAATATTCAATAGATTCCCATATATTTCTAGGAAAATATAGAGCCATCCTGACCGCTCTCCAGCAATAAATGCTGGTGAGGTGCTATACTGCAGTAGAAAATATACTAAAAGGAGAACCGGATGTGGAAATAAGATATCATATTGTCATACGGAATACCACCGCGCGATGCAAAGCGCCTCCGTGAAGAAATGCTGATCTATGCCACGCGCTATGGTATTAAAGCTGCCACGCGAAAGTATGGGATTGCGCGCAATATAGCACGGAAATCTGTCAAGTTTTTTAAGAAATTTGAAGGAAAATAAAGAGGCAACTGCTCTCTCACTTCCGAAACTTTGTGCGCAAAAAAATTTGCGCGCAGAAAAACAGTAGAGAAGCGCTTCACACGCTCTCTGGCTGCGCAAAAAAACCAGTAGAGAGGGTTTACAAACGCTCCCAACATTGTTTTTTTGAATAGGAGCTACGCAAAAAAATAGGGAGGGGTTGAAACCCTCCCTACGCTATTTCATTTTAGCAGAGAGCGATTTTAATGCTCTCTGCTATTTTCAACCGCCATCGGCGGGCCTGGTGCCTTTTGGCTAGCAACTCTATTGATGGCGGAGTGCATAGAGGGCACGTTTGCTCGTTCCCACCATATAGAGGGTGCCGTCCACGGCGGCTAGGCCGGTTGGCTCGGTTTCGCCCACGCCAAAGCCGGCGCTCGTACTGCCTACCCGGGTGAGTGCAGCGGTAGTTCGGTCTAGGATATAGAGGATATCGGTGGTCGACCCCAACATATAGAGGGTGGTGCCAATGGCGGCCAGGCCGGATATGCTGCCTTCGGCTACATTGCCCACCGGGGTGGCTACACCGGTAGTAGTGTTTAGAGTATAGAGGATTCTAGTGCCACTCCCCAACATATAGAGGGTGTCGTCAATGGCGGCCAGGCCGGCTGCGTTGCCTATACCCACGTTAAAGCCGGGGGGCGTACTGCCCACCTGAATTGCCGTACCATCGGGGGTGCCATCAGCGGAGTCAATGTTGAGGGTATACAGGACATCATTATCAAATCCCACCATATAGAGGGTGTTGCCAATGGCGGCCAGGCCGCTTGGTTGTCTTTCGCCCACGGCACCAAATCGGCTTACACTGGCATCGACTCGGGCGGCCACACCGGTAGTAGTGCTTAGGGTATAGAGGGCATCATTGGTTGATCCCACCATATAGAGGGTGCTGCCAATGGCGGCTAGTTCGCGTACAGTACGTTCACTCGCATCAAATGCGTTGGCCGTGCCTATGCGGACGGCCCCTCCTATCTGTGCCAAAGTTCGACAGGTGGTGCCCATGGCATCGGAGCTACCCCTGAGTGCAAAAAATAGAGGGTCACAGCTAGCACAGCGGGTTAGACCATCTACAGTGGCATCTCTGAGCGATGAGGGGGTGCCATTAAGACAGACATAGCGGTTAAGGCGGCAGGCCCTACTTTCCAGTCTATAGCCATTATCACAGCTTACACAGCGGGTTTGCCCAACCGTATCAGTGGTTCCTTCAACTGGAGCACCGTTTTCGCAGAGATAGGCAGGCAAGCAGACGCTATTGACTAGGGTATAGCCCCCATTACAGCTAGCACAGCGGGTTAGATCATCAGCTGAGGCATCTCTGAGCGATGAGGGGGTGCCGTTGGCACAGAGATAGCCAATGCCGCCTCCTCCACTAGGTGCAGCCGGACAGGCTACCAATACTACCAGGGCCACCAATACCACTAAGGCGGCCCCCAGGGTGCCCCAAAGCGCCCTTCCCTTAAGTGGGAAATGCGAGGAGGCGTGCTCCTCTCTCTGAAGCGTTTTACGAGTGCTCAGTCGCTCCTTCACTCTCTCATTCTCTCTTAAAGGGAAAGAACTTAAATTAGTATGTTTCATTATTGAAACACCTCCATGAATTGTTTATTTGACAGCTACCTAAGCTACTATAGCTAAAGAGAGCGGCATAGTATCCACTCTTATATAGCATGTAGTTTCTTACCCGCCGTCATATGTAGAGTATACTCTAATTGGGTATAGAATGGTAAGCTTTTTTTTAAGAAATTTCTAAGAAAAAAAGAGGGCCATCCTGACCCCTTCCACTCCCGAAATTTTGCCAGAGAAATGCGCTCTGACTGGGAAAACAGAGAGCGTAGAGAGAGGGTTTACAAACGCTCTCTAGGTCGTTTTTTGAATAGGGGCTACGCAAAAAAATAGGGAGGGGTTAAACCCTTCCCTATCCTATCCTATCCTATCTTTAGACGCGCTTCTCTATCTCTGGCTCTTTTGCGGCTAGCTACTATTGATAGCGGAGCGCATAGAGGGCATCATTGGACCATCCCACCATATAGAGGGTGCTACCCACGGCGGCCAGACCGTTTGGGAGGTTTTCGCCCACGCCAAAGCTGGTGGCCGTACTGCCCACCTGATTGGCTTCACCGGTAGTAGTGCTTAGGGTATAGAGGACAGTTTTGGCCCATCCCACCATATAGAGGGTGGTGCCAATGGCGGTGAGGCCGCCTGGAAGGTCTTCGCCCACGCTAAAGCTGGTGGTCGTACTGTCCACCCGATATGCCATACCATCGGGGGTGCCATCAGCGGAGTCAATGTTGAGAGTAAAGAGGGCATCATTACTTTGCCCCACCATATATAAGGTGTTGTTGATGGCGGCTAGGCCGCTTGGGTTGTTTTCGCCCACGTCAAATTGGGTTACACCTGTCGCGCTTTTCCGGGTGGCCACACCGGTAGTAGTGCTTAAGGTATACAGGACATCATGGGTCTGTCCCACCATATAGAGGGTGGTGCCAATGGCGGCTAGGCCGGTTGGGTTTTGCTCGCCCACGCCAAATCGGTTTGCCATACCCACCTGGGTTGCGCTACCGGTAGTAGTGTCTAGGGTATAGAGGGCATCACCGCCCGACCCAACCATATAGAGGGTGGTGCCGATGACGGCTAGGTCGCTTGGGGCGAACTCGCTCTCGCCAAATTGCATGGCCATGCCTATGCGGGTGGCCTCCCCTACCGCTACCTGCCCACAGCTTCTACCAACTACATCAGTGATGCCATCCAGTCTATAGAGCAGATTGCAGCTAGCACAGCGGGTTAGACCATCGGCAGTGGCATCGAGAGATGAGGGGTTGCCGTTGGTGCAGACATAGGCATAGGCCGTGAGGCAGACCTCATTTAACAGGGTATAGCCCGTGCTACAGCTAGCACAGCGGGTGAGACCATCGACCGTGGCATCGAGAGATGAGGGGTTGCCGTTGGTGCAGACATAGGCATAGGCCGTGAGGCAGGCCTCATTTAACAGGGTATAGCCCGTGCTACAGCTAGCACAGCGGGTTTGCCCGGCCATATCAGTAGTACCATCAGCGGGGGTGCCGTTGGCACAGAGATAGGGCTCACCGCTTCCTGCACCAGGACCCGGACCAGGACCAGGACCAGGACCAGGACCAGGACCGCCCCCTCCATTATTCGCAGCCGGACAGGCTACCAATACTACCAATATCGCCAAAGCGGCCCCCAGGGTGCCCCAAAGCACACTCCTCTTAAGTGGGGAATGCGAGGAGGCGTGCTCCTCTCTCTGAAGCGTTTTACGAGTGCTCAGTCGCTCCTTCACTCTCTCATTCTCGCTTAAAGGGAAAGAACTTAAATTAGTATGTTTCATTATTGAAACACCTCCATGAATTGTTTATTTGACAGCTACCTAAGCTACTATAGCTAGAGAGAGCGGCATAGTATCCACTCTTATATAGCATGTAGCTCTTGCCCGCCGTCATACATAGAGTATACCCTAATTGGGTATAGAATGGTAAGTTTTTTTTAAGAAATTTGAAGAAAAATAAAGAGCCATCCTGCCCACCTCTCCAACACAAAATGCCACGGAGAGCTGCGCTTCTGCAGACAATAAAAAGGGTCATGAAAATAACAATAACTGTTGAATATGGAATGACCAATTAAAAGCCGAGGGCTTGCGATTAAACACCAGCCCTCAACCCATCTTAAATATTTAGAAAAGAAGGTTTCTTATGAACCTTAAAAACTTTTGGTATTTGTAGGGTACAACAGTATTTGTTATCTGTCAAGTTTTTTAAGAAAAAATTGTAAAAGAAAGTTGAAAATGTTCCTTTGAAAGAAAAATGAAAATGTCACTGCTCCTCTAGGTATACTGGAGGATTATGAATACAGTGACATGTACTATGAGTACCAAAGAGGTACGATATATGCTAGCCGGTATCCGGTGTGCCACAGGAACAAGGAATTAAAAAAGAGTGAGGGCCGGCGATTAAACGCCAGCCCCCAAGCTATAAATAATTTAGGAGGTTTTCAAAAAAACCAGTTTTAGAATAGAGGATATAACAGTATGTGTCAAGCTTTTTTAAGAAATTTGAAGAAAAATAGAGAGCCATCCTACCCCTCTCCGACACAAAATGCCACGGAGTGCTACAGCGCTAGCCCCATCAATTCCCCATTATTTCAGTAGGCGCGGCAGGAATGCCTATACTAGAGGGTGCGACGTGCTACGCAAAGAGGCCCTCCTTCCCCAAGTGCTAGAAATATACTCACGAGTGTCTAGGAGGATATGTGTATAAGCTGCTAGCGTCAGGAGCGCTCTCTAGGTGCTGGTGGGGGGAATAATAGAAAAAATGGGGGCTTCATCTGGAACGCCAGCTCTAGAGCCAGAGGGGAAGATGTGCCAGGAACTTCCCGCGCTATCTCTCTGAGATTATTGCGCAGTTAAGAAGGTGCCGCTTGCACCTACTGCGATGAAGATGCCATTGCCATAGGTGATGTCTCGGAGATCCCAGGGGGTGCCGCTAGTGCGGGTGCTCCAGCTTGCGCCGGTGGTACTAGTGAGAATGACTCCATCATGCCCCACCGCGACAAAGGTAGAGTTGCCGTAGGTGGCACCTTCAAGGGTGCTGGTGGTGCCGCTAGTGCGGGTGCTCCAGCTTGCGCCATCGCTACTAGTGAGAATGACTCCATTACTCCCTACCGCGACAAAGGTGCCATTGGCGTAGACAATGTCTCGGAGTCCTAATGTGGTCCCACTACTTCGGGCACTCCAGCTTTCGCCATCGCTACTAGTGAGGATGGTGCCACCATCTCCTACGGCGACGAAGGTGCCATTGCCGTGGACCACATCCTGGAGGTGGTTCGACGTGCCACTACTTCGAACACTCCAGGTGGTGCCATCGGTGCTACCGCTGAGAAGAGCGCCGCCATCTCCCACCGCGACGAAGATGCCGTTGCCGTGGGCAATGGCTCGGAGGTGGTGTGAAATGCCACTACTTTGGCTGCTCCAGGTAGTGCCATCATTGCTACTAGTGAGAATAGTGCCGTTATCTCCCACTGTGATGAAGATGCCGTTGCCGTGGTCGATAGCCCGGAAGCCTCTTGAGGGGGAGCCGAGATAGATGATGGACCAGCGGGCGCCATTGGTGCTGATATGCGTGGTGTAGCCATTGTTAACTGCTATGAATCTGCCGTTGCCGTGGGTGATGCCCCAGAATCCAGAACGGGTGCCGCTATTTTGGCTACTCCAAAGAGAGGCATGGGCGCTACAGCGTGCACCATTGAGCCAATAGCCGCTATTGCAGCTACTGCATTGCTCCACATTGCTATTTCCGGCGGGGTTTCCGCTTGCCGGGCTTCCGTTGGTGCAGGTGTAGCGGGTTCGGACAGAACATGTGCCATTAATGAGCTGGTAGGTGCTATCGCAGCTGGTGCATTGCGCTACATTGCTATTGCCTTGGGGGCTTCCACTTTCGGGATTTCCATTAGTGCAGGTGTAGCGGGTGCGGGCGGTGCATGCGCCATTAATGAGCTGGTAGGTGCTATCGCAACTGGTGCATTGCTCCACATTGCTGTTTCCGGCAGGGCTTCCACTTGCCGGATTTCCATTAGTGCAGGTGTAGCGGGTGCGGGCGGTGCATGTGCCATTAATGAGCTGGTAGGTGCTATCGCAGCTACTGCATTGCGCTACATTGCTATTTCCGGCAGGGATTCCGCTTGCCGGGCTTCCGTTGGTGCAGGTGTAGCGGGTTCGGACAGAACATGTGCCATTAATAAGCTGGTAGGTGCTATCACAGCTTACGCATTGTGCCACATCGCTATTTCCGGCGGGGCTTCCACTTTCGGGACTACCGTTAGTGCAGGTGTAGCGGGTTGATTCGCAGCTATCACCGACTCTCTTATAGCCGCTATTGCAGGAGCTACAGCGTTGGGTATTGGGGGTCTCAGTAGTGCCGCTTTGAGGGATGCCGTTGGTGCACACATAGGCAAACTCGGAGGCGCAGCGGTTGTCGGCTTGCGGGGCCGCTCCTGAATCACAGGCTAGGCAATATTCGGTATCGCTATTGCCCGCGGGGCTTCCCTCGCGGGGGGTGCCGTTGCTACAGGTGTAGCGGGTGGGAGTGTTACAGAGGCCATCGATGAGCGTGTAGCCTGAGAGACAGGCGGTGCAGCGCTCTTCATCGCTATTGCCGGAGGTTCTACCGCTTTGCGCGACGCCATTGCTACAGGTGTAGCGGGTGGGTTCGCAGCGACCATCGACCGGCCTATAGCCGCTATCACAGGAGTTACAGCGTTGGGTATTGGAGGTGTCTGCGGTACCGCTTTGGGGACTGCCGTTGCTACAGGTATATGAAAACCCGGGATCGCAGCGATGTTGGCTATCGGGGCTCTGTCCGGAGGTGCAGGTTGCGCAATACTCTGTATTGCTATTCACTGGTGGGGTGCCGTCGCGGGGGGTGCCGTTGCTACAGCTGTAGGCGCAGACGACAGCTCTGCCATTCGCATCGTAGCAGATGGGCAGTGTCTCTTGACAGGCGATGAATAGGAGGGCTATCCCTAGGAGCAAAGCTCCTACCAAACTCTTTTTTACATCATTCATAATAATTTTCTTAATTTTAATATAGGAAATATTGGGTGAGTTATGCGAAGTTTTTTAAGAATTTGTCTCGGTAATTTGTGTTGGTAATTTGTTTTAATAGGGGGCGCTGCGCGAGACTGGTTTGTGGGCGGTAGCGGATTTGAACCACTGGCCTCTAGCGTGTCGAGCTAGCGCTCTAACCAACTGAGCTAACCGCCCTCTAGTTCTATAGTATGGAGGCTATAGTAGATATCGAATTGCATGCCCCTCCATAATGCTTATCAATGCGCTACTGTAGCACATCAGGTGGGCCGGCGTCAACTCTGCATCAAAGCTCCGGGGCGCTTGCTTCACACCATTTGTAAACCACACATTACGTTCATTTACGTCAGACGAAATATTTGCTTTATATTTTGCCAGATCGATAAACAGACAGGAATCCATGTAAATTGTGGGTACCTCAGCCATCGTCACGTACTGCAGCTATGAACTCTTCGGTGGTTAATGTGCCGGTGTAGCCGGGCTGACTACCGATAAATCTCTTGTACCGGGCTTCATCGAAATCTGGCGCTGGGGTTAATCTGGCAACCTCGATGGACCCTACTTGCCCTTTTTCCTGCTCTTCGGTGGCCGTGCCTTCAATGAACAGCACTGTATCTGGTTTCCGCAATGCATTGACCACCTTCTGATACATCTCATCCTTAAAGAAACAATCGACCAGGGCATGGGTCGCTAGCTCTCTGACCACCAGTTTGGGTGGCTGACTCTCCTTGTAGAGGGCGTGAATTATCCCTTGGATCTCGCCATAATAGGTTACGGTCTGCGGCACCTCGGCGATGATTTTTTCAGCCATCCCTTTGGTTAATTTGAACCGCTCGGGGGGGGGATGCTTGGCCATTTCGATACAGCCCGAATGCAACGTATTCATCCTCGTTAATTGTGCTCGAAATTTCAGCGTAGTGACGTCGAGTAACGGGACGAATATACAAATTCAATTCCGAATCTAAAGTATTATTCTCCATCACGTTATGAAGAATCTGGTATCCGCGTTCAGCAACCGGTGGAGATTGCTGGTCCATTCGAAAGCAATCGAAAATGACAGAACCATTGATGAAGTTGTCGGCAATCCAATCACCCGGGTCACCGGCAAGCCCAATATCCTCGCTGGCCGAGGTCAAGAACTGTTGTGTTCTCTTGATTAAATCCACCAGTCTACTCAGCGGAACGCCAACTTGCCCCCTGGTTAATTTAACCCCTAACTTCAAATTACTCACAAATCACCTCCTAAGGTTTGGTCTGTAGCGTATTTGGACTATACTTGAAAAGTGTTGGTATTGAATAGCGGTTTTGTTGCAATTAATTCAGGAATTTTGGGGAGAGGCATTTCTACCGCTGGCGGGCCTGCTCAACAATTTCAATCTCCTGTGGAGTGAGATCGTAGAGTTGATAGACCAGCTGGTCGATGTGCGCCTCTTGTGTGCTGGTGTCGGCGTTAGGGTTGGCTTTTTTGGTGGCTAAAATACCGCCCACTCGCGTCACCACCTCTTTTACAAGTGCTTTGTTTTGGGCGGTGATTTTGGGGATGGGGAGTTGTTCTAGAAATGCTTTTTTATAACGATAAGCCTGCTCTCCTAACCCACCGCCTGAATAAAACGCTTTGAAAGCGTAAGTTACCAAGTTTGAATGCAACAGTCCTGTTAAAAATCTTACATGTTCGCCTGTCATGATGAAGGCAGTTGCTTCTACAAAATAGCATTGATCATCAAAATAAAATTGAGGTTCTCTCACTATTTCAGAATAAACAATCTTCTCCTTCTCAAACTCGTGGTAGTAGTCGCAGGATCTGAGGTTCCACCAATGCACCCCTTGGTCGTCCCTGTTGAATAATCCCTTGCCTTTACTTGAGGATTCCCTGTCTTCTATTTGCTCTCCAATGGTTTTGAGATACTGATAAATAGCTGGATATCTTTTGGTAATATCCATGTCATATCCGGTAGCAATCACCCACAACCCGGCCCATTTATGGGCATAGCGTTTGATGTCGCGCCCGCGCAAGATGGGCTTGATAATAGCCTCGGTACGCTGGCGTTCCGCTTCGGTGCGGCAACGGTTCAGAAGCTCTTGCCGCTTTTCGCTATCTATAATAAAGGCCTCATTACAACCGGTTATGATACCCCTATAGATATTGATGTCCCACTCCTTAAGTGGCGTGCCGATGCGTTCAATTTTGGCCTTGATTTTTATCTCTGCCTCCGAGCCAATGAACCACGGATGGCTGGTCAAATGAGAGAGGGTAACCGCATCGTGAGCGACCTTGTCGGCTATGTCTGAGCCGTCCCGCTGGTTAAGTGTCAGCGCCCTGAGGCCCCGCTGATTGGGTGCGTTCTGCAGGATAAGGATGTTGGTATCCACAGTAGCAGTTTCAAAAACATTGGAGCCAAGGTCAATAAGGAGCAACGGGTTATACGTTAGAAAGAACTGCCGCACATTCTTGCCGTAACCGGCGCGCATCCATTTGTTACTGGAAATAAAGCAGAGCAGGCCATTTTTACGGGCAATCTGTATGCCACGTTCGTAAAACAGACAATAGATGTCTCCCATCGTTGAATAAGCTTCGTATTTCTGTTCTTCATATTTTTTGCGCACCGGGTCATTGCGCATCTTTTGTAACTGAATATAGGGTGGATTGGCTAGCACCACATCAAAGCCCGACTTCTCGTGAAATACCTCCGAGAAGTAGATCTTAAAATCAAAGTCCTGATACTTTTTGGTGATGTAGCTAATGAGCTTGTCAATCTGCTTCCTATATTCCTGCTTTTTGCTGGCGCGGGTTTCGCTAAAGTAGCGCGTTTTGTATTCCTCCAGTTTTCTGAGATCTTCGGCGTTAAAAATACCCCTATCCACTCCCAAAAGCGAATTGCCCTGCAAAACTTTGTAGTCAAGATTCGGCAGGGGCTGAATCATCTCCCGTTCCTCTTCATCCACCATCAGCGAGAGCCAGAGACGGAGTTTAGCAATCTCCACGGCCCCCGGATCAATGTCCACGCCATAAAGACATTTCTGGATCGCCTGCCGTTTGAAGTGGTAGGGCCCCCTGTCGCCATCTTCAACAATATACGGTGTAAGAGCGCCGCGGGTCCTGATGACTTCATTCATCATTCCCACCAGAAATGCACCAGAGCCAACCGCCGGATCGCAGACCCGAATGGATTCCAGTTTTTTATCTATAACCTGCGCATGCCGCCTGATACCTTCGGGGAGTTTTGCCGTGTCATATCGCCCTTTATAGTCGGCCTTTTCGCGAGTTTTTTCCATGTGATGTGTATCATGGTCGACTAATAGTTCGCCGTATTTAATCAGGGTTTTAATATCCTCTCTGCTGGCCTGACCATCCAGTTCGGTTGCCAGATAATTAACCAAACTCTCCTGACACATGTAGTGGACAATCTCGCGCGGGGTGTAGTAGGTGCCCTTGGATTTACGATCCTTAACCTGGAGAAGATTTTCAAAGACCTTGCCAAGCATCTCCGGGTCAACCGCCACCTCCTTTTCCAGCGGCTCGTCTTCCTTGACGGTGAAGTTGTAGCGGTCAAAAATGTCCAGAATGCCGTCGCCAATGTCACCCTCTCCTGTTTTGCGTTTGTTGGAGAAAATGTCGTTGGGCAGAAGAATGTCGGTATTAACCCAATCGTAATTATTAAGTGGATCAAAGAGTCCTCCGTTGAGAAAGGGAATACGACAGTCGAAATGTTTGTAATAATCGTCGGTGCGTTCCAGCCGCAGGACTTCGTAGAACAGCGGCTCTAGAATGTCGTTGAAAAAATTTTGGTAGTCTCCATGCTTCTTTTTAAACAGTTCGCGTAAAAAATGTTTTGATCCGGAGCCCCATTCCTGACCACGCTCAACGCCAAACCAACCTTTCTTTTGGAGAAAGTAGAGGAAGACGATCTGCCCCAGCAGTTTTTTACAAAAATCGGCGCTATCGATACGCTTGGTTTTGAAATCATCTTTAATTTTTGGCTCTTTTTTAACAATCTCATCCAGCGCCTTCTTAAGGTCCAGAAAGAGTTTGCGGTATTTTTCAAAAAACTCCCTGGTAACCTGCTCAACACTGAAGGCCTCTTCCAGCTCATCAAGCGTGGGGTTTGTGGCGTCGTTCAACAGAATTGGCAAGAGACGGCTCTGTGCCGTGTGGCTATTTTCGTTCTGTCCAACCAGGAAAGAGTAGCGGCGGGCGGGGGTAAATTCTTCCTTAACTTTGCCCCTCTCGGTAAATTTGTATTCCATCTTAACCAGCGAAAAGCGCCAATCCTCACCGTTGGGAGCAACAAAGGCCACCAGCGCGGCATCTTTGAGTACCCCGCCGCGGCTTCCCTTAAGATACTTGGCAACATAATTTCTCTGCTTGGTTCTGGCGCGCTCCAGCGAAGTCTCCTTTTTCAGGTTAACAATGAGGATATCAATAATTTTTTCATCCGGACCTTGATATTTGCCCACCCGCTCAACACAGCGGATGGAATCGACAAAGTCGTCAAAAATGTATTTCTCAGGATAGGTGAAGGATTTCCCTCCAATATGGTTAAGGATATTCTTAACCATATTGACAAAACGTTCCCTATCGAAGGAGTTTTCCAACGTCTTTCGAACTAAATTCTGGGCGGCGGATCTTTCCATGTCAGTCGGCAATCAAGTATTCGGATAGGATAATCTCTCCGACAGCAGCGGCAGCCGCGGCATTTTCCGCGATGTGGCCGCGCAGGAATGCATCCGAGATGTTATTTTTTAGATGCGCAATTATCTTGAGCGGGTTTGGGTGACCGTCTTGGATCTCTTGGTTAAGCGCGCGTAACACGGTTTTGGTGGTCTGCTTGGGTAGAGCACCCTCTGTCAGGCGGTTCATCACTCGCTGGAGATATGTTTCCTGATCTTTGGCGTATTGTTGGAAATCCTTGGTGGCCTGTGTTGCCTTAAGAATTTTGAGTACTCTGGTGGCGCTATCGCGGCCCCCGTGCGTGGCGGCGACATTCAGCTCTTCTTCGCTCGTCGCATCCCTGAAAGCCTGCTTGTTCTTCTCTAGTTTGTGGTAAAAATCGGTTGGAAGTTTTTCTCTGGGAGTGCTGGCTTCAGCCTCAAGTCGGCTTGCCGCGCTAATAAATTCAATTTTTTTGGCTTGCTCCTTACCAACTAGGAAGAATTTCTGCAATTTGCCCTTTCTAAAATAGGTCAGTAGTCGATTATCCGCTTCGGGGTGCCTCTTGGTGGTTCGGGCCTTTTTTGGCAGGTCTTTTATTTTCTCAAACATATCCGAGTTGGTGTCTCGCAGGTTTCTGATGACCTGCAGATATTTCAATTCACTTTCGCCCTCCTCATCTTCTCCGGTAATCGACTTTTTAGAAAAGAGGCGGTCGAAAAGTTCATGCGACTCGATGACCTCGCCCTCGGTTAGGAGCCGCGCGTCCGCCCCCAACAGAGTAATGAAATATTGTATCTTGGCTTCGGCTGCCTCTTTGAGCTTGATCTGGTCGTTAGATTGCTTGGTGGGGAAAAAGTTAAAGCTGTAAATTGTATTAAATTTTGTATCCAAGCGGTTGATGCGCCCGACACGCTGCATAAGCCGTGTGGGATTCCAGGGAATATCGTAGTTAATAACCACATTGGAGCGGTGCAGGTTGACGCCTTCGGATAGCACCTCGGTGGCGATGAGGATTCTATAATCATCTTGGTGATGGCGGACACCGGCATCAAAGTTCTGAATAACCTTTTTTCTAGTTGCGGCACTTGAGGAGCCGCTGAAGGCCAGAACCTGCTGCGGGAACTGCTTTTCAAGATTTTTGGCAAGGTACTCGACGGTCTCTCTTGATTCGCTAAAGACAATGAGCTTGTGGTCCTTCAAAACCGGGTGCGTTTTAAGAAGCCCTTCCAGAGAGAGTAATTTGGGATCGCGCGTTACCCTTTGCCACAATTCCTGTATCTCTTTGAGAATTGAGAGGTCATTTTTCAGGTTTATTTCCAGATCATTGGTAAAATCTTGCGCCGGATATCTGGTGACCCGGTCGCTGTCTAGCAGTTCTTGAATTGCCAGCTCGTCGTCATTACCTAGTAGCTCGAAAATTTTACTGGTATAGTTTTTGCTGAAATAGACAGAGCCCTCCGCAAGCCCTTTGAGAAATGAACTATAGTAGGAAATGAAGCGCTCCACACTATTGCGAAAGGCGTAGAAACTGCTCTCCAGCCGCTTAATGAGCAAAATTTTCATGAAGCTTCCTAGGTTTTTCTGAGACTGTATTTCCAACTGACCCAGCCGCCCCTGATCTCTGTAATAGAGCATCGGTGTGTAGCGCGCATAGCGGAATTTTTGAGTAATAAGCTCAACGGTGGTGTTGAATATGTGGTTTTCTTCCTGATTAAGCTGATAGAAGGCCGGCTCGGGGTTTTCCACCTCCGGAAATTTGATCTTTTGCTTTTCTAGGTCATCGGCAAAATATTTTTCAATCTCCCTTCTGGTGCGTCGCACCATAAGAAACTTCAAAACCGATTCGCGAATTTCATGCGCATTTTCTTTGGCAGTCTGCAGGTACATCACGCGCTCTTTTTGGCGATCTAGTTTCTTGATTTTCTGCCCCAACTGCTTAAAAAATGATTCGAGGTCTGGCACATTGGGAATGGTGCTCTTTTTTACATTTTGGAATAGCTTGATTTGACTCAAAATATCTAGTGGCGTGTTGTTGAGCGGGGTGGCCGTTACCAGTATGACTCTTTTTCCGCGGCAGATTTGGGCCAGCTTTTCGTAGGTGACATTTGACTCGCTGCGGAAGCGATGCGCCTCATCTATAAAGACATTTTCATAATCGTCCGTACTATTTTGTATAATTTGTATAAGCTGCTCCAGTTTTCCTAGTGATTCAAACTTGGCAGACACCTGAAAGTCCCAAAATACGTTAGGCCAAGAGCCGGGGTTTGCCTTATCTAAGAGTGCCGGTGGCGCAATGACCAGCGTTCGGCCCTCCAGCTGGCCAGCCAGCATGGCCGACACATAGGTTTTGCCAAGCCCCACCACGTCAGAGAGAAATACCCCGCCATATTCCTCCAGTATTTTTTTCGCATTGAGGATCGCTTGCCTTTGATATTTCAGCGGCTTGAACCCGTCCGGAGTATAGGGAAAATCTGTATCATCCATTTGGGAGAGGTCATCCTTGAAGTACTCATAGAGACATTTGAGATAGAGCTGGTAGGGGGTGATGGTATTGTTAAGCCAGGTCTTTTGCTGAATGGTCTGAACATAATCTTGGCTTACATCAACGGCATTGTGCCAGAGCTCTTCAAATTTTTCTTTGGCAAATTCATAGTCGGCGCGGGTTTTTAACTCTGCATTGAACTCTAGGTTATCCACCAATCCCGACTGGGTGAAATTGCTTGAGCCGGTGATTACCCGGCCAACATCCCGGTCGTCTTCGGTGAATGACATGATGTAGAGCTTGGCGTGAATGTTCTCGGTTGGGTAGACCTTGATCTCCATTTTTCCGCTCTGCAGCCACTCCACAAACTTGGTTACCCCCTCTTCAACTTTTTGGCTCTCTTCTGAATCTTCCATCTCTTTGATAAGATTACCGGAAAAATGGCCTTTGGTTTCGGCATGGGAAAATTGAAGCTTCGGCTGCTGGGCCTCTTCTAGCAGATCCAGCGCTTGCTGGTTGGTCTTGATACCAATGAGGATTCTGATCCTCTCGGTTTTCTCCAGAGATTTGTAGAGCGCATGGAAGCCGCTGGTATAGAAGTAGCCGACCAGAACATCGAAAAACTTGGTGTCCTTAATCAGCACCTTGAATCGTTCCAGGAGATTGCTTTCCCCTTCGTTGATTATGAACGTTAGATCGGAATGGTTGGCCATAATTGTTGGGCTAAATCATCAGCTGAAACATCAGGTAGCTGCACATTATTATCTACTATGAGTATATAAATTATTTCTCATTTGTAAAACCTTCAATCTCCTAGCTAATTATCTCTATTTTCTCTTTGGGGGTTTCTGGTAACCCTTTGTAAGAAACATCTATTTCCCTTTTATGGCCCATCATTCAAAATTAAAACCTCCATCCTACCTGCTTCATAAACTCTTCAGGGTTTATACAGGGGACGCCAAAATGACTGCAAACATTTGGAATGTTGGGCGCTTTTTCATCCTTACTCAATAACTCCCTCGTTACTACGGTTCCCCCAATTTCCCAAGCCCGGGCAATCACAAAAGGATCTGCCACTGGCTTATCCTGAAGCCGATCTTTTTGTTTAATCAAGTGCTGAAATTTAGGGATGCCTAGAATCTCACGCACTCTGTTCACCTCTCCCTGAGTTGGCGCGTCGAAAATATTTATGTAAGATTTTATCCAATTATGAAGGTGTTCTTGAGGACCTCCATAATTTTCTATCTCTTTTTTCACCTCCCTTACAGAGAATAGAATTCCATTTTCAGCTGCCTCCTTCATAGATTCCCAGAATCCGGGGAAGATATCCGGATAATAGTCACGGCTGATAATGAAAAAGCCTGTATCCAGAACATACGGCATTACTGCCACTCCCCGATCAAATGGTTCTCAAAATTATCCAATGTTTCCATTTTTTTGATTCCCAGGTAATCGGCAAGCTCACGCCTTGTGATTCTCTGCTGGTGATATCGTTGAAACGCGATATTAAGGTATCTGTCCCCCAGGTAGGTACGTTGTGTGGCATAATAATTAACCCCTGGAGATGAGGCTCTGTTGGACGGGGGCTCCTTCCCCCATTGTTCAATTCTATCTTCATACTCATTTTGTGAGATACGGCCTGTGTCATAAAGCTTGCGCAAAATTACCCCGCGACTCACCTGGTACTTTTCTACCAAACTTTGTATCTGTTGGGTATCCGGACTATTCAGGCCCGCCGGAAACGTTTCTTCGGGAACCAAAATTGCTCCTGCAAATGCATTGCAAAACACCTCTTCCTGCTTATAGGGACCTGTCAATTTGGGTATCGCATCTTGGAGGATATCAATGCCCCCCATGCCTCTTAAAAGATGTGCCAACTCATGAAACAGGGTAAAGATTTGACGTGGTGGAGGCATGCTGTTGTTAACATAGATGATGGGAAACTGCTCATCATGCAGGCAAAAACCGCTATAGCTACCCTCCTTAAAGGCATTTTTGAAAATCCACAGACCACTTTCTTCGAGTGCATTACGCCAGCTCTTGAAGGCAGCTGCACTATCTTTCCAACTGAACTGCTCATTCAGCGAAATACCGATATAGTCGCGCACCTGTTTTGCCAGCTGTGTGGCTGAGATATTGTTACTAGCCTTTATATCCTTAAATATCTTCGTCTCTGCGGGATTCACCTCATCAAAAAGCTCACGCAAATTTATCTGCCTGACCAATCCATTACGCACAAGAAATCGTATTCGGGTGGGAATCTGTTCTGCCTGAGCCTCCGGCAGAGACCTGAATTTCTCTTTCTCCCTCGGTTCCGGCGGAGGAGCAGGAAAGAAAAAGATGGCAACCGGACGCTGGTATATTTTGGCAAGTTTTTCCAGCTGTGCATAACTAGGCTCACTCTCTCCGGATTCCCACTCTGCAATGGTCTTCTCAGAGAGCCTTTTCAGCTTGAGTTTACCCAGTACTTCCTCTGGTGACATACCTGCAGTTTCTCTTGCCCAAAACAGAACTTCAGGCGTTGTTTTGACTGCTGCCTTTATGTTAGTTGATGTTGGCATAGTTACTCTTTCCGTGCCTCCAAAATTTGCACTATCGCATTCTCCAAAATACGTTCCCCTTCGTTGATTATGAATGTCAGATCGGAATGGTTGGCCATAATTGTTGGGCTAAATCATCAGCTGAAACATCAAGTAGCTGCGCATTATTATCTACTATGAGTATATAAATTATTTCTCTCTTGTAAAACCTTCAATCCCCTAGTTAATTATCTCTATTTTCTCTTTGGGGTTTCTGGTAACCCTTTGTAAGGAACATCTATTTCCCCTTTATGGCCAATCATTTTTTGAGCAATTATGTTGATCAATGATATTTATCAGATTGAATAGCCTACCAACTATTTTTTATTGGTATTAATATTTATCTCCCTAGGATGAACTGCGGTATTGCCAACAACTCTAACAGAATCAAAGGCCTCTGGTAGAGCTTTGTCTAGCCCTTTAATTATCATGCTTTCAATATCTTTATATAAATTCTTTCCCTTTTCTCCATATGGCATACCAAGCTTTGCAAACAAAATCTTAACTGATAAGAGCTTTATATAATTAAAAAATTTCAAAAAACTATTGCATAATATCCCACTTATGGGATACAATAGTCCATTATGGCTACTTTAAATTTGAAAAGACTTACTAAGGTCTATGACCAATCAGTAGTAGCGGTGAAAGATGTCGATGTAGATGTCAAAGATCGTGAATTTGTAGTATTGGTTGGCCCATCAGGGTGTGGAAAGACCACTACCCTACGAATGATTGCTGGATTAGAAGATATTTCAGCTGGAGAGTTAATGATTGATGGAAAACTGGTTAACGATGTTCCTCCTAAAGATCGCGATATTGCGATGGTGTTTCAGAATTATGCCCTCTATCCGCATATGACAGTGTATGACAACATGGCCTTTGGCCTCAAAATACGCAAGTATGATAAAAAAGAGATAGAGCAGCGGGTATCTGATGCAGCCAAGATCCTAGAGTTAGAATCGCTATTGCGCCGCAAACCCAAGCAGCTCTCTGGTGGACAGCGGCAACGGGTGGCGGTGGGACGAGCCATAGTCCGCAAACCTAAGGTGTTTCTCTTTGACGAGCCGCTCTCAAATCTGGATGCAAAATTAAGGGTACAGATGCGGACCGAGATATCGGACCTCCATAACCGTTTGCAGGCCACCATGATTTATGTAACCCATGATCAGGTAGAGGCTATGACTATGGGCGATAAAATTGTGGTTATGCGTGATGGCAAGGTACAGCAGATTGGAGATCCACTTACGCTCTACAATAAACCGGTAAATAGATTTGTGGCCGGTTTTATTGGCTCTCCCCCTATGAATTTTCTTACCGTTACCGCCAAAGTAAGCGGTAATAAATTGAGTTTGACACAGAGAAATGAGGTTAATTTGGAATTGGGCGCTCCATTTGCCAAGCTGGCTGCCAATTTTGATGGAAAGCAGCTCATTTTTGGTATTCGCCCCGAGCGCTTAGAGTATGGCGATTCTGCCAAAGATGAGGAGTGTCTTGATGTCACTATTGAGATAATTGAGCCCTTAGGCGCCGAAACCCATCTGTATGTCCATGCCGGCACACAGAGGATGGTGGCGCGGGTTAATCCCAACGTTCCTCACAGTCCAGGTGATAAGATACGCCTCAAGATTGATCCGGCTCATGTCGCCCTCTTTGATCCCAAAAGTGAATTGGCACTCTGAGTCAGACTAATCTCACTTTAGTAGCCCTCCTGCCTATCGTACTATGAGCGCCACGCTCATAGATGGCAAAACTGTGGCGGCAAAAATGCAGGACGCGCTACAGCCACAGATAGTGGCCCTCTCGAGACAGGGCATTAAGCCACAATTAGCGGTTATTCTGGTGGGAGATAACCCGGCCAGTCTCTCCTATACTCGCGCTAAACAGCAGGCCTGCCAGCGCGTAGGCATTGGCACCTGCGATATACATCTTCCATCAGAGACCTCCCAAGAGACATTATTAAAACATATTGAGGCATTTAATATTGATCCCGCAGTGCATGCAATTCTTTTGCAACTCCCTCTGCCATCTCATATCTCTGCAATAGATGTGTTACTGGCCATCGATCCTCGCAAAGATGTGGATGGTTTTCATCCCTATAATATGGGAATTTTAGCGCGCGGCGGGGATTCGCTACAGCCCTGTACCCCGCTAGGGATTGTAGAATTGTTAGCTGCCTACAATATCAATACCGAAGGGGCACATGTGGTTATTGTAGGGCGGAGCGCCATAGTAGGACGGCCGCTGGCGCTCCTGCTTATGCGTAAAAATCGCCGCGGCAATGCTACAGTAACTATTTGTCACAGTAAGAGCAGTAACATCGCTGATATTACTCGCTCGGCAGATATTTTAGTGGCAGCCATGGGCCGGGCCGGATATATACAGCGCTCCATGGTAGGCAAAAACAGTGTGGTTATTGATGTGGGAATTAATCGAGTACCTGATCCGGCTACCAAACGCGGCTACTCTCTACGGGGCGATGTGGCCTTTGAGGAGGTAGCTGCCATCGCCTCGCATATAACTCCGGTGCCTGGGGGGGTTGGTCCTATGACTATCACCATGCTACTGCATAATACCCTCAAGGCCGCTGCACTACAGGTAAAGGGTTAATGTCCGATTATTCTCTACGCCCCACGCGGGTTATCTGTAGTGTCAGCTCCTTCCAGGGGCTTCCGGAGCTGGTAGAATCGCTCCTTCAGCTGATTCCAGAGATAACATTCTATTGCACCACTGGCACCTTGACGCAGCTGAAGGAGAGGGTGGCTAATAATCATCATAGCCATTTGGTAGATATATACCGTTACATATCGCCCTCGGCACATTCTCGTGATATTGTAAAGACCCTAGATTGGCGTATCTTCTTGGGTCTATTGGCCAATCCGGACTCGGCCAACCATCAGCAGGCATTGCAAGAGAGTGATACGCGGCTCTTTGATATGGTAATAGTTAACCTCTACCGCAAGGTGATTGATATTGGCGGTCCGGCTCTTTTACGCGCCGCAGCCAAGAATTACCAGAGGGTAATAGCTCTCAGTAGTCCTCTTCAATATCCGTTGCTGCTCTCGGAGCTGCGGCGCAATAATGGCAAATGTACCGTGGTGCTACGCCGCGCTCTTGCGCAACAGGTTTTTCGTGCTATTATTCGTTACAATCGTTATTGTCTTAAACTACTTAAGTAAGATAGAGGAATTATGAATACCAATAACCCCTCCCAGCATAGGCAGCATATTGCACAGCGCTACCACCAGATAGCTACCGAACATTTTCCTCCACAGATCGAGATTAGCTTTATTGCCGAAGATGGCCAGCGTCAGTTATTACTATATGAAAAGGTGGGTTGGAAAAGTTCTCAAGGTATGTCGGGTATTCGCTATGGGGATAACCCTAGTCAACCGGCGGCGTTGTATCGCCTTATCAACGGCAATGTGGAGATTGCCGGAGTGACGCAGATTGCTGCACAAAGGGGACTGGTAACCGCTGCCGATCTATTGCAGTCGGGTAAGCATCCCGGCAAGACCAATCTTATTGATATAGATGTGGCGCTGCAGATCTTGCGCTACCTAGCGCAGCGGCCGACGGCGGTGATTATCAAGCACAATAACCCCTGCGCAGTCGCTTCAACCTCCTCCATAGCGGAAGCTGTAGAACGAGCGCAACAGGCCGATCCCATTGCCGCATTTGGCGGCAGTTATGTGCTCAACCGGGCAATAGGGGCTGATACGGCAAAGATAATAGCGGCACATTATTGCGAGGTAGTAGCCGCGCCATCCTTTAGCCGTCAAGCTATAGATATACTACGACAGCGCGCTAATCTTAGGATATTCCAGATCCACAACATTGAAAAATTAGCAGAATACATTCCACAACGTTATCTGGATTGGCGTGCACTGATGGATGGAGGACTCTGTCTACAGTGGTCATACAGCTCAGCGCTACTAGAGCGGGAGCATTTTTCAATAGCCCAAGCCAAACATCAGGGAAAAATGGTGCATTCACAATATAATGCGACCCCCGCTCAGCTAGAGGAGCTACTTTTTGGTTGGCATGTGGTAGAGGCGCTTACTAGTAACGCCATTGTTTTGGTAAAGAATGGCTGTACCGTAGGAATTGGTTGTGGCTCCCTAGATCGGGTAGGAGCGGTACGCATAGCCTGCAGGCGAGCCTACGGCGCGCTGCAAGAGCGGCTAGCGCAAGAGCACCATACTAGCTCCTATGCTGAACTCTCTCCCCAGGAACAGCGCGCCATCAATAGCCAAGTGGCACAGCGGCGGGGCGATCTGTCATCGGCAGTTATGGTATCCGATGCCTTCTTCCCCTTCCCAGATGGTGTAAGGCTGGCATTAGAAGAGGGAATTGCAGCCATTGCTGAACCGGGGGGCGCTATACGAGACTGGGAGATCATAGCCTGCTGTAATCAGCACCAGATACCGTTGCTCTTTAGCGGACAACGGGCCTTTCGGCACTAATCAATATTATTCGACAATAAGAGGTATCATGGAGCCATGTCAATCGGGAAGTGCCGGCGATGATGATTGCTCAATAAAATTGCGCGCCTGTTTGACAAACTGCTCTATTTGAGTAGGGGCGCGCCCCCAGAGCGGAGGGGTAGTAATTGCCTGCATTATTTCTTGCAAGCCCAACGGGAATTCAGCGCGGGCTGCCAAGCGGCGCACCAGCGGGTGACGCGCTACATCGCGAAGGGTCCCCGGAGTTTCGGTGGCTGATAATTCCTCTCTGAGTATGCGATGCGCCTGCTCGCGTCCCAAGCCGGCACGAACCGCCGCCATAAGGATCCGGGAACTCATTAACTGCGGAAGATAACGCTCAAGTTCTGCCTGCATTCCCGCTTCATTGATTACTAGCCCCTTCAGTAGCTGCTGTAGGGTATTAAGCAATCCTTCACTGGCCAAGAACATGTTAGGCAATGCTACCCGGCGCACTACCGAGCAACTTACATCACCCTCATACCATTGGGCGCCACTAAGTGTCGCCAACATGGTATGGTAACCCTTAAGTACCACCCCCAGCGCCGAGATGCGCTCGCACATGGCTGGGTTACGCTTATGCGGCATAGCCGAAGAGCCAACCCGACCGGCGGCATAGCCTTCTCCCATTAGGGATGTACCAGACATCAGCCGTATATCAAGCGCTAAACTGGCTGGAGCAGCCGCCAACTGTACCAGATGGTGAACCACTTTGAGATCTAAGCTGCGGGGATAGATCTGACCGCTGACACATAATGCGCCCTGGCGCTGCAGATGCTGCAGTACTCGCTCTTCTAACTGCTGTACTCGCTGCTCGTCCCCCTCGAAGAGCTCTAGAAGATCGCTTTGGGTGCCCACTGCCCCCTTAATGCCACGAAATTGATAGCCGCTAATGAGAGCCAAGAGATCGTTACTGGCAATCAGATATTCCTCACCGCGCATGGCTAGGCGCCGTCCTAGGGTGGTGGGTTGCGCCGGCATATTGTGTGTGCGAGCCACTAATGGCGTATTGCGATAGCGGATAACCAACTCAATGAGGAGCTTGAGACAATCCACGGCCCTCCTCAGTATCAATCGCAGTGATTCTAGGATAAGGAGCTGTTCGCAATTCTCGGTAATATCTCGAGAGGTAAGTCCCAAATGAATCTGCTCCTGGCCAGCCAATGCTGAAAATTCCTGCAGGCGAGCCATCAGATCATGTTGTAGCTGGGTCTCCCGTTGAGCTATGGAGTGTAAGTCTACCTGTGCTATTACCCGTCTATAATCCTCAATAACTGTGGCATCAACGGCTATTCCCAATGCTTTTTGCGCCTGGAGGATAGCCACCCAGAGCTCTCTTTCAATAATGATCCGTCTTTTGGGGGACCAGATAGCATTCATCTCCCGGCTGGCATAGCGTTCGGCAAGAATATTGGACGGAATATCCATTTTTCCCTTCCTAATGTCGGTTATGGTATTGCATGGGTGGGTGTATTCCATTTAATAGTCTGTTCGCGCTCGGGACCTATTCCCACCCATGAAATAGGTATGCCAACCTCTTCCTCTAAAAACTCCACATAGTCCACTGCCTGAGAGGGTAGATCTCGGCGTTCTTTTATATCTCCTAAGGATCTTTGCCAACCGGGGAGGGTATGGTAGAGCGGCACAGCACGATGCATAGCCGACTGGTGATAGGGCAACTGGCGCATCTTACGACCATCTATCTGATAGGCTACGCATACCTTAAGCTCTGCTAAATCACCTAAGACATCAAGTTTGGTAATCACTAGCTCAGTGAGACTATTGACCCGCGCAGCATAGCGGAGCATAACTGTATCAAACCAGCCGCAGCGGCGTCGCCGTTTGGTATTGGTACCATATTCGTGCCCCTTTTCTACCAAATGGTCAGCGATGGCATCCGAGAGCTCGGTGGGGAAGGGGCCGGATCCTACCCGGGTAATGTAGGCCTTGGCAATGCCCACAATAGACTGCATAGCCCGCGGGCCAACTCCTGAGCCGGTTGATGCGCCTCCCGCAGTACAGTTTGAGGAGGTTACAAAGGGATAGGTGCCGTGATCCAGATCCAGAAAGGTAGCCTGCGCCCCTTCAAATAAGAGCCGTTTGCCAGATTCTAGCGCCTCATGAAGCAGCGTTACTGTATCACCAATGTAGGGAGCGAGATATGTTTTGCATCGCTTAAGATAGCGATCGCATATTTCAGATAGGCTATAGGGCGCCCGTTTATATATCTGTGTGAAAAGCAAATTTTTGTGCTGCAGAGCCAAATCTAACTTTTCACGGAAGATATCTTCATCCAAAAGATCCTGCATGCGCAGGCCTACCCGTAAGGCCTTATCGGCATAGGCCGGGCCAATACCTCGTTTAGTAGTACCTAGACGGTTTTTGCCCAAGTTACGCTCAATGGCTGCATCCAGTTCGGGATGGTAGGGCAGAATGAGATGGGCGTTTCCAGAGATTTTAAGTTTTTGGCAGCTAATTCCCTTAGATCCCAGCATCTCAATCTCCTCCATTAACACTAGCGGATCGATTACCATACCATTTCCAATAACTGGAGTAATATGGGGATAGAGAATGCCGCTGGGTAAAAGCTGAAGCGCGAAGCGCTGCCTATCTACTACTACAGTATGGCCGGCATTGTGCCCGCCCTGGTAACGCACCACATAGTCCATATGCTGGGCTAGTATATCTACAAACTTACCTTTGCCCTCATCGCCCCATTGGGTCCCTACTACTACAGTGGCCATTGAATATCATTGTGTGTCATGACGACCCAATAGTATGGCATACTTTCCCGGGAATAGCTAGGGTCTCCTAACCTCCTTTCGCCTCTCGCACCCCTTGATACCATCTGTGATGTCCTATAGGTTCTTCCCGGCGCATTGCGCGATCATCACCGACCCTCATTGTAGCCCGCCTTCGTCTAGTGCTGCGCAAGCCTCGTAAAGTTTGTGAGGCGAACTTCCATCGGAAATAGGGCCAGCAACCTTTCCAAGGTTCTCCACTGTTTTTTTGCTGGAGGGGGGGTCAGGATGTCTCTTTATTTTCCTAATTTCTCTCTTTTTTCCTGTACATTATATATCTTATATGTTATGCTTTACTCATAGCTAAGTGTCTAACGAACCTATAAGCGATGAGGAGGGAAGCTAGGTTCTTTTCCTCTGGCTATAGTCGCTTAGGCATCTATCAAATTTTCAAAAAGGGTTTTTCAGAAATGAGATATTCTAATTCAGGTTCTTTTTTAAGCTCTTTCTTTTCAGGAGAGAGTCCATACCTTGGTAACCTGTGCAATTTGTGCAATAAAAAAGTTAGAAACCTCTTTAATTCTCTGGCAAAGCCATATTTATGGTCGTTATGAGGAGCAGAAAGCTATGAAAACAGAGAAACAGAGCCATAAACTAACAAAAAATTCCCCTATAAAGATCTATCATCTGCTTCTGGCGCTGCTCCCGCTAGCGCTCCTTACTTGCGTAGATACATTACTGATTTGCCGCGACCCGAACACTGGTGACCCCTCTACATGCTTTGATTATGTCTGTAGCAATGGGATACGCGACCCAAGACTCGAATCATTAGTCCCTAACATCAATAGATGCATCAATTGTGACGAGAACTATATCCTGTTAAATGGGGACTGCCTCACTAACTATGTCTGTGCCAACGGCACCCCGGTTGAGGGTACCACTGATACGGCTGGGCAAACCCGCTGTGCTAGCTGTAATCTACTTTATAGGCTTATCGGCACCACTGATGTAGTTGGCAGAAGCTGTGGACAAGTAGCCTTAGGGGAGGCCGCCCGCATAGACATGGCCATGAGATTTGGGGTGGGCGAAAGAAACCCAGCCGATCTCGCCGCCATCGATAGCACCCTTTATATGATAGGAGCAGACACTGATGTCTTGTATACCCTAGACACTACTACCGGTGTGGCCACCCGGATGAGCGATGCCGGTGTAAGCCAATTTGGCGTGGGTGAAGGCTTCCCAACCGGCCTAGCCGCCATTGATAGCACCCTCTATATGGTGGGGCAGAGTAATGATGCCCTGTATACCCTCAACATTGACTCCGCTGATATGACCGACGATGGTATGGCAATTCAGGTAGGAATTCTATCTGCCGGCTTTGGCATGAGCGAAGGCAACCCACGCGGCCTAGCCGCCATTGATAGCACCCTCTATATGGTGGGGCAGAGTAATGATGCCCTGTATACCCTCAACATTGACTCCGCTGATATGACCGACGATGGCCGGGCAATTCGGGTGGGCAGTACAGCCGCCGGCTTTGGTATGGGCGAAAGCTTCCCCTACGGCCTGGCCGCCATCGGCAGCACCCTCTACATGGTGGGAGAGCGCACCGATGTCCTCTATACCCTAAGCACTACTACCGGTGAAGCAACCCAGGTGGGACGTCTACCTGCCGGCTTTGGTATGGGCGAAAGCTTCCCCTACGGCCTGGCCGCCATCGGCAGCACCCTCTACATGGTGGGAAATACCAATGGTGCCCTCTATGCGCTCCGCTATCAATAGTAGATAGACGGTAGCTCAAAATGAGGGCGTACAGCACTTGCCTCTTTTGCTATAATGGGTATAATAATAAAACAGGGCGGCCTGCCACGCCACCC
The DNA here is from genome assembly GCA_963692905.1 of Spirochaetia bacterium. GTDB lineage: Bacteria > Spirochaetota > Spirochaetia. Next base: position 1,189,450 of record OY843583.1, on the reverse strand, counting down.
TGAAAGGTTGTCCCGCGCCTTCTGTGAGGCCGTTACCCTCACAACGCGGGGCCTTTTTTGTTTCGCCCCCAAGCCTAATAGAGTGACAAAACCCGTGCCTAAGGGCGCTATTATATACTTAGTACAGAATAGCCCTTTTTTATAATACAATTTTACGGGAACTAAAGAGACCGCTGACCCCCTAGCCGGCAATACTGGCTCATACAGATCCTCCTAGGCAACCTCCGGGTATGCTTGTGGCAATTGTGGAAGGAAGGGTGGTATGCGCATAGAAAAGGCACCTTCTCTACTAGCCCTTCCTCCCGCTCCCTCTGAAACAATGTCTTGTATGCCTCACGACGTTCACGGGTCATGGCGTGATCACACGATAAGACTCTCCAGTGAAGCACTTCCTCATCAAGGGACGTGTGTGCTTCACGAAGTTTCTGGAGAGGGTTAAACCCCTCCCTATTTTTTTGCGTAGCTCCTATTCAAAAAACCGCGTAGGGAGCGTGTGAAACGCTTCCCTACATTTGTTCTGTTCTCCTAGCAAAGCCTCATTCTTCCGGCACCTTTTGCCGGAGTGGAGGAGCAGCTAGCGCTTTATTTTCCTTAGTAAGGTAGATTAACCTTTCCAAATGCACCGGTTCCCGGTTAAGGTGCTCTTCCCTAGGCCTCAAAAAACCTCTCTCGGCCGGTAGCATAGCCTCCACACCTTTGTGGTATAGCGGTATGCCTGATTGGTACTACTTGCCTCTCTTTTGTAGCTCTGGTGAGATGGTGGTGTGGTGGTACCCGAGCGCCTTCTGGCAATTACTCGATAGGGGATTGGAGGCTCTCCATGCCTTTCTGCATGCCTATTCTGTATACAGTAATATGCTAGATTAAGTCTCTGGTCTATCGCTAATTGTTCAAATGAGCGATTGTGTGGAGTAGCCATATGCGCCATTTTTCTTTCGAGGTGGTGCATTTCGGGTTTAATTCAGGTTTATCAGTATCAGTGCTTGACAACTATTTGTATTTTGTTATATAGAATATACACTATATCAAGATAATATAAGAGAGTATGGATGTGGCTTGTAATATATGAGGTTATCAATGGCGTATGTGGAATTTAATGTACTAACCCTAGCGAGAGGTAGTTGGTAGAGATAGGGAGAGGTACTTATTATAGCAAGTATGAGATATAATATGGAAGAAATAATAGAAAAAATATAATATTAAAAGGAGAGAGTATGAAAGAGATAAAGGGAATATCTACCGGTGGTGGCGTTGTTGTGGGGCAGCCTTTCATCTACCGTCCGGAAAAACCAGTTGTGTTTTACAAAGAAAATGTAGATACACAGAAAGAGATTGAGCGTTTTATATTAGCTGCTGCTCAGGCCGATAGAGAGATACTTAACTTGGCCACAAAGCTTCGCGATAAGGGCAAAAATGCTGAAGGGGATATACTAGATGCCCAGCGAGCACTTTTGGAAGATGAAGAATTCTACCATAAGACAATACAGGTAATAAAACAGGAGGTAATTAGCGCTGAGTCGGCAGTACAAAAGGTGAGCGACCAGATAGTGGAGGAATTTGAAGCAATAGAGGATAGCTATTTTCGACAACGGGCGGCAGATGTACAGGACATATCTGTCCGACTAATCTATATCCTTACTGGAACTACTCCGGTAAGCTTAGCTGATCTCAATACTCCCTTAATAGTGGTGGCGCACGACCTTATGCCCAGTGACACTGCTGCGCTTGATCCAGAAATGGCTTTGGCTATTTGCACTGAGGCCGGTACCGCTACCTCTCACACTGCTATTTTGGCACGTGGATTATCTATTCCCGCTGTGGTGGGATGTGGTCCCCTTCCGGTTAAGACCAAAAATACATTAATTGTAGACGGATCTACAGGAATTGTTATCATAAATCCTAAACCATCAATGCTGAATGATGTCAAAAAGCGGATCACCAGTCAAGCAGACGAGAGAAAATATCTACTCTCACGAGTTACACTACCAACAGTTTCAACTGATAAGGTTAAGATTGACATGCTAGCCAATGTAGGAGGGGTTATTGAAAGCAAATTGATAACCAAATATGGTGCTGAGGGAATTGGGCTTTTAAGAACTGAGACACTTTTCTTTGAGGAGAATACCCTACCTACAGAGGAGGAGCAATATAAAATGCTTCTGGATATTGCCAATGCGCTCTCCTCTAAGATGGCAATGACTATACGTATGTTGGATGTTGGTGGTGATAAACCTTTAGAGGCATTGCAGAGTTCTTCAACCACCGAACAAAATCCCTTTTTAGGACAGCGAGGAATACGCTTTCTGTTAGCTCATCCGGAACTTATGCGGAGTCAGCTACGAGCATTGCTACGTCTCTCGGCTAAGCGGAAAATAAAGATTTTCTTTCCTATGGTCTCCATCCTTGATGAGGTACAAAAATTTCAAAAGTTTGTAGATATCATTATTGATGAACTAAAAAGAGAGAATATAGAATGCGATCAGAATATAGAGCGAGGAATTATGGTTGAAGTTCCCTCCGCAGCGCTTAACATTTCTAATTTAATAAGTGAGGTCGATTTTGTAAGTATAGGAAGTAACGATCTGACCCAATATACGCTGGCAGCTGATCGTACTAACGAGAATCTAGCTCATATAGCTAATTATTTTGATCCATCAATTTTGTGGCTTATTCAGAGGATAATAGAGGGTGGAGAAAAAAACCATAAAGATGTGGAAATCTGCGGTGAGATGTCCGGCGATCCGTTAGCTATACCAATACTAGTGGGCTTGGGGATCCGAACTCTTAGCATGAGTCTTGCGCGGATACCATTGGCGAAGGAAATAGTGCGGACGGTCTCGGTCAAACAATGCCATACTCTAGCTCATAATTGCTTGAAGGCTCCCAACGCCACAGAGATACTTAAGATTACTAAGGCCTGGTGCAAAAAGAATTATGCCACACTAAATTTAGCTTACGAAGAATAGTCCAAACAAGGTTTTTCTGGTATGGCAGTAGAGATAGAAAAAAGCGATACACAGTGGAAAGAGCTACTATCCCCTGAACAATTTCGGGTTACGCGCCGGCAAGGTACTGAGCGCGCCTTTTCGGGGCTTTATTGGAATCATAAGCTGGCAGGTACGTATCATTGTGTCTGCTGTAAGCTCCCTCTTTTTAGTTCGGAACACAAATTTGACTCAGGCACTGGGTGGCCCAGCTATTGGGAGGCGTCCCATAGGGAAGCGCTTGCCGAACATAAAGATCGCTCCTTTGGCATGCAGCGAGTAGAGGTGCGTTGCGCTGCCTGTGATGCGCATTTAGGTCATCTTTTTGATGATGGCCCGCCACCTACCGGTAAGCGATATTGCATTAATTCTGTAGCTCTTAATTTTATTCCTAGCGATCGCTAGGAATATCGCTAAGAATAAAGTGCTATGTATAAGGCCACTATAGGCAAAAGAGTGATACGGCAGTGGTAAAATCCTAATATAACAACCCATGATGGCCCGGTTAGCCAGAGGTAGTTTTAATAAAGGCATTCCTAGGACAGGCAATGCTGTTACTCTTATAAATAGACCAATAGATAATCTATATAGATAAACTAATAATGTTACAATTTCTGGCAGCAGTATAGTTGTAATAGCACCTCTATTCTTATACAGTTAAGCACAATAATATGCATGTGGTGGTCGTTGGCGCCGGTGTGGTAGGGGTACAGTTAGCTCGCCAGCTTACTGAACAACACAATGTTACTCTCATCGAGAGGGATGCAGCGGTGGTACACCAAATACGCAATCGGATTGATTGTCTTATATTGCATAAGGCAGGTAATGATCCAGAGGTGCTCAAGGAGTGTGGAGCAGAAGAGGCCGATTTTCTAATATGCCTTACCCATTCAGATGAGCTTAATCTGCTTATCTGCAATATGGTGCCCACTGTTAGCGGTAATCCTATTAAGATAGCGCGGGTACGCAATATTAGTTATTCCTCGCTGACTGGCTACCAGCACTTTTTTGGTATTGACTATCTGATTAATCCAGAGATTGAGGCCACCCGGGCTATTATTCGTAGTATTGAGGTGGGGGCGTTGGGCGATACGCTGGTCTTTGATCGCTCAAATATTGAGATTCGTAATCTGCGTATTAATGCCTCTGCTAAGGTATTCAGTCGTCCATTATGGCAAATTGCAGAAGAGGCTAACCATATCTTTCTGGTGGCACTCATCGTACGAGGTGACCAGCATCTTATACCAAGTGGGGAGAGTATCTTACAGGAAAATGATATTGTGTATATTGCAGCTGATCGACAGAAATTTTCATCGGTATATCGTTATTTGGGTTACGCACCACGACGAGCGCGTAAGGTATTGCTTATTGGAGGGGGCAAAGTAGGTACGTTGATTGCTTCCCATCTCTTGAAAACCAATCATTCTGCGCTACGGCTTTTATTACCCATTGCTCATATGCATGCCCCCAAGCTCAAAGTAATAGAGAAGGATCACAACCGGGCACGACAAATGGCTGCCAGCTTCCCACAAGCGCTGGTACTGCATGCCGATATAACCAACAGCGAACTTTTTGAGGAGGAAAATTTGGATGAAGCAGAGTTGTTGATTACTGCTACCGAAAACGAGGAGCTTAATCTCCTCTCTGCAACCTATGGTAAAACCCGCGGAATTGATCGAGCAATTGTGCTAGTTTCTAAAAGCACCTATACCGATTTTGCCAACAAATTAGGAATAGATGTAGCAGTAAGCGTAAAACATACAGTGGTTAATGCTATTCTCCGTATCATACGCCGTCAGCATATTATCAATCTCTATTCTATCTCAGATGGTAAAATAGAGGTGTTAGAATTGAATGTAAGTGCTGAGAGCTGGGCGGCTGACCGACAAATTCAAGAGATGACCCTTCCCCCCCGTAGTTTGCTGGTTTCGGTCTCTCGTAAGAACCAAACCTATCTACCACGGGGAGAATTCACCATACGTGAGAATGATAGGGTAATAGTTATTGCCAGCCATGAGTCAACTAGAAAGGTTCAAAAACTTTTTATAGGTAATGTAGGATAGGGACAGGGCAACCGGCTAACCATTCATGCATATTATACGGCTTCTCTCGCGTTTTATTTTGCTCTTTGCCATAACACTGCTTTTCCCGCTCATCGTGGCTCTTGTCTATGGTGAGAGAGAGATCATTGCTGCCTTTCTTATTCCGATAGCCCTCTGTATAGGAGTAGCGCTTTTCTCTATTGCAATCTCTTTTCGCAACCGATCCCGCCTCTCCTCCCGGAGTGGCTTTTTAGTAGTAACTTTATGCTGGATAATTGCTGCATTAGTGGGTTCGTTACCCTTTTATTTCTCTGGGGCTATTCCCCAGTATGTGGACGCGCTCTTTGAGAGTATGTCTGGCTTTACTACTACTGGCGCCTCAATACTGAACGATATAGAGAGCCTACCTTACGCCATCCTCTTTTGGAGATCCTTTACCCATTGGCTAGGTGGCATGGGCATTATTGCATTGGTGGTGGCGCTCTTTCCGCTATTAGGGGGTGGCGGGACCCTCTTGCTGCGAGCCGAATTGCCGGGTCTGGCAGTAGATAAGATAGCCCCTAAAATTGCGCAGACTGCAAAAATACTATGGCTCATCTACCTAGGGCTTACCCTATTAGAGACTATACTATTGATGGTGGGGGGGCTGAATCTCTTTGATGCACTGACCCAAACCTTTGGCACATTGGCAACCGGCGGCTTCTCTACCAAAAATGCCAGCATTGGCCATTGGCGCTCTCCTTTTATTACGGCGGTCATTACCTTTTTTATGATCTGCGCCGGGACAAATTTCAATCTGCTCTATGGCCTTACCAAGGGCAAAATTGGCAGTCTCTTGCGAGATCCTGAATGGCGCACGTACATGCTTATATTCCTGATCGCATCACTAGTTATTACTCTCTCCCAAATTCGGGGAGCCGAGGGAGGTTCGATCTGGAATACACTGCTCAATGCTGGTTTTCAGTCTGCAGCTATACTTACCACCACCGGATATGTAACCGAAGACTTTTCTCTGTGGAGCAGCGGAGCACAGGCGGTATTACTGCTGTTAATGTTCTGTGGGGGTTGTGCCGGCTCCACTGGAGGGGGCATAAAAATAATACGATTGTTGCTTCTGGCTAGACAGGGGGCCGGCGAGATGAAATACCTCCTTCATCCTCAGGGAGTATTTGATAGTCAAATAACCGCCTATTCCTCCAATCGGCGAGGCATATTGCAAGCCGTGAGTGGTTTTGTAGCGCTCTATATTATGATAGTATTACTGATTACCGTGGTGATTGCCTTTTATGGGTATGATATTATCACCTCACTGAGTACTGCCTTATCCACCTTAGGAAATATCGGGCCAGGATTTGGGGAGATAGCCCCTGCCAATAGCTATAGCTTCTATCCGGCATCCTTGAAATATCTCTTAATTGGGGTAATGTTGTGTGGCCGACTAGAAATATTTACTGTACTTATTCTGTTTTTGCCCCGTTTTTGGCAACGGCGACTGTAGAGCAGAGCCATCATTCTCAAGAAGAGAGCCTGAGAAGCGGTAACAGATTAAGCTAGCGGAATGCAGTAGAACCAATAGAGACAGTTTCTATTAGGCTACCCTCTTCCAGCGATTGCAACGGCGCTATAATGAGTAGGTCGCCCTCTGCTACTCCAGAGGTAACTTCAGTTCTATTGGCCAGTTGCTTACCGCTCTCAATGTTGGCACGGCGAGCAACAGTGTTCTCACCCTCGCTCACCGCAAGGTAGAGATATTCCTGACTACCCTCGCGTAGAATGGAAGCTGTAGGTATCACAATGGTATTGGGACTCTCGTTTCCAGAGGGAGTAATACGCGCGGTGGCTGCCATACCCGATTTTATCCGGTTACCGCAGTTGTTATTCCATTCTGCTATCACCATAAAGTTGCCATCATTACTGGCGCTTCCGGCCGCTATACTAATGATTTGCGCTGGTTGCGGTATCTCGCCACAGGCACTTAATGTTACGCTGGCGGCTGCGCCCGGTTCAATAAGCAATATATCTCGTTCACCGACCCCCACAGCTAACCGTAGTCGACGTAGATCTACCACTCGGGCAATGACGCTGCCGGGCTGAATATAATTACCCGGCGAGATAGTAGTCGGCAATACGGCAACCTGTCCATTGATTGGCGAGCGAATTACCTTGTTATCCAAACGCTGTTGGGCCTGCGCCAGCATGGAACGGGCTCCGCTAGCTGCCGCGGTGGCTCTTGCAAGCTCTGCCGGCGAGGAGCTATTATTTGCTACCAGATCTTTAATGGCTTGCAATTCCAAATCTGCCACCTTTAATTGATCACGAGCTTGCGCCACCGCATAGCGCTCTACCTCGCTATCCAGTTGTACCATTATTTGGTTGGTAGATACCCGTTGACCCAAACTGGCTCTTACTTGGAAGATTTTGCCACTAGTTTCTGATAAAATGGTAACCTCTTGGATACCCTGCACTACTCCCGATACAGTAATAGCACCAAAAAACTGGCCGCTGCTTATTACTGCTGCCTCTACCGCCACCGGTTGAGAATTGCTCTCGATTAGCTGAGAGGTGCTATCTGCCTCGGCTGACCCTCTTGCGTCGCCACCGCGTTGACAACCTCCTAGCACACTCCACAGAAATATAAGCACCAACCAGCCGACTAGTTGCTTTTTCATGTATTGATTACCATTCTATTTACTATTACTTTCACCATTACTCCCTGATAAGAGTTTCTTATTAGGATCAAACTGATGAACTCTAGCAGCTAAGGTCCATTCGTACCCATCGGGATCTACCAGGGGACAGTGCGGTCGCCTCAAAACATGTCGGTAGAAGGTTGCCCATCCTCTACAATCCAGTTATTCATAATAGTCATAGTATAGCAAAATAAGCAGCTTTAGCAAATATAGATACTTTGGGCTTAGCTTGGTTCTGAGCAATCAAACAGCCATTGAACGCCAAACTTATCGGTTAGCTCTCCATAGGTGTCTCCCCAAAATTGTTTCTCCAATGGCATGGTTATTTGGCCACCCTCTGCCAACTTGACAAAGGTGGTTTGGGCCTGCTGAAGATCATCAAAGGGAAGCATGAGCTTAACCAGTTGCGGCCTTGATGAAGAGGGAGAGGGCTCTTTCTCCGTATCCATAGCATCTGAGGCGCATATATCGCCGCCCCAAAAGTTCAGCCGGGCATGCATTATCTGTTTTTTCTGCTCCTCTGATATCTTCAATGGAGAATCGCCAAAGCGGTTTATCTCTTCGATGGTGCCACCTAGGCAGGTTTCATAAAAATGAAGCGCTTCCTCGCATTGACTATTAAAAATAATATAGGGCATTAGATTGAACATAATATTTCTCCTTGTTGCATTAATCTATTCTCATTATAGCACTGTTTTCTATTGTATGCAAATGTAATTGGTTATCTTTAAGAAAGATAAAGCGACGACTGACCCTCAACTCCGGTAAAAGGTGTCAGAGGAATAAGACCCGTTACGTAAAAAATAAAGAACCCAAGGCGCGTTTGAGGCGCCCCTGCGCGGTTTTTTTGAATAGGAGCTACACAAAAAAAATAGGGAGGGGTTTAGCCCCTCCCTATCCTATTCTATTCTATTCTCAATCACGTTTGGCCTATCTCTGGCTCTTTGCGGCTATCCACTATTGATAGCGGAGCGCATAGAGGGCTCTTGTGCTAAATCCCGTCATATAGAGAATATCGTCAATGGCGGCGAGACCGCGTGGGGTAGACTCGCCCACGCCAAATCGGTCTGCTGTGCCCACCTGCATTGCCCGGCCATCGTCGGTGCCATCAGCGGGGTCAATGTTGAGGGTATAGAGAGCAGCAGCGCCCACCCCCACCATATAGAGGGTGTTACCGATGGCGGTGAGGCCGGTTGGGTTTTCACCCACGCCAAAGCCGGCGGCTGTACTGCCCACCTGCATTGCCCTACCATCATCGGAGGTGCCATCATCAGGGTCAATGTTGAGGGTATAGAGGATACCATTGGTATCTCCCACCATATAGAGGGTGGTGCCGATGGCGGCCAGGCCGGTTGGGAAGCCTTCACCCACGCCAAATTGGCTTACACCGGTAGCGCTCACCAGGATGGCCCTACCGGTAGTAGTGTCTAGGGTATAGAGGACATCATTGGTCGTTCCCACCATATAGAGGGTGCCATCAATAGCGGCCAGGCCGGTTGGGTTTAATTCGCCCACACCAAAGCCGGCAGGCATACTGCCTACCTGATCTGCCGAGCCATCGGCAATTGTGTCATCGGAATCAATGTTGAGGGTATAGAGGACCCTATTGGCCTGTCCCAGCATATAGAGGGTTCTATCAATGGCGGCGAGGTCTCTTGGAGCGCTTTCGCTTACGCCAAAATCGACGACCATGCCTATGCGGACGGCCTCTCCCACCTCTGCTACGGTTCGGCAGATGCTGCCGATGACATCGGAGCTGCCCTCAAGTGCAAAAAATAGAGGGTCACAGCTTACACAGCGGGTTAGACCATCCGCAGTGGCATCTCTGTCAGATGAGGCAGTGCCGTTGGCACAGATATAACCGGTGCCCCCTCCGGGACCAGGACCAGGGCCAGGACCTCCATTTCCGGCATTATTCGCAGCCGGACAGGCTACCAATACTACTACTAAAAGTAGCACTAGGGCTCCTAAAATAGCCCCTAACGCGCCGCGGCGCATCTTAAAAAGATTATTTCTAATCATAACAAATTTCTCCTTTTTTTTGCTTAATATTCTCTTACTCATAGTGCCAATTATAGTTAAGAACTACCTATTGTCACAGAATTGTAAAAGAAAGTAGGGAAATAAAAAGACAGCTGCCCCCTCTCTCCGATAAAATGTGCAACGGAAAAACTGCACCTCTGCCTACAATGAAAAGTGCCGTGAAAATAGCAATGACTGTTGAATATGGAATGACCAATTAAAAAAGGCCGAGGGCCTGCGATTAAACGCAAAACCCTCAAGCCAATATGAGAAATGCCTAAGCTAGGCTGATATAATAGTACCGGATATAACAGTAGTTTGTCAAGCTTTTGTACGCCCTTGTGTAAAAGAAAGTTAAAAATGTCACTGCTCCTCTAGGTATACTGGAGGATTATGAACACAGCGACATGTACTATGAGTACCAAAGAGGTACGATATATGCCAGCCTGTACCAGGCTTGCCACAGGAACGAGGAATTAAAAAAGAGTGAGGGCCGGCGATTAAGCGCCAGCCCTCAAGCTATCAAATAATTTAGGAGGTTTTCAAAAAACCAGTTTTAGAATAGAGGGTATAACAGTATGTGTCAAGCTTTTTTAAGAAATTTCTAGGAAGATAAAGAGACATCCTGACCCCTTTTTTTTCCACTCCCGAAACTTTGCCGGAGAAATGCGCTCTGACTGGGAAAACAGAGAGCGTAGAGAGAGGGGTTTACAAACACTCTCTACGTCGTTTTTGAATAGGAGCTACGCACAAAAAATAGAGAAGGGTTAAACCCTTCCCTATCCTATTGGAACCGCGCTTGGACTACCGAGAGCGCTTTTACCGACTATCAGCAACTATCTATAGCGGAGCGCATAGAGGGCATCATTGGTTGACCCCACCATATACAGGGTGCTATCAATGGCGGCCAGGCCGGTTGGGAAGGATTCGCCCACGCCAAAGCCGGCGGCCGCACTTCCCACCTGAATTGCCATACCGGTAGTAGTGTTTAGGGTATACAGGACATCATTGGTATTTCCCACCATATACAGGGTGCTACCGATGGCGGCTAGGCCGCGCGCGTTAAGCTCGCTCACGCCAAAGCCGGCGTCTGTGCTACCCACCCGGGTTGCTCTACCGGTAGCAGTGTTTAGGGTATATAGGACATCATTGTCTCCCGCCATATAGAGGGTATTGGCAATGGCGGCTAGGTCGCTTGGGTTGCTTTCGCCCACGCCAAATTGGTTTACACTTGCCGCGCTTACCTGGGTGGCCCTACCGGTAGTAGTGTCTAGGGTATAGAGGAGATCGGTGCGCTCTCCCACCATATAGAGGGTGCCATTGATGGCGGCCAAGCCGGTTGGGAGGCTTTCGACCACTCCAAAGCCGGCGGCCGTACTGCCCACCTGAATTGCCGCACCATCGTCGGTGCCATCAGCGGAATCAGTGTTGAGGGTATACAGGACGTCTGTTTGTTCTCCCACCATATAAAGGGTGCCATTGATGGCGGCTAGGCCGGTTGGGTTGCCTTCGAGCACGCCAAAATTGCTTACCGTGTCTATGCGGACGGCCTCTCCCACCTCTGCTACGGTTCGGCAGGTGGTACCGATGGCATCGGAGCTACCCTCAAGTGCAAAAAATAGAGGGTGATCACAGCTTACACAGCGGGTTAGACCATCAGCTGAGACATCTCTGAGCGATGAGGGGGTACCGTTGTCACAGATATAACCGGTGCCACCTCCTCCACTAGGTGCAGCCGGACAGGCTACCAATACCACCAGGGCCACCAATATCACTAAGGCGGCCCCCAGGGTGCCCCAAAGCACCCTTCCCTTAAGTGGGGAATGCGAGGAGGCGTGCTCCTCTCTCTGAAGCGTTTTACGAGTGCTCAATCGCTCCTTCGCTCTCTCATTCTCTCTTAAAGGGAAAGAACTTAAATTAGTATGTTTCATTATTGAAACATGTAAAAGAAAGTTGAAAATGTCCCTTTGAAAGAAAGTTGAAAATGTCACTGCTCCTCCAGGTATACTGGAGGATTATGACAGCAATGACATGTACTATGAGTACCAAAGAAGTACGATATATGCAAGCCTGTATCAGGCTTGCCACAGGAACGACCTCAGCGAAAGATGAGGCAGAGCGCAGCGGGGTAACCCTTAGGCATATGAGGAGGCTCTTTAAGCGCTGGAAAGAGGGGAGCGAGGGGGCGCTAGCGCATCGCTCTCGAGGTCGTCCGGGCCCTCGAAAGATCCCCCCGGAGGTGATGGAGAAGGCGATCTCCTTCATTAAAGAGGAATTGGAGGGCTACAGCCCCGCCTATGCAAAGGAGGTACTAGCTGAAGAGCATGACATCCATATCTCACCTCCTACGCTGAGAAAGGCCATGGCTGAGGCGGGAATTGCGGTGACTCGCTATCGCGTCCGCTCTTCACCGCGTCACACCTTCCGAGAACGAAAGCCTTACTTTGGCATGATGATCCAATGTGATGGGAGTTTTCACCAATGGTTTGGGACTACCAAAACCTGTCTATTAGTCATGATTGACGATGCTACGGGGCTTATTAAGGCTCGATTTGCCTATGAAGAGGAGCTTAGCGAGCTCTTAGCGCTCATAAAAGACTGGATTCGGGAGTATGGCATCCCCTCCGCTCTCTACTGTGATCAGAGAAACGCCTATGTTCCCACTCCGGAGGGAAATAAGCATTTCCAGCAGGTATGTGAACGACTAGGGGTACAGATCATCAATGCCGGCTCTCCTCAGGCCAAAGGACGGGTAGAGCGGGTGAATAAGACCCTCCAGGGGCGACTCTGTGCGGCGCTGAAGCGCGCCGGGATCTCTACTCTCACTGAGGCAAACTGTTTCCTTCCGGCCTTTCTTGCCGCCTTTAACGAGCGATTTGCCCTGAAGGCTTGGGGGATACACAATGCCCATGTTCCCCTTGATGCTCAGTATGACCTTGATCATCTCTTTGGGAAGCGTAGCTTCCGGGTATGTACCAATGATTATACCATACGCTATCAGACACGCTCTTTTCAAATTCTTAAAGGTGGAGCTGGACTTCGTCCCGGGATGCGGGTGGAAATCTATGCATATCTTGACGGAAGGATACAGTTATTTTATAAAGGAAGGACATTAACCATGAAGGAGGTAGCAATGGCTGCGTGACATTTTTGTTTTTCTTTAGGGTGACATTTTCGTCTTTTTTTGACATTTCATTATTGAAACACCTCCATGAATTGTTTATTTGACAGCTACCTAAGCTACTATAGCTAGAGAGAGCGGCATAGTATCCACTCTTATATAGCATGTAGCTCTTACCCGCCGTCATACGTGGAGTATACCCTAATTGGATATATAATGGTAAGCTTTTTTAAGAAATTTGAAGAAAAATAGAGAGCCATCCTACCCCTCTCCGACACAAAATGCCACGGAGTGCTACAGCGCTAGCCCCATCAATTCCCCATTATTTCAGTAGGCGCGGCAGGAATGCCTATACTAGAGGGTGCGACGTGCTACGCAAAGAGGCCCTCCTTCCCCAAGTGCTAGAAATATACTCACGAGTGTCTAGGAGGATATGTGTATAAGCTGCTAGCGTCAGGAGCGCTCTCTAGGTGCTGGTGGGGGGAATAATAGAAAAAATGGGGGGGCTTCATCTGGAACGCCAGCTCTAGAGCCAGAGGGGAAGATGTGCCAGGAACTTCCCGCACTATCTCTTGAGATTATTCTCTCAAGATTGATTATTGCGCAGTTAAGAAGGTGCCGCTTGCACCTACCGCGATGAAGATGCCATTGCCATAGGTGATGTCTCGGAGATCCCAGGGGGTGCCGCTAGTGCGGGTGCTCCAGCTTGCGCCGGTGTTACTAGTGAGAATGACTCCATCATGCCCCACCGCGACAAAGGTAGAGTTGCCGTAGGTGGCACCTTCCAGGGTGCTGGTGGTGCCGCTAGTGCGGGTGCTCCAGCTTGCGCCATCGCTACTAGTGAGAATGACTCCATTACTCCCTACCGCGACAAAGGTGCCATTGGCGTAGACAATGTCTCGGAGTCCTAATGTGGTCCCACTACTTCGGGCACTCCAGCTTTCGCCATCGCTACTAGTGAGGATGGTGCCACCATCTCCCACGGCGACGAAGGTGCCATTGCCGTGGACCACATCCTGGAGGTGGTTCGACGTGCCACTACTTCGAACACTCCAGGTGGTGCCATCGGTGCTACCGCTGAGAAGAGCGCCGCCATCTCCCACCGCGACGAAGATGCCGTTGCCGTGGGCAATGGCTCGGAGGTGGTGTGAAATGCCACTACTTTGGCTGCTCCAGGTAGTGCCATCATTGCTACTAGTGAGAATAGTGCCGTTATCTCCCACTGTGATGAAGATGCCGTTGCCGTGGTCGATAGCCCGGAAGCCTCTTGAGGGGGAGCCGAGATAGATGATGGACCAGCGGGCGCCATTGGTGCTGATATGCGTGGTGTAGCCATTGTTAACTGCTATGAATCTGCCGTTGCCGTGGGTGATGCCCCAGAATCCAGAACGGGTGCCGCTATTTTGGCTACTCCAAAGAGAGGCATGGGCGCTACAGCGTGCACCATTGAGCCAATAGCCGCTATTGCAGCTACTGCATTGCTCCACATTGCTATTTCCGGCGGGGTTTCCGCTTGCCGGGCTTCCGTTGGTGCAGGTGTAGCGGGTTCGGACAGAACATGTGCCATTAATGAGCTGGTAGGTGCTATCGCAGCTGGTGCATTGCGCTACATTGCTATTGCCTTGGGGGCTTCCACTTTCGGGATTTCCGTTAGTGCAGGTGTAGCGGGTTCGGGCGGTGCATGCGCCATTAATGAGCTGGTAGGTGCTATCGCAACTGGTGCATTGCTCCACATTGCTGTTTCCGGCAGGGCTTCCACTTGCCGGATTTCCATTAGTGCAGGTGTAGCGGGTGCGGGAGGTGCATGTGCCATTAATGAGCTGGTAGGTGCTATCGCAGCTACTGCATTGCGCTACATTGCTATTTCCGGCAGGGATTCCGCTTGCGGGGCTTCCGTTGGTGCAGGTGTAGCGGGTTCGGACAGAACATGTGCCATTAATGAGCTGGTAGGTGCTATCACAGCTTACGCATTGTGCCACATCGCTATTTCCGGCGGGGCTTCCGCTTGCCGGGCTTCCGTTAGTGCAGGTGTAGCGGGTTGATTCGCAGCTATCACCCACTCTCTTATAGCCGCTATTGCAGGAGCTACAGCGTTGGGTATTGGGGGTCTCAGTAGTGCCACTTTGAGGGATGCCGTTGGTGCACACATAGGCAAACTCGGAGGCGCAGCGGTTGTCGGCTTGCGGAGCCGCTCCTGAATCACAGGCTAGGCAATATTCGGTATCACTATTGCCCGCGGGGCTTCCCTCGCGGGGGGTGCCGTTGCTACAGGTGTAGCGGGTGGGAGTGTTACAGAGGCCATCGATGAGCGTGTAGCCTGAGAGACAGGCGGTGCAGCGCTCTTCATCGCTATTGCCGGAGGTTCTACCGCTTTGTGCGACGCCATTGCTACAGGTGTAGCGGGTGGGTTCGCAGCGACCATCGACCGGCCTATAGCCGCTATCACAGGAGTTACAGCGTTGGGTATTGGAGGTGTCTGCAGTACCGCTTTGGGGACTGCCGTTGCTACAGGTATATGAAAACCCGGGATCGCAGCGATGTTGGCTATCGGGGCTCTGTCCGGAGGTGCAGGTTGCGCAATACTCTGTATTGCTATTCACTGGTGGGGTGCCGTCGCGGGGGGTGCCGTTGCTACAGCTGTAGGCGCAGACGACAGCTCTGCCATTCGCATCGTAGCAGATGGGCAGTGTCTCTTGACAGGCGATGAATAGGAGGGCTATCCCTAGGAGCAAAGCTCCTACCAAACTCTTTTTTACATCATTCATAATAATTTTCTTAATTTTAATATAGGAAATATTGGGTGAGTTATGCGAAGTTTTTTTAAGAATTTGTGTCGGTAATTTGTGTTGGTAAAAAAGGGTAGGTTAGATATTGTCTGCTATCAGGTAATGCCGCCAATATCTGATTTTACGATCATGGAACTTGATCTTTTCGGGTAGCGGATTTACGCTGTGGTAGTGAGCAGCTTGGAGATAGCCAACCAGCAGGTTAGCTTAACGCTGAGCCCAACATTGGGCGGCTCAGTAACCTCTTTTCGCTTTCGAGATGGGGAGGATATTATGCGTCCCTATAGCAGTGGTAGCGGTGACCCGCGCGATACCGCCTGTTTTGTGATGGTGCCGCTGGCCAATCGGGTAGATCGCGGGCGCTTTGAGTGGTTAAGAAATGAATATCAGCTTTCGCCCAACATGTCGCCCAACCCCCATTACATTCATGGAGAGGGATGGCACAGCGATCAATGGCAGGTGGTGAGCAAAGAACAAGAGCGAATAGCCATTGCTTTGGAGTATAGACCCACTTCGCCCGACTGCTGGCCCTTCGCCTTCCGCGCTGAGGTAAGCTATCAACTGCAGGGTGCCGGGCTCTTGGGGAAGCTACGTCTGGTTAATAATGCGCCCCATCCAGTGCCGGCGGGTATGGGTTTTCATCCCTACTTTCCTCGCCATAGCTCCTCTACGGTGCTGGCTCAGGTGGGACGGGTGATGTTGGTAAATTACGAGGACATGATGCCCAGCGATATAGTCACTGAAGATCCATTAATAGATCGCCTCCAGAAAGGCACTCTGCTGGAAAGCTTTATGGATAATACCTTCTCGCTCTGGGAGGGCGATTGCATTATTGAGCAACCCGGTCAGCGGATCACTATGCGTGCCTCGCAGCTCTTTTCGCATCTGCATTGCTATTCTCCCAAGGAGGATTATTTCTGTGTCGAACCGGTGAGCCAGGCCCCCAATGTAATTAATTATCAGCACAGCTTTAGCGATGAGCGGATTATCTCGCTAGCGCCGCAGCAGAGTATAGAGGGAAGCTTTAGCCTGCAGTGCCAGAGAGGCAACTAAGAGGCTCTAGGCCTTTCGCGATCCTAAATCTCCAATAATATAGGGTGGCTATTGGGCTGAGGGGTCTATCTGAAAAATACCCAAGAGATTGGCTTCACTATCACGAAAGTAACCCTGCCAACCCCTTCCAATTACTGGAAACTTGGCCACTACCTCTTGGCCGGCGGCGGCAATAATTTTTTGGGCCGTGGTATGCCAATCCTCAACCAATATAGTGGTAACATGGGCATTGGCACCACTCCCCGCAGCAGGTCGAGCGACGTGACGGCGTAGCATCCCGCCAAACGGGAGTAGCCCCGCTAGGGATTGCTCCGGTTGCTCCTCGCTGGCGGTGGGGGCGCACTGTACCTCCCAATAATCTAGGGAGCTATTCTGGCGCTTTTCAAAGCGCCATCCAAAAACACTAGAGTAAAAACCAATGGCACGTTCCGGATCATCAACTTCAATCTCAAAATAGCATATTTGATTCATTAGTGGCTACTATTTTGCATTCTCGTCTGGCTGATGAATACCAAAAGTGTTGCCTTCGCTATCTAGAAAATAGCCTTGCCAGGCCATGCCCTCTAAGGCATATTTGGGCAGGGCTACCTGGCCACCAGCCTCCTCTATGAGGCGGGCCGTGGCATCAAAGTCCTCCCGGCTGACAACGGTGTCCCTATCCCACCCATCCAACTCCCGCGCATACTCACGCACCCGCTCCTCGCCACCTTGCTCGATTTCGCGGAGCATGGTTTGTACGATTTGGCGGGTGTTGTCTTCTCCGGTAGCGGGGGATTTGTTGGCGCGTTTTAAGTAAGTGGTCATGCAAGATGGGGCTGGGTTTGCTCAAAAGCATGGTGGACTTTTTCCGCAATGGCGGAATCATCCAGCACATCGATGTCCTTGCCGGTGGTTTGTGCTGCTATCAGCTTTAGGATGTCGCAGAATGTATCTTTGGGCGGGTATTGCCCCATCCGTTTAATTTCCTCGCGCATGTGTCGCAGAACTCGCTTGTCATGCCACATGCTTTCCCGGTGATAAATGTAGGTCCAGTCAACCCAGCGTTTAAGCCATTGCACATCTTTCCAAGCATGCGTTGCAATGGCATAGCACTCGGGAAAATGTCCGCGGCGGCCATTGTACTTGGCGTTTGCATCGCGCGCCACACCGGCACCTTTGAGTCCGATGGATTCGGGCAAGTGTTGCTTGATAGCCTCCCAAATTAAGCCGTTTTGGACGTCGGTGCGCAATACCAAGTCGTTGTCGTCCACAATATCCTGCAACTCTTTGCCGAACTGATACCACTTTTTTAACGGCTGGTCTTTCGGCAAGCACATGATGCGCTCCGCCATTAACGGCATTTCTTCCGCCAAAAAGGCATCCAATTTTTCGGCGCGCTCTTGATTTTCCCGCGACAGCAAGCCGGACGGGCGAAAAACCTTCACTTCGACTTCTTCGCCGCGAATGGTTGCTTTTTCGCGCAGTAAAACGGTCATGATTGACCCTCATAAACGTCCCAGAATACTTTCGCCTTGTAGCGACTGATTTCATCGTGGACTATATCCGGTACCGAGTCAGGTGCGGCACCGGCAATGGCTGCCGTATTTAATGGACTGTAATCCGGTGTACCTGCATCAGGCCGGGTGAGGATAAAATGTAATGCGCCATCCAAGCAAATATTAAGCAAGTAGTCCGCTTGGTCTAGCTCGTCACCTTGATTTCGTATGAATTCAGGATGCTCGGTGTTGTAGTAGATCGTGGGGTCGTTATCGATGTCCCCCTGCGGCCGCCAAGCAAGTTTGGTCGCCAATTTTCCCGGCACCAAATTGAATGGCAATTTTTGCGCTGGATCTTCGTTCAGCCAAAATCGGCGCGTGAGCATATCGACCCGCTCACCGCTCACAATATCCGTGAGTACGGCACGAACGCGGTATTCACCGGTCTTTTGATACTGGTGTTTGGTAAAATTTATTGCAAAATCGTTGCCGTTGTTGATTGGTACGGTGCACAAATCAACACTTCCGTCCGGTAAATTAACCGGCACGTCGGTTAACTCTTCGACCTGCGTATCAGCATGCAATACTCGGATTGTCAGTTTACCGGAAATACTTTTTTGTGTTTTGTTAAAGCAGTATGCGGACACCCGCATTTCGTCTCCCCAGTCCACACGCGGTTTTTTGTTGTTGTCGGGGAACTGTACCGACATGCTGATGCCGATATTTTTGTGCGACGGCGGCGGCGGTGGCAAGGGTAGGGTAGGAGGAACGGGCGGAATGGGTTTGCGCTTATGGCTGGCGAAATTTAAATCCGGCGCATGGCGCATTAACATTTTCATCGCCTCTTTTTCGGCGTTATCCCGGGTGCGTTTTTGCTTTTCCCGAGGGTCTTCGCCAAGCCCCAATTTTTCGCGACCAAATTTTTCAAGCTGACTCTCAATGAACAGCCTGATGGCGCGTGGAATTTTACTGCGCCATTTCAATTCATAGTGGTTGGGGTATTGATTATGCCCCTTGCGCAATTCTTGATCCATTAGTTTGTCAAATTCGATGAATCCGGTGATTTTTGCCTGCATATCCATCGGTGCCATAGTCATGGGACGCGCGATTATCTTCATGCCGTTTTGCAAAATGGCGATGCCATGTTGCGCTTCCGGAATATCGGTGTCCGGGAGGTAGGCGACATGAAAGTTTTTAATTTTTAGGTTGTCCATCACGACATCGTCGTCAAAATCCTTTTTGTATATCCATGTTTTTGTTTTCTTTGCATCCTTGCCGGGCAATGGGAAAGTGTTCGGCAGACCAACGGCATTCCCGTTAATCGATACCTCCAGTTGCTTTTTTTCAATGGCGCAAAACCATGTTTCCTGAATGGCGGCGACAAATCCGCCGTTTCGAATTTCGTTCAGTACTTCATCGCGTGGGTCGCACACAATAATGCGAGTGCCAATTTTATTTAATGGCTGTAGCCCGCAATGCGCCGCCAATTTTTTCGTGGCGGTTTCGTCTTCCCATTTTTCGCCCCGGTCGGGGTGAATCGGGCAGCCAGTGTCGGTCGCTTGAGTTGCACCGAGCCTATACACCTCATCGGCGCGCAGGGTGTCATAAAACATTTTGTAATCGTTCGATGCGCGCAGGAAAATAAATTTTCCTTGCCCGCGCGCGCCGAGCGCATCCGGATCGCTTTTTGTAAACGCGAATGCCTCGAACCTCGCCCAGTGGTTATTTGCCTGCAGTTTTTTGTAATCATCGTTTCTGCTAATTACTTTACCGGTCAGCCCTTTGGTGTTGGTGTCGGTAAAAGTAAGAAACCGTCCAGTCGAGTTTTCGACCACATTGAATTCAACGCGCACGATGGTTTTTCTGCTCTTGCGCGCATCAAGTGAATTTTGAATGGCATCCTTTTGCAGGCCATGAGCGATACCTGCGGGGTAGGTGTCGGCGATATTGTCGCAGAGATCCACATAATTGACTGGCCGTTCACGGCTACTGCGGCCTAATTCAAGCATGGGAATTCTTCTGGAAAATACGCAAGGGGTACGTGACTATATCACAAATCACTTCCCGTATAAATACTCCGGCAACCACAACGCAATCTGTGGAAAAAGAATAATCAACACCAACCCAATAATCTAGGGAGCTATTCTGGCGCTTTTCAAAGCGCCATCCAAAAACACTAGAGTAAAAACCAATGGCACGTTCCGGATCATCAACTTCAATCTCAAAATAGCATATTTGATTCATTAGTGGCTACTATTTTGCATTCTCGTCTGGCTGATGAATACCAAAGGTGTTGCCTTCGCTATCTAGAAAATAGCCTTGCCAGGCCATGCCCTCTAAGGCATATTTGGGCAGGGCTACCTGGCCACCAGCCTCCTCTATGAGGCGGGCCGTGGCATCAAAGTCCTCAACCTGAATGGTACAGACATAGGCATTGGTGCCACATTCCTGGGGAGGTGTGGCGGCGGGGCGTTTGAGAAGTCCTCCATTTATACCGGGCTCTTTACTCCCTCTCTCGGCGGTCATTACCACCCAATAATCCTGCTCCATACCGGGCCATTTCTCTATCTTCCAGCCGAATATCTTTTGATAGAAGCGAATGGCGCGCTCCGGATCGTCGGCTTGGATCTCAAAGTGTACTACTCTATTCATAATGAGAGAGTATAGCTCCTAGGATAGGATGATGCAAGGATAGGTGATAGGTTGTAGTGGTTAGAATATCTAGGTTATGGTAGTATTTTGAGAAAAGGAGATTAGTTATGAATAATTAAATAGAAGCTGGCATTGCAATCCACAAATCGCTGGAGAAAATTGAGCAGATCGAATCTTACTGCCCAGCAAAACCGCGGTGGGTAAAGAAAAGGCTCTCTCACCTAACCGTGATATGGGATCTAATTTTAATAATTTTTGATTGGAGCTAGATGTTGGCTTATTGTGTTTTTCAGCTCCTCAAAATTTATATAATTTCGATGTTTAACATGCAGGATTTTTATTCCTACGGAACTTAAAACACTATCTACAAATTCATCTCTTTCTATTCTATCTATTCTATTGTGTGTGCTTCCATCGTATTCAATTGCCATAACTGGCCTTAAATAGCGCCTTTCAAAGATGACAAAATCCACCGTTTTTCGGTTAATTCTATTGTGATAGCTCCAAAACTCTTCTCTGGAAGAGTTTACCCTTACAATTTTGCTTAATAGCATTTGTGGATAGATAACATATCCAGCAGGAATAATTTGTTGTACTTCCTCAAAAAACCTTCTCTCTGGAATGTTGAGTAAATAATTTCTTCTCTTAAATTCCAGGCCGGGCGGCGAGGCTGTATGGCGAGATGTTAAGTATGACTTTCTTCTGCGAGATCTGCGAGAGAAAAAAATATACCAACGACCGTGATGGCTACAATTAATAAAATTTCCACCGGCAATAAAAATTATGGTAACTATAGCGTATGTAGCCAACTCATGCAAATCTTTGTTAAAAGGTGTAAAAGAAAGTTGAAAATGTCCCTTTGAAAGAAAAATAAAACGAGAGTCATTCTCTCTCACTTTCTGAAAGGAATAGTGGGACTTCGTCCCGGGATGCGGGTGGAAATCTATAAACGGAAGGATACCGCTGTTTTATAAAGGAAAGACATTAACCACGAAGGAGGGAGCATATGTATTTTTTTTAGGGCTTCGTTACATTATATGTTTTCTGTATGTTTCTTGGGGAGGGAGGACATGTTTCTCTTTGTTTGACACCAGCCTAAAAAAGATTGACAAAGTTTGAATCGTATTCAATAGGATTGTTAAAAGAGGGTAACGAGGAGACTGTTGTTGATAGTCGGCATTACCGCGAAAATAGTGGCCGACCATGACCATCATACAGGTAATATAAGAGACTTTATTTGTGATAGTTGCAATACTGGATTGGGTCGATTTAAGAATGGCGAGGATTATCTGCACAATGCCATTGGCTACTTGAGAGATAGAGATAGGCTAAAACCAGAACATAAGAGAAAAATAAGATGGCCAAACTAAAGAAAACTGTCATACCAATGAATACTGAATGTAAAATCAGCCAGACCTTTTTCCTGCTGTAAAGTTTGGAAAGCGGGTTCATCTATCTCTTTATTTTCCTCAAAAATCAAGGTTTTTTCTTGTATTTTGGAATAATTGTGGTATAATTAAGCTAGGAGTGATTATGATGAACAAAAGAAAAGTTACCTTTGCTGCGGCGCTGCTTCTCTCACTGTGGATGGTTAGTACAGCAGTGGCATCCCAGCAAGATATCAAAATAACCGAAAGAATTTCTTCTATAGATATTCAGGTTAGTCCCAAGGGTAAACAATACCCTATTCGCTTAAGTGAGCAGCAATGGCGAGGCCGCTTAAGTGATCTTGAATACCAAGTGTTGAGGAGAGAGGGCACCGAGCGGGCCTTCAGTAATCCGCTGCATGCCGAGAAACGGCGCGGTATCTATTATTCACGAGCAACTGGACAACCGCTCTTTAGCTCGCTGCACAAGTATGATTCACATACTGGGTGGCCCAGTTTCTGGCGCCCTATCCGACTAGATGTGGTAGATTATCACCTTGATAGAGGGATATTTGGTAGTCAGATTGAGGTGGTTGATAGCTCTAGCGGTTCCCACCTGGGCCATGTCTTTAACGATGGCCCCCGTCCTACTAGGTTGCGTTTTTGTATTAATGCCGCGTCACTTATCTTTGTACCAGAGGGAGAGACGCCACCCCCTATTGTTCAGCGCTATTTAACGCGCCATGAGTAACCAGCACCGGCGGACTTAAAGCTACCATCTCTTTGAAGTGTAGTTCTCTGATCTTCCCATTCTCTAAAAGATAGCTTCTAGTGCAGAGTGACTGGAGGCGCTCAATATGATGGGAGACAATAAAGAATGCAATATGCAGTTCCTGCTGCAGTTTTTGAAAGAGCGTTACTATTTTATGTTGATGAATGGTATCCAAGGTGCTTAATGGCTCATCCGCTAAAATGAGGCGCGGCTCTAGCATTATTGCCCGGGCAATCAGCACCCGCTGCTGTTCGCCGCCCGAAAGCTGATGGGGATAGCGTCCAGCATAGTCCTCTGCTAAACCTACCTGCTGCATCGCTAGATAGGCGCGCTGTTGGGCGGCGCGATAGGGCATGGTTGGTGCGTGGCTCTCTCCTCTTTTTCTTATTCTTAGCGGTTCAGCTATTATCTCTATTACCCGCTGACGAGGATTAAGAGAAGAGCTGGGATCTTGAAAAATTATCTGTATGCTGTGCCGGAGCGCGCGCCGCTCTTGTAGCGACATAGTAGCTATCCTCTTTCCCTGAAATAGTATCTCGCCGCCATCGGGAGTTTTAAGTTGTGCCATCAGTTCCAGGAGGGTACTCTTGCCACTCCCGCTGAGACCCTGCAATCCCACACACTCTTGGGGAGCAATGGTAAGATTAATGTCTCGCAAAAGCGGAGGATGCACCGCTCTGTTGGGTTGCCAGCGATTATGGTAACGGTAGCTGAGATGCGACACCTCTATCAGGGGTAAGGTGCGCCTCTCCACTCGACTAAGGGCCGGGGGAGTGGGAGGTTGGGTAAGCAGCTGTTCTGCGGCATGCCATAATGCCTTTCTAGTGGGGCTGGCTCTCTGACGGCGTCTATCGGCTACCCGATAGCGCTCCACAATTGCACCCCCCTCCATAACCAGAATACGCTCGCATAGTGTATGAGCCAGCACAATATCATGGGTAATTAGTAGCAGGGTGCTTCCCCTATGGAGTAGTACCTGCAGCAGCAGATCGACAATTCGCTGTTCTGCGCCGCCATCTAGGGCTTTAGTAGGCTCATCGGCAATGATAAGCGCCGCGTGGCTTGCTAACGCCATAGCGATAACCGCCCGCTGACACATGCCTCCCGAAAACTGATGGGGATAGAGTCGATCAGCCAGCGGCGCCCTGAGGTCCACCTCCTGCCAGAGTACGGCAAAGCGCCGCTCTAGTTCGGCTCTGGGAAGGGACTGGCGCATAATCGATCTCCGAAGTTGCTGAGCCACCTTCATAAGTGGATTAAGAGTGGCCCGGGCATCCTGAAATATAAGCGCCCGAGCCAGTGCAGAATACGAGTGGTGATGGATTAGCGGCGGTAGGGCTTGACCGGTGGCTATTCGACCCTTTTTCTCTATATGCCTCTTGCGGGCTGAGAGCGATAGTTCTGAGGAATGGAGCGGGGTTAGGCCGGCCAATACCCCCGCCAAACTGCTTTTACCAGCTCCCGAAGGACCAACCAAGGCAATTTTTTCTCCCTCCATAATCCTCAGCGAAAGATCCTGAATAAAGGGAATTGCTGGATGCCAATAAAGATTTAATCTTCTGATCTCAATAAGTGGAGGAGCTGCGCCTTTTGGCATTTCTATACTGTAAAGTAGTATAATCTATTATTGATTGTCTTTCAGTATGATCTCCGCTAATGGTATATAATGTAGGGCAACTAGCGGCAGAGATGAGTCATACGTACCGAGTACCCCCCGCTCTTCCACCATCGCACCCCGATTGGGATCGCTGGTATCTCTGTGGATTGCTTCTTCCCGGTAATGTGGAGCGCGATATAGAGGCGATCCAACACTCACTCTTTCGTCAATGGGGATTTATTCAAATGTTACCGCCGCTATTGCCGCTCAATTGGTTAGCCGCTCTGCCCACTATGCAACAGCTACGCGCAATGCCGGCCGCCTTTCCTAATCATCTCCTTTTGCGCCATTGGCAGTGGCAAGAGCAGTGCCTCTTGCTCTCTGTGGCTTCCCACCATCTCTTTGACGCAGTGCACAAGCTGTGTCATAACGTGCTGCATACTGGAGATCCACCGTTACCCTTGGTATTAGGGCAGGGCTTTCTTTTAGCGTTGGCGCCAGCTAGGCCCCCATCCACCGCGCCTATTATCAGCCAACTGCCTTCTCTGATCCATCAACAGATCCGGGCACTCCGCCTGGTTTTCTTGGCTATCGATTGCCACCCTACACAATGGTGGAATGCGCTGGCCTGGAGTGAACTCTATAGCAAATGGATTAAGGTGCGCCCCACAACACATTAACGCTATGCATTAGCGCTATGCCTTAGCTTTATCAGAGCGATAGTAGGCGCAAAATTGACGCAAGACACAATCTAAACAGTGAGGTTGCGCGGCTCGGCAACATACTCTACCATGCAGATTAATACGCTGCGAGAAGAGGAACTGCTCAGCGGGCGCTAGCTGAGTGGCGATCTGGCGCTCAATGGCTGTTGGAGTACGTTGGCTGGAGAGACCTAGGCGGCGCACTACTCGTGAGAAATGAGTATCAACAATAATAGCCGGTAATTTATAGAGGGTACCTCGAATTACATTGGCAGTTTTGCGCCCCACTCCCGGCAGCGCCAGAAGTTGCTCCATCTCCCGCGGCGGTTGACCATTATGCTGTGCTACCAATAGGCGGGCGCACTGGAGGATATTGGCCGCCTTGGCGCGCCACAGCCCCACACTCTTAATATAGGGCTCTATCATAGTTGCATCGTTAGCGGCGGCCATAGCGTGGGCGGTGGGAAAGCGCTTAAAAAGCTGTGGTGTTGCCTGATTGACCTGTTGATCGGTACTGCTGGCCGAAAGAATTACCGCTATGAGTAGCTGATATCCATTTTTCCATTGGAGCATAGCGGGAACGTGGGGATAACGGCCGCGTAGAGCCTCAATGATGGCTGACATAGCTACCATTGGCTGGATCGTCTCGCGACATTGCTACGCAGTTGGAGCAACTGGTGGTATGTTACAGTAATAGCAATTTCTCCAAAGGCTACCCCATATTTTGTCTGTATTATGCGTTGTAGCATTGTGTCATAACCCTTATCGGCAGCGTGCCCTCTCAATCTCGCCGCCGGTATAGTTTATATTTTTGAGATGCCTCCCGCCAAGAGTAGTGAGTGGGCACTGGGTCTACCGCCCCCTGAAAGCGTGCATGGCAGCGTAGGAGCCGTAAAAGCAATAGCAGCATTCCGCGCCGGGCGCCAAAGCGGAGAACGGCGACCTTCCCATACTCTGAACAGCGCGGCATATAGATACAGGTAGGCGGAAAGAGCGGCGAGATAATATGCTGGTAGGATACAATTAGTAGGCGCAGCATATGGGCTGGCCATTGGGCTACTCGATCTACCGAGCGCGGCTTGCCGGTCATGGTTCTATGGGGAGGAGCTAAAGGATCGAAAACTGTAGGGATAGAGCTCGCCAAAAGAGAGCGTATGCACTATCTGCTGAGGAGTCGCCAAGTAAAAGAGTGCCTGGTCATCACAGAATTCCGAAAGTGTCTGACGACATATTCCGCAGGGGGGCACTGGATCTTTGGCACTGCTTACCACCATCACCCACTCAATAGGTTGCTGGCCTACTGCAGCAATCAGCGCTCCTAGTGCTACCCGCTCGGCGCAGATAGTGGCACCTAGGCTGGCATTCTCTATATTACAGCCTCCAAAAAACTCCGTTATACCCCGCGCCTTAATGGCTGCTCCCACCCGAAAGTGGGAGTAGGGGGCATAGGCCCGCTCATAGCAGCGTATTGCCGTGGCATGTCCCTCTTCAGTGCTAGCAGCGGGCATATTTTCGTTTTTTTCCTAACCGCCCCTTTTCAATACATTTTTTAATATAGTCGCCAGCCAGCGGCACCGCACAGCTAGTGTTGCCCATATTAACCTCAACCTTGCCTATGGTAGCTGCCACCTGTTGGGCCCGCGGGCTGAGCGCCGGCATGTGTACCCCTACATTGATTACAAAATTGTTCATAGCATAGCGCACCCGGTTTTTTTGCTGGTGGATGTGCTGCTCAATGTTCTCTAAGAATTTCTCTATAGCAGCGCTATCCAGACTGTCGTTGGGAAAGAGTGAAATACAGCAGGAGAGGGTTGCCCAACCAGCTGAAGCTATCATCTCATCGCTCTCTTTGATCCACTCTAGGCCCAGCTCCCAACCGTAGGGCGACTCGGCCGCTATGGCAGCCACACTAAACTCACTCAGCATATACCAATAGGCTCCCTTAACCCAACTACGCAGCCTCTCTTTAGAGATGCTCTTTTCGTCGGCCATAAGCGCTGCCAAATACATGGCATCTGAGTTGCCGCTCTCCCAGAGTTGCTCCGCCAACTTTTGATCCTTACCAGTCTGCTTAAGGATCAGCTTCAAATCGGCTACCTTCACCCCAAAAAAGGGATCCCGCGCTCCATGGCGGTAGTATATCTTACGGGTTTGGGCGCTACCCTTAGACTCTAAATACTCCATTACCTCTTGCTTAGTCATGGTCCTAAGTATTGCCCATTGATCTATCTTTTACAAGAGCATAAAAGGAGTATAAAAATGGCGTAGAGAGGCTCAGCGACTTACCAAAGAGAGCGCCAATAGCAGGGCGCTGATTATTACCATCCACCAATTAGTTGGTCGTAGTTGAAAATGGGGCAATGAGCGTCTATTGCCAAAGCGCCGTAGATAGAGGCTTTGCGCTAGGGTATTTATCTGTATAGCTATTGTGCGGGTGAGCAAGAAGCCATAGCTATGGATGGCCCGCAATGGGGTGCGGCGCGCCACAAGGCGGCGACACCAAAGAGCCGCGCGTATATTCCGCAATGCTGAAAGATAGCGATCAGCAAAGGTTATGGCCAGGGTACAGGCCAATGCCCCGGCGCGCCCTCGACGACGGAGGGGACGCATTAACCACTCTAATCCATTGATTATCTCTCCACTAGTGGCGGTGCCGAGAAAGAGATTGGCTAGCAGCGCATTCAAAATTAGTCGTCCAGCATAGCTACTAGTCCGGATCAGTGATAAGCGAGCCTCACTGGGGAGCTCCAGTGACTGACTAGCAAGCTGATAATAGGCATCCCAGTGTTGCAACAGGCTAATCATGGGTATCAATAACGCCAACCAAATCAGAAAACGTAACGCGCGGAGGGTGCGGCCTAGGGGATGTCGGCAACTGCCATAGAGCACCATAACCACTATGAGCAAAAGAGGAATAATAAAGGGAGCGCCTACCCACAGCGCCGCCTGTATTAATATTAGCGCGGCGGCTCGAATACGAATGTCAGTTCGGCCCAACCAGCTAGACTGACCGCTATTGTAAAAGAGGGTTCGTGGGCCAGGGGGGCGCATGCTACCCTATCTTGGGCGGAAGCAGCCCCAATTTGTGCGCGACACCCTGACATTCTGGTAAGGGGCCATCAGCATATTTGATACCCTGATGCAAGATGATCACTTGCGTTACACTTTGGGGCAGCTTGTTCAGCTCATGGACCAGCATTAATATGGTGTGCCCCTCTCTTTGCAGCGCCTCAATAATGCCTTGTAAATCAATAATACCATTCCAATCTAGATGGGCATAGGGTTCATCTAGAATAAGTAGTCGAGGCCGCATTACTAGCATGGATGCCAACGCTACCCGCCGCAACTCGCCACCAGAGAGGCTCTCCGGGTGCCGATCTCTCAGATGAACAATATGCAGCTGCTCCAACTGGCGCTGAGCGCACTGCTGCGCCGCGGAGGCCTTCATACCTATATTTCGCAGGCCAAAGAGGAGATCCTCTATTACACTCTGTCCTACTATCTGATGCTCGGCCTGTTGGAAAACCATACCACAGAGCATACGCAGCTCATGGGGAGTGGCCTGCTGGGCGCTCTCCTCAATATAGAGCGCGCCACTAGTGGGATGTTGTAGTCCGCAGAGATGCTGAGCTAACAGGCTTTTGCCTGCCCCATTTTGTCCGACCAGCGCTATTAACTTACCCTGATCAATGGTGCAGCTGATATCTTGTAGCCCCCGGTGGCCATTGCCAAAATCATGCGAGAGTGCCTGCAGGCGGAGAAGAGGCATAGCTATTCTCTTAGGTCACTAGGGAGTATTAGCCCATCAACCACGGGATACCATTTAGGTGCTTACCGAGGGATTGAATTGCGCCGTCAAACGCCGCCGCAAACTTCGAGCTAAGCCAACCACAGCTATTGCCTTGAGCACATCGCCAATAAGAAAAGGATATAGGCCAGCAACTAAGGTGCTGGACCAACTAAGCCCGCTGCTAATCTTAAGCCAGGGGATTCCACAGAGATAGATAACGATGGTACCCACTACTACCCCGGTGATCTGTCGCCAGAGCACATTGGTAGGTTGTTGGGATCCAGCACAGAGCGCGCTGAGTGGCGCCGCTAGCAGATACCCTATAAGATAACCGCCGGTTGGACCAAGTAGGTGGGCTATCCCCCCTCGTCCCGCAGAGAAAACTGGAAGACCTAGAGCGCCCAAAAAGAGAAAAATGGCTACCGCAATAGTTGCGCGGCGGGCACCCAACAGTAGCGCGGCCAGCAGTACGAAGAAATTTTGTAGCACTATGGGAATCGGCGTAAAGGGCAGAGGAATGGTAATATAGGAGCCTACAATAATCAGCGCACTACAGAGGGCTATCCAGATAATGGAGCGTAAGGCGGTTATAGAAAGATAGCTGACTTTTTCTGGGCTTCTCATAGACTACATCTTCATTGATAGAGGCGCTCTAAAGGGCGCGGTATACTAGCTGGGCCTGACTAGACTTGAACTAGTGACCCCTTCCTTATCAGAGAAGTGCTCTAACCAACTGAGCTACAGGCCCCATTTAAGCATAATTGAGAGCCAGATATTGTCAAGTGATGCATTCCGGTAGCAAGAGGAAAACAAAGAGAGAGCTGACCGTTCTTACTCCCGAAATTGTGCAACGGAGAAATGAGACTCGCTACGCAAAAAAGGGGGGTTCATAACCCCTTCCTACGCGGTTTTTGGAATAGGAGCTACGCATAAAAATAGGGAGGGGTTGAAACCCCCTCCCTACTCTGTTTCATTTCAGCAGAGAGCGATTTTAATGCTCCCTACTGTTCTCAACCGTAATCGGCCTATCTCTGTCCCTTTTAGCGGCTGTCTACTATTGATAACGGAGCGCATAGAGGGCATCTGTATCCTGTCCCACCATATAGAGAGTGCTACCGATGGCGGCTAGGCCGGTTGGGTTGTCTTCATTTATCCCAAATCTGGTTACACCACTGCCCACTGGAATTGCTGTACCATCTGCGGTGCTATCAGCGGAGTCAATGTTGAGAGTATAGAGGGCATCTGTGCCTATTCCCACCATATAGAGGGTGTTACCGATGGCGGCCAGACCGGCCGGGGCCATCTCGCCCACGCCAAATTGGCTTACCCCTGCAGCACTCATCCGGGTGGCCCTACCGGTAGTAGTGTCTAGGGTATAGAGGGCATCATTGGAATCTCCCACCATATAGAGGGTGTCATTGATGGCGGCCAGGCCGGTTGGGAAGAATTCGCCCTCGCCAAATTGGATTACACTTGTATCGCTCACCCGGGCTGCCCCACCGGTGGTAGTGCTTAGGGTATAGAGGGCACTATCAGCGCCCGCTATTACTATATAGAGGGTGTTGCCAATGACGGCTAGGCCACGTGGGTTAGTCTCGCTCACCCCAAAGCCGGCGTCCGTACTCCCCACCTGAGCTACCCCACCGGTAGTAGTGTCTAGGGTATAGAGGATATCATTGGTATCTCCCACCATATAGAGGATGGTGCCGATAGCGGCCAGACCATATGGTATGGTTTCGCTCATCCCAAATAGGTTGGCCATGCCTATGCGGGTGGCCTCTCCTACCGCTACTTGCCCACAGCTTCTGCCAACTACATCAGTGGTGCCATCAAGCCTATAGAGCAGATTACAGCTAGCACAGCGGGTTTGCCCAGCCGTATCAGTGGTTCCCTCAGCTGGGGTACCGTTAACGCAAACATAGGCCGGGAGGCAGGCCCCATTTGCCAAGGTAAAGCCACTATTACAGCTAGCACAACGGCTTAGACCATCGGCAGTGGCATCTCTAAGAGAGGAAGGGGTACCGTTGGCACAGAGATAACCAGTGCCACCTCCTCCACTAGGGGTAGCCGGACAGGCTACCAATACTACTAGGACCACCAATATCACTAAGGCGGCCCCCAGGGTGCCCCCAAGCACCCTCCCCTTAAGCGGGGAATGCGAGGAAGCTAACCCTCTCTTGAGCGTTTTACGAGCGCTCAGCTGCTCTTTCTTCCCTAAAAGGAGAGAGGGAAGAGGTAAAATTTTAAGACAATTCATTATTGAATTCCTCCTTGTTTAATATATATTTGATAGATACCTAAGCGACTATAGCTAGGGGAGAAGAGCATAGCTTCCCTGCGCATAGCGCAATATAGCCAATAGATACGCCTCATAAGTAAAAATATAGCATACTGGACATATAATGGCAAGGCTTTTTTAAGAAAACTAGGAAAACAAAGAGAGAGTTGCCGCTCTCAGACAAGAAATGCAGCGGAGAGCTGCGCTACTGCCTACAGTAAAAGTGCCATGAAAATAGCAATGACTGCTGAATATGTACTGACCAATTAAAAAAGGCCGAGGGCCTGCGACCAAGCGCAAACCCTCAAACCAATAACAAAGGAAGATACGTATAAATCATACATAATCTATTTATAATATACTGGATATAACAGTATGTGTCAAGCTTTTGTACGCCTCACTACCTATAAGAATTTTTAAGCCATCCAGCCCGGCGCTGAGGCATAGCCCATGTGTCTCTCACTAAAGAGCCATTTAATTAGTAGATGTATATGAGGTGTGCAGCGGTTATTTTAAGGAAGAGGAAATTAAGAAATTATTAAAGAGAAAACTGGCCGCTACTCCGGCAATTTCTGCACAAAAAATAGGGAGGGTTTGGAAATCCCTCTGTCAGCACTCACAATCACCGCTAATAGCAAAGGAGAGCGAGCATGGTAAGGCTAATGCACTCTAAGCCCCCTAGGAGCGAGTAGCCCTTAAGGCCCGCAGTAGACGCCAATTTTCCCGAGGGCGTCCAATGCTAATACGTAGATGGTGGGGCAAACCAAAGCTGGTGAGAGGCCGCACCAATACACCTTGCGCTTTAAGGCGCTGTGCATATTTCTCGGCGGGGACCTCAACTGGCAGACAGATAAAGTTGCCCTGGCTGGGCAGGGGCGAAAATCCCAAGCGGCGTAGCGCCTCTTGCATACGCTGCCGTTCGGCCAGAATAATTGCACGCGCTCTTTGATAGCTCCCTTTATCATTGAGCACCGCCAGGGCCGCCGCCTGCGCCAACCTATTGCAGTTAAAGGGCGAGCGTATACGATTAAAGGCCTCAGTAAGTCGAGGGGCGGCTAGCGCGTAACCAATGCGCAATCCAGCCAGCGCATATATCTTAGAAAAGGTACGCAGCACTACTATATTTTCATGCTGACTCAATAACTCTTCACCGCGGGCACAATCGGCAGCATCAACAAAATCGGCATAGGCCTCATCCAATACCACCAAGATGCGGGGCGGGAGCGCCCTCAGCAGCGCGGTCAACTCGGCGCTCCGCATGTAGCTTCCTGTGGGGTTATTAGGATTAGCAAGAAAGACTATATGGGTGCGGTGACCGACCGCAGCTAGCACTGCGCGCCAATCCAACGCTCCCTCTGGCATTGGAAAGGTTACTACTTTTCCCCCATAGAGGCGAATTACCTGACGGTAGACACTAAAGGTATGGGCGGCAACAATTCCCTCGTAGTCTCGCTCCATTATGGAGGCAGCTATGATATTAAGTAGTTCGTCAGAGCCGTTACCTACGGTAATCCATTTGGCACTACGCTGATGGTGGGCAGCAATGTTCTGGCGCAGTAGATGAGGATCGGACGGCGGATAACGATAGGCATCTTTAAGGGCCCGCTCTATGGCTCGCCGAGCACTACGCGGCATACCAAAGGGGTTCTCATTGGCCGAGAGCTTAATATAGCCCAGCTCGCTTTGTCCCGCCACATAGGGCTCTAGGGTGCGGAGCGCATCCCGCAACATTATGCCTTGATTTTTACGGTGAATAGGATTATCCATTGCACGACGGACAGTAGGCCGCCTCAACTATTAGGGCGCCGGCTCTCTCTTAGGCGGGCCGGGAGGATTGTTCTTAAGATATTCGTGGTCTTCGCTTATATCGGCTATTAATGCTCCTAGGCGCATCTTAAGGGAGGTAGGGGTGGTTTTGGCAAAGACTATATCTTTTTTGGGCACAAAAAGTTGTTTAACAGCGCGCAAAATAAGATCAATATCTTGATTAGTAAAGCCATGCAGAATAATTGCCGGCCGCTGTAGAGGTGGGCGCTCGACTCCCATATGCTCCAGTATAGCAACAGAGGCTACCTAGTTCAAGAAAGAATTTCCCGGCAACTAATAGAGAGCTCTTGATCCCAGCCGGCAATACCGGCTCATACGCATCCTTTTAGGCAACCTCTGGGTATGTTTCTGGCACTTTTGGAAGAAAGGACCTACTTGCATAGAAAAGGCATCTTCTTGAAAATGCATTCCTCCCGCGCCCTCTAAAACAACATTTTGTATGCCTTAAGGAGGAACATGACATTGGGGAGAATTGATGGCTCAGGGAGCACAGTTCTCTGGCATTTATTGCTGGAGAAAGGGGTCAGGATGTTTCTATTTTTTCCTAGTGAGGGTGTACAACTACTTGCACTAGAGACAATAAAGTTTTACAATAAGACTATTATTATAAAAAAGGGAGAATAATTGATGAATTCGATTGGTACGGTTAATCAAAAGGTAAAAATTGCAGCCGGTCTTTTCTGGGCCGATTATGCAGTATTGGGCGCTCAAGTGGAGGAATTAGATCAGGGGGGCGTTGATTGGTTTCATGTAGAGGTGCGGGATGGCAAATATATGGATTTTGGCATGCCGCGCGGTGGCTTTGACATCATTGAGGGGGTGCGTAAGAGCACTCAGCGACCTATTGAGGCGCAACTGCAGATGATGCGCCCCAGTTTTGATGTGTATCGCCAGCTGGCTGATCTGGGGGTGGATCTTATCACCCTTCCCTTAGAGACCATGGGGGAGATGACCATGCAGGCCATCACCTTTATTAAGGATGCCCTTAACCTTAAGGTGGGAGTCTGGGCCTGGCAGGGAACCCCCATAAGTGAGTTTGAGCAGTATATTGTGCCCTTTATGGACATAGTAGAATATGAGAGCCGCGCCCATTTCTGGGTGAAGGAGAGTGGAAAAACGCCCCATATTATGGACCCCATTATGGTAGCCAACATTAAGCGGCTGCACAACATGATTAAAGAGGCGGGGCTAGAGCAGCAGATAGATATTATGGAGGATGGCGGCCTTAATGTGGGCAATGTAGAGGATTTTGTGAAGGTAGGCATGACGGTTGGCGAGTTCTCCTCGCCCTTCCTTAAGGGAGCGCAGGGGAAGTTTCAGCCAGGGAGTGGTGAGATTGCCGCCGCGGTAGGTAGCATGCGGGCCACTTTGGAGCGGGCTGCCCAACAGTATCGTAGCGCTCAGGGACTAAAATCGGCACACTGAATAGCCAAACTATAAATGCACGCCTAATGGTTGTATAATAGAGAATGATGACAAAAGGTATATAGGAGAGATAAAAAATGCGCCCTATTGGAATAGCACTTATTGGATATGGAGGAATTGGCCGCGTCCACGCGCAGGCCTATCAAGCGTTGCCCTATCATTATGGCTTCCCCGCTAAGCATATTCGCATTGTGGGGGTGGCGACCGCTCACCGGGAGAGTGCCCAACAGGCTGCCCAAGAATTGGGTTGCCAACTATGGAGCGATGATTACCGTACGCTTTTGGAGCGCCCGGAGGTAGATATGATAGACTGTATGACCCCCAATACCCAACACCATGAAGTGGTATGCGCGGCGGCGCAGGCGGGAAAGCATGTCTATTGCGAGAAGCCACTAGCGATCACCGTAACCGAGGGCCAAGAGATGCTACAAGCTGTAGAGGCGGCCCAGGTGCGTCACCAAATGACCTTTAATTTCCGCTTTTTTCCGGCACTGCAACGCGCAAGACAGCTAATAGAGGAGGGACGAATAGGACGAATTTTCTCTTTTCATGGGCGCTATTTTCGTCCTAGTTACATTAACCCGCAGCGTCCCATGAGTTGGCGGCTCCAGAAAAAATATGGCGGGGGCGCCTTAACCGATATTGGCTCGCATATAATCGACATTGTTGCCTGGCTCTTGGGGCCCATAGACTCCATCTATGCCACCTTGGAGACCTTAATCGATAAGCGACCATCGGTAGATGATCCCGCTACCATACAGCAGGTCGATGTTGATGACCTTAATCTATTGCAACTACGGCTTACCCAAGGGGGATGTGGCACCATTGAGGTCTCGCGCATGGGAAGCGGTACCACCAATGATATGAGCATTGAGATCTATGGCGCAGAGGGGGCGTTACGTTTCTATTCAAATAACCCTAGTTGGCTTGAGTACTACAATAATCGCGATTCCAATCAGCCATTGGGGGGAGAGCGGGGCTTTCGCCGGATAGAGAGTGTCCAGCGCTACCCCGGGCAACGAGCCCCGGATTGGACTATGCCAGCCAACTTTGTGCGTACCCATGCCGAATGCCAATATCAATTTATACAGTCTATCCAAGAGGGGCGTGAGGCTACCCCTTCGTTGGCTGCTGGTGTTGCGGTGCAGCAGGTAATGGAGGCCGCCCAGTTATCGGCAGCTCAGCAGAGTTGGGTTAAGGTAGGAGGCGGCGGCCCGCCGTCGCCGGCCTGAGGCGCGGTTGCCTCTATTGATAAAGCAATGTATGGAGATGGTGCCTATACTGGTGCTCCATAAGCTTAGACTTCATGTCAGAGACATGACCGCATCACATTTCTGTTGTGTGTAATTTTAGTATAATTATGGATCGACATACTTCTACTTCGCCCTATCCATGATAATTTTTATGCTCTAATTAGAGAGCTTTGACCAAAAATAGCAATAAAAATAGGGAAAGTAACTCAGTGAGCAGGAGGTCGCTGAGA
Source organism: Spirochaetia bacterium (assembly GCA_963692905.1). Lineage (GTDB taxonomy): Bacteria > Spirochaetota > Spirochaetia. Next base: position 1,153,385 of record OY843583.1, on the reverse strand, counting down.
GGTATGGAAGGCCGTTTCTTGACCTTTGGTTTCTCGCTGCTCTTGCATCGCTTTTTTTCTTTGGTATGCCTTGTTAGACATCTTGCCACCAAAATAGCTATCGCCAATGTTGGTTGCTTCTACATGAAGATAAATATCATGGGTTATTTTCCCATTAACACTCTCATTTTATGGAGCATATGGTAGACTGAGCTACCCCGCCCGCTACAGGCGGCTGGAGCGGGCCGTAAGGTATTTGGTAAATTGTTCACTGAACTCTTGGTAATACTCTTCGGTTTGAATAAAATGATCAGGATCAGGATAATATCTTACCTTAGGTTTGTCAATATATCCGGCAGCTTTGGCTATTGATGAATAGATGCCCAATCCATAGAGCGCGCAAATAGCGCAGCCGACTAATTCGCTATTATGGTTCTCCATGCGAATATACTCAATGCCAGTAAAGTTGCACTTAATCTGATTCCATAGATCATAATAGCTTTGCCCTCCACATAATCGCACCTCATGTATAGGGATACCGGAGATACGTTGCACCTCTTCCAAAAAAAAGCGCTGAATAAAGAGTAGTGATACTACCGTAGAGGTAAGTCCTTCATTACTAGTAATATCCAGTTGTTGATCATTAGAGAACAGGTCAATATGTCCAGTATGAAAGAGGCGCGGAATATAGAGTTCGTTGCGTTTCTCTGCTGCAATAAATTTATACACACCCTGTTTTTCCAGTGTTACATGCTGGATAACCTTTTCATATATAACGCCAATCGATTCAATAATAAGCGCATTGTTCCAATGATGTTTGATAATATGGGGTATGGGATATACCAGTGAATGCTCTAGAGGCTCCTCTGAGCAATAGTTTATGCCCTGTGAATAGCCAGCGCAATCGCATACCCGGCCACTGCGTAGTGTATTGGTACCTATCAGTGCCATAGCAAAATCCAGTCCCCCACTGTAGAGGGCTATTCCGCTCTTAAGATTGGCAAAGTGGGCAATCTCTTTAGAGAGGATACCAATTTTACCTCCAATGGGCACTAATCTGGGAAATTTCTCGATATCCAGACCAGCCCCCTTGATGTTATTCTTATCCCAGTAGTATTCTCGATATCTCTGGTTGGGATACATGGCGCAGGCGGTGCCGCTCAGCCGAAAGGCCATATACTCTGGAATAGGCAAAAAGTGCACCACCTTTTTATAATGCAAAGGATAATGCTGCTTATACCAAAATGCCATAGGTATAAAATAGGAACCTACCTCTCTATTGCGTACTCCATAGCTGGTCTCGTGAAGCAAATCACGGAGTAGCACTGGTTTCACAATTGATCCACTGATATCTACACCAACTAGCGATGGACCCTGTCCGCAAATTACCATCGCTTCTATGGTTTGCAAGGTGAGGGAGTCAAGATTCTTTAACCAATAGAGCAAAAGGAGAAACCATCCCTGTACATCTGGATCGCTGCCCTCCTTAACATAGAGAGGTAGTGAAGCGCTGTATTTTGTATAATAGCCTGCATTACCCACAGTATGTAGCATCACTGCGCACTTCATGTAAGAGCTCCCTACATCTACCGCAATAAGTGCAATCTCCTGTCTAGCCATAGGTCGCTAGAGTATATCATTGAAGCTATAGAGCGACAATAAAGTTAGTCTGCGGTGTAAAAGAAAGGTTAACAGTATCCCTTTGAAAGAAAGTTAAAAATGTTACTGCTCCTCCCGCTATACTGGAGGATTATGAGCACGGTGACAATACTTATGATTATCAAAGGGTAAGCTGTAGGCCAGCCGGTACTAGGCTTGCCACACATAGGTAGAGATGAGGCAGAGCGCGGTAAGGTAACTCCTATAGCATATGCATATGCGAGGGCTCTTAAGACAGCGGGAGAGAGAAGGGCATGGCGGCGTTGGTGCATCGCTCTTGTGACCGTCCGGGCTCAATAGAAAGATCCCATCGGCAGTGATGGAGAGGGCGACTTCCTTTATTAAAGAGGAAAATGAGAGAGGCGAGGCACAGCAGCCGAAGCCAAAATTTTTTTTTGCGCAGAAAACAGAGAACGTAGGGAGCGTTTTAATGCTCTCTACGCTATTTTCATTTCAAACGCTCCCTACTATTCGCTAACCGCGATCGTCTTGCCCTAGTCCTTTCGGCTAAAACTCTATTGATAGCGGAGCGCATAGAGGACGGCTGTACTTCTTCCCACCATATAGAGGGTATTGCCGATGACGGCTAGACCATATGACGAGCCCGCGCTCAGCTAGAAAAAACGTAATAGAGTCATAACCAGGGTTAAAAAACCGCCCACTGCCACAATAAGCCACTGTACAAATTGAAAACGCCTACCAGTATCCTCGCGCATCTCTGTAAAGCGCTTATCGGTAGTCTTTTGCATCTCTGTAAAGCGCTTATCGCTATCCTCGCGCATCTCCGTAAAGCGCCTATTCACCTCTTGGATGATGGCCTTTTGTCCCTCTTGCATCTCTGTAAAGCGCTTATCGGTAGTCTTTTGCATCTCTGTAAAGCGCTTATCACTATCCTCGCGCATCTCCGTAAAGCGCCGGTTCATCTCCTGGATGAGGGCCTTCTGTCCCTCTTGAAGCTGTTTTTGTCCCTCTTGAAGCTGTTTTTGCCCCTCCTCTAGACGGATTACCCGATCCAGAAGTTCCAGCCGCTTCTGTTGATTAAGCGCAGCTATATTACTCTCTCCCGGAGAGGGTTGCTCTACCAACGCTTTGGCAATTGCCCGCTCTACCATGGTGGCGACTAGCTTCTCAAGAGCTTGGCGCTCGGCTCTCTCTATCATGTCCCTAGGCTACCATCTACAGCTGAAATGGACAAGCCGCTTGGCGCTTGGTCGTTCCATATATATTCATTAACCATATTTTCATTACCTCTATTATATAATAGGGGGGAAAATGGCGGGTTGCTTTAATAAACTTTAATATTTTCTCTATTTTCTGAGCCATTATTCCTGAGTTATGGATTGGTGAGGTCGCCCCTTATCCATTACACTATCCACAAACTAAGGCTAAGCCGCTACGCGCACCATCTGCCTAGCTCAGGCGACTTAGCTTATAGCTAATTAGCTTATACTAATTAGCTTATAGAGCAGTAAACATGGCGCCGTTACGGCCCACTGCTACAGAGATACCGTTGCCGTAGGTGATGTCCCGGAGGCGTTACGAAGTGCTGCGGCTACTCCAGCTTTAGCCGTTGCCACTGGTAAGAATGTGTGCCTCCCGCGTGCCGCGCGGCAGCCAAAACTTTTTTTTGCAAAAAAACAGAGAGCGCTTTAATGCCCCCTATGTCGTTTTTGGAATAGGAGCTACGCATAAAAATAGGGGGGGTTGAACCCTTCCCTATCCTATTGGAACCGCACTTGGTCTATCTCTGACTCTTTTGCGGCTATCTACTATTGATAGCGAAGCGCATACAGAGCATCTGTACTTCTTCCCACCATATAGAGGGTATTGCCGATGACGGCGAGGCCGCCTGGAATGCCTTCGCCCACGCCAAAGTCGTCTACACTGCCCACTCGGTATGCCATACCATCGGCACTCCCATCAGTAGGGTCAATGTTGAGGATATACAGGGCGTTTGTTTGTGATCCCCCATATAGAGAGGGTGCTATCAGCGGGGTTAATTTTGAGCGCATACAGAGCATCTGTACTTCTTCCCACCATATAGAGGGTATTGCCGATGACGGCTAGACCATATGACGAGCCCGCGCTCAGCTAGAAAAAACGTAATAGAGTCATAACCAGGGTTAAAAAACCGCCCACTGCCACAATAAGCCACTGTACAAATTGAAAACGCCTACCGGTATCCTCGCGCATCTCTGTAAAGCGCTTATCGGTAGTCTTTTGCATCTCTGTAAAGCGCTTATCGCTATCCTCGCGCATCTCTGTAAAGCGCCTATTCATCTCCTGGATGAGGGCCTTTTGTCCCTCTTGCACCTCTGTAAAGCGCTTATCGGTAGTCTTTTGCATCTCTGTAAAGCGCTTATCGGTAGTCTTTTGCATCTCTGTAAAGCGCTTATCACTATCCTCGCGCATCTCTGTAAAGCGCCGGTTCATCTCCTGGATGAGGGCCTTCTGTCCCTCTTGCATCTCTGTAAAGCGCCTATTCACCTCTTGGATGATGGCCTTTTGTCCCTCTTGAAGCTGTTTTTGCCCCTCCTCTAGACGGATTACCCGATCCAGAAGTTCCAGCCGCTTCTGCTGATTAAGCGCGCCAATATCACTCTCTCCCGGAGAGGGTTGCTCTACCAATGCTTTGGCAATTGCCCGCTCTACCATGGTGGCGACTAGCTTCTCAAGAGCTTGGCGCTCGGCTCTCTCTATCATGTCCCTAGGCTACCATCTACAGCTGAAATGGGCAAGCCGCTTGGCGCTCGGTCGTTCCATGTATATTCATTAACCATACTTTCGTCACCTCTACTATATAGTAGGGAGAAAAATGGCGGGCTGCTTTAATAAACTTTAATATTTTCTCTATTTTCTGAGCCATTATTTCTAATCTACTATTCCTGAGCTATTATTTCTAAGCTACTATTCCTGAGCTATTATTTCTAAGCTATTATTTCTAAGCTATTATTCCTGAGTTATGGATTGGTGAGGTCGCCCCTTATCCATTACACTATCCACAACCTAAGGCTAAACCGCTACGCGCCCCATCTGCCTAGCTCAGGCGACTTATCTTATATTAATTAGCTTAGGGGCTGATATACTTAAGCTAATGTAGTGCTTTTTCAACCTCCGCTACCCAATTATACAATGTGGTTCTCAAGTTTGCTAGTGGTCTATAATTAAATCTCCACTCATATTCCTTAAGATAGTAATCAAAGTGTTGTTGTGGAATACCATTGTAGGTACTGAGATGTCGCTTGGCCTGTCGCCAAAAATTCTCTATTCCATTAATGTGATGCTTTCCTTGCACAAACTCTTTTATGTGATTAATTCATCACATGATGAAACCTTGAGGTATCTAATATATTATAGGGTGCATAGGTATCAGTATAGACAATACTATCTGGTATTACTCGCTTTTGTATAATAGGATAGAGTGTAGAAGATATTGTATTTTCTACACTTATTGCATGCACATATCCATTGCGTTTGAGAATTCCAAACACCGCTACTTTCCCGGCAGCGCCACGTCCTCTTTTTCCTTTTCGTTGTCCACCAAAATAGCTTTCGTCGCATTCTACTTCTCCATCAAAGATATAAGAGGAAGCTGATATATTGTGGAATATGAGGGCTCTAAATTTTTGATACCACCGCATTGCGGTTAATATACTTACCTCACATACAACAGCGGCACTTCTTGCAGATACGCCAGTTACAAAATTCTCTATTAGTTTGACAATAGCATGTTTAGAAAGTCTGCTCTTCCTCATGATCTCTACTTAAAAAGTACATTAAATCGTTAAGTATATCAGCCCCTTAGCTTATACTAATTAGCTTATGGAGCAGTAAGCATGGCGCGGTTATTGCCCACTGCTACGAAAACGGAGTTGCCGTAGGTGATGTCCCGGAGGCGTTGCGAAGTGCTGTAGCTACTCCAGCTTTGGCCGTTGCCACTGGTAAGAATGGTGCCTTCCGCGTGCCGCGCGGCAGCTAAAACTTTTTTTTGCACAAAAAACAGAGAACGTAGGGAGCGTTTTAATGCTCTCTACGCTATTTTCATTTCAAACGCTCCCTACTATTCGCTAACCGCGATCGTCTTGCCCTAGTCCTTTCGGCTAAAACTCTATTGATAGCGGAGCGCATACAGAGCATCTGTACTTCTTCCCACCATATAGAGGGTGTTGCCGATGACGGCTAGACCATATGACGAGCCCGCGCTCAGCTAGAAAAAACGTAATAGAGTCATAACCAGGGTTAAAAAACCGCCCACTGCCACAATAAGCCACTGTACAAATTGAAAACGCCTACCGGTATCCTCGCGCATCTCTGTAAAGCGCTTATCGGTAGTCTTTTGCATCTCTGTAAAGCGCTTATCGCTATCCTCGCGCATCTCCGTAAAGCGCCTATTCATCTCTTGGATGATGGCTTTTTGTCCCTCTTGCATCTCGGTAAAGCGCTTATCGCTATCCTCGCGCATCTCCGTAAAGCGCCGGTTCATCTCCTGGATGAGGGCCTTCTGTCCCTCTTGAAGCTGTCTTTGCCCCTCCTCTAGGCGGATTACCCGATCCAGAAGTTCCAGCCGCTTCTGCTGATTAAGCGCGCCAATATCACTCTCTCCCGGAGAGGGTTGCTCTACCAACGCTTTGGCAATTGCCCGCTCTACCATGGTGGCAACTAGCTTCTCAAGAGCTTGGCGCTCGGCTCTCTCTATCATGTCCCTAGGCTACCATCCACAGCTGAAATGGACAAGCCACTTGGCGCTCGGTCGTTCCATGTATATTCATTAACCATACTTTCGTTACCTCTACTATATAGTAGGGAGAAAAGTGGCGGGCTGCTTTAATAAACTTTAATATTTTCTCTATTTTCTGAGCCATTATTCCTGAGTTATGGATTGGTGAGGTCGCCCCTTATCTATTACACTATCCACAAACTAAGGCTAAGCCGCTACGCGCCCCATCTGCCTAGCTCAGGCGACTTATCTTATACTAATTATCTTATACTAATTAGCTTATACTAATTAGCTTATGGAGCAGTAAGCATGGCGCGGTTATTCCCCGGCACTACCAAGGTGGAATTAACGTAGGCGACGCTTTCGAGGCTTCTGGTAGTATCGCTGCTATGGCTGATCCAGCTTTAGCCGTTGCCACTGCTGAGAATGGTGCCTCCCGCGTGCCGCGCGGCAGCCGAAATTTTTTTTGCGCAAAAAACAGAGAGCGTGGGGAGGTTTCAAATGGCCCCTATACTATTTTCGTTTCACACGCTCTCTACGCGGTTTTTTGGATAGGAGCTACGCAAAAAAATAGGGAGGGGTTGAAACCCCCTCCCCACTCTATTTCATTTCAGCAGAGAGCGCTTTAATGCCCCCTATGTCGTTTTTTGAATAGGGGCCCGGGCTAGGCAAAAAAATAGGGAAGGGTTAAACCCTTCCCTATCCTCAACCACTCTTGGCGAGACTCGACTCTTTAGCTACCGCTATTGATAGCGGATTGCATAGAGGACATCATTGGCCGTTCCCACCATATAGAGGGTGTTGCCAATGGTGGCGAGGCCGCCTGGGCCATTTAAACTCACGCCAAATTGGTTTACACTAGTATCGCTCTCCCGGGCTGCCCTACCGGTAGTAATATCTAGGGTATAGAGGGCATCTGAGGACGCGTCCACCATATAGAGAGTGGTGCCAATGGCGGTCAGACCTTGTGGTCTATTTGCGCCAACGCCAAAACCTGAAGTACCCACCGTACTGGCGACTAGACCACTACTAGTGTTGAGGGTATAGAGGGTAGCATTCACCGCTCCCACCATATAGAGGGTATTGTTAATGACGGCTAGGCCGGTTGGTTGGCCTTCGCTCACGCCAAACCCTATTCTAGGCACTACAGAGGTATCCACACGGTTTGCTAAACCAGTCTGAGTGTCTAGGGTATACAAGGCTTGGGTAGCCTGTCCTGCCATATAAAGGGTGTTACCGATGGCGGCGATAGCACCTGGAGTGCCTTCGGTCACTCCAAAATTGACTGCAGTACCTATGCGGACTGCTTCCCCCAGCGCTAATGAGGTTTGACAGGTGGTGCCGATAGCACCAGAAGTGCCCATAAGTGTATAAACATGAGGATCACAGCTTACACAGCGGGTTTGCCCCGCCGTATCAGTGGTACCATCAACGGCGGTGCCGTTGGCACAAACATAGCGCTCATCAGGACTAGGACCAGGACCAGTGCCAGTGCCAGGACCTCCATTTGCGGCATTATTCGCAGCCGGACAGGCTACCAAAACTGCTACTAAAAGTAGCACTAAGGCTCCTAAAATAGCCCCTAACGCGCCGCGGCGCGTCTTAAAAACATTTCTTACAAACATTAAAAACTCCTTATATTTTTTATAATACTATTATTATCATAATAATATAACTTGTCGTTTGTTTGAGAAAAATTGAATTGAACCCTACATACAGGTCTCCCCCTCCGTAGGAGAATAGCATTAACAAGAAAGAAAAATGGCGCATATTCCTGCTCCATACCATTGCTCAGGACCATTGCTCAGAACCTTTGCTCAAAACCATTGTTCAGATGAGCCATGGGCTCTCCATCACCGAGATAATGGAGCATAGTTACTGTATGCTGACTATGCTACCAGCCGAGAGAGGTTTGTTGAGGCCTCAAGAGCGCACCGTAATGGGGAGGTGGTGCATGGGGATAGGGTTAGTCCACCCCTCTGATACAGAATATCACTTAATAATCTATCTTGCAGAGATAGCGCTCTTGGCATAGTATAACAGCATGGGTAAGCGCCTCAAGGTAGCTGTTGACTTAGGGGGTACCAAAATCGATATAGGGCTAATTGATGGCAACCATGATATGCCTCAGATTCTAGCAAGACAACGCATGCCCACTAAGGTGGAGGAGGGGGCTAAAGCGGCAGTAGACCGTATAGCTACTACCGTCCAAAAAATGATGCGCTCGCTTCCGGCTGACCAGCAGATAGATGCGCTGGCTATTTGTAGCCCCGGTCCAATCGACCATATCAATGGTCGTATTCTCTCGGCACACAATTTGGGATGGGGAGTGGTGCCGTTGCGCGCCATGCTGGAAGAGCGCCTCGCGTTGCCAGTGGTGGTAGAGCATGATGCCAAAGCTGCCGCATTGGGTGAGTTTCATTGGGGGCGCGGTCAAGCGCGCAATAGTATGGTCTATATAGTAATTGGCACCGGTTTTGGGGGCGCGATTATATTTGATGGAGAGCTCTATAGAGGCGAGCGCAATTGCGCCGGCGAGGTGGGTCATATTAGTCTAGATTATCAAGGCCATAAGGGGAACTCCGGTATTCCTGGCAATGCCGAATACTTTGTAGCCGGACCGGGCATTGAGGAATATTATCGCACCCTGTGCCGTAAGGAGGGGCAGCCTCTCAAAGAGGGTGAGGGCCAAGGCCCAGAGATAGGTCGTCTAGCCCAAGAGGCCAATCCGTTGGCGCTACAGACCATTCAGCGTGCCGGGCACTTCTTGGGCATTACTATAGCGGCGCTGGTTATGGTGCTAGACATTCGACTCTATGTGATAGGTAGTAGTATAGCCAAATTAGGAGATCTGCTTCTTGAGCCAGCTCGTCAGGCTATACCACGCTATAGCTTTGCCACCATAGCCGAAGGGGTAGAGGTAGAGATGGGTAGTATTATTGATAAGGCCGCTCTTTTAGGATGCTATTGGCTAGTAAAAGAGATGGGGAACTGACTAACCCGATTATTAAGTATCTATCAGCTTTCGGGTAAAACGCAGGGTCAATTCCTGTGCTACCTGCTGTAACTGCGCCCCTTGTAGCTGGCGATGCTCCCCATATCTCCACCGATTGGCAGCCATATGTCGCATTAGTGGTAGAAGTGATACTAGCGCTCCTTGTTGTTGCCATGCTAATTGCCGCAGTGAATTGCCGAAGGGAGCATGAAGAGCTGGTAAGTTAGAGAGCTCCTTTTGATACCGTGCTAATGCCTCTTGGGCATCAATGGACCTGAAGAGCGGTGGAGAAAGAGTGTCCTGCTTCTGGCGTGGTAAGCTTTTCGCAAGACTCGTTGACTCACTATAGAGTGTAGCCAGTGGCGCACCATGCAGCTGAAGCTGTACCCCATGGCTAGCTGCTAATGCCAATAGCTCTCTACGGAAGCGACGAAAATGTGGCGGCGCTATCCAAGTGCCATCACCTTTTACCAATGTGCCGTGATGACTTCTCCACCGGAGGCAGTAGTCCAATCCCTGCTGCTCAAAGGGATGCAGGCGGGTAGCATTCCGCTCAAAATGGCTTAAGAGATAACTACCTCTTCCGTAGGGTTTTCCTAAAAGGTAGCCATAGTCTGCACCGAAGAGATCGATATTACGACAGCCCAACTCAATGGCTATTCGCACCGCTGAATGGGTAACATTGCCAGCAGCAGTCTCTAAGGGAGCCAAGGCTTCGCCCTCTATGCGCAGCTGAGAAGCCAGGGGATGCTCTCCTCCGCCAAACTGCAATTTTTTGGATAGATAGCGTACTACCGTGGGCGAGAGGGCGCTATCGGCTATTACCTGCGGTAGCTGGCCATCTAGTGGTAAAAAGTGATGGTAAGTGACTAGCTGACTATCGATGCTTACTGCAAGATCGGGTATAATGCCGCGCTGCTGCAGCGCGGGGAGTGCGCTATCAACCGCTATTACTAGCGGCGACCTTCGCTGATGGTGATCTCTTTGTAGGGCATGCCGAAGAAGAGAGCCACAGATTCTGCGGAGCTGGTTGGCATAGACGCTATTGGCCATTAATTGCTGATCTTGCTGGGACGGCTTCTCTCCTTGAGCAAAGGTCAACGCCAAATCAAGCGTGGGACCGGCCGCCAATATCACCGCCTGTTGAGTAGATGTAGGGGCCCACTGCTGGGTCAGCACATTTCTACGATTAAGTAGCAAATTACGCGCCCATAGTCTACCAAAATTATTATGGATGGCATTGTTGGCCCGCCCCTCATGGAGGATGTGCTGTATCTCTCTATAACAGCGACGCCAGTAGCTATTGTGCTCTATCATGGCCCGCAAAGGTAGGACTAGCGCTTGGCCATGATACTCAGCAATATAGCAGCTATGAATCAGCGCCGCGCCCTCTTGACTATCTCGGGCCATGCCTATAGTGCAGCGCTCTGTTGCCAAAAGATGCTTTAATGAGCGAGCCGAGAGCAACGCTAAGAGCGCCTCTGGATCTGGCTCGCAGACTACAATTTCGCATTGGGGATCTCGTGCCAATAATCGCTCTGCCAAATAGCCCATACCCAACCCCACCAAAATATAGAGCTGCGCCATCTCAGTATGAGCTATCTGCCGCTCTGCCTCTCGCTGGGGATCTAATGGAGAATGGAGCCATATCCAACGCTCTCCACAACGGTAGGATAGGGTGACATCTCCCGCTTTAGAGGCATTAATTCGAAAATTCTGGGGCATCTCCCCCGATAGCGTGCGCGGTATTAGTTGCTCTGCCAGTTGGGGATGACTTTGGGATAAGGCCTGAAGGTTCTTACTTAGTATATCCATTTAGCAAAGGTGTCTTTGGATGCAATAGTCAAACTTCTCGGCAGTGTGCGAACATAGCTGACGCCATTGATTAGCAAAATGCGCATTGGAGGGATGGGCCAATCGATAAAGCATCGGCATATTGAGTGCCAGGAGTATCTCCCGCAGTTCAGAGCGCATAGTAGCAAAACCCACCGACTGTCGCAGTTCATTGCTAATACGATTGCCTAACTGTTTCAAAAAAGTTTGGCGAGTTGAGCGATTCGAAAGAGTAAGAGAGGGAAGAGAGGGAAGAGAGGAGGGGGAATTGGAAGTTGAAGAGGCGGCAGTAGAATGGGCAATGATATGCTCTATCTCTCGACGACGATAGGTGGGAATATGCTCTCCAAAGGCTGAGGGGGCCAATACCCCCACGCTTATCTTTTTTTGGAATGTGCTAATAATTCCCTCTAGCATAGTTCGATAGATAGCATGCCGCCGCTCTATCCGCATTGAGGGGCTATCGCTGGCAGTAGCAGCCATCCATTTTAGTAACTCTATCATACCGACTGGATATGTGCGATGTAGATGTTGTTGGTAGTAATGGTGAAAGCTATGATGCTGACAATGGAGATGCCAGTTGCGAAAGGCCAAATCTATCCCCGCCAGAATTACCTGTCGCGCTCCTAGATGCGCTGCCAACAGTAATGCGCTTCCTGCCACAGTGCCAGATGAGGGAAGCGCCGGGGAGCGCGGCACTAGAAAATGTGCCAATCTTCGCTCAAGCGCAAATCCCTGCTGGAAGAGAAATACCGGGTGCTGATAATGATAGATACCGCGCGCCGCAGTCAGCGGCAGAGCCCACGGTATACCTGGACTATTGCTTATGGTACGGAGCGGCCGGTAATGCCAGGTTGCCCAATAACCTCCATCAGTAGCGACAACCAACTGGGGAATAATATTTTCTTTTAGTAACGAGGGGAGCGCTGAGGGTAGCGCCCATATAGTAAGCTTTTTCTGTAGCTTGTTGAGTATGCCCAACTGTTCATCTATACTGCTGCCCGATCCAACAATGCAGAGCGGCTTAGTTATAGGCGGTATTCTGGTAATGTGCGCTATTGAGAGAAAATTAATTAGACTATTAACCAACCAACATCTACCAAAGGTGCCGACAGTAGCTATATCACTGCGTATCTGTGTAAGAAGGCCCCTGAGCTTCTCCCGGTAGGCGGCAACCTCAGTGGGTGCTAGCTGCAACATGACTGGTGGGATAATTATTGCTATACGCGGCAGAGGCGACGCGGCAATAAAGCTACTGCATACTGTTTCCAAAGAGCGCGAAAGCCCCGGATACCACACTGCATCTGCAGGCCAACGACAGCGCTGGTAGAGCCGATTATCAATATGCAGTGCCAGCAATGGAGTCTGAGGATAGCGCTTGCGGGCACTAGCAATGATATACCCTTCGCCAGGCTCGATAATTATGATGGCCTGGGGTTGAGAATTGCCAATCTGTTTTTCTAATATAGTGTCTGCCTCTCGTTGGGGGTTATAGCGAGAGTGTAATCGCTGTCCGCGATAAAGAGGCTTATTAACGTTTTTTGCTATTTGTGAGGAGTTGTAATCTTCCACAACCTGCCAAAGCAGCTAGGAGATGTTGATACCTAACTCCTTAAAGAGCCGCTGGTATATTTCAAAATATTGCGAATTTGCAAATTCTTCAATTTTACTTTGGGGTAACTCATCTAATAGCTGATCCATATACTCCACAATAGAACGAACCTCCCCGCGTTGCATACTGGCAAAGGCAAATCCCACATTGCTAGTGGGGCGGAGTTCTGAATCGGCTACTACTTGGGGGCCGGTAGCCGCTCTCATTATATCTTCATCACCATTCTCCATCTCATCTACCGCTGACACATCTGCTACCGCCGACTCACCGGCAGGTATATTAGTGTCATCTTGGTCTAGCTCTGAGATTGACTCCTCTAGCTCTTCTTCTTCTCCTTCTGACACATCTGCTACCGCCGACTCACCGATAGGTATATTAGTGTCATCTTGGTCTAGTTCTAGGACTGACTCCTCTAGCCCTTCTTCTTCTCCTTCTGACACATCTGCTACCGCCGACTCAGTAGCAGGTATATTAGTGTCATCTTGGTCTAGCTCTGGGATTAACTCCTCTAGCTCTTCTTCCGATATATCTGCTAGCGCCGACTCACCGGTAGGTATATTAGTGTCATCTTCGTCTAGCTCTGGGATTAACTCCTCAAGTTCATCCAACTCATCTATCGCCTCATCAGCTCCATCTGCTACAACTGACTCAGTAGTAGACATATTTGTGTCATCAAGAGCCGCTGAGGATCTGTTCATTGCCTCTGCTCTCTCTAAGGGCTCCAATGCTTTTCGGAATTCATTCTCAGATTCCGATTGTCTGCGCAACGGCTGCTCGCTCAATATCTCTTCAGAAACTTCCTCGACATCATCAGGAATATCTTCAAGCTTGTCAGAGATATCTTCCTCCGAGGTAATAGAAGAGGTGAAGCCAGAATCGGTAGCCCCGGTTTCGGTCACCTCCGGCTCTAGGGAAGGTGTATCTACTTCACTAGGCAATTCCACAAGAGTTTCCAATACATCGTAACTAACAGATGGCTGTTCCCTACCCGCATCTATCGGGCGGCTATCATCTATCTCCTCGCTCCCACCTAGCGGCTCCTCAAGGCTATCCTCTGTGGTCAGCTCCACTATTGGAGGGGATTCTGTATCCTCGGTAGCTTCGCCTGTGGCATCTGTAACAGAAGCAATAGAAGTTGGTGCGGTTTCAGTAGCCATTCCCTGGGCAACATCTTCTATGGGAGACTCCTCCCCTCGCATATCGCGGACCTCTTCCGCTTCTCTTTCTCCTACAATTTCATCGAAAGAGGCAACAGACTCCTTGACTTCGTCATCGGCCAGATTTTCTGTATCACTACCCTCCCCCGTCACGTTTGACTCCTCAGTGGGTAGCCCACGATTATTGGCAATATACCGTTGATCAGCATCTAGCCGTCTGCGTAGCTCGGTCAATTCCTGACGCAGTATTGCCAATTCCTCCTCTATCGACGAGCTCTGACTACCACTAGCGGAAGTTCCTTCAGTATAAAAGCGTTTTTTGAAACTTTGGGGATCGGCAGCTGCTTCGGTTAGCTCTTGCCTTTTGTCAATAGAGCTCTCTAGAGTAACCGCATTAAGATCAAAATCCTCGGCGTGCGGAGCGCCTTTCTGTGAGGCGCGGTTTGAAAATAATGAGATAGCACTTTTTTGCTCCTGTTGGCTACTTAATGATTCCTGAAGTAGCGATTGGGGGGTCTTGCTAGACACCTCATCAGTAAAGCTCAAATTCTCAGGCACTGGAATGGTAGTATCGGTCGACTCTGCCCCCTCCTCTTCAACATCCTCCTCCATCTCCCTCTCTTCATATTGATGCACATCCAGGTTTTCTATATCCCTCTCAATGTTCAACGAAGAGAAAGCATCGGACGAGGAGTGCTCCTCCTCCTGAGCAGATTGTCCAAAATTTGATAGTGAACTTGTAGCTATATCTTCATCTTCAGCAGCATCAGATATTTCTATTGGTTCCTGCTTTATCCATACGCCGCTATTCTCTTTATTCTGCTGATCCGCCATGTACCCTATTCTCCATTAGTATAACCGAAAATTCAACTGCTTAAACGATAAACTACCACTTCTACCTTTTTTTAAGATATCGACCAGATAAACACTTTCAACAATAGTTAATTATGAGAATTTCTAAACCATTTATGTGTGGCCTGTAGAATATCTGATAATATAAGCCCGGTGTACTCGGTTTACATAATTCTACTCACTCTGCATCTCTATATTGGAATGCTCTCTCGACGTCTCTGTTGCAATGTGACCCTGTAAAGTATTTGGTAACACTAATGAGAGCACTAGTCCCTGATTGTTGACACGGTAGGCAAAATGGAAGGGGTCGGTCTCGGACACTGAGAAGTAGAAACTTAGAATGCCATCATAATTGGTAGCTAATCCATCGCTTAATGTTAACTCTATAGCTAGTCTCCCACTCTCAGCTCCAGTTGGCAGATAAGGGCTGAGCGCGCTATTATTGCTCCATCTAAAATTTTTCCCTCCTACAAACTGTAGTATGCCGTAGGTAGGATTAACATAACGACGGGAGGAGGAAAGTATCTCGCTAAAGCGGGATTCACGGTCGGCCCGTACCTGTTGTACAATGCTCTGTATGTCGGTATCTAATAGATAATAATCGGTCTCTATTGGTCGTCCATTATCATCAAAAAAGGCAATGGTAATATGCTGTGGGGAATTCATGGCCACTACCAGCATCTCACCACTTTCTTCTCCAAAGGAGAAATGATTAGTATCGGTGGGTATGGGTGCCCGGTAATCAAAAAAGAACTGTGCCTCAGATGTGTTGAGTACAATCCGTCGCTCTAGGGGAGCCGGAAAAAGTCCTATAGCACTATCGAAACGCTTCAGATCAAATTTATTTTCGTTAATCATGGTTATAAAGTAGCCCGGACGCCATACATTATTTAAGAAATGGGTTATATTAGCATCGGCCTCAGTGCCGGAGGCCACCTGCCGGCTTTCTATATCAAAAACAGTGAGATAATAACCAAACACCCAGCCACGGATCCCCTCACGACTAATTACCTCATACCAGTAATCTCGAAAGCTTCCTTCATCTTTTTGCTCAGCTTCTCGATCTAAAATCTTAGTAACTTCTCCTCGCTCTAGGCGATACAAGATTTCAGAAAATCTATCTGGCTGAGCGCGAATAGGTAGCGCGCGTCGCTCGCAGCGAGCGTAGTGGCTCTGCCAACTGCTGAAACGCTGCTGAAAGCGCTCTGCCTCCTCACGGCTCTCGAAGCGCTCAATTCTCCAAAGCTCCAGACGTTCTCTATCCCGGCGGCTATTCTGGATTGCTACCTGCTCTTCTTGCTCTTCTACTCCGCGTACTCGCACCAATTCACCGGCCTCGCTATTGCTCCCTTCAGTGGGCCACAGTACTATCCCGTAGCGAGCTGGCATGCAGGAGGCTAGCAGTAGAGAGAGAAGCAATAGTATTAATGTAATAATGGCAGACTTATTGCTCATGATGCTACTAGCTGTTAATCACTACTTTGCTCAATTCGAAAATCTGCGCCAAGTGTCTTGGGCGCACGCGAATGGCGCACCAACCCCGCCACCGCAATTATGGTTGCCACATATGGCAGGATGATAAATAACTCCTCCGGCACTGCCTCAAATCCTAGAGATTGAATTCGTAGCTGAAGCGCATCGGCAAAGCCAAAGAAGAGCGATCCAATGAAGGCTCCCGGTATAGTCCAGCCTCCAGAGATGTTGGCGGCCAGCGCAATAAAACCGCGCCCGTTGGTCATGCCTTCGGTAAAGGTGGTATTATTTTCTATAGAGAGGAAAGCGCCGGCTAGGCCACAGGTAAAACCGCTGGTTAGAATGCTAATATAGCGAATACGCACCACCGAAACCCCAATGGTCTCTAGGGCCAGCGGATGTTCGCCAGAGGCCCGAATATGTAGTCCCACCTTAGTACGGCGGGTAACAAACCAAAAGAAGATAATAATAAGGAATGAAAGATAGACAATGGGGGTCTGATTAAAGAGCACCGGACCGATTATTGGTATATCGGAGAGCAATGGGACGGCAAAACGGTAGGCCCCCAAGGAGGTAGGAATAGGTTCTGAAGTACCGGGATGTCCAAAAAACTGAACCATAAGATAACGAGTCATACCAAAGGCTAGAATATTCAGTACCGCTCCCGATACCACATGATCTAGATGCAGCGTAACGGTAGCCACCGCATGAATAAGCGAGAAGAGCATGCCAAAGACAATACCGCCTAGCATACCAATCCAGGGGTTACCGGTATAGTAGGCAATGGTGGCTGCAAAAAAGGCGCCGATTATCATTATACCCTCCATGGCAATGTTGACAATTCCTGAGCGCTCACAGATAACGGCCCCTATGGCCGCCAGAGTAATTGGAGTAGAGAGTCGCACCATAGCAACTACCAGATTAAGATCAAAGAGTTCGCTCATGATTGCTTCCGCCGTATCTTCTGAAAGACAAAGGTATAGAGATATTTGGCTACCAATAGAAAGAGTACAATTCCCTTAATTATCTCCACAATTGAGTTGGGTGTCTGCACATTTCGCTGCATATATTGTCCGCCGGCATCTAAGGCACCCCACAAAATTGCGGTAAAGATAATAGCAATAGGATTGTTACCAGCTAGCAGCGCCACCGAGATTCCATTCCATCCATATCCCGCATTAATGTTCTCAAATAGCTTGTGATTAAGACCCAATACCTCTACCACGCCAGAGAGACCCGCCAAGAGACCCGATCCCAGGAGTGCCACTGCGTAGATTTTGCCTACTGAAATACCCTGGGCCCGCGCGGCTCGGCGATTATATCCCACCGCCCGGATCTCAAAACCTATTTTGGTGTGGTTAATAACATAATGGGTACATAGCGCCACACCAATAGCAATTAATATACCGGTATGCAGCCGGTAGTAGGCATTGGGTAAGAAGCTGCTAAAGAGGGGCAGCCACAAACGCTCTGATATCTCGTAGGTAACTAAGGGATGTGGGGAGCTAATGTGCCCCCCAAAATTTCTAATCATCAATGGCGAGAGCAGGCGGGCTACATGCGCCAGCATCATGGTTGTTATTACCTCATGGGCGCCGGTTTTTACCTTGAGCAGAGTGGGAATAATGTTATAGGAGGCTGCCAGCAATCCGCCAATAATAAAGAGCAATGGAATAGCCAGAAAGCCCGGAATATCTAAATAGATACCCAATGCCGCAGTAACCATGGCGCCCACATAGTATTGCCCCTCGGCGCCTATATTGAAGAGACCCGCCCGGAAGGCAAAACAAATAGCCAGTCCAGTAAAAATAAGAGGCACCGCATTAAGCAGAGATATTGACCAATTCTTCACAAAGCCGCCATAGAAGAGCGCTCCGTAGGCTAGTAGAGGATTATCACCAGTGATGATCATGATAATCGCCCCCACAATAAAGGCGGTTGTAAAGCCAATAGCCGGAATGGTAATAGTACGCAAAAAGGGAAGGATACTGCGCTGCCAAAGCGCCGCTATATCTCCATGTTCGCGATGGAATAACAGCAATAGAGGCATAAGTATAATCAGCGCCATCGCCCAGAAATTAGAGGCTAGATAGAGCACTACTCCAATCATTGTCGCAACTATCAGTAGTACGCGAATAACTATTGCCACCCCTCTGCGGTACAGCACTGAAGAGGACGGCTGTTGATTATTAGTCATCCTGACCTCCGGTCATGTAGGCTCCAATCTTTTGGGAAGTAGCCTCTTGGGAGCTGAATTCTTTAATTATTTCTCCCTTTCGCAGAACCAGAATACGATCAGAGAGCGCCAATATCTCCTCTAGCTCTAGTGAGATGAGCAGGATGCCGATCTGCCGCTCGCTCATCTGAAGTATACGCTCATGAATATACTCAATGGCACCCACATCTAGTCCCCGCGTAGGCTGTGAGACCAGCAAAAATTGAGGCTCACGAGAGAGCTCTCGCGCAAGAATTACCTTCTGTTGATTGCCACCTGAAAGGTGGGCGGTGCGTAGTGTCGGATTGGGGGGGCGTATGTCAAAGGCACCCACCAGCTCGACAGCTTTTTTTTGAAAATTTTCATGGTTAAGCCGCAAAAAATTCGAGTAGGGAGGGCGGTTATGCATTCCAATAGCTATATTTTCTTGTACCAGCATAGGCAGCACCAATCCGGTTCCCTGCCGATCGGCAGGTACCCGTCCCATTTTTTGTTGAATGCGATTTCTAATGGATAATGTGGATATATCACGGTCATTATAGCGCAGACGACCCTGCTGAGGGGAACGTAATCCAATAATCGTCTCTGCCAATTCTCGTTGCCCATTGCCATCCACCCCCGCTATGCCTACAATCTCGCCCGGATAGATGTCAATGGAGATACCGCGGATGGCGGGGAGATTTCTATCGTCACGGACCTGGAGCTCTTCAATGCAAAAAATAGGTGAGGCTGACGTGGCAGTCCGCTTTTTGGCCTGACGATGTACCATTAGCACTATCTCGCGACCGACCATAAGATTAGCTAGATGCTCTTTAGTAACCTTATCGGTTTTCTCCTCCCCAACTACCTTCCCGCTTCGCATTATATAAGCCCGATCGGTAATTCTTTTTACCTCCTCCAACTTATGGGTAATGATGATAACTGAGATGCCCTGTGAGCGTAGCTGATGGATAATCTTAAAAAACCCCTCTACCTCCTGCGGAGTAAGCACCGCGGTTGGTTCGTCCAGTATCAGTATCTGTGCCTGACGGTAGAGCGCCTTAAGTATCTCAACTCGCTGCTGCTCTCCCACTGAGAGATTCTCTATCCGGGCATCGGGATCGACCAGCAGACCGTAGGACTGAGAGAGATTGGCAATCTGCGCACGGGCCTCTTGGTATTTAATCACTCCCGCGGTAGCGGGCTCTGAGCCTAGGATGATATTTTCAGTAACGGTAAGCGTCTCTACCAGCATGAAATGCTGATGTACCATCCCCAATCCCTGTCGAATGGCATCCTTGGGAGAATGAAAAAATACCTCCTTTCCGTGGAGATATATCTGCCCGGCATTGGGATGGTAGAGCCCGTAGAGCACATTCATGAGGGTAGATTTACCTGCGCCATTCTCGCCTAGTAGACCCAGAATCTCCCGCTCATAGAGTTTGATAGAGACCTGCTGATTAGCCTGCACCTTCCCAAAACGCTTTACAATATCTTTAGTCTCTAATACAACCTTCACAGTTATCTCATACAATAATTAATGCCATTAAAGTGCAATTATGTTTTACTGTCAAGCATTGATACAGATGAAGCCGGAAAATACAGATGAAGTCTGAATTAAATAGAAAAGCCAGAAATTCATATTAATTTCCTCAGAGATCTCCCTAATTCCTCGCCAAAGCTAGATTAACTGACTATACTATGTGTAGAATGCTTAAATTTTCAAAAAAATAGAGGAATTTACAATAATATGATGCAACATGCTTAATTGGAGGACGCGCTTAGGCACCCTAGGGGTCGCTTTGGTGGTATTGGTGGCCCTGGTAGTATTGGTAGCCTGTCCGGCTACTCCTGGTGCAAACCCTCGCTATCTCTGCGAAAATGGCACCCCGGTTGAGGGCACCACTGATACGGCTGGGCAAACCCGTTGCGCTAGCTGCAATCTGCTCTATAGACTTGATGGCACCACTGATGTAGTTGGTAGAAGCTGTCAGCAGGTAGCCCTAGGAGAGGCCACTCGCATAGGCAACGCAATCGATTTTGGCGTAAACGAAAACACTCCTACTGATCTGGCCGCCATTGGCACCACCCTCTATATGCTGGGACTTCAGACTCAAGCTCTCTATACCCTCAACATTGATCCTACTGATAGCACCCCTGATGGTATGGCAATTCAGGTGGGCCGTGCAACCCGATTCGGCGTGAACGAAAACCTTCCAAGTGGTCTGGCCGCCATAGGCAACACTCTCTACATGGTGGGACGGGGTATAGAAGCCCTCCATCGCCTTAACACTATCACCGGAGTAGCAACTCGGATGGGTATGGTAACCGATTTTGGCGTAGGCGAAGACGCTCCAGCCGGGCTAGCCGCCATCGGCAACACCCTCTATATGGTGGGAGTCGATACCGGCGCTCTTTATACCCTCAACATTAGTGCCGCAGATGGCACCTCCGATGATGGTACGGCAACTCGGGTGAGCGATACTAGTATAAGCCAATTTGATGTGGGTGAAACGCAACCTACCGGGCTAGCTGCCATTGGCAGCACCCTCTATCTGACGGGATCAGCCTATATGGGAAGCTCGCCAGATGCGGTCCTTTATACTCTAAACATTGATGATGGTAAGGCCTCTCGGGTGGGCCTGGCAGACACCTTTGGCGTGGTTGAACGCAACCCAGAGGGGCTGGCCGCCATTGGCAACACCCTCTATATGGTGGGAGAGGCCCAAGATGCCCTTTTTGTGGTCCGCTATCAATAGAAATAGGCCAACCATCAACCGCTAGAGATGCTCTATATTGCTATCAGCTAGTAGCTACCCCGGCGGTTTCTTAGAGCTGCAGAATAAAGCGGGCAATCTGAAAATAGAGTACAATGCCCAGAACATCCATCACGGTAGACATAAGGGGGCCGGCCATAGGAGTGGGATCAAAGCCTAAACGGTGAATAAACAATGGCGCTAGCGCCCCAATAACCGAGGAGATCAATACCACAATCACCAAGGCAATAGCCACCGCAGCAGCCTGTAACAGCTCTATACCGGGCGGCAGCAGTAGCCCTCTCAGAAAGAGGGTAAGCCCCAAGGTAAGCCCCATAAGCAGACCCACCAGTAGCTCCTTCACTAATATGCGCCGCAGATCTCGGAAGTGCAACTCGCCCATGACTATACCGCGGATTATGAGCATAGCGCTTTGGGTCCCTACATTGCCACCGCTTTGGCCAATCACTGGAATAAACCATATCAGAAAGGCTGCTCCCAGCACAAAACCTTGATAACTCTCAATAATGTTGGTAGTAATGGTGCCCGCTACCAATAGTAATACTAGCCAGGGGGCCCGCTTACGCAGCAGTTTCCAGATAGAGGTATAGGTATAGCGACTAGCACTCCCTTCCATGGCGCCCATCTTGTACATATCTTCGGTCTGCTCCTGACGGATAACCCCAATAACATCGTCAAAGGTTACAATACCCATCAGCCGCTCAAACTCATCTACTACTGGCAATGCCAACAAATGATAACTCTCTAATAGTTTGGCTACCTCTTCCTGGTCAGTATCCTCCTTGGTATGAATTACCTCAGTTACCATAATGGTACTCAGCAGCTCTTGGCCTTTGGCCAGCACCAGGGTACGGAGCGAGACCACCCCCAACAGTCGCCGCAGGCGATCTACCACATAGATATAATAGATGGTCTCGACCTTTCCCACATGACGCAAGTAGTTCAGGGCCTGGGCCACCGTAAGATCGGCCCGCACTGCTACGTAGCGGGAAGTCATGAGACCGGCAGCATCGTCGGCATCGTAGCGCAAAAGTAGGCGCATCTCCTCCTGGGCCTCTGCGGAGAGCGAATTCCAAAGCGATTTTCTCACCTCCTGGCTCAGCTCCTGAATAAGATTTACCAGGTCATCGGGGGCTATCTGTTTTGCAATGGCCTGCATATTACTCAATGAAAGTGAGCGCAAGAGCCGCTCCTGCTCCTCAATAGAGAGAGAGGTAATTAACCGCACCCTCTTGGGCGGTTGCAAAGCTAGAAAGAGCTGACGCTGCTCATTTTTGGAGAGCGAGCTCCACAGATCTACAATCTCATGGATAGGCTTCTCTAAGAGCGAAGAGGCATTATCTGCCATCAATGCCCCCTTCTCTTTTTTACTCATCATTCGCCGCATCTTCCCAATCTCCTACATAGAGCACCTCTCGCTCCAGCTGATAGCCGTAGTGCTGGTAGACCTGCTGTGCCACAAATTCTATTAGGCGTCGAATATCCTGCGCCGCGGCGCCCCCGCTATTGACGATGATGTTGGCGTGCTGATCCGAAATGCGCGCTCCACCTATCTGATGGCCCCGTAGGCCCAGTTGGTCAATAATGACCCCTGAGGGAGCGCCCCATTGGCGGTTGTTTTTAAAGACCGAGCCTGCGGAAGGCGCCGCAAAGTGACCCTTGCTGGCCCGATCGGCGCGATAGGTCAGCATCTCCTTTATAATCTTATCAGGAGAACGCGCCTCCAACTGGAAGCGGGCGGCGGTTATTATTGCGCCATTGTGCTGAAAGGGTGAGCGCTTATAGCCATATTCGGCTGGGGTGGGATAATAGTAGCCCTCCTCTCCGGCGCGGTTGACTATTGAGACGTTTTGCAACGCGCCATCTACCGCCTGTCCATAGCAGCGAGCATTCATCCATACCGCGCCGCCTAAACTACCGGGCATGCTGTAGAGAAAATGTAGCCCAGCATAACCCAATTCAGCGCAGCGCTGCGCGGCAGAGCTGACCGCTAGCCCTGCGCCACATTCCAATATGTCATCTGATATCTGAAAATTGTTCAACATAGCCATATCAATTACTATACCGCGTATACCTCGATCTGAGATTAGAATATTGGCCCCTCCCCCTAAGACAAAAAGGGGGATGGCCAGAGCGTTTGCCTCCTGTACAATGCGTGCAATTTCTTGGCTATTACGAGGACGTAGGAGAAGATCGGCTGTACCGCCCACCCCGTAGGTGGTTAAGGTTGCCATTGGAAAGTCCCGAAAGTAAGGAAGTTGCTCCTCAATACTCTTGATGCTCTTGATGCCCTTGATAAATTGCTCAAGCTGCGCTATCATATGCCATATAATCCATGATACTTAAGGTCCCTCATCTCTACAATACCGCCACACGCAGTAAAGAGCCGCTTAAGACCCTCCAAGAGGGGGAGGTGCTGCTCTATTGTTGTGGACCCACCGTCTATGCTCGGGCCCACATTGGCAATCTACGCACCTATATTTTTGAAGACCTGCTCTGCCGCACATTGCGCCTGCTAGGGTATCAGCTACGCCATGTTATGAATATTACTGACATTGGCCATCTGAGCGGGGAGGGTGATGATGGCGAGGATAAAATTGTGAGCAGCGCTCGCCAGCAGGGTACCACCGTTGGGGCCATTGCCCAGCGTTTTATGGATCTCTTTTTTGCCGATGCCGATTCGCTTAACATTAAACGACCTAGCATTGTCTGTAGAGCCACTGACCATATTACCGATATGATTAATCTTATCCAACGGCTATTGGATTGCCAGTTGGCCTATCGGAAGGGTGGCAATGTCTATTTTGATACCGCTCGCTTTCCACAGTATGGCGCTATGGCACACCTTAATCTACAGATGCAACAGGCCGGGGCTCGGGTAGCGATAGATAGCAACAAACGCTCAGAGCATGACTTTGTATTATGGTTCACGAAATCAAAATTTGAGAAGCAGGCCATGCGCTGGAAGTCTCCTTGGGGAATGGGCTATCCCGGCTGGCATATTGAGTGTAGCGCAATGAGTATGCGCTGGTTGGGAGAACAGTTTGATATACATTGCGGCGGTGTAGATCACATTGCGGTACATCATACCAATGAAATAGCCCAATCGGAGGGTGCCATCGGCCGACCGTGGGTACGCTACTGGCTACATGGTGAATTCTTATTGATGGGTCAGGAAAAAATGGCGAAGTCGCAGGGCGGCACCGTAAGCCTGGATGATCTCAGTAAGATAGGTTTTGATCCATTAGATTATCGCTATCTTTGTCTGGGGGCGCACTATCGGCGGCAGTTGCATTGGAGCCACCAGACAATGTATAGCGCGCAACAGGCGCGCCATAAATTGCAGCACCATGCACAAGATCTTTTGCAGCGATGCGGCACAGCAGTGACGCTGCAGAGCGAAGAGCTGAGCGCCCTGGCTGCCCGCTACTATCAGAATGGTATTGACGCCCTGGTGGATGATCTTAATGCCCCACAGCTATTGGCGCAACTGTGGGGAATCTGTAGGGACAGGGGACTCGCCGCTAGCGAGCAGCTGGCCCTGATATTACACTTTGATCAGGTGTTGGGTCTCTCCTTAGGGAAGGCGCGGCTCTCTCATAGCCAAGAGGAGGATCAGGCGGAGATTGAGACACTCATTGCTAAACGAAATGAGGCGCGCCAAAAAAAGGACTGGAGTACCGCTGATGCCATACGGCATCAGTTGGCAGCCCGTAATGTGATACTAGAAGATAGCAGCGAGGGAACCCTATGGAGACGGGAGTCGGTAGTTGCTAGCTCTCCATCTACCATACAATAGCATCATGGCCTCTTCCTTCCAGCGCTACCTACGGCGCAGCAGATATGTACTTCCCCCGCTCCTGCTCTTACTGCTCATTCTGCTTGCTAACCGTGCCCCCATAATAGAGTATATCAACCCGGAGATGGCGCACCCCGGGAACACTATCGAGATTGTAGGACGCTATCTTGGCCAGCAACGAAACGGCGCTGTAATACGCATTGGCGACGAGGAGATTACACACTCCTACTATCAGGAATGGAATGATAGAAATATCGTAATACAACTTCCCAGCAACATCCCTTCGGGAATGCTCCGGGTAGAAAATAACCGAGGGGTAAGCAACGGGGTGTTGCTTATTAATGCTACCCAAACCCCGATCAATACAGTGGCTAGTCAGTTAGACCGGCGACCCCGCATCCATCGTCATAGTCCCCAACAGCTCTCAATAGGAGATCTAGTGCGCATTGAGGGAGAGCGCTTTGGTACTCGCCAAGCCTCCAGCCAGATACATTTTCGTTGGCAAAATGCTAAAGGAGATCAAGGAATAGTAGCTGTGCCAGAGGAAAATTATGAAGACTGGTCCCAAAGAGCAATTTTATTCAGAGTTCCCAGCGGTATTGTTGAGGGGACCCTAGTGGTGACAACCGAATGGGGGGAGAGCAACAGCTACCAGATCCCGTTGGATTGGCGGGGAGGCGCTCGCCACTACAGCCACCCACTTACCATTGCTATCCACTATGGAGCCTGGATTGACAGCATAGAGAGCGGAGGGCTCTATCTATGGTTACCTCTTCCACCCCAGAATGCCCACCAACATGTAATACAGAACCTCTACCGCACCTATGAAGCCGACTATCGTATAGCAGAGCATATTGAGGGGATGTGGGTAGGTGTTGCCGATACACCCTACACATTGGAGCAGGCGCTTCTACTACAACGCTACCAGATTGAGAGCGAATTACAGCAAAGTCGCATTCCCTTTCGCTATGAGAAGAGCGATTTTTTGGCGCCCTATCTGACTGCTTCGCCGCTTATTCCGGCCAATGACCCGGCGCTGCGCGAGATAGCTGGCACTCTGCGCCAAGAGGGGCATCCCCTAGCGACAGCGAGACGTATCTATGAACTCCTGCTGGCGCGGTTGGAACCGCTTACCCGCGTAGTGGCAGCTGACGCACCGACTGCGGTATCTAGCCCCTCATTCCCTACTCTGGATGCTGCCCAGTGGGATCAGATTGTTAATGAGATTAATCAGATGAATAATAGTGCCGAGCTACAACAGCGGCTCTCTGAAATTATTGCCACGCTCCCCCAACAATCGGTAGCCCACTCTTATCATTATGCCATTATTGGCAGTGCTCTATTGCGGATCCGAGGCATACCTTCTCGCCCAGTAGCGGGCTATATCCTACTTCCTCAGGAGGGTTACTCAGAGACCACCGATATCCATCATTCGTTGACCATCCGCGAACATTGGCACATAGTGCCCCATTATTGGATTGAATTCTATCTGCCCAAAACTGGATGGGTCTCGCTAGATATTGCCATGGGAGACGGGCTCTTTGGGGTACCGCCCACCGTAATGCGCTATTTTACCTCCAATTCTGATGGCGAGGAGGATCAGCCGCAATTCACCGAGCGAGAGCTGCAGTCAGCATTGCAGGAATTCTATTTTGGCAATTTAGACCCTTTTCGCTTCACCATGAACTATGGTTGGCAACCTATTCCACATTTGGCGCAGGGTCGGGTAGCGCCGGGTCAAGTCGGCTTTGCTACCTTCTTTTCTCATCAATTTGAATATCTATCGACACTTGACAACCAAGAGGTCTCTTTATACCCGGTGCGTCTGATAGGGGTTACTCCATGAATAGTCACGAACTGAATTCTCTACCCACACTTATAGCCGATGGTGATGCAGAACTGTATGCTGCAATAGCCAACGAACTGCAACGACAACATGACAAGTTAGTACTCATTGCCTCAGAAAATTTCGTCTCGCCCGCAGTGCAGCAGGTGGTGGGCAGCGTACTTACCAATAAATATGCGGAGGGCTATCCTGGCAAACGCTACTATGGGGGATGTGAATTTGTGGATGAAGTGGAGGAGTTAGCCCGAGGGCGCGCCTGCCAACTTTTTAAGGCAGAGCATGCCAATGTGCAACCCCATTCTGGCAGTCAGGCCAATCAAGCCGTCTTTCTTTCGCTTTTGCAGCCGGGAGATAAGGTATTGAGTATGGAACTCGCGCATGGCGGCCACCTTACTCACGGCTCGCCAGTTAATATCTCGGGGCGCTACTATACTATAAATTTCTATGGTGTGAGGCGGGAGGATGAATTGTTAGACTATGAGGCAATTGCCGCGCAGGCCCAACAAGAGAGACCCAAGCTCATTATCTGCGGCTATTCTGCCTATTCTCGACAGATTGATTTTCAGCGTTTTCGAGAGATTGCCGACCAGGTAGGCGCCCACCTGCTGGCCGACATAGCCCATATAGCGGGCCTGGTGGCTACCGATCTCCATCCCTCGCCGCTACCTTACGCCCACTATACCACCACCACCACCCATAAGACGCTCCGTGGCCCGCGGGGGGGAATGATACTGGTGGGAAAAAATGACGAAAATAACCTTAACATCCGCGCGGCAAAGAGCCAACGCCTCTATCGCTACTCTGAGATTATAGATTCGGCAGTCATGCCCGGTATACAGGGCGGTCCCCTCATGCATATTATTGCAGCCAAGGCCTTAGCATTGCATGAGGCGTTGCGCCCCGCCTTTCAGCGCTACCAAAAGAGAATTATTGATAATGCGCAGGCACTAGCCGCAGCATTGCAAGCTGGTGGATTGCGTATAATAAGCGGTGGTACTGATAATCACTTGATGCTAGTTGATCTCCAATCGCTTAAGCTGCGGGGAAGAGAGGCTGAGAAATTGCTGGATAGCGCGGGTATCACCGTGAATAAGAATACCATACCCTTTGATCGTGAGAGTCCGCTGGTCTGCTCCGGAATACGGCTTGGTACTGCGGCGCTGACTACACGTGGTATGGCACCTGCTGATATGCAACAAGTGGCGCAGTTTATTTTGGAGGCTCTCCAGCACCATTCAGATGGCGCCCATCTTGCGACTATCCGCCAGGCGGTGCAGCGCTTTGCCCGCCGCTTTCCCCTCTTTGCCGAAGAGTGGCTCCCGAATTAGTACAATTCGCAGGCCAATAGAGAATAATCATCATGTATATTGCGCGATTCTATCAATCGCCGTATTTCATCTACGCCGGCTTCAAGAGCTGATTTTTGCATTAAACAGGCGGTCATCTCCACTTCGGTGATAAGTTCATAGGCGCCATCTGACATTAAAAGCAACCGATCTCCCTTGACTACCTTTCGCTCCAGTTGGTAGAGGGTGTATGGTGAAAAGTTGGTAAGGGCCGAGAGAAGCACATTAGAGGGATAGCTAGCAGCCTCCTCAGCGCTTAAAATGCCGGCATCCAACTGGGCCTGCAGTTCAGTCTGATCTTTGGTAAGGGGATGTAGGGTGCTATTTTCTAGCAGATAGAGGCGCGTATCGCCCACATGCGCCACGCTAAGAGCTCCATCTTCAATAGTGCAGGCGGTAAGGGTACTCCCCATTCGCGCTATATGGTGTTGATGCGCAAAATTAACCAGCTGCTTTTGGGCCTCCTTAAAGGCTGCCGGCAGATCAATAGGCCATCTCCCTTGGGAGAGCCTATCTACGCTCTCCACTGCTATTCGAGATGCCGAAGCGCCATCCTCCTCGCCGCCCATCCCATCGGCAATAGCCAACAGAATATGATTATCGCTTTGCCAATAGAGCAGACGATCTTGATTGTGCACCTTGCGTCCCGCCCTACTAAATTGAGCAGTTCTATAGCGCATAGAGCTGATTATAGCATACCAAGGGATCTATTGATACTCAACATCTACCAACAAGCTGGGCGATACTATTCCTATCATTGATCTAGGAACTCTCCGCTAGGGAGGCCGAGCAAGAAGCTAGAGTAGAGAGGGTTTTCAAGCTTTCCCTAGCACCGGTTGTGCAAAAATTTTCGGGAGAGAGAGGTAGCTGTCTCTTTGATTTCCCTTTGCGGTGGCGCTAGAGGCTGTACAGAGGCCTTGGCATTGGGCTGCCAATCTGTTATACTACAGTTATCCCCGCGGGAGTAGCTCAGGGGTAGAGCGCCACCTTGCCAAGGTGGAAGTCGCGGGTTCAAATCCCGTCTCCCGCTTATCACTCATACCAACTCATGTCTAAGTCCAAATCTAAGTCCAAAAAAACCGAGAGCGAACTGGCGGCACTTATTAAGCGCTACCAGGAGAGCTATTACAATGGTCACCCCGAGATAAGCGATGCGGAGTTTGATCAGCTCTGGGATAGCCTTAAGGTACTGAATAGTAACCACCACCTCCTTCATCGGGTTGGCAAAGACGAGGACCGCGCCCGCAGAAAGCGCTCCCACATTATCTTTATGAATAGCCAAGACAAGGCTAGCACTAGCGCCGACTTTGCCAAGTGGGCCACCAAAGTAGCCCATCAGCAATGGATAGGGCAGTACAAGTTGGATGGAGTAAGTGTTGAGCTGCAATATCAGCAGGGAAAATTGCGCTATGCTCTTACCCGCGGGGATGGACGACGCGGTGATGACGTTACCGCCAATGTAAAACGAATGCCGGAGATACCTCAGGTCATTGATAGCACCTTCAGCGGCGGGGTGCGGGGTGAAATAATGATGCTGCGTAGCGTTCATGCGCGTCACTATCCACAGTTTGCCAACTGCCGCAACACCGCTGCCGGTATTGTAAAGCGCTTAGATGGGGTAGGTAGCGAGTATCTTCATATCGTCTGCTATGATGCGCTCCATGCACAGCATCCCAATTATTTCCCTGACAATTCGCATCTGTTGGCATGGCTGGCCGCCCAGCGCTTTCAGGTGGTACCATGGCGCACTTTCCCCCACTGGCGGCCCATAGTAGAATGGCACCATGAGGTAGCAGATCAGCGCGACAACCTGGATATTGATATTGATGGTTTAATTGTAAAGGGGATAATTATTGACCACAGCGATACCCAAAGAGTGCGCCCCGAAAAACAGATTGCCTTTAAGTTCAGTAGCGAAGAGCAGCAAACCATCCTACGCCGGGTGGAATGGAGCCAAAGCGGACGACTCTATACTCCTATAGGTATTACCGATCCCGTGCAGCTAGCCGGCACCACGGTGCAGCGCGCCAATTTGGTGAACCCGCGTCTTATTCAGGAGCTCAATCTGCGCATTGGCTCTACTATTGCCATCAGTAAGCGGGGAGAGATTATTCCCAAAATTGAGCGTTGCATTGATAACCGCCATGCCACCGCCTCTATCGAAATTCCCACCCACTGTCGAGAATGCAACAGTCAGCTGGTGAATGAAGAGATGCGTCTCTATTGTCCCAATCGTCGCTGTCCTCAGCTACTTCTCTACCGCATCCGTCGCTGGATAGAGGTATTGGAGATTAAAGAGTTTGGCGAGGTGCTAATTGAGCAGCTTTTTCGAGCCGGGCATATTAGTGGTGCTGCCGACCTCTACCGTCTCAGGGCCGAGCATATTGCGCAGTTGGAGCGGCAGGGTCAACGCAGTGCAGAGAATGCCCTTAATAATCTCCGGGCGGTGCGCCGATTATCACTTCCTCGCTTTGTGGCAGCCTGCGATATTGATGGTGTAGGAGAAATTACCATGCACAAGGTAGTAGGGGATGGTCTGCGTAGCCTATCGGCCATTGCCAACGCCTCTATTGCGCGGCTTACCACTATAGAGGGAATAGGAGAGAAATTTGCGGCACAGATACTAGGGGGCCTACAAGAGCGGCTAGCTGAGATGGAGGAGATTTTAGTGGCCTCAGAGATAGAGCTAGAGCTCCCCCAGCAAAGCTCATTAAGTGGTAACAGCTTCTGCTTTACCGGCGCACTAAGTATGCCGCGCCACCAGGCCGAGCAAATGGTACTTAAATGCGGTGGTAGCATACTGAAAAATGTGACAAAAAACCTGACCTACTTGGTTACCAACAATAGCTCCACCCAATCCTCTAAATTGCAGCAGGCGCAGCGCTATGGTACCACCATTATTGATGAGCAGCACTTTACGCACCTGTTGCAAGAGGCGCAACCGGTCGCCACGGCGCAGTGAGGCGGGAGCGACCATCATTTTTTTGCTCGGTAAGGAATGGAAGAAGACGTCGCAGCGCCAAGTGAGCACCAATGATATTGGGCGCTGCCGGTCCCAACTCCAGCATAGCCGGATCGCCACTGAGTAGCAGGCGCGGGTGCCATCGCAAAGCCCAGTCAACTAAAGGGGTGCCGTGGCTATCTCGCGCTAACCCATAGCGCCGTGCCGTCTCTACAATAAGCGGTTCTTGTGGCATCATCTCTTCAAAACCGGTAGCTAAGAGCAGGCAATCACTGAAAAGTTGTTCTCCATTGGAGAGTTGTAGTGTGACCATTCTGTTTAAGGTAGCTTTCTGTGCCGCTTTGCCAATAGCCTGCGGTTCACCCTCTATCTGACGACAGTGTCCCTCCTTCAATGCCTGCTTTAGTTTTTGGAGTGTATCTGGGGGCAGACTACCTCGGTTACGGCTATGCATAATAAATTGACGCCGCGTAGCATAATTACGCTCCTTGAGAAAAGTACTAAGACATTTAGGGCCAAGATAGCAGGGGTCGCTATCAAAATGGGCGCTACGCAGGGAATGGCGGGCCACCATAATTGGCGGTTGTCCTCCCGAGGGACGGCAGTAGCCTAAATGAAGCAGCAGTTGGGCAGCGCTTAATCCCCCACCAATAATAATCGGCTGCTGCGCCTGCTCGGCCCACTCTCGCCGAAAATCCAGATCATATATATGGTGTATAGTAGCTGTAGATTGCTCCCATTCTTGTTCTTGGCGGCACCATTCGGGAATATGTAGATAGGCAGATTTTCCTAGCGCTAAGAGTACCCGACGGGCCTGAAGTGTTCCATTGCTACTCTCAACCTCAACATGATGTTTGCCAAAAATAATTTTAGTAGCCCTTCCCTGTAGATAGAGAGCTTCCAATGTGTGTTGCTCAATAACCTGTTGGCAGTGCGCCTCAAACAGCGCCAGCGATGGGCGGCGATAGAGGGCCCGAAAGGGAAAGCCCCCCCGCTTCTGACGGGCAAAGGCAAAGAGCGCTAGTGGGTCGCTCTCAATATTATGTGCTCCCGGCGAGCGGAGATAATGCATAGCGCAGGCGTGACTGTTATGTCTCCAGACCGCACGCGGCTCGGTATGAGGATCTAACACCCGCACATACTCAGAGCCCAACCGCCGTGAAAATGCCAGAGCAAAGATAATGCCCTGCATTCCACCACCGATAATCAGTAGTGGTATCATGTTACAAGGATATACCGTTATCTATAAAAAAGTGACGGGTAAGGAGAAAATTTATTGATTTTGAAAGACAATATTAATTCCTCTACATAAAGAGAAACCTTACCCGTCACGGTAGTATACCATATACGCAGTTGTGTATACAACTAAGAATTGGCTAATTTTTGGAAATTAGGGATAGCTACTGGCTCTAGCAGGTAATACTATCCCCACTCAATTATCTCTCTCTGTGGTGGTGGGAGATAGGGGTCTGTACGACTATCCTATAGGCCATCCGCCAATCTCGAAAGTGTATACATTAGCATTTATGTGCTATGATATAAGTAGCTATGTTATCGGGAGCGCCTATAACACTTCTTATCTTTACTCAATTATTCATAATAATTGAGCGGGTTCTTTTTACTCACCGGTGGTATAATCCACAAATGTTGAATAATAATTTTACCTTATATGTGGGATAAACTTATTAACCATCCATATCGCGAAAAAATAGAGAAAGTATTACCGAAACTTTTCAATATGGCGGAGCTGGAAACAAAACGGGGCAAAAAAGTTGGCAGGGAAGCAGGCAACACCAGAGAGCGCGTTGTTATTGCGCTATTCATGTATGCCTACGGAAAAGACCGCGTGGAGTTCCCTCTTACTACTTCGCATGAATTAGATGTAATGCTATGTGATAATCCCGTATCTATTAAGACAAAAACATATCAAAAAAGCAATAGTTACGATGGGGTAAAGGTATCATGGACTACAGATTGGGACAAATTGCCGGATTTTTTGCTCAAATATAATCCGCAAAGTGATTTAGTATATGTCAACATCGTATGGGGCGGAGATGGCGCCTTTCACATAATTAGAAAAGAGATGCAACGGCAATTACTGTATGATAAGGGTGTTGAGTGGTATTGCAAGATGCCCAAGCGTGGCACAAACTTTAGAGGTGTTCCCTTATCAAAGGAGGTACTTGGCGCACTTTCTGAACATGACGATACGCATCGGATACCGATAAGATGGAACCGCGACAGGTCGCTATTAACAGAACGTGCATTATATTTGCGATGGGTGGATTTATGGGACGCACTATAACGACATCATTCGGCACAACACATCGCGAGGGGCATGATGCAAGCCCTTTTTATAAGCGCAAGCTCTATAGCAAAATTGTTAAGCCAGCCAAGCCAAAAGACCAGGTGGAATACAGAGAGAATGAGCCACCGGAAACAAACAGAATATATCAGCATGATAGCAGAAACATGAAGCATCTACCAGACAATTCAATTCACTTAATGATAACATCACCGCCATATAATGTAGGGAAGGACTACGAGGACGATTTATCACTCCAAGAATATAGAGAATTGCTGTACAAGGTAATGAGTGAAACATATCGCGTATTGGTAGAGGGCGGTCGCGCTTGTATTAACATCGCAAATGTAGGGCGCACGCCATACATACCGCTCCATCTCTACGTGCTGGAAATTGCCAAGGACTTGGGATATTTTATGCGGGGCGAAATTATATGGGATAAAGGTGCCAGTGCCGGGCAATCATGCGCTTGGGGTAGTTGGAAATCGGCAAGTAATCCAACATTGCGGGATGTACATGAATATATCCTGGTATTTTGCAAAACTACCTTTAAGCGACATCCTATCAGACAAGACACCATAGGTCGCGACGATTTTATGGAATGCACAAAAAGTATATGGCGCATGAATACCGAGAGTGCAAAGCGACTGAAGCATGCAGCACCATTCCCGGTAGAGTTGCCAAAGCGATTAATACAGCTATACTCTTATGCAGATGACGTTATACTCGACCCTTTTATTGGTAGCGGTACAACAGCCATTGCGGCACTGGAAACAGGTAGACGTTACATCGGTTATGAAATAAAAAAGGAGTATGTTCAATTTGCGCGCCAGCGAGTTGGGGAGAGAACCAACGCGGGCCAAACGCTAGAATTATATATTGATCCGATAGACGACCCGCCAGAAAATATAGGCCAAGCGGTTATGGAAAAATTGGCAGATCGAAAATAAAATGATGGGTAAAATTGTATATAATCCCCCTTTTTCAATTTATTGCGCTAGATGGTTGTCTGAATTGCAATAATCCATTATTAAAGGGGCATGAATAAGATAAAAATAATTCTTATAGGCGGTGTGCTTTCGATGATCATGGCCGCTCTGTTTCTGAGTTGTACTCGAGATCAGGCAATAACTGGTTTTGAATGGCTCCAGGAAGATGCCGAAGGTTTTGTGGATGTATTTCCAGAGGAGGTAATAGGCTCTATTACCTTGGCCGGTAGCTCTACCGTCTTTCCTCTGGCAGAGGCCTTAGCTGATCGCTTTAAGAGAGAGGGCTATGTTGACAATATCACCATTGACAGTATTGGAAGTGGTGGTGGTTTTGAGCGCTTCTGTGTTGCGGGAGAATCGGATATCTCTAACGCTAGCCGTCCCATTAAGGAGCAAGAGCGCGGGCAGTGCCGTCAGATAGGGCGGGAACCGCTAGAGTTTCATATTGCAACCGACGCATTGTTGGTGGTGGTCAATCCCAATAATAGCTGGATTAGTGAGACAACCATTGGGGAGCTGGCAGCAATTTTTACCGCCGGGAAGTGGAGTGATGTACGCTCTGAGTGGCCAAATGAAGATATTCAGCGCTTTATACCGGGTACCGACAGTGGTACCTTTGATTACTTTATAGAGGAGATCTTCGATGACGATCCGGCCCCCGTGTTGAACGCTACCAATGTGCAATTTTCTGAAGATGACAATATATTGGTACAGGGAATAGGGGGTGATAGATATGCTGTGGGTTTCTTTGGATATGCCTACTATGCTAATAACACCGATGCCCTTAAAGTCCTGGCTGTTGAGGGCATAGAGGCCAATGGTGAAAATGTAGATAACAATAGTTATCCTCTAGCTCGTCCGCTCTTTATGTACTCAGATGCTGAGATAATGGCCAACCGACCACAGGTATCGGCCTTTTTGGCATACGCGCTCCTTAATGCCAGTGACGAGGCCATCAATGTGGGCTACTTCTCGGTGAGCGGTGCGGTTATCCAGCAGCAGCAGGATCTCTGGCTGAGGACCATGGAGGGTCTCTACTAATCCTACATAGGAAGAGAGAACTTGTCATGTACGACGCGGCGCACATTTTGCTATAATGGTGTAATTGCGTAGCCGGTATAATAGGCTGCTAATTGTGGCGCAATAAGGAAAAAATATGTTCAGAAAGAGCCGGGTACTGAGTCCCCACTGGTATAGGTTGCCGGTGGTGCGCTCCCGAGAGAGGGTTATTCATTTTGCCATTCGAGTGGCGGCCGGTATCTCCCTGTTAATCACCATAGGAATAGTTGCTATTCTACTTAGTCAATCTATTCTTTTCTTCGGTAATGCGGAGGTTACGCTGCGTAGCTTTTTCCTGGATACCGTGTGGCAACCGCTGATTGGCAGATTTGGTATTGTGCCACTTCTGAATGCCACAGTGATGACTAGTCTGATAGCAGTGCTTACCGCTATGCCAGTTGGTCTCTGCGTAGCCATATATCTCTCCGAGTATGCTAGTGAGCGTGCTCGCGCTATCCTTAAACCAACTTTGGAGATCTTGGCCGGTATTCCAACTGTGGTCTATGGCTATTTTGCTATTGCCTTTATTACTCCTCTGCTGAGAATACTCTTTGGCATATTTGAAGAACATGCAGTACAGCCCTATAACACTGCTTCGGCCGGTTTAGCCATTGGCATTCTTATTCTTCCACTGATTATTTCGCTTATTGAGGATGCGCTCAGTGCTATCCCTAACTCACTGAGAGAGGCGGCCTATGGACTGGGCGCCAACAAACTGCAGACCTCGCTGCAGGTGGTAGTGCCGGCGGCGCTCTCCGGTATTGTTGCTGGCTTTATACTGGCGCTCTCGCGAGCCATTGGCGAAACTATGATAGTAGCGCTGGCGGCGGGGGCGGGGCCTAATTTTACCTTTAATCCCCTTAAAGGAGCCGAAACCATTACCGGATATATAGTAAGAATTAGCGGGGGAGATATAGCCTACAACACCCCCGACTATAACAGTATATTTGCGTTGGCGCTGGTGCTCTTTCTGGCTACTTTCATACTTAATCTCATTAGTCGTAGAGTGGTAAGCCATTTTCGAGAAAGCTACAACGAATAAAAATATGCAATTCTTAATACATCGATTTTTTAGAAGTAATCACACCAATCGGTTATGGGTGGCAACTATGCTCTTCTCTACTGTGCTGGCCACTAGTGCGCTGCTAATTTTGCTACTTACCATTATCAATAATAGCTTTGGCTTGGTTATTGTAGAAGATACTGTGCCGCTGACAGCGATGGATCCCAATGTGCAATCGGTGGCGGATATTTCTCGGGGGCGCAAAATTGAAATTATTGAGGAGCATCTTTTACCGGGGGTTCTCCGCAGATTGGAACGTGAACAACCGCTATCCCAGCGCAGTAATGAGGAGCTGACTACCATCATTATTGAAGAGGTAACTAAACCAAAGATTATTCATAGCTGGTCACTTTTGCAATCCATAGGAAGGCGGCAGCATATTATGAATGAGTACGGGGTAACTATCAATCCTCAGGATCCTACTCGTTTAGAGTTCCGCTTTTGGCTTCATCCTAGAATACTCTTGGCGCCTCAATCTGCGGAGGTAGAGATAGCGGGGATACGTGCGGCATTGCTGGGGTCACTATGGGTGATGTTGATCAGTATCTTGTTGGCATTTCCGGTGGGAGTGGCCACTGCCATCTATCTGGAGGAGTATGCCCGTCCCACCCTACTTAATCGTATTATGCAGACGAACATCTATAATCTAGCAGGTATTCCCTCAATTATCTATGGACTTTTGGGATTAGTGGTCTTTGTTCGTCTTTTAGGACCTCTTACTAGCGGCCAGTTGTTTCAGGCCACCGCCGACTACACCGCTAACGGGAGAACCATAATCTCTGCTGGTGCCACGTTGGGACTGCTTATCCTTCCCATTATCATTATTAGCGCACAGGAGGCGCTGCGCGCTGCGCCTCAGACGCTACGCGATTCTAGCTATGGAGTAGGAGCCACCAAATGGCAGACCATCTGGTATCATGTACTGCCTAACGCTATTGACCGCATAATTACTGGCGCCATACTGGCTCTCTCCAGGGCGGTGGGCGAAACCGCACCCCTAGTGGTGGTGGGTGCCTCTACCTTTGTAGCGATAGATCCTAAGGGGGTGTTCTCTAAATTTACCACTCTGCCCATTCAGATCTACCAATGGAGTGCCCGCCCCGAGGATGAGTTTCGGAGGCTGGCAGCGGCAGCCATAGTAGTACTACTGCTATTGCTACTTTCGATGAATGCATTTGCTATTATATTAAGAAACCATTATTCTAAAAAGCGTAGATTGCTGTTGTAAGATACTATTGAAGAGATACCTTAGAGGATAGAGAAAAGCATAATGCCTGAGCAAAAGAAGAGAAACAATCGAAGCGTCGCGAATGGGACGGTCTCTACCAAAGAGGCAGCGATAACATTAAATGCGGTTTCGGTCTACTTTGATACCTTTAAGGCCATTGACAATATCAGTATTGCCTTTCGTAAGCATAGTGTAACAGCAATTATTGGCCCTTCCGGCTGTGGAAAGAGTACCCTGTTGCGCACCATTAATCGTATGAATGACATGATACCCTCCTGCGCGGTAGAGGGCGAAGTATATTTTGAGGGGCGCAATATCTATGATCCCCGCGTAGATCCGGTAGAGATACGCAGGCGCATTGGTATGGTCTTTCAAAAGCCCAATCCCTTTCCCAAAAGCATCTACAATAATATAAAATGGCCGGCACAGATCAACGGCCTAGAGGTTAACTATGATGAGTTAGTAGAGCGCTGTTTGCAGCGCACTGCGCTCTGGGATGAGGTAAAAGATAAATTGCATCAGAATGCTTTTCGCCTTTCGGGGGGGCAACAGCAGCGGCTCTGCATTGCTCGCTCTATTGCTATCAACCCTGAAATAATTCTTATGGATGAGCCGGCCTCTTCGTTGGATCCGGTGTCCACGGCGCACATTGAGGAATTGATTGACGAACTTAAAAAGAACTATACCATAATCATTGTTACCCACAACATGCAACAGGCGGGGCGTATATCGGATAAAACCGCCTTCCTCACCGTAAATAGCCAGCAGGCTGGTAAAATAGTAGAGTATAGTGATACCCGCAAGATGTTTCTCAACCCCCAAAATAAAGAGACTGAGGCCTATATTTCAGGTCGGTTTGGTTAGAGAGAGATATTGAGAGATGATGGATCTACGAAAACATTTTGATGATCGGGTGGCAAAAACCGATGCTATCTTAAAGGAAATGACCAAAGAGGTATGCCTTCTGCTTAAGGGGGCCTGCAAGTTGCTTAATAACTATAATTCAGAGAGGGCCGAGCAGCTAATACAGGATGATAAAAAAATTGATGCCTTTGAGATGTCTATTGATGATGGCTGCTTTCAGCTTATTGCCACTGAGCAACCGGTGGCGGGTGATCTACGCCGCATTGTGGCTATTACCAAGATCACTGCCGATCTAGAGCGGATTGGTGACATCGGTCGCTATGTGGCCCGCTATGCCAAAAAAGAGGTACCAGAGAATTTTGCTGAATATATACCCCGTCTTATCTCTATGGGAGAGCATGGTATCAACATGTTACAGAATGCTATGGCCACCTTCTGGAGCATGGATGTGGAGGAGGCGCGCGCCGTGGCCTCCCAAGATGATACCCTAGATGAGATGCATCAGGGGCTGCGCCGGGAGATTATTCGTAGTATGAAGAATGACCCGGAGCATATCAAGAATGGACAGCGGCTTTTGGAGCTGTCGCGGCTCATGGAACTCTTAGGCGATCATGTTACCACCGTCTGCGAATGGGTAATTTTTGCCACTAATGGCAAGCACATAGATCTGAATTAGCAAGGCTGCTATACTAACCACTATCCAGGGGATAATAATATCATGGACCCGTCATCACTGGCAGGTTGCATATTGAATATTGATAGCGGAGCTTAAAGGCATAGGGAAGGGTTGAAACCCTTCCCTATTCTCAACCGCGATCGACTGGCCTTTTGCCCTTTTGGCTAGCAACTCTATTGATAGCGGAGCGCATAAAGGAACTGAAAGCTATTTCCTGTCATATAGAGGGTATCACCGATGGCGGCTAGACCGTATGGCGAGCCCTCGCTCAGCTAAAAAACCCCCAGAGAGTCATAACCAAGCCTAGAAAGCCACCCACTGCCACAATAAGCCATTGTACAAATTGAAAGCGTCTATTCATCTCCTGGATGAGGCTCTTTTGTCCCTCGTGCATCTCTGTAAAGCGCTTATCGGTAGTCTTTTGCATATCTGTGAAGCGTCTATTCATCTCCTGGATGAGGCTCTTTTGTCCCTCGCGCATCTCTGTAAAGCGCCTATCGGTAGTCTTTTGCATCTCTGTAAAGCGCTTATCGCTATCCTCGCGCATCTCTGTAAAACGCCGGTTCATCTCCTGGATGAGGGCCTTCTGTCCCTCTTGCACCTCTGTAAAGCGCCTATTCATCTCCTGGATGAGGGCCTTCTGACCCTCTTGAAGCTGTTTTTGCCCCTCTTGAAGATGCCTCTGCCCCTCCTCTAGGCGAATAGTCTGCTTCTCTAGACGAATACTCTGCTCCTCTAGACGGATAACCCGATCAAGAAGTTCCAGCCGCTTCTGCTGATTAAGCGCGACAATATCACTCTCTCCCGGAGAGGGTTGCTCTACCAACGCTTTGGCAGTTGCCTGCTCTACCAGGGTGGCGACTAGTTTCTCAATATCTTGGCGCTCGGCTCTCTCTATCATGTCTCTAGGCTACCATCCACAGCTGAAATGGACAAGCCGTTCGGTGCCTGGTCGTTCCATATATATTTATTAACCATACTTATAATAGAGAGAAAAGTGGGGTGTTGCCTTAATAAACTTTAATATTTTCTCTATTTTCTGAGCTATTATTCCTGAGCTATTATTTCTAAGCCTATTATTCCTGAGTTATGGATTGGTGAGGTCGCCCTTTTATCCATTACACTATCCACAACCTAAGGCTAAGCCGCTACGCGCCCCATCTGCCTAACTCAGGCGACTTATCTTATACTAATTAGCTTATGGAGCAGTAAGCATGGCGCCGTTACGGCCCACCGCTACGAAGATACCGTTGCCGTAGGTGATGTCCCGGAGGCGTTGCGAAGTGCTGTAGCTGCTCCAGCTTTGGCCGTTGCCACTGGTGAAAATGGTGCCTTCCGCGTGCCGCGCGGCTCCCGAAATTTTTTTATGTACAAACAAAACAACGCAGGGAGGGTTTCAAACACCCCCAACACTATTTTCGTTCCAGAAGCTCTCTACGCGGTCTTTTGAATAGGAGCTACACAAAAATAGGGAGGGGGTTGAGCCCTCCCTACTCTATTTCATTTCAGCAGAGAGCGATTTTAATGCTCCCTACTCTTCAACCGCATTTCTCTACCTCTTGAGCTACCGACTAGCTACTATTGATAGCGGAGCGCATAGAGGGCCTCATTATCATTACCCTGTCCCACCATATAGAGGGTGCTGTCGATGGCGGCCAGGCCGCCTGGGGAGGATTCGCCCACGCCAAAGCCGGCGGCCACACTGCCTACCTGAGCTGCCATACCAGTAGTAGTGTCTAGGGTATAGAAAAAAGCACTGCCTCCCGTTATATAGAGGGTGTTGCCGATGGCGGCTAGACCGCTTGGTTGGTTTTCGCTCCCGCCAAAGCCGGCGGCCGTACTTCCCACCCGGATTGCCATTCCATCAGGGGTGGTATCAGCGGAGTCAATGTTGAGGGTATACAGGATACGATTGCCTCGTCCCACCATATAGAGGGTGCCACTAATGGCGGCCAAGCCGGTTGGGGTGCTTTCGCCCACGCCAAATTGGTCTACACTGGCATCGCTTTCCCTGGTGGCCACACCGGTAGTAGTGCTTAGGGTATAGAGGGCATCATTGACCGCCTCCACCATATAGAGGGTGTTACCAATGGCGGCCAGGCCGGTTGAGGCGCTTGCGCTCAGGCCAAATTGATCTGCACTTCCCACCTGGGTTGCTTCACCGGTAGCAGTGTCTAGGGTATGGAGGGCATCAGTTTCTAATCCCACCATATAGAGGGTGCTACCAATGGCGGCTAGATCAAATGGCTCGCCTTCGCCCACCCCAAATTGCATGGCCCTGCCTATGCGGGTGGCCTCTCCTACCGCTACCTGCCCACAGCTTGTGCCAACTACATCAGTGGCGCCATCCAGTCTATAGAGCAGATTGCAGCTAGCACAGCGGGTTAGACCATCTACAGTGGCATCAAGAGATGAGGGGGTGCCGTTAAGGCAGACATAGTCATAGGCCGTGAGGCAGACCTCATTTAACAGGGTATAGCCCCCATTACAGCTTACACAGCGGCTTAGACCATCAGCTGAGGCATCAAAGGTGGCATCGGCGCCGGTGCCGTTGGCACAGGTATATCTATATTGGGATCCACCCCCTGCATTATTCGCAGCCGGACAGGCTACCAGTACTACCAGGGCCACCAATACCATTAAGGCGACCCCCAGGGTGCCCCACAGTACCCTCCCCTTAAGCGGGGAATGCGGGGAGACGTGGTTCTCTCTCTGGCAAGTCTTAAGAGAGCTTACTCTCTCTCTCTCTCTCTCTCTCTGGCAAGTCTTAAGAGCGCTTGCTGTCTCTTTCTCTCCTAAAAGGAAAGAAATTGGATTATGTAATATCATTACTATAATCCTCCTTGTTTTTATTTATTTGGTAGGCACCTAATGAACTATAGCTAGGGAGAGGAGCATAGCTTCCCTCCGCATAGCGCAATATAGCCAACTGGTGCATTACCATAGGTATAAGTATACCCTATTGGATATATTAATGGCAAGTGAAAATGGGGAATTTCTAAGAAGAATAAAGGGAGATATACCCACTCCTCCTTCAAAAGGAATACCAGAGAATTGCGCCTCTGCCTACAGTAAAAGGAAATTAAAGAGAGAACTGGCCGCTACTTCGGCAATTTCTACACAAAAAAATAGGGAAGGGTTAAACCCTTCCCTATCCTATTGGAACCGCGCTTCTCTGCCTCTGGCCCTTTTGCGACTATCTACTATTGATAGCGGAGCGCAAAGAGAGCACCATTGCTCCCTCCCACCACCATATATAAGGCATTGCCGATGGCGGCGAGGCCTCTTGGAATGCCTTCGCTCACGCCAAATTGGTTGGCCATGCCCACCTGGATTGCCATACCGGTACCAGTGTCTAGGGTATAGAGGACATCGTTGCGCTGTCCTACCATATAGAGGGTGGTGCCGATGGCGCCCAGGCCGTTTACTTGATCTTCGCCCACGCCAAAGCCGGCAGACAGAACTCCTACCTGCATTGCCCTACCATCGTCGGCAGTCCCATCAGCGGGATCAATGTTGAGGGTATAGAGTGCATTTTTTGCATGTCCCACCATATAGAGGGTGTTACTGATGGCGGCTAGGCCGGTTGGTAGTGTTTCCCCCACGTTAAAGCCGGCAGGCGTGCGGCCCACCTGAATTGCCATACCATCGGGGGTACTATCATCGGGATCAATGTTGACGGTATACAGGACATCATTATTAAGTCCCACCATATAGAGGGTGTTACTGATGGCGGCCAGGCCGGTTGGGCCTTCTTCACCCACGCCAAAGTCTTCTACACTGCCCACCTGAATTGCCATACCATCGGGGGTACTATCATCGGGATCAATGTTGAGGGTATACAGGAAATCAGTTTCTAATCCCGCCATATAGAGGGTGTTATCGAT
This sequence comes from Spirochaetia bacterium, assembly GCA_963692905.1. Lineage (GTDB taxonomy): Bacteria > Spirochaetota > Spirochaetia. The sequence goes on along the minus strand of OY843583.1, from coordinate 1,110,113 downwards.
GACAGCGAGGTCGTATGGATTGATTTCGCCCACGCCAAATTCGGTTACCATGCCTATGCGGGTGGCCTCTCCTACCGCTACTTGCCCACAGCTGGTACCAACTACATCAGTGGTGCCATCCAGTCTATAGAGCGGATCACAGCTCATACAGCGGGTTTGCCCAGCCGTATCAGTGGTTCCCTCAACCGGGGTGCCGTTTTCGCAAAGATAGCGAGGGTTTGCACCACTTGCACCAGGGGTAGCCGGACAGGCTACCAAAACTGCTGCCAAGGCTACAAAAGTAGCCACTAGCGCGCCGCGGCGCACCTTAAAAATTTTATTTCTAAGCATAATAAATTTCTCCTTTTTTTTGCTTAATATTAACTTTTTCATAGTGTCAATTATAGTTAAGAACTACCTATTGTCAACAGAATTGTAAAAGAAACTAGGAAAATAAAGAGACATCCTGACCCCCACCTCTCCAGCAAGAAATGCCACGGAAAACTGCGCCTCTGCTTACAGTAAAAAGGGCCATGAAAAACATGGTGGCTATTGAATATAGAATGACCAATTAGATATGGAATAGGTAATTAAAAAAGGCCGAGGGCTTACGATTAAACGCAAAACCCTCAGACCAATATGATAGATATCTAAGTCCTATGCGAACTTTAGCTATTTTACATAGAGTACCAGATATAACAGTAGCTTGTCAAGTTTTTAAAAAATTTGTGTAAAAGAAAGTTGAAAATGTCACTGCTCCTCCAGGTACACTGGAGGATTATGACAGCAATGACATGTACTATGAGTACCAAAGAGGTACGATATATGCCAGCCGGTATCCGGCTTGCCACAGGAACGACCTCAGCGAAAGATGAGGCAGAGCGCTCTGGGGTAACCCTTAGGCATATGAGGAGGCTCTTTATGCGCTGGAAAGAGGGGGGCGAGGTGGCGCTGGCGCTAGTGCATCGCGCTCGAGGTCGTCCGGGCCCTTGAAAGATCCCCCGGAGGCGATGGAGAACGCTATCTCCTTCATTAAAGAGGAATTGGAGGGCTACAGTCCTGCCTATGCAAAGGAGATACTAGCTGAAGAGCATGACATCCATATCTCAGTCCCCACACTGAGAAAGGCTATGGCTGAGGCGGGAATTGCAGTGACTCGCACGCTGATCTCGGTTGGCTCCCTTAGCAGTATGTAGTGCCTGGCCACTAGTTTTACATTGGAGAATATTGGGGGTTATTTTGCATTATCTCCTCTATGCCCTGCATCACCTCTTCGGTGAGTTTGGGGAGCATAGCACTGCTCTTAAGATTGTGCGCTAATTGCTCTTTTTTGGTAGCTCCTAAGATAACAGTACTTACCCGAGGATTTTTGAGGCACCAGCCAATAGCCAACTGTATCTTATCCAGGCCCTCCCTTTTGGCAAAGGTGGCAATTTCATCGGCCTTGTCGATCTTATCAGCCTGCTGATTCAAGATAAGATCTTTAAGCCATTTATATTCCTTGCTGCCTAAACGAGAGTCGGACGGTATCTGTTTTCCACTATATTTACCGGTCAACACCCCGCTAGCCAAAGGCGACCATATAGTGGTGCCCAATCCGATACTCTCATAAAGCTCGTGATATTCGCGCTCTACCCGATCGCGCCAAAAGAGATTATACTGCGGTTGTTCCATGGTGGGAGGTACTAGCTGGTACTGTCGTGCCAGACTGTAGGCCTCCATTATCTGCCCCGCCGACCATTCTGAGGTGCCCCAATAGAGCACCTTGCCCTGTCGAATAAGATCGCTCATGGCACGCACCGTCTCCTCTATGGGGGTAGTATTATCTGGTCGATGACAAAAGTAGAGATCCAAATACTCTACCTGCAATCGCTGCAGCGCCTGATGGCAAGCCTCTACCACATGCTTGCGGCTCAATCCAACCTGGTTGGGTTTGGAGGTATGGGTAGAGCCAAAATATACCTTGCTGGAGATCAAGAAACTGTCCCGACGCCATTGGGCATCGGCCAATACTTGACCCATGATGATCTCGGATTGTCCTCTAGCATAGCCCTCAGCATTATCAAAGAAATTAACCCCCTCATCGTAGGCTAAGTGCATGAGCTCCTTGGCTCCATCTAATCCAATTCGCTCTCCAAAGGTAGCCCATGAGCCAAAGGAAAGCTCGCTTACTTGCAGACCTGATTTTCCTAGTCTTCTATATTTCATATTTTTTACTCCTTAGATTATAATCTTTTATTAAATAATAATTTATACACCATACAAAACAGTAGTAGATAACAGTTTAATAACCTAGTGCCTTCTTATGCGGAGGCCTCAGCCGTAATAGTCTCCAATGCTATTTTCATCATAGTGCCAAAGCCCTGCTCCCGCTCTTTGGGGGACAGCTCTTTGTGGGCTACCAAGCTATCGCTTACGGTAAGTATCGAGAGAGCCTGTACCCCATGCTTCGCAGCAATGGTATAGAGGCCATTACTCTCCATTTCTAGCGCTAACACCCCATAGGCAGCCCAATGTTTCCATCCATCAGGATCATCATCATAAAATTCATCTTCGGTGAGGATGTTGCCAGCATGAAAGGGGATGTTCTGGCTTTTACAGTAATGTACTGCCCCATAAAAGAGCCCAAAATCTGGGCAGGCGGCAAAGTCAGCCCCCCTAAAGCGATCTCGGTTGACCCCTGAATTGGTAGAGGCACTCATAGCCAATACAATATCGCTCACTGCTACCTGAGGTTGGATGGCCCCGCATGAGCCAATCCGCATAAGCCGCTTGGCTTTGAAGACGGTAATGAGCTCTGTGGCATAGATGAGGAGCGAAGGAACCCCCATTCCGCTGCCCTGTACCGATACCGCCACGCCGCGGTAGCTCCCTGTAAAACCTAGCATGCCGCGCACCCCGTTATACTGCCGGGGATTATCCAGAAAGTTTTCTGCTACAAACTTGGCGCGTAATGGGTCACCAGGTAACAGAACATTTTCGGCTATTTCTCCAACCTTCGCCTCAATATGTGGGGTGCTCATGATATACAATACCACAGTTTCAGAAATATGTGCAAGTCAGAAGCCCTTTTTATATAGGAAATTTATGCAACATCCGGAACGTACTCCGGCAACTCTTCATAACCAGCTGCCGGGAGGGATGAAGAACGCTCTTTACACTACTTCATCTTAACCGGAAGCAGCCTCCAGCCACTCTCGATCTCAATTATCGCTCTCTAGTGCCCTAACGAGGAGCCTACAGATCGACAAAGGGGATTATCACCTATTTGACCGGGTCATCACTTTGATTATTGGTATCGCCCAGACCTAGCGGGCCAGATCTGTTATCTCTCTAACATTGCAAACGGCTGTCACTCCCGCGCATACCGCTTGGATCGCCGCCAGCTCTTGCAGAGGGAATGAGCTCTGGCTGGACAAAAAAATAGGGAGGGGGTTGAAGCCCCTCCCTGTCCTATTGGAACCGCGCTTCTCTATCTCTAGCCTTTTGTGGCTAGCTACTATTGATAGCGGAGCGCATGGAGGGCATCTGTGTCCGTTCCTACCATATAGAGGGTGTCGCCAATGGCGGCTAAGCCGGTAGGGATGCTCTCGCTCACGCCAAATTCGGTTACACCACTTCCCACCGGTATTGCCGTACCATCGGCAGTCGTATCAGTGTCATCAACGTTGAGGGTATACAGAACATCATGGGTCGATCCTAGCATATAGAGGGTGTCGCCAATGGCGGCTAGGCCTCTTGGAGAGCCTTCGCTCACGTCAAATTGGCTTACAGCCATGCTCAAACGGGTGCTCAAACGGGCGGCCCTACCGGTACCAGTGTCTAGGGTATACAGGACATTTACAGTCGATCCCACCATATAGAGGGTGTCGCCAATGGCGGCTAGGCCGGTTGGGGCGCTTTCGCTCACGCCAAATTCGGTTACACCGCCCACCCGGGCGGCCCTACCGGTAGTAGCGTCTAGGGTATACAGGGCATCTGTGTTCGCTCCCACCACCATATAGAGGGTGTCGCCAATGGCGGCTAGGCCGGTGGGGGTGGTTTGGCTCACGCCAAATTGGCTTACACTGCCCACCCGGGCGGCCCTACCGGTACCAGTGTCTAGGGTATACAGGGCATCTGTGCCCGATCCCACCATATAGAGGGTGTCGCCAATGGCGGCCAGACCATATGGCGCGTTTTCGCTCACGCCAAATTCACTTATACTGCCTGTGCCTATGCGGACTGCTTCTCCCACCTCCACTGAGAATTGACAGGTGGTGCCAACTACATCAGTAGTACCATCCAGTCTATAGAGCAAATCACAGCTAGCACAGCGGCTGAGACCATCGGTAGTGGCATCTCTGAGCGATGAGGGGGTGCCGTTGGCACAGAGATAACCGGTACCTCCTCCACTAGGCGCAACACTAGGCGCAACACTAGGCGCAACCGGACAGGCTACCAATATTGCTACTACAAGTGCTACCAAGGCTACTAAAGTAGCCACTAGCGCGCCGCGACGCACCTTAAAAAGGTTATTTCTGAGCATAACAAACTCCTCCTTAATTCCATAAAATTATTTCCTTACACTAGTAGTATATTCACTATACTCTATACTTTGTTACACTAATTTTTACACTTTTTATAAAAATTGAGGAAAATAAAGAGAGCTTGAGTCCTTCCTCTTCCCGCAACTGGTGTACAAATTTTGCACAAATAATGTAGTGAGCATTTGAAACACTCCCTGTCCTATTCTATTTCGACGGGAGGCAGTTAGAAACCGTTCCCTACCTAGGTCAATGAATGATTTTGTAATTCGCTTTGCTAGGGCCTAATTATGCTCAGTTTCATTGAATAGAAATCCCTTCACCTTAAATTGCTCTATATAATAGACTCTTTTTTCAAAATTGCCAGAAGCACACCCGGAGGTTGCCTAGGAGCATGCGTGTGGCCGGTATTGCGGCTAGGGGTCAGGAGCTCTCTTTAAGTGCCGCATTACCCTCTGAATAGGGAATCCGGGCTTGTAATAAGTGCTTTATAAGCCAATATTTCTTTAATTTTCTAAAAAAATGCCAAAAGCTATTGCTCTTTTTTTAACAATGATGTATAGTAAAGGCATAATAATTAAAAATTAATAAAAATATAAGGAGTTATCGAAGATGGCGAAGCAGCTTGTCTTTAATGAAGAGGCGCGCCGCGCGCTACTTAGGGGAGTTGAAAAACTCTCAAACGCGGTAAAAGTGACGCTAGGTCCCAAGGGGCGTAATGTGTTGCTAGATAAAAAATTTGGTGCTCCTACAGTTACTAAAGATGGAGTATCGGTAGCCAAAGAGATAGAGTTGGAAGAGGCCTATGAGAATATGGGTGCTCAGCTCTTAACCGAAGTAGCTACCAAAACTAATGATGTGGCTGGCGATGGAACAACCACTGCCACAGTGTTGGCCTATAGTATTATCAAGGAGGGGCTGAAGAGTGTAGCCGCCGGTATTAATCCGATGGGTATCAAGCGCGGAATTGATAAGGCAGTAGGGAGAGTGGTGGCCTATATCGCCTCACAATCCAAAGAGATCAAAGATAAAGAGGAGATCTCGCAGGTAGCGGCAATCTCTGCCAATAATGATCAAGAAATTGGCGAAGAGATAGCCCTAGCAATGGAGAAAGTTGGTCAGGATGGGGTTATTACTGTGGAAGAATCCAAAACCATTGAGACCACCACCGATTTTGTGGAAGGAATGCAGTTTGATCGCGGCTTTGTATCGCCCTATTTTGCCACCAACAAAGATGCCATGACTGCTAATCTGGATGGTCCCTATGTGCTTATCCACGATAAGAAAATATCGGGCATGAAGGATCTCCTTCCTATATTAGAGAAGGTAGCCCAGCAGTCAAAGCCACTGTTGATTATTGCCGAAGATATTGAAGGGGAGGCGTTAGCCACTTTGGTGGTTAACAGTTTACGCGGTACCCTGAATGTCGTGGCAGTGAAGGCCCCCGGTTTTGGCGATCGTCGCAAGGCGATGCTAGAAGATGTTGCGGTACTTACTGGTGGTCAGGTTATATCCGAGGATTTAGGGCTTAAGCTGGAGACTGTTGATGTTTCACAGTTAGGTAAGGCGCAAACCATTAAGGTAGACAAAGAAAATACTACCATTATTAATGGTGCCGGTACTGAAAAGGATATTAAGGATCGTATTGCGCAAATAAAGGCCCAGATAGAGGACACCACCTCCGATTATGATAAGGAGAAACTGCAAGAACGGCTGGCGAAGTTGGCCGGCGGTGTGGCGGTCATTAATGTAGGCGCAGCCACTGAGGTAGAGTTAAAGGAGAAGAAGCACCGAGTAGAGGATGCGCTCTCGGCTACCCGCGCGGCCATTGAGGAGGGTATTATTCCAGGTGGCGGCGTGATTTTGGTACAGGCAACTGGCACCATGGAAAAGAGTAATAGTGCTAATATGGATAGTGATGAACGGGTAGGCTTCTCTATTGTGCATCGCGCGCTGGAAGAGCCCATTCGCCAGATTGCCGCCAATGCTGGTGTTGATGGCTCAATTGTGGCTGACCGTGCCAGTAGAGAGAAAAGCGGCATAGGATATAACGCTATTTCTGAAAAATGGGAAGATTTGGTAGGTAGTGGGGTTATTGATCCGGCAAAGGTAACCAGATCAGCATTACAGAATGCCGCCTCCATTGCGGGGTTGCTCCTTACTACCGAGTGTGTAGTGGCCGATCTACCTGAGAAGGAAAAAGATGCACCTCCACCAGCTGGTGGCATGGGCGCCGGTGGCATGGGCGGCATGATGTAAAATTATGATGAAAATATGGTGTCTGTTTGTCTACGCTATAAAGAACAGTTGGTAGATACAGCCAGTTTTCTGATTAAAAAGTAAACGTTATATAAATTTTGATTGTGGAGGGTTGCGATAAGCGCCCTCCTGTTTTCTCTTTAGTGCCGCTATTGACTATAAACTACCCGAAAAAACGATAGATTTCTATATCGATAGATGCTATATATGGTAATGAGTTAATGCAACGCTCCGATTTTATCTTTACTGTAGGCTATGAGGGCATGGTGGCGCTGATAGATAACCACGCCAAACGGCGTTACGCCAAGTATGGCACTCTAGAATTGGCAGAGGCGGGTCTTTTACGGGCCGCCTTTTGTTCGGCGCTCTACAGTGGGGATGAAAAAGAGCAGCAGCAATTATTGGATTGGTATCGAGAGCATAGCGGGGTTCCGGCCACCAATTTTGAACAACTTAAGTCCTATTATGGGGTCTTTGAGATACCGTCCAATAATATAAAGACCCATGGGATATAGCAAAATATATTTAGGAGCCGATCTACTTAATAGTGTATGCACTTTTTAAGTAGCTATGGAGCGAAAAAGCCGGGTATCTAGCGCATAGATAGAGAAGTGAATAGAACACTTTGCGGTAGGCACTCCCGCCCGAAGTGCGGCGCTTTTTTTGCAAAGTAAGACGGGAGAGCGCAATTGTCTGGTATCAACCATTTTGTACGATTATTACCACGCGGCTCAGTAGAGAGGATTTGGTATTTGATGGCGAAGTAGCATGTGATGAAAGTTATTGTGGCGGGTACCGAAAAGAGAAACAAGGGAGAGGGGCAACTGGAAATATTCCAGTATTTGGGCTGTATAAAAGAAACGGCTATGTATATTCGGTGAGTGTATAAAATACAAGCATTTTTACACTTTTACCCATCATTGAGAACCAAATAGAGCCAGACAGTATTGTCTATACCGATCAATATAAGAGCTATGATACCCTAAATGCATCTCGTTTTCATCACACACGCATCAATTATAGCAAAGAATTTGTGCACAACAAGAATCACATCAACGGTATAGAAAATTTTTGGCGGCAAGCCAAGCGGGGAATGGTGCGCTATAATGGAATACCAAAGCAATATTTCAATCTCTATCTGAAAAAATGCGCATGGAGATTTAATTATCGACCGGTTAATAATCTATACCGTACATTGTATAATCGGGTAGAGGAGGTAGAATTAAGGCTTAATTAGCTTATCCATGCCAGCCCCTAAAAGAAACGGGTAGGTATATACGGTGAATGTGGAAAATACAGGAGCTGCTCCGCGTTATCCTATTATGCAAAAACGAGTAATACCAGATAGCATGGTCACTACTGATACCTATGCAACATCTAATATAGGAGATACCCCAAGGTTTCATCATATAATGAATTAATCACGCGAAAAAGTTTGTGTACAAAAAACATCATATTAATGGAATAGAAACTTGTTGGCGACCGGCCAAGCAACATCTCAGCACCAACAATGGTATTCCACAACAACACTTTGATTGCTATCTTAAGGAATGTGAGTGGAGATTTAATTATTGACCATTAACACACTTGAGAACAGCAATTGTATAATTGGGTACAGGAGGCCGGAATTCAGCTAGATTAGCTTAAGTGGGACAGCCCACTTATTAAATATGGAATGACCAATTAAAAGCCGAAGGCCTGCGATTAAACGCAAGCCCTCAACCCATAATTATACAGGAAGTTTCGTATAAAATATACTTACTTAATTTATATTATATAGGATATAACAGTAGTTTGTCAAGTTTTTTGCAGCTTTTTTTAAAAAAATAACCATGTCTCTGGCACAAATTTTAAGCGAACTATGCAAAACCAAGCAAGAATGAATGGATCGAAAGCAATGCTAGGATCATATACAAGAAATATTATTTTATCTAGGAAGCATCTTTATCTGCCTCTATAAATGAAACTCCGACATTCCACTCCACCTCGTTACCTAAGGCTTCAATAAGCGCCGCGCAGAGCTTTTGACGGCTCTTTAGATCGCAATGGCTACTCAGTGCCACCGCATAGGCTGATGGTTCTGTAGATTGCGAAGCGCCCTTTTCTATTCCCAACCAGTGAAGCAGACGGCCTTTCTCAACCGGGCGTCGTAAATGATAGGGTATTACTCTATGCTCTATAATACGGAGCCCCTGCTCTTTGCAAAGTTGCTGAACCTTCTCTGAATGGAACTGTAATGAGGGATGATGCTGTAGTGTGGCTTCAGCCTGCCTCAGCTGGGCAACCAGAGGCGCCGCCACACCTTGCCGATGCGCCACCGCTGAGAGCATTTCTCTATGGGCGGGAAGTTGTTCAGCCAACATCAATTTTCCGCCGCTTGCTAAGCGATTGACTACCGCCTTAAGAAACGTCTGGCATTCCCTCTCAGCTGCCAAGTGGTCAGCGAACTTTTCAATATACCAGATCAATCCATCTCTCAATAAAAATAGATCACATAGCGAGCTATCCTCACCCTCAATATGGGACACCGTGCTAGCATCATTGCCGGTGACTATCAATGGCCGCTCCATCTCAGGCAGTGTCTCTATTATAGATTGCAGCTGCTCATACTCGCGCCTACGGAAGCAGAGCGCCACAACCTCTCCTTCGGGAAGTTGCCGTAGTGCCTCCCATAACAGGAAGGATATCTGTTGACCACAGAGGAGTACTCGTTGAGTCTGCCCTCCTAATGGCGCCAAGAGGTGCTCCCGTAGATCCTCTAACATACTACTGCGAGTGGCGCCGGCTCGGCGCAACCAGTGCTCACGAATATGTTCAGTAGGATTCCAACTCTGCCGCTCCTCTCGAAACTCCTCTTCGGCGGCTGCGAGTTGTATCTCGCGACGGCGTTGAATCTCCTGTATACGCGCTCCCTCAACGCCGAGAGTACCCGGCTGATAGAAGATACGCCCACGCAATGCCACCGGCAAATACTGCTGTGCCACCCAATGGTCACGGTAGGCATGGGGATAGAGGTAGCCTTGGCCATGCCCAAAACCGCGAGCATCCCGTGAGGCATCCCGCAGTGCAACTGGCGGCTCCTGCTGTTTTTCCTGCTCAACCGCCTTTAAGGCATCAAAATAACCAATAGTCGAATTAGATTTAGGCGCGGTTGCTAGATAGAGCACCGCTTCGCTCAGATGAAATTGCCCTTCGGGCAATCCTACCCGTTCAAAGGCCGCGGCAGCTGCCTCGGTAACTACTAGCGCCTCAGGGTCTGCCAGTCCCACATCTTCAGCAGCTAATATCAACATGCGCCGGAAGAGATAGCGCGGATCCTCGCCGGCGGCAATCATCCGCGCCATCCAATAGAGCGCCGCATCTGGATCGGAACCTCGCAACGATTTGATGAAGGCGCTAATGGTATCAAAATGATAGTCGCCATCTTTATCATAGAGTAAGGCGCGTTTCTGAATACTCTCTTCGGCTGTGGCAAGATCAATGGTGAGCAAACCATTGCGGGGAGGGAAGTGGTCGCCGCTCTCAACTGCCAGCTGGAGCGCGTTCATAAGACTGCGGGCATCACCATCGCAGATACGGAGTAGATGCTCCTCGGCCTCTGCTTCCAATTTAATCTTCCAGCGCCCGTAGCCCCGCTCAGGATCGGTAAGCGCTCGGGCCAGTATGGCTCGTAAGCTGTTCTCGGTAAGGTGACTAAACTTAAAGACTCGCGAGCGAGAGAGCAATGCATGGTTGACCTCAAAGAAGGGGTTATGGGTGGTGGCACCAATGAAGACTACCGTTCCATTCTCTACCCACGGCAAAAGCGCATCTTGCTGGGCCTTGTTCCAGCGATGTACCTCATCTACAAAGAGGATGGTGCGCTGCTGCTCCCTCTGATAGCGTGTAGTGGCTTCGGCGATTACTCGACGCACTTCGGCTACCCCACCCAAAACTGCATTAAGTGAGCAGAAATTTTTACGTGTAGTGTTGGCAATAATACGCGCTAGGGTGGTCTTGCCACAACCCGGTGGGCCACAGAGAATGAGCGAAGAGAGCATATCGGCTTGAATCGCGCGTCGCAACAATCGTCCCTTACCTACTATCTGCTCCTGCCCCTCAAATTCATCAAGAGTGCGGGGGCGCATGCGTTCGGCAAGTGGCTCTCGGGGCGGCTCCATGAGCTTATGATACTCTACTGAATAATATCTTCAACTGCAAAAGCGCGGTGTAAAATAATGAGGTATAAAATAAACGGAGAGATTGGCGCGCGAGAAAAAACATTACAAAAACTTAAAGCAGTAGTATATCTATCTCCCTATTGGTTACATTATGTATTACCAACCGATAGCAAATAGTAAGGTTGGGCGCAGAGGACTTCTCTATCTTCCTGCTTTCCTAGTGTTTCTACTGTTAGTGTTCTCTTCCCCTCCTCCAGCCCTGTATGCGCAGACATCCCATTGCACTGAGAGGGGAGAGTGTCAAAATCTTTCTCCTGAAATAGGATCTGGACTACGAACTAGTCTTCCCACGGCAGGCAACCGTCCTCGACCCCCTACTCTTCCTCCGGTATCTCCTCCCCCCTATACCACTCGGGGCACCAATCGCGGCACAGGCAGAGGATCATCACCTAGCAACAAAAATGATAACAGCGGAGGATCAGTCACTAGGAACAATAATAATAACAGCGGAGGATCATCACCTAGCAGCAAAAATGATAATAATGATTCCCCCTCATCTAGACCAAGACAGAGACAGAGACCAGGCAACAATCCAGACGATAGAGGGGGCGGCAATAACAATAATAACGATAGGAATGGTAGTGGAGAAACCACCTCTAATCCAGCGCCCGCACCTAATCCAGCACCCGCACCTAATCCAGCACCCGCACCTAATCCAGCACCCGCACCTAATCCAGCACCCGCACCTAATCCAGCCCCAATATCCCAGAATCCCGATCCCTGCAGTGGGGGCTCTAGGCCCAGGAGTTGTTATCGCAGCCTAGAGATTAAAAATGGCAGGGGGGACCCGGATTATATCATCCTCGCCTCAGCGCAGGTAGAGAGTTTTGAAGATTTTCAGCAAAGTCTCTATTGGAATGCTGATATTGATAATCAGAGTATCTGCGGTACTATAGCGCAATGCGATAGCGCTCAGCGAAATAATGGGGTTAATATTATTCAGAAACGTTTTCATGCTGAGCACTTTGGTGAATTGTATAGCACAATACATTTTGGAGAGATTAACCACAACTATACTACCTCAATGAGCAAAGAGGGCTGCTATGTTGCTAGCTTGCTCAGCAGCATCGGTCGCCTCTACCGGTTACGTAGCGGTAGACATCTTACTGTAGGGCAGCTTAAGTACCTTATGCATGCCATGCGTACCACCCCGACTGGAGATACTGCAGGTGGTCAGTCGATACCTATAGTAAATGGCGACGGTTTTGTGCGCAACACCGAGGCAACCTACCGAGAGCTGCTACGACGTTTGGGGGAATTCTGCGCTGCCTGTAGCGGAGCACAACTGAGCTATATGCGCAATGATTTCCAGTTTAATAACGCGGTTGCCCTGTATCGGGGATCAAGACGGCTGAGAGATCAATTAGCGCCGGGCATGATTGTAAAAAGTTGGCTGCATGAGAATCAAAAAGAAAACCGGCGGGTATATCACTTTATGACCATTTCGGAAAAGGATGGTAGGCTAACTACTGCCGATCCCCTATCCAACGAGTATAAGGAGATAGAACATTACGATGGTAAACGTTTTACAATCTCTACCCGCGACTTTAGGGTACGCTTTAGCGATGGCGATCCCTGGATCCGACCCAGCCTGATAGGGGGGCATTATCTATATGAAAAATACTACGAGAAGCAGAATTGCAAACTCTGCTATCATATAATTTAAGAAAGACTTAAGGAGGAATTATTATATGTGTCTTTTGTGTAATCATAGATCAAATCATGAATATAGAGGGAGAGAGAATATATCCATAAAGGGACGAGGAGTTCGAAGTGGCTATCTCTTCGGTCTTAGGTGGGCTCTGCTCTTTCTGCTAACTAGTGCTTGTCAAACGCCTCAGGATGAGAATAGCAGAGAGAGCTATAATAGCCTAGAGGTAAGCTATGGCGGTATTCTCGCCACCAGCGAAATACATAGTAAGACACCTCGCTTATTATCATTAGAGCTGGGAGGTGGCTTTGGAGTCTCCGCAGTAGCATTGGGTGATCTGGATGGCCCGGAGGGAAAGTCAGTGACAGTGGTTGCAGTGGGAGCGCACCGGACTAGCGGAAAGGGATCCAATGAGCATATCAAAGGTAGTGTCTATCTCTTATGGCTTCTTCCTGACGGGAGCGTTCTCAAAAGCCAGCGGATTGATGATGAGAGCCCGGCGCTGGCTCCCCATCTATATGAGTCCTCTCTCTTTGGCTATGCAATAGAGGCCTTAGGAGATCTGGATGGTCCGGGAGACTATGCCCAGGTACTAGCAGTCGGAGCGCCCTATCATAGGGCAAAAAGCGAATATCCTGATTACCATGAGCGGGGAGGACTTTTTCTATTATGGATCTACCCCGATGGCTCGGTAGGAAAGGTGGTAGTAATTGACAGGGATAGCCCCAATGGCCCACTGCTTCGCGATCAGGTACAATTTGGCAATGCAGTGGCATTTTTAGGCGATCTAGATGGACCGGGAGGTGCAGATTTTGCCTTAGCAGTAGGAGCCCCTTCTAGCGGTTTTCCCAACCCTGGTGATCGCTTCAGCGAGGGTGAGGTACATATCCTCTTTTTACATAATGATGGAAGTATTATGAAGAGTATTCTCTTTGACCGCGAGGCGCAAGGTTTTCCAAGAGAGTTGGCACTCTATGATGAATTTGGTTATGCGCTAGCCAATCTAGGTGATCTGGATGGCGTAAAGGGTCCCAGCGCCACGGTGTTAGCGGTGGGCGCTCCTAGCATAAATGAAGGAAACTATGATGGATTAGGGGGTATATACCTCTTATGGCTGAATCCAGATGGATCGCTACTACGGCTAAGCCGTATAGGGCGTGATACCTCTCAGGCGCCGCCCATAGTAAGCGGCCGATATTTTGGTATTGATATTGAGGCCCTGGGTGATATTGATGGTGCAGGGGGAGCGACACAACTGATAGCAGTAGGACAGTATGAGGGAATATGGCTCATGTCCCTGGCAGGAGATGGAAGCATGCTAGGGTATCAAAAAATTGATCACAGTACTCCCAATGGCATACCCTTCGATCCCGATGACATTAATGGCTACGGGGGCACCATAGCCCTAATTGGAGATCTAGATGAGGATACGGAAAGTAGCTTGGTCATTGGGGTAGGAGATCCAACGCCGGCGGGCCATAGTGGCATGGAGCATCCGGGTGGTTCATTCTACCTCCACTATATATTATTCCATGATTTACCATAATCACAAATAGCGCACGCTGCAGGCTATCTCTCTTGCGCATGTTCAATAATGCATGCGTTATATGCTACAGTACAGTATGGCCGCGCAATTCAGTCTAGAACCTTTTGAAAAACGCTTTTCATCCAAAGAGCAGCGCCGAGCTGGGGATACCCGTAGCGCCTATGAACATGACAAGGCGCGCATTATTCACTCCTCGGCCTTTCGCAGATTGCAGAATAAGACGCAGGTCTCGGCTCCCCGCGAGAGCGACTTTCATCGTACCCGCCTTACCCATTCATTAGAGGCGGCCCAAATTGGCGAAGGCATAGCCACTGCGCTGCGCAACAATTTCACCCAGGAAAGCTTAGAGCCAGATTTTCAGGAGTGGATACCTGATAACCACCTAATTGATGCCGCCTGCTATGCCCATGACTTAGGACATCCCCCCTTGGGTCATGCTGGCGAAGAGGCATTGAACAGCGCAATTAACCGCCATATACCTAGAGAAAAGTGCCAACCCTCCTATGGTGGTTTTGAATCCAACGCCCATACCATCCGTCTGCTTACTACACTGGAGCCCTATTATGTTGAGGGCGGTATTAATCCCACTCGTCGCACCCTATTAGCAGTATTAAAATATCCTCTCTCCTTTCGACAATATTTAATGGAACCTGAACAGGTACGAAAATGTTATTTCGAGAGTGAACGCATCTTTATTGAGTGGGCTACTGAGCCCTTTCCCGCTTCCGATAGAGATATTTTCTTACAGATCCATCTCACGGAAGCCGGTTCCTCTTCACAAATTAGTTGGAATCGCACACTGGATGCCTCACTTATGGATTACGCTGATGAAATTGCCTACTGTACGCACGATATAGAGGATGCTATATCTCGTGATTTTATCCGTCGCGCCGAATTTCAGGCCAAAATTGACAGCTACATCACCGAAACTGCGGAAAATGACATTCTCTTTCCCCTTCCCACTACTAGCCATGCCTTTGATGCGCAGGGTCTCAATCAAATAGTGGAAGAGCTTTTTTCCAATACTCAATCGAAGCGTAAGCGGGCTATTAGCCGCATGATACATATTTTTATTGTTTCTATAACCCCAGTTATTAATAGGCAATTTAAACATCCTCTCTTGCGCTATGGCGCCATGATGCCTGAAAAAGTTCGAGGGCTTCTCTATCTACTGCGAGATATTGTCTCTGATCTAGTTATCTATAAACCAATTCAGCAGATGTTAGAGGCGCGAGGAAGACGGATGATACAGGATATATTTGATGAATTAATTAACAACCGCAATAATCTCTCTTCACTCTATGACAGTGGTATTGCAGCCGTGTCTCGCCCTTCCCAAAAGAATAGGAAGAACGCTAATCCACCATCTCGTATGGTGTGCGATTATATTGCCAGCATGACCGATTTTTCAGTTGAAAGAAACTACCATCTGCTCTTTACCCCCGGCTATGGCAGTTCCAGCGACGAACTGTAGCGCTCTGTTTGTTATATCTATTACATCTCTTGTATCGGTTATTTTTGAGGCCATGAGCTCATTTTAGAGAGAAATTTATCTTTCTGATGGCTACTAGTAAGCTTAACAATAAGCGCCAACAACCCTCCCATTACAAAACCTCCAATATGGGCCGCGTAGGCTACGCCGCCTCCACCTTCGCCAAAGGTGCTGTAGGCGCTCAATAATTGTAGTGCAAACCAGATACCAATAACTACAATAGAGGGAACTCGCACAATAAAGCGAATAAACAGTAGGAACCAAAAGAGAATCTTTACCCGCTTACGAGGATAGAAAATAACATAGGCCGCTAAAAGTCCTGAGATGGCACCCGAAGCCCCCACAATAGGTATT
Source organism: Spirochaetia bacterium (assembly GCA_963692905.1). Lineage (GTDB taxonomy): Bacteria > Spirochaetota > Spirochaetia. The sequence goes on along the minus strand of OY843583.1, from coordinate 1,094,086 downwards.
CGTATATCAACATTGGTCACCACAGAGCTAATCACCTGTACTAGAGTCGCTACTACTCCGCATGCCAAATAGAAAAGAATATACCAGAACTTACCTATTCTATCTTCAATGTTATCACCAAAGACAAAGAGAAACAGCATATTGCCTAGAATATGGAGCAGGCCACCATGGAGAAACATGGAGGTTATGAGGGTGATATAGACTGGCAAGGCACGACGGAGGCGAGCCGCCATAATATAGATGGCACGATTGCTCTGCTCTAGAACTGTGAGCTGATCACCACTTTGTAATGTACCACTGACTATCTCGGCTGGCACCGCAGCGAAGCTACGGGTAAAGGCTCTATTGGTGCCACATTCCTGCAGGGCAAAGAACACCACTATGTTGATTATAATAAAGGTATAGGTAATGATTGGCTTACGAAGTCGGTCACGATTGTCATCACCTATAATCCAGATCATGTCTAATCTACTCTATAACCTACTCTATGGTCACTAGCGATGCGCTGTGCCCATGGGCTGAGGTTACCACACTACTATTATGAGGGTCAAGTATGCGTCGGCCATTTACTACATAGTAATAGTAGTGATTTCCTGAGGTTAGTGCCAATGAGATTCGATACTGACCGGGACGGCTTCTATCCGGATGCATTGGAATAAGAAAGGGATCCCAACCGTTGAAGCTACCTGCAATATATACTTGTAATCGCTCGTCTCGGCTGAAATAGAGCCGGCTGCCATCGATTTCGGTAAGCCTGAGGGTGGCTTGCTCATGGGGACTAAATATAAACTCGGCTCGCCCTCTAGTTATATTTGGTGATGTTAACTCCCGTTCCTCTGTGGTAAGCCGTAATTGTGAGAATTTAGCGCCACTTCTATCAAGACGCAGCTGAGGATTGGTGGGGTCATCTCTCCATACCCCATTAACTATCAATCTATACTCAATATGCAAGATATCATAAGGAATGCTACGACGATTCATAACATAAAAATATACCCCATACTCATTGCGCTGCATTTGATGCACCACACGGTAGTCTTCATGTGAAAATGCGATACTAATCGAGATATGTGATTGCTGCTCACGCTGGGGAGCGCTATAAGAGAATATGATACTATCAGAGAATTGTCGGGGTGCTTCAGCTCTACGAAGCTCTGAGAGATAGGTAAAATAGACGGCACTATAGCTTTGACCTGGCAAAGCTACCGTGAAAAGAGATCCGGTAGCAAAAAAAATTAGCAGTAGAGGGCTTTTGCTAGGCAATCTGTCATTATATCGGTAAAATAGACCGACAATTAGAGAGAAAACAAAATATGCCACAGTCTTCGGTTGTTGAGCAGATACATTCCCGCCTAATCCCCCTAGCGGGAGAGCAGCAGCGCACTGCTAAATGGGGAGAACAGATTGAAAGAGATATAGCCAAAATTGGAATAAGCTATCCATTACCAGATAGTGAAGGCGAAACGGAAGACCCTGCTGCTACAGATCAGGAATCATCTGCACCCGAGACTGCCGCTCCTAGCCCACCGGAGGAGAGGGGTGTGCCAGATACACCAGCCAAGTTGGCTCCACCAATAAGCGATAATATTGTGGTTGAGGTGGATACTATTCCTGAGAGTGGTGAGAGACAATCCTCGACCCCCACCGATGAGCCAACCGCAGCTGTAGAGGGGATATCGGCGATTGCCCCCCCTACAGAGCAAATGGAAATTTTGAATAACACCCTAGATAAATTGCCCGCTAACTTCAAACGTGAGGTAGGAGCCATCATGGAAGATTCTAGTGTTTCGTCGACCCAAGTTGAAGCATTAATAGATTGCCTGCTCTCCGATTCTTCGCTTCATCAAATTGCCGACTTAGTCTTCAATATCAGTGGCGCCCGTTTGGCAGTACCCAAGAGACATGGTGCTCCTCCACCTTCAGCAATCACTGAGGCGCCGAGTAAAAGAAATGTAGTCTCGATCTTAGCTATCATTCTAATAAGTGGCGCGGTGATTTTTGGCTCATGGCGCTTTCTGTATCGCCCCTTCAGCTCATATTTAGTCTACAATCGAGCAATTTCTAGTCTAGAACAGTTGGAGTATGATCAGGCGAACATTCTCTTTCGTAGCGCCCAGGAGCTGCATAGCACCCGCCGCCGCCATTTAGAATTTGCCCAGATTCTAGAGCAGCATGGTGAATATGATATGGCAGCCACCTATTACCAAAGGCTGCTAGAACGCTATCCATTCGATAGGCGGGGAGCGCTGGCTTTTGCACGATTCGAGGCCTACGAGAGGGGCAATTTTTCTGAGGCAACGGCGCTTCTTCAAAACCAGATAGAGAGAGAACGGGATAATTATGCCATCATTGCTGAGTTGGGCGATATCTATATAGTGTGGGGTGATGAGGAGGATCAAAGTAAATATGATGAGGCTCGTTATTACTATGCCCTACTTCTAGAAAGATATGGAGAGAGGGATGCCACACTTGCAAGAATAGCGCGCTACTTCATTCGCAAAGAAAACAGTGAAGAATTGGACAAACTGATTCCACCAATCCTTGAGGGGAATAATATACCGGTGGCAGTATATGTTGACCTACTGCGTTATTCAACTGATAATAACTTACTTGATAATCTACAGGAGGTTATTACGCGGGCTAAGGAGGTTGACCCTTATTCTGCCGAACTGCACTATGAGGCGGCGCGCTATTTTGAGATTAATCAGGATTATGCGGCAGCAGAAGAATCGCTCCAAAATGCAATTAGTATCTTTAATGAATCTCCTCCTACCCGAAGGCGAGCCCGTGAAGTACAAATTCTGACACATGCTTTTATTGGAAAAGATAAGTTCCGTGAGCGCAACTATGACGAAGCGCTCGATCAGCTTACTAGAGCTATTAATCTCTACGAGGAGGCGCTAGAGAACAACCTGCTAGAGTCACAGGCGCAATTCGGAGAGCTTTATGTTGCACTAGGCGATCTTCACTATTTTGCTTATCAAAATTGGTCAGAGGCAGAATTGGCCTATCAGCAGGCTGAGAAAAATCGCTATTTTAATGGATTGGTTGACTATCGACAGGGATACATAAAATATAATCGATTAGATTGGCAGGGAGCGCTATTGGATTTTCTAGATGCCAATAACCGTATTAACACTAATAACGTGCGCTATGCTCTAGCAAATACCCTCTTTAATATTGAGCGCTATTCCTCAGCCGTTGGTCACTACAATGAAATTCTCACCGATCTTCGTCAAAGAAGAGCTAATATAGCGCTACTTTCTCCCACCTTAGATCCAGAGCATCGTGCGCTTACTGAGTTTACCATTGCCATCTATAATAATGCCGGAGTAGGGTATCTCAACCTTCATCTACGCCAACCCAATAATAACTACAATGGACGGGGATTACTCTATCTTACCCGCGGTAACGAGACACTTGTTAATTATCAGCGGGAAGATGATAACAGACTAGATGAGATACTTAATCTTCCCTATATTAATAGCTTCGCACAACTGCATAACAATGGCACACCCTTACGCATTTACAACCAGTTACCACTAGACGCCGCCGATACCTTTGCCCATCTTAACTAATTTTATTCCTTTGGAACCGGTTGTAACCATCCAAAGCGATCTGCAACTGCTCCGTACTGTATTCCTTTCAGGGTATTTCGCAATTCCTCAGATAATTCTCCAATTTTACCATGGTTAAAGCGAGCCTCCTTATCACCATGACGAATAGAGACCAAATGTGAAATACCGACCGCAGTACCGGTAATGAAACACTCTTTGGTCTCACTTAGCACCTCGTCAATAGTAATAGGACGCTCTTCGGTAATAATCCCCTCACTTTGCGCCAGCTCAAGAATACTGTGGCGGGTAATACCGGCAAGAATACGGTCCCCCAATTTTGGGGTAACCAAATGGTTATTCTTAAGATAGAAGAATATATTGCATGAGGCGCACTCCTCAACATATTTTTGTTCCTTATAGTCAAGGAAAATTGGCTCGGTATAACCCCGCTGGTTGGCCTGATGCTTAGCCAAAATAGGAATGAGATAGTTAGCAGTAGACTTAATCCAACCAGTACCATGAGGAGTGGCGCGTATGCAATTAGTAGTAATGGCGGTATTCTCGTCATCGGTAGGCAAATAGGATCCCACCGGGGTAGTGGCAATAATTAACGTTGGGTGGGTTGAGAGGCGTAGCCCAATTCCCGATTCGGCCCAGGTAAAGGGTCGAATATACACCGAATAGGCATTCAGGAAGCTATTTTTTTGCCAGTCGGAATCATACTTAGGATAAAAGCCAAGTAAATAATTGCGCCTTAAAAGCTCGGTGATGGCCTCTACAAATTTCTTCTCAGGAAAAGGGGGCATATAAATTCCCCGCATAGATTGTGCCATGCGTTGCGCATTCTTTTCTGGCCGAAAGATCTGCAGACTTCCATCGGGATGGGGATAGGCCTTAAGACCCTCAAAACATCCTAGCCCATATTGATTAGTAAAGTTAATCAGCGGCAGATGTGGATCATTATTACGCTCTTGGAGAAGCAAGCGTAACTCCTCATGCCCTAACTGCATCTCTTCGCGTGCAGTACAATGCGCCTTCTCAATATAATGCTCCTCCCAACGCTCCTCCCCAAGATAATGGGACTGGTAGCGCCACGGATAGAGCATTAATCGGAATGCATCAGTCATTCTTATCTGCATAGCATTAATTAGAGATGCTTGTCAACAGTGCCAAATTCCTATAGTATGGGATTTCTTAGTGATGGTTAATTCTGTAGTAATTCTTGCCGGGGGTATGGGCACACGATTGTGGCCTTTATCAACAGCTCAACACCCTAAATATCTTATTGATCTGGGAATTGGTCAATCGTTACTGAAAGCTACAGTAGCTCGCGCGGCGCAGGTAGCAAGAGAGCGCATAATCATTGTTACCCACACTGATCACTGTGCTTCTATTCTGAAAGAGCTCGCCTCTCTGAAGAGCGCCTTACGAAAAGAGATAATCATCATGGAGGAGCCGCAGAGCAAAAATACCGCGCCGGCCATCGCCTTGGCAGTTGCCTATTTGTTGCACAAAGAGCAGCGCTCCAGTACCCTTTGCCTGCCGGCAGACCATCTGATAGAGCCCCTAACCCTTTTTAAGGAGGATATTGCCCAGATACAGGCAATTATCGAAGCCCATGACCCTATTGTCACCATTGGTATCCAACCTACGCGAGTTGAGACCGGTTATGGCTACATTGAAAGGGCCGCTGCAATCAAGAATGGCTATTGGGTAAAGGCCTTTCACGAAAAACCGACCCATACACGCGCCGAGCATTACTTCAAATCTGACCACTACTATTGGAATAGCGGAATGTATGCCTTCTCTAATCAGCAGATGTGGAGCGAGTTAGAACAGCATGTTCCAGAGCTGGCCACAGCCATTGCCAACCAGAAAAAGAGACTCTTCCATAAGGAGCAACGAGAGGGTCTCACTGTTGTGGGACTCAATAGTCTACTGATCCAACTTTATGAGCAACTGCCCTCCATATCTATTGATTACGCGGTAGCTGAGCGCTCTACTCAAATGGCCATGCTCCCCGCCCGCTTTAGATGGAATGATGTGGGTAGCTGGGATGAGGTGGCTACTCTATTGCCCAGCCACCCTTTGACAAAAGGTCAGAAAGGCACTATTATAGCGCAAGAAAGCCAGGACAATTGGGTAATGAGCAGCATGCAGGTGGCATTATGTGGAGTAAACAATCTTATTGTGGTTACAAATGGAGAAAAATTACTTATTTGTCAACGTGGTAAATCGCAGCAGGTAAAGCAAATAGCAGAGATGATGAAAGATAGATAGGATAAAAATAATAAAATGAGGAATATAAAATGAGGAATAATGGTATGCGTCAATACCAGAGAATGGTAGTCATGGGAATAACCATAATTATCTTTCTCTTAAGCGGGTGTGAGACTGTGGTTAATACCCGCTTTGTTTCGGCCCCGCTTCCCTATAGCGATCAATATATAGAGGTTACTGCGCGCTTCTTAGGGGAAGAGGAGCTACTAAGCCGTTACGGTTTCAAAAACCCCTTTGTGGCGCCGCCGCGCTCCTTTACTAAATTTGAATTTCAGATTTTTGAGCTCTACCTAGATTTCAAGGGGGAGACAGCCAAGCCTATAGCGCTACGAGACATAACTCTCACCTTTGGAGGCGAGGCGCTATCACCTAAGTCCATAGCTACTATGATTAGCTTCTGGAAACGGGAGATAGAGACCTATGGTGATGAAGAGCGAGTAACCTACAATTATGCCTCTATCATCCGAAGCGCCCTGTTGCCGCATCGAATTACCAGCTCATCATTGGGGTTGGTAGTTTTCCGGGGTAACTTTCCGCTGGAGGGGCTAGGTACCTTAACTATTCCCCACCCGCTACATTCCCCAAGGCCGGCGCCCCCCGCGCCAGAAACCTCTGATGGCAACGGAGATGCTGTCGCCGCCAATATTGAATTGAGCTTTGAGTATAGCTATAGCCAAGAGCGCAAGCCTTTTAATCCCTTTGGCTTTCTTGAGGATCAGGAATAGAAGAACCATTGCTCTAAGAGCTATTATTGTAGCAATCCTTAACAGTAGATCATCCACAATGGACCATAAAAAAACCCCCGCTGACGCGGGGGCAATATACCTTGCCTAAGGCAGGGTAAAATAGGTTAAGAACCTAGTACTCTATCAGCGCGGCGAGATAGATCGTATGTTGCTCTGCATTGGCAACACCTAAGCTCTCCCCTCTCCAGCCGGCAGTTAATCTAGCAGCGCCTGGCTTAATAAATAGCCCAGCCTCTACACGGGGGTCTAAGGTACCATCACGCATAGTAAGATCCTCTATTCCAACCTCAGCTGTCAAACCTACGGTCTCCGTGGGATCCTGTAGATCAAGACCTACACCAAGATTAAAGTTCTGGCCTGTACTTGTTTCATGAGTTTCAAAAGGATCAATACCAAAATCTAGATCAACATCTAGCCAGTTGCTAATATCGGCCACCAGGTTGACTCCCAAACCCCAGTTGTTGTTTTCTAAATCGAAATGGCCCTCAACACCTATACCGAGAGAGATATCACCTCCCACAGCAATATCGCGGTATTCCAGACCTCCACCAACTTGGCCACTATCGGGATCACCAAGAACCTGATTTTGGTCAGTCTCTACGAAAAATGCCAAATACTCAAAGGTACCGGGGCCAGCCGGTACAGCACCATAGACACTAAACATTACGTCGGTGGCTTTTGTATTTTGAGATGCCAAAAGCAAACCTACCTCTAGGTTAACAAAATCCTGCCAACCAATGGTAAAGATCGATCCTAGATTACGACTATGCGTCTCGTCCCAAGTGGCAGCGGCGTTATTTACATCGGATACCTCAATAATATCCTTTATCTCACCAACTTCTCTCAATTCAGGTCTAAACCAGCCACCTTTGTACTTGAGATTCAAGCCATCAGTGAGATCGGTCATCCCAAAGACACCTGCAATATCTGTGGTTAAGAAAATACTACCGAAACTAATCGATTGGGCAGCACCCTCGGCCTGCAACTCAGTGGCCCCGGTAAGATTATCTAGGTTGTCCCGAAACTCTACAGTTACCGAATTAAAATCATCCACCACCGCGGTGAGATTAATCTCAGCCGTTATTAACGAAGAGTTGACATCTCGGTTTTCCGTATCTGCCGTATTATCACCACTAACTCCCTGAAAGTTACTCCCTCTAGTACCTCCAACGAAGATTGAGGACTCAAACTCCAACTTCCCGCCAAGATCGGCCTGGCCAAAGGCTCCGCCTGCTACTAGCATCAGAGCCACCAAAAATAGAATAAAACGTTTCACGCTATTCCTCCTTTTTATAATAAAATTTTTTTTCATAAATTATTTTTCTAATAATGTCCTAATATATCTATTCCTACCTCACTAAGAGCATCTCCTTAGTTGATAGCAGTGCCAGAGAACCTCCTCTAGCAGCTATAGATTGTATCCCTATTAGAACCATTATTATCAAGTATATCAGTATTTGTCTTTTTGTCAAGCAATTTAACAAAAATAATGTAAAAAAAATTAATACTTAAATCAAATTCGACGGGCCAAAAATTCCGCAGAGATCTGAAAGAGAAGATTAGTAAGCAGTAATATTCCACCGGGAAACAGCGCCATCCATGGAGCATGATGCAGATAGGAGCGGGCCTCGCGTAACATAAGCCCCCAATCAGCTGCCGGGGGGATAGCCCCAAAGCCCAAAAAGGAGAGCGCCGTAGCTACGCTAATTATTAATACCATGTTCAAGGCCATCTGTAGAACAGTTTTGGGAAGCAGATTGGGTAGCAAATGCACCCATAGAATATAGAGGCGGCGTGCCCCAATGGCCAGCGCGGCAAGTACAAAATGGCGTTGGAGGAGTGCCCGAGTCTCTAGACGAAAATGGCGCGCGAAGAGCGGAGTAAAGGCAATGCCCAGCGCCAGTGCCACAGAGAGTATACCCCCTCCCACAGTTGAGAGCAATATAAGGCTTAAAATAACCAATGGAAAGGCCAATAGGGTATCAATGAGTAACGCCAGGAGGGTATCTACCAGCGGAGGGGCTAGAGCCGCTCCACACCCTAGTAGGATGCCGCACATTGTGGCAATGGTCACCGCCAAGAGAGCGGTAATGAGGGTGCTGCGGGCCCCAAAGAGCAGGCGGCTTAATATATCTCGCCCATGGTTGTCGGTACCCAACAGGAATAAAGGATCTCCGGGGGGCACAAAACGGGCCTGAGGATGATGAAGAAGTGGGTCATGCGGGGCAATGAGTGGCGCAGCTAGCGCTATCAACAGGAGTGCAAGAAGTGCCCCGCCACAGATAATGAGCATAGCTTTACTATTAGGAGATGGTAGAGGGTTACGCCCCTCCCCCTCGATAGCTGGTTTCAATGTCAATTTCCTATTGCAGGGGCGCTTTGTAAGTACCACGAAAATCAAAGGTATCTAATTTCTGATCAACAATGAGACCTTGTACATTATTGCGGGTTACCACATAGCGCCAATTAGTACCAACAAAGATAAATGGTAACTCCTCAGCCATAATAGCCAAGGCCCGACTATAGAGTTCTTTGCGTCTTTCAAGAGTCGCCGTCTGTTGAGCCTCAAGCACTAACTGGGTAAGTTCGGCATTATTCCAGTTGGTATAGCCATACTCCAAAAAACGGGCATGGGGATCTAATCGGCCAGTATGGCCAATGACCGAAAGTTCATAGTTGGCATTGCTGTAGACCTCGCCTATCCAAGTAGGCCAGTCTACCAAGTTCAATGCCACCTCAATACCAATGGTGCGCCACATCTGTTGGTAAATCTCGGCAGCTCGAATATGGGGCTCAAAGTTTTGGGGCACGGTAAGTTCCAGCTCCTTATCCAACTGCAGGTTATGGCGACGAATAAGTGCTGCAGCTCGCTGGGGATCATAGCTATAGCTAGTAGCAACTGCCGGATAATAAGGATCTCCATAATCCATAAAGGTATTAATGGGAACGCCACCACCATAGGCCTCATCTAATACCCGTTGGCGGTCAATGGCCAGACTCAACACCTGTCGCACTCGTAGATCGTTGAGTGGGGGCTGCGAGGTATTAATGGGTATTACCATAGCTAAGGAAGATAATTGCCGCTCAATTTTAACCTCGGGACTCTCCTCAAAGCGCGCAATATCGGTGGGTTCAATAACATCCAGTACATCTATCTCATTGTTAAGCAGCGCCTGGGCCCGTATAGCATTTTCGGTTAGTATGTGAAACGCTACCATCTCTAGCAATGGCATCTCAGGCTTCCAGTAATGCTCATTTTTTACTAGCACAATTTTTCCATCCTTTACCCATTTCTGAAAGCTGAAGGGGCCACTCCCTACCGGCTGGAGCGAAAAATCATGTCCAGCAGCGATAAGGCTGTGCGGCAGAATAGCAGCCCATCCAGATCCCAGAGAGGCCAGCAGAGGGGCATAGGGCGCCGAAAGGTGGAGGATCACCAAATGCTCATCAGCTATCTCAATACGGGAGATGGCTGAAAATTCTGCCGCGCGCGGTGAGTTAACCTCACGGATACGCTCCAAACTGGCCTTTATATCTTGGGCGGTAAGCAACTCACCATTATGAAAACGTACTCCCGGTCGAAGATAGAAACGCCATTCAAGCCCCTCGCCAGCTATCTCCCAACGCTCGGCCAACCCCGCCATGATGTTACCCTCACCATCCGGCTCCACTAGGGTATCATAAACACTACGGATTACCTGAAAGGTAAGGGTCGCTGAGGTAGTGTGCGGATCTAGGGTATCGGGCGATCCAGAGAGCGCCACTCGCAATAGCTTCTGAGAATCCTCAGTGGGAACACAGCCCACCAGCACCAATAGGATAACCCCTAGTATACCGAGTAGCTGTGCACTGAAAATAGCGCCTCTATTGAGTATTTTATATATCACTCAGATACTATAATACAAGGCAGTAAAAAATGAAAGATGGCAAGGGGGAGTTCGTCATCTTTAATACCTTTGGCTATCATTTTTATTAAGATACATCTATGAAATAGAGATGCATAATAGCAAAAAATAGGGAGATTTCTTGATATTGCTATGGACTAATATACGCGGTATTCTTTGTGAATGCAACTAATAGTGTTTCATTACCATTTTATAACTGGAGGGGTTACCAGTGTGATCCTCTGGGCACTAGAGGCGTTAGCCGCCAGCCCCCGATGCTCCTTTAAGTCATGCCGATTGGTATCTGGAGAGGGCGCTACCTCCGAAAAAATTATCAAGCGCCTATGTAGCCAATCCTTTGTGAAAGATTCATCACCTAACCCCCATAGCCAACGGCCAGCCATTCCTCTGGCATTTGATATTCATCCTATGCTAGGCTACCTCTCCCTCTCCAATCAGAGAGAGCTACTTAATACCATTAAACAGATAAAATTGCTCTTAAGAGAGCATTATCTACATACCGATAGTCTGTGGTGGATACACAATTGGCATTTGGGGAAAAATATAGCCCTTACCGCCGCGCTCTTTGAACTATTAAGCGAGGAGCCACAACAGCGGATTATGCTTCAACTTCATGATTTTCCCGAACAGGGAAGAGCCTATAATATGGAGCAACTGAAACGCCTTTCAGTGACCAGCCTCTATCCCTATCGCTCTCGTATGGTATATCTATTCATTAATAGCCACGACTGTCGTATTGCTGAACAGAGCGGCCTACCATCGCGCCATGGGGCACTACTCCCCAATCCACTTAATATAAAAGATAGTCGACAGGTGGCACAACAATCAGCAGCCCATAAGGAACGCCGCGACTATATCCGCAGGTGGTTCACTACCTTGCAGCACCAGAATACTGACCGCTCAGTGAACCAGGTTTTTCTACTCTATCCCGTACGAGCAATACGCCGAAAAAATATTATTGAGGCAGCATTGTTGGTAACTCTCCTTAACTACTGCCAGACCACTGAGAGCCCATCTGAAAAGCCAGAGAGATACTATTCACTTATTACCACTTTACAAGGACGCTCTGAAGATGAGAAAGGCTATTCTGCGCTAATAGCACAACTCTACCATGAGGGATCAATAGATGGTCTGTGGAATATTGGGTCTCATTTGGAACGTCAGTCAATTGAATACCATGAATTACTGGCTGCGGTAGATTTCCTTATCTCCAGTTCTATCCTAGAGGGTTTTGGCTATACCTTTGTCGAGGCGCTAACCTCTTATAGTCGACTGATATGCCGCAAGATAGCGGTATACGAAGATTTTGCTCCCTACTATGCGGCAGAGCAACTGCTAGCTTATGAGAAGCTCATGGTTGACTGGAACATGCTCAGTGATGGGCAGCAAAAACAGCAAAGCTATCGCGGATATCTTCAGCAGCTAAAACGTTACCGAAGCTCTCTCTCTAAGGAGAGTTACTATCAGCTTACTCAAGAGGTGGAACAGCTTTTTGACAGCCAATTATGTGACTATTCCTATCTCAGTATTCCAGCACAGGTAGACATATTAAGGCAAATAGCCTCTCATAAAAAGATTGAAGAGTTGGCGGCAAATAATCGCTCGCTGTTAACTAAGCTAGTCAGTTTTACGGGAGATAACTATCGTCAGCCTCCTCTGAGTGATAAATTTGTGGCCGATCTAAATGACAACCGTTTTGTAGCTCGTTTTAACCATGCTGCGGTCTCTCTTGAGGAGCAACCAACCGCGCCAGTATGCAACCCCTTGATAGATCGGGCAATGGAAGAGCGTATGTGCACCATTGACTATCTACGCCCTTTGATGTGGCCCTTTACCGGATTGTAACAATGACCGTTGAATATGCATTTCGATTATTTGGGTTAACACCAACAAGTAATACCCAACAAATTACTGATCGTTATCGATTACTAGTAAGAGAATATCATCCTGATAAAAACACCGGTAAAAAGGAGGTTGCGCATATAATGATGATCAAAATAAATGAGGCCTATGATGTAATTCGCCAGCAGAGATATCCCTCTTCCAGTGTTGAATCGGAATTGGAGGCGGCTAAGGCACAACAGATGACCAAAGAGGAAGTACCGGAGAGAGACGAAAAGCACTTCGATACGTCGACCGCGGAAGAATTTAATGAAGAGGAATTACTTCAGGGTGCGGCTGCTGAGCATCCATTACAATTGCACCAGTATTGGAAACCGACCATTGCGGAGGGTATCGATATGATTCGCTACTATTATCAATTTAGCTTGCATAATGTTCAGATACGCCAATTTGGCTCCGGACAACTACATTATTCTGGACTGTGTAACCGTCTACGGCGGCTTCTCCAAGCTATACGGCATACACCTTATACCTATAGAAAAAAAGGGGACAATATTGGTTATTTTGAAGAGTTATTACAGCTGTTCTATGAAAACATCACCATTAATCTTTTTGTGCAGCCCTCGGTTAATAAATTGCTCTATAGGGAATTTCTTAATTACCGTGCTGGATGCCAGGCGGTAGATGAGGCGTTTCTAGCCTGGTATTGCTACGAAATGGTAGGAAGGCGCCTTCCTTACTTTGACATTAACAATTATGAGGTAGCCCATACTCTATTCTCTACTTTGATTGAATCACATATTAGTGAAGAGACACAGCAAGCTAGCAAAACCAAAATACTACTGCTTGAACAATTTGTCTGCACACGTTATTTTGGGTTTGTTCACTCCTGATTTCACTCTACAGAGTAGATCTTCTCTTAACAAGAGGGGACAGACCGCCTATTGATTAGCAGTATTGATAGTGTGGCGCGCAATAGCCCACTTGGCCAATGGAATGCCATAAGGCGAGCAAGATACATAGTTCAGGCCCGCCGATATTGCAAAGGGAATATTGGCCGGTTCAGCCCCATGTTCTCCGCAGAGTCCTATTTTTATATTTGGTCGAACTAGTTTGCCTCGCTCACAGGCAATTTCTATGAGCTCCTTAACTGGCTCAGTTAAGAACCTAAAGGGGTTACCCTCCAGGAGATCAAACTGATTATAGACAGTAAAGAAATTATTAAAATCATCTCTAGAAAGTCCGTTAGTTGTCTGAGTAAGATCATTAGTTCCCAAGCTAAAAAACTGCGCATAGGCAGCAATTTTATCAGCAAGTAATACCGCAGCCGGAAGTTCAATCATGACACCCACACTATAGTTAATTGCCGAGTTCTCTTTCATCTCTTTGCGGACCTGATGTTCAATATCTCGCACACCAACAATAGAGCTGCCCTCAATGCGCTTCCCATTGCGTATGGCCTTAATCTCATTAGGAACCATTACCAACGGTATCATAATCTCAGGCGCTATACTTATTTTTTCCCTACGCAGTCGAATAGTCGCCTTGAAGATTGCCCGTATTTGCATGCGATATATCTCTGGATAAGATATCGCTAATCTTACACCGCGATGACCTAACATGGGATTGAACTCTGTTAATAGATCACAACGTTTGCGTATCTCATCAGGGACAATGTTGGGATACTGGGCGCGAAAAAATTTAATGAAATCGTTCATGGAATCTATGGAATGGGGAAGAAACTCATGGAGGGGTGCATCTAATAATCGAATGGTAACCGGATAACCACGCATAATCTTAAAGATTGAATAAAAATCATCGACTTGAAATTTCTCTAAGGTATTAAGCGCCTTCTGGCGCTCCTTATAACTTCCAGCAATAATCATGGCGCGGAATATGTTAATACGCTTTTTATGGAAAAACATGTGTTCGGTGCGACAAAGTCCAATGCCCTGTGCGCCGAAGTGACGCGCTATTTCAGCATCTTTAGGAAGATCGGCATTCGCACGTACATGTACATCCTTAACAAAGCTATCAGTAATTTTAATAAATTCAGAAATATTCTGCTCTTTAGGGTCGGTCTGAATAAGAGACCCACTCCCCAGATAAATTGAGGGTTGATCCTGGTAGGGAACGTTAAGGGTAATATAATCACCCTCTTTAATATTTTTCCCATTAATAACCATTGAATCCTTTTTGAAACGTATATTAGGATTAACCATAGCCACCTTCCCTAAACTGCGTGCCACAACTGGAGCATGCGAGGCATACCCTCCTTCAGAGCTAACTACCCCATTGCCGGCCTCAATGCCTTTTACATCTTCAGCATAGGTAGCTGGCATAGCAAGTATAAAATCTTCGTGCACTTTGTGTAGGGTAGCGCTTTGTCGGGCCTCAATAAGGCGATCAGCGTTAAAATAGACACGCCCCACCGCCGCGCCAGCAGCCCCTGAAATACCACCATGAATCTTATGAAGGCCTTTGACCGAATTCATATCCAACGATGGGTGCAGAAGCTCCGAAAGACGGGCCGCGTTAAAATTATTCACCACATACTTGCTATCAATTTTTTTTCTTTTCAGAAGAGACAAAAGCGTAGCTAAATCAGCCTGCGCGCTTTTCTCAGCTACTGGTTGTTGATCAATAACCCACAGGCACTCATTCTCAATGGTAAAAATAAGCCGTCTAATCTCTCGGTAGCGCTCTTCTAGCCCTAGACAGAGGCGTTCTAGGATTTTGCGATATTTTTCCTCCATTTTCTGGATGGGGATTTCACTGGAATCTTCTTCATCAAAAGCACCCTTAGAATAGGTTCCGTCCATGAACTGGGCTCCTTTAATGGTATCGCGGGTATATAATGAGCCGTATCCACCGCTCTTGTCCCAATTGCCAAATACCATAGTTTGCACTAAGAGGCAGGAATCGGAAGTGCTACTACTCTTCTCAAAATTTGCATGAAAGAGCTTAAAGGTATGCATGAGTTGATCATAGGCATTGTGAAAAAAACTATTAGAAAGTACAGTGCGCGCAACATCAACGGCTCGCCGTGAATCATCAATAGTATGCACTACATCTATTTTTTTAATAACCTCCTTTAGTTTACTCTCACGGTTAGGACTTACTTTACCCTTGAGCTCTAATGTGAGTACACGCTTTATCATATTGACATATTCTTTCCAAGCAAATTCCTTTCCTACATGTACTCCAAAGCCCTCAACTGTGGTGTCGCACAATCCTATGTTGTGCACTGTTGCTGTAGTATCTACGAGGTTAAGCATAGGACTCTCTGCCACCTTTAGTAAAAGAGGATTAGAGGCATCCTCATAACGTTTGTGCATTATTGACTCAATCTCAGGGAGCACAGTATCAAAGAGCTCACCCAAATCAATTGGGGGACCCTTATAGGATTCCTTTTCGCTAGCAACCACATTACCAAGTAATTCATTGCACAAAATAAATCCGGGAGCTATACGAGCATTAAGTGATGCCAATTCAACAATTCGCCTACCTCTTAATCCCAGCTGATCTAATGCCGTTGTGTCAATACTTGCTTTACCAAATATAGATAATCCTTCCATGATTTTCTTCTCCTTTTTAACTGCTAGAATATATCAATAATTCGATTGGGAGCGCCATGTAAAAAATTCTCAAAGCGAGGACTAGCCCCCTCAAAAAGATAACGCTGCAACTTGGATATCTCCTTGAATTCCGAACCCATAATACTAAAGATAATGGGAGTACCATGTTTTACCTTTCCCCATTTGAAGAGCGTATTAATATCATTTATGCGCTCATTTTCATACCAAATAAGCACCGTATTATCTGGATACTTATGATTATAGGCCTCAATTATCTTTTTCCACGCCTCCACATTGCCATTATGGAAGAGCTCATTGGTTACAAAAACCGAGTAGCGAGGTGTCGTGCGTTTCGGCCCTTGGGGAACAGTAGAGCGGGCGGGCGCATGAGCTGGTGTTTCAGAATCTGGAACACTCTCTTCAACCTCAAGTGGTTTTGACGCTGTTTGTCGATGAGTACTAGGGCGACGAAAGCCGCCATAGCCCTTTTTTATAGCCACGGTGCCTCCGTAAAGTACCTTTAGTACATCATTCGCGGCACCTTTAAGTACTTGAGCCCGCTGATTAGCTGGCACACCAAAGAGTACATTTACATATATAACTAGTAACTCGTCCTGTAACAGTGGTAGTATCTCCTCCAAGTGTGATTTTATAGCCGGATTAATAAGCCGCAAACCGCTATTGGGATCAAAATAGGCGAACACTATCTGAAGATTGCTCCATTTTTCAAAGGTCTGAGCTATCTTATCAGCCTTTTCAATAGTTTTAATAAGGTTCACCGGAAGAGTATCATATTCAAACTTATCTTTAAGCAAAACATTGAGTATGGCGCGAGTCTGAGGCTGCGTCACACGATCTTCGGCAATCTCTACCAGTAGTAGATCGGCAAGATTATGGCCGCGTTCAACCTCCGAGGAGATAGCACCGGTTGTCTTAAAATGACGGAGAGCTAAGTTAAAGCCCTTGCGCGATGCCAAATGGTTATACTTATTTACCATGTTTTTACCATGTTTTTTTCGATTATTCCTTACACAATGGGGACTATCACCAACAGTAGAGAGTTTTCGGTATATCCCTACTGTTAAGTGACAGTGCTATCCTAACACACCCCATCAGAGGACTATAGCTGAGCCGTATCCCTGCCTATAGTTCCTGTAGATTCCCACGAGAGGTAGAAACTCTGGCGCGCCCACCACTTCTTGAACTTCGTCTAGCAGGGGCAGCACTTCCTGCCTTTGGTGCACCTGAGGCACCTGCTCCACCAGTAGACTGACCAGCTAATTCACCACCAGCTGCACCTCTATCGGCGGTAACCGCAAAGGTCTGTTCCATATCTTCCCGCATCGTTGAACGACGCCGTGAGAAGGTAGCAAAGGCAGCGTCGCGGAATCCTCTAGAAATTCCATAGAGAAATTCATTTAGTACATTAGCCATGCTTCCCAGAATAAACTTCTTACGCTTAATGCTGGTAATATCAATATCTAGGAGCAAGCCCGGCTGCACATGATAAGGGTTAATCTCATAATCAAAGCGCTCAAACTCTTGCTCTAAGAAGATCAAGCGCTTCTCCATAATGATGCGAATACCAGGAGTATTAGCCTTATAGATTAGTTGCAAAACCTCTCGGACTTTAATGAGCATCTTTTTAAGCAGATCTTTCTCATAGATATAGGTCCGATTAAGTTTTTGAATCTCGGTCTCTTCGGCCTTAATCTTAACTATTTCGTTCCACACCTTTTCAATCTCCTCATAGAGCGGCTCATCGCGTAATTGACGACCCTTACGCACCAATGATCGTGTCTTGCGCACCACATCTTCAAAATCAGTAGTTCGAAGGAGGGGCTTGCTCATAAGATAGAGCGCATTGGCCACATCATAGAGATGCAAAATCTCATTTTTGAATGCCTCAACCTGCTTATCGTAAGCCATTTGCTCTTTATTCAACTGATCAGAATCCAGATAGCGCAGAATAATCCGGTAGCGCTCATCAGGAAGGTTGACTACATTGGGATCTTCATACTCGCGTAGCACCAACTCGCGGGCATTTTTCAAATTTTCTATATATTGGTAACCCATTTTGGCCGTATCTAAGATAGAGGTAAGCGAGTTAATAGAGGTATTAAAACCACGATTACGGATATTCTCAATATCAATTATGCGCTTTATATTCTCACGAATGTTGAGTGCATCAAACTCACTGGGGTCAATTTCAGCGCGTAATCCATCAATCTTATCCATGAGATTTTTTGCCATAAAGCGGTAACGATTAGAATTCTCATCCTCGGGATCATCATCAGTATAGGTAGGGACCCTCTTGATTTTTTCAAAGAGAATTTCGGCATCATTAAGCTCCTCTTTCCCCTCATCCCGCAGTTGATCCTGATAGCGCTCCATTTCGCTATCTATTAGATCTATAACAGTATTAGATATTTGATCTTTGATCAGAAACTCTACTGTTGCCTGATATTGGAAAATAGGGCTAATAAGCTCTGAGTCCAATACATTGATAGATAGCTTTACATCAGTAACAGTCTTGGGCTTATAGATATTATCCTTAAAAGCACACTTTATTATTGCGTAAGCATTCTCACCACGAATAAAGGCACCAACATCCACCTTCTGCCGTAACAGCGAATTGGTAAAGGTCTCTAAATCGTAGACTCCACGTTGTACATGCCCCTGCAGGTGCCCATACATATTAACAATGGATTTCTCTACCTCACCAGTATTGAATTTATCAGTACCACCAATCCGATCTAGTATATCGGATATATCTTTTGGTCGATATCGATTGAGGATTCGATCCTCCTCTTTATCTATAAAATCCCTTACCTTCTTTACCATTTCATCTTCAGTCGTAGTAATATAACGATTGAACATGTTTTGGTAATTCTGGTTAAAGTAATTGTAGAGCTTCTCTTTAAGCCCTCCCATTACATCCAACTGCTCTAACACCTTGGGGGGAAGTTTTGCACTAATCTCCTTAAGGATATTGTCCGCCTCCTCAGTCACCGTTCGGGAGTATTCCGCAGTTACAGATCTACCTTGTTGCGCTAAACTATTGCGCGACCCTACCGCCGAAGGCTGAGTAGGGTGAAAAACATTTGGACTATTAAAAGCCATTAATTTTCTCCTCTCACTTTAATAAATATATTTTTTATATTATATACCATATCGGACACATATTCGCAAGGATAAAAAATAATTTTCTCTATTTTTATAATAAAATTATCCCCTATTGACAAGTAAATTGTTTCAATTATTATGTATTAAATGCTTAAAGTGGATATTTTGAGGCAGAAGAGCCAAGAATGGCCGTCGGTAGCACTTACCCAATTTATTGATTATCCTCCTCCACATATACGTTATACCACCTTTGTTGAGAGCTTTTTGAGCCCCCACAGCGAGGATGAATGCTTAGAGATTATTTGGATGATCTTCTGGGGTATTGATTATCGTTGTCGTGCCTGCGGACGTAGAGCTAGCTATTATCGGGTACGGGGACGTAAGTCTTATGTCTGTCGTTGCGGAAATCAGATAGCTGCACTGCGCGGCACTATCTTCTGCCGAAGTTCTACTCCATTAACCCTATGGTTTTATGCCATCTATCTCTATTGCGCTCAAGCTATGGCCTGCATGGCTAGGGGGAATGTTCCACGAGTATATGCCAAAGAGCTAGAACGCCGTCTAGGGGTAACCTATAAGACCTCATGGAGTATGCTGCAGAAAATACGTTGGTTAGTAGCGCGCGCCGGCGCACCCTATTTGGGAACTGATGCAGAAAGTTTAGTCATGGGAGAAGGGGAGAGAAAATTAATACAAAGTATTGTAATGCGGGGATTACGCTATAGAGATACTAGTAGGGTACTAGAGTTGTAAGGAAGCCATTCGAAAATGGTAGCAGAGAGGAAACATAGTAACTAATATATGCTCGGCTATTGTCGTGCTTTATAGCGATCAATAATTTCTTCATACTTTTTATACACTGCTACAGTGATCTCTTCCCATGATCTATAGAGAAAATCATGAGCTCCCTGTCCACAATGCCTACGACCCACTGGATCTGATAAGATAGAGACAATTTTTGCCGCTAACAATGGAGCACTATTCTCCGCTAGGTAGCCATTGACACCATCGGTAATGCCTAATGCCGAAATGGCTCCTTTTATAAAAAGAGTGGGAACCAAGATGGCTGCCGCCTCCCGCTTGACGAGAGAGTCCGTATCATAGAGTGAAGGAAAGAGAAAGAGATCGGAGGCAGCATAGAACGAACTCAACTGTTGACGATCGTGCACTACGCCCATGCATTGGACTATGTTATGTAGATTGAAGCGCTGTATTGTTTTTTTGATCTCTTTTGTGTCGGCCCCCTCACCTACCAAACGCGCCATAAAATGCTGTCCAGAATCTCTGAGAATTCTTAAGGCATCAATCATCGTCCGAATATTCTTAATCCAGCGATGTTGTCCTACATACAGCAGAAGTGGCACTTCTGGGGCACAATGGAGTGCCTGCCGTCCGGCAGCGCGCAACCGCACCCGCTCTTTATCACTCTTGGTCTGTATATCGCTACCATTGGGAACAACCTCTACTGCGCCCCAATATCCGTATTCGCGAAGTATTTCAATAAGACCCTCAGTGGGTACCCATACAGAATCTGCCTTTTCGTAAAATCGCACTATCTTCTTGATAAACAGATTCACGCCAACGGTTAATTTTATTATACTTGTAAGATCATCTCGGTACTTCGTGTGAAGAGTAGCCACTAAAGGGATTTTTCTGGCGGTGGCTAATTTATAGGCATAACTACCGCTTACAAAGGGACAATGAGCGTGTACTAGACTAAAGGGAATATGGTCTATAGTTTTATTAAATTTCCTATCAATAATAGGAGTACCCAAGCGATAGGGATGAAAAGTCGGTATGGGGAATGAGGCAAAGTGTACAGTCTGTTGCATAACATCTTGCCATCTGGAAATCCGGGGACCAATCGCAAAGCAAGAGGCATGATTTTTGTTTATCCAGTAGGAATAGTTGGTCACAACAATAGACACTCCATCCATGATAGGGGGAAGGCTATCATTAAACTGCCCGATAATCATAACTTATGCTATCACACAAAGATAGAGAATTACAATTCTGATTTCAGAATATGCTACAATTTCAATAGGAACAACTTATTGCACCGGCAGGGTACAAGAAATATGAGCTATGCTGTGTGGAATGGTAGATGCTGCACTTCAAGATTGAATTCAGGGCTCCTATTACTTCCGCCTTGACAGCATCATAATTTACAGATAAACCTATAGTATCTATGGGTAAGAAATATATATTCATTTCGGGTGGTGTTTGCTCTAGCTTGGGTAAGGGCATAGCCACCGCCTCATTGGGTAGCCTATTAGAGGCGAGGGGTATCAAAATTGCGATCATAAAGATAGATCCTTATATCAATGTAACCGCCGGATCTATGAACCCCTTCCAGCATGGAGAGGTATATGTAACCGATGACGGCGCCGAGACTGATCTGGATTTGGGTAACTATGCCCGTTTTACGGTAGCGCCGCTGGACCGTCGCAATTCTATTACTACCGGGCAGATCTACCTAGATGTAATTGAAGGGGAACGCCAGGGACGTTATTTAGGAGAGACGGTGCAAATAATACCCCATATTACCGATTGCATTATTGACCATATACGAGAGGTGGGGGGGGCTGAAGTAGAGATGGTATTGGTAGAGATAGGGGGCACGGTGGGAGATATTGAGTCGTTTCCCTTTATTGAGGCAACACGCCAAATGATACAGGAAAATCCTAAGCAGGTACTCTCTATTCATCTGACATTGGTTCCACAAATTGCCAATGCTGAAATTAAGACCAAACCTACTCAGCATTCGGTTAAAGAACTTCGCGAAATAGGAGTACAACCAGATATTCTTATTTGCCGAGTGCCTCATATTTTGCCCCTAGAGCTGAGGAAAAAGATAGCGCTGTTTACCAATGTCTCGGTGGAAGATGTGATATCGGACCCCGATGTGCAAGAGACTATCTATGAGGTACCACTTATTTTTCATCAACAGCATTTAGACAGCATAGTACTTAATAAGTTTGGGCTACCAATACCAGCTATTAATATTAGTAATTGGGAGAAAATTGTACATATACAGCAATCATCTACTAGAGAGGTGGTCATTGCCATAGTAGGGAAATACATTGATCATAGCGATAGCTACAAATCAGTAGAGGAATCGCTAGGGCATGGTGCACTGGCATCGAAAGCCCACCTTAAACTGATTCGCATTGAATCAAATAAGTTGGAGGGATCCCATAACTGTGCAGAAGTATTTCAAGATTGCACAGCTATTATCCTGCCGGGAGGCTTCGGTGCCCGAGGAGTAGAGGGGATGATTAACACCGTACAATATGCGCGAGAGCATAATATTCCTTTTTTTGGAATATGTATGGGTATGCAGATAATGGCTACCGAATTTGCACGCAATGTATTGGGTCTAAAGAATGCCAATTCTATTGAGGTAGAGAAAGATTGCAAATATCCTACTACCACCTTGGTAGCCGAACGAAAAGAGCTTCCGCTGAAGGGTGATATGCGCTTGGGTCGGGAGGCCATAACTGTAGATCGCGACACCTTGCTATATGAAATATACCAAACCCGCGAAATAGAGGAGCGTCATCGTCATCGCTACGAAATAGTTCTAGAATATGTTCCGCAGTTTGCACAAAAGGGCATGATAGTATCGGCACGATCTAAAGGGGAACATTTGGTAGAGGCGCTGGAATGGAAGGGACACCCATGGGGAATTGGAATACAATTTCATCCTGAGTTTCTCTCTAGTCCACAGCTACCGCATCCTCTCTTTCGTAGTTTTATTGCGCAAGCATTGCATATCCAAGATACTCAGAGTCGTACTCTCCCACACTCTCTCTCTACAAAGCCTGATGCAGTAAGCGCCTCTCTTGCGTGAAGAGCGAAATAACGGTGCAACAACTCTCCATACCAGCAACTACTGTGATGATGGTTGCCTTATGGCTTCCACTAATTGGCTGCGAAATAAATTACGAAGAGGGCGAACTGCTTAGAGAGCTCTCAGAGCAGACCCCTCTCCTGCAGTTTATAGAGGCCGATTATAGTTACAAGCGTACTAGAGAGCGGCTTATCACTATCTCAGCGCGTAAGGCGGAGAGTTTTGAACAGTTGGCATATTTGAAGTTTGAAGAGGTAGCCTTTATTGAGAGCGGTCGGGAGGGTAACATACTCAATAGCGGTTCGGCCGAGAGCGCTATCTATTACTTTAATAACAATATAGAGCTAGAGGGTGATGTTATCTTTCAATCCTACGAGCACAATGCCACCATTCGCGCTCCCTACCTGCTATGGGATGATACCAATCAGCTTATCACTGGTCGGGCAAACGATAGGGTAGAGGTTACTCGAGAATCGGGAACCCACATTGTAGGTCGAGGTGTTGAAGCAGATCTACAGACCAGAAGGATAACCCTGAAGGAGACCGAAGGGATAATATATCCTGAACCAGAAGAACGCGCGGCTACCACACTTGGTGATGAACAGTAAGGTTATCGTCAGTCACCGGTTGCCCGGCGGCTATGTAAGGATATTATTCTTGCTCTATGGATGTATACTCTTAAGTGCTCCTCAGCTAGTTGCCCAAGATAAAAGTTTCCAGTTTTCAGGAGAGCGTACTTCAGTGATCTTTGCCAGAGGAAGAGAGCGCACCGTGCTGGATGGGAATGCGAAAATAATCTCCAAGAGTACCGAACTACAGGCTGATCACATTGAAGTATTTGGTGAAGATTTTCGCTTTGCTGAGTGCGAAGGCAATGTAGTAGTAAATAATCGAGAAGAAGAATACCGTCTAAAAACTGAGCGACTCTTTTTTGACCGTGAGCTGGAAATAGTGCGGGGACAGGGTTTAACAGTTATGGAGGACTTCAAAAATGAGATAGTGGTGAAGGGTGAATATCTAGAACATAGGAATACAGAAAATCGTAGTGAAGTGCAAATTGGGGTGCGAATCTTAGGAGAGGATATAAATGCCCGCTCTGAGATTCTGCGCTACGATCGTACTACCAAGCAGCTAGAGCTTACTGGTTTACCCTTTGTAATCTGGCAGGGTAATCAATATCAGGGGGCACGTATAATTGTGAATTTGGATGATGAAACGGTAGATATTCAAGGAGAGGTGCTGGGAAACATTGATATTGAGGAGGAGGAGGAAGAGGAGGAAACTGCCTCTCCCTTCCCATCCGATAGTGCCGATGAAGAGACCCAAAGCTTCCCAGCGCCGCTCCCTGAAGCTAGTGATGATGTTACGACCGATATCAATACTGATCAGACTACCCCTCCTATCGGGGAGGAGCTCAAAGAACAATGAAAGATACTGTAATGAATCACTCATTTATGAGTGTACTCAGAGTGCACAATCTCTATAAGTCCTATAGGAAAAAGCAGGTAGTAAATGGGGTTAGTTTTGATATTTCGCAGGGAAAAGTAATAGGGTTTCTAGGACCTAATGGAGCAGGTAAAACTACTATTTTTCACATGCTGGTGGGCTTTATTAGCGCTAATAATGGGAAAATATTTTTGGATAAGGAGGATATTACCAGACTACCTATGTTCCGGAGAGCACAGCTGGGCATTACCTATCTCCCACAGGAGCCTTCGGTCTTCCGTCGCCTTACGGTGGCACAGAATATACGCGCCGCACTGGAGAGCCGATCTGATATAAGTAGTGTAGAGGAACGCGCGCTATTGGAGACTTTGTTAGAGCAATTTGATATTAAGCGACTTCGCTCTCAAAAGGCCAACACCCTCTCGGGAGGAGAACGGCGACGCACCGAGATTGCTCGGTCATTGGCGGTAAATCCAAAGTTTTTACTGCTGGATGAACCCTTTACTGGCATTGATCCAATAGCAGTACATGACATAAAAGAGATTGTAAGAACGCTCTCTAGCCGAGGTATTGGAGTGCTAATTACCGATCACAATGCGCGTGATACACTGGATATTATTGATTTTGCCTATATAATTAAGGATGGATTAATTGTGGCCTCCGGAAGCCGCGCTCATTTACTTAAAGATACGGTGGCGCGCCAAGCATACTTTGGCAAACTCTTTGAGGAGTAGATAGCGCACAATGTAGGCTATCTGAAGTTACGGCGAAGCTGTTTTAAGAAGGCAAAAAAACGCTGAAATGGGCCGCGCCCAAAGCGTTTTGAGAGATCTTGTATTACCTCTCGTACTGATAGTTTTCGGTGCTCTAAGCTGCGTGGTAATGAGTCTCCGTGCTTAATAATCCATACATAGAGGTCGGCAGCGGTCCGGCCATGAAAACGACTAAGAATATTCTCTTCCTCAATGATATTCGCAATGGGAAGAAAGAGGCGTTTCTTCCAAGAAATAGATGCCTCTGAGAAGCTGATTGTGCGACCCTGACGTTCTAGAAAGCTTTTGTGACTGTTAATATGGTGTGAAATCTCAGCATATCTCCCAGTTTCGGTAAATTGCAGTTCAACAAACTCTGATTGATAACTCTTCTCTATCTGCTCTAAAAACTGCTGGCGCTCAAACTCAATAACTTGCTGTTTCATAAGCACCCTGTTTGCCGGTTTCTCAAGGCGAAGAGGGGTGCTAAGCGTAATCACTTCGGCATCAATCTCCTCCATGCCTAACGTTTTAGCTACTGAGACGCGATGATTACCATCCCGCACAAAATAGAGCCCCCCTATCTCGTAGACGGTAATAGCTGGCAAAATAATATCCCGCTGATGCGCCCGATCAATGCTGGTCCAGCGGCCACGTAGGGCTTCATAGCGGGGCAAGAATTTATTACTAAAATCACGATATCGCCCCTCGCTACCTATAATAAGTCGGATAGGAATAGCCCGAATGCCACCGTAGCTCTCGCCGGCATCCTTCAGAATTCCCCGCATATCCCTAAGCGAAAGTAGTGCCTGATTATCAGGGGTAAGCACATTAAGAATTCTGCCAAATACCTCCCTAAATCGGGCACGGTCAAAGCGTTCGTTAGCTATTTTAGATTCAAAATTACTCATGGTGGATCCTCTGGCGAGGAGTGGTGGCCTTTCGAATACTGCTGGGCAACCCAAACTGCAGTACATAGTGACTGTACACATTAATGATCTGTGTGTCCATATAATTGGCCGCTCGCGGACTATTGGCATCATAGAGGTGGATATGGCCATGCAAAAGATAGCGCGGTCGAAAGAGGCGCATAAAATAGAGAAAGCAGCGAAAACCACGATGGCAGGGATCATCTAGGTCGTTGATGCCCTCTGGGGCTGCATGGGTAACCAATATATCAATATATCGACCATGCACAATTTTGTTCCACAGCATACGGGGAATCATTTTAATAATTCGATACCACATCTGGAGTTCGCTATATTGGTTGGGGCCATTATTGTAGTTGCGGCTTCCTCCTATACCACCTACTAAGAGACCCGCTACCCTCTTTATCTTGCCCCTAAGATAGGTGGTACCAAAGGTACGGGGAATATGCTTCTCCTCATCTTTTGTCTCAACTATGGAGATGGTCGTTGGGGGCAGAGGGAAGGGAGTGTGCTTTCGATTAAACTGATCATAGCGCCGTAGATTATGGTTGCCAAAGACAAAGAGCAGTGGGCGATTTAAGCTACTGGTAATAAAGCCCAGGTAGGGCATAGGTAGATCGCCGGCGCTAATAATCAGGTCAATATCGGCGAAGCGCTGTTTTATCTGGGTACTATACACAACCGTATCTATGACATCAGAGAGGCATAATATTTTGATGGTGCCGCTTTTTTTACGCTCGGCGCTTGCTACTATAGAGGGTTGTTGCATGTTGTCCTAGCTGCCTATCCGTTTGGTGCTTGGCACGAGTTGCTTTTTGCACTTTCGCAGCGCCTCAGTTATTGAAACCTTGTAGATATGAGGATTAATTATCCGTAGATAGGAATCATCAAAATGGGCCAGATTATGTAAGGTGGTGGCACGAATATGCTCCAGAGATGGAAGCTCAACAGCCAGCTGACCCTGCCGCATATAGCAGGTGAGTAGCTGTCGTATCTCTCCCTGTGGTTTGTAGAAAAAATGACGGTAGTCCAGGGAGGGGTGATAAAAGATGCGGGGCTCTTCCTGGGTAACCCTTTCCTGTGTTAAGGCAATAAGATCGGCGGCGGGGACTCCTTCCCGACTATAATAACGGTATATCTGCTTTACGCCGGGGTTGCTGGATTTCTCGGGGTTGTCTGAGAACTTCATTACCGGTACAAAGGTGCCATTTTGCTCTTTGGCAGCCAATTTATAGACCCCGGAGAGAGCCGCGTCGGGACTGCCGGTAACCATCTTGGTGCCAACGCCCCATACATCAATGGGGGCCTGCGAGGAGACCAACTGATGAATAATCATTTCATCCAGTTCATTAGAGACCACAATGCGGGCATCGGTAAGGCCTGCTTGATCTAGTCGCTCGCGCACCCGCATGCTAAGATACTGAATATCTCCGCTATCTAGGCGTACCCCAATACGTTTTCCCGATTGTTGTAGACGTTTTCCTACTGCAATAGCGGCCTCAATGCCACTACCCAGAGAATCATAGGTATCTAATAAAAAGGTGGAGCGGTCGGGATAGAGTGCAGCATAGCGCTCAAAGGCCTGCTGCTCATTGGCAAAGGCCATAATCCAAGAGTGGGCCATAGTGCCCTGCAGCGGAATACCATATTGACGCCCCGCCTCTACATGCGAGGTGGCGCTGGCGCCACCAATATAGCAGGCCCGCGAGGCCGAAAGCGCTCCATCTAGTCCCTGCGCCCGTCTTAGGCCAAATTCCACTAGGGTACCGCCCTGGCTGGCTATGTACATACGGGCGCATTTGGTAGCAATAAGCGTCTGAAAATTAATAGTATTCAATAGTAGCGCCTCAATAAGCTGGGTCTCAATGAGAGTGCCATGGATGCGCATTATGGGCTCTCGAGGAAAGATCACCTCGCCCTCCTTTACCGAGTAGATATCTCCCTTAAAGGAGAAATGCTGCAGATAATCTAAAAAATCTTTCTGAAAGAGCCCCAATGAATGGAGATAGCGTAGATCTTCATCCTGAAAACGAAAAGCGGCTAACTCTTCAAAAAAGCTAGCCAAGCCGGCAAAGATGGTAAAGCCACCCTCAAAGGGAGCCAAACGAAAAAAGGTATCAAAGACCACCTGTGGATTATGGCTATTCTTCCAATAGCCCTGGACCATGGTAAGACTATAGAGATCGCAACTGAGCCGGCACATAGCTCTATTATAGAGATACGAGGCAATTAGAGATAGGGAGGGGTTAGAGAGAGGGTTTAAACCGCTTCCTACTGTTTTTTTGCGCACAAAGTTTCGGGCGTGGAGAGAGAATCAGCGCTCTCTCTATTTTCCTTAGAAATTCTCCATTTCACTTTCCATTATATATCAAATTGGGTATATTCTACCTATGATCGCCGGTAAGAACTACATGCTATATGAGGGTGGTTACTATGCCGCTCTCTAGCTATAGTAGCTTAGATGGCTATCAAATAAAAAGATGCAAAAGAAAAGGAGGAAATTGCAATGATTAAAAATAATCTTTTTAAGACGCGCCACGGCGCGTTAGGGGGCTATTTTGGAGCCCTAACGCTACTTCTAGTAGCAGTATTGGTAGCCTGTCCGGCTACCCCTAATCCCGGTCCGGGATTGCCCTCTGTCACAGAGGTGGCAGCGGCTTTGGGGGCACAGCTGTGCCCTCCTGGATAATGGTAGTGTCAAATGTTGGGGACGTAACAATAGTGGCCAGCTAGGTCAGGGTCATGCCCGCACCCTAGGCGATAGCACCACTGATGGGGTGGCTACTATCCCGGCTATTGATCTAGGCACTGGCCGAAGCGCCACTCAGATAGTAGCCAATGGAAGTTCAGTAACAATTAGTGGAGTTAATACTGAAGTAGGTCACAGCTGCGCCCTCTTGGATAATGGGAATGTCAAGTGTTGGGGAAATAACGCTTTTGGCCAGCTAGGGCTGGGTGATACCGATACTCGAGGCGATGAGTCCGGTGAGATGGGCAATAGCCTCCCAGCTATTGATCTAGGAAGCGGCCAAACTGCTACCCGGCTAGCTGCAGGTGGCAGGCACAGTTGTGCTCTCTTGGATAATGGGAATGTCAAGTGTTGGGGAAATAACGCTTTTGGCCAGCTAGGTCTGGACGCTACCGATGATCGAGGCAATGTACCCGGTCAGATGGGCGATAATCTCCCCTTTGTTGATCTGTAGGCTTCCCGTTAGCCGCGATGAGAAAACCCATTGAGTTGGATTAGAGAGCGTAACAATGCTTCTAGGGAGTGAAGGTGTGCATTTGCTTGATACATACTGTTATATCTTGTATAAGAGATATATACAATTATTTATGATTCATAAATAAACTCCTTTGTAATAGGGTTGAGGGCCGGTGATTACTCGCCAGCCCTCGCCCTTTTTTAATTGGTCATTACCTATTTATTCCATATTCATTACCTATTCATTCCATATTCAACAGTAACCATGTTTTCCATGGCGCTTTTTATTGTAGGCAGGAGCGCAGTTTTCCATGGCATTTATTGTTGGAGAAAAGGGTCAGGATGTCTCTATTTTTTTCCTAGTGAGGGTATACGATGGCTTGACAGAGTGACTATTCTCGCTATAATAAAATAGATGCCGCAATCAAAAAAGCGATTATATATTGAGGGTAGCCATCTAGCAGATGATGTACATTTCAATGGTACCCTTAAAACAGCAGAAAATCTCTTAATATCTGGTAAGATAAGGGGTAACATTTATGCCCAACAGCAGGTAACCATGAGCGCTACTGCCCAGATGGTAGGTCGGCTAGAGAGTCGGGTAATCCGCAGTAATGGCGCCACGGTGAAGGGAGATATTAACGCCAGCGAACTGTTGGTCTGCGCGGCGCATTCAAATTTACAGGGAACTATTGTAGCTGTTAGTTTGGTTACTGAGCAGAAAGCTAAAATTGAGGGCACTATATCCATGCCCACTACATTCAGCGAAAAGAATGGAGCTCCTGCACTGAGGAAGAGAAACGGGAAAAAATGAGCGCTCATCCAGCATGTAGGATAGCTGCGCTTCTCTATGGTCTATTGTTGACTATTGCGCCACTTGGCGCCCAATCTTCTGGAGATCCCTACCAAGAGTTTCAGGCCGGTAATTATGAGGAGGCTGCTCGCCTGGCTCGTAGCATTATTCGGGTCTCTCCCGCCAATGTAGAGGCCCATGTAGTGTTGGGCTGGAGTTTGCTTATAATTAGTGACTACCAAGAGGCGCTTAGCGTTAGCTTAGAGGGGCTGAAGTTGGCCCCTAATGATCCCCGCCTTTTGGCGATTGCCGGGGAATCGCATTACTACCTTAACAGCTGGTTAGAGGCGCTGCCCTTATTGGAGCGTTATGTGGCTACTGCCCCCACTGGCGCAGCAATTGCTCGAGTCTACTCATTTATGGGTGAAATATTTATCGGCTTCGGCGAATATCATCATGCCGATATAGCATTTGCTACCGCCCTCTATTATGACCGATCGGTTTCTAATTGGTGGTACCGGCGAGGATTTGTCTTTGAGCAGCTGGGGGAGTTACCGCAGGCAATCGCAGCCTATCAACAGGCAATTGCACTAGATCCGGCACTTGACGGGGCGCGCGAAGCCATTGAGCGACTCCAATAAGCTAGGGGTCGGGTGTGATTATCAACCGGATCTACCGGGCCATAATACTATCGCTCTTTCTGTTTATCATTGCTAGTCCACTGCAAGCTCAAGCTAATGATACTGTAGAGAGTAATCCACACCTTCTTCAATCTGAACTACTAGGAAGAGGGGGAAGTTTTATTGGGCAAGATGTTGGGTATCTGGCAGTACTGACTAATCCAGCGCGTTTGGCCCTCATCTCCGGTGAGGCTACCTTTTTCAGCAGCAGCGGATGGTTACATAATACTATAGATACCTTTTTTCCGGCCTTCATAAGTCTACTGCGGGGATCTGCGGATGCTGCAGGACAACAGGCGCTTAACAATGTACTTGCCGCTAACGGTATGGGGTTTGGAGCAGCCATTGGAAGCGGCTATTATGGCGATGGCTTTGGGATAGGGGCCAATATGGCATCGGACACCATCTTCTTTGGGAGATCATTTCCCGACCAGATCTTTGGCTCAATTACCACTGATATACGAGCTACCCTCTCACTAGCCTATTCCCTAGAGCTTGATCCTCTAATAATTGCCTTAGGCATAACTATTGAGCCCTTCTATAGAATTCACACCTCCTTTTCAGGAGAGGAGGGTGCTCAAATTATAGAGGAACTTTTCAGAGTGCCTACCATTAATAACAGTAGTTATCTTACGCCACAGAATACTCTTTATGGTAGTGGTATTGCCTTTCATGCTGGATTATTACTTGAACTGCTAAAGCAGTTTAGCATAGGGGTATCGTTACGCGATATAGGCGACACCCGTATTGATTACAGCAGAACTAGTCTCCAAAATCTTGTTGATAACCTCCGGCAGGTTAGACTGCCCCAAGTAGCAAGACGTGATGAGGAAGGCTTTGTAGCTTCAGGAAGCTACATATTTCCTACAGATATACGAATTGGGCTAGCCTATCATCCAGAATTCGACGTGGGAATTATCTTATCGCCGCTGATTATGGCAGAGATTGGCGAGATCAATCTCCTTACTAATAATCCACCAGGGTTTAATTTTTTGCATGCGTTGCATCTGGGTGCTCAGATGACCTTTGATCAACAGGTAATGCTCCAAGTAGGACTTAACCAAGGACAGCTAACCTTCGGAGTGGGATGGGACAGTGGTATCTTTGAGATATATGGCGCGTGGTATGGTCGGGTAATTAATGATCCACAGAAATATTTCACTGCCCATGGGCTAATATTGCATATTCAATTCCGCGGTTAACGGCCTTGAGCCCAAAGAAATTAATCAGTATTGTGTAATGCGCTCAATGTTGCTTTGAAGACTTGCTCTGGTTGCGGCGCAGCATCTATAGTTGCCAACAGCTTTCTCTGCCGGTAAAAATCAATCAGCGGCGCTGTTTGATCGCGATAACTTTTCAAACGGGCACGGATAGTATTTTCCTGATCATCAGGACGTTGTATAAGCGGCTCTCCGGTAAGATCATCTTGGTCAGGAATTCTTGGTGGATTATATTTGATATGATAAATCCGTCCTGAGCCGGGATGCAGACGTCTGCCCGAAAGCCGCGCAATGACTACTTCTTCAGCCAACGAAAAATAGAGGGCTAGATCAATGTTAGCAATCTTTTCCAAAGCAGTTGCCTGCGCTATGGTACGAGGGAAACCATCTAGTATATAACCGCCTGTAGCATCTGGTGCCGTAAGGCGTTGGCAAATAATCTCAGTTGTTAGTGTATCTGGTACCAACCCGCCTTGATCTAGAATACTTTGTACCTGTTGCCCTAACTCAGTCTGGTTACTAACATGCTCCCGGAATATATCGCCCGTCGAAACATGGAGTATATTAGCATGTTCGGCAAGGCGTTTAGCTATGGTCCCCTTACCGGCGCCAGGGGCGCCTAAAAAGATAACATTCACACGCTTATTATACTACCCATCAGCGAAAGCTACAACTATACCGAGCGCTACCAATACACTTTCTTAATATGTTAAATATGCGCGAGACAGATCGCTGTAAATGGTGCATGGAATATGCTACACTTAATCCAATGCGCATATTTATCTCTCTCTTACTCGCAATAGGTATGGTTAGTGCCCTTATCTCTCCGCCGCTGGCCGCTCAGGAGGATGACAATGAGCCGGTTCCCTACAGTGAGGAGGAGTTTGATGATTGGCTACATGGCGTACGGCGATTTGAAATAGTTGCAGTGGGTACCTTTCCAATTACTTATCTATTAAGTGTGCTAGTATATGATGTAGGGCGATTTATTGCGGAAAGTGTTCGGGTGGGATCCGTCAATCAACAGTACGCACCGCTATTTTTTGCCCCGCCCAATAAACCATCTTTCACCAATGATGAACAGATCGCCCTCCTCTTAACTGCGGCAGCTCTAGCGGTGGTAGTGGCAATTATCGATACCATTTTGATAGAGACAGCTCGTGATGATTCGGATTGATACCATTGCGCTAGCTCAACAACGCGTTGATAGCTATCTAGCACAGATAATCCCCGCAATGAACCGCAGCCAACTATCAAATTATACCCGTTCGATTCGGATTAATGGTATACCGGTGCGACTCTCGCGCATAGTCAAGCGGGGAGAGCGAATACAGGCCGAAGTAGAGGAGACATCCCCCGAACCGGCCGCCGAGCCACTACCCATGAATATCCTCCATGAAGATCAGCAGCTAATAGTAATTAATAAAGAGGTTGGCGTGGTGGTTCATCCGGGACATGGGCATCGCCATGGTACCATTGCTCAAGGCTTGCTACACCGATATAGCTCATTGCGCAGCTGGCCGGCTGAATCAAATTTTCGCCCGGGTATTGTCCATAGGTTGGACAAGGAGACCTCAGGAGTAATGATTGCCGCCAAAGATGTGGAGAGCGCTCAAGCATTGCAACGCCAATTTCAACTTCGTCAGGTACACAAGGAATATGTAGCTATCGTAAAGGGTCAATTACATCAGCGAGAGGGAGATATTAGTGCGCCAATAGCCCGTGATCCTCTCAATCGAAGACGCTTTGCGGTAAGTCCCAATGGCCGGCGGGCCTACACCCATTTTCGAGTGATACGCCGCTTTGGCTTTGCCACCTTAGTATTGTTGCAGCCCTATACTGGGCGAACCCATCAGCTGCGGGTGCATATGCAATATTGTGGAACACCTATTCTTGGCGAGCGCCTCTATAACTCTAACTTTGCGGCGGGAAATTATAAGGGTCTGAAGCAACTCAAACCGTCGCGCCTTTTTCTCCATGCCTATCGCCTTCATATTAACCATCCCTATAATGGGGCCTCTCTATTATTTCGTGCGCCAATTCCCACTGCATTTTGGAATATGCTTCACCTATTAAAGCAACAATAGATATGGTCTCTCGCATCAGTCATCCCATTGTCTACCTTGATTCAGGCATTGGAGGCATTCCCTATATGGTACACTGTCACGAACTCCTCAGGAAGCATCATTATATCTATGTAGCTGATTGCGAACATTTCCCCTACGGAGAAAAGCCGGGAAAAGAGCTGCAAACCATTTTAACCGATGTGGTAGGGGAGATAATCAGCAAATACAATCCTCAATTATTGGTATTGGCCTGCAATACTGCTTCGGTAACAACTTTGGAGACTCTGCGTAGAAGCTACTCGCTACCATTGGTTGGTGTGGTCCCAGCAGTTAAACCGGCCTCATTAAATAGCAAAAGTGGCAAAATAGCACTTTTAGTCACCGAACGTACCGCAGTAGAGGAATATCTATTGGATCTTATCTCTCAATTCGCCTCTGATCACAATGTACATACAGTAATAGCTGGTGGAATAGTTAGCGCCATTGAACGTTATTGCAATAGCCTCTCCCATGCACTCCATAATCGCATTATTGAAGAAAGTAGCAAGGTTGTTAAAGAACTGCAAGACATGGAAATTGATACCCTAGTTCTAGGCTGTACCCATTTTACCTATATCCTGAATTATCTGCGTAGTCAACTAGATCCTCGAATAGCCATCATCGATTCCCGTACCGGAATCTCCCGCCGGGTAGCTGCTCTTTTATCTCCGGCTGATCAATATCGCGCCTATTCAGTACCCTACCCGCTTCCTCCAGAGCTCTACACTACCGGTACATCAAAACTATCTAGCAATGTAGCTACATTGCTACGCGAGTGCGGCATCCATTACGCTGGCCAATTATGAAGCCATCTTTACTCACCCCTTCGGCGCTGGAGATTTTAGAATTCCCAAGCATTATTGAGGAGCTAATCGGGTACTGTCGTACTGAGGGCGGCGCGCGCTATACTGCAGCGCTACCGGTCCATAGTCAGCCAGAAAAAATCGACCAAGAATGTCACTTAGTGGCAGAGTGGCGCTTGCTATTAGAAACCCCGGAGATCCTCTCGGGGTTGGCCTTCCCGGCTACTGCTGCTACTGAAACGCGACTTCATCAGGGGGTAAATTTGAGTGTATCAGCATGTGCTGAATTACTGCGTTTTCTACGCAATAGCCGCCTTTTGGCGCAGCGTATAACTCAGGCCCAGCCTCATTTGCGGTTGGCGGCCCTTTATACTGATTTGCCCGATCTTTTTCATCTTGAAAGCGCTATTGATAAGGTGGTCAGTGAAGAGGGGGTGGTGCGTGTGGAGGCGCTGCCAACATTGCAGGCAGTGCGTAGGCGTGCCGATAACACATTGAAGGAGCTGCGCCAACAGGCCATTGATATTATGCGCCGGCATGTAGATTGGTATTCTAGTGATCAACCGCCAGTTCGCAATGGACGGATAGTACTCCCACTCAAGGCTGACCACCATCGAGAGATGCCCGGTATACGACACTCCGAGTCTGACTCTGGCACCACTATTTTTGTTGAACCACCGGCACTAGTAGCCATTAATAACCGCTGGATTAAAGAGGAAGCGCATTATCAACGGGAACTCGCCAAATTGTTAGCAGCGCTGAGCGCTGAGCTTGCTGGATCATCAAAAGCTATTAGCAATTTTAGAGGCCTTATGGATTGGTTGGACTCGCTCTATGCGCGGGCCTGTTATTCACGTGCTCATCGATGCAATACCCCTCAAAGCAGTGCTACACGCTCGCTTATACTGCTTAAGGCGCGGCACCCTCTATTGACCGAAGCGGTTCCTATTGATATAACCATTGCCCCACCGGATTGTCTACTGATTATCTGCGGTCCCAATGCCGGTGGAAAGTCGGTAACCCTGAAAACTATCGCGCTAATTCTTTATATGTATCATTGCGGTATGGAGGTACCGGCTGAAGAGGGAAGCCAGCTACCGATTGCCAATGCAATATTTTTAGTAATGGGTGATCAA
Organism: Spirochaetia bacterium; assembly: GCA_963692905.1. Taxonomy (GTDB): domain Bacteria; phylum Spirochaetota; class Spirochaetia. Next base: position 1,058,130 of record OY843583.1, on the reverse strand, counting down.
CAATCCATCCATGATGCTCGCTCCTCCTTTTCAGCACAGATGAGTTTAATTGCCCAGCTGGTGAATCAGGCTACATCACATTCAGTAATTTTATTAGACGAAATAGGCTCCAACACCGATCCCACTGAGGGGGCGGCATTAGCACAGGCAATTCTGGAAGAGTGCCGACGGCGCTCAGCACTCACTGTGGCTACCACCCATCTACCACTGCTTAAGGAATATGCCATTAGTACTTCTAATGTGCGTATTGCCGCAATGGAATTTAATCCCCAGAGTCTAAAACCCACCTACCGTATCCTGCCCAACAGTCTAGAAAGCAGTCATGCCCATTCGCTGGCGGCCCGTGCTGGGCTGCCACCATCAATTATTAGCGAAGCACAAAACTATCTTGAAAACAGAGATCAGCAGCGGGAGCTTCGTCTGAGTGCCATTCTCTCTGCCGAAAAAGAGGCCGGGCAGCAAAAAAGAGTGGTAGCGCGCAAAAGAGCTGAACTAAATAAACAGCAGCGGGCACTTAATGCCCGAGAAGAAGAGCTAATAGGTAGTAGAATTGGAGCGCTAGAACAATTATTGAGAGAAGCTCGACGCCTGCTTGAGAGGCTTAGTGCCTCATCATTAACTAGTCGGCAAAAAGCTGAACTTAGAAAAGAACGACAGCTACAAGAGGAGCTCAAGAAGGGAAGCGGTACCCATGCCCAATATTTGGAACAGAGCCGTAAAGAGGATAAAATAGAAAACCTTTCTTCTCACTATTTTAAGGTAGGAGATAAAATTCGAATGAGGAAAAATGGCATGATTGCTACCATTATTGCCCCAGCTTCGAACAATCATTGGGAGGTGCAATGCAATTCCATACGTATTAGACTAGCGGCAGCAGATATAGAATGGGTGAGCGAGAAGGGAGAACATTCTCCCACTTCCTTCTCTTTCTCTAAAAAGGGATTTTGTAGCGCTACCAGGTCACGATCTCTAGATGTTCGTGGACTACGGGTTGCCGAAGTTGAGGCGCAAGTGCTAAAGCATATTGATGAGCTGTGTTGTAATAACTGCACAGAATGCGAGATAATCCACGGTGTAGGAGGTGGTGCAGTACGCGCTGAAGTAGGACGCTTACTGAATGAACATCCCCGGGTAGAGCATTGGGAATATGCTGCGCCTAATCAGGGGGGTATGGGGAAAACGGTGGTCTCTTTGCAGTAGGTAGCTCTCTGTATCAGAGGTACCATTTCTATGTCTCTTACTTGAATATTTTTACTAGCTGGATTAAAATGTAACATGGGTTCGGCCTTAAACATTCAAATTAGTAATCGAATTAGATTCTCAGAATATATCCGCACCGTTTGGCGCATGCGATCACTCTGTTGGCAATTAATGATGAGAGGCATACAAGTTCGCTATAAGCAAAAATTAATAGGAATAGTGTGGGTAGTGCTCGAGCCAATCATGACTCTGCTGATCTTTGTGGTAGTCTTTGGCATCCTATTGGGCCAAGCTGATAATACTCATGGTATACCCTACCCACTCTTTACCTTTACAGCGCTTATGGCCTGGCAGTTGTTCTCAACAACTATCTCGACAGTAAGTAGTTCAATTTTGGGCAACGCTGATCTGCTCACCAAGTTATATTTTCCACGCTTGATATTACCTATGGCTAGCAGTGCGGCGTCACTGGTAGATTTTGGTATAATTTTCCTGCTCTACATCCTCATGGCTCTGCTGTACGGATTGGCACCTAGTTGGCAGATGCTCTTTGCCATACCTCTGCTCCTAACTTCCTGTGGTATTGGCTTTGGTATGGGGATCATCGTAGCATCATTCAACATTAGATATCGGGATTTTGGGCATATTTTACCGGTAATTTTGCGCCTGGGTATCTATGCAACACCAATTGGATGGTCTACCGATATTGTTCCAGAAACGGTACGAAAATTTACCGCTATTAATCCTATTACTGGTCTCACCGAAGCATTACGGTGGTCATTTTTTGGAACACCCTTTTCAACAAATGCGCTACTGCTTTCTATTGGGGTAGTGCTAGTAGTGCTACCCTTAGGATGTTGGATATTGATTAGTCAAGAAAAGAACTTTGCGGATTACATATAATATTCATGTCCAGCCGTAAGATAATTCGCGTCAATAAAATTAGTAAACGCTATCTGATACCACACCATTTGAATCGGGCTGATACCCTCCGGGAGGCTATAATGCAGGCAGTTACCTTTAAGATTAGGCGCTCTACCATGGAGATATTCTGGGCATTGAGAGATGTGAGCTTTGATGTGATGCGCGGCGATCGGGTAGCAATAATGGGCATCAATGGCTCTGGCAAATCAACACTGCTTAAGGTATTAAGTCGCGTGACCGTCCCTACCTTAGGGACAGCGCGTATTCATGGTCGGGTTTCTACCCTGTTAGAGCTGGGCGCGGGTTTTCACGGCGATCTCACCGGGAGGGAGAATATTTTTTTAAATGCCACGCTGCTGGGCGCCAAACGTCAAGAGATTAAAAAAAACTTTGATCAAATTATTGAATTTTCTGAGGTAGGTCATTTTATTGATTTACCTATTAAGCGCTATTCAAGTGGAATGCGGGCCCGGTTGGGTTTTGCCATTGCCTTTAATATCGAGACAGAAATTCTGATTATTGATGAGGTGTTGGCAGTGGGCGATTTCGCTTTTCGAGAGAAGTGTATAGGCAGAATACGCGCACTATGCGAGAGTGGACATACACTGCTTTTTGTCAATCATGGTAATCATCTGCTTAAAGATCTATGCAATAGAGGTATAGTATTAGACCAAGGCCGCGCGGTTATGGATGGCAACATTGATGAGGCCTTAGAATTTTATACCTCACATTTTCATTATATACCGCGTAATCTCTGGCAGGGGGATATGGGCAATAGTTTTATACGCCTCAATCTGCTACGTCTGAGTCAGCATCATCATACATCACCAACAAAAAAATCGGATTCTGATCACTTCCGTCTTAATCACCCTATATTTCTTACAATAGAATATGAGTTACTACAGGGCGCAATAGATTTTACGATAGGACTAGAGCTACGAAATAGCTCTGGTATTGTGAGTCACACCATTTATCAGGGCAATTTAGATCATCAAGGAGAACCTATTGTGGCCCGTGGCCGGCATACCATACAGGTAAGCCTTAGGATACTTTATCCTCCCAATGATGAATTTACTATTAGTCCAGTTATCTCAGGCTCCAAAGATGGCGCTCCGCTGGCAGATGCACCGATGGTGCTTTTTAGCTATAAGCATGATCAACATCAACCAGATTACCCAAAGAATGTCCATACGGCTATTGAGTGGAATTGGATGAATAGATGATTAATAAAGCAGTCAGCGGGTAGCTAGGTTTCCCCGGCTCCCAGTGCCATTACCACTTTGCCAGTACGAATAAGTTCACAGAGCCCCTGAGAGCGAAGAAGTTGGGTAGCATTATCGATCTCTCTAGTAGTTCCGCTGAGCTCTAAGATAATATGCTCTTCGCCCACCTCTATTATTTTAGCTCCAAAGGCGTTGGCTAACTGCAAGAGTTCGGGACGCCTTTCAGAGGTAACTAGCATTTTATAGAGCGCCAGTTCACGTTGAACCGAATCGGTCTCGGTATGCTCAGCTACATGTATAACATCCACTAACTTGCTAAGCTGCTTTTTTATCTGCTCACCACTCCTTTGATCGCCAAAGGCTACAATATTCATTTTAGAGAATTGAGGGGTACTAGATTCCGATACCACTAAACTATCAATATTAAAACCTCGCCGAGAAAACACCAGGGCAATACGAATTAATACTCCAGGGCGATTATTGACCGTCAGGCTCAGCGCATGTCGATCCATTAAGTACTTCCTTGTGGTTTAGCAAGCGCTGGTGCCTCTTTTGAAGATGGTTTTTCAATAATCATTTCCTCGTACGAGGCGCCCGCAGGTATCATGGGATAGACATTATCCTCCTTTTCCACCTCTACATCCATGAGACAGGGACCATCATGATAGGCCAGCATATCGGCAACTTTGCGTCGTACATCAGCGCTCCGCCTAATGCGTATACTCCTACAGCCATAACTCTCACCTAGTTTAACAAAATCGGGATTGCCCTCCAGATCTACTCCAGAGAGACGATTATTGTAGAATAAATGTTGCCATTGTCGAACCATTCCCAAATATTTATTGTTAATGATTACTATTTTGATAGGCAGAGAATTGATGATGGCGGTGGAAAGTTCTGAAAGCGTCATCTGAAAACCTCCATCTCCCACAATGGCAATTACACAAGCCTTTGGTTTGGCAAACTGTGCGCCAATGGCGGCGGGCATGCCAAAGCCCATAGTACCTGCTCCACCAGTAGTAATCCAATGAAAACGATGCTGTACTCGATAAAATTGAGCAGCCCACATCTGATGCTGTCCAACATCGGCAGTTACAATGGCATTGCCTTTGGTCTGTAGAAAGAGCTCCTCAATTACATGCTGCGCTTTAAGGCCACCTCCCTTACGATATTTAAGGGGGTAACGCCTCTTCCAGCCATTAATCTTCTTAAGCCAACTGTTAGATACATTTTTTCGGGCCGCTAGCGCTCCGATTTTTTCTACCACTAGTCGAGCATCTCCTAAAATGGTACAATCCATTGCAACACACTTGTTGAATTCTGCTGGGTCAATATCAATATGTATCTTTTTCGCAGTGGGACAGAATTTTTCCGTGTTGCCTACAATACGATCATCCCAACGCGAACCAATAGAGATTATTAGATCGCATTCCTTAACCGCCAGATTGGCGTAGGCAGTGCCATGCATGCCTAGCATCCCCAAGCTAAGAGGATTAGTCTCGGAAAAACAGCCCTTTCCCAAAAGGGTATTGGTAACCGGCGCAGCTATCTTCTCGGCCAAGAAGGCCACCGAATTTCCGGCGCCGGCCAGTACCGCGCCATGACCCACTAGCAAGAGAGGTCGCTCTGCGTTATCTATAAGCTGTACCGCCTGCTCAATATCATTGAGGTTGGGCTCGTCATGCACCTGATAACCGGGAATATCAAACTCCTCCTGAGAATCAATAGCTATTTCGGTTGAGGAGATGTTTTTGGGAACATCAATTAATACTACCCCGGGCCGGCCACTCTGCGCCAAATAGAATGCCTCTTGCACAACACGGCGCACCGTCTGTGGCTCTTTAAGAAGATATGAATGCTTAACCACTGGATAGGATATACCAGAGACATCGGCCTCTTGAAAGGCATCCAAACCTAAATTCCAGGTAGTTTGCTGCCCACAGAGCACAATGAGAGGAACCGAATCCATCTGTGCGGTTAACATACCGGTTACCGTGTTGGTGGCCCCCGGTCCAGAGGTTACCAATACCACTCCGGCCTTACCAGTGGCGCGGGCGTAGCCATCGGCCATATGCGTAGCTCCCTGCTCATGACGGGTTAATATGAGCTTAATTGGAGAATCTACTATTGCATCAAAAAGAGGAATGGCAGCTCCCCCGGGTAATCCGAAGATATATTCCGTCCCTTGATTGTGAAGCTCTTCTATTATTATTTCTGCGCAACTTTTTTTCATCTCTTGTTTACCTCATGTCCATATATATGGAATTATGCATAATTTTTATTATTTGTCAATACTTTTTCAAAAAAAATTTGATAAATTATCATTATTAAAGTACAAAAAGGTGTTTTTCAATACTTCTATGCGCTATATTTACACTATAAACCGGTATAAAATCTTTCATTAGCTGCTATAAGGCAATTATTTACCTTATTATTAATCAATAAGGTCCTACTACAGCAATTAGCTATTATTTTTAACCATTTTTAATGGTATTCTATCTCGGTCCTACTAGAGCCAATATCTCAGGGCGGTATTCAAAATGCAGGGTATCGAAGAGCAGCCACTTACCACCCCATACAAAGCCCTCCCTCTCAAAAATATCAATGATAGCCAGCGGGGGACTCCAGCGCTCGGCTAGTGGTATACTCCACCAGTCCTCCACTCCGCGCTCCTGCGACCAACGCCAATAAACATGTTTTCCCGCATAGGAGTCAAAGAGTAGGTCTACCGCTGACCCATAGCTGTGATAACTACGAGCCGCGGTGCCGCTGATGGTACGCCAGAAAAAGCCACTAACCTCATGTATGTTGCTCACAAATTGCGCTACTACCGGGTCAATCTGTGCCTGTCGGGCTATGCCCTGTTCAACCCGTGCCAGCGGTGCCTGCAGATAGGGATGTACCCGCACTCTTTTACCTAAAAATGTGAGATTAATCATACGCCGTTGGGCACCACTTTGGTCGCTAATACCATAAAGGGCATCTAAGAAACCATTATGTCGCCGCAAAGCACTAGCCGGTCTTCTTAGCAAATAGCGGCGTAGATTAGCTATTTGTTCGCTACTGAGGCGCGGCAGACGAGGCGGGCCGCGATAGTAATTATAGAAACGTATGCTTAGATATTGCTCCCAATCAGCGCGTGCCTCTTGCGGTAAAAGCCTAGCATTGCTCCAGTAAAACCAACGATCATTCACCTTAATAGCCCAATCGTTGTCTCTATACTGTACCTCCTGTATTGTCTGTGGATAACTTTGCTGTAAAAGTTGCAAATGGCGTCGGCCATTGGATTGTTCCCAGCTTAACAGAGGAGCATTCTGCGCGGCTAATCGCATGGTAGCCAACAGCAATATAAGGAGGGCTGCTATCTCCCGTCGCTGCCAAATAGCCAGTGTATCGCGGTGGTCGCTATAACGCATATCTCATATTCTACTGCAGAATTGACTTTTGCGGTATCTCCCTAGGTTAGGCTATGCTCCAATGCGGGGATAAAGGACACACAAAAAGAGTTAGCAAAAAAATCCAATAGAAGGTTGGAGAAGTTCTGAATCAGAAACTACACGTTAAGAAAGTGCTTGCGGACAGAATCTTCCTGCCCGCGGCAGAACCATTACCATTACTGCTGTTTGCTAGTAATGGAGCGTATTATGCTATAATGCCGGAATAACTTCTCAAAAAAGTTCTAATGTATCCTAATTTCTGTGTTATTTCTGACCAATTTTCTATTGGCAGTAGCTCTTGAATATTTTGAATATCTTCAAAAAATGAGTCCTGTAAGAGATTAATTTCTCCATTCAAGAGCTCCAGCTGGAAATTTGCAATGTCATTAAAATTCTCCGTATTGGCATCTTGAGCAATAAGAGAGATATACTCATTGGTGAAGGCTGCATTAAGCAGCTGCTGCTGAAGAAGTAAAAGAAAATTATCACGGGCCTGCATATATTCCTCATTACTGGAAGACCTATAGATGCTGTGGAGGAGGGGGAAAAATGTCTGTTCCATAAATGAGCTTGAGAAGGAGATAGTAAGCCTATCTTCTTCTCCCGGCTCTTCCAAGACAACTGAAGCGGCTTGCTGACTAGAGACTGCGAAATCAATAGTATAGAGGAGGAAATTTTCCTGCGATTTCCAGTTCTTATTGGAGGCAATCCTTCCTAGATTGCGCAAATAGGCATCCCTATCTCCACTCTGAAGGGCTGTAAGATGCACAAGTCTCTGCGCATCGCTATTGTAGACATCGGTGGCTATATAGGCATCTACAGCCTCTCGAGCCTCTGCTAGTTGACCCTGCTCATAGAGTATTACCGCTCTGATAAAGCGGGAGGTACGATAGTTGGGTATTACCTGATCAATGACCTCGAATGTTTCCAGCGCTTCATCACGAAGACCTAGGTTATATTGCCAGCGCATCAGGGTATCTAAGGCGTAAATGTCTCTTTGCTGTTCGGTGACCCATTTAAGACGCGCAATAGCCTCAAGATGCTCTTCAGTTGAGGTAATAGGATACGTTAGTAGTTGGGAAAAGCGATATTGTCCTCTAGCCCACGGTATATAGAGAAGAGCGATAATAGAGAAAATAACTAAACAGGGAAGTTGATTTCTTACTAGAGGGGGCCACTTCATTAACCGCGCCCTTAAGCTCTGCAAGTGAGTATGCTTGGCAAGACGGCCCGGCTCTTGCCGATTATTAAGGCCAATCAGTACAAATGCCAACGCCACTAAGGCATACAAAGGTATTTGGGTAACTACCATACGTTGCACCACCGAAAAGATCCCATGAAAATGATAGCCGATTATTCCGCCGCCGATGCCCAATGCTAGCCGTCGATGAAACTGATTGGATGAAACGCGGTAGATGCGTATCAAATGGCGAAGGATGTAGCCCCACAGGATAAAAAAGAAAATATAGCCGAAGATACCACCCTCAGTAAGATATTCTAACCACTCAGAATGGGCATGATTATAGCTTCTCAGATCAGCAAAGAGTCGGGTGTCGGGCCCCACAAATCTGAAAAAGAGTGCATAGGAACCCCCCAGACCATATCCAAAAATTGGCGCCTCCTTAAAAGCACTCCATGCCGCCTCCCAAGGAGCCCATCTACTTATCCAGTTTTTCGCCTCAAATACGGCGAAAAGGCGAGATAGGTTTTGAAGCTGATTGCGGAAGCTATATATGAAAGCTATCAAGACCGCCAGCAAGATAGCCGAGCTTATCGAAAACCATAAGATTCTCTTTTTATTTCGAGTGGGATTAATGACTTCGTGGAGCACGATAACCAACACCCCCACACAGCCCAACATGACTCCTCCAAATGCGGCTCGAGAGCTAGCTAGTAACAGACTAATTAGACTGGTCAGAAAAAAGAGCGCACAATAAAGGTGCATCTTTTTATCCTTAAATATGCGGTTTTCTTGATTGTGAACGCTCTGGTTCTTTTTCGGTTCTTTTTGCTGCTTCTGTTGCCTCTTTGAAAAATGTATTGTGGGAATGAGCAGGCTCAAAAAGAAGGGGAGTACCGAAACCATAGCCCCTGCCAAGTAGTTGGGGTTACCGTAAGTAATCCGCACCCGATCTTGAACACCAGACTGCAGCACTGCGGGCCACCATCCTTGCCACTCTATTATTACTAAAATTGCCACGAATACCATAGAGAAACCCATCATTAATAGGAACCGCCGCAATGTTTGGTCATTACTCACAAAACGAACAATATAAACTATCCAAAGCAGTACAATGAGCCTGGTGGTCCACTCATAATTAAAATTGTAGCTTACCATACTGTCGATTTGGAGAAAATAGCCCGGCAGAGTAGCCAACGTTGGCAAAAGATAGAGAAGCGCGACCTTCCAGGGAAAGACAAAGCTCTCTATGGATGTGCGCTGCTGCATACGGTGGAATACCATACCCAAATCATAGATTACAAAGCAGGTGACGAGCATAATGGCCATATAAACTAGCTTAAAGCTATTAACATGGTAAAACCTATGGGAGTACCAGGCATTAAAGGCAAAGAATATTGCACCAACCAATAGCGGTAGATACCTATTGGTATAAAACTTCTCCCTCAATTCAGAATTCATTGTCTTGCCAGATATGTGAAATTATACTGCAAACCATCCTTATGAACAACCAGTTTTGAGGAATATGAGGGATAAATGTACAGAATGTACAGTAAGCCAAAAATAATAATATTATGCCCGAGAGAGGATTTGAACCTCCACAGCCTTGCGGCTACTAGGTCCTGAACCTAGCGTGTCTACCGTTTCACCACTCGGGCATTGCCAATAACATGGCTCATAGCACCTCAAGAAGGTTAATCACTGTACTGTACATTGTACTATATATTTGCAGTATGCAGCTATTCAATGTTAGGCGCGCACTATTATATTGCAATACATTATAGTGCAAATATAATATATAGAAAAAGCAAAAAAAATAGAATTTATGGTTGACATGTTTTCTGAAAAAATGTATGGTGTACAAAATAGAGTAGCCGTGAGAAATGTGTATGTCTAATACAATAATTTTTGTGATATGAACAATGCGCGTTTATGGTGGTTATTTGAGAAATTATAGCGTTTGGTAAAAAAGTGTTTATTAAAAATAAATTAAAAAAATAAAACTAAAAAATGGTGTAGAAAAAATATGTGGTATTTAGAAATAAGTAGAAAAATTGTGTCGGGGGCACTGATGAGAGGTGGAGTATTGCTCTGCTGTCTACTATTAGCCCTCTTGTGGGGTGTAATGCCGCACCCTTTGGCAGCTCTAGAGGCCGCGCTTATAGACTTTAGTCGTCTGATGGCCGATACTCCGGCTACTAGCCCGGAGGATAATAGCGCAACCTTAGTGGGCTATGACGATCTGTTTATAAGTTCAGTAGGTATCTTGCTGAGTGATGAGGAGAAAGAGCAAATACAGCTTTCACTGGCTATCCCTTCATGGACCATTCTCCTTAATTCCTCAGCGCGTAGTATTTATAATGCTCAGAGATCAGATGTACGTGAAGTGGTGGCTCAGCCCTCCGCCTCGCAATTTGCGGGCGAATCGCTCCTAGGGGTGCGTGTAAACTTTCCAGTCGGATATGTAAACTCCTGGGCACTTATTGAACCGCCTTATCGGGTGCCTCGCACTACTCTAAGCCGCTTACGAGATGGAAGCGAAGTAGATTACGATGGCGTGGGGCGTTTGCGGAATGTTGGTCAGATTCAATCTATTGCCTTAGAGAGCTATGGGCTTAACTATCCCCATGGGGTTTCAGTATTAATTGAGGGTACCGATGGCGTGATACGGGAATATTATCTAGGCAGTTTACAGTTTGTAGGGTGGAATACCCTGGTGTGGGAAAATCCCAACTATGTAGCGCCAGATGAAGAGAATCCAGTAGCCCGGTCATCTCCACTCTATCCAGAAAATGTGCCGGTTATTGCCTTCCGGGGGATTCGTATCTACAAGAATGCCCTCTATCCCGAAGGTCCAATTGTGGCTTACTTTAAAGAGATACGAGTCACCTATGATGAGGCCAGGCAAGACATAATTGGTGATATCGATAATGAAGGAGCTTGGAGTATATTGAGAGATCAGGAAGAGCGATTACAGTATCGTGAATTTTATCGTGAAGGCACGCAACAACTGTATCAGAATATTCAAAACAGGCTGCGCCATAAAGGCGAGTAGTTTGTAGATCGCCCTCTATATTGATGGCGCCATCCAGTCAGCAGCACCACGTTGCAGAGCGGGATCCGTCAGTGGGAACTATTCCATTTGTGGTGCCAATTTGGCAATCTGAGAGAAAAGATGGTGATATGGGCTCTTCTGCCCACCCCCATAACGCCGCCCGCCAAGCCTTCTTGGCGCATCGCAACCTTAGGCACTGTCGGCTTAATCATCAGGAGCATGGTCGGCGCATACATATAATTAAGGAGCTGAGCGCTGAGTATGAGGGCGGTCGGCAACTAGTGGGCGATGGGCTCATTACTGCTTGCCCGAGGCAAGCCTTAGCGGTAACTGTGGCCGATTGCCTACCCCTCTTTGTGGCAGCGCCGGTTGCCGGTGTGACGGCTATTTTACATTCGGGACGTCGCTCTACTGGTATTTTAGCAGAGGCGGTAGATATATTAGAGAGGCGCTACGCCATTGCCCCAGCAACGCTTCATCTCTATATTGGCGCCGGTATTGGAGCCTGCTGCTATCGAGTAGATAGCAATATCCAACATCAATTTCTAACACAACTATATAGTTATCTACCCTCTCAACAGCTAACCAACATCTATGGCTCGGATGCTCAGGGTCATTGGATAGATCTACGCGCCGCCAATGTAGCCTTAGCCCGCCAACGGGGAATTGTCCATATAGAAGGAAATGTGCGCTGTAGCTGCTGCGATCAGCGTCTCTTTTCCTATCGCCGACAGGGTACCCATTATGGCCACATGCTAGCGGTAATAGAGAACCGTTTGGTGCACTCCTAAGCAGCTAATCTGCCAAATCATGTCCTATCCTCTGGAGAGCTACCGTAGCTATTGGCAGGATCGAATCTATAACCTCTTCCACCAGCGCTATTCTGCGACCTCCCTGCCAGCACGCGCCGCAGATTTGGCAATAGGAATCCCCCCAGAGGGTCATGGTGAATTGGCAATAGCCCTCTTTCCCTTGGCGAAGGGGCTACGCCGTAACCCGGTGGAATTGGCAGCTGAACTGGCACAGCAACTTGGTGATGCTGAATCATCGGCTCGTTGGGGGAGGACCGAAGCGCAAGGTCCCTACCTTAATATCCATCTTCCGCGGCAGCGCTTTAGTGACGAGCTACTTCATTCGATAGCGGCGCATGGCAAGCACTATGGGAATAATTCTCAATATGCTGGTCAGCGTATTATGGTTGAGTTCTCTAGCCCCAACACCAATAAGCCGCTCCATCTAGGCCACCTGCGCAACAATGTCTTGGGGGCGGTCATTGCCAATCTTTTAGAGGCCTGCGGCGCCGAAGTGCGGCGGGTTAACCTTATTAATAACCGCGGCATACATATCTGTAAGTCGATGGCCGCCTATATACGCTTTGGCAATGCTGCCACCCCCGCATCTGCTGGCCGCAAAGCGGATCACTTTGTAGGCGATTGGTATGTTCGCTATAACCAATGGGAGAAGCATGATCCGCAAGCGCTAGGAGAGGCGCGTAATCTGCTACGCAGATGGGAGAAGCATGATCCACAGGTATATGCCCTATGGGAGCGTATGAATAGTTGGGCTGAGCAGGGCATGCGCCACACCTACCGTGCCACCGGCATCACCTTTGATGATTGGGACTATGAGAGCAATACCTACCTGAGAGGCAAAGAGGAGATTCTACGCCATAAAGATGGCCAGCTGCTGGAGCAGGGGGATGATGGCTCGCTATGGATAGATCTGCAGGATGTGGGATTGGATCGCAAAGTACTCTTGCGGGCCGATGGCACCTCGCTCTATGTCACCCAAGATATTGGCACAATAATCGCCCGTTACGAGCGCTGGCCCTTTGATCGCCATATCTATGTAGTGGCCTCTGAGCAGCAATATCATTTTAAGGTACTCTTTGAGATATTAAGGCGAATGGGCTACCGTTGGACTGCTTCGCTGGCGCATCGCTCCTATGGCATGGTCTATCTGCCAGAGGGCAAGATGAAGTCTCGTGAGGGGACGGTGGTAGATGCCGACGATCTTCTGGATACCCTCAGCGCGCTTATACGGCAGGAGATAGTAGCGCGTGCTGAGCAACGAGAGATGCGAGAGAGCGACATTGATGCACTTGGTCATAAGATAGCGGTAGCTGCGCTGCACTACTGGCTGCTACAGATAGAGCCCCAGAAGGATGTGAGTTTCGATACCCAAAGATCTATCTCCTTTACCGGCAATTCTGGCGCCTACATTCTCTATGTGGGAGCGCGTATTGCTAGTGTGCTACGCGAGGCTACGCGCCAGGGACTTAAGGCGTCACCTGATATAGAGCAGCTGCAGATTGAATTACTTAATGACCCCTTAGAGTGGAATCTTATCTATACCATTGCTGATTTTCCTCTGGTAATAGCTCGATCTGCTGCATCAATGGATCCCTCACGGATAACCGGCTATCTCTATCGATTGGCCAAGCTCTTTTCACAGTACTACCACAAGCTGCCTATTGTAAATGTCAAGGAGACTCCGCAGAGCGAGGCGCGTCTGGCCCTCTGTAATTCGCTGTTGACTACCCTGCGGCGCGGCTGCGAGTTACTATTGATGCCCATGGTAAGCCAGATGTAGAATGCAGTATTGTAGCTCTCCGTTACATCTATTGTCGGAGAGCGGGCAGCTCTCTCTTTATTTTCCTTACGGAGGGTGTACAGTATTCAATGGATTGGCATATAATAAAACAGGGCGGCATACCACGCCACCCTGAAAGGTCTCCCCGCGCCTTTTGTGAGGTCATGACCCTCACAACGCGGGGGCTTTTTTGTTTTGCTCTTATGCCTATAGAGGGGACAAACCCCCGTACATAAGGACACTAATATCTAACACAATCTCTAGTCCGTGTTCTACCGACAAACCCGGTAAATAAAAACATTAATTATATTTAGTATAGATTAATTTCTTAATTAAGCTAAATGAGCTTAGCTATCCTTCAGGATCTTTTGTAGCTCCTGGTAGCGCTCTTTATTACATTCCTGGCCCTTTTGATAAGGAGCATAATAGTGCCTTCCTTATTGAGTAGTCGGTCCCATCGGGAATTAAGAAGGCCTCCAAGGCCCTTAATCTGCAATATCGTCTCATATGCCACCCTCCTGGGTATGCTTCTGGCAATTTTAGAAGAAGAGTCTATTCGCTGAGATACAGACATTTTCTTGAAAAGCATTCCTCCTACGCATTCTTAAACAATATTTGGTATGCCTTAAATTGATGAACCTAGGAGCGCGATTCGTCAAAGGCTCATCCTCTTTGGCGTGTGGTACCCATTTCCGCACCGTATTGCGCGCAATCTCATAGGTTCTGCACGCTGGCTTAATACCATGACGCGTGGCATAGGCCACCATTTTCTTTACGGAGCGCGCATGGTAAATGCATGGTAAGCAGCACGGTGATATTCTGTAGAGTAGGTAGCATATGCTATCTCCACATCCGGTGCTCCGGTTTAATATATTTTCTCCTGCAGTAGAGCAGTTCTCCGGCATTTATTGCTGGAGAAAGGGGTCAGGATGTCTCTTTATTTTCCTTACGGAGGGCGTACAAGCCCTTGCCTTTTTTGCAATAGTGGGTATAATAATAAACCGGGCGGCTAACCACGCCACCCTGAAAGGTTGTCCACACCTTTTGTGAGGCCATAACCCTCACAGCGTGGAGCTTTTTTGTTTCGCTCTCTTGCCAATAGGGGGATAAGCCCCGTGCAAGAGAGCGCTTTTTTTCTTTTATCCTTACAATAGTATATAGTCCAGCGCAACATTTTTATTATCAATATTATCAATTAATTTTTACCTCTCTTAGCCGCTCTTGTACAGCCCCGCCCTCAGGAGCTATAATTGGCTATATTAGTTTAATTAAACAAGGAGGAAAACTATGATGACTAAATATATATTTACTTTCCCCCTCGCTTCAGAATCTGAAGAAAGGGGGGTAGTGTCTCGTAACACTCTTGGTAGAGGAACCCGCGCGCCGGGGCTCCACTCATTCCTTTTAAGGGTGTTGGGTGGGGCGCGCCGCGGCGCGCTAGGGGCTACCTTAGTAGCCTTTGTAGGACTTGCAGTAGCAGTATTGGTTGCCTGTCCGGCTACCCCAAGTCCCGGTCCCACTGGACCCTCTAGTAACTGTGAAGTTGGAGAGGGCGTTGACCAAATAATTGGGAGTGATGTCACCAGTGATGATGATACACTTAGGGGCACTGCAGCCAATGAGCTTTTAGATGGCTTAGCGGGCAATGACACCCTCTATGGTGGCGGGGGCGCCGATATCTTTTGCTTTAGCGGTAGCTTTGGCATGGATAGTATTGGTACCGACAGTAGCTCCGATACCCATCTAGAGAGTAGCGACCAGCTCTATTTTACCGCTAGCGCGGCATTCTCCTATAGCTATAGCGGCACCGATATCACCATTGGTCAGGGGAGCCATAGCCTTACCGTGTACGATGCCAATCGTACCTCTGGCGAAGAAACGGTAGGAGGAAGAATAGAAAGTCTGGCGGACTTCGGCCTGCGACAGGGAAGCTCAAATTGGCAGGTGATTGTGGGAACTGCTGCACGTGATATCACTGGTATCAGTAATAGGACACTACTTGGTGGGATGAGCGCGGACATTATATGGGGCTTAGATGGGGAAGATAATATTGTCGGACGAGAGGGGGCCGATATTCTCTTGGGAGGTGCTGATAGTGATACTATACTTGGAAGTGAAGATGATGATCTGCTGATTGGCGGCCCCGGTAGCGATATCCTCTATGGTGGTGGAAATTTGAGTGAGGCATCATTAGGTGGTTCCGCTGACAATGCCCAAGGAAGTGATACCTTTGTCTTTGGGAGCAACTTTGGTAACGATGGTATTGGATCAGCAGGTTTTTTAGATTCGTATGGCATAGATGCCGCAGATACATTGGAGTTCACCGATACTGGTGCCCTTACATTGAGCTGGGGCGCCCCGGACAGCGGAGGTGATCAAGTCCTTACCATCACCCAGGGAAGTGATACGGTTACTGTGGCAGGTGCCAATGAGGCCCTTAGCGGTGCCGGCTTTGCCATTGAGTGGAATGGTATCACTGAGCGGGTAGATAGCACCACCGATCTTATGGTAGATGGTAGCTAGAAAAGCTCCAAATAAGGCCCAATCACCATTGAAAACGAGATAGGAAGGGGGTTATTCGACCCCCTTCTTTTTTTTTGTGCAACAAGTTTTTTATGCAGTAAGTTTTTTATTCAGTAAGCTTTTTATGCAGTAAAGGCTCCCTTATATTAAGGATTATTTGTACGATTAGTTTGGCTATTTTACAAGGAGTGATTACATAAACCTCTCTTGGAGTAGACGCCATCATGAATTTAGTATTGATAATAGCGGCACTAATTGTGCTTAGGTGGTTTCTGTGCCATAGGGCTGCATCGGTAGAGCCGCTAGAGCAACTGCGCCAACAATATACAAACAGTATACAAATAATATACAAAAATGTAATAAAGAGGCAGGATAGTACATTTGGGTACTTTATACCCTTTTGGTATTCTTTGAGCTCTCTTTGGTATGCCTATTATGTGCATATAAAACAACTGTCCTAAATAAGGGCGCGCTGTTGCCTCTTTTTTGGCGCCCTTCTCTCTCTTTGGCTCTCTTGCTGAGCCGCCCGCGCGGTTATTCTATAACTAATCTAAATATTCTGCCACAGAATGCTAGTTGGGGGGAGAGATTATTGAGGGAGATTGAGCTGGATTTAACTAGATTTCTGAAATAGTTAAATTTGGCACAATTGTTGCTATAATATATAGTATACAGCATATAGCATAATTGGTTATGGATTCTCCGGAGATAGCGCCTCAAGCGCGCAACAAGAGAGGACTCTATGCGCCCAGCATGGAGCGTGATGGCTGCGGTGTAGGCTTTGTAGCCAACATTAAGGGGCACAAAAGTCACGGGATTATCCAAGATGCCCGTACCATGCTGGTCAACATGTCGCATCGCAGCGCCCTCTCTTCCGATGGCTGTAGCGGCGACGGCGCCGGCATAATGACGGCTATTCCCGATACGCTCTTGCGTCATTGGTATAGCCAGAGAGAGACTATTGAACTCCCGCCGCGGGGGCGCTATGCGGTGGGGCATCTCTTTCTGCCTCACCATCCCCAACGGGCCGCAGAGTGCGAGACGCAGTTTCACAGCCTAGTAAAAGAGAGTCCCCTGCAGATGCTGGCCATCAACCAAGTAGCGCGGAATAGCACAGTAATTGATGGCATTGCCAAAGAGTGTGAACCGCAGATGCGGCTGCTGTGCTTCACCTCTACATTGCCAGAGCAGAAGAGCTTTGAGCGAGCGCTGTATCTGCTCCGCAAGCGGCTAACCCATGCCATCCGCGGCGGTAGCTCCGACCCGGAGCATGAATTCTATATCTGTAGTCTCTCCTCTAATGTGATTGTCTATAAGGGTATGCTTACCCCTCGCCAACTTTTTGACTACTACCAGCAGCTGAGCGACCCCCTCTTTGAGAGCCACTTTGCCATGCTGCATTCTCGCTTTTCTACCAACACCTTTCCCAGCTGGGATCGCTCCCAGCCCATGCGCTGCATGAGTCATAATGGCGAGATAAATACCCTACGAGGCAACTGTAACAAGATGCGGGCCCGCGAGGGGATACTGCAGAGTAGCTATTTTGGCAAGGAGATTGCTGATCTCCTGCCCATCATTGAGTCTGAGACCTCCGACTCGGGTAGCTTTGACAATGTGCTAGAATTGCTATTGATGGCCGGCTACCCGCTGCCGCAAACCGCAATGATGATGGTACCCTCAGCCTGGGAAAATAATCGCACCCTGGATGCAAAAATTAGGGCGGTCTACGAGTATATGAGCTGCATGATGGAGCCCTGGGATGGACCGGCTACTATCTCGGTAAGCGATGGCCACCAAATTGGGGCGCTATTGGATAGAAATGGATTGCGTCCTAGCCGCTATTGGCTTACCAATGATGATCGGGTAATTATGGCCAGCGAGGTAGGGGTGCTGCCGATAGAGGATAGTCAAGTGCGCCATAAGGGGCGACTCCACCCCGGCCGCATGTTCTTGGTAGATTTTGACCGGGGGCTTGTGGTAGCAGATAGCGAATTAAAGCAGAGTATTGCCACACAACATCCCTATGATGAATGGCTAATAAGCAATCGGCTACAACTGCCCGATGAGGGGGTGCAGCTAGATGGGCGGCCGACCCCCGCTAATAAGGATCCCCTGCTACTTGAGCGACAGCTTAAGCTCTTTGGCTATACGGTAGAACATCTTAATCTCCTGCTGCGCCCTATGGCCCAGCAGCGCAAAGAGCCCTTAGGCTCTATGGGAAATGATGCGCCACTAGCCATTCTCTCGGCGCGTCCTAAGTTACTCTATGATTATTTTTATCAGCTCTTTGCACAGGTTACCAACCCCCCTATTGATTCTATTCGCGAAGATCTTATTATGAGCCTTACCTCACATATTGGGCCGGAAGGCAACCTACTGGAGCCGGACGCCGAGCATTGCCGTCGTCTGTTTCTAAATCATCCTGTGCTTACTCACGGACAGTTTCAAGCCCTAAAAAACCTAGAGGAGCCGCACTATAAACTATTAGAGATAGATATAAGCTATTCTCCCTCCGCTGATAGCGATCAACTGCCGCAGGAGCTAGGGCGTATCTGCCAACAGGCCCAACAGGGTATAGAGCAGGGTTATGGATTGCTGCTGCTCACCGATCGCCCGGCGGGAGCTGAACGAATCCCCATCAGTTCGCTACTGGCGGTAGGGGCGCTACACCATTGGCTTGTTGAGCGTAAATTGCGGACCAGAGTGGGATTAATACTAGAGAGCGGCGAAGCTCGAGAGGTACATCACTTCTGTGCTCTCTTGGGATATGGCGCCGATGCTATCTATCCCCACTTAGCATTTGCGGCGCTCCAAAAGCTACATGATGAGCATCAATTTCAGCCGCCCCTCTCTTTGGTACAGATAGAGCGCAACTGGATTGCCTCCCTCTCCTATGGTCTGAGAAAGGTATTTGGTAAAATGGGTATCTCTACTCTGGAGAGCTATAAGGGGGCGCAAATTTTTGAGATAGTAGGTCTGGACCAAGAGGTGGTAGCGCGCTGCTTCCGCGGCACGGTAAGCCGTATTGGCGGCGCCACCTTTGAGGTGCTAGCCCAAGAGGCCGCCTTACGCCACGCCGCAGCCTTCCGCACTCATCATCCCTCTGCCGGAAGCTTTTTAGACAACGAAGGTGAATATCAATGGCGCAAGGAGGCCGAGACCCATCAATGGTCGCCTACCTCTCTGCATACCCTGCAGCAAGCCACCCGCACTAATGATCGCGAGCTCTATCGCCGCTTCACTGAAGAGCAATATAGCCCAGCTATTCGCCGCGCCTCACTGCGGGGCCTGCTCGCTTTTCGTAGGACTACTCGCTCTCTCCCGCTGGAGGAGGTGGAGCCAGTAGAGCAGATCCTGCCCCGCTTTGCCACGGGAGCCATGAGCTTTGGCTCCATCTCCCAGGAGGCGCACGAGACCTTGGCGATAGCCATGAACCGCATGGGCGCCAAATCCAATACTGGCGAGGGAGGGGAGCAGCCGGAGCGCTTTATACCGCTCCCCAATGGCGACTCCCGCCGCTCAGCCATCAAACAGATTGCCTCGGGACGCTTTGGAGTAACCATTGAATACCTGACCAATGCCAATGAGATACAAATTAAGATGGCGCAGGGGGCCAAGCCGGGCGAGGGGGGCGAGCTACCGGGGCATAAAGTCTTTGAGGTGATAGCTCGTACCCGCTACTCTACCCCTGGAGTGGGTCTTATTAGCCCGCCGCCCCATCACGATATTTACTCCATTGAGGATATTGCACAGCTTATCTTTGATCTCAAGAATGCCAACCCACAGGCTCGGATAAGCGTCAAATTGGTCTCAGAGGTGGGAGTAGGCACAGTGGCAGCTGGAGTGGTCAAGGCGGCTACCGATCATCTGCTGATCTCTGGCTCAGATGGGGGAACCGGCGCTTCGCCCTTAACCGGCATTAAACATGCCGGCCTGCCCTGGGAATTGGGATTAGCCGAGACCCACCATACCCTGCTACTCAATGGCCTTCGCGATAGAGTGGTGCTTCAGGTAGATGGCCAACTCAAGACTGGTCGAGATGTGATAATTGCCGCGCTTCTAGGCGCCGAGGAGTATGGCTTCTCTACCGCGCCGCTGGTGGTACTAGGCTGCATTATGATGCGGGTGTGCCATCTCAATACCTGTCCGGTAGGGGTAGCTACCCAAGATGAGCGGCTGCGCAAGCGTTTTCGGGGGCGCGCCGAGCATGTGGTGCGCTATTTTCATCTAGTGGCCGAGGAGGTTCGCCAGCTTATGGCCCAGCTGGGCATAGCCAGCGTGAATGAGTTAATAGGTCGTAGTGATCTCTTAGAGGTTGATAGGTCGATAATGCACTGGAAGTCATCGCACCTTAATTTAGATCCCATTCTGCAGCGGGTATCCACCAAAAATGGGGGCAGCTATGGTGGCATTAATATGCCACTCAATCGCTCCGATCTGAAAGAGGTATTGGATCGTCAGCTTATAGCGCGTACCAAAGAGGCTGTTGCCAATCAAGAGCCCATTAGCATTGAAAGCCCCATTCGCAATACCGATCGTACCGTGGGCGCCATGCTCAGCAATTATATTACCCATACCTATGGTATGGCCCATCTGCCAGAGAATACCGTTACGGTGCGACTCTATGGTTCGGCGGGTCAGAGCTTTGGCGCCTGGCTTACCCATGGGGTACGTTTCCATCTCTATGGCGATGCCAACGATTATGTGGGAAAGAGCCTCTCCGGGGGAACAATCATCATCCAGCCTCCAGTAGCTTCCACCTTTGTAGCCCATGATAATACGATTGCCGGTAATGTGGCGCTCTACGGGGCTATTGACGGGAAATGTTACCTGCGGGGAAGAGCGGCGGAGCGCTTCTGTGTACGTAACTCGGGGGCGCAGGTGGTAGTTGAGGGGGTAGGCGACCACGGCTGCGAGTATATGACCGGCGGGCTGGCATTAATTCTCGGTCCTACCGGTCGCAATTTTGCCGCCGGCATGAGCGGGGGCATTGCCTATCTCTGGGATCCTGAAGAGCAGCTGGCCAAGAATATCAATCCCGGTATTGTAGAGATTGAGGCCCTAGAGGAGGAGGATGAACGCAGCGTATTAGATCTTATGCGCGATCATAGCCTCTTTACCGGCTCGAACATTGCTACTCATCTGCTAGAGCAGTGGGAGGATGAACGCCATAATTTTGTACGGGTTATCTCGCTTCCCTATCGACAGGTATTGGAGCTCCAGCGTTCAGAGCGGGCGGAGGTGACCCTTGGGTAAGCCTACCGGTTTCCTGGATTTTGAGCGGCATGATGTTGATGCGCGCAGCTATCAAGAGCGCCTACAAGACTGGGATGAGATGTACCACGAGATCAATGAAGAGGCGCGCCGCCAGCAAGCTGGTCGCTGCATGGATTGCGGAGTACCTTTTTGTCAGTCGGAATTTGGCTGCCCGGTAGACAATCTTATTCCCGAATGGAATGATCTTATCTATCAGGGCCGCTGGAAGGAGGCCTATCTACGATTGCGCAAGACCAATAACTTTCCAGAGTATACGGGGCGTATATGCCCCGCGCCCTGCGAGTCGGCCTGTGTGCTAGCCATTAATGCGCCGGCAGTTACCATCAAAGACAATGAATGGGCCATTGCCGACCGCGCCTATCAGGAGGGATGGCTGACGCCATTGCCGCCGGCGCAGCGCACCGGAAAGCGAGTGGCTATTGTGGGAAGCGGACCGGCCGGTTTGGCAGCTGCTGATCAGCTTAATCAGGCGGGTCACACGGTTACCATCTTTGAACGGGATGATCGTGTAGGCGGGCTCCTAATGTATGGTATTCCCAACATGAAGTTGGATAAGAGGCTAGTAGAGCACCGCAATGCCATCATGGCTGAGGAGGGAATAATCTTTAAGACCAACACCGAGGTAGGGCGTGATGTGACGCTGGCAGATCTGGAGCGGGAATATGATGCGCTATTGCTAGCCGTCGGCGCCACCCATCCTAAAGACATGGCGCTGCCTGGTCGGAAGCTGTCGGGTATCCATTTTGCTATGGAGTTTCTCCATCTGGCCACCAAAAGCCTTTTGGACTCTCAGCTGCAGGATGGTCGCTATATTTCGGCGCAGGGCAAAAATGTGGTGGTCATTGGGAGTGGCGACACCGGCACCGACTGTATTGCCACCGCCGCCCGTCATTCGGCGAAGAGCTTGGTGAATTTTGGCTGGCGTGATATCCCTCAGATAGATGACCCCCAATCCCTCTGGCCATTGGTACCCAAACATATACGTTTTGATTATGGCCATAAAGAGGTAGAGGCACAGTATGGCAAAGATCCCCGCGCCTATGCTATTCTTACCAAAGAGTTTGTAGGAGAGCGGCAGGTAGAGGCGGTGCGTACCGTGCGGGCGCGCTGGCATAAGGAGCGGGGCTCCCCTCCTAAACTGGAGGAGCTACCTGGCAGTAGTGAACTCTGGCCGGCGGAACTGGTGTTAATTTCCCTGGGCTATCTGGGTCCGGAGCGGGGGCTGTTAGATGAGCTACAGCTTAAGCGAGATCCCCGCGGCAATATACTCTGCCCCGCCGGGGGCTATCAGAGCTCGCGCCGCGGCCTCTTTGCTGCCGGCGATGCGCGCCGCGGGCAATCCCTAGTGGTATGGGCTATAAAGGAGGGACGCGAGGCGGCGCGTGAGATAGATGAATATCTTAATTCGTAATTCTCAATGTCCTTTTATTTGATCCTGGTTACTTGATAAAAGTTCTATTGGCCGTCAACGGATGTTTCGGGCTGGGAGGCAAATATTGCGGTATTTCCTCCTGAGTTAGCAAGTCATAAAGTCCGCTTACCTCCTCGTACTGCCGGTATTGCTTTTTAACCTCTTCCAGAGTTCTTAAGCAATCTTCTGAACCCCTTCTTTTTCCACCATATTGAGAGAGAACGACAAAAGATTGAATAAGAGATGATGAAAAAACACTCAAACGAAAATACTAAAAAAGTTGGTGTTGTAGATGAGCTAATATTCGGAGCTACAGAGGATGCAAGCTTGCTGTAAATCACCGCGTAATTAAGAAACTATTTTATACTAGATATAATTAGCGCTCTTTTACACGGGGTTTGTTCCCCTGTATGGTAGAAGGGTGAAACAAAAAAAGCCCCGCGTTGTGAGGGTCAGGTCCTCACATAAGGCGCGGGGGCCTTTCAGGATGGTCTGGTAAACCGCCTAGTTTTATTATATGTCATCTATTGACAATAATAAAGCTATATTGGCAAAAACCCTGAATTAAACCGAAATGCACCAGCTCGAAAGAAAAATGGCGCATATGGCTACTACACGCTATCGCTCATTTGAACAATGACATATGGAATAAATAATTAAAAAAAGCCGAGGGCCTGCGATTAAACACAAGCCCTCAACCCATTTGATTAGGAGGCATTTAACAATAATATTAAATACATAATCAATGTACCGGATATAACAGTAGTTTGTCAAGCTTTTGTACAGCTTTTGTAAAAGAAAGTTGAAAATGTCCCTTTGAAAGAAAGATGAAAATGTCACTGCTCCTCCAGATATACTGGAGGATTATGACAGCAATGACATGTACTATGAGTACCAAAGAGGTACGATATTTGCAAGCCGGTATCAGGCTTGCCACAGGAATGAGGAGTTAAAAAAGGCCGAGGGCCGGCGATTAAACGCCAGCCCTCAAACTAACAAATATTATTAGGAGGTTTTTCAATAAAAACCAGTTTTAGAATACAAGATATAACAGTAGTTTGTCAAGCTTTTTTTAAGAAAATTCCTGAATTAAAAACGAGATGCACCAGCTCGAAAGAAAAATGGCGCATATGGCTACTACACACTATTGCTCAAGGGTAGTAATGCTAACCCTATCGAAGGTGGGAGAGGGGAGGAATGGCCCATGCGCCGGGGAGTGTGAGAAGCATCTATCCGCAAAAGAGCAATTTCAGTTTTGTACCTGCAAAAGAGAGAGTAGCATTACCGACAGAGAACACCAATATACCACGATGGTGTTTAGCTATGCTACCGGCTGAGAGGGGCCTCTTGCGGCCTGAGGGAGCGCCCCTTAATGGAGAAGCGGGGCATGTGGAAGGGTTAATCTGCCTCAAAATTGATATTCTGTTGCTAGACTAGGGGGCTTCCGGTAGCATGGAGAGATGCGCAGTTCTGATTTACACCTGCCCAGTCTCTCCATTAAGGGCTTCCGGGGCATTTCTGATCTGGTTATTAAGCAGTTGGGGCGGGTAACGCTGATTGGTGGCCAGAACAACGCTGGCAAATCCTCAATCCTAGAGGCGGTGCGCCTTCTCGCAACGGAGGCTAGCCCTGATGTAATACAAGAAATACTACAGTATCGGGAAGAGTACGTTAGAGATGCGGACAAAAATGAGGGGTTTGGTGAGGTTTTGTTTAATACTTCTGCCCTATTCCACGGCTTCCCTAAAATTACCAAAATTTCGGCCCCCATCATCATCTCCTCCGCAGCAGAAAAACCCCAACAATATCTGAAGATACAGGGGGGTTGGTTTTCAAAGAAGAGCGATAAAAAGGGAAATGAAACTCTAGTTCCCCAAGAGGCGGGGGACCCTGAAGAAGCGGAGAGTGTAGAGCGTTTGGCAGTGGAGAGCTCAGGAAATCAGCGCCACTATCACCTCAATATATTTGGTAGACGTGCCGCTGCCCCTCATGCTGACATCTATGGCAACGTCACCCAAATGCCCTGCATGTTTGTTAATCCCTCCAACATAGAGGATAGCGGAATGTTGGTTCAGCTCTGGGATAGTATAGCCTTGACTGATGATCAACAATATGTGATTGAGGCCCTGCGCATCATAGAGCCCTCAATCTCTGCCCTCTCCATGATTAATACTGATGATAGTTATAGATCTTCTCGAACGGCTATTGTACGATCTGACATGTTTCCGGAACCAGTAGCGCTTCGTTCATTTGGTGACGGCCTGAATCGGCTATTCAGTATAATCCTCTCTCTAGTTAATGCGCGTGGCGGATTCTTGCTGATTGACGAGTTTGAAAATGGCCTGCATCACACAGCTCAATATGATATTTGGAGAGCAGTATTCCGATTAGCGCGCCAGCTGAAGGTGCAAGTTCTAGCTACCACCCATAGTTGGGATGCCCTGGTCAGCTTTGCCAGGGCCATCAAGGAGTTAGAGCTACAAGAGACCGAGGGGGTCTATATGCGACTAGAAAAGGAGGATGCCAAAACGCGCGCGGTTATCTATGCCCAGGAGGATCTTATGGCAGCCGCCAGCTACAACATTGAGACCCGCTAGGCTATGGCACACATTGAGAAGACTCAGTCAGAAAGGTATGTTCTGCTAGTTGAGGGCCAAGACGACCAGCATGTGGTATATCATATTTGTGACCGCCGCCCCGAATTGCCAGACTTTTTCATCCGTGAAATGAAGGGTATTGATTCCCTGCTCGAATCTGTCCAGGCTATGTTGAAGACTCCAAGATTACAGGCCTTGGGGATTCTGATAGATGCCAACAGTGACCCAACGGCACGCTGGAATCAGGTAAAGTGTAGCTTACCCCAAGAGGGCCTGAAATTGCCTAAGAATATCCCACCGGGCGGATTAGTTATTGATACTCCAGATAGGCCCCGTGTCGGCGTCTGGATGATGCCCGACAATGTATCGAGCGGCGAACTGGAGGATTTTGTTGCAAAGATGATTCCCGGCCATGACCCCATATGGCGCCGGGCGAAGCAGTACATTGATCAGATACCAGATGAAGAGCGAAAATTCAAGGAAAACAAGGAACTGAGCGCCAAGGTTTACGCCTGGTTGGCGACCCGGAAAGAGCCTAAAAAGATGGGCCTGGCCATTAAAGCCGGCGGCTTGGATATCTCCAATCAACTCTGCCAGAGCTTTGTGAAGTGGCTGGCCAAGTTGTTTGCAAAATCGACTACCTCTCCCGCAGCGGCCAGACCGGCCCTCGGCCTCTACGACACGGAACAGGTGCACGGCTTGCCTCCGGAAAAGCGCTGATTACACCTCTTCCGGGGATGTGACATGCTTGAAATTCACGCCCAACTCCTGGAAGTGCACCTTGCCGCATTGAATCTTGCTCGCCTCGTCCGGCCGAAGCTTGTGGAAATCTGTGGTACTTTTAGTTTCCCTAATCAAATAGAGCTTGGCATCCTCTCCGTCGAGTTGCTTCACAATGGCCCAATCGGGATTGTAGTCTCCGACCGGCGTTTCCACCTTGAACCAACGGGGCAATTTGACAAAAAGCTTGATGTCCTCGCGTCCATCCAAACCCATTGCGAAGTCTTTCTCAATGTCGGAATCGAACCCAATGGTGTCATAGATTGAGTTTTTGACCTCGATCATTTTGTTGAGATAGCTGATGATCTCATTCTCTTCAAACAGCATCATTTCGTATTCGCTACCTTCAATACGCTCATACTTAATTCCGTCAACAATAATTTCGGCAAGAACCTGCTTGAGCTTCTTGGTTGCGCGGTCGAGATATTGTTGCGGGTTGGTGGCCGCATTCTCAAGAGTCTCGGATCTGGTGAGAATTTCTGCGATTGCATTCCGGGTGAGTTCCGTTTCTCGCTGCAGGCATCGGATCATATCGGGGATAGAGAATATTCCAGAGAAAGATTCTTTTCTATCGCTCAGCATATTTCCTGCGCTCACACCTTCCTGGTCCATTTCAATTATGTGCCTTTGCACAGAAATAACCGGCCTTTCCACCGGTTCCATGTCCGAAAGAGCACCTGCAGCCCGCTCAATCATATCACGGGAATCGTATTCAACCGAATATCGCGTTCTGTGTTTGATTTGCTCCCAAAGCTCCAGAAAATCCTGGTCGATTTGCCAGCTCTTCTTGAGCTTGGCCGTCCGCCGCTCCCGTGTGTTTCCAATTCGACTCTTTCCAAATTCAACGCCACACTCGGCTTCGATTTCACTCTGCAATTTTGATGCAAAATCATCGTAGCTCTCATTTGCAAGAACGGTCAGAATGTTCACATCGTCCTCAAAGCAGCGCTCCCCGTTTTCCATCACCGGCAACCGTAGCCCGCGCCCGATTTCCTGGCGCTTCTTCATCTCTGAGCGAGTTTCATTGAGAGTGCAAATCTGAAAGACATTCGGGTTGTCCCAGCCTTCGCGCAGCGCCGAGTGGCTAAAAATGAAGCGCAGCGGCTCACTGAGAGACAAGAGCCGCTCTTTGTCCCGCATAATTAGGGCATAGGCCTCGGCGTCGGCTTTGGTGGCGCCAGTGGTGTCTTTCGGAATCCCCCGATCCCGGGCGAAGTAGCCGTTGTGCACCGACTCCACCGGAGGTAGCGCCAGTGACTTGTATCTGTCGCGCTGGGCGTATTCCTGGTAGGCTTCAATAAACCATTGGCGAATCTTGCCACTCTCATCGGCGTAATTTGCCACCCGGTCAATGAAAAATAGTGACAAAATTTTCATGCGGCGCCCCTCGGGGCGCTGACCGAAGATACGAGCCTCCTTTTCCAGATGCTGTAAAACAGTCTGGCGCACCTGTGCGCGCATAATGTCATCGGTGTGGCCGCCGTGCGTATCGCCTTCGTGCAGAGTCATGCCGTTTTCAAATGAAATGAATTTGTCGCGTGCATTAATTTCATTGATGATGTAGCGCTGATAATTTTCCCGCCCTCCGGAGCGGTGGAGCAAATTTGCGCGATTCTCAACAGTGATCGACTTACGCTTGGGACCATCCTTTTGCCGCATATCAATTTCCAACTTGGCGGTGATTCTATTTTTAGAGGAACGAATAGACTTTACGAGGATATAAGGGCGATTGAAGTCTTCGCCTTCGGTCACAGAATCAACCTCAATGCGCTTTACCAGCCTCTTCCTGAAGGCATCTACTGGATTCAGCTGATACACGAGATTGTGTAGATTGCGGTGTGTCGCCGAATAACGGAAGGTGGCCAACGGATTGAGCTTCGCTATGGATTCCTTCGCTCTCTCACTTTCCATGTTTTGCGGCTCGTCAATGATGAGAAGGGGATTTACCGCCTGAATGAATTTAATGGGCTCTTGATAAGAGAGCCTTTCATGCGGCTGGTAAATGACATTATTGGATTCCTTGTTGAAGGAATCGATGTTGATGATCATGATCTGTGATTGGCTGCTTGCAGCGAATTCTCGCAAATTGGAAATATTCCTGGATTCATAAATCCAGGTGTTCATATCTCTTCCGTAGATTTTGGAAAAGTGTTCGCGGGTCAGCTCAATGCTCTTGAGAACACCCTCCCGAATAGCGACACTCGGCACGACGACGATGAATTTCTTGAATCCGTATTGCCGCTGCAATTCGTGGATGGTCCGGAGATAAACATAAGTCTTGCCGGTTCCGGTCTCCATCTCCACGGAGAAATTCATGCTGTCGAGTTCCGGCGATTCGGAAATCTTGTTCGATCTCTGAATGGTTTGGAGGTTGTGGAAAATCTGAAGCTCGTCAATCGTCAACTGATTCCCAACGGAGAGCTCGCCGAAGAATTCGCCAGTGGGCGTTGCCAGAGGAGCGTCGAGGTGCCCCTGTGACAACGGCTGGCCGTCGAACAGCTCCACAACGGCGCGGATGGCGTCCAATTGGTACTCCAGGTTGTCGTCGAATTTGATTTTCATTTCGCTTTCCTCAAACCGTCCAGAACTGAATGTTGTTCGACTTCATTTCCAGGACCACATTGGTCTTGAGAGAATCGTTGCCAGCGAAGGAATTATCGAGGCAGACAACCTGCTCCGGCTTCTGCGCAATGATTCCCTGAAAAAACTCCCGCGTTACTCCGTCCCCCAGGCAAATTACCAGAGCGCCCTCGTCGGCGAAAAAGGCCTTTTGGCCCGCGATCTGTTTCTCCTCTATGGAAGTGGTGAGAGTTTGGCCGGTGCTGAGCAGTAGCTCATATAAAAAATCCTGCTCGGAGCGGCCGGATTTGAGATTTTGGGCAAA
This sequence comes from Spirochaetia bacterium, assembly GCA_963692905.1. GTDB lineage: Bacteria > Spirochaetota > Spirochaetia. The sequence goes on along the minus strand of OY843583.1, from coordinate 1,029,047 downwards.
GAGTTTGATTTGCTCGGCGAGGGATTTGGCGTCGGGCTCTTCTCCGGGCTCCCAGAGCTTGAAATTCGAATCGCCAAGCTTGAAAACCTTGAAGCCCATCTTCGCCTGCTCCGCTTGCACCTTGCCATTGCCCTGCAAATTCAATTTTTCCGAACTATCGGATTCAAGTTTCTTAATGGCACGGCGAATACGCTCCTTTCCAATATCGGCAATTGTCTTGTAGCCTGCCTTATGGGCCTCTGAATTTTCGCCGCAAGGCTCTGGCAATTGAATGCAGATGAATTTTCGGTTGCCACCGTCCTCGGCGTTGAGCTTCAAGACAGCGTGAGCCATAGTGCAGGAGCCAGCGAAGAAGTCGAGGATGATGGAGTCTTTGCCTTCGAGCAAATTCACGATTTGAGTCATCAACCTAAGCGGCTTCGGGTTGTCAAATTTCCCCCTACCAAGAATTTCTCGAAGTTCCTGATTGCCTTGCCGCGTGCTTCCGAATTGCTCGTATCGCCAGAAAGTGGGCGGCCGCATACGGTCACCAGTTTCGCTCCAGTAAGTCTTTTTCTGGGGTGTTCTCTTTCCGGTGGGGTCGAGATAAATTCTTTCATCGTCCACCAATTTCTGCAAGCTATTAATGGAATATCTGGGATAGCGTCCCGGCGGAGCTTTCCATACCTGACCATTAGGAAAAGTGAACTCATAAACTGACGCTTCGCTACCGCTCTTTGCGTGCAGAGGCGTCAGCAGATAGTCGCCCCGGGGATCATCGTCGTAGTTTTTATAAGTTCTCCGTTGCTTCTCTGTCTTTTTGATTCCGGCAATCACGGTCTTGTCTGTATTTTTGGAATAAGCCAAAACGCTTTCGCAATTAGCGGAAAAATATCTTGCATCATTTTTGATTGTGTCCATTCCTTGCCAAGAAATATTAGCCAGGAAATTCTCCTCTCCAAAAATCTCATTCATCACCAGCCGCAGGTTGTGCGCTTCGTTATCGTCAATGGAAACAAAAATTACTCCGTCCTCACGCAGCAGGTTGCGCGCAAGAAACAGGCGTGGATACATCATGGACAGCCACCGGGAGTGATAGCGGCCATTCGTCTCGGTGTTGGTGGAGACCTTGAATCCCGCATCGTCAACCTGCCCCGAATATTTCAGATAATCCTGCAAGCCTTCCCGAAAATTGTCGGGGTAGATGAATTCCTTTCCGGTGTTGTAAGGGGGGTCAATGTAGATCATCTTGATTTTTCTGGAATAGCTATTTTGCAGAAGTTTCAAGACTTCCAGGTTATCGCCCTCAATGAAGAGGTTCTGCGCCTTGTCGAATTCGACGGACTCTTCCGGGCAGGGGCGTAGCGTTCCGTAACTCGGCTCCAGTATGATGCGGCGAGCGGCGTTCTTTCCCGGCCAATTGAATCCGTAGAGCTCCGGTCCGGTGGCCAAAGCGCCTTGTTCGTCCAATATGGCCTTAAGCTTGTCGAAATCCACCTTGTCTTCGGTGACGGCTTCGGGGAAGAGGCACTTCAACTGCTGAATCTGCACTTCGCGCCCCCTTGCCGCAATGATCGGCATCCGGGTATCGGGAATCTCGCCCCTGACTGCCATGGCTTCACTTTATCCCACCTGGGGCGGCGCGTGTCAAGTAGGGCCATTCTCTCTAGACGGCGGATATCAAATCAAAAGCTGGTTGCCGGCCCCGATTCGCTTTGGGAGAGGGAGTCGGTGGTCAGCTCTTAATTCTTGGTCGATCCACCACATGCACATGGCCGACGGTTTGGCGAATGCATCGAAAACGACCTGCGGCGGTGCGAAAAGTTGCGGGTCAGCGTTAAAGAGCGGGGAGGATGCACCGGAGGGCCGTCGAACAGCTCCACAACGGCGCGGATGGCGTCCAATTGGTACTCCAGGTTGTCGTCGAATTTGATTTTCATTTCGCTTTCCTCAAACCGTCCAGAACTGAATGTTGTTCGACTTCATTTCCAGGACCACATTGGTCTTGAGAGAATCGTTGCCAGCGAAGGAATTGTCGAGGCAGACGACCTGCTCCGGCTTCTGCGCAATGATTCCCTGAAAAAACTCCCGCGTTACTCCGTCCCCTAGGCAAATTACCAGAGCGCCCTCGTTGGCGAAAAAGGCCTTTTGGCCCTCAATCTGTTTCTCCTCTATGGGGGTGGAGAGAGTCTGTCCGGTGCTGAGCAGTAGTTCATACAGAAAGTCCTGCTCGGAGCGGCCAGGTTTGAGATTTTGGGCAAAGAGTTTGATTTGTTCAGCGAGGGATTTGCCGTCGAGCTCTTCCCCGGGCTCCCAGAGCTTGAAATTCGAATCGCCAAGCTTGAAAACCTTGAAGCCCACCTTCGCCTGCTCCGCTTGCACCTTGCCATTGTCTTGCAAATTCAATTTTTCCGAACTATCGGATTCAAGTTTCTTAATGGCACGGCGAATACGCTCCTTTCCAATATCGGCAATTGTCTTGTAGCCTGCCTTATGGGCCTCTGACTTTTCGCCGCAAGGCTCGGGCAATTGAACGCAGATGAATTTTCGGTTGCCGCCGTCCTCGGCGTTGAGCTTCAAGACGGCGTGAGCCATAGTGCAGGAGCCAGCGAAGAAGTCGAGAACAATACTGTCTTTATTTGACCCCAAAACAACAAAATGCTTAATCAAACTTGACGGCTTCGGGAAATCGAAATAACGGGCGCCAAAAAGTTTTTCCACCTCGATGCTCCCTTGCTGATTGGAACCAAATTCAATTCCCAAAAAATCACTTGTTATCTGCCCGGTAGAATCCTCAAGATAAATTTTGCCGTAAGGCTGCTCTTGTTTGCCGGAAGTCCAATAAATTCCATCTTTGTCTAGCAACTTTTTTAAATCTTCTTCTTTAATCATCCAAGGACCATCCAAAGCCATACCGCTCGGAGTGGTGACTGAGTAATGATGTCTTCCTCTTGTTTTATGAAGGAGTATGTCTCTTCTGAACAAACCCCGTTTGTCGGAATGTCTATATTCCTTCTTTGCCCTCTCTGTTAGTTGCATTTTATTGAACTTGAAAGAATCCGCTGATTTAGAAAAGCATAAAACATACTCCTTTATTCTTGCGACATTGCCTATATTGGGTTGGTTATCAGTTCTTCTCCATGAAAAGCATGCAACAAAATTCTCCTCGCCAAAAATCTCATTCATCACCAGCCGCAGGTTGTGCACTTCGTTGTCGTCAATGGAAACAAAAATCACGCCATCCTCACGCAGCAGGTTGCGCGCAAGAAACAGGCGCGGATACATCATGGACAGCCACCGGGAGTGATAGCGGCCATTTGTCTCGGTGTTGGTGGAGACCTTAAATCCCGCATCGTCAACCTGCCCCGAGTATTTCAGATAATCCTGCAAGCCTTCCCGGAAATTGTCGGGGTAGATGAATTCATTTCCGGTGTTGTAGGGAGGGTCAATGTAGATCATCTTGATTTTCCTGGAATAGCTATTTTGCAGAATTTTCAAGACTTCCAGGTTGTCACCCTCAATGAAGAGGTTCTGCGCCTTGTCGAATTCGACGGACTCTTCCGGGCAGGGGCGTAGCGTTCCGTAACTTGGTTCCAGTATGATGCGGCGAGCGGCGTTCTTTCCCGGCCAATTGAATCCGTAGAGCTCCGGTCCGGTGGCCAAAGCGCCCTGTTCGTCCAATATGGCCTTGAGCTTGTCGAAATCTACCTGGCCTTCGGTGATGGCTTCGGGGAAGAGGCGCTTCAACTGCTGAATCTGCGTTTCGCGCCCCCTTGCCGCAATGATCGGCATCCGGGTATCGGGAATCTCGCCCCTGACTGCCATGGCTTCACTTTATCCCACCTGGGGCGGCGCGTGTCAAGTAGGGCCATTCTCTCTAGACGGCGAAAATCAGCTCAAAAAATCCGGTTGGCCAGCCTTACTCGCTTGGGGAGAGGGAGTCAGTGGTCAGCTCTTAATTCTTGGTCGATCCACCACATGTACATGGCTGACGGTTTGGCGAATGCATCGAAAACGACCTGCGGCGGTGCGAAAAGTTGCGATGATTGTTAGAGAGCGGGAGGATGCACCGGAGGGCCGGCGAACAGCTCCACAACGGCGCGGATGGCGTCTAATTGGTGTTTTTGGTTGGGGGTGGAGTGGAGACGTATTCAGCCGATGTTGTCGGTGAGGAATTTTTTGAGTGGGCTGAGGGCGGAGTGGTCGTAATCCCAATACTGTTTATCAAACGGTTTTTCTTCTATAAGCGCACCGATGGCTTCTTTATAACCGTATATTTTCCCTTTCAGAGGAGGGACAATATATTTACTACATATGCTTTTCAGGCATTTTTTGTAGTTTTCAACGCAGGTAAAAATATCTTTGTGTTTTGGGAGTATGATTTGCACCAAAAGTTCTTCTATAGCCCCCACGGATTTATCGTCTGGAAAAAGAAACAACGGTAATTTTATGCCGCCCATTTCCTTACTGATAGCGTCTTCAATATCTTGCCTTCTTTGCCGGTGATCCGAGTTGGCATCAACAATAAGCAGAATCTTAACGTCCTCGGTCCAGTATTCTTGCATTTTTTGTGTGTATCCGGTCAGTTTATCAATCCCCTCTAAGTTTTTAATCATATCGTCTACCGACGAAGACAGGTTGAGATGCTTCAGATATTCTGTCATAAACAGTTTATCCTCTTTGCCTTCAACAACAATGTGAAATTTTTTGGCCATGGTTAAAGCCGAATATCAGTTTCGGAATTTAACGCTTGCCCCAGTTGCTCGGCGGAATAGCGGTATGCGCGAGTAATGTCATCTGAATGCTTGACCAAATGGTAGCAGGCAACTGTCTCGTCTTCGGCATCAAATAATTCGTTATTAGAGTTGCTCAGCACATTGCGCAAACTTTTTATAACATCATTGCTATGGGTTGTTATAAAAATTTGCGTGTTGGATTTTGCCGACTGGGCAAGTATTATTTCCCACATCCGCTCTAATGCCGTAACATGCAAGCCATTTTCTATTTCGTCAAGCATCAAAATGCCACGCGGAGTGCCGTCGATGGATGCGAGTATATTTAAAAGGCGAATTAATCCATCCCCCATGAGGTTGATAGGGATAAAATGCTCCAGCCCTATGTCACCTTGAACGACTCCCTCTGCCCCTGTTCTTATATCTTGAATCTTGCTCTCAATAGGTCGCAGAGCATCCAGAATTACATTTTTCCGTTTGGCGTTTAGCATGTTGTCAATCAAGCCGGAATCGTATCCTACGCTTTTGGGATGCACAAAACGCGCTAAAAGATTCTCATTATAATCTTCAGAATGCTTTGCATCAAACCGTACACCATTAGGTTGTATCGGCTCCATCAGCATTCTAGCCTTATATTTTTTTGATGGATTGATAGTTGAGAAGTCATATTGCCATCCCCTCAAAGTATGCGCGGTCGCCGAATCGGCGGCCATCAAATGGGCTAGTCGTTGCCCGTTCCCTTCTCCCCGAGTTCTGTCGGCTTCGGGGGTCATTTGGCGCGCGGGGACTGACCCAGATACAGGCGTTACCTTGAGACTTCTACCAGCTTTTTGCTCCTTTCCCTTTTGCGCTGCGGACAGATCAAACCCTCCGTCACATTCGAGGTTGTAGAATACGTCTCGTATATCATTTTCGTTGGTTAAAGAAATCCCCCTCCAGTTAGCAATCCTGACCAGCAATTCAGGATTAGACATCCCCCCCAACAAAAACGCTGCCTCCAACACCGACGTCTTCCCGCAGTTATTCTCCCCAACAAACAGGTTAACCCGCGCAAGGTCGTTGATTTCCAGGGTTTTAATCCCTCGGAATTTTTCGATTTTTAGGGTTTTGAAAAAATGCTCGTTCATAACTTTGCTCGCAAGCGTTATACCACATCAAAAGAATTCCGGCCCGGCGGCCAAAGCATCAGACTCGTCCAATATGGCCTTGAGCTTGTCGAAATCCACCTGGCCTTCGATGACGGCTTCGGGGAAGAGGCGTTTCAACTGCTGAATCTGCGTTTCGCGCCCCCTTGCCGCAATGATCGGCATCCGGGTATCTTGCTCCTGACTGCCATGGCTTCACTTTATCCCACCTGGGGCGGCGCGTGTCAAGTAGGGCCATTCTCTCTAGACGGCGGAAATCAACTCAAAAAATCCGGTTGGCCAGCCTTACTCGCTTGGGGAGAGGGTGCCAGCGGCCAGTTCTTGCAATTCTTGTGCAATGTCCACGGCCGCTTTGCTGTCACTAAAGAACTATACGGTATCCCAATCCAACATTCAGCGCATTCTGATAGTAGCTACTATAACTGCTCCCTATACTATTGTAACTATTATATCTAGATTTAGGCAGGGCTATGCTATAGGGAAAAACATAACTTGCTTCAGCAAAGAGAGTGCCAGAACCCAAAGGTATTCCCACACGGGCACCAATATCAAAGACAATTCTGCGGCTCGCTTTAATTAAATCAGCAAAATAGAGCCCACCATAGACATCAATATCAACAGTATCGGGAACATTAAAGACTGCCACCAGCCGTAAGGGACTATCAACTGATACTGGCCGATAATAACTGACACGGCTACCACTATAACAGTAACCTTCGCAATGTAAATTTGCCTCATTTCGTCTCTCCTCCTCTTCGGCGCGGTATAGGGAGAAGGGGTAATAGGAAATCGCTACACCGCTCTCAATACCTGCTGAAAACTCAGGTGTAAAACGCACCATGAATTGAAACCCTATATTGAGGGAGCTGTTAAGTGCAATGTTCATTAACAGCTCTCGCACCGTAGAATCTAAATATATAGGCAGGAGATTGCCCTCAAAGGGAATCTGGTAGGTAATGGAGATAGGCATCCCAAACCATATATCTAACCCTTCCGATTCTTCCGATGCAGAACTATCAGCTTGAGTTACTTCTATGTTCACTGTTCCTTCCGATGCAGAACTATCAGCTTGAGTTACTTCTATGTTCACTGTTCCTTCCGGTACAGAACTATCAGCTTGAGTTACCTCTATACTCACTGTCCCTTCTGATTCTTCCTGCGCAGCTAACGGCACCACACAGAAAAGCACTATGCCAACCAAAAAAAATGATATAATTTTCAATCGCCAGCTATTTGATCTTTTTTCTTTATACATATTCTCTCTCCTCTATTGTTAATATACCATAAAAAGGTATTTTAATCAAAAATTTATATAAATAATCCTGCCTAGTATTATGAATTAAAGCCATATGCTCCACTTGTCTCTCCATGAGGCACTCATATCAAAACAGATTAAACCGAGTGCCGTCCTCGCGATGCAATGCGCGCTCCGTGAAACATTGCTAACCTATGCCCACATACCATGGCATTAACCCTGCCCGGTGAACCTATGGAGTTGCGCACATCACGGTGTGGAAATGGGCACCACATGCCAGAGAGGATAAATCTTTGACGAATAAATTTGGAGTTGACTAGCTACGAAACCTAATAGTCAACTGTAGACAACCAGTATAACCCAATATAATGCTTGATAGCATTGTCGGCATATAGTATGATAGAGTTATCTGAGCGATAGAGGAAGTATGATAGCATTCTTTTTTGATTATATAAAGCTCTGCTTTGGGCTTCTGGGGCTCTATATTGAGAGATGGGTGCTTTATATTGAGCGATTTGTCTTATATATCAGCAAAAAGATATTGGAGTTTATTAGAGACAATGGACGATTTAAGGACGATTCGCGCTAGCCGCTAGAATAACAATGGGTATCATTAATAGTTCGCAAATTGATCCTAATCGGATGCTACCTATGAGATATCATTGGGCACGCACTCATTATCGTAATGGTGTAGCCAATAACTGGGTGCCCGAAGAGATACCCATGCAGGATGACATTGAACAATGGCATTCTCCCAATACCCTGAATGAGACTGAACGGCGACTCATTGAATATAATCTAGGCTTCTTCTCAACTGCTGAGTCACTTACTGCAAATAATATCGTACTGGCCGTCTATAAGCATATAACCAATCCAGAATGCCGTCAGTATTTGCTGCGTCAGGCCTATGAAGAGGCGGTCCACACCGACACTTTTATCTATTGTTGCGATTCACTAGGTTTGGATCCGGATAAGATATATGGCATGTATGAGTATATTCCCTCTATTAAAGAAAAGGATGACTTTGTAATTGAGTTAACCAAATCGGTTCTTGATCCTAATTTTACCACCTCTGGTACCCAGAACACCCAGCGCTTTCTCCATGATCTTATTGGATTCTATGTGATCATGGAGGGTATCTTTTTTTACGCTGGTTTTGCTATGATGTTAGCCTTAAAAAATCGTAAAAAGATGGTTGGTATTGGAGAGCAATTTGAATTTATTATGCGCGATGAGAGCGTGCATTTAGCCTTTGGATGCGATCTTATCAACACTATCAAGGAGGAAAATCCCGACACCTGGAGCCCTAAGTTTCAAGAAGAGATTACTGGCTTAATCAAGGCTGGCGTTGAGTATGAGAAAATATATGCGCGTGATGTCTGTCCTCCGGGCATTGTTGGTATTAATGCCGACCAATTTTGTGAATATGTGGAATATATTGCCGACCGTCGTTTGGATCGTTTAGGGCTTATGGAAATATACCATACATCTAACCCCTTTCCGTGGTTAAGCAAATCTACCGATCTCTCTAAAGAGAAAAACTTTTTTGAGACAACGGTAGTGGAATACCAGACTGGCTCTCTAAACTGGGATTAGTTTTTGGTAAGCTTCAGTATTCCTGCATCGTGAAAGTTATCGCAGTTGAATTCGTGAAGGGAACTGATACAACATTCAGCAGGCACGGTGATCTCTGAGTTGTAATCTTGGTAAGAGCCATGCTCAGCCTTAAGTCGAAATTGATGATCTACTAGTTGGCCATCATACATCCGACCCTGGGAATTGGGAACCGAATTAGGCCATAAACTGAAATATGCAAGTGTGTTGCTCTGGGTAACTGCCGGATTTTTCCAATGTTTAGAGCCCATAGCTACTATCTTATCTTCCTTGTTACAGAGCGAGATGCTCACACCCTCAATGGGGGCGTCGGTTTTTTTATCACGGACACTTCCTATAATTACTGGAAAGCGTAGATAGGAGGACTCATGTGAGTCAAGGTCCACATCTTTATTGGGGGTGGGATCAGAAACTACCGGATCCTTCCTTCGGGTATGTATTATCTCAATTGCATGATTAATAAGGGTAATAATTTTAATTATATCTTTCTGATTGGGCTCATAGAGCATTTTCCCCACAAAACGGGTATATCCTCGTTCACCGGTAATATAGTAGGGAGAAAGCCTATTCAGCACAAAGGCTGCTATATCATTCTTCAATGTCTCATTGGTAACAATATCAGGATACTGACTCTCTAATAAGGTGGTGATAGTGCCATACACTACGTTTTCCTGTAAGTTCTTAACTCTCATTATTCTTACCTCGCTCTAAAGGCCGACCATGAAAACCAAAAGTGCTGTATTGAGGGAACAGCAGTCAATAACGAACCAGCCATACTACCGGAAAGTGCTCTACCATTGGTACTCCACGTACTTTTTGTCCTTTCATCATAAATGATTCCATTTTCTGCAAAAAAATTCAACTCCCTTCCCTCTATTATCGGCAAAAAGGCATTTGCACTGCCTACCTGGCGTCCCTCGCTCACCGATTGGGTATCTAAGGGAGATGCGCTATCTTCTGACCAGAAAATAACAATGTTTTGCCCGCCAATACTATCATGGGTAACAACATTCTTTTGTAGTTCGGGATATTGGTAACCCTGCTCTTGGTTATTAATCCGTACCACCAGCACTCTTGTAAAGGGAGTGTAACTGGCGTCAATACGGGGACCTAAATAGAGAAAGGGATGATTTAAGGTATCATACCCCACATAAGGGTTGCGTCCATAGGGGCGATTGTGTCCGGTCTGTCGCGAAAGCACTAGTGCTTCGGGATACTGTTTGCGAGCTTCGCCCCATGAGAGTGTGAGCAATGGCCAAGAGCGAAGTTGGGAGCCGGTGTACTCGCCCACTACCGCTTCACCAGTGGCCTGCTGCCACCAGCTTTCGGTAAGATCATCATACATAAGTAAATTGCTACGACGCAACCTGCCAGAGACCCCAAATTGGTGGGGTATACCGTGGATAGTGCGACCAAATGCAGCTGCAGTATTGCACAACGGGCAGTAGGTTATGATAATTGGCAGGGGGCCAATAGTATCGTTCACTATCTCATGGTAGATTAAGATTTGAACCGGATAGATGCGTACCTCTGAGGCGCCCCATTCCCGATAATCGGCCACAAAGACCATCTCATTCCTCTTTAGCCACTCTTGGGCATCATCCACCTCTACAAAGTCGGGATCAGTAAGCGCCGGAATACCATCCTTGGGTGGTCCCCCAGAGATTATCTCGTCGAAGTCTACCAGCGACCGTTCAAAGAGGGTAGAAAACTCACGAACTGCGCCCGGCGGTGGCCGCTGTCCCTGCAAACTAGAATCAAATTGCACATCTTCCGCCACTATGGCATCGGTAAGCGCATAATCTGAGGAGCGCTCTGAAAGCTGATCTTCCTCTTCATCAGCATCAATGTTAAAACAGCTATTCAACATTATTACTATCAAGAGGCACGCCATTAAGGGTGTGCGGAATGTGCGAGCGCCTCCTAGTACGCTTGATAAGCAATAATTAATTATTCTTGTCATTTTTGGGTCTTGGATAGTCCTCCCACCTTTTGTACGACATCTTCTACTATTTGCTTGGTAGAATATAGCCCAGTATTTACTATTAGATTTGCAAAATGATATTGTCGGCAATCAATACCATATTTTTGACGGTAGCGGCGATAGTCATGCCAATCGCGCATTAAGGTTATGTAAAAGGTAGCAATGTAATTTCTTTTCTCTCTTTGGCTGATTCTGCGGCTACGCATTGCTAGCGGCGCGGAGAGATAGATCGATAAATCGACATCCTCAATGAGCCATATTGCTAATCTAGATGCTACTATACAGTTGTCCTTTTTAGCCAACTCTATCTGACGCTGATCAATATATGTATCAATTTCTGGCCTTCGGCGGGCCATCTTGTGTACCTTAGAAAAACTAAGTTTGCGCTCTTGCGCATAATCGTGAAAGGTATAATGTATAAGTTGAAGCTTTAATACATCAGCCAATAGTCTACTGGTAGTGCTATTGCCACACCCACTTCTTCCGGAAATAGCTATTCTCATAATCAACTAATAACCAACTGCCTAAGCTTCTTCAGAAGAGACACCCCCAACTTCCAATTATTGCCGGCCCCCAAAGTTACAAAAATATCTCCCCTACTAAGAGTATACACACAATCGTCCAATACATCAATATATTTTGGATAATAACGAGCATCCTGGTGGTGCTGGGATACCGCTTGCCAAAGATCCTTACCATCTATATCATGGCCTCCTGCCTCACGCGCCGAGGCGTATATATCATTGATATAGACGATATCAGCAGCTTTGAAGGAGACCGCAAATTCATTAAGTAGCGCTGCGGTCCGTGAGTAGGTGTGAGGCATAAAATCAACCACTATTCTCTGAGGTTTATAGAATTCTCGTATTCCTACTAAGGTCTTTTGAATAGCAGTAGGGTGATGGGCATAGTCATCAATAATAGTAACACCCCTACTATGTCCTATCACCTCACAGCGGCGAGATGCGCCACGGTAGCTCTTAATGGCCTTCTGAATAGCAGATACCAGCGATGCGCGAGCTGCTCTCTCGCGCGCGCCAGGAAGATATTGGAATAGCGCAATGGCTGCCGTGGCATTAAGGATTGAATGATGGCCGGGGATATTAAGTTGAAAAGTACGTCGACTCCATTTTTTCAATCGGAATTGAATACTGTGGATAGCACTGTGCTCCCAAATTATGCGGTAGTCTCCATCGGCGCTATGCCCATAGGGTATCAGCTCTATATCGGATCGGGTCGACGATATTTTATTAACTACCTCTTGAGTGTACGGATCATCAGCGCAATAAATTAATTTTCCCTCTGAGGAAATACGCAGCGCAAACTGCACAAATGCATCTTTGATATCCTCTATATCGGTAAAATAATCATTGTGATCCCACTCTATAGAACTTATTAGGACAATAGAGGGATGGAAATTATGAAAATGTCGACGATATTCACAGGTTTCGGCAACTAAAAAGCTATTACCTTGAATGAGCAATGGCATACCCCCTAGGGTGTCTATAGCGCCTCCAATTAATACGGTACCGGGTAATTGCCTCTGCTTTACTATAGTGGCACAGAGACCGCTAATAGTGGTCTTACCGTGGACGCCAGCAACCGCTGCCGAATAGTAGAGTGTAGAGAGGTGGCCAATAATCTGTGGGTAGCTATAGAGCTTCAGCCCCCGCTGGGCTGCTGCTACCAGCTGGGGATGACTTGTGGGAGAATAGGCGGCCGAATAGATTACCATATCGCATATATTAGGCAGCGCTTGGGCTGCCGGGCTTTCAATAGGGTGAATACCCAGCGCTTGCAGAATGCTATCAGTGTAGAAAGCTTCATGGCTATCAGAGCCCCCTACTTGCGCGCCTAGGGTAGTAAAATAGTGCGCCAGGGCTGCCATACCGGTGCCCTTTATACCTACCATAAATATATTTTTTGATTGGATATCGTGAAGATTGTTAATCATATTGACGCTCTATTGCTGCACAATCTATCATGCATTGATGATTCCATGAAGTCTCTTCGTCACACCATACGCACCCTATTGTACACCCTATGCTGCGGGATTGCAATTGGGGCCAGCAATGTTATCCCCGGTCTGAGTGGAGGGACACTAGCGGTGCTATTAGGAATATATCCGCGCCTCATAGCGGCGCTCACACTTTCTGAGTTGAAGCAGCACCTAAGAAAACATCTGCTTTTTCTGGTATTAGTGGCCGTTGGAGCACTATGTGGAGTGATACTACTGGCCGGTCTGGTAGAGATGCTCTTACTGAACTATCCTGCACCAACCTATCTTTTTTTCATAGGATTGATATTGGGTGGGCTGCCGCGACTAATCTCCGACTACCGTCAGATGTCACCGCGACTAGGGGATAGTATCTGGTTTTTGATTGGTGTGGCAGCAGTGCTGTGCACTCACCTATTTGCCTCCCCGGGTGCGATGCGAGAGGGCGGAGCATTGGTGCTAATAATCTCCGGAATGTTAGGCGCCGCGGCTATGGTTATTCCTGGAATAAGCGGCTCTTTTATTCTGCTAATGATGGGAAGTTATCAGCATATTCTGAGCGCCGTAAATCAGCGAGATATAATAACCCTACTCTTCTTTGCGTTGGGAATGCTTATTGGCATATTATCCATTGCACAGTTGATGCGCCTGTTTCTTAAGCGAGCTTCACATCAGGTATGGGCGCTAGTTATTGCACTAGTAGCAGCCAGCGCTCCTTCTCTTTTTCTAGTAATGTATCCCTCTCTCACTCCCTTTAACCTGCTGCCGGGAGCTATAGCTGCTCTGGCTGGCTTCTCGCTTACCTTTTTTGTGCAACGCTCTACCACTCCCACTACTTCATAGCTAGCAAAGGTTACTTCTCTAGGGGTTGCGATGCTGCATATTATGGTATTGCGCGGCCAGTAGCGCCGCGGCGGTTGCCACATTTTCGCTGCGCAGGGTACGCCCTCCCAATTCTACCGGGCAAAAGAAGGATGCCTTAAATTGTTGAAGCTCTGAGAGCTCCCATCCTCGCTCGGGGCCTACCGCGATCAGTAAGCGGCCCTGCGGTGGTAGCTGATGCGCCATAAGATAGGAGATAAAATTTACTGGTGTACACTTGCCAATCAATGCCTCATAGGTGGTAAGAAGTAGCACTTTGTTATCAGAGCTACCCAATTTCACCCTCCGTTCCCCAAGAAACTTTTCTATATGGCGGCAGATAGATACGCGAGGGAGTAGCGTTACTCCACCCTGCGATGCCCCCTCTAGGAGGGCCGCGCGGATAGCTGGTGGCTGTAAATAGCGGGAATCATAATAGCTCTTCTCGCTGCGTTGGGCCCCATACAAAATTATTTGCCCAACACCAATGCTGGTGAGATCGCGTAATAATCTTCGTATTACCGGAGGGCGGGGAAGACCAATTAGCATATCAATAGCCAATAGTTCCTGAGCTATTGCCCCGTTATCAGCGGCGGTATGCTCTATTGCTAATGTATCCTTAATTCGAATGGAAAGGCTATGTGCTTCAATAGCTGTTATCTGCCCCAGACCTTGCCCTCCGTTGATAATACCTACCCGTATCCAATCCCCTATCTTACAACGTAGTACCTCAATAATGTGATGCGCCCTCTGATCATGACGCGCTAAAGGGCGTCCTATCTCATCTCTCTCAAAGAGGATCAGATTCATTATTCAATAGAAATTGCGATACCTCTCGATAAGAGGGCACCTCGGTCTCTAAGAGTTGCTGCATGAGAAAACCATCCAACAAGGCAATGATAATTTTAGCCACTAGTTTACTTTCAGCTGAAGAGCCCAATACCTGTTGTGCCCCGTCGCTCATTTGTTCGGACCACCTCCGGTAGGCAATACGAAAACGCTCTCGGATAATGTGGTTACCAGTTAATGCTTCATGTATCAAAAAAAGATGTATCTCTCCCGCGGCGCGTTCATTGGTAAGAAAGAGTCGCATTACCGATTCTAGAATGGAGACTGGATCTTTCACGGTGGCAATAATTGAAACCCAATGCATTATTTTGTCGGACATTCTTTTGATATGCCGCTGGCTAATCTCAAAGATTAAATCACCTTTGCTGGGAAAGTAGTAAAAAAGGGTGCCTGGGCTAATGTTAAGCGATTTAGCAATATCGGCCAGACTAGTGTTAGTTACTCCCCGCTCAATGATAAGCTGAGCCGCCTTGACGATAATTTTATTCTTGAATCCCAGCTCCCGTTTTGTGCGTGCCATACCAATCTGTCTCTCTTAATAATTATTCAGTCGTCTAGCCGACCAATGCAAAATCCCCTTTGCTACCTTTAAGAATACCTGGTATGACATTATTATTGTTGGTTATTGGGTGATACTAGAATACAGACATGTGAGAAGTATGACTTGGGGGTTTAATATCATCCTGCTGGCCTTTATATCTACCGTTAGTATAGCGAGTACAGTGGTAATAGTCAAGCAGATGTATGGGCACCGGAGCTCTCTGTTTGGCTTAAGAAAAACATATTAAAGATCGAATCTCTACAATTTATTCATCGACAACTATTGATTAAAAATACAAAAGAGGCTATTAATATGCTAGAATGGCACGCAGATGTTGGATTAATGGAACCGGGGCGTTGGTGGGCAATAGTGTCTCTCATGCACACAACAAGACCAAACGTCGTCAATATCCCAACCTACAAAAAAGGCGTCTTTATGTACCGGAGCTTAAACGCCATATCTTGGTACGGATAAGCACTCGTGCCCTGCGCAGTATAGATAAGATAGGGCTTATTCCCTACCTTAAAAAGAGAAAGCTAGCTTTAGAACAGCTGGTACACAAGGGTGGCGCCGCGTAGCACTCCCGCCTTTTGATCTCCGCTTAGTGCCTCAGTATCTCTCTTAGTAGATCAATAGAGAGATGCCATTTGTAGGCATTGTGTACTTCTTGTTTAATCCAAAAGGAATAGAGTGCTCTCTTATAGTAAAATTCTAGTATTTCTCGGTGTTGTACATTATTACCCTCTATCATCTGGATATCGAAGGTTCGAGACTGGTCCTCAGCGGCGGCTTCATTGGAAACCCTAAGTGCCAAGTAGGTGGGATAGAGCTCCAGCCTTCCCTCTGCCAAAGGCGAAAGGGGGCGGTTACGATAGCCAAGAGCTAACCGTACGGGATTGTCTACTAGCAGTAGGGCAGCCATCTTCTGGCTCTGTATCTGCTGCAGTTGGGTACGCCAGCAACTGCGCTGCCATTGTCCCCAATCGTAGAGTGTGCTGAAAGAGGTTAATCCCCCGGATTGGAATAGTCCCTGCTGATTCAGGGTAGCCAATAGTCCACAATCTTTACAATAGATACTATGACGACGGCTATATATAGTCTGTGCCTTCAGGCAGATGGGACAGAGAAACAGAAACTGTTCAATGAACTCGGCGCGGTAGCGTCCACCATAAGGCGCGCGACGCTGCTGCTGTGATGTGTACTCATTATGGCGGAGGCGCTGCTCCATCTGTCTAGCTATCTCTGTCACACTATGGCGCGCCACCTCCTCCTCACTGTATATCTTATGATAGTGTATGGTTATCAGGCCTCTCCGCAGCCCATGTCCCCAACGAGGTAGTACAAAGTGGCTCCCATGCAGCTTGGCCATAAAAAGCGCCACTCCAAAACGTTTAATTAATTTGGCGGTTTCTGGTCGTAGTGGCTGAGTAGCGCCATCCCAGCTGTTTTGCCCCTCTGGAAATAATCCCACTATCCCCCCTTCTCTAACAATTCTGAAGGCTCGTTTAATGGCGGCAAAGTCAGATAGCGCCTTACTTTTGGGAATAGAGCCAAACATGCCAAAAAATATCTTACTCAACCATCCTCGCATATTAGAATCTGATACTAAATAGTGTATCTGTCGCCGAAGCGGTATATTAACCAAAAAGGGGTCAATAATACTTTGATGATTAGCAATTATTATTGCTCCTGATCGATGTTTATTAACAATGTGATAGTCAATATAGTGAGGTTTAAAGATGATTATGCGCAATATTGGACAGAATATTGTCCGCGCTACGGCAAAGCGCAGTGCCCGCCCAAACCTTCGCCATCTCACTTTTCCCTTAACCATACCGCTATTTGTATTATTATCTGTAGTATTATCTATTATCTACCCTTTGTGAACTGCGGGGCTGTGCTATACGCTACTATACTAAAGGGCTTAATTAGTTTTATCACTTTTAATTTTACCAGTGGGGACTTGTGTTATTCCAAGACAGGGACTATAATAGATTACTCAACATTTGTTGATATATATGGTGGACATATGGCACGCTATAGCGGTTTTCAAGGTTTGGTAACTAGCTATGAGCAACGCAGAGGGGCATTAACCCGCCGACTTATTGCTCGCGCTAGCCAGTATTATTTTCAAATAGATAGTGCCATAATGTGTGGCGCCGGTATATATCCCAACGATACGGTGGTGATAGATCGGGCGCTTCATCCACGTGATGGAGACGTTGTGCTGTTGATTATGGAGGGGAATTTTGCCATCCGTCGCTACCGGCGTATAGGGGGGCATATTACATTAACTACTGAAGAGGAAACCGAGTCCCACCAGTCTTTGGAGTGCGAATTAGACGAGGTCACCCTCTATGGAGTAGTAACGGCAGTCATTCATTATCTGCGTGAGGGATAGCAAGAATGATTGCGCTAGTAGATTGCAATAACTTCTTTGCCTCCTGTGAACGTGCTTTTCATCTCCGCCTGGAAAATAGGCCGGTGGCGGTGCTATCCAATAATGATGGCTGTGTGATTGCACTCACCAATGAGATCAAACGGGCTGGAGTGCAGAGGGGTGATCCCTATTTTCAGGTTCGTGAGAAACTGCAGAGAATCGGAGCCGAAATCTTTCCCGCTAATTTTCAGCTCTATCAAAATATCTCGGATCGTATCTTTCGTGAGCTACAAAATCATACACCCCATGTAGAACGTTACTCCATTGATGAAAACTTTCTACTGGTACCTCATCCGTTGGTGATGGTAGAGTCCTTTGCCCACAAACTGCGCAACAGCATTTATACCATAAGCGGGGTACCTGTCTCCATTGGGCTGGGACGCACCAAAACCTTAGCCAAGGTAGCTAGTAAAATTGCCAAACATCTTCAGAATGGTTACTATATTATACACCCCACCAAAGAGGAGCAGTTATTGGCTACCGTAAAGGTAGACAGCGTGTGGGGTATTGGTCGCCAAACCACAAAACAGCTCACCAGCTTCGGCGTTTTTAGCGCTCGCGATCTTACACGATGCTCTGACCATTGGATTCTGCGTACCTTCAATCGGCGCTTACTGGATCTAGTAGAGGAGCTACGCGGAACGGCACGTTTGCCATTAATAGCCGAGTCCCCACCACGTAAGAGTATTATGCATTCCCGCACCTTTCCACAGGCGGTAACCGATATAGCTCAATTGGGCCGTACTGCGGCGCAATTTACAGCCCAAACTATACAGCGATTAATGGCCCAGCACTCCCGCGCCTCTGAGTTACATCTCTACTTACGCACTAGTCGTCACCATCAGCCATTTTACGCTCAGCGTACCATGAAATATCTTAATCCGCCTACGCACTATCTCCCGGATATACTGCCACTGCTCTATAGCAGTGTGGCACAGATCTACCGGCCGGGACTCCCTTTTCGTAAAATGGCAGTCATTCTCTACGGGATTGAAGATCTAGAGAGTCAGCAACCGGAAATGGTAGCTATGGATAGATATTCCTATAAGAAGAAACTACAACTCCAGCAGATGATCTATCAGCTCCAACGTCGCCATGGCGCGCAGATCTGTAGACCGGCAGCTCTACTGCGTCGCTAAGCTGTAGCTATTCTGCGCTCTCTAGCAATCTCTCCAGATGGGGCCGTGCTGCACTTAATGAGGAGTACACTCCGTCCA
The DNA here is from genome assembly GCA_963692905.1 of Spirochaetia bacterium. Lineage (GTDB taxonomy): Bacteria > Spirochaetota > Spirochaetia. The sequence goes on along the minus strand of OY843583.1, from coordinate 1,010,433 downwards.
TCTCCTGCAGATCCTCCGGAAGATATTGTATCATGTCGGGTATAAGAATAGTAAGCAATCCTGCGGCTCGCGCCGCCCGTGCGCCCACCAATGAGTCTTCAAAAGCCATTATCTGTTGTGCCGGTAGCTCTAACGCGGCTATGCCTTTAAGGTAAATCTCTGGATGTGGTTTGGGGCGCTGCACCATGTCGCCGCCAATAATAGCGTAGAAGTGGGCATCTAATTCAGCTAGCCCTATTGCCCTCCGAGCGCGAGCGGTGGGGCTGCTAGTGGCTATTGCTAATGGTATATTCCGTTGTGCTAAGTAGGGCACCAGCTCCTGAACTCCCTCTTTCAGCACCGGGGGCTGCGCTGCCATATAGAGGTTCATACGCTGTTCATGCTCTGCTAATAGCTGGGAGGCCGGAAAATTGGAACCATAATGATCCTGTAATATAACTGTAGTTTTCTGATGATTATGTCCAATAGTGGCGAGGAGTATTGATTGCTCTACCTTATAGCCCCAACTGCTACAGAGATTGGCTAAAATCTTTTGTGAAAGACGTTCAGTATCAAGAAGCAGCCCATCCATATCAAAAATGATCCCCTGAATGGCCATATACTAATACTATAAGACAAGAGTGAGGGAAGCGCCAGTATCTACAAGGAGGATGGGTGCGATTATCTTCGCCTAAGGAGCTCTCAAGCTATTCTCTTGGAGCGCGGCTATCTCTCTAGTGAGTTGCGGTCCGGCGTCGATAATGCATCAATCGTCGCAGCTGCTCAGGGTTGGGTTCAATTATGACCAGTCCACGGTTACCATCTACTAATAGTGGCGAATCAGATTCGATATCATCAATATCGCATCCTACCACAACCGGGATATTGAATGCCTGCGCTAACAGCACTGCATGCGAATGGCGCATATCATCGGCAATGACCATCGCCGAGGGAGGGCGTGGCGTAAAGAGCAGTAGTTGGTGGGGGGTGATATTCTGACTTACCACTACATAGGGCTTAGAATAAGAATGTGTGGTAACCGGAAGCTGTTTAAGGAAGATAAGGATCTGCATCGATATATCCTCAATATCTAGGCAACGTTGACGTATATAACGATTTTTTATTTTTCCAAATTGGGAAATCAGCTCTTGACAAATAGTAATCACTGCTAATTCGGCATTTTCATGGTGCTGAGCAATGCGCTCTCGAATGGCTGGTTCAAAGGCCACATCTCGTAACATGGTCTGTTGAGAGGAGAATATCTTACTTTCCTGAGCATAGCCTAAGGCCAAGAGCTGCTGGCTATGGCCTTCTAGCTGCTCCTCTACATTATCCTGTGCCTGACTAAGCCGTGCCAATTCAGATTGTGTATTGGCTATCTTCTGCTTTGCTATATTAATTGATGGGGGACGATGCAGGAGTGATACCCCTAGAGCCATCCCCTTCGCCGCGGCCTTTGCCTGACGGTACTGGATTGCCTTATTCATTCAGCTTGATTCATTCAGCTTACGTTGCAACTTCAAAATATCGCCTGAGGGGTATACACTGGCCGGACAGTGGCGGCTGCAATGGAGATGACGTTGGCATCCACTAGCTCCACTACTTCCCTTTACTGCCTCTAATATCTCTTTCTCCCGCTCGGGACGGTTGATAATTTCTCGATAATGGGCCGAGAGCGCCGCCGGCCCCATAAAGCCGCCGCGGATGGGGCAGGCATGTTCGCAGATACCGCATTCAATGCAGTTTTCCAACTGCTGTGGCGATTGATCTCCTGATTTCTTCGGATGGCGATGGGTAGTAAGATAGCGAGCATTGAGAGGGAAATTAGCATACAGCGCTCGCCGTTGAGTAGCTAGGTCGGCCCATAATGGTAGCGCTGCTAAGGGCGCCAATGTGAGGGGAGTGCTGGATGGCAGGGGCTCTAAACAGGCCAAGGTAGCTATCCCATTGGATACTAGCGCGCAGGTGCCGCATGAGCCATGCCAGCAGGAGCGTTGAAATATCAAGCTATTGTCTAGATGGCTACGAATATATTCTAGGGCGCTAAGTATAGTAGCAGAGGGGGAAATGGGCACCTTAGGGTACTCGTGATACTGGGCGGGATGGCCGACCCGACCGCGCAAGATGCGAATAGTAATATGCTGTTGACTCATGCCGCCTCCGGCTGTACTGCATGTCGGGGATGCCAAAAACCGCGAAAATGTAACAGTTTCTCGGTAGCAGTACGGCAGGGAATATTATATCCCAATTTGTGACATACCATATTACAGGTGATTTCTGCCATAGCGCGCGACGTGGTAGCCTTACCACCAATAATACTCACCATACCCTGCAGGCTATCTTGCTCAGCATGATCAATACATTGCATCTTGCGGCTCAGGACCCGGCCATCCTTGCCCTTCCCTCCCACTAAGGGACGGGTAGCCCGCCACGCTGCCAGTAGTTTCTCTTCAGAGAAGCGGGGTATCATCCTATTGGCATTGGCCAAGAGTTGCGCTACCTCATCGGGATCTACCTGCTGCACATCGGGCTGCGACTGGATGCGGCTGGTGGTACCAATGATATTAAGCAAACGCTGGGGTACAATAATGTCACCACTGCCGGGCGGCGCCAAACGGCTAATAACCATATTGGCTAGGCGCTTTTGTATAGCCACCATAACCCCTGAGTCCCAAGTAATTGCCACCTGCGCCGCGGCTAAGGCAGCAATTTCGCCACCCCATACACCGGTAGCATTAATCAGCATATCGCAGGGCAACTCCTGCTCCTCTTGCGCTACCAGGTCGCGCACCCGCACCCCTACTACCTGGTTGGCATGTGTCTCAATATGAATAAGTTGACAAAATTGTCGAATGGTGGCGCCATTATGTTGGGCAGTGGCCAAAAACTGTAATGGCAGACGATAGGCGTCAAAGGAAGCATCGGGTATCAAATAACCGTGCGATATCTGAGGGGAAAGTCGCGGCTCTCGCGCCAAGAGCTCCCTTTGATTTAATCTGCGGATGGGTATTCCGCATTGGTTACAGCCCTCTACAAAATTCTTTTCATACTCGGCTTGCCAATCTTCTAGCGCAACATGCAAGCCTCCATTATCCTCGATTACCTCTGAGCAGATATTACGCAGTATCCGCGCCTCTTCCCAGCACTCGCGCGCTACCTCGCTATCCTGCACTACATAGCGGGCACCAGAATGAAGCAGTCCATGATGGCGACCAGTAGTTCCGCAGGTTAATGAGCCGCGCTCTATAAGCAGCGGGCGAAAACCGCGTAGCACCAGATCATGGCTAATTGCAGCGCCACTTCCGCCCCCTCCCACTACAATGATACGTACATCGTGTAGCTTCATTGTGCCCAACCGCGGGCGCGCTCGACTGCCATCTTCCATCGCTGTAAAAGTTGCTGGCGTTGTGATTGCTGAATCTGAGGTTCAAAACTTCCCTCCAATTCCCAGTACTCTTCCAGTTGCGCGGTAGAATGCCAGTAACCGCAAGCTAATCCAGCCAAAAAGGCGGCTCCCCGCGAGGTAGACTCTATTACTCGCGGTCGTCGTACCGGAATAGCTGACATGTCGGCCTGAAATTGCAGAATAAAATCATTCTGGCAGGCCCCTCCATCAACCGAGAGTGATTCTATGGCAATTCCTGAATCCTCCTGCATGCTACTTAATACTTCGCTACTCTGATAGACAATTGATTCCAGGGCGGCCCGCACAATATGTGCCGGTCCACTGCCACGGGTAAGCCCCACAATGGTACCGCGGGCATACATATCCCAATAGGGGGAGCCCAGTCCCGAAAAGGCTGGCACTAGATACACATCTCCATTATCGGAAAGACTCTGGGCAATCTTCTGGCTTGCGGCGGCATCTTTAATTAGATGCAGCTCGTCACGCAGCCATTGAATCACCGCCCCGGCCATATATACCGATCCCTCTAGCGCATAATCAATTTTTAGCGCTCCCTCCTGCTCAAGGGCCCAGGCAATGGTAGTAAGTAGCCCCTGCTGAGAGTGGGTGGGTCTCTCCCCAATGTTCATAAGCAGAAAACAGCCAGTGCCATAGGTATTTTTGGCGGTTCCTCGCCGGTAGCACCCCTGGCCAAAGAGCGCCGCCTGCTGATCTCCCGCTATACCGCCTATGAGTACACTCTCTCCTAGAATAGCGCTATCGCTCTCGGCACAGATACCCGAAGAGGGTATCACCTTAGGCATCAATGACGGGGGAATCTGCAGCGCCTTTAACAATGTTGCATCCCATTGTTTGGTATGGATATCAAAGAGCATGGTCCGCGAGGCATTGCTGTAGTCGGTACAGTGGAGCCGTCCACCACTTAGCTTCCATAGTATCCAGCTATCTACGGTGCCAAAGCAGAGCTGCTGCCGCTCAGCCTTCTGCCGCGCCCCCGCTACCTTCTCTAACATCCAGGCAATTTTGGTGGCCGAAAAATAGGCATCAATACGCAACCCGGTATGTTCTTGTACATAGGGAGCTAGTCCTTCCGCCTCTAGTCGCTCACAGATGGGAGCGGTACGCCGATCCTGCCATACGATGGCATTCATGATAGGCCTTCCATTGTGCCGCTCCCAGATCAGGGTAGTCTCCCGTTGATTGGTGATGCCCAGCGCAGCTATTGCTGAGGGGGCTATACGCTGCGCGGCTAGTAGCTCTTGAATGGCCTCTACAATACCCTGCCAAATCTCTTGTGGATCATGCTCTACTAAACCGGGGGCGGGATAATGTTGAGTTAACTCTCGCTGGGCTACGCCGGCTATCTGGCCCCGCTCTTCATAAAGCACTGCTCGGTTATTGGTGGTACCAGCATCAACTGCTAAGATATAGCGCGGCATGCGTTAGCATTGTATCACAGTCAGTAGTTGCCTGACAAGGATGGGCATTTCCATTATAGGGAAACAAAAACAGCCACCGCTTACTCCTACAAAAAAATAGGGAGGGGTTTTATAACCCTTCCTTATCCTATTTCATTTCAACCGAGAGCGGTTTTTAACGCTCTCTACTATTTTCAACCGCGATCGACGGGCCTTTTGCCCTTTTGGCTAGAACCCTATTGATAGCGGAGCGCATAGAGAATGTCATTGGTCCGTCCCACCATGTAGAGCCTATTGCCAACGGCCGCTAGACCAAATGTCTCGGCTTCGCTCACGCCAAAGCCGAAGGGTACACTGCCCACCTGAGTTGCCCTACCGGTAGTAGTGCTTAAGGTAAAGAGCACACCTTTGCCCTGTCCCAGCATATAGAGGGTGTTACCAATGGCGGCCAGACCGACTGCGCTATTTTCACTCGCGCCAAAATTGGTTGCACTGCCTACCCGGTATGCCATACCATCGGGGCTCCCATCAGTGGAGTCAATGTTGAGGGTATAGAGAGCAAATTGGTTCCACCCCACCATATAGAGGGTGCCATTAAGGGCGGCCAGGCCGGTTGGACTGCCTTCGCCCACGCCAAAGTCGTCTACACCGGCATCGCTCATCAGGGTGGCCCTGCCGGTAGTAGTGTCTAGGGTATACAGGACATCATTGGTCTGTCCCACCATATAGAGGGTGTCGTCAATGGCAGCCAAATCAAATGGTCTGGTTTCGCTCACGCCGAAGCCGGGATCTACACTACCCACCTGAGTTGCTATACCGGTAGTAGTGTCTAGGGTATACAGGACAGCATTGCCGGATCCCACCATATAGAGGATGCCATTAATGGCGGCGAGGCCGTTTGGTTGGCCTTCGGTCACGTCAAATTGATCTGCCATGCCCACTCGGGTGGCCTCTCCTAGGGCTATCTGCTGACAGCTGGTGCCAACCACATCAGTGGTGCCATCCAGTCTATAGAGCAGATTGCAGCTAGCACAGCGGGTTAGACCATCGGCAGTGGCATCAAGAGATGAGGGGGTGCCATCTTCACAGACGTAGGGATAAGCCGTGAGGCAGGCCTCATTTAACAGGGTATAGCCCCCATTACAGCTAGCACAGCGGCTTAGACCATCAGCTGAGGCATCAAAGGTGGCATCGGCGCCGGTGCCATTGGCACAGGTATATCTATATTGGGATCCACCGCCTGGACCGCCCCCTCTATTATTCGCAGCCGGACAGGCTACCAATACTACCAGGGCCACCAATGTCACTAGCGCCCCTAGAGTGCCCCACAGTACCCTCCCCTTAAGCGGGGAATGCGGGGAGACGTGGTTCTCTCTCTGGCAAGTCTTAAGAGAGCTTAATCTCTCTCTCTCTCTCTCTCTCTCTGGCAAGTCTTAAGAGCGCTTGCTGTCTCTTTCTCTCCTAAAAGGAAAGAAATTGGATTATGTAATATCATTACTATAATCCTCCTTTTTTTTATTTATTTGATAGATGCCCAAGAGGCTATAACTAGGGGCCGATAGCCGGGCTTCCAACCTCATATAGTATAGCAGATAGGTATCTACCATGATTAATAGTGTAGCATATGGGGGAGTTAATGGCAAGGAAAATGGGGAATTTTGTAAAAGAAAGTTGAGAATGTCACTACTCCTCCAGGTATGCTGGAGGAGTATGAAACTAGTGACATTTAAGATGGGAATATGTCTCATTGAGACTCATTTACAATTATGCTCTTGTTCAAAAAGTTGTTTCTGGAGACCGTTATGAAGATGGTGATGGGGCTCTCCATAGTGCACACGCGGTTGTGTAGGATCATAAATAGCCCTATACATTGGTCTACTCTTTAATCTTCCATGTTGCCAATCCACTATTCTCTCCTTAGCAATACGAACATATTTCTCTTCTACTTCGGAGCCGGCCCCTTTGCGACCATGCTTAAGGGCCGCAATAATTGAGCTACCCACTCCTAGAAAAGGATCAAAAACCCAGTCATCTTTATTGGTCATAGATAATACCAGTCTTTGGATTAATTCAACTGGAAATTGACAGGGATGCTCAGTCTTCTCGGGATGATTATTTTTAACATTGGGAATTGGCCATAGGTCACCGGGGTTTTTGCCTAAGGGGTTGCAAGAATATTGGCCAATTTTAGGCCCCTTAAAATATCTCTTTGTGGGATATTTCTGCGGTACCCGAATTGGATCAAGATTAAAGGTGTACCTTTCACCTTTGGTAAACCACATAATGGTTTCATATCTACCAGAGAGGCGGCGCCTACAATGCAACCCATGCTCAAAATGCCATATAATTCTATTTCTCAATTTTAGATTGTGATTGCGAAACAGTGGGTAAAGTATTATATCTAAGGGAATAATCTCTCCCTTATGCACATAATTTCCCACCTGCCAACATATACTGCCAGTGGGCGACAACACCCGATAGCATTCAGCAATTATCTCTCTCTGTTGAGCAATGTAGTCATCAATAGTTATTTTTTCCTCATACTCCTTGCCGATATTATAGGGAGGCGAAGTAACAACAAGCTCAACTGTATTATCTGGAATAGTTGCTACTAAATCAAAACATGACCCATGGAAGAGGACTGCATTGGCATTTTTCTGATATGTTTCACTGATATGTAGCCGGTTGTGAGAGTGCATACCTTGATCTATAGCATAGATACCTATTGATGTCATTAACATACCCATCAGCCTTTTTGATACGACACTCAGTCCATAATGCCTCGGTACTCCTTGGATAGAGAGAGATTATATTTTTTTCTCTTAAACAAGATGCAAAAATTGCTTGCATAAAAGAATGGAATATGCTAGAATCATAGCATGGTAATAGATAAATGAATAAAAAGGGATGGATTACACTATGAAATATAGTAAGAACTTTAATGAAAGGTGTACCGATCTGCATCAGAGCTGGAGGTGGGGATTGGCTCGCTGTACTGGCCAAAATTATGCCCATAGCGTACCCCGCTGGTGGCTAATATGGTTAGTGGTACTTATGACAATTAGCATGCTGTGGGCCGGTTGCGCCACAGTGGCATCTCCAGATGAGGGGAGCGCTCCGGTAGAGGTAAGCGAGGCAGAACTCAGCCGTCTCCTAGAGAATGCGGGGATGTTGCGGGATGAGGCTCTCAAGTTTGAGGTCGATGTTCTGGCCCCCGATCAGTTTGCTGAGGCTACGGCCGCCCATAATAGTGCGATAGAGATGCGCGAGAGCGATCCCCGTGCATCAATGGAGAATGCAGCCTTAGCCATAGTTATCTATGAAGGGCTTCTGAGAGAGCTAGGCTTTGGGCCACTCCGTCGACAGGCTGATCAGGCCTACTCTCGGGCTGTGCAGGAATTTGGGTATACCACCGAGCAGCTTATACAGCTTGCCTCCGAATTGGGGATTGAGGTTTTCCCTCCCCAGGAGCGCCTGTCGGATTCCCCAGAGGAATCAGCCAAAGTTGAAAGAGGGGATGATAAAGAGCGGGTGATGACCTTCATAGAAGGGTTATACAATAACAGAAACTATTATGTGCTTGATATTGTTGATGAAAGAATAAAACAACATAACCCTCTAACGGATGATGGCGTTGTTAGTATTAAAAATTCACTCGAAGAGACTTGGTTTTCAGATTTTCCAGAGTACAATGTTAATATCAAAAGAATAATATCAGATGGCAACCTGGTATTTGTCCAAAGTCATGTAACAACTAAGAATGAGGATATCGGTAATGATTTTGCGGAAGATAGCTTTGCGCTCGTAGAAATATATCGCCTTGAGGGACATAATGAAGGTAGAAGAATAGTTGAGCACTGGGATGTGATGCAACCAGTCTCCACAACTTCAGTAAATGGAAATTCCATGTTTGATGGCGGTGGATTTGAGGCAGAATCAAGGGAAACGGAGATTATAAACAAAAGAGTGGTTCTAAGATATATGATGGAGGCCATAAACAACAAGAAAGTGGACGTTCTTGATGAAATAATGGCTGGAAATTGGATTGCGCATAATCCAACAGAGCCAAATGGAAGAGAAAATCTCAAAAATCTATTCACAAATGTCTTTTTTACCCAATTCCCGGATATCTATGCTGATGTTAAAAGAGTTGGTGCTGAGGGCAATTTAGTGTTCGTTCAAAGCCATTACACCACAAGTAAAGAAGACCGAGGAAATGACTTTAAAGGAGGTGGTGCTACTATGGATATATTCCGACTTGAAGGTGGAATTATCACTGAGCATTGGGATGCTGTAATGAGACCAATTCCAGAAACAACTGCAAGTGGCAGATCATTGTTTGATGGCGGAGCACTTTACAATTACAAAAAAGATAAGAAGGATGGACATGATATGAAAGACAGTGACATGAAAGATGAAAAAATGACGGATGAAGACATGAAAGACGCAGATAAAGATGTCCAGGTGGACCAGGAGCAAGGCAATGACAACTAGGAGCCTACTATTACCTTTAAGGACGCTAATAACCCTAGGTATAGTCTGTACCCTCAGCTGGCCGTTGGTAGCGCAGGAAGAGGGCCAGACCACTGAAGAGGATCAGCTACCTGAATCCCCCTTAGACAATGAGCTTTATCGGGAGGCTGAAAAGCTTAAAGAGGAGGCATTCGAAAAGATAGAAGAGGGCGATTATCAGCGCTCTATTGATCTCTCAGAGCGCTCAATAGAGCGTAGTATCCAAGCGCGACGGTTGGCGGCAGAGCGCTATGCTGCCCTGCGAGCACATGCCTTTCGCCGCAGAACCGAGGCAGCTATTGTGGCTACAGCACGGGTTCGCAACGCCACAGATGAGCAACTAGCAATGCTAGCCGATGCGCGATCTTACTATGAGGATGGGCTAGAGCTCTTGGAAGGAGAGCAATATCAGAGCAGCACAGTAGCCTTTCAAGATGCGCTGGCGCTATTAGAGATTGCAAATGTTGCTATTCCACAACGGCAGCTGGTATTACCAGCAGAATATGAGGTTCGTCTTATTCCCGAGGATCGGGATACTCTCAATAAGATATCGGGTTATCCCTTTGTCTATGGGGATCGTTCTGAATGGCGAGAACTTTATGAGGCTAATCGAGAGCGGCTTCGTAATTCCGACAATCCGCATCTTATTTTTCCGGAACAGGTCTTTGTGATACCCAGTGTCAGCGGCGAGATACGCGAGGGGCGCTGGGATCCGGCCACTGAATATCCTTCACTGCAAGAAATACTGGAAGAGAAAAAAGGTGGTGATGATCAAATGCTGAAGGAAGATGGCATGAAAAAAGATAAAGATGATGAGACGACGGATGAAGACATGAAAGATGATGAGATGACTGAAGAGTCAGCTACCGAAGGGGAGAGCTCTTAGCTTTACTTAGTTCCTCTTAGATGGCGTTGCATGAGCCTACGAAAGCGGTCTCCCCTCTCAAATTCGTTGGTAAATATCCCAAATGATGCGCAGCCGGGAGAGAGCAGAATGGTCTCGGGAGGATGGCAACGCGCTAATAATGCTACTACGCTTTGCTCTAATGAGGGGAAGGGACCACAGTAGCTGATACCCCGCTTCTCAAAGGCCGAGATAAGGCGAGTAGTTGCAGTGCCCTCTAAGAGATAGATCTGCGCTACCTGTTGCGCAACAGTACAAAATAATTCCAGATTCAGATGCTTATCGCTTCCTCCGGCTATAAGATGTACCGCAGTTGGGCAGCTCTCCACACTGGCTAAGGTGGCATCGGGGATGGTTGCTGCAGAATCGTTATATATAGGTGATCCACGGTAGCTTCCGATATACTCCAGGCGATGGGGCAGTCCGCTGAATTGCGAAAAGAGCTGAGAATTGCCAAGGGACTGGCCCAGACAATGCATCACCAACAGCGCCCCCATAAGATTGATGGTATTATGCGCTCCTATAAGGGGTGATTGTATAGTAATGGGATACTCCTGGGCGCCTTCGCGGATTACCAGCTGACGGCTATTGTGGGCATAGATAAAACAACTCATCTTCTGTAGCCAATGCTGAGGAAGGGTAGCTAAGGGTGTGCTTTCGGGAATACACAGCGCGTGTCGAGCCCGGCTCTGCTTAAGAAAGCTATCGCTATAGGAGAATTGTCGCTGCTCCCCCGATACAATCAGCCAATCCTTTGCAGATTGGGCGCTGGTGATCATTGCCTTATCATTCAGATATTCCGACATAGTGGCATAATAGTTAAGGTGATCGGGAAATATATTGGTTATGAGGGCTATCTTGGGGGGCCATCCCGGGAGGGGCGTCGCCTTATTAAGTCGCGGGGCATATCGCAAATCTCCCAACTGAAATGAGGAGAGCTCTAGCACTACTAGATCATTCTTGTGCAGCATTTCCAGAAAACTGAGAGGGGAACGCCCAATATTTCCCCCCAGATATACCGATCTTCCCATCTGCTGGAGGGCGTGGGCTAAGGCCGCCGCGGTAGTAGACTTCCCTTTGGTGCCGGTAATAGCTACTGTGGAGGCCGGCGATCGAGCCAAAAAGAGAGAGATGTCGCTTTCAATACGCGGGGCCTGTGCCAGTAGGGGTTGTGAGCGGGGCACTGCCGGATTCTTAACCACCATATCGCACTCGGAAAAATGGCGCGATTCATGACCCCCTAATTGATAATGTAGCGGTAACCCTTGAAGACGCTCTATAGCTGGAGCTAATTCGGTGCGGCTTCGTCTGTCGGTTACCGTTACTTCGGCCCCCTGCTCAACCAACCAGCGAGCGGTAGCTTCACCTCCACCATGGCTGCCCAGTCCCATCATGGTTATCCGCTGGCCCTTCAGGGACTCATATTGCAATCCTCCGCTCATGGTGTACTGGCTACGTCTCTATGATAATGTGCTATCGGTAGATGATAATCTATAGATGAGAATCTATAGATGAGAATTTACCAAACGCTCTACATGGTAAATAATCCAGCTATTCTTTTCTTTACGTAGCGCTATCAGGTCTCTTCGCATAAAGGCCACGCTGTTGTTGGGACCGTTTGGCCGGTACCCTTGATAAATTGAAGTGGGGCCCCACTTTCGATAGGTGACCATGTAGCGTGCCGACCTCTCGCTCTGCTCCAAAGACCTTATGGTAAGCATATCTACCCCATACAGGGATTGACGTTTACCCAGCGGCGCACCGCCGGTGGCCTGCCAATCTAGCGGGTTCACAAAGGGAAATTGAAACTCAAAGGCCATCCGCAATCGAGAGGTAACATAAAGTTTATGTACCTCATCTAGCTCAGTAAATTGGTAACCCTCTGCCAGACTATCCTGTATAATTGCCGAATCTAGTTCGTTAAAGCCACCATAAAAGAGTCGAATAACCTCATTGGGTGGCAGGCCACTTATTTCACGGGTATTGACAGCATAGCGAATAATAGCCGATGGTATGGTGGCAATCAATGTCACAAAAACCAATATCCCTACTATGCGCCCCCAGTTGTTACGCATAAGGAGACGCCGCCTGTAATTCTTTTTGCGCTGTTCTAGTATTAGACGCGCCCGATAAATGCTCTCTTGACGATTTTCGTGGTTAAGGGGGCGATGAATGCCTTCATGAAGCCAGCGGATAAAACTTCGCTTCCAGTACTGCAGGGGAGGCATATTATATTTCCGACGAGAGAGTATGCTGATAATCTCTTGATTTATGTCAGGGCGCACCTCCGGGCTGTACATATGTATATCGCCCACCACGCCACTGTGCATCAGAGAATGTAATGTTTCGGTATCTTCTGCATCCCATGGTAGATGATCGGTCAAGGTAAGATAGCAGAGGGTTGCTAAGGTAAAGGAGAGTGCTGGGCTACCCTCAAGCTCGGGGTGATTGAAGGGCTCGGAAAATTGCATACGATCTGCCGGCGATTGATAATCGTTAATTATCCGTACTGAGGAGGAGGGCAGGAAAAGCACCCCTCCATTTTTAATAAAAATTATCGTGCGGGTATGTATAAGAGGCGGTTCATGCTGGTTCTCTTGTAAAACTACCAATGCGCGACAGAGACGGCTAAGATAGGGAAAGGCGGCTCCCCGCTCATATTGCAACATTTCAGCCAGGGTAATACCCTCTACATAGGGACCAAGAATATAGATATTTTTGTCATCTTCATAATAGCCCTCCTGCTTCCACTCTACACAACGCTCACCATTTACTATCCAGCCCCGCTGATTGCGGAGAAAGACAAACTGTGAAGCGGTAAAGGCATCGGCCGAGACCCCGGTCTTGATACCTAGGTAAATAGTATTATCTCGCCCGATTTTCACCAGACTATCGGCTAGGGTATTGAGAATCATCGTCTCCCTTCTAGGTTAACATGTGACGCAGCTTTCTGCAAGTATGCAATACGCTCTTCCTCTATATCTACCGAAAGATTTTTTTCTCGGTAGGGTATAAAGTTGCCCGCTTTCCCCTTTTTGGGACGCCTCACAAACTTTACCGCAGTATAATGTACCTCGCCCCCTCCATTGGGGCGCTCATTGCTGTAATAGAGCGCCAACATCGCAGAATCAATCAGCACCCTTTTAGGAATACTCTTCTTGGCCGATGAGCGAATAAGCACCGTGCTTCCGGTAGCGCCTCGCGCATGTAGCCATATATCATGCGGGCGGGCAATATGGCGCATAAGCCAATCGTTGTCTCGAGCGCTGCGACCCACAAAGATGGCATAGCCCTCCGACTGGAACTGCCGGGCTGGCATGCGCCGTCCGCTACTGGCGGGCATCGCCCTCTGATAACGGGCCATTAATCGATCAAGTTGGCTCTCAGAGCAGTTGTGGAGCTTTTCCAGATCCCTCTGTAGTCGCACTATCTCGCTCTGCTGTTGACTCTGCTGTGCGCTACTCTGTTGTCCCTGACGCAGCGCATCCCGATAGCGTTTGAAATAATGTTGGGCATTTTGCTGTGCACTAAGATGGGGACTAAGCTCTATGGTAATCTCCTGTGGACCCTGCTCATTGAGGAGGGTTACCCACTCTGCATCTTGGGGCACCTGCGCTATATTGGCCAGAAGTAACTCGCCGCAGAGCCGATAGTGTTGAGCGCGCCATTGTTCATTTTTAGTAAAACTCTTTAGCCGCTGCTCCGCCTGTCGCAATAGTTTGGCTAGCCGGCCCTCTAGCTGCTTAATGCGCCGCGTTCGCCGAAGCTCTACCTCTGAGAGACGATAATGGCTATCGACCCAGCTGTTGAAGCTGGGAGTATTGTTATAGGGGCGGATTGGATAGTCATGCTCAGTGAGGGCGGTGGGGGTAGTGATGGGTATAAAGGTGCGACCGCTTATCTCTCCCCGTTGGGGACGACGAAAGAGCACATCAATAATTACTAAATTGGTATCGGTTACAATGGTGTTAGCAGCACCGCCCCATAGCCGTATCCACAACAGGGTGCGCTGCTGCTCCTTTTCAATAGCCATCCGCAGGATGCGCTCGCTGCTTAGCTGATAGAGGCTTAGGATGCGCCCCTGAATTACCCGAGAGCGCAAAAGCTCTACTAAACGGGTTGCCGTCCGAGCTTTGTGAAAGGACAGCTCACTGCGATGGAGCGCACAGTACTGCGGGGAATGCGAGATACGCAGTACCATATTCTCATTTTGATGCCAAAGCAAAAAGAGTAACTCTGAGTATTGAGGTTGGGCCACCTCGCGCAGATAGGCACCGCTAAGGCACAGCTCTGAGAGAACGAGATTAATCTCTCTCCAATTGAGCGACATTAACTATATTGGCGATAGCGCTGCAGCACCCTTTGGAAGAGCGCACTATCAGCAGCGCTAAAGAGCATATAGTGAATATGGGCCGGCAGCGAAAACTGGGCGCAATGCTCGGCCATAGCCTCAATAGCTAGGGCAGCGGCCTCCTCTTTAGGAAAGCGGTAGATCCCCGTACCGATGGCCGGATAGGCTAGGCTCTTTATCTTAAGGCGCAGAGCCTCCTGGAGGGTGTTCCGATAGCAGGAGGCCAAGAGTTGGCGCTCTCCCTGCTGGCCTCCCTGCCAAATGGGGGCCACCGTATGAATAACATAGCGGGCCTGAAGATTGCCGCCCGCGGTAGTTACTGCCCCTCCGGTCGGGAGGCCCTGCGGATACTGATGCTCGCGTATCTTACGACACTCCTCCAGTATTTGTGGCCCCCCTACCCGATGGATGGCACCATCCACTCCACCGCCGCCCATGAGACTGCTGTTGGCGGCATTTACTAGCGCATCGCCGGCAAATTGGGTAATATCGCCCTGACCTACTTGAAGACGCTCAGCTAACAGAGTGCCAATCTCGGAGGGCTTCATAGTTTATAGTTAATCAGATAGGCGCCATTGGTCAAGTAGGGTAGCCTTTGAGGCCATCAATCTATGCGCTAGCATATTGCTGGACAAGATGGCTGGGGGGGGGATGTGTACAGGTGGTTGACCAATGGTTGCGAAGCGGTTATCATCATCCTATGAAAGCCGTAGTAGAGATTGGTGGGCTACAGTATCCGGTGGAAGAAAAGATGCATCTTACGGTGGGACATCTGAAAGAGCGGGAGGGGGAACAGGTAGTCTTTGAAAAAGTGCTGCTGTTCCAAGATGGCGACACTATTGAATATGGAAAACCCTACCTCAAGGCATCGGTAACCGCTACCGTGCTTCGCCATCTGCGTCATCCTAAGGTAGTAAGCCGCACCTATCGACGACGGAAGGATCGACATCGTACCTACGGGCATCGCCAACCAGCTACAGAGATCAGTATTAAGAGTATTGCCAAGAAATAATGAAGATCCAGGCCCGGGCCACTTGTTACACTGCCACCGGGGTGCCTCTTTCTCCTACTGCGCGTCTTCCGCAGTTGAAGATGCCATTAACTAATGACAATACTCCTCTACTGCATACCCTGGCTGTGCAGGGGCATGCTCCCGGTCAGCCGGGAGAGAATCTACTCTGCGCCGCAGTAAGCCATCTCTGCCGTAGCGCGGCCCATCTCCTGAGCCTCAACCGGGCATTGGCGGTAGAATGGCAGGCGCCGCAGGAGGGCTATTTTTTTCTGCGCATTGCCGCAACGCCGCCTACAGCATTCCAATGGCTGGCGGCTATTACCGATCTACTACTTGTTGCTTTGGAGGATCTGGTGGGTGACTATCCCCAATGGCTAGAACTGCAACTGGCAGGCATCCCTTGGCCAAATACCGGTAAACCTCTCCGCTCCCAGTAGTCAAAGATAATAGTGATAGTGTAGCGCTGATCTTACTAATGGATTTTTCCTAATTCGGACAATATCGGTATACCTCAGGGGAGGCCGGGTGGCGTAACCATCTCTTAAGGGTATGAGGTTGTACATTTGCTTGACAACTGCGTTTCCAGTAGCCATAATTGGCTATAATTTTTAGTTAAAAAAGGAGGAAAACTATAATGACTAAATGTATATTTACTTGGCCCTTCGCTTCAAAATTTTCAAAAAAGGAGTTTTTAGAAATGAAATATTATAATTCAGGTTCTTTTTTAAGCTCTTTCTTTTTAGGAGAGAGTCCATACCCTGGTAACTTGTGCAATAAAAAAGCTAGAAACCTCTTTAATTCTCTGGCAAAACCATACTTATGGTCGTTATGAGGAGCAGAAAGCCATGAAAACAGAGAAACAGAGCCATAAACTAACAAAAAATTCCCCTACAAAGATCTATCATCTGCTTCTGGCGGTGCTCCCGCTAGCGCTCCTTACTTGCCAAGAAACATTACAGATTTGCCGTGATCCGAACACTGGTGACCTCTCTCTATGCTTTGATTATGTCTGTAGCAATGGGACACCCGACCCAAGATTCGAATCATTAGTCCCTAACGCCATTAGATGCATCAGTTGTAACGAGGGCTATACCCTGGAAAATGAGGCCTGCCGTCTTAGCCGTTATGTCTGCCTTAATGGCACCCCCTCATCTCTCAGAGATGCCACTGCCGATGGTATCAGCCGCTGTGTAAGCTGTGGCCACCCTCTATTTTTTGCACTTATGGGCACTTCTGGCGAAATCGGCACCACCTGCCGAACCGTAGCAGAGGTGGGAGGGGGCGTCCGCATAGGCATGGTGGCCAGCCAATTTGGCGTAAGCGAAAACGCTCCAAGCGGCCTAGCCGCCATCGGCGAAACCCTCTATATGGTGGGGTTTGACAATGATGTCCTGTATACCCTCAACATTGACCCCACTGATGGCACTGCTGATGGTACGGCAATTCAGGTGGGAAGTACGGCTACCGGCTTTGGCGTGAGCGAAAGCTCACCATATGCTCTGGAAGCCATTGATGACACCCTCTATATGGTGGGATGGGATCAAACTGTCCTCTATACTCTAAACACTACTACCGGTGGAGCCACCCTGGTGAGCGATGCCAGTGTAGACGAATTTGGCGTGGGCGAAAGACAACCAACCGGCCTAGCCGCCATCGGTAGCACCCTCTATATGATAGGACAGATTCAAGATGCCCTCTATACCATTAACATTGACTCCACTGATATGACCCCCGATGGTATGGCATACCAGGTAGGCAGCGCAACCCAATTTGACGGCGTGGGCGAAGGTAACCCACGCGGCCTGGCCGCCATCGGTAACACCCTCTATATGGGAGGGGGGTCCAATGATGTCCTCTTTACCCTAGACACCACTACCGGTAGAATCACCCAGGTGGGTAGTGTAGATCCCGGCTACGGCGTGGGCGAAAGAGCCCCCACCGGCCTCGCCGCCATCGGCAGCACCCTCTATATTGTGGGAGCGGACAATGATTTCCTCTATGCGCTCCGCTATCAATAGTAGCTAGTCGCAAAAGGGCCAGAGGTAAGCCGATTGCGGTTGTAATAGGATGGGGAGCATCGGATAGGCTCTCTAGCTCCTATTCAAAAAACAGTGTAGGGAAGGGTTTAACCCTTCCCTATTTTTTTGTGTAGCTCCTATTCCAAAAACCGCGTGGAGAGGGTCTGGAATGAAAATAGTGTCGGGAGTGTTTGAAATACCCCCCCACGTTGTTTTGTTTGTGCACAGTTTTGTTTGTACATAAAAAAGTTTCGGCTGCCGCGCTGCACGCGGAAGGTACAAATTCTCACCAGTGGTAACGGCTATCAGCTGGAGCAGCCGCAGCACTTCGCAACGCCTCCGGGACATCACCTACGGCAACTCCATCTTTGTAGCGGTGGGCCGTAACGGCGCCATGCTTACTGCTCTATAAGTTAATTAGTATAAGCTAATTAGTATAAGATAAGTAGCCTGAGCTAGGTAGATGGTACGCGTAGTGGCTTAGCCTTAGGTTGTAGATAATGTAATGGATAAAAGGCGACCTCACCAGTCCGTAACTCAGGAATAATAGCTTAGAAATAATAGCTCAGGAATAATAGATTAGAAATAATGGCTCAGAAAATAGAGAAACATTAAAGTTTATTAAAGCAACACCCCACTTTTCTCTCTATTATAAGTATGGTTAATAAATATATATGGAACGACCGGGCGCCGAGCGGCTTGCCCATTTCAGCTGTGGATGGTAGCCTAGGGACATGATAGAGAGAGCCGAGCAGCGCCAAGCTCTTGAGAAGCTAGTCGCCACCCTGGTAGAGCGGGCAATTGCCAAAGCGTTGGTAAAGCAACCCTCTCCGGGAGAGAGTGATATTGCCGCGCTTAATCAACAGAGGCGGCTGGAACTTCTTGATCGGGTTATCCGTCTAGAGGAGCAGAGTATTCGTCTAGAGAAGCGGACTATTCGCCTAGAGGAGCGGACTATTCGCCTAGAGGAGGGGCAGAAGCATCTTCAAGAGGGGCAAAAACAGCTTCAAGAGGGACAGAAGGCCCTCATCCAAGAGATGAATAGGCGCTTTGCAGAGATGCGCGAGGATAGTGATAAGCGCTTTACAGAGATGCAAGAGGGACAAAAGGCCCTCATACAGGAGATGAATAGACGCTTTCAATTTGTACAATGGCTTATTGTGGCAGTGGGTGGCTTTTTAGGCTTGGTTATGACTCTCTGGGGGTTTTTGAGCTGAGCGAGGGCTCGCCATATGGTCTAGCTGCCATTGGCAGCACCCTCTATATGACGGGAGGCACTGCTGTTTTCTATACCTTAGACACTACTACTGGTATGGCAGCTCAGGTAGGCAGTGTGGCCGCCGACTTTGGCGTGGACGAACCCTTCCCAGTCGGCCTAGCCGCCATTGGCACCACCCTCTATATGGTGGGACAGGAGAATGATGCCCTCTGTGCACTCCGCTATAGATAGTAGCTGATAACTAAAAGAGCCGGGCCAGCCAACTACGGTTGAGAATAGTAGGGAGCGTTGAAATTGCTCTCGGTTGAAATGAAAATGAAATAGAATGGGAAGGGTTCAGCTCCTCCCTATTTTTTTGCGTAGTGAGTCTCATTTCTGCGTGCACAATTTCGGGAATAAGAGGAATCAGTTCTCTTTATTTTTCTGCACTCACATATACTTGACTACCCATATCTTTTAATTTACTATACTATTGAAAAATGACTAAGTATCTGGAGTTCCCTACCTGGTTGCGGCCGGAGATTATTCCCGGTCTTCCTTTTCGCTGGTATGGGCTAATGTATTTGGTAGCCTTTGCCATTACCTATCTCCTTTTTCGACATCAGGTTAAGGGTAAGGGAATAGAGAGGCGCCCCGATGATGTGCTTACCTTCTTCTTCTGGACTATTATGGGGGTATTGATTGGTGGGCGTCTCTTTGCGGTCTTTTTCTATAGTCCTGGCTCGGTCTATCTTACCAAACCGTGGCTTATCTTCTGGCCCTTTCAAAATGGGATCTTTGTAGGCATACAGGGTATGAGCTATCATGGGGGTTTTCTGGGAGTGCTATTGGCAGCAATTATCTTTCTTAAGGTACGGCAATACTCTATTTTAGAGTGGTGCGATATACTGGCTGCCGCTGTCCCACTGGGCTACACCTTTGGTCGGCTGGGCAATTTCATTAATGGCGAACTCTACGGAAGGGTAACCACAGCTCGAATCGGCATGCTTTTCCCTCGCGCCACCCCCATCTCCACTAGCGAAAGCTGGGCGATACGCGTTGCTAATGAGGTAGGCGTTGAGTATGATGCCTCTGCCCAGTTCATTAATCTCCCGCGCCACCCTTCGCAACTCTATGAGGCCTTTTTTGAGGGCCTATTTTTGTGGCTTATTCTTTGGTTTGTAATACGCCCCCTTAATCTGGCACGCGGCGCCCTCTTTGCCTGTTATCTTATTGGCTATGGACTGGTTCGTTTTATTATTGAATATGTCCGGCAACCAGATGTTGCCTTAGGTTTTGTTATTCGTCTCTCACGGTTAGATAATCCCATTGAACTCTATGTTACCCCCTGGAACTTTACTCTAGGACAGATTTTCTGCGCATTAATGATAGTAGGCGGCATCATAATGTGGATAGTTTTTAGCAAGAGAGCCAAAGCTGTACCCCATCAGTAAGGGAAGCTATGCCATCTGCCGCCACCAAACCCGATCTGTTAATTGAACACCATAAGCTCGGCAAACCTCAGCCCAAACCCACCATACTTTTTGTCCATGGCATTGGCTTTGATAAGCGCTTCTGGGAACCGCTTTTAGGGGAAAACCGTGCCGATTGGAATACCATTACCTACAATCTAGAGGCGAAGGAGGAGCAGCCAGAGAGCCATGCTCCCACCATGGAGAGCTATGTAGTGCAGCTGCTCTGGGTGGTCCAAAAATGCATGCGTAAAGGACGCGTAATTCTCTGTGGCCATGGATTGGGCGGTTCGATAGCGCTGCGCGCCATGGAGGTAGCACCCCATAGATTTAAGGGAGTAGTGATCATTGGCGCCCTTCCACTGCCACCAAATAGAGAAGAGACCCTAGAGATTTCTCAGCTTCTTGGCAATTTGACCGATAAAAGTGGACTAGAATACATTGCGCGCTATATTAATGAGTCACTCAATCCCGAGAGCGACCAAAGAGAAAAGGTAGAGCAAAATCTTGTTGTCCATTCTCAGCATAGCCTTACAAGATTGCTTATGGCACAGCTTACCCGGGTTGATACCACTTCTACTATTGCTGAGAGCACTCTGCCGCTGCTCTTAATTACTGGCGAGCATGATACCATTACCCATCCCCGGAGCTTCTTAGAGATGTGTCTTAATATAGGGGGCGCCCATTTTGTACGCATACCGGAGGCGGGGCATCTCTGCCCCTTTGAAGAGCCGGCGGCAGTGCACCGCGCGCTGCAGGGTTTTATAACACTAGTTGAAAAAGCAACCAAGTAATAGTTATCGCGATCATTATAGCATTCAGGCCCATAAGGAGAGCTACCGGGCGCGTTCGGTCTACAAACTTATGGAAATTCAGCACCGGTACCATCTGCTCCGCAGGGGCCACAACGTTATCGATTTTGGGGCAGCGCCCGGAAGCTGGAGCCAGTATTGCTCTGACATGGTTGGCAGCCGCGGTCGAGTATGTGCGGTAGATAGTCGCCGGATCTCACTTCCCCCCTCCTATAGCAATGTGGTAATTATAGAGGGCAATATCTATGATGAGCATACCATTCGTTGCCTTCAGCAATATGTACCTTACCACGGGGTGCTTTCAGATGCTGCTCCGGCTACTACGGGGAATAAGGGGATAGATGCTGAGCGCTCCTATCAGCTGCTGCTGCAGATAATGTCGCTCCTTCCTCAACTTTTGCCTCCGAGGGGATATTTGGTGGCCAAATGTTTTTGGTCAGAGCAATGTCGAGCGCTCTATAGCCAAATTAAGGCGCAATTCTCGCGAGTAATTACGCAGCGGCCCGCCGCCACCCGCCGCCACTCCAAGGAATGCTACATAGTAGCATCAGGATATCAGCAAGCCTAAGCCATTATGCCTGCAGTGGCCAATACTATAACCCGATTTGCGCCAGCCATTGCGCTAGTATCATTCCTCATTGGTTGTGGCGTTGAGACTCCCCGTAGCTATAGCCAATTCCTGTTAGATACCACCGTCACTATTACTACCTATGATAGATTATCCTCCCGCACTATTGCGCGCCTTTTTGGGTATGTGGCTGATGTTGAGCGTCGGATGAGTACCACTGAGTCCGATTATGAGAGCAGCGAACTTCTGCGGGTTAATCGGGCAGCGGGCACAATACCGGTGCAGGTCTCGCATGATACCTTTCAGCTAGTAAGGCAGGCCCTGGTATATTCCAACATGCGCCCGGGGAGCTTTGACATTACCATTTGGCCCCTCAGTCGCATCTGGGATCTGGATCTGTTGGAGGAGCGCATGAGCATACCCACCAGCGAAGAGATTGAGCAGGCGCGCCAGCTTGTCGATTATCGAAAGTTACTCCTTAATCCTCAGAAGCGTAGTCTCTATCTTCCCCAGCGGGGGATGGGCCTAGATGTAGGGGGCATTGCCAAAGGTTGGGCGGCCGATCGGGTAGCCGAGATGCTTCAAGAAGAGGGGGCGCTGAGCGCCCTCCTAGATTTTGGCGGTAACATTGTGCTTATAGGCAACAAGCCCGACTCCAGCCTATGGAGGGTGGGACTGCAAGATCCAGATAAAATTCAGGGAGTATATTTAGGAGTGGTTGAGAGCGGTCCGGCAGCCATAGTAACCTCTGGTGATTACGAGCGCTTTTATGAACATCAGGGAGTTCGCTATCATCATCTTCTTGATCCAGCAACCGGGTTGCCGGTAGATAATGCCACCCGCAGTGTGACGGTGATTAGCGCCACCGCAACCGATGCTGATGCGCTTTCTACTATGCTGTATATTCTAGGGGTTACTGCGGGAATGCAGCTCATTGAGTCACTGCCCTCTACCGATGCCATTATGATAACCGCAAATAAAGAGATAGTATTGAGTAGCGGTATTGGCGAACGCTTTAGGCTTACTAACCCTGAGTATAGGATTACCCCCTGAGCTCACGAAAAGTGAAGTGTACCTACTGTTCCACTAGTAACTATGGGCATCTATAGGACTTTCTTGACCAATTATCTTAATGAATACTTGGTTGGGAAGACAGATTAACCAACTCCCGCTACGTTGTATTTGGCCCTGCTGTACACATATTTTTCTTCTTCCTGGAGAGTCCACAACTGCCACCGCCCCATCATGGATCTCTATCACTGTAATGCCATAGGGACCCTCCAACTCCAATGTTCGATCCTCATGCAGCGGAAAGAGATATTCGTAGTCTGAGGCGGTAATCTGTACCATAGGCGCTCCATTGGAGACCTGCCGATTAAGGAGTAATGAGGCCACAAATACCAGCGCGGCGCAGAATATGGCGCACCAATCAAGTGGCAAGATGCGTATAGTGCGCTTCAATGAGTTTTGTTACCTCGCTTCCGCTTGGCGATTGATATATTCTGAGATCAAACTCTTGAGCGGCAGCTATAATGTGATCAAAGACATCGGCCTGAATTGACTCGTATCTCTCCCAAGCGATATCGCTACAAAAGGCATATATTTGTATGGGGATACCATGCGCAGTGGGTTGCAGGTGGCGTACCATAAGGGTAAGCGATTGGTTGATATGGGGATGATTGCGCAGATAGGCAAACACATAGGCTCGAAAGGTACCTAAATTGGTCAGCGCCCGACAAGAGACTATGTCTTGCCTACTATCTAGTTTACGCATCTGGTTGTGCTTCTCCACCTCCTGCTCCTTGCTTATGAAATAATCTTTGATAATCGAGAAGCGCGAAAAGCGCTTAATCATAGCGGCATCGCAGAACTTTACACTATTTACATCTATGGCAATAGAGCGCTTAATACGGCGTCCCCCCGCCTCAGCCATGCCCCGCCAATTAATAAATGACTGCGAAACCAGACTATAGATAGGAAGCGAGACAATAGTCTTGTCCCAATTGCGTACCCGCACATTCTGCATGCTAATATCAATAACTTCGCCATCGGCATTATACTCTGGTATCTCAATCCAGTCGCCAATTTGTAACATATTGTTGGCACTTAATTGAATGCCCGAGATAATACCCAAAATGGGGTCCTTAAAGACCAAGAGCAGCACGGCGCTTACTGCGCTGATTCCTCCCAACAAGGTCAGAGGCGAAATATCCAATATAATAGTAATACAGAGTACCCCGCCCACAATATAAACAAATATGGTAATAATCTGCATTATGCCCTTAATGGGTCTGCGCTGGGAAAACTCTTGATATTGATATATCTGATGCAGGAGTTGCAGAAAGAGATGAACATTTCGCACCGTAAGAAGAGTTAAAACAATGTAGGTGAATCGCCTAATAAGAACTGCCACCTGCTGGTCTTGATAGTTGGCAATTAGCATACCATACAACAGAAGCACCGGAATGTAATAGAGTACCCGACTAAAGAGTTTATGATTAAAGATATAGTCGTCCCATTTGGTGGCAGTGTGGGCTACTATTTTTTTAATAGAGAGATTAAAACTGAGGCGGATAATGGTGTGGACAAGAATGACTGCCACAATAGCGCAAAGCACAAAGACTACATCGGCAATTCCGGTCACCGCAGATCCGCGTACACCAATGGCCATCAACCACTCCTGGATATGAGAGGTAATAGTCTGAGAGAGATATTGCATAATATGCTATAGGCAGTTCACTGTAACATATTGCAAGTTTCGCAGCAATAGCATGTCTCTGGCCAGCTCTGTATAGAAAGCCTCTATAGTCTTTCTCTGCTACTGCCGATACTGAAATTGGAAACAGCTAGATGAAGGATATTATCGACACTCTAGAACGGGAATCAAAATTACTACACTCCCTCCATCTGGTGATGCGCCATTTACAGCGGCGGCTGGCGTCACGTAATTTTGAAGAGGTTAACCATACCATAGCGCAGATTCATTCGCTGGAGCGGGCAGTAGCTGAAACCGAGGAGCAGCGCTTGACACTCTGTCGTACTATGGCCCACGCGAAGGGCACTCTTCCCCCTCAGACGCCCATTAATGGCCGAGAGCTTTTGAAGTTCTTACCGCTTCAGCTACGCAGCACCGCCAAAGAGCACATGCGCCAGATGAGTGAGAAAATTATACATATTCAGATGCTCTCAGAGAGCATTCGACGCTTTAGCATGCAAGCTAGCAGCGCCCTGCGCTCGGTCTTTGGTGAGCTCTTCCCGGAAGAGCGTCACTATACCCGTGATGGCACCCATCTAGAGAGCCAGCAGCTGGCGCTACTCTGTAACGAAAGGAAATAGTGAATGCAATCTACATTTAGCGGCATTGAAATTGGTAAGCGGGGACTCTTTTCACATCAAAGCGCTATCCATACCATAGGGCACAACCTCACTAACATAGATAGCGATGGCTACAGCCGACAACAGATCTCACTGCAGAGTTTTGATCCCTTTGTGGTTCCCGGCTTAAATCGTCCTAGCATTACCGGACAGATTGGTCAAGGCCCCACCGTAGCCAGCATTACTCGGGTACGCGATTCTCTGTTAGAGATGCGCATTGTGAACGAGAGTAGCGGTGAAGAATTTTGGAAAACCCGTGATCGCTATCTGCGCATGCTAGAGCGAATTTACAATGAGCCGACCGAGCTCTCGGTACGCAATCTGTTGGATAAATTTTGGGAATCATGGCAAAATCTGGCCCTGCACCCCGATCAGAGTGGGGCGCGGCAGGCTACTCAAGAACGTGCGGCAGCGCTCATTGAGGGAATACGACATCAATACCTGCAAATGGAGGAGGTGCGTAGCATGTTGGATCGCGAGATACAGGTAACGGTAGGTGAGATCAATCAGTTAATTAATGATATTGGCGACCTTAACCTAGAGATAGCGCAGGCCCGCGCCGCCGCGCTGAATCCCAATGATCTATTAGATCGCCGCGATCTCCTGGTTGAACAGTTGGCTACCTATATTGATATTAGCACTAGCAACCGTGATGCTGATGATTACACCATCTATTCTCAGGGACTATTCCTAGTGCAGGGTGAACATGGACGCCCCCTGGAGGTAGCCCCCAATCCGTTGCAAGAGGGCTTTAGTATGCCCATCTGGCAGCACAATGGCGAGCGCTTCATTAACGGCGGCGGTCGACTTGGCGCATTGGAATCGCTCCGTGATCAAGATCTGACTACCGAGATCCGCCGCTTGGATGATTTTAGCATTAATCTTACCGATTTGGTGAATGAAATTCATCGCTCCGCCTATGGAGCTGATGGCAGTACCGGAACCAATTTTTTTGTAGAGATACCGCGGGTCATTGATACTGATGGCAATTTTGATAGCGATGGTGATGGTCTCTTTGATGTAACCTATCTCTTTCGCGTGAGTGGCGAAAATCAATTAGAGACCCATGCCCGTATAGGCTTTGGCGGTACCATTAGCATTGAGAATGAGAGCGAGGCGGTGACCATTGATTACACCGCTACCGACACTGTTGGACAACTTCTAGACCGTATTAATAATGCCAACACCCAGATTGTGGCGCGATTAAACCGAGAGGGGGGTTTAGAGCTTAAAGCGCTCTCTGCCGATAGTGAGGAGTTTCCCGATTATGTTATTCGTAGTTTGGAAGATTCAGGGCAGTTTCTGGTGGGCTATGCTGGACTGCTTAACGCCTCCGGTGCTGCCGGTGCCTACAACTGGCAGCAGGCTGATGCAGTAGGCGCGCTTCGCCCTACCGCCGCCTTTGCCACCGCGCCCCTCTTGCATCCCGCCGGCTGGATTGGCATTAATCCTGATATAGCTGACAATATCCAATCGATAGCTGCCGCTATAGTAGATCCGGGGGGAGTTTTCGAAATAGGGAACAGCGATGCCGCCTTAGCCATTGCGGCCCTCCGCAATAACCCGGTATTGGTGGGAAGCAACCAGACCTTTGATGAGCATATTGCCGAAACCATAGCTTCAGTAGGGTTGCGCGGTGAGCGCGCCGACCTCACTGCTCGTACCCAAGAGCAGATAGTAAAGCAACTCAAAGAGATGCGGGCCTCATTGAGTGGCGTCAATATTGATGAAGAGGTGGCTGAACTCATTAAGCATCAGCACGGTTATGCTGCAACTGCCCGATTTATCACTAATGTTGATAGTATGCTAGATACTATTATTAATCGGATGGCTGTCTGATGTTTCGCATTAGTACTGAGTTAAGCCATTTAGATACGCAATTTAATCTACGGCAACGGGAGTTTTATCTTAATCGTATTCAGAACAAAATTGCCAGTCAGCGACGCATCCTAGAGTTACGGGATGATCCTAGCGCTGCCTCGCATGTTACGCAACTGCAGTCCTATCTTAATCGTTTAGAGACCTTTGCAGAGAATGCCCAATTTGCCCTTGATACCTATCAATATACTGAGGGCTATGTGCGTCAGGGCGTGGAAATTATGCAGCGAGTGCGGGAGTTAGCAGTACAGTCAGCCCACGGTATCTATACCGATGAGGATCGATCGTTGATCGCGTCGGAGGTTAACGAAATGCTGGAAGAGATAGTCAGTGTGGGCAATGCTGCCGCCCCCACCGGTAATGCTCTCTTTGGTGGTACACGCATTAGCGCTAGCCCCTATGCGGTGCTCTATGGCCGCGCAGTTGGGGACGATGCTGAGCAGATTATTGCTGTCTCCTACGAGGGCAACATTGATACTCGGCAGACCGAGATAGCCGATGGCAACTACATTCCCCTAGACTTTGCCGGTAATCGCCTCTTTTGGGCGCAGAATCAGCAACTATTTTCTAATGTAGATGCCTCCTCCTATCAGGCGGCGATAGATTCACAAATACGTATTGATGGTGTTTCCATAGAGATTAATGCCGGCGACAATATTGGGGCTATTGTAGCAAGAATAAATAATTCATCCGCGGCAGTGCGCGCCGCTGTTGATCCTCTACGAAATGGGCTGGTGCTGGAGACTACCCATCCCCATCAATTATGGCTGGAAGAGGATGGCACAGTGCTCCTAGAGCTGGGTATTCTGGGCAGTGGAAATGCGCCCAATAACTTTGCTGAAGGTAGTGAGCTGTTTGGTGGATCCCTTTTTGATGCGCTTATTAGCTTTCGAGATGCGCTGTATCGCAATGACTCTGAGGCCATAGGCGGCCAAATTCTCCAAGGCATTGATGAATCGCTGTCCAATCTGTTGAGTGGTGTAGCCTCTATTGGTGCCAAAAGCAGCAGAGCGCAGTTTGTGCAGCAGAGAATTCAGTATGAGATACCTGAAGTAGGAGAGGCGGCCTCACAATTGCGGGATATAGATTTTACTGAAGCAATTACTGAGTTTCGTACTCAGGAATATAGCCATCAGGCAGCATTGGCCGCGGCGGGCCGAATTCTCCCCCGCACCTTGCTAGACTTTCTGCGCTAGTGGGTAGGCTATTTAATGAAGATCGATACGCAACGCTTAGGTACGTTGGAGATTGACGAGCGCCAAAAAATACTTTTTCCACATGGGCTCTATGGTTTTGAACTGCAGACCCAGTGGGCGCTTTTGGATTCCCCTCAACCCCCCTTCTATCTGTTACAAAGCTTAGAGCAGCGCGAGACCTCCTTTATTCTTATTAATCCCTACCTCTTTCGGCGCGATTATCTCTTAGATATTGCTGATGAGGACTATAAAAGCATTCATTCACCTGCCAGTGAGCAGCTGTTAGTCTTTTCCATTGTTACTGTACGAGAGAGTCCCGTACATGAGGCAACTGCCAACCTTATGGGACCGCTACTTATTAATAGGGTAAAGCGAGTGGGTGTTCAAGCAATTCAGCAGGATCCCCGCTGGAAGACCAAGCATCCCATCATTGCCGGTAGCGTAAAGGAATAGGGAGCCATGCTAATACTGTCACGCCGTATTAATGAGCGTATTATTATAGCCAATAAGATAGTAGTCTCAATTTTAGAGATACGTCATGATCAGGTACGAATTGGTATAGAGGCTCCTCATGATGTAAAGGTCTACCGGCAGGAACTCTACCAGGCTATACAAGAGGAGAACCGCGCCGCCGCCCGCTCTAATGCTCAGAGATTGCCCTCGCTCCCTAAGTTGCCGGGAGAAACCAATTCGGCATCTATTAAGCGAAAATAGCGCGGCTGATCGCTACTGCCAGAGCCCCCGCTTTTATGAAAACGTGCCTCTCCTGAGGCAATAAGCGCCTGAGCCAGGCTCTTGACCGGCACTATTTGTGCAATTACCTCCTTAAATGAAGGGATATTCTGATTTAATGTAGCATTTATTATCTCTAGCGTTGTCTGCTCTCTGACATAGAGCGTGATGGGTGCCGCATACTGCTTGGCAAGTTGTGAGAGATGGTAACTGAGTGCTGCGTAGTCAATGTCCTGCAGCTGTGCGACGGAGTGAGCGCTATTATAGCTGGCAATAATGGCGCGCTGTTTGGTAATAGGAATAGTTACTGCGCAGGGAAAAGGGCCACGGCGCACATAATGACGATAGATGGTAAGCATAGGAATATGCACATAGGGCAGCTTACAGCCGGCAACTAGCCCCTTCAGGGTGGCAAAACCAATCCGTAGTCCAGTAAAAGAGCCGGGGCCATCGCTACACACCAAGAGATCCAACTCCTTTAATCGGCTATGACTGGCTTTCAATTGTCGCTGAATAGCCGGAAGCAGATTTTGGAGGTGATGCCATCCCTGCTCCCGCTCTTCCACATACAGTTTTTCACCCTTACGAATTGCCACTAGGCAGATACTGCTGCTAGTATCAACTGCTAGAATGTTCATGAGATTTACCGGCTATTATATTTATTGATGGTCGCAATTGTGACACTCCGACTATTATCATTATTTATCTGTAGTGTGACCGCTATGGTGGAGCGCGGCAGATGGGCAGCAATCAACACGGGCCATTCAATTACCACCAGTGCCTGCCTATCAAAATAGGAGAGAAGATCAATCTCCTCAATCTCCGCTATGCTTTGTACTCGATAGAGATCGATATGATAGAAACTCACTATACCGGGATACTCATGCACTATATTGTAACTGGGACTGGTGATTTCCTCAGTTATTCCCCATGCAGCAGCAATTCCCTTGGTGAGCAGTGTTTTACCACTGCCTAATGCTCCATCTAAGGTTAGTACATCGCCCAGTTGGAGCCGCATGCCAATCTGCCACCCCATCCCCCAACAGGCCTCCGGACTGGTTATCCATTGGTTTGTCACTGTCCCATACATACGCTTTGGTAGCCCCCTGATAGATGGAGATTAAGAGAGGAGTCTTTACTACTGCTCTTTTAGCTATTTGTTGCGCTATTCATGGGCGCATTACGAGAGGGCATAGCTGCTATTAAGCGCTCTACTCGGGGTACCACCTCATATTCCACTATGTCGGCAATTAGCACCGTATCCTGCGCCTCAAAGCCCTCTACCAACTGGGTTAGCGTGCTATTAAGCTCTTTAATATGCGCCCCTACCTTTTCGCGTATCTCTGATGGTAACTGCGGTAGAATATGCAAAAAACGGGTAAGTAATACTGAGAAGAGCTCTATGGATTGCATAGCCTCCTTTCCCCGCTCGCTTTGCATCATTATCGAAACCTCTCCCAGCAGCTGTAGACTCTCTTTAAGATCGGTAGGAGAAAAAGTTTCCAGATTAAGATACCCCACCTCAGCTATTTTAATTGGGCTCCAGAGCTCTTGCTGATGGGGACTGTAATAGGTACCATCTACCTCTATTTGGTAGATGTACTGTTGTATATCAACAACCCAATTCACTAGCTGCTGAATCACTTCGCCCAATTCCTTCTCATTCTCTAGGGTGGTCTCAATTGGTTGCCGGTTAATGGAAATTTGCATCATACCTCCTTTTAGTTATCGACATTTTTTATGGGATAATTGCTATCAATTTTATTAAATTGATCATAGCACATTGCAAATTGCAGATTGCACAATTACTAGGTGAAATGTTCAGTACACTTAATTATTATTGTTATTAAGGCTATCTAAACTCTGTGTTGAATCTTCCAGGGCATTGAGCGCTCCCTGCATACGACCAAAATCATCCCGTAGCTGCTGTTCATAGCGCTCTAGACGCCGATTATAGGTTTCTGCCTGCTGACCAGTGCGCTCAATACGGCTGTCTAGCCCCGCATTGCGACTCTGAATAACCCCTCCGGCGCGAATATAAAGATCGGTATAGTTCTCAATCTCAAAGGCTACTCCACTGTCAACCACAAAATCACCATCCTGATCGCTACCAAAAAGCTCTTTAATTGCCTGAAAATGAGTTGCTAACTGACTATCAAGTTGTGATTCATCAACTTCCAAATAGCCCCGCAGACGGCTGGGATTAACCGCGCCGATGTTGGCACCCACTGCATTGGTGGCAATACCAACCTGCGCTAACAGGGCTATCTCTCGCTCAGCGCTGGTAGGGTAGGGATTCTGGGTTATGGTGATTAGGCGCTGCCGTAGTTGGTCAAGGGTGGTCTCTGCCGAGAAGATGCCCAACCGCTCACTGGCGCGTGTTCGCTCTTCGCCGGTGAAGTACTCTATCTCCTCAATAAGCCGTGTGTCGGTACGGGTAAAGATATTTACATCTCGAATAAGCTGATTGTAATTGCCCACAAAGGAGATAAGGGCCTCCTTTACCGCTTCATAGTCGGGGGTAATTTCCATAGTGATCGGTTGCTGGCTTTCGGATAGCAATTCTAGGGTAACACCGGGAATAAGATCATCTATACTGTTACTATCTCGCTGTACCTCTACACCATCTAGCTTCAGGTGAGCATTGGAACGCTCCTCTATGGGATTAAGCGGATGGTAGCTCCCCCCATCCCGATTGGCTATCCGTATATTTCGAAACTGCACTGCCCGATGGCTATTGCTATTCTGAAGAAGCAGGGCGCGTAACGCCGGGACATGCTGCTGTAGCTCAATTTCGGTTGCCGTGAACTCAGTGCTATCTGTTATATCGGGCAATGCCACTTTGCCATTTCCGGCCACCGCAAAGAGTAGCGTAAGATCATCTACCCTAGGAGGCGGGGCAGGAGCTTCCTCTAACAAATTAGCCGAGAGCAAATTCTGTACCGTAACTCCCTCTAAGGTAGCTGAGCCGCTGCGTAGCGGCTCTTGCGCTTCGAAGAGCTTATCTGGTAAAAAACGTGATTCATATTGTAGCACTAATTCTTCAGTAGCGCTGTTAATAGTGTTCCCTAGATCCAATTGCTCCTCAGTGCCAGCCCCTAAGGTTCTCAGCTCGGTAAACTCAAATGCTATCTCTGGACGGTACTCCACCACTCCCTGTTCCAGCGCAAAGGTGAGGGCCTCATCATGGAAGGCCAGCGCTTGATCTGCACCACTCTTTAGAGATTCAAAAACAATAACACTCTCTTCGGCAGAATGGGGCACTACTCGCACACCCAACAATCCCTCACCCTGTGCGCTGAGCCGCCGGGCAAAGTCTTTCAGTTCTCCACCAGAGTAATCAAGAAGTACCTCATCTGAGCCTACCGTAAATCTATACCGACCCGCTGCCAATCGGTAATCATTGGCGATAGGGGGGGAAGAAAAGCGGTCTCGTCCCGCTAATGAAAGAATCTCAATTTCATATTCTTCCTCATCAGCTTCACGAGTAGCCAACAGCTGCAAGGCGTTTTCGTTACTACTGCTGCCTACACGCTCGTTAAAGGGGTTTTGAAAGCTATAAAGAAAATTAGCGTCTTCATTGAGCTCATTGATGCGTCTCCCAAGATCGCTCCATGCCTCCCTACGCAACTCATCGGTGCTAATCCTCTCCTCTAGGCGATTAAGAGGGATACGCTCGACCTCTATGAGATCGTTTATTAACTTTTCGGTATCAATGGAGCTATTAGGATTTTGCAGTCCGGGTATGCTAATATCAGACATAGATTATAGTAGCCATAGTATATCTTATGGAGTAGGAGGATAAAACTCCTTTACCATACGGCGCATATAGGCATAGACCTGTTGTAACTCAACTGGTGGCATGATCCTAATCACCTTATCGGAATTTCTGTCTACTACCTTTATAATTACCCGCTGAATCTCTGGATTCACCTCTAACACCATCTTGTGATTAAAATGGGGAGGGAGATGCTCCGCGGCCTTTTGCAGTTGACGGCGCTGCCGGTCACTTAGCTCAGAAGCTTTGCGCCGGCCACTAGTTTTGTTATTTGTAGCACTAGACTGCTTGCTGTAAGTTATCTGTACTCCATTTATAGCGTTTCCAATCCTCATCACTATATCATTATGCCTCCATCTCTCTTATCATAAATCTCTAATATTAATCTCTAATATTTCCCTTAATATTTATGTGTAGAAGCTCTAATGAGAAAAGAGAGGAGCGTGCTCCCTCTCTATATCTCAATACCTTTGTACAGGAGAAGACGTCCAGAATTCTCCTACTACTCATCTACCCCAGAATTTGTAAAACCGATTGGGGTAAAACATTTGCCTGTGCAAGCATAGCTGTATTAGACTGAATCAGAATCTGATTTCGTACGTAATCCACTACCTCTTCAGCAAAATCTGCATCTCGGATTCGTGACTCAGAAGCCGCTAGATTTTCAGCAGCAACTGCCACACCCTCTTGGGCCAACTCAAAACGGCTCTGGTAGGCACCCAGATCTGCACGTTGGCGATTGACCGTAAAAAGGGCATTATCAATTATCCCGATAGCGCTATTTGCCTGAGCTGCAGTAGAAATACTTGCCAACTGATTACCCTGCGCATCGGTAATACCGAGAGCCTCAGTAGTTACGGTGCCGACATAGGCTATTTCATTTTGGTCCATATTAGCACCAATATGAAAACTTGCACCAACACCCAGTTCTCTCGAGAAGCGCCCAGTCAATAGATTTAACTCATTGAATTGGGCATGAGAGGCAATTCTATCTACCTCATCAATCAACTGCGCAACCTCAACCTGTATCTGCTGACGATCTTGGTCAGTATAGATACCGTTGCCCGACTGTACAGCGAGCTCACGAATACGTTGAAGAACATCAGAGGTCTCATTAAGGTAACCCTCAGTAGTTTGGATAAAGGAAACTCCATCTTGGATGTTTCGCTCGGCCTGATTAAGCCCCCGCACTTGGGTGCGTAACTTTTCAGATACCGCCAAACCGGCAGCATCGTCACCAGCCCGATTTATCCGTCTTCCCGAACTAAGCGTTTCGATATCATTTTGAATCTGATCGGCACGAAAACGCAAAGAACGACTTGCAAACTCAGCGCTTGCATTATGATTAATTATCATATTTATTCCTCCTTGAAATTTTTTTGTGGGCATCCATTGCCCACGCACTCCGCTGATATTGCTATTACGCTTGCACGCGTCACTACGCAACCACAATCAACGGGAAGGCTTTGCACACCCAATAATGGGTTACAAAACCTCCCCGCCATCAACGTAGAAGGAGGAGAATTTTCAAAGAACACATGCGGCAATTAACTGCCGCTAGTAATATACCCTATTAACCCAAAAGTTGCAACACTGATTGCGATTTTACATTCGCTTGGGCCAGCATTGCAGTACTGGATTGAATAAGAATCTGATTTGTGGCAAACTCTATCACTTCGTGGGCCATATTTACATCCCGAATACGAGATTCAGAGGCCTGTAAGTTTTCGGCTCCCACATCAATTCCCTGTATTGCTAACTCTAGACGATTTTGAAATCCTCCCAAATCGGCGCGTTGCTTACTTATTAATTGTAATGCTGCGTCGACTATTCCTAGTGTCTGGTTTGCATTGTCAGGGGTTACGGTACCTGCATCACGAACGTCGGCTCCACCGGCCAACTGTCCATTGAGTCCCAATCCTTCTACGGTCATGGTGCCTATATAAACCTGCTCTCGCTGGTCCATATTGGCGCCAATAAAAAACCACATACTGGCGGTTGGTACACCCGCTGCTGGATTAGAAAAGCGGCCAGTCAGCATGTTCAGTTCGTTGAACTGCGCATGTGAAGCCACCCGATCTATCTCATCAATTAATTGAGAGACCTCCACCTGAATTTGGAGACGGTCCTCATCAGTATAGATACCATTTGCGGCCTGAATGGCCAACTCACGGATTCGATGCAGAACATCTTGTGATTCCTGCAAATATCCCTCCGCAGTTTGAATAAAGGAAATACCATCTAAGGCATTCCTAGAGGCTTGGTTAAGACCACGAATCTGGGCGCGCATCTTCTCAGATACGGCCAGTCCCGCTGCGTCATCACCAGCCCGATTTATCCGGTAACCAGAAGAGAGTGCCTCTATATTCTTGGTTAACCGGTTATCTACGATCTCATTAGTTCGCTGCGCAAACATTGCGCTTATATTATGGTTAATAATCATTCTTTTATCCTCCTTGATATATATTTAATGGGCATCCGTGCCCACCATTACAACCATTGCGGTGCCCTAAGGCTACCGACTGTTACTTATATTCTCGCTCCTATCTACGCCTTTTTCCTCCTTATTAATCTTTAATGTATTCCTTAACATATATCGGTTTGCAACTCTTAATTGTTAACTATAATCGCCCGGCCCTTATAATATAAGTATATATAATTTACCTAGCCAATGCAAGTAGGTTGTACGCCCTCACTAGGAAAACATAGAGACAGCTGACCGCTCCTTCTTCAAAAAACATGCACCGGAGAACGGCGCTCCTAGGCCCATCAATGCTCCCAACGCCATGATCCCCATTGGCAATGGAAGAGTATTGATGGGGCCACGAAGGAATATGCGAGACATATTCGTTATCGCGCAACGAATACCAAGAAGAAGATGGTCATTCCCGAAGCTGTGCAACGGAGAAATGAGACTTACTGCACAAAAAATAGGGAAGGGTTAAACCCTTCCCTACACTGTTTTTTGAATAGGAGCTAGAGAGCCTATCCGATGCTCCCCATCCTATTACAACCGCAATCGGCTTACCTCTGGCCCTTTTGCGACTAGCTACTATTGATAGCGGAGCGCATAGAGGAAATCATTGTCCGCTCCCACAATATAGAGGGTGCTGCCGATGGCGGCGAGGCCGGTGGGGGCTCTTTCGCCCACGCCGTAGCCGGGATCTACACTACCCACCTGGGTGATTCTACCGGTAGTGGTGTCTAGGGTAAAGAGGACATCATTGGACCCCCCTCCCATATAGAGGGTGTTACCGATGGCGGCCAGGCCGCGTGGGTTACCTTCGCCCACGCCGTCAAATTGGGTTGCGCTGCCTACCTGGTATGCCATACCATCGGGGGTCATATCAGTGGAGTCAATGTTAATGGTATAGAGGGCATCTTGAATCTGTCCTATCATATAGAGGGTGCTACCGATGGCGGCTAGGCCGGTTGGTTGTCTTTCGCCCACGCCAAATTCGTCTACACTGGCATCGCTCACCAGGGTGGCTCCACCGGTAGTAGTGTTTAGAGTATAGAGGACAGTTTGATCCCATCCCACCATATAGAGGGTGTCATCAATGGCTTCCAGAGCATATGGTGAGCTTTCGCTCACGCCAAAGCCGGTAGCCGTACTTCCCACCTGAATTGCCGTACCATCAGCAGTGCCATCAGTGGGGTCAATGTTGAGGGTATACAGGACATCATTGTCAAACCCCACCATATAGAGGGTTTCGCCGATGGCGGCTAGGCCGCTTGGAGCGTTTTCGCTTACGCCAAATTGGCTGGCCACCATGCCTATGCGGACGCCCCCTCCCACCTCTGCTACGGTTCGGCAGGTGGTGCCGATTTCGCCAGAAGTGCCCATAAGTGCAAAAAATAGAGGGTGGTCACAGCTCACACAGCGGCTGAGACCATCGGCAGTGGCATCTCTGAGAGATGAGGGGTGCCGTTGTCACAGATATAACCGGTGCCCACTCCGGGACCAGTGCCAGGACCTCCCCCTCCATTATTCGCAGCCGGACAGGCTACCAATACTACTAGAGCCACCAATAGCACCAGAGCTCCCAGGGTATTCAAAAGCATCCTCCCCTTAGGCGGGGAATGCGAGGAGACGTGGTTCTCTCTCTGAAGCGTTTTACGAGTGCTCAGTCGCTCCTTCACTCTCTCATTCTCTCTTAAAAAGATAGAACTTATATTAAGATATTTCATTTCTGAAAATCCTCCTATATTTATTATAAATTTGGTAAGTGCCTAAGCGACTATAGCTAGGGGAGAGGAGCATAGCTTCCCTCCGCATAGCACACTATAGCCAACTGGTACATTACCATAGGTATATGTATACCCTATTGGGTATATTAATGGCAAGGTTTTTTTAAGAAATTTCTAAGAAAGATAAAGAGCCATCCTGCCCCCTCTCTCCGACAATAGATGTAACGGAAAACGGCGCCTCTGCCTACAGTAAAAGGAAATTAAAGAGAGAACTGGCCGCTACTTCGGCAATTTCTACACAAAAAAATAGGGAAGGGTTAAACCCTTCCCTATCCTATTTGAACCGCGCTTGGACTACCGAGAGCGCTTTTACCGACTATCTACTATTGATAGCGGAGCGCATAGAGGGCTTCTGTGTTCGTTCCCACCATGTAGAGGGTGCTGCCGATGGCGGCCAGGCCGGTTGGGAAGCCTTCGCCTACGCCAAAGCCGGCGGTCGCACTGCCCACCTGAATTGCCCCACCGGTAGTAGTGTTTAGGGTATAGAGGACATCATTGGTTAACCCCACCATATAGAGGGTGCCACCAATGGCGGCTAGGCCGCTGGGTTGGCTTTCGATCACGCCAAAATTGGTTGCGTTGCCCACCTGAATGGCCCTACCATCGGGGGTCATATCAGCGGAGTCAATGTTGAGGGTATAGAGAGCATCTGTGTCTCGTCCCACCATATAGAGGGTGCCGCCAATGGCGGCGAGGCCTTGTGGGCCGTTTTCGCCCACGCCAAATTCGTCTACACTGGCATCGCTCTCTTGGGTGGCCACACCGGTCGTAGTGCTTAGGGTATACAGGACATCATTGATCGATCCCACCATATAGAGGGTGGTGCCAATGGCTGCTAGGCCGGTTGGGAAGCGTTCGCTCACGCCAAAATCGGCTGCACTTCCCACCTGGGTGGCCCTACCGGTAGTAGTGTCTAGGGTATAGAGAGTAACTGTGCTCACCCCCAGCATATACAGGGTGCTACCGATGGCTGCCAGATCATATGGTGTGCCCTCGCTCTCGCCAAATTGCATGGCCATGCCTATGCGGGCGGCTTCTCCCACCTCTACTGAGAATTGACAGGTGCT
Source organism: Spirochaetia bacterium (assembly GCA_963692905.1). Taxonomy (GTDB): domain Bacteria; phylum Spirochaetota; class Spirochaetia. The sequence goes on along the minus strand of OY843583.1, from coordinate 972,506 downwards.
GCCGATACTGTCTGCAGTACCATCAAGGGTAGCAATAGGACTACAACTCACACAGCGGCTGATACCATCGGCAGTGGCATCTCTGAGAGATGAGGGGGTGCCGTTGTCACAAACATAGAGCTGACCGGTACCTCCCCCTCTATTATTCGCAGCCGGACAGGCTACCAATACTACTAGAGCCACCAATGTCACTAGCGCCCCTAGAGTGCCCCACAGTACCCTCCCCTTAGGCAGGGAATGCGGGGAACCTTTGGTATCCCTACCAAGAGTCTTAAGAGAGACTGCCCCCGTTTCTTCAAATTTTGCAGCGAAGGACAAAGTAAATATACATTTAGTCATTATAGTTTTCCTCCTTTTTTAACTAAAAATTATAGCCAATTATGGCTACTAGAGACGCAGTTGTCAAGCAAAGGGGCGAAAAAATAAGGAAAAAAGAGACATCCTGACCCCCCTCTCTCTCCGACAATAGATGCAACGGAAAACTGCGCTCCTGCCTACAATAAAAAGTGCCATGAAAACATGGTGGCTATTGAATATGGAATGACCAATTAGATAAGTAACGACCAATTAAAAGCCGAAGGCCTACGACTAAGCGCAGGCCCCCAACCCATCTTAATAAAAGGAATTTTGTATAAATTATACTAATTCTATTTATAATATACCGGATACAACAGTATTTGTCAAGTGCTATTGATTACTTTGTGCCAAACTGTGTACCAAAACAACGGTGCGTCTATTCAACTCTCGTCCTTCGGCAGTGTCGTTATTGGCCGCCGGCTGTTCCGCCCCAAAAGAATCAAGCTGTATGGCGTTGACCGCTATGCCTCCAGCTTGAAGCTGCTGAGCTACCATCTCAGCCCGTCGGAGAGAGAGTCGGCTGCGTCCCCCAGCAGTGCCGGCCAATGCGGTGTGGCCCTGAACCGCTAGCGCTACCGTTGCCCCCTCAGTAGTGGCAGAGAGTACCCTTTGGGCTATCTCCTGAATGGCGAGCAACGCCTGCTCACTCAATACTGATGATTCTGCAGAAAAATAGATGGTGCCTAGCACCTGGCCAGTCTGCAATGCGCTATCTGGCAGTGTTTCGCCCACACTTTGGGTGGTCTCACAGGAGACTAGGCCAATCATGCCGAGGATTAGTGCCATAAGAGCCAATCCTCTTAAAACATTATAGCCCATAGTCCTGTGGAAAGGATTAACCAAAATACCATAAATACTCATAATGGCCTAGTATAATAGTCTCCTCACAAAGTGTCAATAGGTGGGAAGGTTATCGCCTGAATTGTTATTCAGAACTGCAGTTTCTATAAGACTATATTGTAATAAAATAATAGCACTATACTAGTAGCGCCGTGGTTGGGGCTTCCAGAGCGAAACATCAACCTCGCGGTAGCCAATGTCCACTTGGTTGCGGGCGGTTTTATCTAGATAGAGCAGGCTGTGTTTGAGCCATTGCGCATCATTCCGTTCGGGATAATCCACGCGGGAGTGGGCACCGCGGCTCTCGGTGCGATTAAGGGAGGCAACCGCCGTCATGAGGGCAATATCCAATAGGTTTTGTAGTTCTAGATAGGCCACTCGGTCCAGATTGTAATTGGCGTTATTATCCTGAATAGCCACTGAAAGGAATTGATCACGCAGCGCGGTCATCTCCTGCACTGCCTGCTGCATACCCTGCGCCTCGCGGAATACTCCCACATTGCGGGTCATGGTATTTTGCATGGCGCTGTAGAGTTGTGTAGCGCTTGCCTCACCTCGAGCAGAAGTGCCCTCTAGCTGCGCCTGCAGGGCCTGCGCCTCCTCCCGCACTGAATGATGGCTTGGCTCACAGCCTTTGGCATATTCTGCAATATGCAGCCCTGCACGCCTCCCATATACCACTAGCTCTACCAGACTATTGGTGCCCAAGCGATTGGCACCATGTACTGAAACACAGGCGCATTCTCCGGCGGCATAGAGACCCTCATAAATGGTATGGCCATCAGTAAGCCGCCCATGCGTATCAGTAGGTATGCCGCCCATAGCGTAGTGGGCGGTAGGTTGTACCGGTATAGCTGCCTCTGCAGGATCAATGGCTAAATAGGTGCGGCAGAAATCGGCAATATCGGGAATTTTCTTTTCTACCACCTCTTTCCCTAGATGGCTAGCATCCAGCATGACCCAATCGCCTATCTCACGGCTACCCTGCATGCCTCGCCCCTCCAACACCTCGCTCATTATGGCGCGAGAGACCATATCACGCGGCGCTAAATCCAATAGGGTGGGCGCATAGCGCTCCATAAAGCGCTCGCCTTGGCGGTTCAGCAATATGCCGCCCTCACCGCGTACCCCCTCGGTGATAAGAATGCCCATTCCGCGGATGCCGGTGGGGTGGAACTGATAAAATTCCATATCCTGAAGTGGCAGACCAGCACGCGCCACCAATGCCGGGCCATCACCGCTATTGGCTAGCGCATTAGAGGTGATTCTCCATACTCGTCCAAAACCGCCGGTGGCAAAGAGAATAGCTTTGGCATAGAAAATATGCAGAGCGCCAGTGGCAATCTCCAATGCAATAAGTGCCTGCGGACGCTCTCCCTCCATGCAGAGCTTAAGGGCAAAGAACTCGTCAAAGAATTGTACCTGGTGCTGGAGGCATTGTTGATAGAGGGTCTGTAGTATCATATGGCCGGTACGGTCCGCGGCATAGCAGGAGCGGTGCACTGGCGCCTTGCCAAACTCTCGGGTATGCCCTCCAAAGCGCCGTTGGGCAATACGGCCATCTGCTAGACGAGAAAAGGGCAATCCCCGATGCTCCAGATCATAGACCGCCTTAATGGCGTCCTCCACAAGGATACTGGCGGCATGTTGATCTACCAGATAATCGCCTCCCTTTACCGTATCAAAGGCATGCCATTCCGGTTTGTCCTCCTCAACATTGCCCAGCGCCGCACCAATGCCTCCCTGCGCCGCCCCAGTATGACTACGCACTGGATGGAGCTTAGAGATAACTGCGGTGGGTACCTGGGCGCTGGCCTCTAATGCCGCATAGAGACCGGCTCCGCCGCTTCCTACAATGGCCACATCAAAGCGATGCTCTTGAATGTCCATGTAATATAGTACAGAGAAGTCGTTCTTTTATGCAAGAGACTATACAAGAGACTATACAAGAAGCTCGGTACCGGCATAGCTAGCGGCATGCAGAGCACTAGCTAGATGTATCTTGGTTTATCTAGCCATGTTTTATTTAGTAATGAGGGTATTGTATTGATCGGGCTTCAAAAGCTCATCAAGTGATTGGCCCTCATCCAGCGTAACTCTCAGTATCCAACCGTCGCCCTCGGGGGCACTATTGACCAGCTGCGGCTGCTCGGCTAAGAGATCATTGGTGGCTACCACGGTGCAGTCCAACGGGGAATATATCTCGCTGGCCGCCTTTACGCTCTCTACCACGCAGAGCAAGTCGCCCTGGGCGAGATGGGAACCGGCCGATGGCATCTCAATAAAGACAATCTCTCCTAGGTTCTCCACCGCATAGCTGGTAAGACCTACCACCCATGCGCTACCTTCGGCAGCTATCCACTCATGCGAGGGGGTAAAGTAACGGGGATTAGCGTTCATTGATCAAAATCCGTACTCGACGATTGACACCCTTCCCTTCGCTCTGCGACGTAACGCCTCGCAAGGGGCGCACCGTTCCGTGCACTATGTAGCGATCATAGGAGTTCATAGGCTCTAGCAGGTGAGAGGCACCGCTGCTACGTACCTTTTTGGCAATGCGACGCGTCATATGCTCAATATGTCGGGCTTGGTGATGGCGGTATTGTCGTACATCCAGAATAACCGAGAGTCCCTCTTCGGTATGTCGTTTAGAAAAGACTGAGGCCAGATGCTGGAGGGCATCCAAGGTTTTACCCTTCTTGCCAATCAATATGGCGGGATGGTCGGCCTTAATCTGTATCCATATCTGATTGTTGGCGCGATCCGAGACCTCAGCTCGGGCCGAGCAATTCATATAAGAGAGGGTACGTTCTATGAAATCAATTATCATTCGCTCAAGTTTTGATTCTATCCTCACAGTTACCTCAACTAGCTTACGACTAAAAATAGCCCTACCGCCCCGCTTAACAATTTTTTCTACCGGCAGATCTCCCTCAGAGACGCCCAGATCTTCACAGGCATATTCAATGGCGATTGATGCCTTTTGAGCCTCATAAATGCGTGTAGTTCCAATCATATCTCATTACGTGCTCCTCTTCTGTGCCATTACGGTACCGGCCTGTTGTACGACAGTAAGGAGATTGGTGACTATCCAATAGAGCAGCAGACCGGAGGGCATATTATAGAGTAGGAAGAAAAATACCAGTGGCATGATTATGGCAAACATGCGAGCCTGCTGCTGACTTTGAGCTGGATTTTTGATAATAACCCCACTTAACACTTGGGTAGCTACAAAGAGTAGCGGAAGAAGTCGGAGGTCGTTCCATCCTAGTATAGGAATAGTAAATTCACCAAAATTCCAGATTGATTCAGGTTGCGAAAGATCATTAATCCATCCCGCAATAAAGGTGGCCCCGCGGAGTTCAAAATGATTATTAAATATGCCAAACATGGCAATAAAAAAGGGAAATTGCAGAAGCAGTGGCAAACATCCTCCGGCGGGATTTACTCCCTCCCGCTTATAGAGGGTTGCCAATTCAACATTTATTTTCTGCTGATTCCCCTGGTGGCGCTCTCGAATCTCGGCAACCTTGGGGCTAAGCTCCTGCATACGTAGCATAGATTTTTGACTCCGCTTGGTAAGCGGCGTTAGTAGCAGCTTGACCAAAATAGTAAGCAGAATAATAGCTATCCCGTAATTGGGCACCACCCTATATATCACCTGCAGACCTAATTTTAAGATGCTCTCTAGCCACCCAATCAATGGGCGGGTGGGTATTACCCGTTTGATATTCAAGGAGCTCAATCCCCGCTGATTCTCATCCGCACTATCGTAGCGTGCCAGCTCTCTTCTAATTTTTGGCCCTAAATAAAAGAGGTAGCTATCATGTTCTACCGAGCTCTTAATAGACAACCGATCAATATAAAGCTCAGAGACGGCTACTATTCCCTCTCGTGGCGCATTAGAGAGGGTGATAGCCGATACTCCAGAGTGGGGAATAGTAATCAGCGCAAAATATTTGCCCTCAACTGCTACCCAGTCGGCTGCGCTATCTGCTACAGTATGCTGCCGCCCACCACGAAGTCTGATCCGGCGGCGCCGGCCATTAACATATTGATGATAGTTTCTATATTCCTGTCTATTATCCAGTCTTCGAAACTCTGGGCCAATCTGCGGTCCCACATAAAGACGATAGGCGCCGCGCTCTGCAACTAGGGGCAGCTGTTTATTAATACTATTTTCAAAAATTACCTCTAGCTCAAAGAGATATTCTCCGGGAAAGAAGCGGAATATCTTCCGCACCGTAAAGGGCTCGCTCTGTATCTCAGGAAGAGTGTAGCGTTTATAGAACTCTATGCCATCCGCCAAATTGCGGCAGCTATAGGGACCGTCTAGAATAATATCATTATTCTCTCCAATTACAATTGAGAAGGGCGTCTGATCAGTTTGGCCGCGAAATATCATCTCTACCGGCTGATTATCAGTAGCCGTATGTTCCAACAACTCAAAGGAGTGCATGGTGGCTCCGTCAGGATCGAAGGCGGCCCGTAGCGTTGAATTCTCATAGCTGAGGTTGCATTGTACCAACGGATCCTCTACAGCTTGCAGCGCGCTCGGGTCGCTGGCGGGGCTGGTTGCCTGGGGCGACTCGATCTCCTCAAGCTCTTCCCCGGGGGACTCGCCGGCCTCCTGCTGCGCAGCGCGAGAGCCAGTAATTACATTCTGAATAGAAAATCCCACTATAATAACCAGCGCAGAGATGATTACAGCTATTACAGTTCTCTTGTCCATACTCTTTTATCCATACTGGTTCTATTTCAACTGCAAAAGAAGCGAGCGATACTGAGAGATGCGCTCATCAAAGGGGGCATCAAGTATATCTCTGCCTATCAAAAGCAAAATATCATAGGCGCGTCCCCGCAGCAACCTTCGGTTACGGCGAAAGAGCTCTTTGCCGCATCTACGAAGGGCATTCCGCTCCACACTGCTCAATTTTTTCCCACCATGCAGTGGAGCAACCAACACCCGACAATAGGTTAGTCTATTGGGGCGCACCTTCATCCCCAATATATTGGTTCGCAGGTTGCGTGCGCTCTTAAAGAGGGCCTGAATATCGGCTCTCTTTCTGACTATCTCATCTTTAGTAAGGCTTTCGTTCATCAGAGACGGTTAACTTCTTCCGCTGTTTCCTCCTTCGTCTACTAAGAATTTGTTGGCCACCACGGCTTTTCATCCGTGCGCGAAAACCAAATTTGTTGATTCGCTTTCTGCGGCTCGGATGATATGTGCTTTTCATACTCTATTGTACCCCTCGCTTCGCAATTATGTCAAATGCAGTTGGAGCGCCCTGATACTCACTGTGGGGCTTTTTTTGGCAATGGCTCTCACTATTGCTGCCGATTGTAGCTGCATCTTTTGAAGCCATGCCGGATGGTCGACCTCTACTATGAGTATGTCATTACGAATATCTATAGGGACACTATGCGCCGCAATATCAGTGCCAGCATACTCCACCCAGTTGCGGTATATGGATCCTTCGCCCTCTTTTTGTTTATCCTGCGGCATCTCTCTTAAGAGGCGCTGGAGTATCTCCCCGGCGCGCTGAATTCCCCAGTAATGTCCCATGCTCTACTTGGTATACCATCCCTCCCCTATTGTCAAGGAGGCGGCTCTCCTCTCCAGGGAGAAAGGTATAAAACTCCTGCCCGGCAGTAGGAAGCGCGGCGCGCAGCGCGTTCCGGGTAGGACGATCCAGCTCCAATAGCACATCATCTATAAGTAAAATTGGATTTAGCTTATTCACCTGAATAACTAGCTCAGCCTGCAATATTTTGAGGAGAAGCGAGAGGAGACGTATCTGTCCCGTCGAGGCGCTGGTAGATACATTATGTCCGTTGATGATAAGAGTGATAATGTCTCGATGCGGTCCGGCGCCGCTAGCGGCTATCTCAATATCTCGCGCTCGCCGCGCGGCAAGCAGTTGGAGAATGGCGTCGCTCTCCCTCTCTGCGCCCCATGAGGGACTATACTGCAGGGCTAGGGGTAACTCATCTTTTACAATTGTCTGAAAGAGCGTAGTCAGTCGCTCTTCAAAGAGAGCTATAAGCTCATGTCGGGCCTTAACTATCTTTAATCCCTCCTCTACCAACTGCAGATCATAGGTATCAAGCAGCTCTAATTGTCTCTCTTTGAGCGCCTGATTACGCAATTTAAGAATCCTATGGTATTTATGCAAAGTATCGGCATAAAGCTGATCTTGCAGACATCGGGTTTGATCAAAAAATTTTCTGCGATAGTCCGGACCGCCATTTACATAGCGATAATCTTCATGTGAGAAAACAATGCAGGGAAGTAATGCTAATAATTCTTTTCTATCGGTAACTCGGTGGTCATTGATATGAATTGTCCGCTGGCCCTCTTTCCACTGAAAGGAAACGGTATGTGACAAATTATGGCCATCAATTACCTCTCCCGCTAGGGAAAAGGAGTCGCAGCCGTGACAACATATCTGATCAAGTAAGCGGGTTCTAAAAGAGCTTCCATATGCCAAAATATAGACAGCTTCTAAGGTGTTGGTTTTGCCCTGAGCGTTGTCGCCAATTAGATAGATACTGTTGGCATCTACAGAGATTGTAGTATTTTTAATATTACGAAAATTTTGAAAACTAATTGATTGAAATTTCAATCTATCTGCATGGGCATTGCAATATGGATATTACGGTCATTATTGGCGGCATATATGCTTATTGCTCGACTATTTTCAGTAAAACCAATAATTACCTCTTTATCGCTAAGTGCTCGCAAGGGCTCTAGCAGATAGAGGTAATTAAGCGCTATAGTGGTATCTTGACCCTCCATTTTGCAGGGGACAATACCTTTGGCCTGTCCAATTTCACTCTTATCTGATTTTATCTCTATATTCTCTTTGCCAATTAGGAGATAAATCCGTTTAGACTTTTCTACAAAAATTGCCACATTACTCACCGACTCAATGAGAAGGTCCCGTTGTGCCCGCAGATTGTATTGTTGTGATTCTGGAATAACTCTTTGAAAATTAGGAAACTCTCCCTTAACAAGCAGCGAAGAGAGATAGATATCATCAATCTTAAAGAAGATCTGTTCATTGTGTATAAGTATTCCAATTATACCCTCCCCACTAGAATATTTTTGAACCAATGAGAGTATTTTGATAGGGATAATTATTCCCTTCTCAATATTAAAGCTGCTACAGTCGCCATCATATTTTGAGAGTGATAATCTGCGACCATCACTAGCTACCAATACTAGCACATTATTGTCAATACCCATATAAACCCCACTTAGATAGTAACGTGTCTCATCACGAGATACTGCAAAAATAGTCTGGTTAATCATCTCCTTTAACTCCCTTTGTGGGAGATCAAAATGCCCCTCCTGCGGAGCTGCAGAGAAGGAGGGATAATTATCAATATTAGTAGTGAACATAATATATTCTAGATCATTATTTACTGCAGAGCGTATACGCACTGATGAATCACCAATCTCTTCAATAATTACCTCTCCTTTAGGCATAGTTCTGGTGGCATTTACTAATCGATCACAATAGAGACATATTGAACCATCTTCATTATTGTCAGCTTCTAGCCGAAATGTCTTTTCAAATGAGAGTTTAGAATCGGTAGCCCGAATAGTGAGTATATTGGTATTGATACTTATTAATACATTAGAGAATATGGTCATAGTAGTTTTAGTAGAGACAATATCCTGGGCAATGGATAGATTACTTATTAGTATATCTCGATTAACTGTTAACTTCATTTGCAATAGTCTACTATAATTACTTAATTAAAACAACAGTAGTAGTAACAGTAAGGAATAATTTTTGTGGGTAAAGCCACTACCTCTTTATATCACTTATAGTTGGCTTGTGGTTAACTAACACACTTTTTTCATAGTTTTCCACAAGAAGAGAGCACATAATAGGTGTTGGAGGGAGATATCCACCTTTTCTTCATTAATCATTCACAAACTATTCACACTTCTAATTAGTGCATTAATAGTGCTCTCTAAGGTGGAGTCGGCCAAAAGCATATTTTTTATTTTCTGACAGGCATTCATTACAGTGGTATGATCCTTTCCACCAAATTCTAATCCTATTTCGGTAGTAGAGAGCTCGGTAATTTCTCGTACAATGTACATAGCAATATGGCGTGGGAAAATAACACTCTTTTTTCGTGAGGTGCCCTTCATATCGGCAATCGAGATATTAAAATATTCAGATATCACCTTTAGAATTTCATGTACTCCAGTTTGTATATTTTTACTAGGAACCGAACTGAGTTGCTCTTTTATTACCTCAATGGTAATGGTCTTCTCTACTAGTTTGGCATAGGCTGCCAATTTAATAAGCGCCGACTCTAGGTCACGCACATTAGTGGTAATCTGCTCGGCAATTAGGTAGAGTATCGACTCGTCCGAGAAAATGTCGGTAGCCCGCATCTCTACTGTTTTTTTGCGGAGTATTGCTACCCGCGTCTCATAAGAGGGGGGCTGAAGATCAATGTTAAGCCCTCGCTCAAAGCGGTTTCGAAGTCTATCGGTTATCTCCCTTATCTCTCTTACATGACGGTCACAGGTAAAGACCATCTGTTTATTGGCATCATAGAGTGCATTAAAGGTATGGAAGAGCTCCTCCTGGGTTTCAATCTTCTTTTGAAGAAATTGAATATCATCAAGTAGTAGCACATCTGCATTACGATATCTATTTTTGAATCTGGTAGTCCTTTTCTCTCGAATAGATTGAATAAATTCATTGATAAAATTTTCACTGGTAACATAGAGGACCTTCACGTGTTGATTATTATTAATAATCCAATTGCCTATTGCCTGAATAAGATGAGTTTTTCCTAAGCCAACCCCCCCATAGATAAGGCAGGGATTATAGTTGGTCCCGGGGCTACGCGAAATAGCTATTGAGGCATTCGCAGCAAAGGCATTTCCATCGCCAATTACAAAATTTTCAAAGGTATAGCGCCGCAATAGCGTGACCTGTCGACCAGAGGAGGGCGAACGATTCTTGCTCTGAGGGACTATCGGATCGTCCCCTTGTGCCACCGCTGAATGGCCAGATTCCTTTACAATAATTTTTAGCGCCAGCTCTCTTCCGCTGACCTGCTCCAAGAATTTTTGTAGCAGCTTCCCATATCTTCTCTTTATCTGATCTTGCATAAAACTAGAGTCGGTCGAAATAGTAAGCGTCCCATTATTAAAGGAGATATACTTTATATTTGAGAACCACCTAGTCATCTCCTCTTTGGATAACTTATCGTTTAAGAATTGAATGGCCTCTTGCCAATATACATCCCCCTTTGGAGATTTCGCCATCCGCTCCTGCATCCTATCTATATTTACCATTATTTTATGATATTGTACAATAGTTCTATCCATGAACAAAGGAACCTACTCAGCGCAGCACATTCAGGTATTAAAGGGACTAGAGGCGGTGCGTGCCCGCCCCGGTATGTACATTGGCTCTACCGGTCCGACAGGTCTGCATCATCTGGTCTATGAGGTGGTAGATAACAGCATAGATGAGGCATTGGCGGGCCACTGCGATATTATTGAAGTACATCTCCTAGAGGGCAATGTAATCTCTATATCTGATAATGGTCGGGGTATACCCATTGATATCCATGAGGAGGGGATGAGCGCCTTAGAGCTGGTAATGACCCAGCTGCATGCTGGCGGTAAGTTTGACAAGAAGGCCTATCAGGTGTCGGGCGGGCTTCATGGGGTAGGAGTCTCGGTGGTAAATGCGCTTTCGGAATGGTGCCTAGTAGAGGTACACCGTAACGGCCGTCTTTACTCTCAGAAATACACTAGGGGCACAGCCACTAGCGATCTTAAAACCACAAAATTAGACAACTCCCAAAGGGGCACTACTGTTACCTTTTTGGCAGATCGAGAGATATTTGAAACTATTGAGTATGACCCAGAGGTGCTTAGTGAACGCTTGCGAGAGTTGGCCTTTCTCAATCACGGGGTTACCATTATCTTGCAGGACGAAAGAGGGGGTGCCTCCTCAGTTGTCAAAGAGCAATTCAGCTATGAGGGCGGTATCCGACAGTTTGTAGAATATCTTTTAGAACACCGTCACGCGCTATTAGAGGCCCCACTTCATTTTGGATATGAGCGGGAGGGACTACATCTTGAAATGGGTCTCAGCTACCACAACGGTTACAATGAGCACATTCTCTCGTTTGTGAACAACATCCATACCCGAGAGGGGGGCACCCATTTAGCCGGTTTTAAGTCGGGTCTAACTCGGGTTATCAACGAGGCCTACAAAAAATCGGGGCTCTATCGCAAACTGGAAAAGACCCTAAGCGGCGAGGATGTCCGGGAGGGGCTAGTGGCGATTATATCACTGAAAATTATGAACCCGCAGTTTGAGGGGCAGACCAAAAGTAAATTGGGTAACTCAGAGGTGCGCGGAGCAGTAGAGTCGCTGGTGGCTGAGCAATTAACAATTCAATTTGATCGTCATCCCAAGGCGGTGCAGCGTATTATTGAGAAATGTCAGTTGGCAGCCAAGGCACGCATTGCGGCCCGCAAGGCGCGGGAGCTTACTCGCCGCAAAAACTATCTGGATGTAAGCAGTTTGCCCGGCAAATTGGCAGATTGCAGCGAACGAGATCCTGCCCAGTCTGAAATCTACATAGTAGAGGGAGACTCAGCAGGCGGCTCTGCCAAACAGGGGCGGGATCGAGCCTTTCAGGCTATACTACCGCTTTGGGGCAAGATGATAAATGTTGAAAAGTCAAGGCTTGACAAGGTAATCACTAACGAAAAACTACAGCCGATTATTGTTTCGTTGGGAACCAATATAGGTGAGCACTTCAACATAGAAAAATTGCGCTACCATAAGGTAATCATCATGGCCGATGCCGATGTAGATGGATCACATATCCGCACGCTGCTGCTTACCTTTTTCTATCGCTTTATGCATGAGCTAGTGGAGGCGGGGCATGTCTATTTAGCAATGCCCCCTCTCTATAAGGTAAGCCGCGGTAGTCAGCTACATTATGCCTATGATGATCAAGAGCGAGATAAAATCATTAAGGAATTACAAGGTACGCAACACACTGCGGCAATTCAGATCCAGCGCTACAAAGGGTTGGGAGAGATGAACCCCGAGCAGCTCTGGGAGACCACCATGAACCCGGCTACCCGAATGATAACTCAGATAAAGATAAAAAACGACAAAAAGGCCGACGATATTTTTTGCACCCTTATGGGCGAGGAGGTTGCCCCTCGCCGCGAGTTTATTGAAGAGAATGCGCTACGGGTTATTAATTTGGACATATAATGAATAATGAGAACAATCTCTCAGTTATCCCGGTAGCCATAGAGCGGGAGGTATCTAGCTCTTACCTTAATTATGCGATGTCGGTTATTGTTAGTCGCGCGCTTCCCGATGTGCGCGATGGGCTCAAGCCGGTACATCGCCGCATTCTTTACTCTATGAATGATATGGGGCTTGCCTCGGGATCACAATTCAAAAAGAGTGGTAGAATTGTTGGTGATGTTTTAGGAAAATATCACCCCCACGGCGATCAGAGCATCTATGATGCACTGGTGCGCCTAGCTCAAGATTTTAATCTGCGCTATCCAGTAGTAGATGGTCAAGGTAATTTTGGTTCGCTAGATGGTGATCCACCCGCCGCCATGCGCTATACTGAGGCACGCCTCACTCGCGTAGCTGAGGAGATGCTGCGCGATATCAAAAAGGAGACCATTGACTTTCGTCCCAATTATGATGACAGCATGCAGGAGCCCAGCGTGCTGCCCGCTGCCTTCCCCTTCTTGCTAGTAAATGGCGGCAGCGGCATAGCGGTAGGGATGGCCACCTCGCTTCCCCCGCACAATATGCAGGAGATTGCGGCGGCCATAGCAGCCTATATTGCTAACCCCGATCTGACCTTGCAGGAGCTCTGCCGGCATATTAAGGGTCCAGATTTTCCCACCGGCGGTATTATCCTTGGCACAAAAGGGATATTTGATACCTATAGCCTCGGCAAGGGCCAAATTGTGGTACGCGGCGCGGTGGAGGTGGAGCAGCGCCCACGGGGGCGCGAACAAATTGTTATTCATGAGATACCCTTTCTGGTAGGGAAGAGCAATATTCTTACCCGCATTGCCGATCTTGTTCGTGATCAAAAAATTATCGGCATTCAAAATATTCGAGATGAGTCGGACCGCAAGGGAATGCGCATGGTTGTTGAATTAAAGCCCAACACCAATGCCCAGGTAGTATGTCGGCAACTCTATGCCCTTACCCAACTGCAGAGCAATTTCAACGCCAATCTCTTGGCTATAGTGGATGGCAAGCCGCGCCTTCTGACTATAAAAGAGATCATCGGCTGCTTTGTGCGCCATCGCCAAGAGGTCATTACCCGCCGTACTCAGCATAATCTGCGCATATCCGAGGAGCGCCGCCATATACTTGAGGGGTTACTGATTGCAATAGACAATATTGAAGAGATAGTACAAATGATTCGAAGCGCTCCCGATACTCCCCGCGCCCAGCAGGGACTAATACAGCGCTTTGCACTTAGTGAACGGCAGGCCAAAGCTATTTTAGAGATGCGCCTGCAGCGCTTAACCAATTTGGAATCTAAAAAGCTCCGTAGTGAACTACAGGAGGTTATTGAGCGCATCGCCTATCTTAAGGATCTCTTGGCGCATAAGGACAAGATCCTAAAGCTCATTATTGAAGAGACCCAGCAGATTGCCCAACAGTATGGCGATGTGCGACGCACCCGTATTCTTGAAGAGGAAAGCGAGTCACTAGACCACACTGAGCTTATTCAGCCTACTGATGTGCTACTGCTACTCTCTCACATGGGCTATGTAAAACGTACCGCACTCAGCTCCTACCGGGCACAGTCACGCGGTGGGCGAGGAAGCGCTTCAGCTATCGGTTTAGAGCAGGATTGGGTACAGAACACTCAGGTTGGATCGACAACCTCCCACGCCCTCTTTCTTTCTGATATTGGGAAATGCTATGCGGTGCTGATCAACAACATCCCGGAGCTTTCGCGCGCGGCGCGCGGTCAACATTTGCGAGGAATAATTGGTATTAGCGAACAAGAGCATATCTCTGAGCTTTTAGTGGTTGATGATTTTAGCTCGAAAGCCAACATACTCTTTGCTACGCGACAAGGCATTCTTAAGAGTACTGCACTAGTAGAATATGCCAATGTTAAAACCCGCGGCATAGTAGGAATACGACTGGACAAAGGCGATATTCTTCGCTCGGCCTCTCTGATAACTGGCAAAGAGGAGCTTATACTTATTACTGCGCTGGGTCAAGGGCTCTGTATTGGCGGCCGCTCAGTACGCCCCATGGGGCGCTCTTCGCGCGGTCTGCAAGGCATTCGTCTGACCGATGGCGATTCGTTAGTGGCCGCCCGCGCAGCGTCTCCCCAACAGCAACTCCTCTTGGTAAGCGAGAGAGGCTTTGCCAAACGGATTAAGTTCAGCGAGCTTCGGCAGCATAGACGCGCCACCCAAGGGCAGCGCATCTATACTACCAGCGCTCAAAGCGGCCGGCTTATTGCCGCGCTCTCAGTGCCAAGCGATGGACAGCTCTTTGTAGTAAGTTCTGGAAGAAACAGCACTGTTATGCCGATATCCCAGATTCCCATCCAGTCTCGCACTGCGCGTGGAGTTCGCTGTATGCAACTTAATAAGCAAGAACGCATAGTAGCTGCCAGCTCAATACAGGTGTCGCGCTAGCCAATAGCTTTTGGGCCACGCTCACCGGTACGAATGCGAATACATTCTTCTAACGGTATCACAAATATCTTACCATCTCCGATCTCACCGCTCCGGGCCGTCTGAATAAGAATATCTACGGTCTTTTTAACATATTCATCGTTAACCGCTATCTCCAACCTATTCTTTTTAAGCAGGGTTACATCAAAGCGGACACCGCGATACGATTCCTCGTAGCCCAACTGTTGACCGCATCCCAAAGAATTGGTAACCGACATCTTCGCAATGCCATTCTCGCGCAACGCATCTTTTACTAGCCCCACCTTATGGGGTTGAATATAAGCAATTATTAGTTTCATCATTACTGCTCACTAAATATTTGAAATCCCCCGTAGGATTCCACACCATGTTCACCAATGTCCAATCCAATACGCTCCTCTTCAGCGCTTACTCTCAGTAGCCGAAATGCGCGTAGCAATCCAAAGAGAACTCCGCTGGTTACTGCTACCCAAAGTATTATTGCACCAACACCAAGCAACTGAATACCGAGCTGACTCCATCCTCCACCGAAGAAGAGGCCCTGTGGACCATCGCCCTGCGCAAAAAGTCCAACAGCCAGCGCTCCTAATACACCACATACGCCGTGTACTGAGATGGCACCCACTGGATCATCAACACGTAGCACTTTGTCGAAAAATTCAACCGCAAAGACTACCACAATTCCAGCTATTATACCAATAATGACTGCACTACTACTGCTCACTACTGCGCAGCCGGCGGTGATGGCCACCAACCCGCCTAATGCTCCATTTAAGGCCATAGAGGGATCAGGCTTTTTGAAGAGTGTCCACGAGGTAAAAAGCGCTCCAATTGCGCCCGCACTTGCCGCCAAGGTGGTGGTAAGTGCAATAGTCGCGATATTAAGATCACTCCCCGAAAGGGTACTTCCCGCATTAAAACCGTACCATCCAAACCATAGCACAAAGGTACCCAATGCCGCTAGGGGGATATTATGGCCAATAATGGCGCGAGAAAAGGTCTTTCCCTTGTAGGTAAAGTATTTCCCCACTCGAGGACCAATTAGGGCCGCACCAACCAAAGAGGCCACCCCTCCCACCAGATGCACAACGGCGCTCCCGGCAAAGTCATAAAAACCAATGCTGCCTAGCCATCCTCCTCCCCACACCCAATGGCCGGAGATAGGATAGATAAGCGCAGTAATACAGACACTGTATATAAGATAAGCCTTAAATTTAAGACGTTCTGCCATGGCGCCGGAAATAATGGTGGCCGCCGCACCGGCAAACACTACCTGAAACATCCAATCACGATAGACAATATTAACCGAGTCCGCCCCATAGGCGGCGACCTCTGCTGGGCCATAGCGCAGAAAAAAGCCGCTAGAACCGATAAAACCTCCAATATCAGTGCCATACATAAGCGCCCATCCAATTGCCCAAAAGGCAATAGCCCCTACAGCAAAGTCCATAAGATTTTTCATCAATACATTGCCAGCATTCTTGGCTCGAGTCAGGCCAGTAGAGAGCATGGCAAAACCAGCCTGCATAAAAAAGACCAGGGCGGCGGCCATGATAATCCATATCATATCTACCGCCTGCTGCAACTGATAGATTTCACTCTCTTGTGCAATAAGCGGAACCGCCAGGGCACACATCAATAAAAGTGCTAATATGCATTTTCCTCTTAACACACAAGGTCTATAAACACACATGCCAATGATAATATCTATTTTTACAAAACTGTCAATACTCTTTTACAAAAAAGGCAAAAAAAAATTCACTGGTGTATTATTCTATTTCACAAGTGCTAAATAATTTGGTACAGTTGAAAAATAGTTTGGCACAGTTGAAAAAAAAGCAGCATGCCCGGCTATACACCTAGATAATTGGTTGCGATAGTAGGTTCTGGATGGAAATCAGGAAATTAAGGAAACCATTTCTCACCCATTTTTTAATAACTTCTCCTTCAGTAGCTATAGTTGACTATAATTATAAAGAGGGAGAAATTTATAATGACAAAATACATGTATTTACTGCGCTCATCGCTTTAAGATCTGATGACAGAAAGAACATTTTCTCGTAACACTCTTGGTAAGGGAACCCCGGGGCCCGCTTATTCTCCTTCCTGAGGGTGGGGTGCGCCGCGGCGCGCTAGTGGCTATTTTAGTAGCCTCGGTAATGTTTGCAGTAGCAGTATTAGGGGCCTGTTCAGCTGGTGGCGGCGGCACCGGCCCTAGTCCCACTAGTGACTGTGAAGTTGGAGAGAACGTTGCCCAAATAGTCGGTAGCACGGCTTCCAATGAGGTACTTAGGGGTAGCGCAGCCAATGAGCTTCTAGATGGCTTAGCGGGCAATGATACCCTCTATGGTGGCGGAGGCGCCGATATCTTTTGCTTTAGCGGGAGCTTTGGCATGGATAGTATTGGCACTAGCGGCAGCCCGGATGCCCATCTGGAGGGGAGTGACCAGCTCTACTTTACCGCTAGCGCGGCGCTCTCCTTTAGCTATAGCGCTACCGATATCACCATTGGTCAGGGGAGCCACAGCCTCACCGTATACGGTGCCAATCGTATCTCTGGCGAAGAAATGGTAGAGGGAAGAAGGGAAAGTCTGGCGGACTTTGGCCTGCGGCAGGGAGGCTCGAATTGGCGGGTGGTTGTGGGAAGCGCGGCACATGATAATCCTCTTGACGGTGGTATAGATCTAAATGGTGGAATGAGCGCGGACATTATGTGGGGCTTAGATGGGAACGATTGGCTTTTCGGATTAGGGGGCGCCGACATTGTCTTGGGCGGTGCTGATAGAGACTATCTAACCGGAGATGAGGGGAATGATATCCTGCTAGGTGGTGCTGGCAATGATACCGTGATAGGAGGTAGAAATGATGATATGCTGATTGGCGGCCCCGGCAACGATAGCCTCCTTGGAGGTGGAAATAGCACTGAAGTATCATCAATTGGTTCCGCTGACAATGCCCAAGGAAGTGATACCTTGTCTTTGAGAGCGGCTTTGGCGACGATACTGTTGGATCAGGAGCAGGCTTTTTATTTTTAGCTGCTTATGGCATAGACGCCGCAGATACATTGGAGTTCACCGATACTGGCACCCTTACATTGAGTTGGGGCGCTCCTGACACTGGAGGTGACCAAACCCTCACCATCATCCAGGGAAGTGATAGGGTTACTGTGTTTGGTGCCAATGAGGCCACTAGCGATGCCGGCTTTGCCATTGAGTGGAATGGTATCACTGAGCGGGTAGACAGCACCACCGATCTTATAGTAGATGGTAGGTAAAAAAGAGGTGTGCCATAGGAGAGGGGTTATTCAACTCCTTTTTTTGTGCAGCAAGTTTTTTATGCACCATTTTATGCACTAAGAGCCCAATTTTCCGGTAAGGTTTCGGAAGGCTCCCTAGCCTCGGTTCAAAACCCGAACGTAAGGAGCGTTTCAAACGCTCCCAGCATTCTCTATTTTCCTCTCTTGGATGGAGTTCCAGTAGCACCGATCCTAGGCCGTCGCCTAGCGGTAGCCTCTCTTCAATTAGTCCCGAATTGCCGCAGATGATTGGCCAGGTTAGAGCTTAGAGCGGCAGGCGCGTCACTTGCTCCCCTAGTTGGGGCCACTGTTGCTGCGCCGCCTGAATAGCGCTCTCTTCGCCTACCACGCTGAGGGTTGCCTGCTCTAATGCGCGGCACAGACGTCGTGCTGCCGCCTGTAGGTCAGTAGCCCGGCACTTGAGTAGCGCTTGATGGAAGGCCAGGCGCAATTCGTTATTCATTCCTGAGAGAGCGCGATCCAGCACGCCGGATGCCTCTTGTGCCGGGGTAAGTGGCTCACATTCCCTCCCACTTAGGGTAACAATGGTACGATTCACCTCTCGCTGCGGATAGGGCTGGGCCGCGGCCTGCTTCAAAATTTTCTGAAAACGCTCATAGGTTTCGCGCACATGGGGATCGCGGTAGGAGAAGAAACAAAAGGCTCCCTCATTACTGGCATGACTGGCACCCGCCCCATAGGCGCCGCCCTTCATCCGTATCTCCTCCCATAGTACACCGGTGCTGAGTAAACGGGAGAGTACCATCTCGGCGGTGAAATGCGCTATGTTAGTGGTAGAACAGGGGGTAGCGGGAAGCCCCAGTGCCGCGTAGTTTCCTCCGCTGGGGATAATGTAGGAGCTATGCCGCGGAACAGATGGAGTAGGATGATCTAGCCTATTGGAGGCGGAGGGAGCGCCAAATTGCGCCGTCAGTTTATCCTCCAGCTGTGCTCCAACCTCTAAGAGTGGGGCCGCATATTGCGCTGCACCGCAATATAGTAGCTCCCGTATACCGCCGCGCACAATGCCTTGATAGAGCTTCTGCAGCTGCTCAATCAGGGTAGCCGGTGTTGTCTCTAAGAGAAATGAAAGCTGCGCTATACCGCGCCACTGCTCTCGTATCCACCCGCTGCGGGCCAGCGGCGCCACTGCCGAAGAGAGTGCAAAGCTATGCGCTGCTGGCACCAGGCTGGCGCGCAACTCATTGGTGCGTTCCCGCACTAGCTGAGCTAGCCGCTCGCTGTGGGAAAAATCCACCTCTAACAGCATCTTTTCCAGAAGTTCTAGGGCCCGCGGAAAAGTGCTTTCCAATGCCTTAAGGCGCAATACCAGGCGACAGTTGAGCTGTTGCGGATCTTCTATCAAGTTCTCAAAACGCACTGCGGCATCAATGGCCCCCACCTTGGCGATGGCGCGGACCAATAGATCATATCCCATATCGCGTAGCCCCCCTTCGCTCAATAGATTGCAAAGAATGGGGAGTTGTTGCAACGCTGCTGGCGCCACCCCTCCTATATCAAAGGTAAGGTAGCTATAGATTATACCATTGGTGTGGCGCTCTAGCCTTAAGAGGGTGGTTGGTGTAGCTCCAACACCACTGCGCGATTGACGCTGATAATGAAGCTGGCGGGGCTTGCGGGGCATATCGCTCACCTTTAGATGGGGAATAATTGCCACATCTTCAGGGCCGGCCGGCTGTGCCACCATGGCACTATGCGTCCTCTCCTTATGACGCAGCGCCTCAATATCGGCACTCTTTAAGCTTTTCCGACGGGAGCGTAGCTCTTTCTGATACTCTTGCTCTTCACGTGCCGCCTGCTGGGGATCAGGCTGGACCGTCAACGAGAGGCGATGGGGGTTATCCAGCAGCCATTTCTGAATAAGTGACTCAAAAAAACGGTTATTTTGGGTTAGTCGTACCCGCAATTTGGTTATGGCAGTCACCGCTGAGAGAGTGTTCTGCGGCGCACTGCGGTATATCCAACCGCTGATAACCCGCCGTAAAAGCCGTAGCCCCTCTAAGGCTCTAATCTCCCGCTGGCTAATATCCAACTGCACTAGCGCCCCCTCCATTAGCTCTGGATCAATTCCCTCCTTCACAATTTTTTTCAAAGTAGAGAGCACCAGCTCTTCAAATTGCTGCCACCGCTCGCCACTGCTGCCCCGCACCCCTACCACAAAGATTAATTCCTGGAGTTCACACTCGGCTCCGCTACTTGCAGAGATATCCTCGCCCAGATGCGATTCAATTATAGCTCGGTAGAGAGGGGTAGCTGGGGTATCAATAAGCAGAGCGCTGAGCATCTCTACACAGAGAATGTCAAAGCTACTCTTTGCCTCCTCTAAGAGCCAGCAGAGTGAAAGGGAGCTCTGATTTTTGTGGCTCTGCTGAGTGCCCTGAGGGTAGCTACGGATAAGTGAACGGGGGCTCTTCCAGCGCGGTTGGCTAGCAATCTCTAACCGAGGCTCCTCCGATGGCGTCACCCCCTGTAGAAAGTGCTTATGGAGAAATTGCAGATAGCGACGGGAAGGGATGTTACCATAGAGAAAGATGCGACCTACTGAAGGATGATAATGTTGACGATAGAATGAGACAAATTGTTCGTAGGTGAGCGAAGGGATATCTATTGGATCACCTCCACTAGCGTGGCGGTAGGGGGTATCAGAGAGTAGGCCGCGGATGACCCACTCGCTCTCTACATACTCATGGGTAATCGAAATGCCGCGCATCTCATTGTAGACCACCCCTCCAATAGAGAGCGCTCCCTGCTTGTCAACTAGCAGGCGATGCCCCTCCTGCTCAAACATCTGCTCTCGTAGAAGCGGCGCAAAGACCGCATCACCATAAACTTGCATGATATTAAAGAGATCTTTAGGCAGCGCGCTGGCCGCGGGATAGATGGTGCGGTCGGGAAAGGTGATGGCATTTAGAAAACTATGTACGCTACCCTTCAGCAGATGGAGAAAGGGGTCAGCCAGCGGAAAATTGCGCGATCCACAGAGAACCGTGTGCTCTAAAATGTGCGAAACACCGGTAGAATTGGGGGGCGGAGTAACAAAACAGAAGGCAAAGAGATTTTCGGGATTTTTATTGTACAGATGGAAAATTTCACAGCCACTAGTACGATGGCGGTACCAACGCCCCTCCCCATTATACTCCGGAAAGGGATAGCGACCCACCTCCTGCCAATGTGCCATATATACCCCTACTATAGTTGTAGCACCATTGCGGGTCAAGTAGGGCGGGTTTTGAACTGTAAGCTTAAGCCATAGTATATTGGTTTCAGGAAATTAAAGAGAGCTGCCCCTCTCACTCCCGAAATTGTGCCACGGAGAAATGAGACTCGCTAGCAAAAAAATAGGGAAGGGCTTAACCCTTCCCTATCCTATTACAAACGCACCTGGCCTACCTTCGGCCTTTTAGCGGCTATCTACTATTGATAGTGGAGCGCATAGAGGGCATCATTGTTCTCTCCCACCATATAGAGGGTGCCACCAATGGCGACCAGACCGTTTGGTCGTATTTCGCTTACGCCAAAGCCGGCGGCCGCACTACCCACCTGCATTGCCCGGCCATCGGGGATCACATCAGTGGAGTCAATGTTGATGGTATACAGGACTCTATTGCTAAATCCCACCATATAGAGGGTGTCACCAATGGCGGCTAGGCCGCTTGGTTGGAATTCGCCCACGCCAAATTGGCTTACACTGGTATCGCTCACCAGGGCGGCTCCACCGGTAGTAGTGTTTAGAGTATAGAGGAGAATTTGGGAAAATCCCACCATATAGAGGGTGTCGCCAATGGCTCCCAGAGCATATGGTGATGGCTCGCTCACGCCAAAGCCGGCAGGCGTATTTCCCACCCGAATTGCCCTACCATCGGCAATGCTGTCATCGGGATCAATGTTGAGGGTATACAGGACATCATTTATAAATCCCACCATATAGAGGGTTTCGCCAATGGCGGCCAGACCGGTTGGTGACGTTTCGCCCACGTCAAAGCCGGCGGCCGCACTGCCCACCTGCATTGCCCGGCCATCGGGGGTCGTATCAGTGGAGTCAATGTTGATGGTATAGAGGGCATCGGTCGTCTGTCCTATCATATAGAGGGTTTCACCGATGGCAGCTAGGCCACTTGGAGTGTCTTCGCCCTCGCCAAATTGCATGGCCACGCCTATGCGGACGCCCTCTCCCAGCATTACATCCGCTGGACAGGTGCTGCCGATGCTACCTGCGGTACCATTAAGGGTAGCAATAGGACTACAGCTTACACAGCGGCTTTGCCCTACTGAATCAGCGGATTCATCAGATGCCACGCCATTAACGCAGACATAGCTAGGTAAGCAAACTTCATTGAATGAGGCATAGCCCGCATTACAGCTTACACAGCGGGTTATACCATCGGCAGTGGTATCAAGAGATGAGGGGGTGCCGTTAAGGCAGACATAACGGTTAAGGCGGCAGGCATCATTTTCCAGGGTATAGCCCCTATTACAGCTTACACAGCGGGTTTGCCCAGCCGTATCAGTGGTGCCATCAACCGAGGTGCCATTGGCACAGAGATAGGGCTGATCAGGACCAGGACCGCCCCCTCCACTAGGGGTAGCCGGACAGGCTACCAATACTACCAGGGCCGCCAATGTCACTAGCGCCCCTAGAGTGCCCCCAAGCACCCTCCCCCTAAGCGGGGAATGCGAGGAGCCATGGTTCTCTCTCTGGCAAGTATTAAGAGAGCTTAATCTCTCTCTCTCTCTCTCTCTCCTAAAAATAGAGAAGGAGCATGTTTAATATTGTTACACATTATTAATGTAACCTCCATTATAATTTATTTGATAGATACCTAAGCGACTATAGCTAGGGGAGAGGAGCATAGCTTCCCTCCTCATAGCGCATAGATTCATTAGAAATCTATTCATAAGTAAAGTATACCCTATTGGGTATATAATGTTAAGGGAAATGGGGAATTTGTAAAAGAAAGTTGAAAATGTCCCTTTGAAAGAAAGTTGAAAATGTCGCTGCTCCTCCAGGTATACTGGAGGATTATGACAGCAATGACATTTACTATGAGTACCAAAGAAGTACGATATTTGCAAGCCGGTGTACGCCCTCACTACATATAAGAATTTTCTACGCCACCCTACCTGGCCCTGAAGCATACTCCATGTGTGCAACTGTTCGCAAGGAGTACGATACCCAGTACCGGCATGCGGGCTATTAAGATAAACACCTTTTTATGCCTCCTTAAAGCGCCATTTAATTATTAGATGTACATGAGGGTGTACAGGCGCGATGCAATGTGCGCTCTGTGAAGCAATGGAGGGCTATACCAAGTGCCATGTCATTAACCCCGCTGCACCAGCATATAGCCAAGAGCCGGGGCCATAGAATGCGCATGTCCTATTACATGTAGACCATGATCTCCCGCCTCTCTTGTGCTACATCTCCTTTTCCCGTGATATACTATGGCAGTAGCAGGAGAGCCACATGAAGCATAGGTTATTTCAATCCATATCTCTATTAATAGGGTTGCTCATGACCTACGCCGCTCCGGCCCTTGGCCAAGGCTCAGCTGGCACCTCGCATAGCGCAGACTGTACCCCCCACCCCCCAGACTTGACCCATGATAGGGGTAGCAGCTGCAGTAGCCCGATGGAGCCATCTGCCGCCACGTTGTTCAATGAAGAAGCAGGCGATCTTATATTCGGCATGGATGGCCATGATCTACTGAATGGAACAGAGGGGAATGATCGGCTCTTTGGCGGCGGTGGCCACGATACCCTTAAGGGAAATGGCGGCAACGACCACCTCATAGGCGGCGCAGGTGATGATGTGCTCTATGGAGGAGGCAACATTATCGACAGCGCCATCGATGGTACCCACGACAATGCCCAGGGGAGTGATACCTTTATCTTTGATGCCCTCTTTGGCCATGATAGCATCGGTTTTTACGCCTGTCGGCTTCCCATTTATGGCATTGATGCCTCCGATAGCTTGGAATTTACCGATAGCAGTCATGATCTTTATCTGCTGTGGCGCGGTAAACATCTCAAGATAATCCAGGATCGCGGCCCTGCAGGTATTGACGATAGCGATGATCAGGTAACCATCTGCGGCGCCGCGGATGCCACCAACGATGGCGGCTTTACCATTGTATGGAACAACCTTATTGAGCGCATAGATGGCACTACCGACAGCACCCTAGATGGCCAATAGCTTACCCTTCTATGCTGCCCTACTGGCTACTAGGCGGAGGTGCGCCAATGTTTCACGTGAAACATTGGCAGGGGGAGATCTATACCACTAGTGTATTTTTATCCCCAAAAAGGGTACATTAGTTAAATATATGAGGCCACTAAGAGAGCTTTTGGAAGAGATATTGAAGCCAGAGGTAGCATTTTTGGATGCTGAAACTGGCCAGTTAGACTACATCAAAATCAAGGACTCGGCAGATAGAGGCGATAGGCGACTTATTACCCCCTTAGCCAGCAATACAGAGCTTAAGAATAAGTTCTTTTCCAAAATCAAAGATGTCTATGTTTTCAATAGCCAAGACTTCAAGTTTTTCTTGGACGAAAATAAGATAGATAACTCCTATACTCAGCAGGCCAATAGAATAGGACTATCGGATGGTACTGAGTTTCTTAAACACAGAAGGGAGGTGGTACTTAATTTTCCCTTCAAAGACTGCGTTCTGGAGGGGGGACAAAGCACTGAGGAGGGCACAGATACCTATTTTGAATATGAAGAGGCCAAGCCTCGGAGCACCCCGGGCCAAGAAATTACCGAAGCCGCCGGATATAGACAAAAACAGGCCAAGAGAAGAGAGATATTTTTTAATCAGGTATTGGCGCATGATGAAATAGATAGGCTTTTTGATCCCAAAGCGCTGGTACACTGGAAGAGATTTACTAAAGATGGAGAGCAGGAAGTTAAAGAGATCAAAAGAGACCCAGAGGGCACCATCAAAGAAAACCTGATAATCAAAGGCAATAATTTACTAGCGCTGCATAGTCTTAAAAAGCAATTTGCCGGGAAGGTGAAGCTGATTTATATTGATCCGCCTTATAATACTTCAACATCCGCAAACACTTTTGCCTATAATAATAATTTTAATCATTCCACTTGGCTTACCTTTATGAGAAATAGAATAGAAGCCTCAAAAGATTTATTGAGAGAAGATGGATTATTTGTTACATCAATAGATCATTATGAATTATTTTATTTAGGAGTATTAGCTGATGAGATTTTTGGACGTGAAAACAGAATGGGGGTAATAGCAGCTGTTCATAATCCTGGCGGACGTCAAGATGACAAGTTTTTTCCTACTGCACACGAGAATATAATTTTTTATGCAAAAAATATTAATAATGCCAGTATAAAAACTCTTGGTCTTTCAGATGACAAATTAAAACAATTTAGACTTATTGATAAATTTGGAAAATACAAGTTAAGGGGTTTTAGAAGAAGCGGGAATAACTCTAATAGAGAAGATGGCCCAGGATTATACTACCCGATTTATTTTGAACCAAGTAAAAAGATAATTTCTTTAGAAAATAAAGAAGGTTTTATTGAAATCTTACCTATAGATGATAAAGGGGTTGAAAAATGTTGGAGATGGGGAAAAGATACATTTCAAAAAAAACAGGAGAAGTATATTGAAATAATAGATAAAAATAGAAAAATAGATATCTATGTTAAAGAAAGGGAATGCGATTATAAAGGTGAAAAAGCAAAAACAATTTGGACAAATAACAAATATACTGGACAAACAGGCACTAATACAATCAAGAATATATTTGGAGAAAAATTTTTTACATATCCTAAATCTCCATACATAATGAAAGACATATTAAAAATTACTACAAATGCAAACGATTTGATTATTGATTATCACGCCGGCTCTGGGACAACAGCCCATGCGGTTTTAGAGCTCAACAAGAAAGATGGTGGAAACAGAAAGTTTATCCTTGTTGAACAGATGGACTATATCAATACCGTTACCTGTCCAAGAGTGCAAAAAGTAATGGAAAAAGAAAGCATCAATGGTTCTTTTATCTACTACGAACTTGCCAAATGGAATGAAGCGGCCAAAGAAAAAATCCTAGCCTGTGAAAGCCGGCAGGCGCTACAGAAATTCTTTGATGAACTGTATGAGAGATATTTTCTTAATTACAATCTCAAAATCAAAGAATTTAGAGAAAAGGTCATTAAAGAGGAGCCCTTCAAAGCTCTCTCCCTGGATGAGCAAAAGAGAATGTTTTTGACTATGCTGGATCTCAACCAGATGTATGTGCCAGAGAGCGAGATGGCC
The DNA here is from genome assembly GCA_963692905.1 of Spirochaetia bacterium. Classification (GTDB taxonomy): domain Bacteria; phylum Spirochaetota; class Spirochaetia. The sequence continues at coordinate 945,964 of OY843583.1, read as the reverse complement.
GATAGGCGCTTTGGCATTAGCACCGCAGATCAAAAATTAACAGAGGAGTTTTATAGATAGCATAGCATGTATTATAGAAGAAAATTACTTTTGTCTATCTTAGAAAAGACACAAAAAAGGAGCATAGTTAAAATTGACCTGCGCAAAATACTCTTTTCAATTAGTCAAAGGCAACCCAACCCTAGCTTTGACTTTGTCCCCTACAAAAATGATAGTATCTCTTTTCAGGCAGATAAAGATTTAGAGACCTTATGTCATCGTTACCATCTGCTGAAAGATAGTAAAAAAAGCTGGTCTCTGATAGACGATCAAGGCAACTATTTTGATAGTCTAAAAAGAGAGGATCAAGACATTCTCAATAACATTTTTAAGGCAGGTGACATAAAAAAAATCAAAACAGACCCCTATTGTATTTCTTATTCAATGCCCGATCAAAAGAAAAAACAACAATCCAAAAAAGAGAAGCCTCCCAATAATCAAAAACTATTATTTTCTATCGGTTATGAAGGTCTATCTATAGATGCCTATCTTAAACGACTGGTTGAAAACTACATTGCCCTGTTATGTGATGTAAGAGCTAATCCCCTCAGCTTAAAATTTGGTTTTTCAAAGAGGCAGCTCTCTGCCTATTGCCACGAATTAGGAATAAAATACATCCACATGCCTGAGCTTGGCATTCATTCAGAGAAGAGAAAAAACCTTAAAACAAAAAAAGATTATACACATCTCTTTCAAGAATATAAGCGTAATCTGCCCATGCAACAGAGCAGCTTAGAACGTTTACAGCGTTTATTAGAAGGCCACAATCGCTTAGCGCTTACCTGTTTTGAAAAAGATTATCAAAAATGTCATAGAACCGTATTGGCGCAATATTACCTACAGAATATAGAGGCAGTTAACCACGTACCGTTATGAAGCAAGAAATTTTAATTCTGGCTAAAACATATCCCACCTTTTCCCAAAAGTATTTTGAATTGGTGTGTACAGCTGGTATTAATACACAGGGAGAGTGGCGCAGGATTTATCCTATACCTTTTAGAGAGTTACCTGAGTTACAATGATACAAAAAATATCAACGAATAGAGGTAGAAATAGAGCGAGATACGTCTGATCCACGGCCAGAAAGTCATAAAATAAAATCAAACATTAGCATATTAGATGCGCCTATCGCTACTGGTAACAACTGGAAAAATAGAAAGGAAATTTTATTTAGATAAAACAGAAATGGCAGATATGAAGTTTGGTAGAGGCCAAGGAGATCAGAGACTAACAGTTGAGACCTTAAAAAAGGAAGCAAAAATATTTGCAGATAAAGAATCAACCCACAATGAACCATCTATGTATGGAATAACGGATGGGAAAGCTATAGGAACATATTTTGAACGTAAGTTTCAATCTTACTTAAAAAGCAAATATAGATATGAAGAGGGTAGCTCTGCCAAAGGGATAGATTTCCCAGGTTTAAGTGTGGACATAAAAATAACCTCAATAAAACAACCGCAGTCATCATGTCCCTTTAAATCAATCAATCAAAAAATATATGGATTAGGATACTCTTTATTAGTTTTTGTTTATGAAAAGAGGGATAATACCCAATCAAAAACTGGTAGGCTAAATATTCTGCATTCTATTTTTGTGGAAGAAGAACATACGGCAGATTTTCAAATAACCACTCAACTAAACTCAATATTGGATAATGATGGGAACATTGATGACATTATTGCTCTTTTAACAGAGAAACATTTGCCAGCTGATGATATTATGATAAACGAACTGGCAAAATATATTCTAAAAAATCGACCCAGGGTTGGATACCTAACTATATCAAATGCCCTACAATGGCGATTACAATATAGCCGCATCATTGAGAACGCCGGCCAAGCAGAAGGGGTTGTTAAGATTAAATGAAGTCAACAAAGGCTCGTAAAATATTTGGGGACTTTCAAACTCCCAAATCACTTGCAAACCAAATGTGCAATTTGCTAGAAGAATTGAATATTAACCCCAAGATAATCATAGAACCAACGTGCGGAAAGGGCAATATTCTTCTTACCGCAATGGAGCGATTTAAAGATATCGCAATAGGAGTTGGCATTGAAATAAACGGTGATTATATCAACTTGATTAAACAATCCCCGGTTTATAGAAACAACTCTCGTAAAATGGAATTATTCCATTCTGATTTTTTTACCTTTAATTTTTCGGATATAAATTGTATAAAAAGGCATAATACTAGAAATTTGCTGATAATAGGTAATCCACCGTGGGTGACAAATTCAGAATTAGGTCTCTTAGATAGCAAGAATCTTCCCCCAAAAAGTAATTTTAATAATGAGAGAGGGATTGCCGCTATCACCGGTAAAGGTAATTTTGATATCTCTGAATTTATGTTATTAGAATTCTTAAAAAGATATTCCAAAATCAAATACACTCTGGCAATTCTTTGCAAAACTTCCGTAGCTAGAAAAATATTAAGCTATGCCTGGAGAAATAGCTTAAATATAAGCAATGAAAAGATCTTTTATATAGATGCAACGGAACATTTTGATGCAAGTGTGGATGCCTGCATGTTGTTTTTCCAAAATGGACAAGAAATAAAAAACAAAAGATGTGAACTGTATGATGACCTGAGCTTGTCATCAAAAAAGAATAGCATAGGATATAGCAACTCTCATCTGGTTTCAGATATTGAGCTATATGAGAAATCAAAATATATTGAGGGAAAGTCTCCATATATATGGAGAAATGGCCTCAAACATGATGCCGCACCAGTGATGGAACTGTCTTACGACAACAATCATCTAGTAAACAGACTAGGCGAAAAGGTTGATATTGAGACAGATCTAGTATTCCCATTCTTAAAAAGCTCTGATATTGCAAATGATCAGATTGTTAATCCACGAAAATATGTTCTTGTTACCCAAAGGTTTATTGGTGAAGAAACAAACTATATTCGCCATAAATACCTCAAGACTTGGAAGTATTTAGAAGCGCATCAAGAGGTTTTAAATAGTCGCAAAAGTTCAATTTATAAAAATAAACCCCCATATTCAATTTTTTCAGTTGGTGAATACACATTTGCCCCCTATAAAATTGCTATTTCCAGCTTTTATAAAAAACTGTCTTTTAGACTAGTTTCGAGTTTTCAATCTAAACCTTATATATTAGATGACACCTGCAATTTTATTCCCGCATGTAGTATTGGAGAAGCAAAACTATTGTTGAAATTATTGTGTTCTAATGTCGTAGCGGATTTCCTAAACTCGATTATCTTTTGGGATGCCAAAAGAGCTATTACAACAGAAATCTTAAATAGAATAGATATAGATAGAGTTGCGGAAAAATTGGATAAAAACCATGATATAAGTACATATAAACTTGAAAATAAATTTGTAGAAAAGGAAATACAAAACTATCTAATTTAAGTGATTCTATGGTTATTATTGGTTCTTCTTTAGGAGATGGCGATGTTTATACCTCTAAAGGGGTAAATGAAAATAAAAACATTTATACGATTTGTTTAGCATTCAATGGTTCCAATCTTAAGCAAGATGCAGATTACCGTGCACATCCAAGTTACAACCGGTTTTGTAAAAGAGTTAGATGTTTTTTCCTGAAAAAGGCACATATATTATTTTTAATGCCAATGGCATTTCCTGCTCCTAATCATGCCAGACATTAAATACCTCTACGATACCATCGGCGACCGGGCCTACCGACTCGGAATACCTTTCACCGAAATACCCAATTATATTTCTGAAAATCTAAGATATCCCTTTTTTGCATGGCAAAAAAAGGCCTTTGAAAACTTCCTTACCTTTCACGCTATCGAAGAAAAAGAACCCTCCAACGAACCCACCCACCTAATGTTCAACATGGCCACCGGAACCGGAAAAACCCTTTTGATGGCGGCGGCCATTCTTTACTACTGGCAACAGGGCTACCGTCATTTTCTCTTTTTTGTTAATCAGAACAACATCATTGATAAAACCGAGAATAATTTTATCAACACTACCCATAGTAAATATCTCTTTGCTGAGACCATTATGATTGATAACCAAACGGTAAAGATAGAGAAGGTTAATACCTTCTCCAGCAATAGTGAGGCACTAGAGATGAAGTTTACGACCATCCAAAAGCTTTATAACGATATTCATATTGAGAAAGAAAATCAGCTCTATTTAGATGATTTACTAAATAGGGAGCTGGTGATGCTTGCTGATGAGGGGCATCATTTGAATGCCGATACCCAAAGAGGAGCAGGGGAGCTTGCTCTAGCTGCCAAACTTACCAATAGGTCAGGAGAAGGTGAGATTGAAAGAAAGGGCTGGGAGCATACCGTTATTGAGCTTCTATTGAATAAAAATGGTAGCCAGGAGCGCAACCGGAATGTACTGCTGGAGTTTACTGCAACCATCCCAAATAATCAGAAGGTGATCGAAAAATATGCTCCAAAGACAATTTATTCATTTGGATTAAGTGAATTTTTATCTGCGGGATATACTAAAGAAATTAATCTGCTCTCTTCAACACTTAATAAACGAGAGCGTATATTACAGGCATTACTCTTTAGCTGGTATAGGCACAAAATTGCTCTCAAGAGAGCCATCCCCAACTTTAAACCAGTCATCCTGTTTAGAAGTAAAGAAATTAAGGACTCCGAAGCCGATTTTGAAGAATTTTTAAACATGATAAAAGATCTAACCGAGAAGGATTTTGAATTCTTGGAAGTTATTGAATACAAATGTAAAGAGGGAGATAGCATCTATCAGCAGGGTAGATCCCGTATACGGGATTTAATTAAATTTATCCAAGAGCAAGATATACAAATATCTGAAATCGTTAGTTTTATGAAAGACAACTTTAATAGACGGAACTGTATTATCACTAATTCAAAAACCAACCGGACATTGAACGAAAAGACTAACGAAGAGCAAGAGAGGCTACTCAATAGCCTTGAAGATAGCAGTAACCATATTCGCGCTATCTTTACCGTAAAAAGGCTTAATGAGGGTTGGGATGTATTGAATTTATTCGACATAGTACGGCTTTATACTGGACGAGATGAGCGCAAGAACCGACGCGGCGATCGCTTAGCCGGGAAAGCTACTATATCAGAGGTTCAGCTTATTGGGCGCGGCGTTCGGTACTACCCATTTAGCTATAACGGTAAAGAGAGAAATAGGCGAAAATTTGATAATCATCTTCAAGAGGAGATGAGAGTATTGGAGGAGCTCTATTATCATTGCGACTCAGACCATAGGTACATTTCTGAATTGAAGCGAGAGCTAAAAAAGAGGGGATATATTGACGACAGGAAGATTGAAAAATGCTTTCCTCTTAAGAGATCCTTTACCTCTAGCGCATTTTACAAAGATATGCGCCTATGGAAAAATGAACAAATTACCAATCCGGAGCGTAGAAAAAAGACATTAGATTCTCTAAAGAGGGATTTTGAGAATTTTGAATTTCCCTTGGAAGATCTCGAGATAAGAGAGGAGGAGGTTGATCTAGAGCGCGAGCATAATGATAGAGAGCGATTAAGTATCCACCAAGAAAATAAAAGAAGGATTCCAGCTGAGATAAAAGAATTTGAAAGGCATATTTTTTACAAAGCCGTACATATCAAAACTCAAGACAACCGGTCTTTATTGCGCTTTAAGCTCCTAAAAAAAGAGCTACAGATAGAGAGCATTGATGACTTTAGAGAGAATACCATTGGTGATTTTAAGATTGTTTTCATTACCGCCAAGAGAAGCTTAGACGAGGTAACTAACCGGGAAAAACTTAATGCATTAATTAAGTTTTTTGATACATTGCTTACCGAGCTTAAGCAGGCCATAAAGACCCACAAAGGTACTGAACTCCAGCCAAAATATAAACTGCCGGAGCTCTTTGGTGAAGAGATAAAAAAGCGGGTAGAGAGAAACGATGACAGTCAACGTATAGAAGAGATATTAAAGGATAAAACCTGGTATGTGGTAGAGCAATTTTATGGAACATGTGAAGAGCGAGAATTCATTGAGTTTATACAAAAATACATTGGCAATCTTCAAGAAAAGTATGAAGAGGTATACCTATTACGGAATGAGGCACAATATGAAATATATGATTTTGATACCGGAAGAGGCTTTCAACCAGACTTTCTCCTATTCCTAAGAGGTCAAGGTCGCGATTCAAAACTCTACTATCAGATTTTTATTGAGCCTAAGGGCCAGCATCTTTTAAAGCATGATAAATGGAAAAATGATTTTCTAAATAAGATTAAAGAGGAGTATTCAGAGAATAACATTCTCACAATACAGGGCAAGAACTACACCCTTATTGCTCTCCCGCTCTTTAACCACCAAGAAAGCCAGGATTTTACTAAGGCCTTTAAGGAGCTAATCCAGCATGAAGCTTGATACCCTCACAAAAAACATGTATCATGGTCTTGATTATAGTTTATGAAGGCCATAACCATTAAAAAATACGGTCCTCCGGAGGTACTACAGCTCAAAGAGCTCCCTCCTCCCTTACCGGGCGCCCAAGAGGTGCTCATTAAGGTACGCGCATCTGCCGTAACCGCTACCGATCCAATGGGACGCGCCGGCAAGCCCCTTATAGTGAGATTGTTTTCTGGCATATTTCGCCCCAAAGAGCTCATCCCGGGGGAGGTTTTTGCCGGTACCATTGTGGAGGTTGGCCCGGGGGTTACCCGCTATAAGAAGAACGATAGAGTATTTGGGAGTAATAATATCGGCGCCGGTACTCTTGCAGAGTATATAGTCCTATCCGAAGATACCGCTATGGTTACCTTACCGGCCTCTATAAACCTTTTGGATGCTGCTGCAGTGGTAGATGGTGGGCTTACTGCGTTGCCATTTCTCAGAGAAGCTGGAAAGGTCAAAAAGGGAGATGAGGTGCTCATATATGGTGCTTCGGGAAGCGTGGGAGTCAATGCGGTTCAAATTGCGGTAGCTATGGGCGCTCAGGTTACTGCTCTCTGTAGTGCAAAAAACGCTGATTTAATGCGATCTTGCGGCGCCTCTGCGGTTATAGATTATACTACCACCGACTTTGCTACCCAGCGCAAAAAATATGATGTTATATTTGATGCAGTGGGGAAGCGCAGCTTTCATAATTCAAAAAGGGCCCTTGAAAAGGAGGGAGTATATCTTACCACCGTGCCCAATCTCTCCATGCTCTGGTCACTGCTCTTTAATAAGCTACGTAAAGGTAAAAGAGTCGCCTTTATGGCCACTGGCCTACGCCCCAATCCTCAAAAGAGAGAGGAGCTACAGGACATAATCACCCTGTTAGAGCAGAAGCAACTCAAACCAATAGTTGATAGGGAATATCAACTCAACCAACTTTCCGAAGCGCATGCCTATGTTGAGACTGGCCGTAAAAGAGGTAGTGTGATCGTTCATGTTGGCAAAGAATAGAGCCCCTTAAGTTTTTTTAAGAAATATCAGAATTTTCCAAAATACCAAAAATACTGTAAACCCTCATATACATCTAATAATTTATTGGTGCTTTAAGGAGGCATAAAAAAGGCGTTTATCCTATACTTGCAAATAGAAATTAATGGCAAGGAGGAATAAACGCCATGAAAACTATATACTATCCAGGCTGTTTTAAGAAGGCCTGGAACAACAGATATTTTGACGCTGTTGAGTATTCCCCGGAGGCGCGAAAACGCTTAAAAGGACTCAGACATTGGGAGGAATTACGAAGTGAGGGGGTTTCAGCATGCCGATCCCTAGCTTTGGTCATCGGAGCCTTCGGAGGAAGCGCTGATTATTGGTATCGTTGGAGACGAAGATTTCGTGAGTGCGGCCGTGCGGGCTTGGAATGCGCTAGTAGAAGGCCACACCATGTCCGGGAAAGGACATGGGATTCAAAGATACTCAAACGTATTGTGACATTAAGAGACCACCCTGAGACCTGTCGCTGGGGCGCTTCTAAGCTTCGTGTGCAACTTCTTAAAGAGGGACGAAAGCCCCCTTCAGGTGCCACGTTAGAGCGAATGATCGCTCATTTGAAGCACACCAAGGCCATTCTCCCCCTTCCGGTGGCAAAAAAGAGGAGCAAGAGGCGTTTATCACCCTCCGGATGGCGCACACGTTTCAAAAAAACAGTCCATGGCGGAATTCCTCGGATACAGATTGATGTAGATAGCTATCACTATCGGGGACAAACCTGGTATCATTTCTCAGCAATCCATGTGCCAACCCGCTGGGTGTGGGCTCGGAGCTACAGCCGGGCCACCGCACGCAATGCAACTGCATTTCTCTCTCATATACGCTCGAATCTGCCACCGGGAATGCCTGTAGAAACTATTCAGGTTGATGGAGGAAGTGAGTTTATGAAAGAGTTTTCTGCCTCATGCGAGGATCATGGAATAGCACTTCTTGTGAATCATCCCCATACACCACAACAAAATTGTTTTGTGGAGCGGGTACACCGGACCTTTGACGAAGAATTGTACCAAGTCCTAGATATTCCCGATACCCTCTCTGAGATGAATGAAATGCTAGAAGAATATGTGGCATTTTATAATCATCATCGCCCACATGCCGGTATTGGCCATCGTACCCCTTGCAAACAATTAGAAGAATGGAGTATGCTTCAGGAGCCAGGTAGGGTGGCGTAGAAAATTCTTATATGTAGTGAGGGTGTACAAATACTTGACAAGTATAGTTTTCTAGTATACAATAGTGCTTATGATTACTGATGGCATATCCGCCCGTTATGGGTGTTGCTGTTGTTGTACGCCAGGCTCTGTGCGTACCGCGTCATTTCAGTAGAAATAAGCTACCTGCGCATAGATGTCTCTCTTGAAAATCCCCATTTAGGGAGTATCAATAGCGCTATATCGCAGGAGCAAGGAAGAGGATGAAGGAGAAACGATGAAAGAAAAGCAATCAGAAAAAGAGCAGCATCAACAGCGGGTCTATGATTCTATATTTGGGCTCTTACCCAGCATAGACAATCCTACGCCCTTGGTGCGGGTTCGGAAATTGGCGCCCAACCCCCAAGTGCATCTCTATGCTAAATTGGAGTGGTATAATCCCTTTGGATCGGTGAAAGATCGAGCCGCTTGGAATATGCTCCAGGATCTGGAGGCGCGCGGCGAGCTGAGTGCTGAGCGGGGTATAGTAGAACCCACCTCTGGCAATACCGGCATCAGTTTAGCAGGCATGGCTGGCGCCCGGGGCTATAATGTGCGCTGTGTAATCCCTAATCGGGTGCCAGAAGAGAAGAAAACCCTCCTGCGAGTAGTAGGCGCTGAGTTAGATGTAGTGCGAGATGATATCTGCCCGGCGCCAGGATTAGGCGATGGCTCAATAAACATAGCTAAAACGCATGCCAAAGCCTCTGCCCATAAGTATGTAATGCCCAATCAGTATGAAAATCGCCTCAATTTAGAGGCACATATTCGTACCACTGGACCGGAGATTTGGCGACAGACCAAAGGTCAGGTTACCCATGTTTTTGTGGCACTGGGTACCTGCGGAACAGTCAGCGGATTGGGCACCTACTTTCGAGAGAAAAATAGCAATGTCAAGCTCTATGCTGTACAACCCTCAGAGGGACATGATATTCCGGGGTTACGAAATGTTTCACAACTGGACGTTTCAGCACTTTATGATGAATCGCTTATTGAGGAGGTGCTAGAGATTGACTATGAGGTTGCATACCAGCGGGCAGCCGAGCTCAATCGGCAAGAGGGTCTTATGGCTAGCCCCTGCTGCGGCCTTATCTTTGAGGGCGCCTGCCGCATTCTTCTGGATGTGCAAGATGCTGTAGCGGTAATGATATTTCCCGATAGTGTACTCAAGTATGCCTCCATAATGGAGAAGCATCTATGGCCCCAAATACGAGAGACTGAACAATGAGAAAAATAATAATTTTAGACAGAACAAGGAGGTAACGTAATGTCTGATTATGCAAATCCGGAGGTACTGGTAAGTACCGATTGGGTGGCGCAGCACCTCAAAGAGCCCGGCCTCCGCCTAATAGAGGTGGATGTAGATACTACTGCGTATGATGCGGGGCATATCCCCGGGGCGGCGGGGCTTAATTGGGAGCGGGATCTTAATGACCCAACTCAGCGAGATATTGTCTCTCAAGAGCGCTTTCAAACCCTCTTTCGTAATGCGGGTATCCAAGAGAGCGATACCCTCATATTTTATGGCGACAATAATAATTGGTTTGCCGCCTTTGCCTTTTGGATCACTAAGATCTACGGACATCAGGAGATTCGCCTGATGAACGGAGGGCGAAAGAAATGGATGGATGAGGATCGGGAGCTTACCACTGAGCTTCCGGCGCATACACCATCTCAGTATAGTGTAACCGCCACCCATTTAGAGTTGCGGGCGCTCTTGCCAGAGATATTGGAGATTGCCTCCAATAAGAGTAAACCCTTAGTGGATGTGCGTAGTCCCGATGAGTTTACTGGCAAGGTAATAGCGCCGCCTAATTTACCAGAGACTGCCCAGCGGGGCGGCCATATACCAGGTGCGAAAAATGTGCCCTGGGCCAAAGCGGTAGCCGAGGATGGTACCTTTAAGTCTGCTGATGAATTGCGGGCACTCTATATAGAGGGACTGGGGTTAGATCCCAATCAGCCAACTGTGGCCTACTGTCGCATTGGCGAGCGATCCAGCCATACATGGTTTGTGCTTAAATATCTGCTTGGTTTTAAGGATGTCAAGAATTATGACGGCAGTTGGACCGAGTATGGTAATTTGGTACAGGCAACGATTGAACGAAATTCCTCTTAAAGTTGCGGTGAGAGGCCGTGGCATCTATATAATTCATATAGGTGCCGGCCTCCCTCGCTTTTAGTGAGTTCTCTGACAATAAACAACTTCACAAAAAAAGGGACACCTCGTAATGAGATGTCCACAAAAATGAAAGTAAGGTGAATATATATTCTTATCTATTCATTTACGGTCCACCAATTCGAAAACCGGCACCAATTCGCAATGAATTTTGCCAATAGTTCTGCACTGCTGAAGTGAATATACCTTCGATAGTTTCCTCAACCGGAAAGTTATATCCTAGCATTAGGAAAAAATGAGAGAAATAAGTCCGAACACCAATATCAGCGGTCAATGTGGTCACTGTAGTGAGGTCGTTGGGAGCAATATTAAAATTGACCCCGCCAAAAATATCCACATTGAAACCTTCTCCCCCCAAATTCAGCACCAAGCGCGCCGGTACATGGAAGGGAACTCCAAATACCTCACTCAGGTCTTGCTGCGTGGCCAAAAGGGCATAATAGCCAACCGGAGCCGAGATTCCACTCTCTAACCCCAAGGATGCCGAGCTTCCTAGACGGAAGAATAGCTGCAACCCCAAATCTAGGTCAAGCCGCGAGAGTATTCTCTGTGCCTCGTCCAAACTGACATCTGGCACCTCTTGCATAGGAAATTCATAGCTGACAGATATAGGTACTCCTAACCATACCGGACTTTTTTCTTGTGCATGAAGAGAGCTACTCTTCGCGCCAAATAATAGTAGCATCGCAATCAGCGCTACTGTTTGTGCTTTTTTCATATAAGCCTCCATATATTAAATTAGAATATGTGCATATAGAATAACGTGAAGTTAACCCCCACCGCCTATTTTTATGTACACTCATTCCTCTATTAATATACACAAAAAATTATGAATTGCAATGACTTTTAATAATTTAAGCGCTTTTAAGTCTCTGGCAATGGGGACAGATGTGGCTACCCCGTTGAAGCACTTTAATCTTAATAATAATGTTGCCGCAGCGTGAACAGGGGCGATCTACCTGTCCATAGGCCTGCAGGTGCTCCTGATTGGTAGGTTGGCTATTACCCGGTAGTACAAAATTAGGCATACCTTTTCCCAGACTGGTACCACAGTTTTTAATACCTCTCTCTAATACCTTGCCAATGGCATGATGCAGTCCCGCCACCTCAGCATTAGAGAGTGAGCTGGCGGCACGGCAGGGATGTAACGCCGTCTCCCATAGCGCTTCGTCAATGTAGATATTGCCCAGTCCCGCTACTAGCTGCTGATTAAAGAGAAGCGCTTTAATTATCTGAGAGCGCCCCCTTAGTAGCTTAGTAAACCAGGCTACAGTAAAATCGTCGGTTAGCGGTTCTACCCCTAGATGCCCTATGTAGCTATAGGGCTGGGCAGTACAGATAACCTTGCCAAACTTTCGGGGGTCATGGAAGCGCAGTTGGCGGCTATCGCTCAGAATAGCTACCAGCCGCTCATATCCACTGGCCGGTTGGTTTGTCTCTACTAACCACAGCCGTCCGCTCATGCCCAGATGCACCAGCAGGGCGCCACGCTGCAGCTTTAGTATTATCCACTTGCCCCGCCTCGCTATCTGCTTAATAGCCGGTGGCGCGAGTGTACCCCGCGCCAAATTTTGTGCCAAATCTATTTCATCCTGCAGCGAAGATTGATTGTGTACTATGATGCGCTGTAGTCTTAGCCCACAGCAACCTGCCGCCGCCAATGCCCGGCAGCTATGCTCCACCTCAGGCAGTTCTGGCACGGGATACCATAAAAATGGCGCAGTTAGGAGACAATTTCAGCGCTTTCAAAAAAAAGTGCTATCTCTCGGGCTGCCGATTGAGCCGAGTCCGAGGCATGAATAACATTATTCTGTATCTCTAATGCATAATCGCCACGTATGCTACCCGGAGCCGATTGTTGAGGATCGGTGGCGCCGCACAGTCGGCGCAGATGCGCAATAGCGCTGACTCCCTCTATAACACATAACAGCACCGGCGCTGAGCTCATATACTCTACTAGATCATTATAGAAGGGTTTTCCCTCATGCTCGGCATAGTGCTGTTGACATTGTGTTGCCGAAAGCCGCGCCATCTTTAGCGCAATAATATCTAGCCCGCTACGCTCTATACGGCCCAATAGCTCACCTACAATTTTACGTTCGATAATGCCCGGCTTAAGTATGGCTAAAGTACGTTCCATAATAGTGGTAGAGGATAGCATATATCTCTGCAACAGACAATAGCGGGTTAATAAGAGGTTCCATGGGCGATTTTGTAGCTTCATTGAGGCGCGCCGAGATTGGTACCCCTACTGAGGTACATTTTTTCTCTCGCCTTTCTTTCCAAAGTTAACGAATGATGCGTGCTTAAGGCCTCGGTACGCAACGCGCATGCCCCTTCATACCCAATATGCTCTTGATTATCTCTTTGCAACATAGTATCTTCTGGGGACTTACTAACGATTATACCATCCACTATCAGACTCGCTCTTTTCAAATTCTTAAAAGAGTAGCTGGTACATTTCGTTTTAATTAAAGTTATTTTAAAAAAACCTTGACAAAATGGAAATTTTTAGGGTATAACTTTGTATAAATTTTTAATACTTATATGGAGGTATATGTAGGATGAATAAAAAATTAATCCTAATTGCATTAGCGCTTACCTTCGTGGCATTAGGGGTGCTAGGCATCTCTTGTGCTCAAGAAGAGGCGAGTAATGTAGAAGTTCTTCACTGGTGGACCTCTGGTGGAGAAGCTGCAGCACTTAATGTGCTGAAAGATGACTTAGAGTCCAAAGGAATTGGCTGGACCGATTCACCGGTAGCCGGCGGCGGCGGTGAGCAGGCCATGACGGTACTGCGCGCCCGAGCTACAGCTGGAAATCCACCGGTAGCGGTTCAAATGTTGGGCTTTGATATTCTAGATTGGGCCGAATTGGGAGTGGTAGCAGACCTCAATACATTGGCCGATAGTGAAGGATGGGATGCTGTGGTACCCGATGCGCTCAAAAATTTCTCAAAATATGAGGGCAAATGGATAGCGGCTCCTGTTAATGTGCACTCTACCAATTGGGTGTGGGGCAACAAGCAGGTCCTTGATGAGTTGGGGATAGCTATTCCTCAAACCTGGGACGAGTTTATTGCTGCGCTAGATGCAGTAGAGGCTTCGGGGCGCGTTGCGCTGGCTCATGGCGGTCAGGCATGGCAAGATGCTACCATCTTTGATGGAGTGGTACTCTCTACCGGAGGACCTGAATTTTATAAGCGAGCATTTATTGATCTAGATCAGAGCGCGCTTAATTCCGACACCATGCGGCAGGCCTTTGAGCGGATGGAGCAGTTGCGTGGCTATGTTGATGATAACTTCTCAGGCCGCGATTGGAATCTTGCCTCGGCTATGGTTATAAATGGCGAGGCTGCCTTTCAGATCATGGGCGATTGGGCCAAGGGCGAGTTTATTACTGCTGGCCAGGTACCCAACCAGGACTTTGTCTGCTTTCGGGTACCCGGTACCCAGGGCGCAGTTACCTTTAACGCAGATCAATTTGTGATGTTTGAGGTAGGTGACGAGCTCAAGGATGCTCAGAATGAGTTGGCCAGTTCTATAATGGCTCCAAGTTTCCAGATTGCCTTTAATATCGTAAAGGGATCGGTTCCCGCAAGAACCGATATATCAGATAGCGAATTTGATGACTGCGGTAAAAAAGGTATGCAGGATCTTGCAGAGGCCAATGGTAATGGTACCCTCTATGGATCTATGGCACATGGGCATGCCAATCCAGCTGCGGTAAAGAATGCTATTTATGATGTAGTTACAGCGCATTTTAATGGTGAGCAGAGTTCTGCCGAGGCGGTAGCAAGTCTAGCCTCTGCGGTAACTGCGGCGCAATAGCTGGAATATCCATCAGAAAAAGACGAAGAGATATGTCCAAAACGGGGCGTCGTCATCGATCATATGTTTTACATGAATGGACGCCCCGCTTCGTCCTCTTTCCCAGTGCGCTCATTATACTGGTATGTGTCTACGGTTTTATTCTCTTCACCCTCTACCTTTCTTTTACTTCCTCTAAAATTCTTCCAATTTTTGATTGGATAGGTTTTAGTAACTACCGTGCTATTTTTGGTCTATCCCACTGGATCACCGCTCTTAAGAATTTAGGCATCTTTGGCGGCTGCTATCTGATAATTAGTGTTGGGGCGGGTCTTATGTTGGCCATCCTCCTTAATCAGTATATAGCAGGAGAGAATGTTATCCGCCCAATCTATCTCTATCCAATGGCTATCTCCTTTATTGTGACTGGCACGGCGTGGAAATGGTTTTTGGATCCTGGTATTGGGTTGCAGGCTATATTGCAAAAATGGGGATGGAGCACCTTTCGTTTTGAATGGATTAAGACTAATGACTTGGCAATTTTTTGTGTGGTAATTGCGGCGGTCTGGCAGGCCACCGGATTTATAATGACTATTTTTTTAGCTGGACTACGCTCAATAAATACCACCACCGTGGAGGCTGCGCGGGTGGATGGCGCCTCTAACTTTACTCTCTATTGGAGAGTGATTATACCACAACTGAGCCCCTCCTTTCTCTCTGCAATAGTTATTTTGGGACATTTGGCAATTAAGTCTTATGATCTGGTAATTGCTCTCACCAATGGTGGGCCGGGACGAGCCACCGAGCTTCCTTCCACCTTTATGTATTCCTACACCTTTACCCGTAATCAGATGGGGGTTGGCGCTACATCAGCCATCATTATGCTTGTTGCCATTGCTATATTTATTGTCCCCTACATTCGGCGAGAGATGCGGGGAGAATATGCCTAGCCTAAATAGTCTTAATCGGCAGGCGCGGCTTCGCTATCGTCTCTCACGGGTAGTAATATATAGTATACTGCTGCTGGCGGTATTCTTTTTTTTACTGCCACTCTATGTAATGATTACCAATTCCTTTAAGGAGCTGACTGAAATACAACAGGGCGATATGCTTAATCTACCGCGGATCTTTACTGCAGCTCCCTGGATAAAGGCCTGGAATTTTGCGCAAATTGGGGTAGATGCTACTGGACTACGCCCCTACTTCTGGAACTCTATTCAGATAATTGCGCCAGCGGTCATAATCTCGGTGCTGCTTGGTTCGCTAAATGGCTATGTACTTTCCTATTGGCGCTTCAAATATGATAATTTAATCTTTGGTCTAATGCTCTTTGGTTGCTTTATTCCCTTTCAGACGGTATTAATACCGATGGCCCGAGTGCTAGGATTTCTGGGGCTTGCCGGTAGCACCAGCGGCATTGTGCTGGTGCATATTGTCTATGGTATCGGTTTTACCACCCTCTTTTTCCGTAATTCTTACCGTAGTTTTCCCGGCGAGATAGTACGGGCTGCCGAGGTGGATGGTGCCCACTTCTTTCGTATTTTTCGCAGCATTATATTGCCCAACTCCGGACCGGTAATAGTGGTCTCCATTATCTGGCAATTTACCAACATCTGGAATGATTTTCTCTTTGGCGTCTCCTTTGGCGATGCCACATCACAGCCCATGACGGTAGCGCTTAATAATTTGGTAAGCTCTTCTACCGGCGTTAAAGAATACAATGTTCATTTTGCTGGAGCGGTTATCTCAGCGCTTCCTACTCTACTGGTCTACATATTTTCAGGACGCTATTTTGTGCGTGGGCTTACCGCCGGATCACTTAAAGACTAGACCAGGCACCATACATACCACTTGATTAACAATCAATCTTAATATAAGGTATTATTCTACTATGAGGGTGGCAATAATAGGTGCCCAGGGCATGCTGGGTCGCGAACTGGTTAAGAGCTTTGCCATGCATCAGGTAGATGCACTGGATATTGATGAGATAGATATTAGTCAGCGTGCCGCCACTCTTAAAATAATTGGCGCCATTAAGCCCGATCTTATTGTTAATAGCGCAGTATTGGTTGATGTAGATCGCTGCGAGCAGCAGCCCGAGGCGGCATGGAAGGTAAATGCTCTGGGCGCCCAAAATGTAGCATTGGCGGCAGCCCGCGTCAATGCTACGTTACTCTATATCTCTACCGATTATGTTTTCGATGGTATGACTACCCACAATTATGCCGAACATCATCCAATTAATCCCATAAATCAATATGGAAAATCTAAGCTCTATGGCGAGCTTCTCTCTCGTAACCTTTGCCATAAACTCTATGTGGTGCGTAGTTCGTGGCTCTTTGGCCATAGTCCAGCCAACTATGTGGCGCGTATTCTGCAGGCGGCCGAAGAGGGAAAAGTGCGTATGCCCGATGACCAGCTGGAGGCTCCAACCTACTGTAGCCATCTAGCGCAGGCCCTGCTACTGTTAGTTGATAGCGGCTGTTATGGTACCTATCATTTTACCGGAGGTAAGGGCTGTACCCGTCTAGCCTTTGCCCGTGCAGTATTGGGGCAGGCAGGACTTAAGATAGAGCCTCAGCTACTGCCGGCAGCCGAGGCTGCAAAAAAACGGATGGCGGCACGCCCGCGGCGGATAGTATTAGATTGCACCCTCTATCGTATGACCATAGGCCCCCTTCCAAGTTGGCAGGAGGGTATTCGGGAATATTTTAAGAAACAACCCTACCGTAACAAACCATAACAGATGCGTGTGCCGGTCTACCAGGGCAATGGGGTACTCAATTACGAAGATATCCCCCCTCCCCATATTCAACATGATGAGGAGGTGCTGGTAGAGGTTGCCGCCTGCGGCATCTGCGGAACCGACCTTAACATTCTGGCGGTACCGCCAGCCCACAAGGCTCGCGAAGGCATTGTTATTGGCCATGAGGCCATTGGTCAAGTAGCCGAAACAGGAGGGGCGGTAACTCAGTTCCAGCCTGGCGATTGGGTGGTAGTGGCGCCCCGCCTTACCTGCGGGACATGCGACTATTGCCGTATGGGCTTAGACAATCAGTGTACCAATTACGAGACCATTGGCACCACACGCCACGGCGGCTTTGCGCCGCAGATGCTGCTGCCTCAGCGGGCGCTCTACCGACTCGGTAGCCAAGTTGCGGTAGAGGATGGGGTATTCTTTGAGCCGCTCTCCTGTGTAGTAGGTGCGGTAGAGCGCCCCCCCTTCCATGCTGGCGAGAGTGTAGTCATCATTGGCGGGGGACCTATGGGGCTTCTCTTTGCGCTGCTCTACCGCGCAATGGGCGCAGGTATTATTGTTATTGTCGATATGGCGGCGCCCCGCCTGAATTTCTGTCGAAGCCATCACATTGCTACCACCATTGATGTAACCCAGGCGCCCCTTGCAGAGCAGCTCCACGCCATAGTACCGTTGGGCGCCGACATTGTGGTGGATGCGGTGGGTAATCAGATTGATAGTGCGCTCAGTGTTGTGCGGCGCAGCGGGCATATTATTCTCTTTGGTCTGCGCCCCCACGATAGACCAACACTGCAGCAGTACCGCGCTACCCGCTATGACATTACCCTCCATGGAGTTTTTGTAGGGCTACGACCTTTTCGAAAGACCATTGCCATCCTAGAGAATGGGGTAGTGCAGCCCTCCCAACTCATTACCCACCGCCTCCCGCTGAGCCAGCTAGCGCAGGGGGTAGCGCTTATGCGTCGCGGCGAGGCTCAGAAAGTCATAATTGCGCCTAAATAGCTCTAACTTCTGGCTCCTACTTGTCAAGAGCATACCTCTCGCGCTGGCACATGTTACACCAGAGAGGTGCCAATCGCCGTTGAAAATAGGGCAAGTAGCGGTTTCAAACCGTTTATTAGCTCTATATTTCTAGTCACTCTGGTAGGTGACAGGGCCTAAGCCTACCTGCTGCCAATTCACGCCACACCAGTGCAGGATATTGACATCTATAGCCATCTGAGATAGGCTAAGGGTAGCTAGCCGCTGTAGCTCAGTTGGTAGAGCAGAGGACTGAAAATCCTCGTGTCAGCAGTTCGATTCTGCTCGGCGGCAGTTTTCTTGATGTTATGGCGCAGGCTATAGCCAATTTTGCATAGTTACACTATGTCTACTGATTTAGCGCCTCTTTTGGTGCTGCTACCAATTTTTAGATAAGCACCGAGTCAATCTCCAAAGAGCGGCTCAAGATCTGATGCACCGGGCAGCGACCGGCTATCTCTAAGAGCCGATGCCGCTGTTGGTCGGTAAGCTCTCCAAAGAGCTCCAGGCGTAGACGTATCTTCTCTGGCTCTTTAAGGTAGCGCAGGTAGGCGCGGGCCTCCTTAAGTGGCATTTTTTTACGGCGAGCATACAGGCGCAGGGTCATTACTGTGCAAGATCCTAGCGCCCCCAGTAGATGCTCAAAGGGGCTAGGACCGCGCTCCTCCCCACCCAAGTTACGAGGCTCGTCAGCATAGTGATGATGGGTAGCAGTCTGCACATCGGTAGAAAATGAGGTTTCGCCTACCCGGGTGGCCACCTGATAATCCTTCTGTAGTGGAGGATCATAGCGTTGAGGATCTGTTGATTGTTGAATTGACTGTGGCGTCGATATTTGGGTTGGCTGTGGTGTTGACTGCTGGGGGTCCCTACCCTCTATATAGCGAGCCGCCCACCCGCTAATAATTGCGGCAACAAAATCGGCATCCTCATGCCGACTAATCATATGATCGGCCCTATCTAGGCTCACAAAGCTTTTAGGGTGGTGAACCCCCAGAAATATCTGCTCAGCATGCTTGATACTTACAATATCATCTACCGGAGAATGTAATATAAGCACATCTTGTCGTATCTCATGGAGCCACTCGGCTGGTGGGTAGCGCTGTAGATCATCTACAAACTCTTTAGTAATCCTAAAATGGCGCCCCGATATATCAACCTCTACCGAATTACCGGCGGCTAGATCTTCATTGCTATAACAGAAGAGATGGGTTACATGCGCCGGATCTGAGGGCGAGCCAATAGTCACCACCCCTTTCAAATCAGGAAGATTGCGAGCAGCATAGAGCGCTGCCGTTCCTCCCAGAGAATGACCAATCAAAATAGAGGGAGAGACCCCATAATTTTTCTGAATAAATTGCACCGCATCAATCACATCGCTGGTCTGTCCTGAGAAATCGCTATCGGTAAAGGCGCCCTCGCTAGCGCCCAGACCGGTAAAATCAAAGCTAAAAACGGCAATTCCCCGCTGATTAAGCCCATGCACAATGCGGCGCACCGCGGTAAGATTTTTGGAGCAGGTAAAGCAATGGGCAAAGAGGGCATGCCCCTGCGGCTCAGGGGGGCTATCCAATCTAGCTGCCAAGGCAAGTCCCCGGCTATTCTTAAATTCTGTATTAGTAGTATTCATTGACTTTGTATAATCATCCAAAATAGCGGTAAATGTCAAGTATTAAGAAACCCTTGGTTCTGCTCTAGTAATGCCCATGACTTGAATTGGCCTGCTATTCGGGGTACTCTCATAGTAGGTGTTTAAGAGTTCCTATTATAGAGGTGCCCTCTTGGGAAGAGGCGCAGAATATCTGGCCCCTCAAGATAGATCGCTGGTGCCGGCACCCCAGCCGCGTTATCGTTTCACCATCATTGGTACTGGCATGATGGGTATGGAGCATATTCGGGTAACGCTTTTGGAGGGCCGAGCTACTATCCAGGGGCTCTATGATTCTAATCATCAGAGCTTGACTGCGGCGCAAAGACTTTTTAATGAGCTGCGTCCTGATGAGAGCTTACCGGAATATAATTCTCTACAGGAGGCGATTCATGATCCCGCCGCAGATGCGTTGATTATCGCTACTCCCAACCATACCCATCTGGAGCTGCTGCAGCTAGCGCTAGAATCTGGCAAACCCATTCTGTTGGAGAAGCCCATGGCTACCACTCTACAGGATGCGCAGCGTATAGTAGAGTTAGCTCACAATTATCCCCACCCTATTCAGATAGGGCTGCAGTATCGCTATAAGGCTATCTATCAAGAGGCTATAGGCGAAGCGCTAGAGAGGCAATCCATTGGAGCCATAAAGAGTATTACCGTAATGGAGCATCGTCTGCCTTTTCTAGATAAGGTGGGGCAGTGGAATAAGTTTTCTGAATATTCTGGTGGCACCCTGGTAGAGAAGTGCTGTCACTATTTTGACCTCTTTAATCTCTTTGCCGCCGCAAGGCCTCAGGCAGTCTCAGCGATAGGCGGCCGGGCGGTGAATTTTCGAGACTTTGAGTATAGCGGCCGCCCTTCGGATATTATTGATAATGCCTTTGTGAATGTAGAATATGCCAACGGCATTAAGGCCAACCTTAATCTCTGTATGTTCTCTCCTCTTTTTCATGAGGAGATTATTCTCTGTGGAGATGAGGGAAGAATACGCGCCTTTGAACGCGAGGACTATCTTCCCGGTAAAAAACTTAAAAGCGGTTTTGAAATGTATTGCGCTAATGCGCGGCCCTCGCGTACTTCAGTACCTGAATATCCGGCCATTATTCAAGAGAGCGGACATAGCGGTTCTACCTTTTTTGAGCATGTAAGCTTCATAGAAAATATAGAGGGGCATTCTCCCGCCTCCGCTACCCTACAGGAGGGATTTTGGTCAATAGTGGTAGCTGTGGCAGCTAAAGAGGCGCTGCGCAGTGGCACAACGGTAGTAATAGATCAGCTTTTGCGTGCCAATAACATCTCTCAGCCCTAAACTGCGCCGTGCGATTATTGATATTTCTTCATAAAGGCCACATCAAAGCGATCCTTAAGCCTAAAGGCTAACCCCCCGGAAAAATTAACCCGCCATTTAGCAGCAACCCCACGCCCCTCGCCCACATTAAGTGAAAAGAAATAGCTTCTCTGTGGACGAAAAGCTCTTAACTTCAGAGACTGGGGATGAAAGAGCAGTTGCCATGTATTGTGGGCTAAGATCTCCATCTGACGCACCGCATAGACCCCCACTCTATCTAGCGGCCTAGGATCAAAGGCAATACAATCGCCTCCTCCTAGGATGTGGCCATCAGCTATTGATTGAAGATATTTATTAACCCGTAGGGCACCCTTCTTGTCGGTAGGCAGGGTCGAATTAGTAAAGAGCGATGGGGTAACTACCCCAGTTGAGACACAGACAATATCGGCGCGGTGGTATACGCCATTACTACAGTGTACCCCATCAGCCCCTATTTTGATAGCATATGCATCAATGTAGTTGATATTCTTGGCTCGCAATGTGCGCCGAACCATCTTGATAAATTGTTGCCCGCGTGTGGTCAACCCTGCATTGCCCTGCAAAATAAGAATGTCGATTTTAGAAGCGCAACCCATTTTGTGAGCTAGATACCATGCATTAGCAGCAAATTCATGGGCGCCCGGGCCACCTCCCACTACCACACAATGTATCTTACGCTCTGCCGAGCGCGCCGCAGCAAGTAGCTTAATAAGCCGCGCCTTAAAGGAGAGAAACTGTTCAACCGGTTTTGCCAAGAAGATAGTTTTACCTATGGAGGAGCTCGCTATTTTTTGTAGACAATCGGTACGAGTTACACTGCCTACGTTGCAAGAGAGCAGATCATAGGCTAGCACCTTCCCAGAGGCTAAAGTAATGGTTTTCTCTTGGTGATTAATAGTCTGCGCGTACTCCTTAATATAAGTGGCACCCTGCTGTTGTAGTATCCGCTCAATATCAAAGCGCATGGCCTCCTTACTGTAGCTATCTCCCACATAACCGGGTAACATACCGGGATAGTAGAGCCAGCGCGAGGGATGTATGACGGTTACCGAGCCGCCCTGCTGTCGTATTGCGGCAATACTATGGATAATTTTAAGATGGGCATGTCCCGCTCCTATCAGTACCAACTCTTTCGTTTGTTCCATACTATAATTATAGTATATCCATCATATTATATAGGAGCACGTGCAATATAATTGTGTTAATCAGCCGCTTGTCAAATAGCGGTAAGAGATACCATAGTAAGGCATCATATTTACGAAGGAGCATTATATTTTTCGTTTACATGTTCTAATAGGCTGACCTACTTAACTGATTGTCGGCCATTTCCTATAGTAATGAAGTGCAAAAACCGCGATTATCATCTACTGTCATTAAAACATTCATTTAATTACTTGGTGCTTGGTACTACTGTACGAAGTGCGGTGCAGTTATGTGCGGTCCACGCGTTCTATATTATGCGCTATATATAACAAACTAAAAATACCAATCACACATAGGTGTTGGAAGGGCAAAAAGGCGATCTAGAGATGCAACCATCCTCTCCTCGGAGACATTAAAATGATCACTCAGTACCAGAGTAGAGGCAGAATAGGCGCCACACCAGAGGCGGGAGAATGCACCTATACTGCACTCTAATAGCGGTAGAGCCTTACTGTGCCCAGCATGACATTCTGAATGTTCGCCCAACGCTACGTTGTACTCAGAAACCTGAGGGTCGCTAACTACGCCACGTTTCGATGGCATCTCTATTGCCTCGCCATATACTCGTAGATTAAAGCGATAGGGTTGCTCAACCGCCAATGAGCTTTTTTGAATACACCTTACTACATCTAGTATGCGAATCTGCCAATACTCTGGAGGTGGATAGGGATTGTTTTCGTTGCCGATCATCCCTCGAGTGCGCCGACAGGGGCTCTTTAATAGATCCTCAAGACATATACGCGCTGGATAGGGCATTATTATACGCTGTACCTGATCTTGCAGGCTAGCCACACCTCTCAGCAGCTCCAACCAATGTTGCGGGCTGTCTGCCGCCCACCATTCAATGGTAAGGGTTACATCATCCTTTACTACCGCCCATAGATGAGCAGTTAGTTTTTTTCTGTGGTAAATACCTAACGCCAGCGCGTGAGGGGCGGTGGCATAGGCTATGCTAGCAGTAAAGCCACTGGGATATAGGCTGCAAGCCCCGTGCACCGGGTAGCGGCGCAGACGAGCTTCATGCATGGCTGGAACATCAGTTTTGGTTAATTTTCGCAGATTAGGAGGGGCTCCATTAGTGATAATATCTGCCGGGTCAATAATAATCATCCGATGAGGCAGGCCATTACCAAAGCCTAGCCGGTTATAGTAGCCTAGATCAAATGCACCCAGAAGCGCTACCTCAGCGCCCTCGGCTAGCGCTTGTCGAAGCGCCCTTCTGGTCAGATCCGATCCCACTGCTCGGCGGCGCTGCTCAATAGCAATTACTACACTAGTAACTGCACAGAGTTGTATATCTGAATGGCAATGACGATAGTTGCCTGGCATTGTGCCAACTTCTCCGGCAATAGCGCCCTGCTGCTCGGCAATGAATATAGTGCCAGCGGGAATATAATGTTTGAGTAGCTCTTCCATATCGAAGTGCTCTTCTCGCCATCCTGCCTGACACCATAATTCCATCAGGTGCTCACCATCTCTAGCTACATTAGCAGTACGATATCTATATTCCACATGAAATAGTATATCATACTATAATAGTGCTCTCCACAAAAAAATGTTCTAACCCCTGCCAAACAAAGATGAGCACGCCCCCAAAGAGACACAAAAATATCACGCAGCCATAAGAAAATAAATATATTCCCTCCTTCATGGCCATGCTATTCCTTTATAGCATGCCGACACTCTCCCAACACGCTACTCATAGATTTCCACCTATATCCTAGGACGAAGCCCGTCGCTCCATTAAAAATAGGTCATTACTGTTGCAAGCCTCATACCGGTTTTGCATATAGATACCTCTTTGGTACTCATAGTAAATATCGCTGTACTCATAATCCTCCAATGTACCTGGAAGAGCAGTAAAATTTTCATTTTTCTTTCAAAGGGACACCGGTAACTTTTTTTACAGAGAGGATGTACGGGGGTAGAAATTCTTTTTAATTAGCTATAGTATCAAAGAGCAGCGTGCCCATAGCTCAGCTGGATAGAGCGTTAGGTTGCGGACCTAAAGGTCGGAGGTTCGAGTCCTCTTGGGCATATAATAAAAATATAGATAATCTCTAACTTTATCCTTTCCTCAAAGAGATAAAGTTAATCTTTGGTTACTCAGTGGTGCAGAGCGGTGCCCAAGCAGTGTGCCGCTGCGCCATTACTGTGTTATACTATGGTAATAGTGAGGGGGAGAGATGCGAGAGTGGTTGAATCGGGCGGTCTCGAAAACCGTTGTGTCGAAAGATACCGGGGGTTCGAATCCCCCTCTCTCCGTATGACCAAATAGCAAATATATCGTCATAATGAGTGGCTTTCTGTGACTTCACCATCTACATGCTATGTAGCGCTGCTACGAGGGATTAATGTAGGAGGGAATAATATCATCAAGATGGAACTCCTGCGCAAGCTCTTTGCAAAAATGGGCTTTACTGCGATCTCTACCTATATTCAAAGTGGGAATGTGATCTTTCAGACTGCTCCTACCGACAAAAAGCTACTAGCCTATCAAATAGCGCATTGCTTGGCAGATACTATTGACTATCATGGCAAGATATTTATTCGTTCTCACCGGCAGATGCTTCGCACTGTAAAGGCACTGCCATCCCATGCGGATGATCCACAATGGAGAAGCAATGTGCTATTTTTGAGTGACAAACTGGATGCGCGCAGCACTGCACAGCAGTTTTCTCTTAAGGAAAAAATTGAGCAGATCAGCTGGAGCAACGGGGTACTCTTTTGGTCGGTGCACAAGGCCTCCCTTACCAAAAGCACTATGATGAAACTTCCCGTAAATCCACTCTATCAAGAAATGACTATCCGCAATGCCCGCACCACACGCAAGATTGCAGAGCGTATGGGTTAAATAACTATTCTCCCTCCCGCAAAAATTAAGAGCGCAAAGGCTCTTTATAGATATCAATAGATATTTAGAGAGGCACTTATTGTAAAAAATAAAGCGGTGAGATATACATATTTGTTAGACATTACATCTAGCATTAAAATAATAATACCCACCGCTTTGCTTGTTGCAACATTATTATACTCTATTATTAATTAGAGCAGAGGGCGAGCCCCGAAGGGCTCGCGAACCGCTATACTGCTACCGCTTTTTGCTCGTGTACCTCCTTAGATGAGCCATCTCGCTTCTTGCCAAAACTGGGGCGAAACTCCACATGCTCAGCCACAATTCTTACCCTTGAATGGGGAGCTCCCTCAGCATCTTTCCAGCGATCTTGCTTAAGCCTCCCTACAACACGTACACCACTGCCCTTTTTAAGGTACTCATTACAACGCTCAGCTACCTTGGCCCATACCTCTACATCAAAGTATGAAACCTCTTGCTGTTGCTCATTATTTTGCTTGTACCAACGATTGGTGGCAATGCTCATATTGCACACCGAGCTGCCGTGGGGCGTCTCTTTCAAAATGGGATCTTTAGTAAGATTCCCTTCAATCAAAACCGAATTCAAATTATTTAACATATAGTTACTCCTTGAAATTAATCATTAAAAATTTTATTATGAATCGACTCACATAATACTAGAGGGGGAGAAAGAGCCTAGCGCATTAAAAAAAACTAATCTTTTTTCTGCTCAGCAAACCATTGATTAGCGCCCTTTTGAAAAAGAAGAATAAAGGCTGTGCTCTGTAAAGCAATCCGAATTACAAAAAGAAGGGGCGCCATCCAATAGAAATATATCTGTGGCCGGCCAGCAAAGAGTATTATAATTTGGTAGATGGTAGCCACCTGCGCTACTGCAATAACAAAAAGAAATAACATGTAGGCAATTCTATAACCGCTCTTACCGCCGGCAATCCGAAAGGTTAAGAACATACAGATTAACAACAGCCCCAAGGTTTGCGAAAAATCTGTAGCTACCTCCAATAATAGTATTCTGCTATCCAGCTGGAAAAGCGATATTAAAAGTAGCAGAGTAGAGACTGTCCAGCGGAGAACAATAAGTGCCACTGAAGTATGCAAAAGATTAATAGCTAATTTTACTATGTTGGGCGGCTGAAGGTTGTTCTCATTATTACCCACTGGTAAATAATAGCAGTGTAGCATATATCCCCGGACTATAATAGGAAGGCAATAATGTAAGCACATGTAGGTTGGGAGGACCTGCAAAATAATTACTGAGTAATTTAGGCACTATAGCTATATGTTTTAGCTATATATTTTAGTTATAGCTTTTACTATACAGATCCCTAAGAATATATCATTATGATGCCATGCGACTATTGGGTTATCTGGCAATATTAGTGTTGTTATTTAGTTGGGAGATTGAGATGCGGCTACTCCTACTCCTCTCTTATCGATGGGCTTTGACCCGCTCAGAGGATATTTTTCTTAATGGCGCTCGTAGAATTCTGGCAATAGCCAGCTGCTACTGGGGCGCGCGCTTTCAGATCACCATTCCCGAGGCAATGCGGCTGCCCGATAGCTTTGTGATCGTCTCCAATCATCAGAGCTATTTTGACATACTTATTCTGCGGGCTATGTTTCCGCAGCATCGCCTGCGTTTCGTGGCTAAGCAATCTATTCGTCAGGGTTTTCCAGCCGTGAGTATACTTATGCGTATCCAACAACATGCATTTATAAGCCGAAGCATGAATGAGCTATGGAACGATATGAACAAGATGCAAGAACTAGCTAAGCGAGTCGATACGCAGTCCTTTCTCTGTCCGGTGCTCTTCCCGGAAGGTACTCGTTCGCGGCACAATCACTTGGGTGCCTTTCACTATGCTGCTATTTGGCAGTTGGCGCTTAAGCAGCAGGCGCCAATAGTGATAGTCTCTATTTGTAATAGCCATCGCCTAGGAAAAGCTACCTCATCTTCTCATTCACAAAAGATATCAGTCCAATCTGAAATGGTAGAGATAATGTATCCGCCCTACCCAAAGGGTCGCGCCAAAGAGATTAGTGAAGAGATCCGTCAAAAAATAGCTCAATCACTTCAGAGGCAGCTGCGTGGGTGAGATAATGTACCGCGCCTAGAACGGGAGGATAAAATTAGCTGTGTAGATCTACTAGAAGCCCAAATATCTCACCGGTGCTATGCAATAGCTCCAACTGGCTACTTTGGGCGCTTTGAATACCCTCAGCCAGCTCATTGAGCCTCTTATTAATGATAGTAACTAAGGAAAAGCGCTTGCGATTAACTACATCATGTCCAGAAAGGTGCTGCTCAATATCAATGGCATTGCCTACCACCTGTTGAATAAAATGTTGTATAAGACGGCGATAGCTCTGGAGCGCGCTCCAGCTGCGCTCCCGGGCCAGCTTCGCTCCTTGGTTGTGAATGACATCTAACAGCTCTTCGATAGTATCAGGCAACTCTGTAGACTCTTCGGTAGGCAGTGGCGCCTTTGCGCGAGTCAGCATATCCTTAAAGGAGAGCTGCGTAGGCGCAGAGGAGGAGGAAGAGGAGCGCCCTCGGCGATTGGGGCTTATATTATCAAAATAGCCGGAGGTTTCAATCTTTGGCATTTAGCTTTTCTTTTACTGATTGAGCAATTTTCATATCGGCATTTACTAAAGAGCCCCTCTCTACCTCACAGCGGGGCGCAAAGATACTACCCTCTATTATGGAACCAGCCAGTAATACCACCCGCTCAGTGGCGTTAATCTCCCCCTTAAGTGATCCAGCTACCACAATTGCGCGGGCAAAGATGGTGCTCTCTACCACCGCGCCGGCAGAAATGATCACATCGTTGGCACTTACTATTTTGCCCTTAAATGACCCATCAATCTGCAGAAGAGAGCGTAAGTTAAAGGTGCCACTGCATGAATCGCTCTTTTCTATGAAACTTGCAGGGCGGGCAGCAGTCACCGGCCAATCTACTGCGACTATCTATTGCCCGACCAGCGAGCAAATCCACGTCGAGAGATCTTAAGAAAGAGTGAAGGATCAATTACATCGGTGCCTAGAATAATTTGAAAATCCAAATGTGGGCCGGTAGAGATCCCGCTATTTCCCACTGCTCCAATGGCTTCTCCCTGTACCACCTCTTGTCCTTTGGTAACATAGATACGACTGAGATGTGAATAGCGAGTACGGAAGCCATACTTATGGCGTATCAGAATATTATGACCATAACCGGTGGTGTTATATCCCGCCTCAATAACCTTCCCATTGGCGCTAGCTAACACACTGGCTCCGTAGGCGCCAGCAATGTCAATACCCTTATGCAGATACCACTGGTTAGAGCGAGGATGCCGATTAGGACCAAATTCCATGGTTACATGCCCGTGATTATCAGCAATAGGCCATAAATTAGGGATATCTGCCAATAGGGTTCCCTGCGCTGCTAGCAGATCTTGAAGCTTAGAGAGTGGTCCCAGCATATCAGAGAGAGAGGAGATAACATAGGAGATATCGCGGCTTTCCGAGAATTGTTGGGCATCTACGGCCTCTAAATTAACAAAGGTACCGAATGAATTGGGAGCGACAGAGCTGGGAAGAGCGCGGTAGCCAGTACCAATGTTAGTAAGCTCTATGGTCTGGTTGAAGATATCGTGAAATTCTTCGGTTAAGGTAGCAGCTCTATTGGATGATTCTGAGAGCGCATCTAGATCACTTCGCACCTGACGTAACTCCCGTTCACGTTGCTCTACCTGTCCAGCATTAAGAATATAGAGCGTCACCGAACTCACAAATCCAACCAGCAAGATGGAGAACAGCGCCACTATGCCTATCAGAGCTATCCCACTACAGGTAAGAGTAGAGCTCTGAGGCGGTGCGCTCCCAAACAAGCTGGACCGCTTCTCAATATTAATACGGTATACACTGGAAAAAATCCCACTGCGCCATCGTATACCATTCTTATTATCTCGTTTTTGTTGTTTCATACACGTTTACTCCTTTTAAAATCGTCTAGTATATTTTATATATTATGGTTAATTTACAAGAAATAGCAACTACTGTCAATACCGAAATACTTTATGCCTGAATTAAACCGAAATGCACCACCTTGTGAGAAAAATGGCGCAGATACATACTACACGCTATCGCTCATTTGAACAATTAGCTGTACACCCTCACTACATATAAGAATTTTCTACGCTACCCTACCTGGCTCCTGAAGCATACTCCATTCTTCTAATTGTTTGCAAGGGGTACGATACTCAATACCGGCATGTGGGCGATGATGATTATAAAATGCCACATATTCTTCTAGCATTTCATTCATCTCAGAAAGGGTATCGGGAATATCTAGGACTTGGTACAATTCTTCGTCAAAGGTCCGGTGTACCCGCTCCACAAAACAATTTTGTTGTGGTGTATGGGGATGATTCACAAGAAGTGCTATTCCATGCTCCTCGCATGAGGCAGAGAACTCTTTCATAAACTCACTTCCTCCATCAACCTGAATAGTTTCTACAGGCATTCCCGGTGGCAGATTCGAGCGTATATGAGAGAGAAATGCAGTTGCATTGCGTGCGGTTGCCCGACTATAGCTCTCTGCCCACACCCAGCGGGTTGGCACATGGATTGCTGAGAAATGATACCAGGTTTGTCCCCGATAGTGATACCTATCCACATCGATCTGTATTCTAGAAATCGCACCGTGGACTGCTTTTTTGAAACGTGTGCGCCATCCGGAGGGTGATAAACGCCTCTTGCTCCTCTTTTTTGCCACCGGAAGGGGGAGAATGGCCTTGGTGTGCTTCAAATGAGCGATCATTCGCTCTAACGTGGCACCTGAAGGGGGCTTTCGTCCCTCTCTTAGAAGTTGCAC
The DNA here is from genome assembly GCA_963692905.1 of Spirochaetia bacterium. Taxonomy (GTDB): domain Bacteria; phylum Spirochaetota; class Spirochaetia. Next base: position 915,627 of record OY843583.1, on the reverse strand, counting down.
ACGAAGCTTAGAAGCGCCCCAGCGACAGGTCTCAGGGTGGGTTCTTAATGTCACAATACGGGTAAGTATTCGCGGATCCCATGTCCTTTCCCGGACATGGTGTGGCCTTGTGCTAGCGCATTCCAAACCCCCACGGCCGCACTCACGAAATCTTCGTTTCCAGCGATACCAATAATCAGCACTTCCTCCGAAGGCTTCGATGACTAAACCTAGGGATCGGCATGCTGAAACCCCCTCATTTCGTAATTCCTCCCAATGCCTGAGTCCCTTCACGCGTGCTAGCACCTCCGGGGAGTACTCAACAGCGTCAAAATATCTGTTGTTCCAGGCCTTCTTAAAACAGCCTGGATAGTATATAGTTTTCATGGCGTTTATTCCTCCTTGCCATTTATTTTCTATTTGCAAGTATAGGATAAACGCCTTTTTTATGCCTCCTTAAAGCACCATTTAATTATTAGATGTATATGAGGGTGTACATTAGCGATACACCAAAGACTTGATCTAGCATAGTACTGTATACAGAATAGGCATGCAGAAAAGCATGGAGAGCCCCCGCACTCTTTCACAAATGGTGCGAAATTGGTGATACCATTTCATTGCCCGGTCTTTGTTGATGCTGCATACTTGTGTAGTACCATGTGCAGTAGTGCCAAGCACCAAATAATCAACGAGTGTCTTAATAACACTAGACGACAATCTTGGTTTTCGCACCTCCATACTGGAGGAAATGGCCACAAATCAGTTAAGTGGGACAGACCCCAAATATGTTCTTCTCGTAACTTGGTTTTCTCTCTTTACTAACGACTTATCAAATTGCATTTTGCCATTATAGTCCCAGGATGGATCAGCATAAATTATTTCAAATTTCTCTTTTGGTAATGGCGGATACTTGATATTACTCAAATAGGCATTGATATCTTTTTGCGCTGTTTCATTAAGGGATTGTATAGCGAATACCCAGATATTTTTTCTTTAGCAAAGATACTTAGCAAGCCTAATTTTAGATTACTTTCTATCACTGATTCGTGATTGGTTATTTTATCTTTCATCATCTTGGCATCCTTAAATTGCCTCATGAATCACGATAGACTATCCGCCCTCTGGTGAGATCGTAGGGCGAAACCTCTACCTTTACGGTATCGCCCGGTACTATGCGAATATAGTGACGCCGCATCTTGCCACTGAGGTGCGCCAGTACAAAATGCCCCTCCTTTATTTCCACTCGAAACATGGTGTTAGGCAGCGATTCTCGTACGGTACCGCTAAGCTCTATAGCATCGCCCTTAGACATACCCCATTGTAGACGACTTGACATATCTAGGCAAGGAGTTTTAACCTATATATTATGCGAAAATATAACATCGTTATCTTCTGGATAACAATCAAAGTAGCTGTAATGGTAGGCGCCGCGCTATTATTGAGCAGTTGCCAAAGGGAGGAGGTTTCCCGCGATGAATTAGGCGCGCTGCAAGATAGCTATCGGGAGCGAGCCTTTTCCGAAACCGAATCGCTTCTCAGCAATGTGACACGGGTAGCCGGCCGAGTAGGAGGCACCTGGATAACCGCCATTAACAATGATCCCCGATCCTTTAATCGCATTATTGCCCATGAGGATCCCTCATCCCGAGCGGTAATAGGGATACTCTATGATTTTCTGGTAGATTACAATGGCCATACCCGTGAATGGGAGCCTCATATTGCCTCTTACGAGATAGACAATGATGAGGAGGCCGATACTACTGAGGTCATTTTTACCCTTCGCGATGATCTCTACTGGACGCGGCCCGGAGAGAGCAGGGACGAAGGGGTGCCAGTAGGAGCCGCCGATGTGGTCTTCTGGTATAACGAAATTGTAGGCAACCCTGAATTTCAACTCAGTGGCTACGCATCGCAATTTGTTACCATGCCTGATGGCAGTGAGGAGCGTATAGAGGTAGATCAATTGGATGAGCAGCGGGTGCGCTTTCGCTATCCGCGGCTAGTTGCTAATCCGCTATTGGCCTCCAATATGACCTTTGGTCCTCGCCATGTCTATCAGCCGGCATTGGAGGAGGGAGGTGTAGAGGGGGTTCGTAACCTCAATACGGTGGATACCGATGTACAGGGTATACCCTCGATGAGCAGCCATCATATTGTGGAATATACCCCAGGTGTAAGGGTGGTATTAGAGCGCAATCCTCACTATTGGGATAGAGATGAAAATAATAACTCTTATCCCTATATTGAGCGTATAATCATGAAAATTGTTCCCGATATCAATGCAGAGTTTCTGCTATTCAAAGAGGGGCAAAAGGATTCCTATGGGGTACGTCCTGAGGATCTCTCCGAACTTATTGAAGAGGAGGACCCTGACTATACCGTTTATAATGGAGGCACCACGCTGGGATCATCGCTCATTGGCTTTAATCAAAATCCCAATATAGTGTCCCAAGACAAGTTACGCTGGTTTGCCGATAAACGCTTTCGACAGGCTATGAGTTCGCTACTTAATCGCCAGCGCGTCGCGCAGCAGGTTTATCGAGGGCTGGCCGAGCCGGCGCACCATTTTTTTGCGCGCCCCAACCCCTATTTTAATGAAGATATCACCTTAGAGTATACCTACGACCCGCGGCGCGCTACCCGCCTGTTACGCCGTATGGGTATTCGCCTCGACAATGAGGGGCTTATGCGTGACCGGGAGGGGGTGCATGTGGAATTTGATATGATTGTGGGTATTGAGAACAATGTTGGAGTAGATATTGCTAATGTCTTTGCCGATGAGTTGGCACAGGTGGGTATTACCTTGAATGTGCGGCCTATTGATTTTCAAAAAATGGTAGATTCACTGCTGAATAGCTACGACTGGGATGCTGCACTCTTTGGGTTGGGGGTTAACTATTGGCCCAGTAGTGGCGCCAATGTCTGGCCCTCTAGTGGCAACCTGCACTTTTGGTACCCTCTCCAGGAGGAGCCGCATACCTCATGGGAGGCGCGCCTAGATACCCTCTATAATGAGGGCAAATATACCAGTGATAGAGAACAGGCGCAGCAGATCTATGACGAGTTTCAGCAGATCCTGCTGGAAGAGCTTCCGCTGATCTATATTGTGCATTCCTATTCCTTTTTGGCGGTACGAGATAACTGGGAGAATGTCCGCTATGATACGCTACATGGCTTAGAGCAAAACTACCTCTTTTTGAAATAGCACTGACGATAACGTGAAGCTGGACAGATTGTTTCGTCTTATTTCCCATCTTCCTCAGCGCTATCCCTTTTCCTTCTTTATTGGAGGGCGGTTGGTGAGCATGACCGTCATGCTACTGCTACTCGGTTTGGTGCTCTTTGCACTTATGCAACTTTCGCCAGGCGATGTGGTAGATAGCTATGTGCGAAGTGTTATTCTGCAACAGAGCGATTATCAAGGCGAGGATAATATCATCAGTGAAGAGGAGATTGCCCGTGCCCGCGCCCGTTTAGGATTGGATCAACCATTTTACCGCCAGTATGCCAGGTGGCTACGACAACTGCTGGTAGAGCGCGATCTAGGAAGAAGTTTAGTCTCTCGAGCTCCCATTCTCTTCCTTATCCGAAGTCGCATGATAAATTCGCTTATTCTTAATCTTATCTCGCTCTTTTTTCTTACCATTATCTCCTTTGCCTTAGGCATATATTTCTCCTCAAAGGTGGGTAGTCCGGTTGATCTGGGGGCTACGCTGGTAGCGCTCTTTTTGCATGCCTTTCCCGGCATTTTACTGCTTATTCTCCTACAACTTCTAGGCGCTCTAAGTGGCCTTTTTCCGGTAACCGCCTACCCCGATTTTCCCTATCATGAGGCGCCCGGTCGTTTTGTCTTTAGCTATCTACATCATGTTTTTCTTCCACTTCTGGGCGCCTTCTTAGGCGGAATTGGCGGCACCATGCGCTATATTCGAGCTACCATGTTAGACCAGCTGGGGAAGCCCTATATTACGGCGCTCCGCGCGCGAGGCATAGCTGAACCACGTATCTATTTTGCGCATGCCTTTCGCAATACCCTTAATCCCTATATTACCTCCAGCGCCACTCTCTTTGCCGGTCTCTTTTCTGGTTCGTTGATATTAGAGATTATCTTTGCCTATCCGGGGATTGGTCGCCTAATGTATGAGGCGCTTCGTCAGGAGGATGTGAATCTGGTATTAGCCAATACCATGTTTATTAGCTTTTTGGCGCTGGTGGGTTACACACTGGCCGATATTGCGCTAGCATTAGTCGATCCTCGTATACGCTACCGGAAAACGGCATGAATATTGTAGCACGGGTATTGCGGCGTCCCACCGCTCGTATCTCAATAGCGGTATTAATATTGCTCTATGGAACAATGCTCTTCTGTGAATTTTTCTCCCCCTATCATGCCACTACTGTCTTTCGCGACCATAGCTATCATCCTCCAAATGTGGTGCTCTATTCTTCGCAATATGGGCTTCGACCACAGGTACAGAGCCATGCACTGATTGATAGCCTTAACTGGAGTTATGTCCGCATCAAAGATGAGTATACCCCTATTCGCCTCTTGGTGCGGGGAAGCGAATATCGGATGTGGGGAATTATACCCATGCGTCTACATCTCTTTGGTACTGGTAGCTCAGATTCCTCCTACCCGGTATTTCTCTTGGGGGCTGACCATTTGGGGCGCGATCTCTTTAGTCGTATTCTCTATGGATCGCGCATTTCTCTAACCATTGGTTTTATCGGGATCGGGATTTCGCTATTGATTGCGATTGTGTTGGGTGGGTTGGCTGGCTACTATGGAGGCATTGTAGACTGGGGAATAATACGCTTAGCAGAGTTTTTTAGCCTTATTCCCGGTCTCTATCTGTTACTTTTTTTGCGCTCGGTACTCTCCCGCAATTTAGATTCGGGGCAATCATTTCTTATTATCACCGCTATTTTGGCGTTAGTGGGGTGGCCGGGCAGCGCGCGCCTCATTCGTGGATTGGTACATAGTATAAAGCGAGAGGATTATATTGTGGCGGCGCAACTGCAAGGGGTACCCACCATGGCTATCCTCTTTCGACATATTATTCCTCAGCTTTCTAGTATATTAATTGTCAGTGTTACCTTGGGTATTCCCGGCTTTATATTGGGAGAGACGGTACTCTCCTATTTGGGGTTGGGAATTGTAGATCCAGCGGTCAGCTGGGGCTCGCTTATCAATCGGGAGATAACCTCCCTCAGCAATTTGCGCAATTTCCCGTGGTTTCTCTATCCCGGCTTCTTTCTCCTTTTGGTAACACTAGCCTATAACTTTATGGGAGATACATTGCGTGATGCTTTTGATCCCCACTGGTACGAGCGCTAACTGCTATGCCTCCTGATCGTAAAGCGACTGCTCCGCTACTCACCGTAAAAAATCTAGCGATTGATTTCAATACCCCGCAGGGTATCTTACATGCGGTACGCGATCTCTCTCTAGATGTATATCCCCAACAGCTTTTAGCGTTGGTAGGCGAAAGTGGCTCTGGCAAGAGTGTTACAGCCCATGCAATACTGCGGCTCCTGCCTCGCAACGGACAGGTTACCGGTGGCGATATATGCTACAAGGGTAACTCACTGTTAGCCATGGATGAGGACGAAATGCGCCAGCTGCGAGGCAAGGGGATAGCCATTATCTTTCAGGAGCCGGGGCGCTCATTTGATCCGCTCTATCCCATTAGTCGGGTGTTTCAGGAGACCATACGGGCGCATAATTCCACCGCTAGCAAAGAGGAGATCTATAATCAGAGCTTGGCGCTTTTGGGAGAGGTGGGTATTGTTAACCCTCAGCAGCGGATAGTTAACTATCCCCATCAATTTTCGGGCGGTCAACTACAGCGCATTAACATTGCACTGGCTTTGGCCTCTGATCCTCAGCTATTAATAGCAGATGAACCGACCACTGCGCTAGATCTTACCATTCAGGCCGAAATAATTGCCCTTTTAAGCCGTCTACAGCTAGAGCGGGGCTTAGCAATACTCTTTATCTCCCATGACATTGCGCTAGTGGGCAATATAGCCGATGAGATAGCCATCATGTATGCTGGGAGAATTCTGGAGTATGGCAGCTGCAAGACGCTTTTCCAACATCCCCATCATCCCTATAGCGCGGCGCTGCTTCGCTCAGCTATTACTATTGGACAACACCATAGTCGCCAGACCCTGCAAGCTATCCCGGGAACGGTGCCTGACCCCTATCATCAAGATAGTGGCTGTCCCTTTGCTCCCCGCTGTCCCTTGGTAGAGGAGCTCTGTCGCCGCGCCCTGCCGGCGTGGCAATCGGAGAAAACTAATCACCGCTGTCGTCTCAGCGGGAGCAAGGTATAGGGATAATAGGAGCGCATGTTAAAGATTCAACAGGTATTTAAGCGCTTTCCACTAAAAGCGGGTCTCTTTGCTGCGGTGGGGGATTGGGTATATGCCATTAATGGCGTGAGTTTTCAGGTGGCTCCCAATGAGATCTATGGTCTGGTAGGGGAATCGGGAAGCGGCAAGAGCACCATGGCTCGCATGATAGTTAATGTACATCAGCCAGATAGAGGGAGCATTAGCTATCGCAATTCGCAGGGCAAGCTGCTTACCCAGGCGGCCCTACGGCAGCATATTCAGTATATCTTTCAGGATCCAGCGCACTCACTTAATCCTAAACTCTCGGTATTCTCGATACTGACCGCCGGCTATCGCTATCGAAAGGGATGGCCAGGTCGCAAGGTTGCCGAAGGGGAGGTGGCCGAGACTTTATATACTGTTGGCCTACGGGCTGACGATATGTGGCGGCGTCCCAATGATTTCTCAGGAGGACAACGGCAACGTATTGCTATTGCCCGGGCGCTGATAGAGCGCCCCACGCTTCTTATTTGCGACGAGGTGGTATCGGCATTAGATGTATCAATTCAAGCCCAGATTATCAACATGCTTTTAGAGCTCAAGGCGCGCTATAAGCTTTCGCTACTCTTTATCTCTCACGATCTGGCGCTGGTAGGATATCTCTGCGATCGAATTGGGGTGCTCCACCGAGGACTACTGGTAGAGGAGGCGCCAGCTCAAAGCATATTGCACCAGCGCTGGCATCCCTATAGCGAAAAGCTCTATTCGGCGGTGCCTGCCCGTCAGCGCCGCAAACGTCCCGGCCAGTTGCCGAAGGCAATTTCAGTATCCGCCCGCGAGGGATGGAGTAATACCGTAGAGAACCGCTATTGGCGAGAGGCAGAGCCGCGCTACCGCCAGGTAGCCACCAACCATTATGTATTAGAGGACCGACTATTGGGAGAACTCTCACGAGAGAGCTGAAAGGCGTGCGGCATAAGCAGACCAATGAGGCCAAAGAGGGCTCCCAGTCCCACTAAAATTAGGCTGCGTCCCCAGATGTACCACCAATGGTCTATGCGCGGCGCACCGATTCCTCGTGGGTGAAAGCGCACTGCCAGGAGATCTCCCTCCTGAAGGCGCCGCCGATAGCCCCCAAAAGAGGCTACAAATTGGTGCCGACGATTATTCAAATCTCGGTATTCAATGATAGGATAAAAGAGGGTGGAATCCTCAGGGGAGGCTGCCAAAAAGGGGGCTGCATCTTCTACTTTCTCGAATCCCACCACCTGGCCCTCGGTGCTCTGCGCCTGCCAGAGAAAAAGAAGGGTAATAGCCCCAAAGATTATCCCTATAACTAGCAAGAGCGCGCCAATAAGTACAAAGAAGTGGAGCAATATGCGGCGGTAGGCTAGGGGGTTGGCACTAAATCGCAAGCCTCGGGCGGCATCCAATGGCTATCCTTACCCTCCCATTTGATATTGCACCCTACCGGATTGGTAATTGGTACGCTTATTTTATGACCCTTAAGCTGCTCTCCTAGTGCCCGATCTAGATCAAAGGAGGTAGCCTGTGCTGGATCGCGGGGATTATCCATCGCCCTTCCAGTATAGACTAATTGGCGATCCGAATTAAAGAGATAAAAATGGGGGGTGCGGAGCGCCCCATAGCGGGTGGCCACCTCTTGCTGTTCATCGTGCAGATAGATCCAGGGAAATTGATGCTCCTGCATGCGCTGCTGCATCTGCTCAAAGCCATCTACTGGGTGAGTGGTGACACTATTAGAGTTAATGGCCACAAATTGCACGCCCTGCGGCTGATACTTAAGCGCTAGTTCTCGAGTAGTTTCGTCAGAATTGCGCACATAGGGGCAGTGGTTGCAACTAAAGAATATGACCAGCATAGGACTCTCCGAGAAACTGCTTAGGCTGTAGCGCTGGCCATTAGTAGCGGGCAATGAAAAATCAGGAGCCGTCTCGCCAATCTTTAGGGTAAATGCCATGTATTATATCTAGCTATAGATGTGCCAATCTGTCAAGTGGTTATTTTAAGGAAAAGGAAATTAAAGAGAGAACTGGCCTCACACTCTCGAAACTGTGCAGCGAGGAATGGGCTATGGTTCGAAAAAACAAAGAACTTAGAGGGATTTCAAACACTCCCGACACTATTTTCATTTCAGAAACTCCCTATTCACACCATTGCTCAGATGAGCAATGAGCTCTCCCTGAAGGGTGCTGATCCAGCAGTGCCTCCAGTGGCACCAAAATAGCGCCTTACAATAATCAAAAGTTAAAACCAGCCTTAGTAAGGCACACTATCGGCGCTGTTGCTATAGCAGTGCTACCCCTGCTAACACGGGGAGCCATAGCACATAGTAGTATATCCAAAAAAAGGGGGGAGAATATGTAAGCGTTTTAATTAAGAACTATTATATAATGAAAATATGAGTACCCTTCTATACGGGGGTTGCTCCCCTATACGGTAGGAGGGTAAAACAAAAAAGCCCCCGCGTTGTGAGGGTCATGTCCTCACAGAAGGCGCGGGGGGGTCTTTCAGGGTGGGATGGTACCCCGCCCTGTTTATTATTATTATACCCACTATTGCAAAAAAGACAAGCTATACAGACTATTAGAAAAAAAGAAACATTCTGACCCCATTTTCGACAAAAAATACAGCGGAAAAAATGCGCTCTGGCTACACCAAAAAATAGGGAGAGGTTTAACCCCCTCCCTATCCTATTCTCAATTGCGCTTCTCTATCTCTGTCCCTTTTAGCGGCTATCTACTATTGATAGTGGAGCGCATAGAGGGCATCATTGTTCGTTCCCACCATATAGAGGGTGCCACCAATGGCGACCAGACCGTTTGGTTGTATTTCGCTTACGCCAAAGCCGGCGGCCGCACTGCCCACCTGCATTGCCCGGCCATCGGGGATCACATCAGTGGAGTCAATGTTGATGGTATACAGGACTCTATTGCTAAATCCCACCATATAGAGGGTGTCACCAATGGCGGCTAGGCCGCTTGGTTGGAATTCGCCCACGCCAAATTGGCTTACACTGGTATCGCTCACCAGGGCGGCTCCACCGGTAGTAGTGTTTAGAGTATAGAGGAGAATTTGGGAAAATCCCACCATATAGAGGGTGTCGCCAATGGCTCCCAGAGCATATGGTGATGGCTCGCTCACGCCAAAGCCGGCAGGCGTATTTCCCACCCGAATTGCCCTACCATCGGCAATGCTGTCATCGGGATCAATGTTGAGGGTATACAGGACATCATTTATAAATCCCACCATATAGAGGGTTTCGCCAATGGCGGCCAGACCGGTTGGTGACGTTTCGCCCACGTCAAAGCCGGCGGCCGCACTGCCCACCTGCATTGCCCGGCCATCGGGGGTCGTATCAGTGGAGTCAATGTTGATGGTATAGAGGGCATCGGTCGTCTGTCCTATCATATAGAGGGTTTCACCGATGGCAGCTAGGCCACTTGGAGTGTCTTCGCCCTCGCCAAATTGCATGGCCACGCCTATGCGGACGCCCTCTCCCAGCATTACATCCGCTGGACAGGTGCTGCCGATGCTACCTGCGGTACCATTAAGGGTAGCAATAGGACTACAGCTTACACAGCGGCTTTGCCCTACTGAATCAGCGGATTCATCAGATGCCACGCCATTAACGCAGACATAGCTAGGTAAGCAAACTTCATTGAATGAGGCATAGCCCGCATTACAGCTTACACAGCGGGTTATACCATCGGCAGTGGTATCAAGAGATGAGGGGGTGCCGTTAAGGCAGACATAACGGTTAAGGCGGCAGGCATCATTTTCCAGGGTATAGCCCCTATTACAGCTTACACAGCGGGTTTGCCCAGCCGTATCAGTGGTGCCATCAACCGAGGTGCCATTGGCACAGAGATAGGGCTGATCAGGACCAGGACCGCCCCCTCCACTAGGGGTAGCCGGACAGGCTACCAATACTACCAGGGCCGCCAATGTCACTAGCGCCCCTAGAGTGCCCCCAAGCACCCTCCCCCTAAGCGGGGAATACGAGGAGCCATGGTTCTCTCTCTGGCAAGTATTAAGAGAGCTTAATCTCTCTCTCTCTCTCTCTCTCTCTCTCTCTAAAAATAGAGAAGGAGCATGTTTAATATTGTTACACATTATTAATGTAACCTCCATTATAATTTATTTGATAGATACCTAAGCGACTATAGCTAGGGGAGAGGAGCATAGCTTCCCTCCTCATAGCACACTATAGCCAACTGGTGCATTACCATAGGTATAAGTATACCCTATTGGATATAGTAACGTCAAGGCTTTTTTTGCAACTTTTAGGAAAATAAAGAGCCATCCTGACCCCCCCCTCCGACAATAGATGCAACGGAAAAACTGCGCTCCTGCCTACAATAAAAAGTGCCATGAAAATAGCGGTTACTTTTGACTACGGAATGAGTAGTTAGATAAGTAATGACCAATTAAAAAGCCGAAGGCCGGCGATTAATCGCCGGCCTTCAAGCCATGGTAAATAAAGTATGTATAAATCATACATAGTCTATTTATAACATACCGGATATAACAGTATGTGTCAAGCTTTTGTACACCCTCACTACATATAAGAATTTTCTACGCTACCCTACCTGGCTCCTGAAGCATACTCCATTCTTCTAATTGTTCGCAAGGGGTACGATGGCCAATACCGGCATGTGGGCGATGATGATTATAAAATGCCACATATTCTTCTAGCATTTCATTCATCTCAGAGAGGGTATCGGGAATATCTAGGACTTGGTACAATTCTTCATCAAAGGTCCGGTGTACCCGCTCCACAAAACAATTTTGTTGTGGTGTATGGGGATGATTCACAAGAAGTGCTATTCCATGCTCCTCGCATGAGGCAGAGAACTCTTTCATAAACTCACTTCCTCCATCAACCTGAATAGTTTCTACAGGCATTCCCGGTGGCAGATTCGAGCGTATATGAGAGAGAAATGCAGTTGCATTGCGTGCGGTTGCCCGACTATAGCTCCTAGCCCACACCCAGCGGGTTGGCACATGGATTGCTGAGAAGTGATACCAGGTTTGTCCCCGATAGTGATACCTATCCACATCGATCTGTATTCTAGAAATCGCACCGTGGACTGCTTTTTTGAAACGTGTGCGCCATCCGGAGGGTGATAAACGCCTCTTGCTCCTCTTTTTTGCCACCGGAAGGGGGAGAATGGCTTTCGTGCGCTTTAAATGAGTGATCATTCGCTCTAACGTGGCACCTGAAGGGGGCTTTCGTCCCTCTCTTAGAAGTTGCACACGAAGCTTAGAAGCGCCCCAGCGACAGGTCTCATGATGGGTTCTTAATGTCACAATACGGGTAAGTATTCGCGGATCCCATGTCCTTTCCCGGACATGGTGTGGCCTTCTGCTTCGACATTCCAAACCCACATGGCCGCACTCACGAAATCTTCGTCTCCAACGATACCAATAATCAGTGCTTCCTCCGAAGGCTTCGATGACTAAACCTAGGGATCGGCATGCTGAAACCCCCTCATTTCGTAATTCCTCCCAATGCGTGAGTCCCTTCACGCGTGCTAGCACCTCCGGGGAGCACTCAACAGCGTCAAAATATCTGTTGTTCCAGGCCTTCTTAAAACAGCCTGGATAGTATATAGTTTTCATGGCGTTTATTCCTCCTTGCCATTTATTTTCTATTTGCAAGTATAGGATAAACGCCTTTTTTATGCCTCCTTAAAGAGCCATTTAATTATTAGATGTATATGAGGGTTTACAGCTTTTGTACACCTCACTACCTATAAGAATTTTTAAGCCATCCAGCCCGGCGCTAAGGCATAGCCCATGTGTCTCTCACTAAAGAGCCATTTAATTAGTAGATGTATATGAGGGTGTGCCAGACCTACTCATAGCGAAGTGTATAGAGCGCTCTATTTCCCTCTCCGATCATATAGAGGATATCTCCAATAGCGGCAAGGCCCCGGGGCAGGTCCTCATTTTGACCAAACCGAGTAGCATTTCCTACCCGAATAGCACTACCATCAGCTGTCATATCTTCTGGATCGACATTGATGATGTAGAGGGCATCGGTATCCTCCCCCACCATATAGAGGGTATTGCCAATGGCAGCTAACCCGGTCGGGGCTTCCTCCCTTGCCCCCATTGGTAACCCAAACAGATCAACATTTCCTACCCGAGAAGCTGTGCTGTCGGGCGTCATATCAGTGGAGTCAATGTTGAGGGTATAGAGGTTTGCCTTTGATGAGCCAGTCATATAAAGTGTGTTGCCAATAGCAGAAAGTCCTGTAGGACTAATTTCTCCCACACCGAACATGTTTACCGTGCCTACCTGGCTGGCGGCGCCAGTGGTGGGATTAAGGGTATAGAGACGACCACCACGTCTTAATCCCACCATATAGAGGGTGTTATCAACAGTAGCAAGATCGTAAGGATTTTGTTCAAGAACTCCAAATAGGGCTGAAGTATCTACCCGTTCAGCAGTGCCGTTGTTGATATTGAGCGTGTAGAGCCAGTCTTCAGTTGATCCCGTCATGTAGAGGGTATTACCAATGGCGGCTAGGCCGCGTGGTTGGCTTTCGCTTCCGCCAAATTGGGCAGTAGTCCCCACGCGTTTGGCAGCCCCCAATGCTATTAACTCGCAGCTGGTACCAAGTTCACTCGGTATGCCATTAATGGTAGCAATAGGGCCACAACTTGCGCATCGAACTAGGCCATCGGCGGTTGCCTCACCAGCTACCGCTATGCCATAAGGACAAATGTAGTTCTTGGGGATATCGACACATCGAACCAGGCTGCCGTCAGGAGCTCTGCAAACTGCCAGTGTTGGTTCGCAGGCGCTACACAACAGAGCTGCTAGGGCACTCATTACCAGTATGTCCCTTATTCCACAGTGCATATATATTTCTATAGTATATTGGTAGCTATCGCAAAATACAACAGAGTCAAGGCGAGAGCTCTCTCTTATAGCTATCGGTGCCCCTCCCTCTCCCGATAATGTTAACCACAACCAGAGACTACCTCTATCGCGCAGTACTTAAGTGCTCAAGGGCATCGGCAAATTGTTTGCGGCAACTTCGCAGAGTCCCGCGCTTTGGATGCTTCGGAGATGATCTCTCTGAACGGTGATGACGATCTTCATGGCGGGCAAAACGCTCTCTGAGATACAGGGAGCTTAATTGCCGTCCACAGAAATCAATTACCGTTATCTCTTGATTTACAAGTTTAGCAGCTAGGGGAAGATCGCGGGTAATGACCAGGTCACCATGACCGGCCTTCTGTAGGATATAGCTATCGACATCATTACAGAGTGTTAGGGGAAAGGGTGGGTGTCGCATCTGCATAGCGCGCTGTAACACAAAATAGAGCGCTATGCCTCTTCGCCGTACTACCCCGGCCAGCAATATACGCCGATCTGCCGGACAGGAATCGCCATCCACAAAAATACGCACTATAGCTATATCATTATTATTAACCGAGAATCACACTCTACGTCCACTATACGGTAAAGAGGCGGCGAGCCACAGTTACCAGAAAGAGCTTGCCGCTTCCTGAAGCGGTTAAGGTGTTTATCTCGGGGAATATAAAGAGCGACTGCCCTCTCTGCAGGGTTACCTGGCTATCTTCTGCTGTAATCTGCGCCTGCCCCTCCAATAGGAGGGCTATTTTTGGCGAGGGAGGACCCGCTAGGGTCTTAGGTGCTGCCTCAAGCTGTAGGTAGGAGAGCTCAAACTCATCGGCAGCTACTGGAAAACGCTGCAGTGTCCCCTCTGGTTGCGGCTCTACCCAGGTGGGTGACTGAGGGGAAAAATCCAAAATATGCATTAGCTCCTCTTTATTAATGTGTTTTGAGGTAAGACCGCCTCGTAGCACATTATCTGAGTTGGCCATCACCTCAATGGCGGTGCCATGCAGATAGGCATGCAACATGCCGGCGCCTAAAAAGAGCGCCCGTTGTGGCGGTAGCTTAATCACATTAAGATAGAATGGCGCCAAAGCGCCAGTATCATTAGGGAACTGCCGCATTAATTCTCCTACCCACCAGTAGCGGGCCGCTGCTATATCATGCTGCTCTAATTCACGACGTTTGACCGGTGGCGCATGGGCGTCCACTAGCTGTGAGGCCGCCTCCAATAGCTGCTCCCGCGCCTTTCCCTTAATCTCTAAAAGCTGCCGCAAGAAATAGGAGAGCGCTGTCGGATCTTGGCTATTCAGCCGCTGTAATATATCGCCAATAACTGGATGCTGCGCCAGCGGCGGTAACGAAAACTGTTTGATAATCTCTGAGAGAGTACGGAAACCACACATAGCCCAGTAGGTGGTAAGGCTATAGACCATCTCCGGCTTATGGGAAGGATCTTTATAGCTACGGGTGGGTGAGTGTAAATCAATACCCTGTGCCTCCTCTCGGGCATATCCCGCCTGCGCCTGAGATAGATTAGGATGGGCCTGAATAGAGAGCGCCTGATTAGCTGAGAGGAGCTTAAAGAGAAAGGGCAGACGATTGCCGAAACGTCGTTGGCTTACCGCGCCTAGGTAACGAAGTGGCGCTTCGGCAATGCATTGATCAAAGGGACGGCCCGCTGAGGGTGATGCTGCTGCCTCATAGAGCTGGGAAGGAGCTGCGGGATGGGCCCCCATCCAGCATTCGGCTACCGGCTGCTCGCTAGAATTATCGATACCCAAAAGCTGTGGTATGGCCTGCGAAGAGCCCCACGCATAATGTTGAAGGCTGTTGCGCATACGTAGAAAGGGAAGATTCATGATCGTTAGTATAGCAGGAAACTGCTTAGGCACCAATCATTATCACTATAACTAATGTCTATGTAGCACCTGTAGCGGCGCCACCTGTGCCGCCCGTTTAGCTGGCAAAAATGATGCCAACATTGCCAGAAATACTGTACCCCACCCTACCGCGAGAATTTCCGGTAATACCAAGGTAGTGGGAATATGCTCTAAATAATACTCAGATTGTAATTCTGCCAACGATAGATCTGAAGCGATAATTGTCCCCAACTCCAACCAGGCAATCACCCGATCTAATTGTTGAAGGATCCCATTTATTTGAGTAGATATAAACATGCCGGAGGCTATCCCAATTGTTGAGGCAATTATTCCTACTAGAAAACCACATAACACAAATATGGCGCGTATCTCCTGTGGGGTTGTGCCATATGTTTTAAGTATGGTTATCTCGGTACGTTTCTCGGTTGCTAAAGTGGTAAGAGTAGAAATAATATGCACCATTGCTACACAGATAACCAATGAGGCAATAAATAGTAATATATTCTTGGTTGCCCGGAAGGCAAACAGCCGAGACTGTTGCCACTCATACCAGCTAGCTACTATAAAGCGGTCTCCCGCAATTTCAATAACATGTCTGAGTGCTGAGAGCGCATGCTCGCGCCCTGGGGCGCGGCTCAGTGCATTGGGAAGCGCATAGGGTTCATCTATTTTAACACCGATTATTTGGCGCGAGTTTTCTGCGGCCAGTAATGATTGGCCGGCAGCTTGAGAGATAAAGAGCCATCGCCGATCAAGATCTCGATACCCGGTACTAATAGTTCCCGTAACCATCATTGGGGTAATTCTAGGATAAGAGCGCCCTCCAATATTCTGGATACTAATAAGTTGTACTGTATCGCCATTCTGTACTCCCAAGCTCTTTGCCACATGCTCGCCCAATACTGTGTGATCTGCCTGAGAGAGATCAAAGGCACCACTCACCACCTCCAAATAGCTGCGAAAGCCGTCATCTTTCTCCAATAGATCATGAGGCACAGCGCGTACAGTTACTCCTACTCGTTTTACACCAGCTTCAAGTAAGCCAATACCCTGCCGCTCTAGAATAACTGTGTTGATTGCGGGATGTTTCACAATATCCTGCTCTAAATTGGATAGCTGATCGCCTGAGAAAATCGGCCTACTTTGAGCCTGAATATGATAGGTGGCTGTCTCTAGAAAACGATTTATGATACCCTGTATCATGCCATTGGCTACATTGAGCACTACAATGATCGGGATTACACTGAGGGCAATGCTCATAATTGGCGCCAAAGCATGCCATTTGCGCTGAGCGCTCTTTCCAAAAAATAGTCGTACGCTAACTAAAAAAAGATTTTTTGAATTCATGAGGGGCGTAATCGGCTATTAGAGAGATGAAGATGAATGTCAGCCTTCGCGGCTATGGTGATATCGTGGGTTACCACCACCAAGCTCTTGCTTCTCTCGCGTACTAGGTAAAAGAGCAGATTTTCCACAAGACGAGAGTTATGTTCATCAAGATTACCGGTAGGCTCGTCTGCCAGAATAAGCTCTGGATTATTTACTAGTGAGCGTGCCACCGCCACCCGCTGCCGCTCTCCGCCTGACAACTGATAGGGATAATGTCCCCGGCGGGGCTCCAAGCGTACTGCTTTTATTAAATTGCGCGCCAACTGTAGCGCCCTTTTTCGCTTAGCGCCCATAATTTGCGCCGGTAAGGCAATGTTCTCTTCAGCGGTAAAATCACTCAGCAGGTAATGAAATTGAAAGATATACCCTATATTTTTTCTATAGATGGTACGTTGATACTCATTTAATGTATGGAGCGCAACATTTCTCATATATATCTCTCCATTATCGGCGGTATCTAATCCTCCGATTACATGTAGCAGGGTACTCTTACCGGCGCCGCTTTCACCAGTGATAACCATAATTTTACCTCTGGGCATGGTAAGATCTATTCCCTTAAGAATATTTAGAGTCTCCTTTCCGCTTTGAAAAGATTTAGAGACCCCTCTAAGTCGCAGAATATTGCTCTCTTTCGGGATATTCATTAGCGACTTCTCAGAATATCACAGGGATAAATGTAGCGCATTCGTACGGTGGCTAACACAGTGGAGAATACTGCGGTTAATACACCAAAAAGGAATATAATAAGGCATTCATATAACAAGATGCGATTAGGTATTTCTGGAACAAAAAAATAGATTGAGGGAATATAGTTTACCTGAAGAGCGCTACTGCTGATGAGACGCTGCAACGCCCAGTTGATGCCATCTATTGTCAGCTGGGTACTTCGTTCAGTGAGGGCAAAGAGCCTATTAATATTATTAGAAATAAATAAGCCGGCGGCCATGCCCAAAGTGCTGCCAATTATGCCAATTAGTAGTCCCTGAAAGGCGAAGATAGATCGCACATGAGCTGCATATCCTCCTATGGCCTTAAGAATGGCCACCTCATTCGATCTGTTTATTATCTCTCTTTTCAGAGATTGGTAAATATTAACCCCTACCACTAGAAAAATAACCCCTAAGGTAAATATAAGCAGAGTTTTCTCAAGACGAAGCGCGGCAAATACTGCTCGATTATGCATACGCCAGGAGGTAAGTTCCAGATCTGGTTCACTGGCGATATTAGATTGATCAGCAATGACCTTCCAGATTAATGTTCCCATTCGACGATCATTATTAGGAGAGCCAAGTTTAATGCCCATATTGATTGCGCGATTTCCTAAAAGTTCTTGACTATCCTTGAGAGAGAGAAAGAGCAATGAGCTGTCAAATTCGCTATAGCCAGTATGAAATATACCGCTAATGGCATATACCAACTGCCTGCCGCTATGCGAATAGATAATAAGAGGATCTCCCAATTCTAAACCGGCCCTCTGCGCCAACCCGCTTCCTATAACTACCGATTGCGCCGCAAGATCAAATGCGCCCTGTATGACCTCTACCTGTCGAGAAAAACCGCTATCTATCTCCGGTGCATTGGTGGGCACTGCGCGAATGTTCACGCTAATGAGCGGCCGATAGGGGGCTTGAGCTAAAGTAAATATCTCCGAAAAGGGAATCACACTTTGCACTCCCTCTATTGCTGCAATGCGCTGCTGCAATTCTTGATAATCGGTATTGAAAGGAATATCACTGAGAATAAAATGATAGGAGTCGACCTGCAAAAGATTCTCAATGGTATTATATTGAAAACCATTCATTACTGATATCACAGTAACCAATGCCAGCACTCCGGCGGCAATGGCCAACATCAATAATACACTAGAGCTATGTCGGATTAGATACCGTCTACTAATGTAGAGTGGCCACCCATTTCTCACTATGTTAGTACTCTCTTACCCGTACAATTGTGCCATTACTAATAAACTCTTCGCGAATACGATTATTGTTTTCGTAATAGATTTTAACAAACAGTATCCCGTCATTATAACGCTCTTCATAATAGGTGATAGCACTAGTGGGTACAATTTTGCGTACCAGTTTTCCAGAATCGATCCAGCGCTCCTCAATTACATCTTGAGAGCTATCAAATATTTTTTCTTGAGAGGTGCTACTGCCAGTAGTGTATACTACCGAGCGCGATAGCTGACGATTCTTGTATTCAAAGCGACCTCGCTCTATAGTCGCATTATCTTGAATCTTCTCTAGTGTGATCTCGCGTCCGACGCTATCGTAGGTGCGGTGCTCTACAATACTGCTATCATAGTATGCCAGGCGGGAACTCAACGGAGTGCGGGTACGTCCCTCATCATCTTGGCGATAGAAGAGGAACTCCGCAGAGCGCAATTCTTCTTCTTGAACCAGGAAGCGCTCTGCGGTTCTTCCCCAACGGTCATAGCGCACTAGATAGCGACCATCAGGCGAGATATGCTCTTCCCGCAATAATAATTCTGCAATGAAATCAAAGAAAACCGCCTCTCTTCTCTGATCGGGATAATCGCGTATAATACCATTTATTTTGTTCTGTAGATCATAAGTATGCAACTCTGTGTAGCGTTCATTGCCATCCTTATCGGTGGCGTAGATCTTTTTGGAACCTATTGCATACTCATAGCGCAAGGTCTCTAAGAGGAGTCCCTCATTAGCATACCACTTTTCTAGCACTAACCGTCCGTTTCTATCATAATGTGCCTCGGAGACTATTGTCTTATTTTTATAGGTGGTCTCTACAGTATTATTTCCCGCTCGCCTTCTTATCACCTCACGCATCACCTCTCCATAATTATAGAGAACCTCGCGCTCCCTAGGAGGCACGCCGGAGACCACTAGTATATAGGGGTAACTGCTAAGAGGGGTGGCAGAGGAAAGTGCCCGTATTCTGCTGCCAACTGCGTTTGACTCATAACGTTGCTGAGCATTCAGCAGGGATGCCGGTAGTAGCATAAGCCCTACCAAGAGAAAGCGCCAGGGAGATAGCGCGGATCTTTGGCATACGCGCCAATACATACCTTTAGTATACCATAGTTCGTTGGAGATACCTACAAGGTGTCTCTATGGTTCAGAAATCCCTTCAATATTCTATAGTTAACAACCTATGTGCCCCCAATAGAGGTGAGATTGTTATTCTTGCTTAAAGAAAGAATACCAGGAATGGCTTCTCCCTTGTCCATTAAGTCATAGTATAGTATTGTCTATAACATGTTACGCACAGGTATTTTCAAGTCCCTAGTAATGACGGCGATATTTCAGGCGCTATCATGTTTGGCGCTACTCTCTGCGCAAGAAGCTCAAGAATTAGACGAATCCCGATTTGTGCCGGTGCCACCGGAGCTGGAGGGTTTTCAGGCTGGTGTGTTAGCGGCCTTCGTGTGGGATCATACCCATGGGGTGGAGTGGAATAATCTTTACGATGATTTTGGTGTATTTATTGAGTATCATGAGGGGGATTTTTTTGGCTTATCGGCATCGGTAGGAATAACAAACCAGAATAAAACTGGTACCTCACCTGGTGCAGGCGCCGCTTTTCAGGGCGGAATTGGAGACCATTGGTATGAGCTTAATGAGGGTGTAATTTATGCAATAATTGAACCGCTCTATTTTCACGCCGGGATTAATATCAATCGGGATATAGTGGATAGTCCCTATGCCCTCTTTTTTAACACGAATGATATTTCAGTACCTAATGCCGCCTTTGGCTATAAGGGCGATATTTTCAGCGTAAAGAGCCATTGGTTGGGATTGAATGGCCCTACCAGTGTACTTTCGCCGGTTACCAGGGGAGCCAATTATCGAGAATATGCTATTGATCTTGATATAGTACGTTTTGGTTTTCAGGAAATGGTGGTCTATCATGAAGAATATCTGAACCCGGTCTATTTCTTGGCTCCTATTCCAATCACATTTATAGAGCTCTTCTATGCTGGCGGTCTTAACCCCTCTCAAACCGATCCAGACTCCAATACTATATTTGGAATATTCTTTGAGTATGATGATGAGGAGATCTATTCCCTTCTTCAATTGCAGATGGATGATATCACTACTACTAGTCTCCTTAAAATTGCGTGGTCAGCCGGTATCCGCTATCGCTCTCCAGTGGGCGATTTTGGCCTCTATCATGCTGGGGCCACCAAACATACCTATGCCTCTGCACAGTATGACCAAGCGCCCCTGTCTTATCGCGCCTTCACCTATTTTCCCTCTAATCGTTACGGCACTGACAATGATCCGCGTACTCTTTGGTATTTTGATAATTATATTGGGTACCGATATGGTGAAAATAACTTGGCCTTTATGTTAGATTACCGCAATCGTTTTGAGATAGTAGATCTGTGGGCCGCGCTCGAATATGTAGTTTCCGGCGCAAAATCACCATTAAACCCCTGGCATGGAGAGGAATATACCCAGCAGCGTACTGCACTCCTGGATGGTGACCTTTCACACACCCTTAGCCTTACCGTTGATCTCGGTATAGATGTTTTTGAAGATGTGCGTATACTCTTTCAAGGCACACTGGGCATGGGTCTTAATGAACTGCAGCTTAATGCCAACAATATCTTTGCCCCCGTAGAGGGTTTACGGCTGCTCTATTATCTCTTTATTGGTGCTCAGTATAATTACAATAATCACGACCCGCAATGGAGGAGCGATGCGCGTATACCCAAACACTATAAATAGTTTTTTCTTAAAAACTGCCAAGGACAATCTAAACCGAATATAAATGCTCTGTAGAATTAAACCATGAACATTACCATACTAGCAGTAGGATTGCGCGGGGATGTCTTTTTTAATGTCACCTTAGCCAATGCACTCATTGCGGAGGGCCATAATGCCTTCATTGCCAGCACTCAAGATTTTGCGGGCCTTATTGAGGAGTATAACGTTCCCTTTCGCCCCATTAAGATTAATCTCAGGGAGATCTATGCTCACTTCGGTGGCCAGGAGATCCATATGTCGGCCGGCAGTGTACTTAAGCTCTATCGTAAGATGCGAGAGATGGCTGGGCCCTATGCAATACAATTGCTGGAAGAATGTTTGGCATTCTGTAGAGAGGCTGACCTTATTATCTCTAGCCCTATAGCACTTTTTCCCGCCTATCATATTGCCGAGTATCTTAAGATTCCGCTTATTTATGCCTTTGCCTCTCCCTACGCGCCCACCAAACAGTTCCCCTCTGTCTTTCAACCCTTTCAGCGAATCACTCTCCCATTCCTTAATCTCCTTACCCATCGGATCGAGGATCGTATCTTGGCCTCTTTCTGTCGAGCTGATGCGGCCAGTGTTCGTGAGCGATTTGCGCTTCCTAAAATGGCTCGCAACTTTAGCTATCGCCGCATGCATGGTCGTTACATTCCAACAATTCTCTCTCTGAGTCCTCAGGTGCTCCCTCCCCCGTCAGATTGGAAAGATAAGGTATGGTATTTTGGCTATCTCTTACCCAAAGAGAAGCCTATCCCCTTGCCAACAGAAATTGAGCGTTTTTTAAGTAAGGGCTCCCCTATCTATATTGGCTTTGGGAGCATGAACAATATCCTTAAAAAGGAGCATCTTGAGATGGTTGATAGTGTATTAAAGCAGAATAATGAGCAGGCAATTTTTATGATAGGGGGAAGTCAATTTGAGCCAGGCCAGTACTCATCGCGTCTTTTGTTGGCGCCCACCTGTGATCATTCCCTACTCTTTCCAAGGGTGAAGATGATTATTCACCATGGTGGCGCTTCAACCCTTGCCGCTTCACTTATTACAGGAAAACCGACAATTATTGCTCCCTGTGCCTTTGACAATTTCTTCTGGGGAGTACGTGCAGAGCGAATAGGGGTAGGACCGCGCATGATACCTTTTGGCAAACTCAATGAAAGAAAACTACAGAAAGCAATTTCTGCGGTCAATAATACCCCCCGCTTTGCGCAGCGCGCCCAAGAGATTAGTCGTGAGTTAGCAAAGGAGAATGGCGCCTCACAGGCAGCGGCTTTTATCATCCGCTATGCGCAAAACTTTAGCATTAATGAGTAATGTGAAAAATCTATTCATATTAAGATCTAGAAAAAGACGCGGCAATTAAATGCCATCATCGATTTCGCACCATAGTGCGCTCAAAGGGTAAAAACAGCTGAAAAAGGGCAATTTAATTTTCGCTGAGTCCAATCTCCAGACTAAAGAGCTCTTGATAGCGCGCCGTAATTAATAGTTAGCACCCCAATAGCCAGAGTAATAAAACAACTATAGATAACCTATACCCCCCGGTGATAGAGTCAGGCTGACTATTTTAGTTTTTTACTCTTCTATTATCTGTACTCTGCGCACCGATAATCATTATATATTGTACACCCTCACTACATATAAGAATTTTCTACGCTACCCTACCTGGCTCCTGAAGCATACTCCATTCTTCTAATTGTTCGCAAGGGGTACGATGGCCAATACCGGCATGTGGGCGATGATGATTATAAAATGCCACATATTCTTCTAGCATTTCATTCATCTCAGAAAGGGTATCGGGAATATCTAGGACTTGGTACAATTCTTCGTCAAAGGTCCGGTGTACCCGCTCCACAAAACAATTTTGTTGTGGTGTATGGGGATGATTCACAAGAAGTGCTATTCCATGCTCCTCGCATGAGGCAGAGAACTCTTTCATAAACTCACTTCCTCCATCAACCTGAATAGTTTCTACAGGCATTCCCGGTGGCAGATTCGAGCGTATATGAGAGAGAAATGCAGTTGCATTGCGTGCGGTTGCCCGACTATAGCTCTCTGCCCACACCCAGCGGGTTGGCACATGGATTGCTGAGAAATGATACCAGGTTTGTCCCCGATAGTGATACCTATCCACATCGATCTGTATTCTAGAAATCGCACCGTGGACTGCTTTTTTGAAACGTGTGCGCCATCCGGAGGGTGATAAACGCCTTGTGCTCCTCTTTTTTGCCACCGGAAGGGGGAGAATGGCCTTGGTGTGCTTCAAATGAGCGATCATTCGCTCTAACGTGGCACCTGAAGGGGGCTTTCGTCCCTCTCTTAGAAGTTGCACACGAAGCTTAGAAGCGCCCCAGCGACAGGTCTCAGGGTGGGTTCTTAATGTCACAATACGGGTAAGTATTCGCGGATCCCATGTCCTTTCCCGGACATGGTGTGGCCTTCTGCTTCGACATTCCAAACCCCCACGGCCGCACTCACGAAATCTTCGTTTCCAGCGATACCAATAATCAGCACTTCCTCCGAAGGCTTCGATGACTAAACCTAGGGATCGGCATGCTGAAACCCCCTCATTTCGTAATTCCTCCCAATGCGTGAGTCCCTTCACGCGTGCTAGCACCTCCGGGGAGCACTCAACAGCGTCAAAATATCTGTTGTTCCAGGCCTTCTTAAAACAGCCTGGATAGTATATAGTTTTCATGGCGTTTATTCCTCCTTGCCATTTATTTTCTATTTGCAAGTATAGGATAAACGCCTTTTTTATGCCTCCTTAAAGAGCCATTTAATTATTAGATGTATATGAGGGTTTACAATATTCAATAAAGATATACTCTACCTTGGTATGCGCGTAGTTACTATTTACTATATGCGGGTTAGGTTCGGCTATAGTCCCTTAGGTATCTATCAAGTACTAATCAAAAAGGGGTTTTAGGAATGAAACGATTTATTTTGATAGTTTCAGTGCCGGTCATCAGTGTAGTTACCGTATTTACACTGACTCTGCTGCCGGTACAAAGAACAAGGACTGATAGCTCTCAGATATTTGAGAACTTTAACATCGACCAAGCGAGCGCCGGGATCGCCCTGGAGCGGCAGTATTCTACACGAGCTGGCGATAGCCTGTTTTATCGGGAGTATTCTAGCAATAGTCCGCTTCAGCTTATACTCATTCATGGTTCTGGATCTGAGGGTAGGTACCTTCGCGGTCTGGGAAGAGCGCTGCATGAGCATCTTGGTATAACTGTGATTCTTCCCGATCTGCGCGGCCATGGCCGGTCCATGAATGGTCAACCCGGGGACATTAACTACATAGGCCAGCTTGAAGACGATCTAACTGATCTTCAAGCAACACTGAAACAGGGTCAGCCCGGTACCAAGATTATAATTGGCGGGCATTCCTCTGGCGGTGGGCTTGCAGTACGGCTCGGCGGTAGTAACCAGGGTAATTTTGACGGCTACCTTCTGCTGGCACCCTATCTGGGAAATCGTTCACCGGTGGTCAGGCCGGCATCTGGCGGTTGGGTCCAGGTTTCAGTGCGCCGCTACGCCGGGTTAGGAATACTGAACACGGTCGGCTTGAGGTGGCTGAATTATCTCCCGGTGTTGTTTTTTAATAGACCTGAAGAGTTTCTTGACAGTCTGCAGGTGGACAGCTACTCGTACCGACTCAACGAATCCATTTCTCCGCGAAACTACAAAGATGATCTCGCACAGATCACAGGTCCCATCATGGTGATAGTCGGCGCCTCCGATGAGGTACTCTATGCTGACCGCTTTGAGTCGTTGCTTGGAACCAACGCCCCACAGGCTGAAATCGCCATAGTCGCAAGCGGCCACCTCGACGTTGTGGATGAGCCACTGACATTTGTGGCTGCTGCTGAATGGCTCGAACTGCAGTTGGGCTCTCCATAATCGGGACAACTATACCATCTGCAGTTATTCAGCGGATCATTAAGGTATATGCCGATCAGGCGGCGCATCCAGATTTCACCGGCCTCTTCGTTCCAGTGCCCGACACTGCCCCCGGGTTGGGCTAGTACTTTTCATATGATTTGGGCGCCAGCGACACTATCCTCTATATGGTGGGAACGAACAGTAACGCCCTCTATACCCTAGACACTGCTAGTGGTGGAGCAACCCCGGTGAGGCAGTACAACCGATTTTGGCGCGAGCGTCTTTTCGATTGCCAACGGCGGTGCTGGCCTCCACCCTGTATACATTGAGGGGCTCATCAACGGAATCCTGGACAACAAGTTCGACAACATCTCGTTGATCCCCACCTTCATACTCACTCCCCTCACCTATCTGGATGGAGTCTTCTACTCAATCTCCCTGCTGCCGTCATTCTGGAAGTTCGCATACCGGTTGAACCCCATCCTTTACATAGCCAATGCTTTCCGCTATGGCTTCCTGGGGTCTCCGACGTCAACGTCATGATCTCGCTGGCGGTCATAGTCGTATGCACCCGGGGCTGGGCTCACCGTCTAGTTCCTGCTTGGTTCAGGGGACCGGACTAAAGCCATGAGCAACTATGAGTATGAGAGCCTGAAACATGGGCCCTACCTGTTGCCGCCCGCATTGCTGGTGCACGCCTCTCTTGTGAGTGTGGCAACGGGCACTTCGGTCTTCAGGAAAGACGGCCGGAGGTAGTCGGCGGGGGAGATTCTGAAGCCTCTTTCAAAAGAAGGATTGCAGTCATGATAAACCATATCCACGCCCATATGCCCATAATAATTCCAAACTGACTAAAATAAAGACTCACACAAGATGGAATAATGAACAAAATACCCAAAATACAAGCACTCTTAGATAAAAGACTATCTGACCATAGTCCTGCAGCGGCTGTCACAACAGCAGCAAAAGGAAGTGCGAAACTGATATGACTGATGAAAGACCAAACCGCAACCCAACCTGTCATTAATTGCGACGAATCGTTAACTATAGCCCAAAATAAACTATTTTCTGTGAAATCTAAAAGTTTGCCAAGAGTAGCAAAGGTTATTGATAAGACGGCAAGAAACTTGGAGTTTCTCCATACTAACGTTACAACACCAGACCATCCTATTAACCAGAGAAAGATGAAAATGCTATCTATAGCATAATGAGTTTTCAATGAATCAATATATTGTTCAATGCTAATACCTGCCGGTAATTGTATTCCTGTTTCCGTTATTAAATTAGAAAAAGGAAAAACCAGCATGACAAACACCATCATCACAGCCGAAGCCAATAAAGAAATGGCAGGAATTTTTATATAAATTTTACTTTTACTACTCACTTTATGTAGTATACTCTAGCGCGTATATTTTGTCTAACTATTCCTGCGAAAACAGAATCACGCGATGCGCATGATGTATAGAAAGACTTCTTCCTTGAAATTCGAACGGATGCGCGGATAGATATGACGAGGCGCAGGATCATACTGAAGCTGCATATGCGCCGGATGATAGCGCGAGCGTCTTTTCGATTGCCAACGGCGGCACACTTACTAGTGCGTACAATGTGACCGATGTCGGAAGTCTGGAGCTTGCTAGTGCTATTTCAGTCGCCACGACAACCATAGGCGGCACCTCCTATCCCTTTATTGCGAGACAGGATGATCACGGCGTGGGAGGAGCTAATGTACTAGGAGCGCAGTTCTCTAGCATTTATTGTCAGAGAGAGGGGGGGGGTCAGCTGTCTCTTTATTTTATTTTTCTTTTTTTGACATTTTACTTGACAAACCAATACTGCTCCTCTATAATGCAACTCCAATGTATCGGCTTTTGCAGATGCTGTTGGCATCGTATGCCTGATCTTTTATTAGACCAGCGTACGCTGGATCTTTAATAAGATAAGAGAAGGATACTACAAGAAAATAAACCACAAGAAAATATGGTCAAGCAAATAAGGTCTATGGTGGATGTCTTGGAGTCATATGGCGAAGAAGGTCGTGGTAAGCTGCGAAAAGCCTGGGGAAGGAGCACACATCTTTTGATCCCAGGATTACCGAATGGGGTAACCCGGCCGGAGTCTGTCCGGTCAGCGCCAGCTGAATATATAGGCTGGTAGCGGCGATACCTGGGGAACTGAACCATCTTAGTACCCAGAGGAAAAGAAATCAACCGAGATTCCCCTAGTAGCGGCGAGCGAAATGGGAAGAGCCTAAACCCCGGCAATGGAAGCTGTGCAGCGTTGTTGTTGGGGTGTTGTAGGGCCGCCTGAAGAGAGGTGTACAACTCTCTGCAGAGTTACCAATGCATACTATAGAGGAAGGCTACTGGAAAGGGCCACCACAGAGGGTGAGAGTCCCGTACTCGACATGGTATGCACTCTGTATGGCGGTTCCTGAGTAGGACGGGACACGTGAAATCCTGTTTGAATCTGGGAGGACCACCTTCCAAGGCTACATACAAGATGACTACCGATAGTGAACTAGTACCGTGAGGGAAAGATGAAAAGAACCCCGGAAGGGGAGTGAAATAGAACCTGAAACCGTAGACTAACAAGCGGTCGGAGCCTTAAACATTAGTTTAGGGTGACGGCGTGCCTTTTGCATAATGAGCCTGCGAGTTACCGTATGTTGCAAGGTTAAGAGAGTGAATTCTCGGAGCCGTAGGGAAACCGAGTCTGAATAGGGCGATATAGTAATGTGCGGTAGACCCGAAACCGAGTGATCTATCTATGGCCAGGCTGAAGCTGGGGTAAAACCGAGTGGAGGGCCGAACCCTAGTCTGTTTAAAAAGGCAGGGATGAGCTGTGGATCGGAGTGAAAGGCTAATCAAACTCGGAGATAGCTGGTTTTCGCCGAAATAGCTTTAGGGCTAGCCTTGTGGGGTAGCCTGCGGGGGTAGAGCACTGAATGGATTAGGGCCTGGAGACAGGTACCAAACCCAATCAAACTCCGAATACCGTAGGTGTAAACCACAGGAGTCAGACTGTGGGCGATAAGGTCCATGGTCGAAAGGGAAAGAGCCCAGATCGTCAGCTAAGGTTCCTAAACAATGTTAAGTGGAAAAGGTGGTGTGATTGCAAAAACAGCCAGAAGGTTGGCTTAGAAGCAGCCATTCCTTGAAAGAGTGCGTAATAGCTCACTGGTCAAGTAGTCATGCGCCGACAATTTAACGGAGCTAAACATTGTACCGAAGCTACGGATGCAGAGACCATTTTTGGTGGGGTAATAATAGAGGGCTAGTCTCTCAATGTACCCCACTAAATATGGTCTCTGCGTGGTAGGCGAACGTTGTGGAAGACTGTGAAGGTGTATCGTGAGGTATGCTGGAGTTAACACAAGTGAGGATGCAGGCATGAGTAACGAAAATGGGGGTAGGAATCCCCCACGCCGAAAGCCGAAGGTTTCCCGGGTAAAGGTCGTCTTCCCGGGGTTAGTCGGCCCCTAAGACGAGGGCGAAAGCCGTAGTCGATGGGAAGCGGGTTAATATTCCCGCACCCCTTTATGATTCGATGGGATGACGCATGAGGTGAAGTCTGGCAGGGCGCTGGTTGCCCCTGTCAAAGCGATAAGCTGTTGAGGTGGGTAGGTAAATCCGCTCACTGAGGTAAGTCGTGATTGCGAGTGGCGCTACGGCAAAGCGAAGCAGATGGAGTCACGGTGACAAGAAATAATCTCTAAGGTATATCATAGAGGGACCGTACCAAAACCGACACAGGTAGGCTGGATGAGTATTCTAAGGCGCCCGAGAGAACTCGCGTTAAGGAACTCGGCAAAATACACACGTAACTTCGGGAGAAGTGTGGCCCCGTAAGGGGTTGAAGTGAAAAGGCCCAGGCGACTGTTTATCAAAAACATAGGTCTCTGCGAACCAGTAATGGGATGTATAGGGACTGACACCTGCCCGGTGCCGGAAGGTTAAGTGAGGAGGTTATCCCACTTTTTGATTGCTTTGTGAACAATACAGTAGTAGATACGGGCGTGCCCCTGCTTGCGCGGGGTCGGGCTGTGCGTGGCTGTCGGTCGCCATTGCGTGCGCAACGGCGACTGGCGGGGATAAACCCCGCCACCACTTCCATCCCTCACGCCTCGGTTATTGATGTATTGGATACATATTTGTGGTATGGTTAAAATTAAGAATAAGAATAAGGAAAGGAATATATAATGAAAAAGATAATGGTAGCGTTAATTATTATAATGCTAGTTGGGCAACGGCTTTTTCCCCTTCATGAAGGTAAATTTGCTGGATGCTGGTCTCCGCTGTGGTTATCGGCGTCACTATTTGGCATGAGCTTGGGACTAAGTTATACCACGCAACTCCCCGGTCCCTATGATAGATTGATTATTGTAGGAACTGCTACAGGGGTGGGTTTGCTTGGCGGCTTTCTATGGGCCGGCTTAACTGGCTGCTTTGATAGGGAAGCATATAGAGATGCATTTGATCATGATAGTGATGTTGAATCAGGCGCCTATTTTGATAGTAGACATTTAAGTAAACTGAGTATTACTCAGTATGATTTTAATACTATCGGGGGACCGGCGTTATCACTACATTTATCAGAAAAGATGTTTCAATAAATAATAATGCGCCAGTGAAGGAGGTTAATATTTACATGAGTAATAGAGATATATTCTTGCAAGAGCAGCATGAGGCAGTAGAGATTGTCTGTCCGCACTGCCATGTTCGTAGCATGGTGCAGGCGCCTACTAATCAATGTGTGCTCTCAATAGAATGCCCATCCTGTCATAAAATTATTGAGAAAACCGATAGTGGTGGATGCGTCTATTGTTCGCATGGTGGCGCGCCATCATGTAGCGCAAGCTGCAGCTAATTGGCAGATCATAACTGGTGCACAGGGGTAGCGCAAGAGCGCAAGCGAGGCGGCGGGCGATGCGGAGCAAGCCCGTACCGGCCCTTGGCCGGTAGCCGAGCGGTGCCGCCTGCTGGCAGGCGGCATGCGGGCTGGAGCGAGGGGGCGACGACGGAAGGCCCTTAAGGACTAGCAAATACTATTGCCCCCTAATGAATAAAAAAAATACCATACCAAAAATATTATGTGGCGCGTGGCGCTGCTAAAAGAAACAAAGCAATGAAATAGTGGGAGAAGCTTTTGATCGAAGCCCCGGTAAACGGCGGCCGTAACTATAACGGTCCTAAGGTAGAAAAAATCAAGGTAATGCTGCCTTAGTAAAATTTGGCTATATGCTGGAAAATCCGAGTATCCAAAGGTACTGTTGGATTAAAAGAGAGATTATGTAGTAAAAGGAGAATAATATGGAAAAGTTTATATTTATGTATCATAGTGCTCCTCCTAGTAAGCCTCCCTCTTCGGAGGAGATGCAGAGAATTATGGAGGAATGGACAAAATGGTTAGCTGAGCTGCAAGAGAGTGGCAATCTTATTGACAAAGGGAATCCCTTTGGAGATACCAAGCGGGTTAATGCGCAAGGAATAGGCGATGGCCCGGTGATGAGCGCTTCAGAAATGGCAATCGGTTATACGATTATCCAAGCTGCCGACATGAATGCGGCGGTTAAAATTGCGCAGGACTCACCCACCGTTAAGAATGCTGATAGCGGCGTGACGGTTGAAGTACGGCAGATTATGAACATCTACTCCTAGAAAGCAATGAGTGAGCAGGCGGGGTTTCCTGTCTGCACCACTTTTGCGCTATCTCTCTCAACAGTAATAATCCTCTTGGTGCGGACAATCAGCAGGAAAGACCGCAATGGGGCGCATATGATGCCCCAGAACGGAATCCTCAGAGACTATACGCCAAACATGGTTCTCTCTATTAGAGGGGGCCATGAAGATATAGTCCCATCTGCATGGCGACATGCAGGGATGGCAGATAAGGTGCCATCCGCTCTAGTAGAGAGTAAGACAATAAGCGAAATTCCTTGTCGGGTAAGTTCCGACCCGCACGAATGGTGTAACGATCTGGGCACTGTCTCAACGCGAGACTCGGTGAAATTGGAGTAGCGGTGAAGATACCGCTTATCTGTGGTTAGACGAGAAGACCCCGTGAACCTTTACTGTAGCTTAGCATTGTAATGCTGTCGTATCTGTGTAGCATAGGTGGGAGACGTTGAAGCGTGGGCGTCAGCCGGCGTGGAGTCATTAGTGAAATACCACTCGGATGCAATGGAATTACTCACCACAACCGTTATCCGGTTGCGGGACAGTGTTAGGTGGGCGGTTTGACTGGGGCGGTCGCCTCCTAAAGAGTAACGGAGGCGCGCGATGGTCACCTTACCCTGGATGGAAATCAGGGTGGACGTGTAAAGGCGTATGGTGGCTTGACTGCGAGACTTACAAGTCGAGCAGGCACGAAAGTGGGCCTTAGTGATCTGGTGGTTGCGTGTGGAAGCGCCATCACTTATCGGATAAAAGGTACTCCGGGGATAACAGGCTTATCCTGCCCAAGAGTTCATATCGACGGCAGGGTTTGGCACCTCGATGTCGACTCATCGCATCCTGGGGCTGCAGCAGGTCCCAAGGGTTTGGCTGTTCGCCAATGAAAGCGGTACGTGAGTTGGGTTCAGAACGTCGTGAGACAGTTCGGTCTCTATCTGCCACAGGCGTTGGATGATTGTAGGGAGCTTCTTCTAGTACGAGAGGACCGAAGTGGACGAACCTCTGGTGTACCGGTTGTCGTGCCAACGGCATCTGCCGGGTAGCTATGTTCGGAAAGGATAACCGCTGAAAGCATATAAGCGGGAAGCCCCCCCTAAGATGAGTCATCCCATCCCCTTTAAGGGGACTAAAGGAGCCAGAGAGATGATCTGGTTGATAGGCCGGAGGTGTACGCATGGTAACATGTTTAGCCGACCGGTACTAATTCTCCGTGAGGCTTGGCCATATTTTGTTTTGGTTTATTGTTGTAGTTTGTAACGATTAGCTACTAATGTAATCTACATTGAAATACACAAGCAACCTGCGCAAGCAGGTTGTGACGTGATATTTTGTTTTGGTTTATTGTTGTAGTTTGTAACGATTAGCAACTAATGTAATCTACAGTGAAATACACAAGCAACCTGCGCAAGCAGGTTGTGACGTGATATTTTGTTTTGGTTTATTGTTGTAGTTTGTAACGATTAGCAACTAATGTAATCTACAGTGAAATACACAAGCAACCTGCGCAAGCAGGTTGTGACGTGATATTTTGTTTTGGTTTATTGTTGTAGTTTGTAACGATTAGCTACTAATGTAATCTACAGTGAAATACACAAGCAACCTGCGCAAGCAGGTTGTGACGTGATATTTTGTTTTGGTTTATTGTTGTAGTTTGTAACGATTAGCAACTAATGTAATCTACAGTGAAATACACAAGCAACCTGCGCAAGCAGGTTGTGACGTGATATTTTGTTTTGGTTTATTGTTGTAGTTTGTAACGATTAGCTACTAATGTAATCTACATTGAAATACACAAGCAACCTGCGCAAGCAGGTTGTGACGTGATATTTTGTTTTGGTTTATTGTTGTAGTTTGTAACGATTAGCTACTAATGTAATCTACATTGAAATACACAAGCAACCTGCGCAAGCAGGTTGTGACGTGATATTTTGTTTTGGTTTATTTATTGTAGTTTGAAACGATTAGCAACTAATGTAATCTACATTGAAATACACAAGCAACCTGCGCAAGCAGGTTGTGACGTGATATTTTGTTTTGGTTTATTATTGTAGTTTGTAACGATTAGCTACTAATGTAGATAGCACTAATACGCCGTAGGAGCCTGCCGTAGGCCGGCGACTCAGGCATATTTCGTTTTTAGTTTATGTTGGCAATTAGTAGTATAACATTGCCAATGTACTCTACATTGGAACGCCCCATCGCGAAGCGATGGCGGCCTTTCCTTTTGGTTTATGTTGGCAATTAGTAGCATAATATTACTATATATACTCTGCAGTGAAATACACAAGCAACCTGCGCAAGCAGGTTGTGCCGTGTTATTTTGTTGAGGGTACTGTTACTATTTGTAACGATTAGTAACTAATGCAGATAGCACTAATACGCCGTAGGAGCCTGCCGTAGGCCGGCGACTCAGGCATATTCCGGTTTAGTTCTTGTTGGCAATTAGTAGTATAACATTGCCAATGTACTCTACATTGGAACGCCCCATCGCGAAGCGATGGCGGATTTTCGTTGTGATTTTTATCATGTTGACGCAGCCGCTTGGCTGCGATGGCAATTTAGAAAAGGTGATGAATGTAAATTTCAGTATTTATATAAATATAAGGAGGTGAAAGAAATGAATATGAAAACCGAAGATTATCCAGCCCCCGACAAGGGGTTTGTGGTGACCCATTTTTTAACCGTTGCAGACATTAAGCGGTCAACTCAGTTTTATGCCCATGTTTTTGGTGGAAAAATAGTTAGGGAGAGCGGAATAGGAATAGTGAAGCTTGCCAATACATGGATCATTGTGAGTGTGGCGGGAGGCCCAACCGATGACAAACCTGAGGTCTATCTTAGTCCTCCAAAAGAGCTTAATCAGGTTCAACAATTCCTTAACATTCGGGTCGCTAATATTCTGGAAAAATACGAAGAATGGAAAGCAAAAGGTGCTGAATTTCTGACAGAGCCAAAGGATCATGGATATGAAATTCGCTGCTATATACGAGACCCCGATGGCTATCTCATTGAAGTGGGACAAACTACATAGGATGTATGTTGTGCCACAGTGTTTAGAACGAACGCCCCTCAACGCTACGCGTTGAGGTCGGGCTGTGCGCACAGCTTCCGACTGGCGACTCAATTATCGCCCTATTGCGAATTTTAAGAAGACATTATATACTTGGGTAAAGGAGGCCGGAATTAGGCTAGACTAGCTTAAGTAGGTCAGCTCCTAAAATATATCTAACAAGGAGGTGAGAAATAATGCCAAAAAGAGCATATCAGGAAGATAAAAATATACGCAGATCAATACTTTCTAGTGTAATCATAGCTGCGGTCTTTATCATACTGCGATTGGTCAATGTTACCAGTTGGAGCTGGTGGGCGGTAACCGCTCCTCTGTGGGGAACATTCACATATTTGATTTTAGCAGGAATGGTACACGCTCTTCTGGGGCGCATAGACCGCAGAATGATATTTGCCTGTGTGGGGCTCAGTGGTATTATAAACCTGTCTGTTGTCTTTTTTGTACTACGATTGCTCAGTGTTATAAATTGGAATTGGTGGGTAATCGCTATCCCGTTGTTGGTTGGTGGAGGGCTTATGATCATAACTGGATTGAGGTACGCCGCATACCGTGCTTCCAACAAAGAAGAGAATAGCAATTAATAAGCAGCGGCCAATTCATTTTTATGCCCATGTTTTTGGTGGAAAAATAGTTAGGGAGAGCGGAATAGGAATAGTGAAGCTTGCCAATACATGGATCATTGTGAGTGTAGCGGGAGGCCCAACCGATGACAAACCTGAGGTCTATCTCAGCCCTCCAAAAGAGCTTAATCAAGTTCAGCAATTTCTTAACATTCGGGTCGCTAATATTCTGGAAAAATACGAAGAATGGAAAGCAAAAGGTGCTGAATTTCTGACAGAGCCAAAGGATCATGGATATGAAATTCGCTGCTATATACGAGAGTGTACACCCTCACTACATATAAGAATTTTCTACGCTACCCTACCTGGCTCCTGAAGCATACTCCATTCTTCTAATTGTTTGCAAGGGGTACGATACTCAATACCGGCATGTGGGCGATGATGATTATAAAATGCCACATATTCTTCTAGCATTTCATTCATCTCAGAAAGGGTATCGGGAATATCTAGGACTTGGTACAATTCTTCGTCAAAGGTCCGGTGTACCCGCTCCACAAAACAATTTTGTTGTGGTGTATGGGGATGATTCACAAGAAGTGCTATTCCATGCTCCTCGCATGAGGCAGAGAACTCTTTCATAAACTCACTTCCTCCATCAACCTGAATAGTTTCTACAGGCATTCCCGGTGGCAGATTCGAGCGTATATGAGAGAGAAATGCAGTTGCATTGCGTGCGGTTGCCCGACTATAGCTCTCTGCCCACACCCAGCGGGTTGGCACATGGATTGCTGAGAAATGATACCAGGTTTGTCCCCGATAGTGATACCTATCCACATCGATCTGTATTCTAGAAATCGCACCGTGGACTGCTTTTTTGAAACGTGTGCGCCATCCGGAGGGTGATAAACGCCTCTTGCTCCTCTTTTTTGCCACCGGAAGGGGGAGAATGGCCTTGGTGTGCTTCAAATGAGCGATCATTCGCTCTAACGTGGCACCTGAAGGGGGCTTTCGTCCCTCTCTTAGAAGTTGCACACGAAGCTTAGAAGCGCCCCAGCGACAGGTCTCAGGGTGGGTTCTTAATGTCACAATACGGGTAAGTATTCGCGGATCCCATGTCCTTTCCCGGACATGGTGTGGCCTTGTGCTAGCGCATTCCAAACCCCCACGGCCGCACTCACGAAATCTTCGTTTCCAGCGATACCAATAATCAGCACTTCCTCCGAAGGCTTCGATGACTAAACCTAGGGATCGGCATGCTGAAACCCCCTCATTTCGTAATTCCTCCCAATGCCTGAGTCCCTTCACGCGTGCTAGCACCTCCGGGGAGTACTCAACAGCGTCAAAATATCTGTTGTTCCAGGCCTTCTTAAAACAGCCTGGATAGTATATAGTTTTCATGGCGTTTATTCCTCCTTGCCATTTATTTTCTATTTGCAAGTATAGGATAAACGCCTTTTTTATGCCTCCTTAAAGCACCAATAAATTATTAGATGTATATGAGGGTGTACACGGGAAGATATTCTAGTTGGTATTGCAAGTATGGGCGACCTCCCCCCCTGAATCGGAAAAGAGTCTTGAGATGCTCAAGAACAAAGGTTGTGTAGCAATTGTGTGTTCTTGTAGAACATATGGCGGGACGTTTGATCCCATTAAAGCTATGAGCGGTGAGTTTGAAATTTGTTATATAGAAACAAAAGAATTGCCGGAAAATGAACGACAAAAAACACTTGATGAAAAGGTAAAATATCTAATTGAAAGTTTGGAAGAACATATATTATCTATTTTGTAGAGGTAGATAAAATGTAAATGAGGTAAAAATTATGAGCGAAAATAGGGAAAGACAGTATTGGTGGTATAAGGTTGGTCCGAAATGGGGCGAAAATCTCGGGTTTTTTGAAGAATGGATGAAGGAAGGATGGTTACGAGGATGGCCAGGTGAAGAAAACGATAACCTTGTCAAAAAATTTGACGATTTCCAGAAGGGAAAGGAGACCGGATGGAAGATCAAAGAGAAAGAACATCGACGGGTCGTTAGCGCCTATGAAGCAATTAAGAAAGGAGACATTCTTATGGTTCCCTACTTACCCGATGGTAAAATTGCCTTATTGAAAGCGAGAGAGGACTTTGATGCTGGGTATAAATTTGCTTCCGATGAGGAGATATACGACGGCCATCATCGACATATGTTTCCGATAGATTTTCTTACATCATTTCACACTGGATCATTGTTAGTGAACGATTCGCTTGCTACCTATTTTAGATATCCAAAGATCCAAGTAGGGTGGTCAAACATTTCTCATCTTAGTAAAATTATCGATAGAATAGTTTCCCAAGAAGATAGGGAAATTAGAGAGAATCCCGCAAGCGCCAATGAGCGGATCTCTAAATCTGTTTTAGACACATTTCAACAGCATTTTAATAGCACGAAATTTTCTGATGATTTTTACGATAATCTGCAAGACCAATTTGGTGCCAAAACGTGGGAAGAGGCTTTAGCGGAAGCTCTGCAAAAATTATTTCCCAGTTACACTGTAATAAGAACCGGGGGAGCTGGTGAAAGAAACCATGGAACTGATATCTTGGTAACCATACCAAGTGTATTTTCTGATTGGGAGTATGCTATTGCAATACAGGTAAAAGACTACAAGGAGGTCGTTAAATCTGATGTTCTTGGCCAAATTGAGAGGGCAGAATATTGGAATTCTGCAGACCGGCAATTAGTAGACAAAATTCTGATTATTACTAAAGCCAAGAGAGATGATAACACTGATTTGCAAGAAAAGGCAAAAGAAAGGAACATAAAAGTTATCTTTGCCGAAGAATTAAAAGATATGCTGTATGCGATGGCAATTAGCTATTTAGGAATAGCGGATGATTATATTTAGAGCCAGATGAAGTAGAAATCACAAGCGAGTGCTCGAAGGGCACGAGTAACGCCCCCATCGCAAAGCAATAGTGGCCTTTTGTTGTGGTTTATTATTACAATTAGCAGTATAATATTGCTTATGTACTCTGCAGCGAAACGTAAGGGAGGCTACCGCAGGGTAGCCGACCGCAGCCTTTTGCGGTGGGGGTCCATACTTAAGTAAGAATATATCTAACAAGGAGGTGAGACATATATGTCAAAAAGAGCATATCGGGAAGATAAAGATATACGTAATTCAATAATTTTTAATGTTATCATAGCTGTGGTCTTTATCATACTGCGATTGGCCAATGTTACCAGTTGGAGTTGGTGGGCAGTGACCGCTCCTCTGTGGGGAATGATTTCATATATGATTTTAGCAGGTATGGTACACGCTTTTCTGGGGCGCAAAGAGCGCAAAGTGGTATCTGCCTATGTGGGGCTCAGTGGCATTATAAATCTGTTCGTTATCTTTCTTGTACTACGGTTGCTCAGTGTTATAAATTGGAGTTGGTGGGTAATCGCTATCCCGTTGTTGGTTGGTGGAGGGCTTATGATCATAACTGGATTGGGGTTCGCCGCACACCGTGCTTTCAACAAAAAAGAGAATAGCAATTAAAATGTAGCTGGCATTGAAACACCCTATAGCGATAGCTATAGGGTGTTTTGTTATGCCCCGCTGTTATGCCCGCCAATCGCTAGTGCGGTAGGCTATAATCTAAAAATTACTATGGCTATAATACCCATGTGCTATAGATAATCATCTTGCCTTATTATTTTGGTAGTTGTAAATACCACACACCATATCTACACGCCACATACCAAAGTAATTGAATCAGCTGAATCGGCCCTCTCTATGGCAGATGGCAAAGTAATAGCTGGCTCAATTTAATACTACTACTTCGTAGGTTAGGCTATTTTCCCGTTAGTTCCCAGTATCTAATTCGTTGCCTAGCTGCTGAATAGGAGGAAAACTCTAATTCACATTAAGATTGGAAACACCCAGGAGGCTAGCGTAGGTAGCCGACCGCAACCTTTTGTGGTGGCTCCTAGAAGAAAAGGGGAAGTATAATTTTGGGACTTTACATATTGTGAATATATACTTATAATGTAAAAAATTAAAAATTATTTTTAGAAAGGGGAATAAAATGGATTTTAAAGTTGAACCACAGGCAAAAAATATAGGTGAGATATTTGGAATACATAGAGCTCTAGACATTTATAATATTGATTTCTATCAACGTGAATATAGATGGGAGGAGGAGCATACAGTAAACCAGCTCATAAAAGATATTTTTGATGCATTTGAAGAAAAATATGAATCCGATGGTCTGAAGGGAGAAGCCTTAGAGGGAAAAATAGAGCAGGAATATCAATGGTATTACCTGAATACTATAATTTTAAACAAAGAAAAAACTGATACATATATTGTTGATGGCCAACAGAGATTAACCACACTGCTTTTGATGCTGATTGCTCTTTACCATATTAGCGATAAGCATGATAGCCAATACAAAGATAGATTGGAAAAACTAATTCGTGTGAAGAGTGAAAATACACATAAATTTGTAATTAATCATGAGACTAGGGGCAATAAAAAATTAGGTGAAATATTTGAGCACTCATGCGATGCACAAACCAATCAGGATGATACTACTACTCCAGCAAATTTGGTGAAAAATTATATATCGATTTACAATACACTTAATAGCAAATTGGACCCCTACCTTCCCCGTCCTCATAAACTAGAGGCATTTACTCTCTATTTTCTAAGCAACATTGTCTTAATAAGCTTGAAAATCGATAACTACAAGGATGTTCCTATGGTTTTTGAGGTAATTAATGATAGAGGCGAGAGGTTGAAACCCTATGAGGTGCTCAAAGGCAAATTACTTGGTAAGATAGCTGATAAAAAAGAGATTCTCAAAGATAATGGCTATAACGAAAAATGGGATAAAAGGATCGGTGACTTATTAAAAAGAGAAAGGGATATAGATCTCTTTTTTGAGCATTTCTTGACCGCCCGGTATTCACAGAGTCAGAATGATAGGGATGAATACTTCGCACAGAGTGACTATCAAAAAGGTGTATATCGGTCTATGTCGAAGGGAAACCCCCTGCCATTTTCTGACCAGGATGAAATAAAAGATTTTTTAGATAATATTTTTCCCTATTATGTGCAGTTATATCTAGATTTAATTCAAGATAGGGAAGAGGAGGATTCCACTCCTGCAGTATTTTATAATCACCTATCAGGAATGGATAATAATCAGTTTCTACTAGTCATGGCCGGCATCGCATTGCATGATAAGGAGAGAGAGACCAAGATAAAGGTTATTTCTGAAGAATTAGATCGTCTTCGTGTTTTATTAGGTTTGCAGAATGTCTATGACAGTCGTAATTTTAGTAACGATACTTATGAAGTTATCCTAAAAATAAGAGATAAATCAATTCCAGAAATACAGGAATTTTTTGATGAGCATTTACTTAAAACTATCAGAAATGCAAAAGACAACCAAAATATAAAGTCACCATTTCGGTTTGAATATTTCCGTAATACCCAAATAGATGGCATTTTTACTAAGTACTTCTTGGCTCGTGTTGACCGATATCTAAATCCTGATTGTAGAAGAAGATTATACGATTGGGTTCGTAAAAGAGGATTTCAAATTGAGCATATTCTTTCTGGCAACGATAAAAATAAAAAACCTCCAGTAGCAGAAGATGAGGCTCAATGGGAAGAGCATAGGAATCGATTGGGAGCGCTGTTACTTCTGAAAGCGCCAGTTAATAGAGAATTAAGCGATAAAGAATACAGGGGTCGCTGGAAAAAATATGGAGAAAGTGAGTTTTTTTGGAATAAATCCCTACTTTTGGGGATTAGTAAAGAGCAATTAGACAGGAAGTATGGGGAGAAGGAGAGTCGCAGAATCAGGGGTGAGTTGGACAAACTAAGAGAGATAGGGAAAAACCTACCAGAGAATTTCGGTTGCCCTGCAAATCAAAAACCCTTCACTATTAAGGATGTAGAAAAACGTCAAAAGGTATTATTTGAGATTGCTAAAATTATTTGGTTTCCAGATAGGGCAAATAAAAAATAGGATCAAGAGCTCATCTGATTGATAGAGGGGGATACAATGCCCATAGGTGGAGCATTGCCGGCCAGGTAACATGATAGCCGACCAAGCCCTTTGTGGTGGTTTCCCGCTCTTTACAATAATGCAATGGACCTTAAAGCTTACAAATATATTGCAAATATATTGCTGATACCCTAGAATAATAGAGATTAGCAGAGTTTATAGAAAATAGATAATTAAAAAAAATTTTGGAGGAGTTAGAGAATAAGGTTAGAAAAAGGAGTGAAAAAATGACAGAGATAGAAAAGATAAAGGCCCGCACCTTTGATAAGGTAAATGCCTTTGCAAAGACCATTGATGCCAAAGGGAATAAGAGTTATCTCTTTACGGTTAGAGAGATAAAAGATAACACAGCAGAAAAGAAAATTTCTGGTGATGGCTACGCTGAATGGCCATGCGTCTATGCTATCTTAAATGATAGGGAGGAGACCCAGTATATTGGCAATGTTATTCGGGCGCCGTGGATTCGACTAAAAAATAATCATCTTAATCCCAAGAACGGCTCGTATAAAAAGGAGATACAGGATAATTGGAAGGTTCTGATACTCTACGCCAAAATATGGCGCTATACCCATGAGACCATGGAGCGTGAATTAACTGACTGGTATATAATAGATAGAGAAATAGAGTTGCCGTTGGTGAAAAATAGGTAGGGTACTCTAGGTTGGGGGTAGCGCAAGAGCGCAAGCGAGGCGGCGGGCGATGCGGAGCAAGCCCGTACCGGCCTTTGGCCGGTAGCCGAGCGGTGCCGCCTGCTGGCAGGCGGCATGCGGGCTGGAGCGAGGGGGCGACGACGGAGGGCCTTTAAGGACTAGCGAATGCTACCGCCCCCTAAAGAATACAACATAAAATACCATACCCAAGATATTATGGAGCGCGAGACTTTGCGAAAGGAGGCCCAGCAATGAAATAGTGGAAGAAGCTTTTGATTAAGGCCCCGGTACACGGTAGGCGTAATTATAACGGTGCTAAGGCTGAAATGTTGCCTTAGTTTGGCTATATGCTAGAAAGTCCGAGTATCTGATGATACTACGGAATGTATAAAAGGAGAAAGATTAATGAACAACTATATTATATTGGTGCGCGGTCACTGGAGCGATGAGATGCCCGACGACGCTACCATGCAGAACATAATACAGGTGTGGAATGCGTGGTATGATAAAATTAGGGCCACCGGTAATTTGGTGGATCCTGGTAATCCATTGGGTTCCGAGAGCAAAATTATCAGAAAGGATAGCGTTACGGACGAATTGATAAAGAGCAACGGAGATTGGGTAGGTGGTTATGTTATTATAAAGGCCACCGATATGGATGCAGCCGTAAAAATTGCCCAGGGCTGCCCCATTTTAGAGACCGATTATCTAGAACTTCGTCAAATTTTTGAGATGAGCGGATCTTGATAATCCATTGGGTGTCGAGAGCAAAATTATCAAAAAGGAAGGTGCTGTAATAGAGATCAAATCTTGGTATATTCTGCAATAAAACAATGGGATTTTAGGCTTGTAGATATATTGCTGATACTATAGAATAATAGAGATTAGTATAGCTTATAGAAGCTATATAATCTAAAAAAATTTCAGAAAGGAGAAAGTATGGAAAAAGTATCAATACCAAAATTAATTATTGTATATGCAATATTTCAAATTGTGGTGGTAGTGTTCTTCGGCGTTTTTGCCATCAGTGGTCGCGCGGCGCCTGAACTAATAGGTCAAGAGGGCGCAAGTCTGATATTTAGCACCATTGCGGTTCGTAATTTTGCGATAGCACTGTTGCTACTAATTGGTTTAATAAACAGAAATCCAGCTCTATTACTAGGGGGATTTGTGGTTCGTTTTGCCATGGATGTTGGCGATTATATTGTGAGGGTATTTTTATCAGGTATATCGGCTCCCAGGCTATTAGTTGCATTTATTATTATCTTGGCAGTCTTGTGGATACCCCAGGTGCTTTGTATACGGGCGTTACACAAGCAGCTGAAAAGTAGTTAAAGGCAATGGCACTGAGCTGCCTGAAGGCCGGAGATAACCGTATTTAATAATTACCGCTCAACATACCAGTTGAGCGGTTTTTTATTCTAAAAAAATCCAGCCATACAATGAATGAGCATCAAAGTAATTATTTTGTACCTGAAACTGGCAAAAGAGGTAATTTAATGTAATATAGGGCGGAAGGAGATCGAAGAGATCGAAGAGATCGAAGAGATCGAAGAGATATGAGAGGAATGAGAAAATTATAACAAAAAGGAGTTAAAAATATGCAAAAAAGTATAGGTAGTCAGTGCCTGAAACTGGCAAAAAAGATATAATAAAAAAGGAAATGTATATGAAAAAAATGACAGTATTAAACTGCGCAGTAACAATGTTTCTGGCAGTTACTTTAGGATTGTTGGTGGGATGCCCGGCGCGTTCTACCCCCTTTACCTTGACTTTGGTGCACAACAGCGACGGTGAATCGGCCATTTTAGCCAACGATTATTCGGGAAGCGTGGCTCAGTTTGCCGCGGTGGTGCAGCAGATTCGGGATAGTGCCGGTGCCGACAATACGTTGGTGGTCTCTTCAGGAGACAATTTTCTGGCCGGATTGGAATATGCCGCCTCGCAGGGTGAATTCGACGCGCGAGCATTGAATTTGGCAGGCGTTGAGGTAAGTGCCATCGGCAATCACGAATTTGATTTTGGTCCCCAAGGGCTTCTGAGATTTGTGGATGCGGCGGAATTCGCCTTGGTCTCTTCAAATCTTGATTTCTCTTCGGAGCCAGAATTGCAAAGCTTCTTTGGAGGACGGACAGATTCTCTGGAGAAACGAGAGGCGGGAAAGAAGATTT
This sequence comes from Spirochaetia bacterium, assembly GCA_963692905.1. Taxonomy (GTDB): domain Bacteria; phylum Spirochaetota; class Spirochaetia. The sequence goes on along the minus strand of OY843583.1, from coordinate 872,341 downwards.
TTTCTTCGGTGCAGGTCAAAAAGGGCGGCAACATTATAGGAATAGTTGGCGGCACCACCGAAACCATTCGAGTTATATCCAGCCCGGGCGATACTATCATTCTTCCGGTGCAAGAGGCGTTGCAGAGCGAAGTGGATTTTCTTACCGAGCAGGGAGTCAAAGTAATAATCGCACTTACTCACCTGCAAAATATTGAGCGCGAGAAGGAGCTGGCACAGCTCATTTCGGGTGTGGACATTTTTGTCGCTGGTGGCGGTGATGATCTTATTGGCAACGATCATAATGATTATCTAGTACGAGAAAATCGCGATGGCGACTTGGTAGCTGATACTCCTATCTCTCCCTATCCCTTTGAAACTGTTTCGGCCAGTGGTGAACCGGTAGTGGTGGTCTCCACCGACGGGTCCTACAACTACGTGGGTAAATTGGCGCTCTCCTTTGACAGAGAGGGTCTAATCAGCGAGGTACTCTACCAAGAATCAGGTCCGGTACCGGTCACACTTGACGCAGATTCCGATCCGACAGTCGAACAAGAGATTGTGCAACCGATAGCCGAGCGGCTCGAAAGGTTTAAAGAGGAGGTTGTGGGAGTAAGCGCCAGCGGATTAGATGGTACTCGCGAGCTAGTACGCACACAGGAAACCAGCATGGGCAACGCTATCACCGATGGCTACCTCTATGCGGCGCGAGAAATATATGGAGCGCCAGTCGATTTTGCCTTTACCAACGGCGGCGGAATACGCAGAAGCGTGGTGGTACCCCCGGGTGATAATGTAACCAAATTCGACATACTTACCGCTCTGCCATTCTCTAATTATCTTACGATTGTCAAGGAATTGACGGTTGCTGAGATTGCAGAGATATTCAATCATTCGGTCGATGAATTGCCCGAAGCCGGTGGGCACTATTTGCAGGTATCCGGAATTGAGGTAGATTACAACTCCCGACTTGCAGCGGGTCAGCGAGTACGCACCATCTCAATAAACGGCGAGATTGTCTATGAAAATGGCGCAGCGCTGAGTGACCAGACCTTCAGTGCGGTAACCAATAGCTTTTTGGCTGACGGGGGCGATGATTATGGAACACTGGCTGCCGCCTCTCGAGATAGGATAGAAAATATCGGCATCTCATACGCCGAAGGATTAGAGCTGTATCTTACCGTTAACTCGCCTTTGCAGTCAGATGTTGAGGGACGCTTGCGAGATAGTGCTCGCTAATTAGAGGGCGACCTACACAAAGAGAGCAATTTTACTCAATTAGAGGCCCAGATACCCACCCTTCAGTGGGTGGTGGGTATCTTTGGCGCCTCGCCACTTGCGCGGCCTATGGCAGTGATTAGTTGTTTGGAAAGAGAAAGATGAAAGTGAGTGAAACCATATTTTCTGATATCAAAGAAGATTTAAAGTATTATGTTTATCGATTAATAGACCCTAGAAATGAAGAGACATTTTATATTGGAATGGGGCAGGCCGGTCGCCTTTTCGATCATGTTAATGAAAAGGATGAAACAAACGCCAAAAACAAGATAATTCAAGAAATAAAAGAAGCAGACTATGAGCCACAGTACATTATTCACCGTCATGGAATGGATACAAAAGAAGAGGCCCAGCATGTTGAGGCGGCGCTAATAGACTATATAGGAATATATAACATTGCTAATATACAAGGCGGTATTCATTCTGACAAATTAGGACCTGCCTCACCACAGAAACTTATAACAAGATATATGGAAGCACCAGAAGAGATACTAATCGATCGTGACGTTAAATTATTGGCTCTCAATATTAACAATACCTATGAAGAACAAGAAACTTACGAAGCAGTTCGCTTCGCTTGGCACGTTAACAAAGAAAAAGCTGAGCAAGCTCAATATGTATTGGCAATGTACAGAGAGAGATGTGTAGGTGTATTTAGGCCAATTGAATGGCTACCAGCGACGGAAGACAATTTTCCTAATAGGCCAGAATATCCAGAAGGACGATACGGATTTGTAGGCCAAGTGGCTGACAAAGAGATAATGGACAAATATAAGGGCAAGTGCCTGCCAGAAGGGTTTAAAATGGAGCGAAACCCGGTTCGCTATTTACCGGAATGAGTTGGTCATTAGACAAATGGCCGCCTCGTCGTATCAATATGACGCGCGATGTATTAGAGCGTGTAGATACCGCTGCTTTTTGTTTAGGGGACGAACGTACTAGCAAAGGGTGCGTGATGCAACATCTAGATGGGCGGTTTGGCTACATTACCATCAATGGCGCGATTAATTACAATTTTGCCATTTATAACCTAGATAGTGACGTTGTGATGGATCAGTATAAAAATATTGACGAACTTATCGCCGACGGTTGGGCAGTAAGTAGTTAATTTAGAAAGTGAAAAATGAAATAAGAGGACGAAATGAAAGATAGTAACCAGAAACAACTTCACGCTAAATATTCTATGCATGCTCTAATGCGTGCTCTTAAGGATAACAGAGAAGATGACCCGCTCTCTAAGCAAGAGGCGTTAGACAAAACCGAAGAGTTATTAAAACAAGAAAACCGTCTACAAGAGGTTGATTATACTGAAAACCAAAGCGGGCAAATAAGATGGGCTATTAGTCTTTCATACAATTTTATTTCCTTAGCAAAAGTTGGTCTTGCCCATCGCAAGAATGGCCAATGGTGGATAACCGAGCAGGGGCGGAGCTATATTGAAGAAACCCCTACCCCCGATTCATTATTTAACTTTGTTCGTGAAGCATATCAAAAATGGGCTAATGACAGAGAGAGTAGCGCTCAACCTATTCCTACTGAAGATTTAGAATCTATCGAAAATCTTGACAATCTTTATGATGCGCCTAGTGTGCTAGAGGATGCTCGATTAAATGCCAAAAAGGGGATCGAAAACAGAATAGGTAAAATGGACCCCTATGATTTTCAAAATATTGTTGCTGCTATTATTGAATCAACTGGATGGCATGTGCAATACATTGCTTCCCGTGGTGAAAGTGATAAAGGGGTTGATATTGTAGCTACTCGCGACACATTAGGCGCTCAGCAACCGCGCCTCTGTGTACAGGTAAAACATTATTGTAATTCTGGGAGAAAAGTTACATCAGAAGATGTAAGTAAATTGCGCGGTAGCATTGTTCAGCAAACATCTACCGGCATGGTGGTTACTAGCAGTGGGTTTACTAGAGATGCAAGAGAAAATGCCAGAGGCCAATCTCCAAATATTGAGCTGGTGGATCTGGATAAGCTTTTGGATATCTTAGAAAGACATTACAACAATCTATCAGATAAGGGGAAGAGTCTCTTACCACTTGTACCGGTCTATTTTATATCTCCAGATAACTAACTTTTTTGAAGGTCAATAAGCCCTTTGAATATCTAATTGTAGAGAAAAATGAGTACCACCCAATAGGGCTAGCGTTGGATCAAAAATTGCTCTATACTTGCGGTATATTTTACGGGGATAGAGCATAGAGGGTATGAAAAACAGTATTATCAAAGGCGCAATACTAACTGCTTTGCTGATAGGGGGCCTAGCCCATATTTATGCCGAGGAGTGTATCCCCACCGTTTCCGATGCGCTAGGTCCCTACTATGTATCGGGTATGCCGGTGCTAGAGAACCTCAATCGCTTTGGGAAGCCGGGAGAGCCACTATTGGTGAAGGGCCGAATACTCTCTGCTACCAGCCGTAACGGAGTAGCCGCTCGTATTGAGGTGTGGCAGACCGATGGAGAGGGACGATACTACCCCGAGGGTAATGGACGTCGCACTGGATACCTCGACAGCCAACTAGATATGCGCGGCACAGTACTAAGCGATGCCGCAGGCAATTTCTCATTTAATACCGTAGTGCCCAGCAACTATGGATCGCGCCCTCCGCATATTCATTATCGAATTTCCGCGCCCGGCTACCGCCTCCTAATAACCCAGCACTACATCCATACTAGAAATAATAATGCCGGCGGACCCTGTCGTGGGGCGCGGTTAATATCTGGCAATGAAGGTAGGCAATTTCCCGCGCCAGATATATATCTGCGACCTATTAATTGAGGGCACGAAGGCTGGGAGATAGAGCTTGCTGGGTGGCGCTATATATTACCGGGCTATATATCGCAGGTGATTTCACCAAGCCGTTTGGTAAGCTCCATGTTTTGGCTATAGTCAACCGGTACCACCATTAAGCTGGGCCCCTCCTCATTGAGGGCCTGACGTAGTGTTTGCTGTATATGTGCGCTCTTCTCTACAGTATGGCAATTCCAACCAAAGGCCTGTGCCAACTGCTCCCAATGAGGATTGGAAAAGGCGAGATCGGTATGGGTGCCAAATTGATTCATCTGCTTCCAGGCAATAAGCCCAAACTGATGGTCTTGCCAGACCATAAGAGTTATCTTAAGATTCAGGCGGGCGGCGGTCTCCATCTCCTGAACATTCATCAAAAAACCGCCATCGCCACTAATACCTAATACCTTGCGCTCTGGCGCAGCAAAGGCGGCGCCAATTAGTCCCGGTAATGCAAAGCCCATTGAGCAAAAGCCATTAGGTATCAAACAAGTATTGGGAACATGGCATTGATAATGACGGGCAATCCACATCTTATGGGCGCCCACATCAGAAAGCAGAATATCCTCGGCACCCATAACTTGCCGCACATCCCATAATATTTTCTGCGGTAGTTGCGGACCAGAGCCATTGTGGGTAGCATATTCTGCCAGATCCTCTCCCATTTTGGCGCGTACTCGGTGCTGTAGCGAGAGGTCATATTTGGGTAGTGGAGTGCGCTCTTGGCGCTCATTCAGCATCCAGAGGGTATGTGCCAAGTCTCCTATTAGCTCTATCTCAGGGTGGTAATTGTTATCTATCTCGGCTGGAGCAAAATCAATATGCAGAATGCAATTGTTGGTCTGAGGATTCCACAGACGGGGATGATACTCTACCATATCATAACCGATGGTGATAATCAGGTCAGCATCTTCAATAGCCAATGAGGGCCAGTCCTTGGCACTGAGACCGACGGTGTAGAGGCAATAGGGGGCATCCATATCTACCGCCCCTTTGGCCATGAAGGTGTTGACCACCCCAATCCCGCTCTTCTCACAAAAGCGCCGTAGCTGTTTACTGGCACGTTTGCGTATGGTTCCATTGCCGGCCAATATCACCGGCCTCTTGGCTCTCTGCAGCAGTTGGTATGCCTTATCAACAATAATATCATCGGGCGCCGGACGGCGAAAGCGATGGGGGGTAATGGGCTGCGCCTCAATATCACATTTAGCGATATCCTCCGGAAGCTCAATATGTACCGCACCCGGTTTCTCACTGCGGGCAATGCGCACCGCCTTGCGAATAATCTCTGGAATAGATGCGGCATGATAAATACTAGAACTCCATTTGGTGATGGGGCGGAACATGCTTACTACATCCATAATCTGATGGGACTCTTTGTGGAGCCGATAGGTGCCTCCCTGACCGGTGAGGGCCAAAATGGGCGCTCGATCCATGTTTGAATCAGCTACGCCGGTAACCAAGTTGGTGGCGCCCGGGCCAAGAGTGCCCAAACAGCCCGCCGGTGTACCGGTAAGGCGGCCATAAACCTCGGCCATAAAGGCGGCCCCCTGTTCATGGCGAGTCAAGACAAATTTTATCTTTTTGGAATTAGCAAGTGAAAGGATAAAATCGGCATTTTCCTCACCCGGGATGCCAAAGATGACCTCAATCCCTTCAGTCTCTAAACACTTTACAAATAGATCACTAGCCTTCATAGATATTTTTAATCACTGACAGGTATCGCATGGTTCATCGCAGGCGCATTGATCTTGTCGCGGCGGCAACTCCCAATCGTCTATCTCTTCAACAGGACTCAAGCCTTCACCTGATTCCTCTTCAATTTTTTCATACATATTATTCATTTTTCTACCCTCCAGGGGGTATTGTACCAGAAGATTGCGGGATGGGAAATACTATGTACACCCTCACTACATATAAGAATTTTCTACGCTACCCTACCTGGCTCCTGAAGCATACTCCATTCTTCTAATTGTTCGCAAGGGGTACGATGGCCAATACCGGCATGTGGGCGATGATGATTATAAAATGCCACATATTCTTCTAGCATTTCATTCATCTCAGAAAGGGTATCGGGAATATCTAGGACTTGGTACAATTCTTCGTCAAAGGTCCGGTGTACCCGCTCCACAAAACAATTTTGTTGTGGTGTATGGGGATGATTCACAAGAAGTGCTATTCCATGCTCCTCGCATGAGGCAGAGAACTCTTTCATAAACTCACTTCCTCCATCAACCTGAATAGTTTCTACAGGCATTCCCGGTGGCAGATTCGAGCGTATATGAGAGAGAAATGCAGTTGCATTGCGTGCGGTTGCCCGACTATAGCTCTCTGCCCACACCCAGCGGGTTGGCACATGGATTGCTGAGAAATGATACCAGGTTTGTCCCCGATAGTGATACCTATCCACATCGATCTGTATTCTAGAAATCGCACCGTGGACTGCTTTTTTGAAACGTGTGCGCCATCCGGAGGGTGATAAACGCCTCTTGCTCCTCTTTTTTGCCACCGGAAGGGGGAGAATGGCCTTGGTGTGCTTCAAATGAGCGATCATTCGCTCTAACGTGGCACCTGAAGGGGGCTTTCGTCCCTCTCTTAGAAGTTGCACACGAAGCTTAGAAGCGCCCCAGCGACAGGTCTCAGGGTGGGTTCTTAATGTCACAATACGGGTAAGTATTCGCGGATCCCATGTCCTTTCCCGGACATGGTGTGGCCTTGTGCTAGCGCATTCCAAACCCCCACGGCCGCACTCACGAAATCTTCGTTTCCAGCGATACCAATAATCAGCACTTCCTCCGAAGGCTTCGATGACTAAACCTAGGGATCGGCATGCTGAAACCCCCTCATTTCGTAATTCCTCCCAATGCCTGAGTCCCTTCACGCGTGCTAGCACCTCCGGGGAGTACTCAACAGCGTCAAAATATCTGTTGTTCCAGGCCTTCTTAAAACAGCCTGGATAGTATATAGTTTTCATGGCGTTTATTCCTCCTTGCCATTTATTTTCTATTTGCAAGTATAGGATAAACGCCTTTTTTATGCCTCCTTAAAGCACCATTTAATTATTAGATGTATATGAGGGTGTACATTACTAGATTGAATTTTTTATTGCCAATATGTTAAGCGACTTTCTATATTCTTTACCGGCTACTCTCCACATAGATCAAAGAGTATGGGAATAATATACTATTTAACCCCAATCTCTTTTAAGAATGAACTTATGCCTTTTGACAACTCTCCGCCAAATAAGTTAGGAACCGGAAGGGGATCCTCATCTGGCATTATATGTAACCACCTAGTATCAGTCCCTCTGTGCCCGGTATGTTGACCGCCCAAATAACCTATAATATCTCTCTTTGCGTACCATAAATGTGCTGCTTTAGGCGATAATCCTAAACACAAAAGATAGTCCCATTCAGTACTTCTTATTTGTTGAAATACATATCTGCCGTTTTTCCACAAAGTCGACATTTTGATTTCGCATTTATGGCCATTTATTAGTCTATCGTAATCTGTTTTGATTGTTTTCTCTACCTGACAGCCCTTTTGTATTAAGAATTCACTGAGCAAGTCTTCTCCTATCTTTCCTTTCTGACGCGATGATAGAGATAGGATATATTTAAAGGGAGAATCAGCCCATCTTTTAATTTTCTCTTCAAATATATTTCTGTGCAGTGGGTTGGTTGCTATAGAGGCTAATATATTAAAATCACTCTTCATTCTCTATTCTATTAATTGCTATCTCTATTGCCTGTGGGTTTGTGTCAATCAATATCGCTTTTCGATTATGCCTTATGGCGGCAACCCCGGCAGTTCCTGTTCCAGCAAAGAAATCTAGTACAGTATCCCCCTCATTGCTATGTACTAACACGATACGCTCAAGTATTGCTAATGGCTTTTGGGTAGGGTAGCCGGTGCCGGCTCTTCTCTCTTTGCTATTTGTGCCAATTACACTATTCCACCACACATCGGTTGGTGTTTTGCCCCTTTGCGCCTTTTCCGGCCCTACTAGATCTGGAGCCATATATGGGATTCTATCTATCTGGTCATAATTATAGGTATAATTTTTTCTATCCACTGCATACCAAAGAATATTATCATGTTTACAGGACCATTTTTTTCGAGACCGTGCTCCATAGTCATAGGACCATATTATTTCGTTAATAAAGTTTTCTCGGCCAAATATTTTGTCAATTTCAATCTTTAGGTAGTGTACCTCTCGGTAATCGACGTGAATAAACAGGCTCCCGCTACTTGTTAATAATGGGTAGGCCTTTTTTATTCTTTCTATTATATAGGGAACATAATTATCAATTTTGTCGTTATATGAGATAGCACTTACTAACTCGGTTCTATAGGTAGCATTATTGTACCCCACTCTATCTCCCTTAGCATCTCGTATGGTTTTTATCTTGTTGTAAGACATTTGCTTCCCGGTGTTGAATGGAGGGTCAATATATATTAGATGAATACTATTATTTTGCAATTTGGGCAGTTCATGGATAGAGTCCCCCCGGATAAGCTTTGGTTTATTTTGATGTTTCAATACACCTTTGCGAAGATTATCTTGTATAACTGGCTTTGCATGTGCTTTGGTGATTCTTTTATCTTTAGAGGGGGTAGCTATTTTAGCCAAATTGTAAGATGGCACTTGGCGCGCCTCTTCCGGCAACGGCTTAATGGTACTGGCTTTCATGCAGATCTCCAGATTGATTTTTTATTGACAACCCCTCCACTTCCCTTCTATCTAAATATAATAATAGATATCTTACACCCTGTCAAAGTGCCTTTGAGGGGGTCGACTTACCCTGGAGATGACCTTTACCCGGGAAGATGCGGCCTTCGGAACGTCGGGACCCTCTTTTCGTTACTCAGACCGGTATCCTTGCTGGCGCGAGCTCCAGCATGGCCCACAACCCGCCTTCACAGCTCGCCGTAACCCTCGCCTACCGTACAAAAATCATATTTGTTGGGATAAAAAAAATGTTTATTTTAATTCCTTTAGTCTATCGTAAAAATCGTGATTAACATTACGTAATAGCTATAAGTCGATCTTGATTTTATAGCCCAGGCTAAACAGTAACGAGTTCTGCCAAAAATTATCACTGACTACAATCCCTCTTGATGCTTCTATTGGTACTGCAAAGGGCAGTGCATATTCAACCCCGATGAGAAAGCCGACTAGATCCAACCTAGCCCCTACATCAAAGGTGATATTTGCATGGCTAGCAGCTGGGGCATTCCATGTATGGAATTTTCCTGCTACGTAGGCATCCAGACCAATATCATCGGTAAAGGCAAAATGTACCACTGCCCGTATTGGAATGTGGAAAATTGCCGAACCAAGAAATAGCGGTATCAATGGAGCTCGTACGCCAACCTCGGGTCCAATTGAAACTACATCTCCAATTGGAAACATTACCCCTACAGCCGCGCCTAGTTCCAAACGAGTGAGTACATCAAAAATTACACCTGAAACAGCTAGGTTTTCAAATGAGAGTTGATAGCCAATATCCAGAGGGATAACGATTCGGATTCCACGATTACCGTCTTCCTCTTGCGAATAAAGTGGGGCACACAGTAGCATGCCCACCAACAGTATGATACATATACTTACTACTCTATACTTAGTATTTCTATTTTTAAATAATTTATTCATTCTTTTTCCTCCTTGGAATATTATTAGGGGCTGACCTACTTAAGCATTGTATGCAATTCTTAAGTAAGTATGGAGCGAAAAAGCCGGTTATCTAGCGCACAGATAGAGAAGTTAATAGAACACTTTGTGGTAGGCACTCCCGCCCGAAGTGCGGCACCGTTTTGTAAAGTAAGTCGAAAGACCGCAATTGCCTGGTATCATCGATTTCGTACGATTATTACCACGCGGCTCAGTAGAGAGGATCTGGTATTTGATGGCGAAGTAGCATGTGATGAAAGCTATTTTGGCGGACACCGAAAAGGGAAACGAGGAGGCGGCGCTGCTGGGAAAGTAGCAGTATTTGGAATACTCAAAGGCAATGGATATGTGCATGCAATAAGTGTAGAAAATACAAGAGCTTCTACACTCTATCCTATTATACAAAAGCGAGTAGTACCAGATAGTATTGTTTATACTGATACCTATGCACCCTATAATATATTAGATACCTCAAGGTTTCATCATATGAGAATTAATCATGTGAAAGAGTTTGTGCAAGGAAAGCATCACATTAATGGAATAGAGAATTTTTGGCGGCAGGCCAAGCGACATCTCAGTAGCTACAATGGTATTCCACAACAACACTTTGATTGCTACATTAAGGAATGTGAGTGGAGATTTAATTATAGAGCACTAGCAAACTTGAGAACCACATTGTATAATTGGGTAGCGGAGGTTGAAAAAGCGCTACATTAGCTTAAGTAGGTCAGCCCCAAAAGTTAACAATCTCCTTTTTCCTCCCGCCATACTAGAGGATTATGAACACGGCGACATTTACTATGAGCACCAAAGAGGTATCTATGTGCAACGCCGGCACTTAGGCGTGCCACACAGACCACCTCAGGTGAAGATGAGGCAGAGCGCTGCCGGGGTAACTCCGCAGCACATGCGAAAGTTCTTTAAACGCTGGACGGAAGGTGGTGCTCATGCATCACGCTCGTGATCGTCCGGGCTCAACAGAAAGATTGTAACTGGAGACGATGCAGGTGAAAGTCTATGAGTAGTGCGAGAGTATACCGGTGTGCTATAATAGGAAGCGCATTATCTATGAAGGAGGGGGCAATGGCTGCGTGATATTTTTGTTTTTCTTTGAAGGAGCATTTTCGTCTTTGTTTGAACAGCACAACATCATTTGGTACGGTAGAATGGAATCGACGAGATCATTTTTGATCTCTTTTTGAAAGAGTGCGGATGGCGATTCAACTATCACCCTATTGTGAATCTTAAGGAGATACTATATAACTGGACAAAGGAGGCAGGAATTAGGCTAGATTAGCTTAGGTGGGACAGCCCCTAATTTCTTGAGATAATATTACTCAACATTTGTTGTTAATATGTCGCCCTCTCCGCAAGCGCAATTAATTCCCCTCACGGGAGCAAAAACTTCACTCATATGAGGGGAGAATAGTACTAGCCCCCCCAAGTTATGCGGGGGGCTATATGTAGTTCTGCGCGAAGGCTATTGAACTAGCGGTGAAGATAATGTCGGCTGGTCATTATTTATATCAGGACTTATTGAAAATCGGCATTGTGGTGCTGTTGAGAGCAAATTTGAATCTTCAAAAGTTAATTGCCAACTAGTCCCACAAGTTATATTTTGTTCTAACGAATAACTGCATGGTGTTCCTCTTATAGAAGAACCGCTATTATACACCGCCTTAAAATCATACTCCGTAGGACAAGATATATTAGTTATCCTTATAGATTCTCCAGGGGCTAGAGGACCGTCACCTAACTGATTTGGTCCCCATGAACTTGAACTAGATTCCGAAATCAAAAGGTGATACATGGTACGTGAAGTATCATTCACAAATAATACTGAATTTGTGCGGTTGGCACTATTATCACTACATCCTCCAAGTACTGTAAATACAGCAACGCAAAAAACAATTATAGCAACCCATGCTATCTTAATATAAAAATTATACTTACTCATAATATTCTCCTAAGTGTTTAGTAAACATTATTTTATAATGCTTGTCAAGCACTTGTACACCCCTTTTCCTATATTTTATCTATCAATAACGAACAGCTACCAGAGGGAATAGGAAGGGTCTTTTTGGCCCGTTGCAGTGTATTAATGGTAAAGTAGTACAGCTTTTCGGAGGAGAGTTGTACCTCCCAACCGCGCTCTCGTTTTTCGCACAAAATGGAGATATTATTGCGCTTAAGTAAGAGATTTTCAATCCCCATAAATTCCAATGAGGGTACTACAAATTGTACCGTTTTACGCGGTAAACTAATATCTAACCCAACGACATTCTCAATGAAGAGAGTAATGCCGGCCAGCCCAACAAAGGTAATAAAGCCTCTGCGGGGAAATTGTTTGTGGCTATCCCAACGAGCCGGCTCATGGCGGTTAGGTTTATAGGCCTCACACATTCCGCGCAGTGGCTCTCCTTCAGCCTGTATGGTCTCAATAATTGCATAGATATGTGCTAGCGCATATCGGCGAGCCTCGGCAAAGCGAGAATAATTTTCTAGACCCTTGATTACCATAAAGGTATAAGGCGAAAAGACACTGCCTCGATAGCCATCACCCTGAGCCGAGAAGCTATGCTCATTAGTCGCAATGGTGGGAAAGGGATTTTCAGTGCCAAAATACTGAGGGTCTTCCAATTTCTTGATAAGTAGCTCAGCGCGCCGTTCATTGGGAATATGCGCTAGGAGCGACCAATAGGTAGCAATGGATTTACATTTAAGTAGATGCTGTTTGGTATCTAAATCATAATAGAAACCGCTCTGTTCATCCCACATCGCGCCATTAATGCGGCTCTTAAGTGCAAAGTAATGCTTCCGATAGCGAAAACAGAGATCCTTTTCGTTGAGTACTGAGCCAATTTTGCCCATATAGAAGCAAAAGAGAGCCATCTGCATATTAAAATCTACTGGATATTTAACCCGCACACTAGGACGATTCTTCATCTCAGTAAGTGATACAGGCACCGTATAGAGTCCATTGGTATCTTGAAAATTGCTGTTAAGCCAGATGTAGTAGCGCTCTAGAACTGGTATCAACTCACGGAGACGCTTTTTACCATCTAGCCGGTGATAGATATTATATTCGGCCCATGGAAAAAGCGGCGCCCCCACACCGTAGGCATTTTTACGTACCATCACCGGCTGGGAGCTATGCAATTTATACTCTGACCGAATAGCTCCATCTGGTTCTTGCTGCTGATAAAAATAATCTAGCTGCTGAGTAACGGGAAAGTGACGGTTACTATAGACCAAAAAAAAACTGGACAGTATTGCCTCAATTTGGCGGATAGTCTGACTCTGGGGATGATGAAAAATGTGCTGGTCCTTCCCTCGCTTAATGGTATACCATTGATCTTCACTATTACTCCATAAGCGGTTATAGAGCGAGACCAGCGCTAGATCGAAATATTTAAGTTGTGGATATACTGATTTCATGTAAACTATGTATATAGCATACATAGACAAGGTGCGCCTGTCAAATCGTTGAAATTCTTCGAAACCTCTAAGCATCATGCCGTATAAGCATAGACACACCTAGTATCCTCTCTTAAGAGCTAATCAAAGAACAATATAATACCGATACCCTATTAGAGGAGAACAGCAGCAATGAGTAGCGTAAGTTTTCAATCGCTCTCCACCTTGCATGTGATGCGCATGCAAATGACGCCATCCAAAATTGGTTTACCAGTACAAGAGGCACAGCTACCACCTAATCACCTCAGCAAAATATATCCCATACCTATTAGGGGAGAGCATATTGGTTACTCTCCCCACCAACTTAATCTCATAGATCGTAGCCTTAGCGGAGTAGCCGATAGCGGACTATCCGCCATCGGCACTCAGCTCAATCTACTGGTCTAACAGCAAGCCCTCGCCACCGACTAGCGGTGCGAGTAGCTGGTGGTCATCTTTTTTTCTCCAAAACGACCAATGGTATTCAGGGCGTGGATAAGTTTATCTGCCTTGCTTCCCGGTACATTAATGAAGGTAAACCTATCAAGAATGGAGTAAGATTCTATTTCACTCTTATCAATCGTTTTGGTACTGATTACCAGTTCGTTCAACGCTGACTCGGTAAGCCCATGAATCTTCCCCACATTTATATAGAGACAGCGTATATTGTTCTCCAGATCGCTAGCAGGAAAATTACGAGATACCCGATGATGACTATGGGTATCCTTAGATCGAGAACGTTTGTTTTTTGTTGAGCTACCGGGTTTCGAATCCTTTTCAACAAAAACCTTAAAAAGGTACCCCGTTAGGTAGCTTCTCCTAAAAATTGATACGTTGCGACGAATCAATTTGCGATATTCGTCTAGCTCTTCGGGAGACTCGTCAATAACCATTTTTCTAACGATCTCTTGAATACGACTTGCACTTCTTTTGTTCTTAGAGATGTGCGAAAAATCTGTTTTGTTCATTTGGAACACTCCTTTATTTTTATTTTCTCTTTCAATTCTTTCAATCTCAACTGGGCTTCTCAGATGATCTATAATATCCTTTAACTGTTCAATATTATCTTCAGCAATCAACAACGTAGGAGGAAGCACATTAAATTTCTGAAAGACAAAGATAACATGGGCACTAAATGCAGTTGCATTCTGATAGTTAAGCGCATCTACTACCACATTACCAATATGGTTAAGGTTAAGATTGTCTCGTCTGAGGTGATTAATGACCTGCTGGCTACTTCCTACTATTAATTTAGGCTGTCCTTTTTGTCCCGACCTATAATTTGGTTTAATATAGTTCTGTTCTAAGTCAGTAATAGCATACTTGTGGTTGGTGCGCATACTGGAGACATTCTGATTAGAATCACTGATTAAAAGGGTAGCACTAGTGTTGGTTGGTTTAACCAGTGTAGTAAGTGGGTAGAGCAATTCATCAATAATGAGCGGGTCTACCCGGGTAGTCTTTAGTATTATATCTTTACCCTTCTGTCTCTTTTCATATATCATTGAGGCAGTGCCAGAGCGAAATAGATTAGCAGACATAGTATATTACTATACCATTAAGAGGGCAAGAGTGACAAGTCATTGGTTAATGTTTTTCTCCTTTTTTCTTCCCATGGCAGCCAATGCCCAACCAATGCCTGGTTTTAACTATCGCTACCAGGTTGGTGAGAGCTACAATGTAATCAGCAATGTGCGCCAAAAGGTATATGTTAACGGCAAACTTTCGCATGAGGCCGCCTTTGAAAATCGAATACTGGTTAAGATAGAGGATGTTCGAGCTAGTGCGGGTCTTTTAGATGCGCGTTATAGAGTGATTGAGCAATCTACTAGAGATAACGCCATACGCCGGATTAGCCAAGAGAGTACTGTACAATATTGGCGGGATAGTAATGGAAATACTCAGGTTGCAAAGAGCTCTTTTTTGCCGCAAGTGCGCGGAGTACCCGCCTTTCCTAGAGAGCGACCCACAGTAGGGGAGAGTTGGAGCCGCATTGCGCAGGAGGTCTTTGATTTGCGCTCCTATTATGGTATTCAGCTTCCCTATCCAGTGGATATACTAGTACGCTATACCTTCCTAGGAGAAAAAACAAGCCCCATAGATAGTGAACAATACCCCGCGTTTGCCATTAGCTATGCCATTGATCACCAACGCAGACGGCAAAGGGAGGGAACTAATCGTGCCATTTCCGTAGTAATAAAGGGGCTTTCTCGTCAGGAGCTGCTATGGGACGAGCGCCAAGGCCGCCCTCACAGCTACCAGGATCAATATCGATTGGAATTTGTTCTACCTGGTGGAAGACAACTGCGCGTCGTGGGAGAGGCTGATGGATATATACAAACTGGTGATGTTATGGAACGCCAAGAGATTCAGCAGGAAATTCAACAGCAACTACAGGATGCCGGCCTAGAGGAAACCGAGGTAGAAACTGATATTGAGGGGGTACGTATAAATTTAGAGAACATCCTCTTTCATCCCGATTCTGACCAATTATTGCCTGGCGAAGATGAAAAGATAGCCAGAATTGCTACTATTCTTAAGCCCTATAACCATCGAGATAAACTTGTGGCAGGTCATACGGCGCATATCGGTACTGAGGCCGGTCGCCAGAAACTCTCTGAGCAGCGCGCCGAAGTGGTGGCGCAATTACTGCAACAGGCCGGCATAGAAAAGTTAATTATCCAGGGTAAGGGCTCGCGCTCTCCAGTTGCTGATAATGCTACTCCTGAAGGGCGGCGCAAAAATCGACGGGTAGAAATAATCATTTTGGAAAATTAGATTGCGTTCCTATAGAGAGGCGCCACGGGTGGCATTGGTTACCCTAGGACGAAGCCGTCCAGGTTTTGATCAAAAATGGGCAGCTACCATGAAGCAGGCCGCAGAGGAGGCTATCCAGAAGCTTTTTGATGCCACCATCTATCCCCAGTCGGTAACTAGCCCGCAAGAGCTCTCATCGCTCTTGAAGCGCATGTCAGTAGCACAAATAGAGGTATTGATCTTTATTCAACCAACAATTGCCGATGGGGCACATCTTAATCAGATACTGAGTACGGTCGCTACTATCCCCATGATCTTCTGGGCTACTCCAGAACGACCGGAAGGCAGCATGATAAGTAGTAACTCGCTAGTAGGCACACATCTCTCTATAGCTACCTTGCGACAGCATGGAGTACGCTGTGGATTGGTCTATGGCCATCCCGCTATTCAAGATACTCATTATGCGCTACAGGAGGAGGTAGCGCTTATCTACACGCTACAGCAGGTGCGTTGCGCCAAGGTAGGGTTGGTTGGCGCTCATGCACCAGGTTTTATTGATCTTCATGTTGATCCGCGACCCCTATCGAAGGAATTGGGTTCAGTAATTTGTAACATAGCTCTAACCGAATTCATTACGCGCTTTAAGCAGCAACAGGAAGAGGATGTTGAAGATTACCTTACTCATCTTCAAAGCTATCCTCTGCACTTCCGCGATATTAAGCCAGAGGATCAGGAAGAGGCTCTCAGAATACAAGCCCGCTATTGGGCTCTCTATGATAAGTATATCAAGGAATGGGGGTTAAGCACGTTGGCCGTGCGCTGTTGGCCAGAATTACCTGACAACATTGGGCATTGGCCTTATTTAGCGGTAAGTTGCATGCTAAGCGAAGGTATGGCAATCGCTATTGAGGGGGATATAGAGGGATCGATTTGCACGCTTATCTCGCTAGCGCTTACTGGAAAGGCGCCCTATCTTACCGATTGGCTTTCGCACCATGGCCAACATATTTACCTCTGGCACGGGGGAGCTATTCCCCTTCATTTTTGTCAGGAAAATAGAGAGAGTTCCATAACAGTGGCGCCCCATTTTAATAATCGACGTCCGGCAGTAATAGAATGCCAAATTAGCCCCGGTCGAACGCTAACTCTCTTTCGTGTATGGCGCTGTGACGGTCGGTATCGCGCCTGCGCCGTAGAGGGGGAGAGTGTGCCCCCTACTCAGCCGCTACAGGGCACTCTTTGCGAGATGCAGCTAGCGCATGATGCGCACCCGTGGTTTGTGCATATGCTACAGCAGGGCCTGCCCCATCATCTGTGTGTGGCAGAGGGAGCCATTGCTAGACAATTGCGCCGTTTATGCTATATGCTTAATGTTGAATGGATAACTGGATGAGTATATGGCGCCTAATGAGTGCATTATAGAATACATTGTAGGATAATCGCATGAGAAGGGGTAACACATTTGGTTATCGGTTACTGGTGACACTGCTTGTAGCGCTCCCCATGGTGGGGCTAGCAGCACAAGAGAGAGATAATCAACAAAGAGATAGCCAACTGCAATTAACCTCTGAGGTAACTGTTGGTCATCTAGAAAATGGACTGCGCTATTATCTTCAACGCAATGCTACCCCTCAAGAGGTGATAGAGCTACGGTTGGTGGTACAGGTGGGGTCGGTGCATGAAGGCTCCAATGAACTAGGGGTAGCGCACTTTGTGGAACACATGGCCTTTAATGGTACCGAACGCTTTCCTGGAAATGATATTATTGGCCGTTTAGAGACATTAGGGATTAGCTATGGCGCCGATCTTAATGCCTACACAGGTTTTGATAATACAGTATATACCCTACAGGTCTCTAGTGCTAACCCCACCGCAGTGGCTACCGCGTTGGATATTTTAGAGCAGTGGGCCTTTCATATTAGTTTTACTGATGAGGAGATAGAAAAAGAGCGGGGGGTTATTCTAGAGGAATGGCGAAGACAGCAGGTAGCCGAGAGACGAGCCTTTAACCAGCATTTAGAGGCATTATTGCGGCCGGCACGCTACGCCGCTCGTTTCCCGATTGGCACTAAGGAGGTTATTAGCACTGTATCGGCAGAGACCATACGTGCCTTCTATCGCCGCTGGTATCGACCGAGGCGAATGGCACTAGTTGCCGTTGGCGACATCAATATAGAGAAGATATCCCTTATGATAGCCCAACGTTTTGATATAGTGCCCGCTTCAGAATATTTGGCAGCCCGTCCCGGAGGCGAAGATAACCATGGGGAGTTACGGGTATCGGCGGCCTACGATAGTGGTATAACTTCGCACAGCCTTATATTGTATCAACGGCGATCAGCTGACAATACCAACAGTATAGTCACCTATCGTGATGCGGTGGTACAGGCACTTTTTGGTATCATACTTAATGACCGTTTTGAAGAGCTGGTAGCCAATCCTAATAGTCCCCTATTAAATGCGCAAATGTCACTGACTGCCCAACGCTTAACTGCGAACGAAGATGTAGTGCTACTGCGCGCCGCCTTTGCCGCAGGAGAGGAGGAAAGTGCCATAGCCGCAGTGGCCTCAGAGCTTAAACGAATAATAAGTTACAACATAGATGAAGAGGAGTTTATGCATGGCATTACCCGCCTGCAACGCCTCTACCAAAGCTATTGGGATGGGTATGATACGCAAGACTCCAACTTTTTTGCTGCTGCCTATATAGCGCATTTTATCTATGGGGACCTACTCCTAAACCCTTCTCAAGAGAGAGAATTGGTTATGCAACTGCTCCCCACTATTAATAGAGAGGAGTTGGTGCAGCAGGCTATACAGTTATTGTATGGCTCTAATCGTCTATTAGCACTTAGCGGGGTAGCGCAAGAGAATACCCCAATACCCACCGTCCAACAGCTTGGCAACTGGTTTGGCGAGGCAGCGCATAGGGTGCTCCCATCTACTAACGCACAAATAGCTCGCGCTGTTGCCCCAGCGGCCTCATTGGTGGTAGAAGATCAATTTCCCGAAGAGGACATCATTGTTGAAGAGCGTTACGATACCGAGCTGGGACTACACCATTGGCAGCTCTCTAATGGTATGCAAGTAATACTAAAAGAGACCGATTTTGAAAGCGATCAGTTACTATTGGATATCTACAGCAAAGGAGGATATATCATGGTGCCTGAGGCTGATTATCCTGCCGCTCGGGTGGCGGTAGATATTGTGGAAAAAAGCGGATTGGCACAATGGTCACCTAGTGACCTACGTCGTATTTTGGCTAATCGAGATCTCTCTATTCAACCCTATTTGCGACAATTTAGTGAGGGACTAAATGGCAACGCATCTCCTAGCGATATTGCACAGTTGTTACAGTTAGCCTATCTCTATTTTGCCGCGCCCCGTTATGATTCTGCACGGGCCGAGGCTCATCTGCGAAGTGTACGAAGCCAGTTGGAGTTTCGCCGTAATAACCCCCGTAGTCTGCTGGCCGATAGATTAATAGCACTACTCTATAATGACCATCCACTGGTACGCACCTTGACCACTACTGATATTGACACTATTAATCCTGAGCGCTCTTATACTATCTATCAAGAGCGTTTTCAGAATGCTGCCGATTTTACCGCGCTGCTAGTAGGCAACATCTCACCTGATGAGCTACGACCTCATTTGCGCTATCTTGCGCAGGTAGCGACCGGCGGTCCTATCGAAGATTGGCAGACTATCTCATATTTACGAAATGACGGCAGTGTGCAAGAGCGTCTCCAGCGGGGAGAAGACGAGTTAGGGCTCTTCCGCTCGCTCTTTTGGGGGGACTTTCAGTGGTCATTAGACGAGAATTTTATTCTGCAATCGCTGGCACAAGCATTGACTAACCGCCTACAGGAGCAGCTGCGCGAGGAGTTTTCGGCGGTGTATTCAGTGGGCTCCTTTGCTAGCAGTCCGCGACTCCCTATCGATTACTATCTAATTTTTATCGACTTTACCACCGACCCGACTGCCATTGAAAAGGTGGTACAACAGTTAAATCCTATTATTGATTCGTTGCATGAAACGCCACTTAGCGCAGAGGAGATACAGCGTATTCAGGAGACAGAGCGTAGCAATTTTGCCACTAGTATGCGGGAGAATGGCTTCTGGCTTGATCTGCTACGCTATGCAGATCTCTTTAACTATGATCCAGTTGAGGCCCTACAACGAGAGGCGCGTATTGATGAGCTTACTGCCGAAGTGCTTCAGGAGGCAGCACAACGCTACCTTAATCGTAAGCAATATTTAGAGGTTTATGTAGGCCCGGAAGAATAGGGCCATACTCTATCAATTGCTAACCATAGAAATATGAGGAGTGCTATTTGTGGGGGGGATCATAAAATAGTAATTACTTATTCTTAAGTACAAAGGTAGCATCCCAATTTTCTGGTACTTTTTGTTTGGCCAAATGAGTACAACGCTGAATAAAGAGAAGCGAGGGAGTATCCTCCTTGTCACGCAGTTGCAAGGCATCATGAAAGCATTTAGCTGCATCACTCCATTCTCGTTGACGATAGAGTAGTAGTCCCTCCTCAAAGTGCTTAATCCAGGTGTAATCATCAGGATAGTAGTCATTATCTTTAACGCCCACCAACTCATAGATTTCCATAACGCCAGCCCGACCGTAGACCGCCACTCTATCGATATGACGAGTTATAAAGCGATCTCTAATTTTATGACAGGTCCCCTCACCAATAAGTATTTGAGTACCATATACCTTATTAAGGGCCTCAAGACGAGCAGTCACATTTACTGGATCTCCAATGGCAGTATACGACATGCGTACCGCAGAGCCAAAATTACCTACCAATACATGACCAGTATTTACTCCGTAGCGAGCATAGAGCTCCTCCTGACCTTTGCTACGCCACTCGGTCCGCAGACGGTCAAGGGTGCGCTCGCAGAGCAGCGCTGCCCGGCAGGCGCTAACAGCATGATCAGGATGCGAAAGAGGAGCACCCCAAAAAGCCATAATGGCATCTCCGATATATTTATCAATAGTACCTCCACAATCGTTTATGATTTGAGACAGATGGGTAAAATACTTGTCCAGATGATCTACAATCTTCTCTCCCATGCGCTCTGTAGCACTGGTGAAGCCAGCTAAGTCACAAAAAAAGATTGATATTTCGTGAACCTCTCCACCCAAACGCGCCTCAATGCCTTGAGTGATGAGCTGCTGTACTAACTCAGTAGGCACATAGCGACCAAAGGAACTAAGACCGGAGTTCATTCGATCAATAGAGCCAATGAGTCGATTTATTTCTCGTACTGAACTGCCAGGTAACTCTACCAGATCAAGTTTAAACTGCCGAATATGATCAGCTTGTTTGGCAAGCAGATTTATAGGGCGGACAATTAATCGATTGGAGAGAAAGAGAATTATTAAAATCAAGATCACTATTGCTGAATAGGTAATAGCTAAGAGTAAAAATGACTCACGCTGTATGCCGCCAATGATATCCTCACTGGGAATGACTGCTCCTATAAACCACCCTAAATTATCCAAACTGCGACTGCTACTCATATTAATAATATCCGCGTCTACCTCTGCTTGAGCTACCTGATCAAAGACGACCAGATACTCCTCATCCTCATAGGTAAAAAGCGTCTCTTGCGCTGCATCTAGTGTATCCAGGTTAATTGTCTCACCCTGTATTACCTGATGGACTACTTGCAATCGCCTATCATTACCTTGGGCTATATCACGAAGTGTAGTCTCGCTCTGTGGCTGATTAACAAATTCCCAACACTGACACTCTGGATTAAAGCGTTGCTCAACGCTAAGGGACTCCTCACTAGTGATAACCACCTCGCTTTTATCGGGAAAGGCTACAATTTGGCGATTATTGTTAACGATCAGGATAGCTCCATTCTCAGATACTTCTAGACTAGCCAAGAAATCTGATATCTGATCAAGCTCAATAGCTACAGTAATAACCCCTTCAATTTCACCTAAATCATCATACATGCCTATTGCAGAGTTAATGCCCGGACGGCCACTAGTACTAAATATATAGACGGGAGTCCAAATATTGGCGGAAGTGGCACTTGCCAAGCGAAACCATGTACGGCGTGGCGAATAATAATTATTGGTAAGGAATGAGCGATCGGTTATCAAATATCCTTGAGGAGTTCGCGTAAACTCAGTGATGTCGCGAAAAGCGCTCTCAGTGTTTTCGCTCCATGTACTCTCTACCCATTGTATTGTATCGGTGGCTAGTTGACGCGCACCGAAAAAGTCGCCATTAGGTTTACCGTAGGCAAGCCAGGTATGCTCCGTAGGGGCAATGGCGGCCATATAGAGCCCCTGAATATCTTGAGGATTATTGGGATCTAATATACCTTCTTGAAATACATGGTGAATGTTCTCTTGTAATTCGATGGCCTGAGCAAAAATTGAATTTAGCTCTCTGCGAGTCGAGCGTATAATTTCTCTGTTGAGTACACCAGTAAATTTATTTAATTCTTGGGTAACAAAGAAGCGCCATCCAAAATGCATAACCAAGGCGGCCAGAAAGGTAGAAACCAGAATAGCAAATATAATTGCCGTGCGCAGTTTAAAGGTAAAATGCTTGCTACTGTATGTAGTTTTACCTGGAACAGTAAGGAGGGAACGATGAGCAATTGTATTGTTAGAGGACATCTCTCCAAAAACTCCAATAATCAGGTAGAGTAATGACCATTCAACATAGTAGTTTTATTGCCCTATCTTAGAACCATTCAGACGCACCAAGTCTCCATTGGCATTATAGATGGTACTAGCAGATTCAAAAAAGCTAAAGGGGACTTTTAGATCTATTGTGCGGGTTTTGAGAAAATTAATAGCGATGTCGGGAGGGCTGATTACGCCCACCGGAAGCGAGCCAGGATTAACCCCATTTAGGAGAATGTCCAAACCATAAAAGGATGCCAAATCAGCATTACTTTCAAAGCTAGCCCCTATTGATATAGCTGCACTATCTTCTCCCTCCCTAACTACATCGGTTACTACGCTGAGCACTGGGACCTCTCGCGCAAGGGAGTTGATGGTTGTAATCTCCTGAAAAACCGAGGTGCTTCCAGTTATCCAGAATACGCTATTATCCAAACGAGGATCAGTACGACGCATAGCATCTAACGCGGGGTCCATCATCTGCCGTAACTCGGCACGTGCATTGGATTGATCTTCTACTACCACCTCAATTACATTTATGCCCTCCGGGCCGGCAAATTCGATGAGTGGTATTACCTGCGTGCCATAGGCACTGGTGTTGTTTTTGGCGTACATTACTGCAATATTCCGTAGATCAGGCCGAAGTTCACGGAGATAGGCCATCTGCACCTGAATAGGTACATCTAACGAAGTAAAGGCGATGTTTTGACCACTGCCCCCATAGGTATTTATTAACCCTAGTAGTACCGGATCTTTAGAGGTAACCGTTACTATGGGAGTGGTTATTCGACTCAGATTATCATAGATAAACTTGGTAGAGGTGGAACCCACCGAGTAGATAAGATCATAATTTTCAAAAGCAATTTCTCGTAAAAGCTCCTCTCCTAGTTGAGAGTCTCCCTCAAAGTTGATAGCGGTAAAATCGGTATTTACCCCTCTATTATGGAAGGCGGCGGTGATACGCTCAACCGCTGTATCATAGGCCGAAGAGGGTTTAGGAAAGATAAAGAGTACCCTTTGAGGGGCTTCATTGGAGGGGAGGGAGATCTGAATGAGACGAAAACGGTTGGGGTCGGCTCGGTTGTAGACCATCCTCCAATCTCTGCGAACCGAATCTCGCATTATGTACCAATCGGGACCCTCCTCCTGCGCAAATAGCCAGGTGGTCCCCAGCAAGAGTAAAAAAATTATCGATAACCATCGAATTTTCTTTGAAATTATATTAATCCTATTATGTGCCATATTAGATATTATATCTAGATAAGTAAAATTTGGCAAGCCTTTTAAAAAAAATGTAAAAGAAGAAGGAAAATAAAGAGACATCCTGACCCCTTTCTCCAGCAAGAAATGCCGGAGAACTGCTATACTACAGGAGAAATTCAAAGAAAAGGGAGAATCGGTTGTGGAAAGAGTATATCGTACATACATACAGAGTACCGCCGTGCGATGCACTGTGCGCTCTGTGAAGCTGACCTAACCTGCGCGAGGCGCGTACCTTTATCGATGAGGCCTACTTCACTAGAAGCGCTATGAAAGTGAACATGCCATGACCAAAGAGCCTCTTGAGACATACCAAATATTGTTTCAGAAGGCGCGTAGAAATGCTTTTCAAGAACATGTCTTTTCTTTATAAATAGGAACCTCCTTCCAAAATTGCCAGAAGCATCTCCGGAGGTTGCCCGGAAAGATGAGTATGAGCCAGTATTGCAGACTGGGGGTCAGAAGGCCTCTTTATGTGCCGCACTACCCTTTGAATAGGGGATCCGGGGTTACTGTATGCATAATATAGAAGCACTATATAGAAGCACTTTGTAAGCCAATATTTCTTTAATTTCCTAGAAAAAATGCCAAAAGCTATTGTTCTCTTTTGACAATATTGCTCTTTTTGGCGATGATGTATAATACCAAGCATAATGTATGGTATAATAATTAAAAATTAATAAAATATAAAATATAAGGAGTTATCGAAGTTGGTGAAGCAGCTTGTCTTTAATGAAGAGGCAATGAAGAGACGCGCCGTGTGCTACTTAGGGGGGTTGAGAAACTCCCAAATGCAGTATAAGGTGACAATAGTCTACATAAAGTAGCCCATTGAGAGAGTGCGAGCATGAATCTTATCGGTATTCTGAACAATTTACTCTATACTATGCAGCTGCCGGTATTACTTAGCCATATTGGGGCTGGGTTTATTGCACTAATGGCCGCATTAACCACCGGAGCGGCGGCCGGCCTTATAGGTCTCAAGTATCTTAAGCAGCGCCATTTGGGAAAATTTCATCTTCGCTGTTGGCAGGTGCAGACCTTTGCCACCCTGTGGGTAAGTATAAGCTCGCTCTTTTTAGCATTTGCGCAGACACCCACTAGCTATTTTCTCTTTATCGTAGGTCTTTTTACATTTTATATGTCACTTTCGGGCTATTTGGCGCTTATCAAACGTAGCCGAGGGATGTTGTCGCTGCTTCTAAACATTTTCATAATAGTGGTAGGGGTAGCTATGCTTATTTTTGGCATAGTTAATCTGCAACAGGGCAATTTTGTAGAGGCTGTGTCCATTCTTTTTGGTACAATATCAGTGCTATATGGTATAGGAGATAGCCTGCGTACCCGACACAACCGACATAGAGCAGAGAATGTGAGTGTTAAGGATAATAAACGCTTTCTGGCGCGCAGCTTAGGGGCAGTTATTGCCATCATAACCGCCTTTTTGCTAATTAATATAGAGTTAGGAGCTCTGCAGTGGATAGTATGGGTTACACCCACTATCGTCATTGCACCATTTATTACCTATTTGAGAGTGCTCTGTGGGAGATTGCCTACTATCGACCAAGGCGCTACCAATATGCCTAGACCCCAGGGACAAATGGGAACGCATATGCAGCAGCTTTTTGAAGCTGTAACATGAATGAGCTGCATGGGTAGTAAATAAATAACAGTAACAGCACATACTATCTATTCACTCTATTGGTGGCTCTATAATCACTACGGCCCACAGGGCTGGTGGCCGCTGGTGAAGCTGCGGCAGAATAGCATTTCTTCAGGCTATCATCCCGGCGATTATAGCTATCCTCATAACGCCGCCCAACGTTTTGAGATATGGGTTGGCGCCATTCTTACCCAAAACTGTAGCTGGCGTAATGTTGAAAGGGTGCTGCTCAATCTACAGCAACATGCGCTTCTTGCGCATGAATCTATAGCACAGATGGCGCTTACCGAGCTCTCTCAGTATATTCGGCCGGCCGGCTTCTATAATCAGAAGGCTCGTAAACTTAGAGAGGCAACCCAGCTCTTTGGTGAGCTGCAGGGGAGATGTCCCACGCGCCCTCAATTATTGGCGCTATGGGGCATAGGTCCTGAAACGGCAGACTCCATTCTGCTCTATGCCTATCATCATCCCATTTTTGTGGTTGATAGCTACAGTCGGCGTATACTTGCCAATTTGAGACTGATCACTAATCATGCCACCTACCCAGAGATACAAAAGCTCTTTATGCAGCATCTTAAAGCTGATCCTACGCTCTATCAGGAATACCACGCTCTTTTGGTGCGACATGCCAAAGTGTATTACCGAAAGCCGTCACAAGCGGCCGCCTGCCCATTGCTCAAACAATTTGGTCAGTAGCCCATAATCTTTGTGAACTATACCGCTCTTCTGGGGCATTCCCTACCTAGCGCTCAAAGCTGCTCAGGGTAGCAATCCCCGCCTCAGGGGTAGGCAGCACTCTAAATTCATATTTTTCTAATATTTACTTGACAAACTAATACTATTCCTCTATAGTGATAATCCAATAACTCTGCCTATGCAGACGCTGCGGGAAGCGTATATTGGATATTTAATAAGATAAGAGAAGGAAACTAAAAAAAAATATGCTACAAGAAATATGGTCTATGGCAGCAATGTCGCGACGATCATTACTGATATGTATTACATTGCAGTCGAGTATAGTGAGCTCACAAAAGAGCGAACGTTTGCAGAATATTTCTTGTGTTTTTTCCACCCAGTACACGGATGGCTTCTACTATGTTAAAAAGATCAAATAAATTTAAAAAGGAGGTAAGATTATGAATAGGTTAGTGATAAAGTTGTTAGTTGTGCTTGTTTTATCCATCACATTGTCATCCTGTAATACAGCAAATGCTATTCGGGACGATATTTGCTCACTTACTGATTCCTGCACTACAGATGAATCGCATCAGGAAGAGCAATAAATGCCTTTAGTATTATTGGTTTAGTGTTATGTAAAATTGCCTCTGTGTGCTGGATTTTTTTCCTTGCATTCTACCGTGTGATATTCTTGTTGCATTATTTTTAATCAAAACACCCCACTACTTACGTGACGGGGCTTTTGTTGTGGTTTCCGCTTTCTAATTGAATGTGTAGATGTTGAATTGGGACAATCTCTAAGCAGCGAGAGCAAAAAAATGCTCGCGCCCTCTTTTCCGGCCTCATCAATAATCTTCCATTCATCAATAGGGGGTCATAGCGTCGGGGGAAATTGACGAGCTAGGAGCGCGATTCGGTCAAGATTCAACCTCTTTGGCGCGTGATACCCATTTCCGCACCGTAGTGCGCGCAATCTCATAGGTTCTGCACGCTGGCTTAATACCATGACGCGTGGCATCCCGTATGACAGTATGATATACTATTTTCACATCCGGTTCTCCTTTTTAATATATTTTCTACTGCAGTATAGCAGTCCTCCGGCATTTATTGCTGGAGAAAGGGGTCAGGATGTCTCTTTATTTTCCTGGATTTATTAACTATCATCTGTAAAACCTCATATACATCTAATAATTAAATGGTGCTTTAAGGAGGCATAAAAAAGGCGTTTATCCTATACTTGCAAATAGAAAATAAATGGCAAGGAGGAATAAACGCCATGAAAACTATATACTATCCAGGCTGTTTTAAGAAGGCCTGGAACAACAGATATTTTGACGCTGTTGAGTATTCCCCGGAGGCGCGAAAACGCTTAAAAGGACTCAGACATTGGGAGGAATTACGAAGTGAGGGGGTTTCAGCATGCCGATCCCTAGCTTTGGTCATCGGAGCCTTCGGAGGAAGCGCTGATTATTGGTATCGTTGGAGACGAAGATTTCGTGAGTGCGGCCGTGCGGGTTTGGAATGCACTAGTAGAAGGCCACACCATGTCCGGGAAAGGACATGGGATTCAAAGATACTCAAACGTATTGTGACATTAAGAGACCACCCTGAGACCTGTCGCTGGGGCGCTTCTAAGCTTCGTGTGCAACTTCTTAAAGAGGGACGAAAGCCCTCTTCAGGTGCCACGTTAGAGCGAATGATCACTCATTTGAAGCACACCAAGGCCATTCTCCCCCTTCCGGTGGCAAAAAAGAGGAGCAAGAGGCGTTTATCACCCTCCGGATGGCGCACACGTTTCAAAAAAACAGTCCATGGCGGAATTCCTCGGATACAGATTGATGTAGATAGCTATCACTATCGGGGACAAACCTGGTATCATTTCTCAGCAATCCATGTGCCAACCCGCTGGGTGTGGGCTCGGAGCTACAGCCGGGCCACCGCACGCAATGCAACTGCATTTCTCTCTCATATACGCTCGAATCTGCCACCGGGAATGCCTGTAGAAACTATTCAGGTTGATGGAGGAAGTGAGTTTATGAAAGAGTTTTCTGCCTCATGCGAGGATCATGGAATAGCACTTCTTGTGAATCATCCCCATACACCACAACAAAATTGTTTTGTGGAGCGGGTACACCGGACCTTTGACGAAGAATTGTACCAAGTCCTAGATATTCCCGATACCCTCTCTGAGATGAATGAAATGCTAGAAGAATATGTGGCATTTTATAATCATCATCGCCCACATGCCGGTATTGGCCATCGTACCCCTTGCAAACAATTAGAAGAATGGAGTATGCTTCAGGAGCCAGGTAGGGTGGCGTAGAAAATTCTTATATGTAGTGAGGGTGTACATCATCTTGACAAAAGGGGCACAAATGGATAGTATTAATAGAGAGGAATACAGGACAAATGGATAATATCTCTAGCAGGGTGCAGAATAAAATTGTGCAATACGAGGGTAATAGTGAACAAATTATTGCCTTCTTTCAGTTAGGGTTTGTACTCTTATTAGGTACGTTATACTTTTTATCACCAAAGAATATAGATGCTCCGCTCACCATCTTCAGTTCAGTTCCAATTTTCTTAGCGTTATGGTCAATATTTATCGCGGTTCGAATCACATTGGATTATCTTAATCTTCTCAAAGGCGCCATGATATATATTCTTATTGTTATCGACATGGTATTACTTGTTGGGCTTATCTGGGCCTATCATCTCCAATATCAAAGCCCTCCTGGCTTATCACTTAAAGCACCTACCTTTATCTTTCTACCTATTTTTATTGCGCTGCGAGCATTGCGTTTTCAAGTGCGTTATATTGTGGTGAGCACCATAAGTGCTGTCTTCTGCTGGACATTGTTAGTTATCTACGCAGTGCAAAATGGTCCTACCACTAATAGCTTTATTGACTATACACTTTCGCACTCGGTATTGATTGGCGCAGAGGTAGAAAAAATGATAGCAATATTGTGTTGTGGCGCGGTACTGGCCTTTGCGGCATATCGCTCGCGGAAATTGTTAGTCTTCTCACAGCGGAGGCAGGAGGCCATACAGAACTTATCAAGTTTTTTTAGCCCTGAAATAAGAGAACAGATTGCTTTCAAAGGTGATGAGTTTCGTCCAGGGATTGGGAAACGGCGCCATGGCGCAATAGTGGTTGTCGATATACGAGGCTTTAGCTCCTATTCTGCTCAGAATGACCCTGATGTGGTCATGACCAATCTCTCAAGCTACCAGTCTCAGCTAGTTCCGGTCTTTATCAAGAATGGTGGCTGTATTGATAAGTTTATGGGTGATGGTATATTAGTACATTTTGGAGTAGTTGACGAGAGTAAAAGCTATGTTGCTAATGCCCTGCGCTCTGTGGAAAGCATTACTGATGCCATGAATCAATGGAACCAGAAAAGAATTGCCAGGAATGAAGAGCCATTTCAGGTTAGTATTGGCATTGCCGAGGGAAGAGTCATGTTCGGAACAGTTGGAGACGCTGAGCGTTTGGAATTTACGGTAATTGGCAATCCGGTTAATGCTGCGGTTAAATTAGAAAAAGCCACCCGTAAATATCCGGCATCAATTATCTGCACCGGAAATGTCTATAAACTGGCCATTAAACAGGGCTACAAAAGTACACTTTCACCCTACAAGGTAAAAAACCAAAAAATATCTGGTCTGGAGACTATGCTTGACCTAGTGTTATTGCTTACTCCCCAAGAAAAAGAAGTGCTGAAAACAAAAAAATAACCTTTTGGGTTGAATGTGACCCTTTAGTGGGTAGATTTGCTGACACATTATGGAAGAGTTATCAACCTATCAGCACCGACGCTACAATCCACTAAGTGATGAGTGGCTTTTGGTGTCTCCCCATCGCACACAGCGTCCCTGGTTAGGGAAGCAGGAGGCTGCTTCAGTAACTAATGTAGCAGCCTATGACAAACATTGCTATCTCTGTCCCGGCAATAGGCGCGCTAATGGTGAACGCAATCCTAATTATCAGGAACCCTACATATTTGAGAATGATTACGCTGCGTTACGCTCCACCACACCAACCTTTAACTATGAGCAAGGCGAATTGTTGCGTGCCGAAAGCGAGTACGGGATCTGTAAAGTGCTTTGTTATGCACCGCAACACAACCTTCATCTCATTGATATGGAGCACCGACAGATTAAAGCAGTCATTAAACTTTGGCAGGAAGAGGTAGTCAGCATGGGGAGCGATCCCCATATTCAGCATGTTCAGATTTTTGAGAATAGAGGTGAGGCGATGGGAAGCTCCAATCCCCATCCTCATGGGCAACTCTGGGCCAATCAAAGCATACCCCATATTGCCCAGCGTAAGAGCATTCAGCAGCAGCGCTATTTTGAATCGCATAACAGCCCCCTACTCAGTGACTATCTCAAGGAGGAGGAGCGGGTAGCAGAGCGAATAATTTTTATGAACCGCACCTTTTGCTGGCTGGTGCCTTTTTGGGCAGTCTGGCCCTACGAAACCATGATAATAATCCGCCGTCCCTGCACTAGCATAGAGGAGCTAACCGAGGGAGAGCTAGCGGAGCTGGCACATCTACTGCCAGTAGTAGTAGCCACCTATGATAGGATATTTGCATGCCCCTTTCCATACTCTATGGGGCTCCATCTCCCACCGGTTACTATACCGAAAGCGGCCGGATGGCAATTTCATATTGGCTTTTATCCGCCGCTGCTGCGCTCGGCTAGCGTACGAAAATTTATGGTGGGTTATGAACTCTGTGCCATGCCGCAACGTGATATTACCCCAGAATATGCCGCTCAGCAACTCAAAGAATTGTGTTCTGGTGCACAGCAACCATGAGCCAAGTTGCCCAATTAGTTAATGCAATTAATGAGGGAGCCCTGAATGAAGAATTAGCATTGATATATGGCTCTACTGATCTTGCGCAGCAGCGGCGGCGCTGGATCAAGCTACTGGAGAATGTTACCTCATCAGCGGGTGAGCAGTATGCACTCTTTCGTAGCCCTGGAAGAACTGAAATTGGCGGGAACCATACTGATCACAATCATGGCCAGGTATTGGTGGCTACTATTAATGCCGATATCATTGCCGCAGTTTCTCCACAAAGCGAACCACGCATTACTATCCATAACTGTGATGATGGAAGCCGAATTGAGATTGACTGTGCCCATCTAGATGTACAAGAGTCGGAGAGGGGAGAGAGTAGCGCATTAGTGCGCGGAGTGACCGCTGCGCTGCAGCGCGCCGGGCTTAAGATTAAGGGCTTTAAGGCCTTCACCAGCGCCACGCTTCCTTTAGGAAAGGGACTTAGCTCTTCAGCAGCCTTTGAGGCACTTATTGCGGTTATCCTACAATGGCAAGATAATCATACCAAGCTCTCATTAGTGGAATTGGCTAAAGCCTCCCAATATGCCGAAAACCATTATTTTGGCAAACCTTGTGGTCTTGAAGATCAGATTGGCGCATTAAATGGCGGTCTCACTGCTATTGATTTTAAGGATTTAGAGGCCCTTGAGCTTCAGCGGGTAAATGTGAATTTACACGACTACAATCTCCAGCTAGCAGTGGTCGATTCTAAAGATAGCCACGCCTCTCTAACCCCCCATTATGCCGCTATTCCACAGGAAATGCGCAACCTGGCAGGCCATTGGGAGCATGAGGTGTTGCGCCCCATTGCTCCTGAGCAGTTTATAAGCGCAATTCCCTTCCTGAGGAGTCACTTTGGCGATCGGGCAGTATTACGAGGACTCCATTACTTCCGCGAAAACCAACGAGTAGCGCAGCAGCTGGAGGCGCTACAACAGTGGCGTATAGCTGATTTTCTTAAATTGGTGCGTCAATCGGGATACTCCTCTTGGATGTTACTGCAGAATTGCATTGTACCGGGAGAAGTGCAACAACAAGGAATGGCGCTCACCCTGGCAGTGACCGAAGACTTTATTCGACAACGGGGATTAGTAGATACTGCTGCCTACCGGGTACATGGTGGTGGCTTTGCTGGCGCCATACAACTGTATCTCCCTTACCAGGCGGTTAATGAATATAAGGCATATATTGAGGCCCTTATTGCCCCGGAGATATTCTTGCCGCTTACCCTATCGCCGCGCGGTGCTGGTCAGCTAATTATCGAAAATAAGGGAATAATTTCATAGTAGCCAAGGACATCAAATAATTTTCAATTCTCTTAATCGCGCCATAAGGAATGACATATCTCGGTCGCCCTTTATTGTATTACAGCTCCCGCATAATAGTTGTAGGTTCTCTATGTTATCTCCGCCCCCTTTGCTTTGGGGATATATATGGTCAATATGAAAATGTCTAAAGGCAAATTGGGTATGGCACCCTTGGCATTTACCCTCTTGTAACCCAAAGAGATAATGCTTGTTTTTTAGTCTATCAGGTTTGTAGTCTGCGTCAGTTCGTTGCGGTATGCCGATTCTAAAGTCAATCTTGTTTTCATAAAAGAGCGTATCATGTTCCTCTATCTCTTTGCCCAACCGCAAGCGTACCAGGTCAAATGCTTTCTTTGATATATCTATGCCTACCCACTCTCTCCCTAGTTTCTCGGCTGCTACGCAGGTGGTGGCGCACCCACAAAAGGGATCAAGCACCATATCGCCCTCGTTGCTACTAGCTTTGATAATGCGCTCTAGTAAGGCAACAGGTTTTTGGGTAGGGTATCCGGTACGCTCTCGGTCGTTTCTGTAAAGCGCCTTTATGTCGTTATTTGAGTCTATTCCGCTATTTACCCACCAATCTCGCAGTCTTACCATTCTATATTTTCCTATGAGGTCTCTTTCTACATTTAATTTCTTACCGCTCTCTGTATGCGGTTCTGGTAATGTCTGCACATAGCTTTTTTGTTTCAATTCATTAAAAAAGTTTTTATTCTTGCTGTAAAAAAGGATAATATCATGCTTTCTTGCAAACGCCCCCGATATATTGGGCGTGCCTCCAGTCTTGTATCCCCACACAATTTCATTCCTAAAATTATTTTCTCCAAATATGCAATCCAGCATTATTTTTATGTAATGGCTCATAGTCGGGTCGCAATGATAATACAAACTGCCGGTTGCTTTAAGTACTCTGCAGCACTCAATAATTCGTACCGCCATATAGCATAGGTAGTATTTATTGCTTTTACGCCCTACTTCACCTATTCCCTGCAGGTAGCTATGCAGTACCGGGTGTTGGTCGGCTATCAGTCCTACCCATTCATCTTTTATATCCTCAGTGCCGAATATGTCTTTGAAATTGGCACCCTCTGCGGTGCTGCCTATGGGCGCGGTAAAATCTTTATTCTTGTTGAATGGCGGATCAAGATAGATTAAGTCAATCGTCCCGCTGTATATCCCTCTTAGTATCTCTAGATTGTCTCTGCAAAATATGGTTCTGTTCTTTACTGTCTTTTGCATTTTTATATCCCGCTAACCGTCTATGGCTACACCTGCTATTTTTTGCCAACCATAGCCTAGGGCCCGGCAACATTAAGCTACTGTAGCTTAGTCAAGATGAATATAATCACCATGCGCCTCTAGCAATTCATCCACCATTGCTCGGATCTCATCCAAAGAAAGTTCTGCAGCGGTATGGGGATCCAACATCGCGGCATGATAGACATACTCACGCCGCCTCTCTACCGCCGCCCGTGCCGTAAGCTCCTGTACATTAATGTTGCTGTGTATAAGCGCCGCCAACTGAGCTGGTAGATCGCCTATCTGTGTGGGTTGAAGACCAATGCCATCTACCAAAGTGGGTATTTCAACAATTGCCTCATAGGGCAGATTCCTAATACTACCACGATTAGGTAGATTGGCATACACCCGACGGGAATGATTATTGATTATACTTTCAATTATCTGAATACCATAATCGTTACTCTTACTAATTTCTAGCAAAGCGTTATCTTGTGCCAACTGCTTCTGTAGCTCTTGCCATTCAGCAATCTGTACCTCGCAACGCCGTGGATATTCATCTAAGGGAAGCTGATAGCGCTCAACCAATTCTGGATAATTTCGTTTAATAAACCACGGAAGATATTCGCTAAGATGCTCACTGGATTCGGTGACAAAATAGCCAAAACGGCTCATTAGCTCATAACGCAGATGGTCAATCATATCTTTCCCTATGGTGGGACGACGCGGAGGGAAGCGCTTACTATTCATAAAGGCCTGTAGGGCTGGATAGAGATCTTGCCCCTTATGCTCTAACCGTAGATAGAAGGCTAGGTGGTTAATACCAGCAACCAAATAGTCTATCTCATTAACCGGTAATTGGAGATCATCGGCCAGCTGCTGGGTAGTAATAGGGATGCTGTGACAAAGCCCTACAGTAGTCACTTTGCCAGCCAGCGCTAAGGCTCGGCAATTCATGGCCATAGGGTTAGCATAGTTAATGAGCAGCGCCTTAGGAGCCACCCGCTGTAGCTCTTCAGCTAACCCTAATAAGACGGGAATAGTTCGAAGCGCACGCATAATGCCACCAATACCTAGGGTATCACCAATAGTCTGACGCAATCCATATTTTTTCGGAATCTCAAAATCAAACACTGTGGAAGGGCGATATCCACCAATTTGCAACATTACCAATACAAAGTTAGTATCTTGCAGCGCCTCATTACGCGATAAGGTGGCTCGAACCTGAATATTACGCGCTGGTTTCACCTGCTTTAGAAGCTGCGTGGCTATGCTGTAGGTAGTCTGCAAACGCCTACTATCGATATCATAGAGCACAATCTCTATATCAACTAAGCTCTTATAAGCGCAAATATCCCGCAATAGAGTAAGCGCAAAGACGGTACTTCCCGCCCCCACAAAGGTGATACGTTGTTTCATGACAGAATAATAATGGTAGGGAGCTCCACTGCAACCGGGGCATGGAGTTCCTGTACCTTAATAACTTCCGGCATCTTGTTATACACTAGCCTTAATAGCTATACTGAGTCAACATCTGGCAAGAAATTTTAATGTTGTGGCATGCTATATTAAAGAATATGTGGAAAGCTGCTCAAGGCTCACTATCTCTGCTGTAGACGGTCCCTGCCGTAACAAACGGTGCACATATCTTAAATTTAATTCACCTTAAAGTGCAGAATATCTTGACAAAGATTATATATCTATTCATACTATAGTTCTAATGACGATATATAAAGGCATAGAGGTCTATTGGAAGAGAAACGTTACCGCATAAACAGAATGATTCGCGTATCTAAGGTGCGCCTGGTGGCCCATAATGGGGATCAGGTAGGGGTAGTAGCTACCAGAGAGGCCTTAGGTATGGCACAAAAGGCGGGGTTGGATTTGGTGGAGGTTTCACCACATGCTTCTCCACCAGTCTGCAGAATTCTAGACTATGGAAAATATCGTTTCGAACAAGAGAAGCGACAAAAGTCTTCGCGCAAGAACCAAAAAGCCTCTAAACTCAAAGAGGTTCGTATGCAGCCTAAGATTGATCGTCATGATTTAGAATTTAAGACGCGCCATATTGCGCAATTTTTAGGTATGGGCAGCAAAGTAAAGATAACCATCCGCTTTCGAGGACGGGAACTTATGCATACCGAAATGGGACATCAGGTTCTAAAAAAGATCCGGAAGCTATTGGGAGAGTGCTACAAGATAGATAAAAGAGCAGCCATGGAGGGTCGAAACCTCTCTATGATTATTAGCCCTACACATAGGGGATAAGTTCGCATAAAGGATTTTCATATTATGCTAATATTAATGCCGAATTGGCAGAAAAAGTGCAGAAGAGATATATAAATTATGAGCAGGGGCAGAACTGATGTCAGAAGCCAAAAATATATTTGAGATAATACCATCCATCGATATATATGGCGAGCGGTGTGTGCGCCTCTACCAAGGAGATATTAACCGAATGGTAGAGACCTATAGTATGGATCCAGTAATGGTGGCTCGAAAATTCGAGCAGAGTGGTGCTACCCGTATTCATTTGGTAGACCTGGACGCCGCCCGTGGCAACCGGCAGATAAATCGCAAAAAAATAAAAAAAATACGGAGAGTGGTTTCATGCACTTTGGAGGTAGGTGGCGGCATTCGTAGTGATGACGATATTGAAGAGCTACTAGACCTGGGTATTGACCGTATGGTAATAGGGACCGCCTTTGCTCGCAGCCCGCAGCTGTTGGAGGGATGGATTTCTCACTATGGCAAGATATTTATTGCCGGCATTGATGCTGCAGATGGCCGGGTCTTTATTGAGGGTTGGGAGCAACCTACTAATAGCAAAGATAGTGATCTGGCAAAGCGCGCTGGTCAGTATGGAGTAGAATCGATTATCTATACCAATATCCAACGCGATGGAACCCTAGAAGGGCCAGATATAGAGGGCTCTAATCGTATTGCTAAAGCTGCCGGTGCTCCAGTAATAATCTCAGGCGGCGTAAGCAGCATGGAGGATATTGAGCAGGTACTCAAGATACGCGAACCGAATATCAAGGGGATCATTATAGGGCGAGCTATCTACGAGGAGATCATTGACGTTGGCGTGGCGCTGAAGAAATATAATAATATTAGTGTAGCAGTATGAGTGGGATAGAAATTCTTGGCAAACTTGAAAAGTTAATTCATGCCCGCCACCGGGAGCTCCCCCCCTCCTCCTATACTACTCAGCTCTTTACCAAAGGCTCAGCCCATATACGACGCAAAATTATAGAGGAGGCCGGAGAAAGTATCACCGCCGAGTCGCCAGCGGAGATCATTGCCGAAAGCGCCGATCTTGTATTTCATCTTATGGTCTATTGGGAAACTGAGGGCATTAAACTGCAGCACATTATAGATGAGCTTTCCCAGCGCATGCAGCGTCATTTAACCGACCAGTAATGCATTGGCTACTAAACGGCCACATTCTGCGGTGCCAACCAGCGTAGAGCTCTCCTCAACAATATCAGCGGTACGGTAGCCCTCGGCAATTACCTGTTCTACAGCCCGAAATATAGCGCGGCTTGCCTGATGTTGCTGCATACTATAGGCCAACAGGAGTGCTCCAGAGAGAATTTGCGCAATAGGGTTGGCGCGATCCTCTCCCGCAATATCGGGAGCACTCCCACCAGCTGGTTCGTAGAGACCAAAATAGCGCTGTCCCTGACTTCCCTCCCCAATAGGGCGACCTAATGAGGCGCTAGGCTGTAGCCCCAAAGATCCTGCTAAGGCAGCTGCCTCATCAGAGAGGATATCGCCAAACATGTTGGGGCACAGTACTACATCAAATTGGGTAGGGTCTAGAATAAGTTGCATTGCGGCATTGTCTACATAGAGATTATGCAGCTCTACCTCAGGATAGTGCTGGGCAATTTCTCGCACTGTATCGCGCCAGAGGCACATGCTGGTAAGCACATTGGCCTTATCCACTGAGGTTACCCGTTGGCGTCGCCGCTGCGCCGCCTGGAAAGCAAAATGGGCAATACGGCCAATCTCTTCAGTAGTGTAGCGCATGGTATCTGACGCAACTTGAGCATCCCGCATTTTGGGCTGTGCAAAGTATATTCCGCCAGTCAGTTCTCGTACTATAAGGAAATCTACCTCTGCGCTATAACGCTCCAGCCGTACTGCAGAATGATGTCGTAGTGAGGAAAAGAGCTGGGTAGGTCGCAAATTGGCAAAAAGCTTAAAATGACGGCGCAGCGGGAGAAGCGCCGCCCGCTCCGGCTGCTGCTCTGGCGGTAAGTGTTCCCATTGCGGTCCACCTACTGAACCAAAGAGGATAGCATCACATTCCTCACAGCACTTCAGGGTAGCCGATGGCAGTGCCTTTCCCTGAGTGTTGATGGCCACTCCTCCCACTTCGCACTCTGTAAACTGCAGCTGCAATCCATATAGCGTCGCCGCCCTCTCCAGCACCTGGCGAGTAGCAGCCATAACCTCCGGGCCTATGCCATCACCACTCAGTTGAGCAATACGAGCTTTGGTTAGAGGAGCCATTTTCGATTATCTAACATAATTGTACCAACATAATTAATCTACTATGGCAGTCGATACCAACATAGATAGCTTAAGTATATCCTAAAAAGGCGTTGCTCATCAGCTACGACCAAATAGATCTTGATGAATAAGGTAGGCATAGTGAGCAATTTGTTGGGGCTGTTGACGATGCAGAGGGGCCATTGCAAGCTGGAATGAGAAGCTATTGGGAAGGAATACGCGGTACTGATTCAGGGGTTGCGCCCCCCAACTGTCATTCCCACCCACCCCCCGCTGTTGGCAATTAATGCGTAGCGCAATAAGGTCGCGCCGTGATAGATCAATAGCATGGCGTTGACTCTTGCGCGGAAGATGATCGAAATCCTCTGGGAGGTAGTTGGTAGCCTGAAAATGTAATGGTGTAGCTGCCACAAAAAGTAGTCCCTTCCCCTCTGGGCTCTGCAGAGAAAGCCATTGGCAATCACAATGGTTGGCAAATTCCTGTGGGCGGACATATGGCATACGCTGCTCGGATATTTTAGCACTATGTAATGCCATTAAGGCACTCTCTTTACGGTCGGGATAGGATTCATGCGTTCCTCTTCCAAACCAATGCATGTTATCCAAGAGGGAGGGGAAGAGCAATTCAATTCCCACACATCCTACTTCAGAGGGCCCCCCCGCTTTGAATTCATAGTGCGCAGCTAGGACTCCCATCCCGTTGCTATAGAAGGTGTAGTTAAGTCTTACAAAAACTGAAAGTGTAGCAAAGTGGTATTGCACTATTACTCGGTAGCGATCTCTAGCAAACTCCTCCTTGGTTATAGTTGCCTGCATCTGGGCGCGGGCTTTATACCAAGGTTGAGCCAGCTCAACAAAATTGTTTCCATAATCATTATCAGTAGGTGGATACCAGAAATTGGGGATAGCCCCGCGTAGCAGAAGTGACTCCCGCTTTACCTCCCATTTGCTTATTCCTCCCTTTGTAACATCAAAGATTAATCGCGAGCTCTCGTTTTCAATTATTCGTTGGGAGCCACTCTTTTCCATTGATAACAGATATTGCGCGGTACGTGAGAGCCCCGGAGGCAATGTGGGAACTCTACTAGACAACAGAGGGGGTGGAACAGTCTCAATTTTTATCTGCTTGGTAGCCCGCGGATAGTTTTTGGGGATTAAGGCCTCACGCCCAGCTTGGTGAATGGTGAGGGTTAAATAGAGACAACCTGGCATTGACACCGGGGGCAATTTCTCGGCCAGTATGAGTTTTAGGCGCGAACCGGCAGCGCAACGCAGCCGTCGCTGTCTACCGGCAGCCAGAGAAAGGCCACCACTAGTGAGTTCCCATCGTAAAGAGAGCTCACTACAATCTCGGAAATCTTGAAGATTAAGGCATTCCACCACCAAAGGAAGGATAGAGAGCAGCTGAAAATCAAATGGTTGATATAATTGTTTTACCTCTAGCAGATGAGGGTAGGGACGCCGTTCAGCATCTAACAGTCCATCGCAGCAGAAATCTCCATCAGGATTGGGAAGACTAGCGGGACCAAAATCCCCACCATAACCAAAATAAGATTGGCGATTCTTGTCATAGAGATAGAGGGCTTGATCTACCCAATCCCAGATAAAACCACCTTGGAGATTGGGGTAACGCCGAAAAAGTCGCCAGTATTCAGACAAATTGCCTACACTATTTCCCATGGCGTGCGCATATTCGCAGAGTATCAGGGGGCGATTGCGTGAGCCACTTGGCACCTTACGAATAATACTATCTGCCGTAAGACTTGCTGCCTTACCGGTGGCATATTTTTCCACCATATCGGGAGAAGCATACATAGGACAATAAATATCACTGGTGGGACTATACCCCACCCCCTCATACTGAATAGGACGGCTGCTATCCAATGAGCGAAGTTTTTGATAGCAATAATAAAAATTTCTGCCACCTCCCGATTCATTGCCCAATGACCATATAATTATTGAGGGATGATTGCAATCCCGTTGTACCATCCGCATTACCCGCTGCTCATGGTGCATGCGCCATGCTGGATCATGTGATAGCGATGCTGATCCATAGCCCATACCATGGCTCTCAATGTTGGCCTCGTCAACGAGATAGAGACCATAGTAGTCGCACAGCTCATACCAGCGCGGATGATTGGGATAATGGCTGGTACGCACTGCGTTGATATTGTGTTGCTTCATAAGACGAATATCATTCAGCATGGTTTTCTCATCCGCAACAAAGCCCTGGTGAATACTAAACTCGTGACGATTTACCCCACGCAGCATCACCGCCTTTCCATTAATAAGAAGTTTCCCCTCTTGGATCTCAGTGCTACGGAAACCGCAGGGTATGCGAATATACTCATATGTGGTGTTATTCCTTCTTTTCTCCACACTAACGTAGCTTTGTAATCGAATCTGTAATGTATAAAGATTGGGAAATTCTGCGGACCACGCGGCAACCATGGGTAGTTCAGCTGAGAAAAGGAGTGTAGATTGCTCACCAGCGCCCAATTCTATCTCGCCTTCTTGATAATGGAGCGCCCGTCTCCTCTTTAACCGAACACTACAATGCACATGATGCACTTGGGAAGCGCTATTTGCCAACCTGACTGTTAAATTAAAGTTACCATCTTGCCATTTATTGCGTAGACTGCACTCCAGTTGTAGGTCGCTTACATAACAGAGAGGGGTACTATAGAGATAGACACTGCGCTCAATACCGGAGAGACGCCAGCAGTCCTGATCTTCTAGGTAGCTTCCGATACTCCAATGAAATACCTGTAGCACAATCTGCTGGTGGGGCGCCCCCCAATCAATATAGGGAGCTATGTCATACTCAGAGGGTAGCTTGCTATCTAGGCCATATCCCACTGGACGGCCATTAAGCCACACATAGTGGGCGCTCCGACAGGCGCCAATATGGAGTATTATTCTTTTGCCTCGCCAATGAGGGTCGATTCTAACCTGACGGCGATAGGTGCCTATCTGATTGACATATTTAGGTAGATGGGGTGCTGGAGGGTGCCCCTCAAAGCCCTCAAGAGGCTTAGGATTGGTAGCACTGTGGTAATCAAAAAAATCATACCCCTTATTGATATATACTGGATAGCCAAAGCCCTTAAGCTGCCAGTTAGCAGGAACCGAGAGCTTTCCCCAGCTGTCACTATGGTAATTGCTAGTGTACCAAGCAGATTTTAGTTTTTTTATATCGGTCAGCCACTTAAAATCCCATTCTCCATCTAATGATTGAAATCGCGAAGAGGACTCCATTCTCCTTCGCGCAGCCTTCCCAAAGCCCTCAAAGGCAAAAAAACTACTACGCATCGGGAGGCGGTTGATCTCACTAACAGTGATATCCCGCCATTCTTGACCGTTGAATTTAACGGTAGTCATTAAATATATAATGCAATGGTATGCTAATATCTCTGCGGTAGAGAGTTGTATCTTTCAGTTGCATGGAGATTAACCCTTTACAGCGCCAAAGGTAAGCCCCCGTATAAATTGCTTCTGCATCACAAAGAATATAATTACTGGAGGAAGGGCGGCTACCACTGAGCCAGCAGAAATCAGATGCCAAGAGGCTACCCATTGTCCGCGTAGCGCCTGTAGACCCACCGTAACCGTGCGTACAGCATCGCTCTGTACCAGGGTGAGCGCCCAAAAGAAGTCATTCCACACAAAAGTAAAGATCAATACCGCCAATGCTGAAAGCGCTGGACGCATTAAGGGTATAATAATACTGAAATAGATATGCCATTCACCGGCGCCATCTATGCGCGCCGATTCAACAAGCGAGAAGGGCAGTTCAGCAATAAAGTTACGCAAGAAAAAGGTGCAAAATCCCGACTGGAAGGCAATATGAAAGAGAATGAGTGCCAATGGGGTATCATAAATCCCAAACGCAATGGTTAGTTGACGTACGGGAATCATGAGAACCTGAAAGGGAATGAAATTACCAGCAATAAACATAGCAAAGAGCGCAAAACGTAGACGAAAACGGTGAATGGCCAGAGTATAGCCGGCCATGGAGCTAATGAGAATTGCAAAAAAGACTGCCGGCACAGTGACAATAATGCTGTTGAGAAAATAACGGAACATTGGGGTACGAGCAAAGACCTCGCTATAGTTTTCAATGATATTGAAGGAGGTAGGTACACCCCAGTAGTTGCCACTAGTAATATCTGCCAACGAGCGAACCGAGGTAAGCATAATGGCAATCAGCGGTATAAGCCACACCACTAATGAGAAAATAAGAGCGAACCAATAGAGAACCCGAGTGGTAGCCGGACTTTTTTGAATTGGTCGGGGAAACATACTTAACGCTCGTTTTTCGCTATTCTATAGATAAAATAGACAATGTAGATACCCATAATTAGAAAGAGGAAGGTAGCTAGGGAAGCCCCATAGCCAAAATTGAAATTAAAGAGGCTCTCCTTGTACATTTGGAAGGCCAATACATAGGACTGGCCGTAGGGCCCTCCATCGGTCATAATGGCTATCAGGTCAAAGCTACGCAGGGCGCCAATAATGGTAACCACAGTGGCAATGAAAGTTGCTGGGCGCAACTGCGGCAATACCACATGCCAGAAAAGGTTGAAGCCTTTGGCACCGTCAATGCTACCAGCCTCTATAGTTTGTGAATCAAGACTAGTTAACCCCGTAATATAGAGAATCATACAATAGGCAATTTGTGGCCAAAGGCCGGCAAATATGATGCCAAAGGTAACCAGTTTTTCATTGGAGAGAATAATGAGGGGAGGGAGACCTAGAAAACCCAATATTCGTGAGAGCAATCCAAACTCCGGATTGTAGAACCACGAGAAGATAAGGCCTACCACTACCAAATTAATTACAAAGGGAAAGAAAAAGAGTGATTTTACTACTCGAATGCCTGCTACACTTTGGTTGAGAAGGAGCGCCAGCATCAGTCCTCCGAAGGGAGCCAATATACTCAATAGAAGCCACCAGGCATTATTTTTTAGTGAGGTAAGAAAACGAAAATCGGTAAAGAGACGGACATAATTTTGGAATCCTATCCACATTTTAGGACCAAAGCCGCCCCATTCAGTAAAGCTAAGCCCTATACTTTGAATAATTGGCCATATTACAAAGAGAGAGAACATGACCAACACTGGCGCTAAAAAACCCACCGGTGCCCACCGTAAACGTAGCCGCTCTCGGCGAAAGCTACTGTGAGACGAAGAGTTGGCGGGGAGTGCCGATTGCGCTCCCCGCAACTCCTGCGCGACGGTTAGAGAGCTACTATTTTGAGAAATAATTACCCTCCTCCATCATCGCAGCCAATGTAGTCCGCGTGGCTCAGTTGCCGAAGATTCGCCTTC
The DNA here is from genome assembly GCA_963692905.1 of Spirochaetia bacterium. GTDB lineage: Bacteria > Spirochaetota > Spirochaetia. The sequence goes on along the minus strand of OY843583.1, from coordinate 828,874 downwards.
GCTCGTCATCTAGACGTTGGCGAATCTCATCCTCGCGATCAGGATTAATCATAAATTCTTGAAAACCCTGCATACCAATTGAGGCCATCTCTGGATCGGTATCACGATCGTAGAATTGCGCTAATCCATCAGCTTCTCCCAAAAGCACTGCGCCAGCTTGCAAAAAGCGATCGCTTGGCACAGGCGCATTCTTATTGGGCGGAAGATTGCCAATTCCCGTAGCCCAGAGATTGCTAATCTCAGGACGCGCCATAAATGCCAAAAAGACTTTGGCATCCTCAATATTTTGAGCGTTGGCCGGAATATGTGCCGTATCAGTGGGTGCATCTTCGTAATTGCCAGCTCCCGGATTAATGGTTGGGAAGCGGAAGAAACCTGCATTGTCAACTACGTTAGCCTCCTCAAGGAAGGGTACAAAAAAGTTGCCAATAAGATACATCGCCGCATCGCCATTAATCATGGGTGCTTGCGCCTCTTGCCATGAGAAATCTCCATGGCTCTCCAGAAAATAACCATTTTCCAGCAATTCCCGCCATACATCAAAAACCTGGTCCAGCTCGCTATCTAGATAGCTCGCATCGCCATCGGTTAGGCGCAGATGATAATCCAGCCCATTGACGCGCAGATTGAGGTAGTCAAACCAACCGGCGGCAGGCCATAAAAACCTGGTGCCTATAGTATAGGCGTAATCCCTGCAGCCTTCAGTTTTGCGCAGACCTCCAAAAACTCATCCCAGGTGGTTGGAACCGAAGCCCCCACCTGATCAAAGAGATCTGACCGATAGTAGACCCCCCACTGATAGTAGGCATAGGGAACACCATATTGTTTCCCGTCTACTGTCATTGCCGAAAGTGACGAGGACATTGAATCAGTCAAGCCCTCCTCTTGCCATACATCGCTTACATCGGCAAAAAGTCCTTGATCAACAAAGAACTTCATGCGATTACCGGCAAACCATAACGCCACATCGGGCGCTTCAGAAACCAAAAAATTCCGAATATTGGTTTTATAGGCCTCATGATCAAAGGTGTTGACCTGCACCTCAATATCGGGATACTCCTCTCTAAAGCGATTTACTACCTCTTCTAATAAAGCCTTAGGAGCCGGGTCAGAGGCATTGGAGTTAATCACCAACACTCGCTCTTGCGGCGGACAGCCAACAAGAGCCACTAGTAGCATCACTAATGCTACAGAAAAGAGAAACAAATTTATTCTCTTCATATATTAAACCTCCGTAAAATTTTTTTATTATTGCTAATACTACATCATAGTGCACCCTTGTTTGTCAAGCTTTTTTAAGAAATTATCCTGAATTAAACCGAAATGCACCACCTCGAAAGAAAAATGGCACCTATACCTGCCCCACACTTCGGTGCGCGATAACGAACAAGTCTCGCACGTTCTTTTTGGGCCTCATCAATAGTCTTCAAACGCCAATAGGGGATCATGGCGTTAGGGGAATTGTGAGGCCTCGTGGAGCGATTCGTCAGAGGCTCATCTTCTTTGGCCCGTCGTACCCATTTCCGCACCGTATTGCGCGCAATCTCATAGGTTCTGCACGCTGGCTTAATACCATGACGCGTGGCATCCCGTATGACAGTATGATATACTATTTTCACATCCGGTTCTCCTTTTTATTATATTTTCTACTGCAGTATAGCAGTTCTCCGGCATTTCTTGCTGGAGAAAGGGGTCAGGATGTCTCTCTATTTTCCTAGGGGAGTTCTCATAATCACTTGCGCGCTTTTCAGCATTGTGCTATAGTGTCTCTATTATATGGCACAGTATGATGTAGGCATAATAGGCGCGGGACCCGGTGGTTATGTGGCTGCCATTCGTGCTCGTCAGTTGGGGCTCAAAGTGGCGCTGGTAGAGCGCGATAAAGCTGGTGGGGTATGTCTCAATGTGGGCTGTATCCCCTCTAAGGCGCTGATCCATCAGGCGGAGATCTATACCCAGGCCCATGAACTTACTGAGCTGGGCGCTACGCTCAGTCTTAAAGGCTTTGACTATCAAAAGGTCTACAAAAAATCGCGTCAAGCAGCCGATACCCTCTCTAAGGGAGTGCAGTTTCTGCTCAAAAAGAATAACATTGACTATATTAGCGGTCAGGCCTCCTTTAAGGATAAGGGACAAGTGATCATCAAAAAGGCTGATGGCCAGAGCAGTACCCTAGAGGCTCGCCATTTCATTATAGCCACCGGCTCGCGCCCGCGGGAGCTTAAAGGCTTTGAATTTGATGAGAAGCAGGTCATCTCCTCTACTGGGGCGCTCTTTTTGCAACAGCTTCCTAAGAGTATTATTATACTTGGCGCCGGGGTAATAGGTATGGAGTTTGCTCATATCATGAACGCCTTTGGGGTTAAGGTCACCGTGGTTGAGCTACTAGATCAGATTTTGGCTGGTGCCGATTCCGAATGTGCCGCCAAGATGCGCAGCATCTTTGAGAGGCGCGGAGTACAATTCTACAGCTCTACCGAGGCCCAAAAGATGAAAAAGAATAGTCAAGGAATATCCCTCTCTCTAAAGGGTAAGGGAGCGCCCCCAGAGCTTTCCGCCGAGATGCTCCTGGTTGCAGTAGGACGAGCGCCAAATAGCGAAGGGCTTAATTTGGAACAGACGGGGATTACTACCAAAAAGGGCACTATTATGGTGCATGATTATTACCAGACTTCGGTAGCTAATATCTTTGCCATTGGCGATGTAATAGACACTCCCCAATTAGCGCATGTTGCCTCTAAGGAGGGTGAGATTGTGGTAGAATATATTGCGGGAAAGAAGCCCCGTTATAAACGTTTTCCGGATAGCCTCTATCCCTCAGCGGTCTATACTGAACCAGAATTAGCCTTTTTTGGCCCCACAGAGGAGCAGCTTAAAGAAGAGAAGGTTGAATATCAAAAGAGTGTCTTTCCTTACCGAGGCGCGGGAAAATCGGTGGCCATCGACTCTACCGAGGGTCAAGTTACCCTCTATTTCAGCAAGAGCCATCACGAGTTTTTAGCGGCGCATATTATCGGTAAGCATGCCACTGAGTTAGTGCATGAGCTTCTGCTGGCCAAACATGCCGAACTTCTTCCAGAAGATTTGGCCGATATGGTACATGCCCATCCTACATTATCGGAGGTAAGTCTAGAGGCCTCTCGGGCAGCAGAGGGATGGGCGATACATATTTAAGCCTTTTTTGCTCTGGTAGTAATAGTTGCTATCCATGGACTTTTACGGCAAGTGCTAGACAAAGCGCCAATAGGCAAAAAAAGCGTGCGAAATCTTGATGACGGTCGGTAAACTTACCAACACCCTGTTATTGATAATTGCTGCAGTACTAGTTACTGCTGCGCTGCGCTTCACCTCTCAAATATTGGTGCCGTTGGCAGTGGCCATTATCTTGCTCTTTGTATTTACTCCACTTATTCAATTTCTACAAAATCGCCTGCACTTCCCCGCGGTGCTCTCAATTCTTCTGTTGTTAGTGCTCTTTATCACCTTGGGGGGACTTATTGGGGTACTGCTCTTTTCTAGTGTCCGCTCGCTAATTGGTCAGTATGCTTTCTACCAAGAGCGCTTTCAGCTGCTCTTTGAGACCCTGGTTACTCGCTATAATCTTAATGAGAGCCGCATGGATGAATTCACCAATTCGTTAGGCTTAAGCCAGGCACTGCGCCAGTTTCTTATATCCTTTTCGAGTAATATTCTCTCTTTGGTGAGTGGCTTTACCTTAGTGGTAATATTCCTCTTTTTTCTGCTAGTAGAGCAGCGGGGTATCTCCCGTCGCATTAACAAGGCTTTCAACATCCAGCAGGGACGCCAGATAAAAAATACCTCCTATCTTATCTATCGCCGAATCGGTCGCTACCTTACTACCAAGGTGCTTATTAGCACACTTACCGGTGTGCTAATATTTATTATATTTAGCATTATTGGTATTGATTTTCCGGTAGTGTGGGGTATGCTTACCTTCCTCTTTAATTTTATACCCAGCATTGGCTCTTTAGTCATCTCGGCTCTCAGTATTCTCTTTGCCATCATTCAGTTTGCCCCTGCGTGGTCACCCATCATTTTCACTGCCATAGCTACTGTTACTATTCAATTTAGCGTGGGGAGCATACTAGAGCCTAAGTTGTTGAGCGACAGCCTTAATCTCAGTCCGGTGGTGATTATCCTTTCACTATTGCTGTGGGGCTATCTATGGGGGGTGGCTGGCATGTTTCTGGCGGTGCCACTTACTGTAGTCATTAAGAATATCCTAGAGCATATACCGCTGGTCAGACCACTGGGAGTCATGATGGGCTCTGGACGCCGTTATGCAGCTCGTAATAGGCACAGCATGAAACAGCACAACCCTATTAAAGACTAAGACATGAAGCGATTACTGACTGGCGATCGACCTACCGGTAAACTCCATCTTGGTCACTGGGTGGGATCGTTACAGAATAGGGTACAGTTGCAAAAACATTATGAGTGTATCTTTCTTATTGCCGATCTGCATACCCTTACTACTCGGCCCAGCCGCAATGATATTGATGCTATTGCTGAACATACTAGAGAGATGATATTAGATTATCTGGCCTGTGGCATTGATCCAGCGCGGTCCACCATCTATCTTCAATCAGCTGTTGCTGAAACATACGAATTGGATCTTATCTTGGAGATGCTGGTTACGGTGCCCCGTTTGCAGCGTCTACCCAGTCTCAAAGAGATGCGCGATGCTGCCGGGCTTAAGGAAATGAGTCTAGGGCTTTTAGGCTATCCGGTGCTGCAAAGCGCCGATATACTTCTTCCTCGCGCCTCAGTAGTGCCAGTGGGTAAAGACAACGAAGCGCATGTAGAGTTGGCGCGCTATCTAGTCAAACAGTTTAACAGCCTCTATGGAGAGGTATTTCCTCTCCCCCAACCCATTATTGGTGATATTCCCACGCTGGTAGGTACTGATGGAGCCCACAAGATGTCCAAGTCGCTTAATAATGCCATTATGCTTTCCGATGATGCTGCTACTGTAGAGCAGCGGGTTATGGGAATGTACACCGATCCTAACCGCACCCGTGCCGATATACCGGGGAAGATAGAGGGCAACCCGCTCTTTATTTACCATCGACTCTTCAATAATAATCTTGTTGAAGTGGAGGAGCTTTCGATGCGCTATCAACAGGGCCGGGTGGGTGATGTAGAGGTGAAGAAAAAGCTGGCGGCGGCGCTTAATCGTTTTTTGGCTCCACTGCAGGAGCGTAGAGCTCATTTTGCCGCTCGTCCCGACTATGTGGTACAGGTACTCTCTGAAGGAACAGAGCGTATGCGCCGGGTAGCGCGCGAGACATTAGAGCAGACACGACAAGCCATGGGGTTTACGCGTCTGTGGCAAGGCTTCTCACTTAGCGCATCACCGAATCTCCCTATAGCCAAGAGTTAGGAGGGTGCAACATGCGGACCAAAGAGCTTCTTAATGCTCTCCTGTAGGGTACTACATTGAATCCAAGTGAGACCCTTCACCTTCTCGGCCTTTGAGAGCGGCGGACCCACACAGGTTTTATAACCCATCTCCCGAGCTACTCGCAGTCGCCGCGCCAGCTGTGAGAGGGGACGTATTTCACCAGCAAGACTAACCTCGCCCATCAGACAGGCATCAATGGCTAATGGCAGATTGTAATGCGCTGAATAGAGCGCATGCGCAATGGCTAACTCTACCCCCACCTCCCGGATCTGAATACCGCCTGCCACGTTTATGAAGATATCCTTGTTGCCTAGCGGTACCTTCAGATGTCGTTCCAACACCGCTGCTAAACGGGAGATCCGACGGGCATCAATCCTATCGGAGTAGACTCGCGTAAGACTGCCGCCGCTATGCACGGTAAGCGCCTGTATCTCAATCATCAAAATCCGGGAGCCCTCAAATATTGGGGCTACCGCCACCCCGGGTGGTAGACTTTGACGCTGGGTATCTCTAAAAAGCTGCTCAGGGTGCTCAATGGCGCGCAATCCCTCTTTCTCCATCTGGAAGAGCCCTACCTCATCTACGGTGCCAAAACGATTTTTTACGGCGCGGAGATAGCGTATATGCTCTGCTGAATCTTCAAAGTAGAGCACCGTATCTACCACGTGCTCAATCAGTTTGGGTCCGGCAATAGTCCCCTCTTTAGTTACATGTGCCACTAGAAAAAGCGCACAACCGTGCTGTTGTGCCCAATCGATACAGGCTTGGCTGCCATGGCGTACCTGCGCTACGCTTCCCCGAGCACTTTCAATCTCATCGCTGTAGAGCATCTGTACGGAATCAATGATCAATTGCTTTGGTTGAAAGCGCCGCAGCTCTCTCAGTATCTCCTCCACATTGCTACTACAGAGAATATGAAATTGAGATTGGGCTAGAGCAAGCCGTGAGGCCCGTAACTGCAGATGGTTAGCGCTCTCTTCAGTGCTTATATAGAGCGCCTCCGCATTCTGTTGGGAGAGCAGCTGCATCATCAGGGTAGATTTTCCAATACCTGGTTCACCGCCTACTAATACTGTCATGCCCGGTACAATACCACCGCCTAATATTCGATCTAGCTCTTCAATGCCGCTAGAGCTGGTAACCACCTGCTCATTGGCAAGTTCGTCGATACGTACTATTTCTGGTGGCCTCTCAGTAGTAGAGATCGTACTATTCTTCCGCTGCTGGTCGGCAGAGCGGCCCCGGGTGCGCTGCACCTCTAGGGTATTCCATGCTCCACAGGAGGGGCATTTCCCTAGCCATGTATCATACTCTGAACCACAGTTGCTACAGAGATAGATAGACCAGCTGCGAGAGCTCATGCTTGCGATTGCCTAAATGAGATAGGTGCTACTTAGGATTATCATAATCCTCTATCATACGAACAAAGAGAATATGCGGAATGTTACGAATAGATTCCAATAACTTCTGATTAGGAGCGTTATCCATATCAATAATGTTGTAGGCTAATTGATCTCGATGCCGATTGGTAAGATCTTGGATATTAATTCCGGCAGTCGCTAGCAGAGAGGTAATCTGCCCTACCATGTTGGGTACATTCTTCGAAGCTACAAGCAGCCGATAGAGACCGCTCTGCTCAATCTCACAGCTAGGAAAATTAACCGAGTTAATAATAGTACCAGTAGAGAAATAGCGAACCAGCTGTTCCGCCGCCATGCGAGCGCAGTTCTCCTCAGCCTCTACTGTAGAGGCGCCCAGATGGGGAGTGGTTATTACCTGAGGATGCGCAATAAACTGGGAATGGGGGAAATCAGTTACATAACAGGTTACTCGTCCATTCTTGAGTGCCTGAAGCAGTGCGCTATTGTCAATTAGCTCACCTCGAGCAAAATTGAGGAGCCGCATTCCTGGCTTAAAGCTCTGCAAACTTTTTGTATTAATTAAATGGTGAGTAGCCTCACTGAGTGGAACATGGATAGTGATCCAATCGGCATTACTATATATTTTTTGAATGCTAGTAGCCCGCTCCACCTCCCTGGAGAGACCCCATGCCGAATGTACCGATATAAAGGGGTCATAGCCAATTACTCGCATGCCCAACGCTAGCGCTGCGTTGGAGACCATTACACCAATAGCGCCCAGCCCTATTACTCCCAATGTCTTGCCAGCTATCTCACCTCCGGCAAAGTGCTTTTTGTGCTCTTCGGCGGCCGCAGCTAGCTCCGCTGTATCTCCGCTCAAACTCCGTGTCCAAGCAATACTTTCGCTGATACGGCGGGAAGAGAGAAGTAGCCCGGCAATTACCAATTCTTTGACGCTGTTAGCGTTGGCTCCGGGAGTATTAAAAACCACCACTCCCTGATCATTACAACTCTCTATGGGGATGTTATTTGTCCCCACTCCCGCCCGAGCAATAGCTCGTACTGAGGAGGCTAACGGCTGGCTGTGCAGATCAAAACTGCGCAGCAGCAGGGCATCGGCAGTTGCCATATCTTTCTCTATATGCCAGCCTTGCTCCTCTAGAAACTTAAGGGCAGTCTCTGAGATATTATTTAGTATCGCTACGGTGGGACTGTGTCGACTACTCATGGTTATTGTTCCGAAGCGCAATCCCTAAGTCGGCAAGCTGCGCCAAATCCACCGCCGAGGGGGAATCATCCAATAGATTAGCGCCTAGACTATTTTTAGGGAATGCTATTACCTCGCGTATGGAGGGCTCTCCCTGTAATAACATTAAAAGTCGATCTAAACCGGGGGCAATGCCTCCATGAGGTGGCGTTCCATACTGCAGTGCACGCAGTAGGGCGCCAAAGCGCCGCTCAGCCTCTCTTTCATGTATGCCAACAATAGCTAGAACGCGACGCTGTAACTCTGCTTGGTGAATACGAATCGAGCCGGAGGCCAATTCCACTCCATTGCAGACCAGATCATATATCTCTCCCCGCACCTCACCGGGGCGCTGCTCTAAATGGGCATGATAGCGATGGTGGGGCATGCTAAAAAGATGGTGCGCAGCCTCCCACTGCTGGAGTTCCGAATTCCACTCAAAGAGAGGGAAATCGGTAATCCATACCCAGCCAAATTCTTTGGAAAAACCCTTCTGATACTCGTTCTTGAGCGGCAATTTCTGACGAGCAATAAGGGATCGTCGGAGACTGTCTAGCGTGCGGCAGACAATAGGAGTGCTATCCGCTACAAAGAGGAGCATATCGCCAGCGCTTACCCCTAACTGTGCCTTAATCTCCTTCCATTGCGGTTGGAGATGACTCCCTATACCGCCTCTCAGCCCCTCCTCCTGCACTTGACACCAAGCCAGGCCCGCTGCGCCGGAGGCACGCGCCTGCTCCTCTAACTCTGTTAACTCACGGCGGCTCAGTTGGCAGGGAGGAAGTCGTAATGCCCGTACACTTCCGTTACTCTTTAGCGCCTTCTGAAAAATATGCAGCGTACTATTCGCCGCCCAGGTGCCGCAGTCTACAATCTGCCCCTCATAGCGAATGTCGGGCTTATCGCTACCATAGTAGAGTAGCGCCTCATCGTAGCGCAGCTGGGGTAGCGGGAGTGAGAGCTGCTCTTGGCGCGCAGTTAGGAAAACATGATACAGGAGCTGCTCAACTAGCTTAAAGATGGCCGCGCTATCTACAAAGCTCATCTCTATATCGATTTGGCTATGCTCCAACTGCCGATCGCCCCGCGCATCCTCATCGCGATAACAGCGGGCAATCTGAAAATATCGCTCAAAACCGGCAGTCATAAGGAGCTGCTTGTAGATCTGCGGCGATTGTGGCAGGGCAAAGAAATGCCCCGGCTGCTGGCGAGAGGGAACCAAGAGATCTCGAGCACCCTCCGGAGTAGAGCGAATAAGGGTGGGGGTCTCTATCTCGTAAAAACTCTGCTGATGTAGGAATTGCCGGATAGCCCCGACTACTCGGTGACGCATTTCCAGATTACGCTGCATCTTAGGACGACGCAAATCTAAAAAACGATAATGTTGCCGCAATTCCTCACGCGCTTCGCTATCATTACTAATGGAGAAGGGTAGCGGTTGACATTCGGCCAAGAGCTCCAATTCTTCAATCTTTATCTCAATCTCTCCAGTGGGCATGCTGGTATTAATCATCTGGTCGGGCCGCCGCCGTACTTTTCCCACCAGCGCCACACATGATTCTAACTTAAGCGCCTCTCCGCGCCTCTGTAACGCAGTGGATGCGTCCTGCTCAATAAGGGCCTGTACATTGCCTGATCTATCTCGCAAGTTAATAAAAATTACCCCACCATGGTTGCGATGCTGCGCCACCCAACCATTTAGGATAACCGGTTGTCCTACATCCTGGCTGCGTAGTGTCCCACAGTGATGGGTGCGCCAACGATTATGCATTGTGTTCTGTCCCAACTTGCACTAGTATAACTGAAAGCCTAACCACTGAAACACTACCGAAGCACCGGGTATTATGGTCCAATAGATAGCTATAAAATGATAATAATGAGAAAGCGCAAGAAATGCAAATTAATGTATAACTATATGAGTTCATAATAATTTAGTTGTAAGAAGGGCTTAAATGTGTTAAATTATCATTAATGTTAAAAATTGATGTGGCGTATGGAAAAGGTCATCCATTCTGATAAAGAGAACATTAAAAACGATCGCCAGTTTATTCTCCAGTCTCTTGAGGCTGAGAGAGTTGCTGTTTTTTTTCGTATAGCGGTCGCCCTCTTAGGAATTATTATTACCTCTCTGTTGGGGGGTGACATTAGGCCCGCGGCGGTAAGAGCGGTATATTCTGGGTGTGTTGTTCTTATTATTGAGGCACTCATTATTGCCGCTATTGTCTACCGCAAAAGAGCCAACCTCACCCAGATTAGGGTAATGCAGTATCTCACTTCAATCTTTGAAATCTTTGTAGTTAGCATTGCATTGTACTCCTTTGGAGGATATAATACATTCAAATCACACATTTTCCAAGTCTATTATGTGTTTATTGGGCTGGCAGCCTTACGCTATTCGCGAACCCTAACCTTATTCAACGGTTTGTTAGCGGCTATTCAATATACCGGCATCTTTTTCTACTATATTGCAACAGATGCTGTAGTTATCGGCACTCTTCAAGAAGAATATCTAGGTCCGGTGATAAGTGTTGTAGGTGTGGTTATTAAAATTACCTTTTTAGTATTGGTCTCTGTTTTACTCAGTTTAACTGCCAAGGGATATGCTCAGGTCGTTAATACAGTACGGACTGAGGAGAGAAAAAATGAGCGAGAGAGAAACCAATCGCTCAACTTGCGAAATATACTGAGACGCTATTTTACCAAAGATGTTGCCGAATATATTATGCAACGTGGTGACGATCTTACCGGGGAAAAGAGAGAGGTAAGTGTGTTATTTTGCGATTTTAGAGACTTTACCAAAATAAGCGAAACCATGCCCACTGAGAAGGTGTTCGCCACCCTTAATCATTATCTTACTAAAATGGTGGATATTGTTTTTGAGTACGGAGGAACACTGGATAAATATACTGGTGATGGCTTTATGGCAGTGTTTGGTGCGCCCCTACAAAGGCATGACGATACCCTTAATGCAGTACGCGCGGCAATAGAGATCAAAAAGCAGATTAAAGTTATTAACGAAGCAAAGGGCGCTGATATTGGTCAGGATATACAAATAGGTATCGGCATCAGCACCGGCGAGGTTGTAGCCGGCAATATTGGCTCAAAAAAACGCATGGATTATACTGTGATCGGAAGCGTAGTCAATCTAGCATCTCGAATTGAGCATCTTAACAAACGATTGAGTACTACGGTGCTCATCTCTGAACATACCTACAAAAAAATACAGAGCGCAGTGAATGCCAATCATCTGGGGAAGTTTCGGATACGGGGCATGGAAACACCCACCACAATATACGAGGTATCCAATATCACTAGTAATCCGAGAGAACATCTTGAAAATTCTAGCACGATATAGATTACGCGCTGGTAGGAGAGCGCAATGTATAGCTAGTATAATATTCCTAATCTGCATTAGCTTACTTAATGCTCAAGAAGAATCAAATGAGGGTGCGCTGCAATTTTCCTACGGCCTGCCCCTTAATCTAATTCTTACCTCAGAGTTTGTCGATGCCAGTCTGCTGCCGCATGTTACTTTGGGTACTCATGTGCAATCTCTGGGGATACACCTTAACTCTACTATTCGGCTACCTCAGGTTCCAGTAGCAGAAAATTTCTCCTTTTTTCTTCAGGGTGCCTATTTTTACTCCTTCGTAAATGTCGGTATACCTCTGCCCAGCCATTCCTTTTTTGTAAGCGGAGCGGTAGTGCTTTCAGTAGGGGAGGAGGGAAGGTTTTTGAACCCCCATATCCCGGTAGGCGCCTTTAGTCACAATATAGTCTATCAATATCAATATTTTGGTGATACCATTAATACCTCACAAGCTTCTGGTATTGTTGGTTACTACTACACCCAATCAGATTGGTTGTTGGGAATTACCATTGAAAACGATTTTCTGGCTTTTCTTGATCAAGATCACTATCGAACAGCAGCTCTGGAGATTGTCTCTCTGTTCAGTACTAACAATTTTCTATGGGGAATAGCGCTGGGACTTAAAATGTGGACTGGGAACACCGATTATAGCAATTTTGAGGAGCGAAGAAGAACCCACCGAGGCATGCCAATAGATATTTCCTCCCGAGAGGTCATCGGTGCACTAAACCGACATGGAATTCTCTATCTGGCAGGTTATTTTGAATCATTTAAGCTCTCAGTTGGCATAGATGCTGAAGAGATCCGGGATTTATTCCAAAATAACTTTCATTATTTTATTAACAGCTCACCATATTCCTATTTAGCGAGCGCTCCAAGATTCTATATCCAATTTGAGGTAAATCCTCGCTACTCGATTTATTAGGTGGATTATGCGGATAACAAAAATACTGATATTGTTGCTCTGGCTGGTGGCTGCTCCGATAGCGGCTATCGAACCTGGTCATCTTGACTTGTGGATAGGTGTTGAGGCAAACAACGCATACTTGGCGCTTAGCAGCGAGGTTACATCTCCCTTTGATGCCTTCGCCATGGCTCTGCAAGAGGCAACTGTTCCCCGCACTATTGGGTCAAACCATCTCTTTGGTATTAGCCTGTGGGGCGATCTAAACTATGCGCTTTCTCCCCTTTTCTCAACCGGCGTGCGGACTGGTGTAGCACTGGGTTTTGTTGGTCGCAGAAATCCAGCAGTGCTAACCATACCGCTCTTGGCAACATTTACCATTACCCCGACTGATTGGTTTGCCGCAGAGCCGGCGGTAGGAATGACCTTCATTACCGATTCTCCTTCGCTGGTACATGTGGATACGCGTATTATGCTTCGCTTTTGGAATACGCTTGAACTGCATGCCGGCTATCTATATGGAGGCGTTACCGGATTTTACTTCAGTGTAGCGCTGCAACTTATTAAGGTGTTTGACATTAGCCTCCCCCCTAGCCAACAACCATAGCGCTAACCAGAGCTAGTAATGTAGAAATTTTTTGGTATAATGTAATGGTGTGCAATTGGTTGCTTTTTTCAAGAGAAGGTGCTACCCTCTCTTAGGGTGAGACAGTATGTATGCTATTAAGAAGGATAAAGCACACCACGCAGTTATGGATCTTGTTGGAGCCACCTGCACCTCCTGCGCTATTGCTATAGAGCATCTGGCAAAGCGGCTAGATGGTGTAGAGGGCGCCTATGTGGATCGTGCTACACGGACTATTCATGTTGCCTATCACGATGCGCAGGCGCTGGAGAGAATTAGCGAATTTGTAGGGCAACTGGGCTATCAGGCAACTGTTCGTGAGAAAGAGAGTAAAGAGGATTTTCTCCGCTAGCTATTTCCCAATGTTGGCAACAGTCACTAAGTTTAAGTAGCTGGATTTTCGGTTATACTAGTATGAGGTAACTGCTAATGGTTGGCCTCTAGCACTGTTAGACAGATCAACCGGCTAACGTGAATAATACTCTACTACTAACTGCTCTTCGGCAATCGTAGGTATATGGTCACGTTGCGGGGAGGCCTGAATTTTGACCTGCAGATTGTCAGTGGAGACCGACATCCACGGTGGTACAGAGACACTGCTGTTACTGGAGATCAGTTGTCGCACCAAATCATGGGTAGAGCGTTTATTACGAGCGGCTACTTTATCTCCGGCCGAAAGCGTGATAGAGGGTATATCTACTCTTCGCCCGTTGAGTAAAAAATGACCGTGGTTGACTAGTTGTCTGGCCTGCGAGCGAGTAGCTGCCATTCCTGATCGATAAATTACATTATCTATACGACTTTCTAACAAAATAAGCATGTTATGACCGGCAATACCATTCATACGTTTGGCCCGCAAGAAAAGATTTTTAAACTGCCGCTCAGAGAGACCATAGGCCCATTTCAATTTTTGCTTTTCAATCAACTGTCTTCCATATTCTGACTGACGTCTCCTTCTTCGCTGAGGTTGATCGCTCAAGGCCCCCTTTCGCTTTAAGAGCTTATCATACTTAGTACTATCAAAGATATTAAGGCCAAAGCGGCGTACTATTTTGCCCTTTGAGATAGATTGTGTCATATTTTCGTAATGATAGCCAAATTGATCACCATTAGTCAAGAGGATTACTACTTTTTTCGCCTTTTCTCTAATCATCCCAGTTACCCGGTGGCAAATTCCTAGGATATGCCATTCTTGACAGAGCGCCATAGCTATGCTACATTGGCAAAGATGGCTAGCGAAGAAACCGCTATTGTTCAAAGTGATACTGCTCTGCCCCCCAAGCTTCTGGTACTTCCTGTACGGGATAAGCCGCTTTTCCCAGGGGTCTTCTCACCACTTATCCTGCACGACTCCTATTCAATCAATATAGTTGAGCAAGCCATAAAATTAGATGGGCTCCTGGGGTTGCTACTTACCAAAGAGGAGGAGGAGGAGGGCGAAAGTATTAGTTTGCAGAAATCTGATCTATATACAGTTGGCACGGCAGTTAAGATAGTAAAGCGGTTGCGACTCTCAGATGGTGGTATCCATATATTTTTAGCTGCTATTGCTCGTTTTCGTTACTTTAAGCTAATTGGGCGGAAAGAGGGCTTTGTGGCCTTTGTGCGCTATCTTAATGATGAAATAGATACTGCAGAGCGAAAAGAGATACACGCGTTGACCCGTGCCATAGTAACTGATATGCGCCAAGTAATGGAGAATAACCCACTCTTTAATGATGAACTTAAACTCAACATGATGAATATCGATAATCCAGGTAAGATAGCCGATTTTATTGCTTCGATACTTAACATTGATCGAGATACTCAACAGGAGATACTCTCTTTAGTAAAGGTAAAAGAGCGGATGTTACGGGTATTGCTCTGTATTAAACGGGAGCTAGAGTTGTTAAAAATTCAACGTAAAATAACCCGTGAGATAAACGAAAAAATAGAAAAAAGTCAGCGGGAGTATTTCTTGCGAGAGGAGCTTAAGGCTATCCAACAAGAGTTGGGAATGCCGGCAGACGCTAAACAATCCGAGTACCTACGTCTCTCTGAGCGCTTTAAGAAGCTCCAGCTCAGCGGTGAAGCTGCCGAACGAGTAGAGCAGGAATTGGAAAAGTTTAAATTGATGGACAAGAGTAGTCCCGAATTTCAGGTAACCCACAATTATTTGGATACGGTATTGAGCCTGCCATGGAGTAATTCAGTATCACTAGATATAGATATAGCGAAGGCCCACCGCATTCTGGATCGCGATCACTACAAGCTTAATGATGTAAAGGAGCGGATATTGGAGTTTATTGCGGTAGGTAAACTGCGTGGAAGTTTTCGAGGTTCTATTCTCTGTTTGGTGGGCCCCCCGGGTGTAGGTAAAACCTCAGTGGGACGCTCTGTTGCTCGAGCATTGGGCAAACCCTTTTTTCGCTTTTCGGTGGGAGGTATGCGAGACGAGGCTGAGATTAAGGGTCATCGCCGTACCTACATTGGTGCCATGCCGGGAAAAATTATTCAGGGGCTCAAAATTGTCAAGGAGAACAACCCCGTATTTATGATTGACGAGATAGACAAACTAGGTATCTCCTATCAGGGAGATCCCTCCTCAGCATTGCTAGAGGTGTTGGATCCAGAGCAGAATAAGAATTTTCGAGACCATTATCTGGATCTACCCTTTAATATTTCTCGGGTGCTTTTCATTACCACCGCCAATACCCGCGAAACCATCCCGGCACCACTGCTTAATCGTATGGAAGATATTCAACTTTCAGGCTATATTACTGAAGAGAAGATACACATTGCCAAACGTTTTCTTATACCACGCTCTCTTAAAATGATGGGTATGCAACGCGGCGATGTCAGTTATACTGCCGAAACGCTTCGTTATATTGCTCAGCATTGGGCGCGTGAATCAGGGTTACGAAATTATGAGAAGGCCTTCCACAAAATCCATCGTAAATTGGCTCGCAAGATAGTTGCTAAAGAGAAGAGCCCTCCATTTAGTATAACGCGTGATGAGGTAGACAATTATCTGGGACCGCCGCTCTTCCGCGAGGAGGAATTTCGGGCACCAGAGCGCCCGGGGATGGTGCTTGGCTTAGCATGGACCCCTTTAGGTGGTGCGGTGCTTACTGTAGAGGCTATTGCCACCCGCGGCAAGGGAGGCTTTAATCTTACTGGTCAACTGGGTGAGGTAATGCAAGAGTCGGCTAAAATAGCCTACAGCTATATGCGGGCGCTTACTGATGAACAGGATGAACAGGATGAACAGATAGTCAATGATTATTTTGATACTCACCACATTCATATTCATCTACCGGCCGGAGCCACCAAGAAGGATGGGCCATCGGCCGGTATCACTATGGCTACCGCGCTACTCTCGCTGGTGCTAAAGCGGCGAGTCAAAGGGAAACTAGCCATGACCGGTGAACTTTCCTTGGTGGGTGATGTACTGGCTATTGGTGGCCTGAAGGAAAAGCTGATAGCCGCCAAACGTAATAATATACGCTATATTGTTTTTCCTAAGGCTAATCAAACAGATCTGGATGAAATACCCGATATTATTAAGCGCGGCATGCGTTTTTTCCCAATCCAATCAATGAAGGAGCTACTAGATATAGTATGGGTCACCAAAAAATAGCTCCCTTAGCTAGATTTAGCGACAAGTATTATGCTAATCAACGCGCTCCTCTTACTCTCCCACTGGTTTTCCTGCTTTTCTTACTCTGCCTATCGCTACTGACCCAATGTGGTATAGATTCGGCACAGAATACTACCTATCTACATTCGGATTTGAATATCACTGAAGATCAGTTTGAATTTTTAATTGCACAGTTGCAACAACCCTCACAAATGATTGCTCGTCTATATCCGTCCCTCTTTCTCAATTTGATAGCCGATACACTACGACAGCCGGAGGCCCTATTCCTGTTAGTTGATAAGTATCATGCGCTTTCGACCAGCTACCGACCGTATGACTTGGTTTCATTAGATGATTACCGTAAGCACTTGGTGCTTAATGTAGAGGGAATGCTAATTTCGGCAATTATTATGCCCGATCTGTTGGCTATGGTAGAAGAGGCGCGGCTTGATGGATATGAACTGAGTATTTCGTCGGCCTATCGATCCTATGACTATCAGGCAGCGCTGTACCAAAGGCATGTTGCAGATTTGGGCGAGGTAGAAGCTCAACGGATATCGGCTCATGCCGGTCATTCTCAGCATCAGTTGGGAACCGCTATAGATTTTGGCAGTGTGAGTCCAGCCTTTGATGATACTGGTGTTGCCCGGTGGTTAGTGAATAATGCTTGGCTCTTTGGCTTTTCACTTTCCTACCCATCACATAGCGAGCATCTTACCGGTTACCGCTATGAGAGCTGGCATTGGCGCTATATTGGGCGCCCGGCGGCGCTTTTAGAACGCTATTTCTTTAATAGTATGCAACAGGCCATGTTAACCTTTATAGAGAGAAACCGTAGTCTGTTTGCCAGCAGTCAGACAGCCTCTAGGACCCAATGAGTGTTTGGTGAGTGTCACCCAAAACAACTGGCAGAGGCAACTAGAATCTCTGGGACTAGCTATACCTCGCATTATTATGCCGGCGCCGAGGATAGATCTCCACCGCTGGGCGATAGTAGCCTGCGATCAACATACCGATAACCCCCATTATTGGCAGAAGGTGAAACATATTGTGGGGAGCTCTCCCTCCACTTTACACCTCATGGTGCCAGAGATCTATCTAGACGACCCCAATCTTTCACAACGGCTCCGTAATATAGCCCATGAGCTACGCCGTTACCTGCAACAGGGTATCTTGCAGGAACGAGGTAGTATGGTACTATTAATTCGGCGCACCTTCAGCGATGGTCGTATTCAACAGGGATTACTGATGGCAGTCGATCTAGAGCGCTTTTCCTATAAGCCAAGCAACAGTGCTACTATTTTGAGTAGCGAAGAGATTATTCACTCCCGTATTGCGCCTCGTTGTAGATTGCGCCACATGCTTCCCATGGAGTTTCCCCATGTACTACTGCTCTATGAAGATCCCCGCCTACAACTTATGCGCTGGTTGCTGAGCGCAGTACAGGATAGCAATTCTCTCTATCATACCATCCTTATGCTACAGGGTGGGGAGGTGACGGCGTGGCCCCTACAACACACTAGCCATTTTGAACACTTAAGCGCAAACTTGGAGGCACTGTTACAACCATCCTCCTCTAAGAGAAAGCTACTCATCGTGGGTGATGGTAACCACTCATTGGCAGCTGCCAAACAGCATTGGGAGCTATTGAAAAATGAAGGTGCTCCTGCGAATCATCCGGCTCGCTATGCGCTAGCAGAGTTGGTTAATATCTATGATCCAGGACTTAAGATAGCGCCTATTCATCGGCTACTCTGTACTGATTCAGAGCAAGAACTCCGTCAGCTCTTTAGGGCACTGCAGCACCAATTGCAGTTGGTACCCGCAGCATCTCCGGGAACGCAATCTGCAGGGAAGCTACTGGTACAATGGAAACATCGCTATTGGCTAGCATCTCCCCCGGCTACTGAATTCCCAATAGTCTATCTAGAGCGGCAGCTGGATATTCTCTTGCCGCAATTTCCCTCAGTGCGGCGGATCTATGTGCATGGTTACCAAGAATTGGCGCGTCTTACTCAACAGCAGGGAGGCATTGCGCTTTTAGTCCCGGCTGTTGAACGATCACAACTTATTCATTATGTGAGCCATCAAGGGATGCTGCCTAGTAAAAGCTTTTCGCTGGGAGAGGCCACCGATAAACGTTACTACATAGAGGGGCGTGCGATTTCTTCTTTTGAGGAAGAGGCGGGACGCTCAAGGAAGAATCCCACCACATAGATAAAGAGTCCACTACCAAGAGCAATGATACGAATAATAGGACGATAATCTTTCCCTACAGGGAGGGTGGGAAGACGTTTCCCTGATGTAAGAAGATAGGGTTGATCATTAATGCCATTTAATCGAATCACATATTCATTTTCTAGATAGAAGCCCACGCTACGCGCTTCGATCAACAGGCGTTGATCATTTTGCTGTAGGTCACGCACCTCGGCCAACAGTAGCTGTTGGCGATAGTCCAAGTCCTCTATATGATGCTCTATTACCTGCTGATAGTCTTCTAGGCGGGCATATTCTATAAGCCCGGCGGTGCCACCAATAGAGATTAGAGCCAGATAGAGTCCATAGGCAACCAAGAGGCTAAATATTGCCAATCGATGATTCACATACTATTAAACGGCAATTTTATTGTGTCACTTAAGTGTGCGCAATAATTCTTTCTCAGAAAGTGGGATCAGCACTAAAACATCCATAAAAAGTGATAGGGATAAATAACCTTAGCATGCTCTATAGAATTGGCATATTTTTTTCCTTCAAAAGGATACTATTTGAAGATAACTGCCTGCGTAATACACCTAGCTGAGCAATGAAGAATACAGTTTTGCATACCAAGCTGGTAAGATTTTAGCCCCTGTTGGTGGCGGTACGTAACTTGGCAGTAAAGAAGGCAGTGGTGCGTGCCCCAACAAGCATCTCCATGATCCTTTTTGCTATTAGCATCAGCGAGAGGAAATCGACACCTGTTATAACCCTTAGCTGATGGTTTAGCTGATCTTTCCAAGGGGGTCGGTAATTAAAAGTGACATATTGTCGCTCTAGTTCTTGGGTAGGATATTTTTTCTGGTGATCAGAGATATATCGATCTATTACTGCAAAGAGATTATATTTATTGAGAATCATATCTTTGGCTACTTTCAGATGCTCTAGTCGTTTTTCATACAGATTGGCAGCTATTCCCCGTTCTATTATCTCTACTGCCTCGTAGGGACGTGTGATATCAATAGGTGTGAGCATCTTTGGGGTGAAATAGCTATAAATATTGGGCGCCCCATAGTAAAAGGGGTAGCTTAGGCCAGAAAAGGTATCACTCAGTTTTTCGGTCCAATAGCCATTAACGGTATTATTTTCCATCACCACACTGTATTTATAGGGAGCTATTCCATGCCATTTATTGTGAAGGGGGTTAATCCCTCTTCCAAAATGATCTATTCGATCCTTAAAATGCTCTTTCAATATAGCAACAAATTGTAGTCTTGTTCGATAGTTTTCGTTGCTGTGAAGAGCACTACAAATGACCGACAGTAGTTTGCGCTTCTTCACACTATGCTGTTGTGCAAGTTGATCATAACTATGAGGAATGCGCCATACTCCACCAGTGCCCGAAGGATCAATCGTATTTTCAATATCTTCAATTGCGCAGTGATTTACGATGGTATTGAAGAATTTATTGTATTGTGGTGGAAGAGGAAGATTAGTAAAGAGCGGGGAGCCATGTACTACCTCACCGTAGATAAACAGGGTGTTCTTTTGAGGCACCCTAGCCCTTACTCTGATAGGAGGTAGAAAAAAGAGTAACACAAAATAATCGCATTTTTCTACGCTTCGATTGATTAGAAATGTATATTTTTGATTCCAGGGATGATGGGGAGAGCTGGGAAGCTGTTGCAGATCTGGATCTTTCCCAGTGCCACAAGAACAAATCTGAACTATTTTCCGTTGAGAGGAATGTTCTGTCTTACCCATTTGCATCTGTTATGAAAAAAATCGCTTACTTCTGTATCAACTGCTACAACTAACATTGTATGGTCTGCTCCTCAGGCTCTCGATTACCTCTCTCCGCGTATTTTTAATACCAGTGTGCGCAGTATCTTATTATTCCTGAGACGCTTTATGATTGTTCTTATACGGGGGGTGAATTTTAGCGTCAGCACCCTCAATCTAGGAGGAATATAATCTATTAGTGTTTTAGTAGGTTTGATGGTATCCTTTACAGGTATATGGAGGCGAAAAAAATCGTGATCCTTTTTAATGGCCACTATCTTTGGCCGACAATGTCTTAACCTACGAGCATATTCTATTGGATAGCAATAATCGGGAGGAAGGATTTTAACCCTATCGGGATGTGAGAGCACATATCTATTCCAGTGACTTTCATCATGATATATCGCTATAATACCACGTTGATTATCACTATCTACGGAGTGCCGCATGCTCTGGGATGCCTCAAAGAAGGCGTTAGTGAAGCCACCCTGCACGGCGCCACACACGTATTGCGGCGTTTTTTCGCGACGGCTTACACAAGCAGTTGATGCTTCACGCCGCTCAAAGGGCAGTGATGGATTGCTACTAGGAATGCCTCTCACGCCGTCATAATATCCGGGATGGGATACCGCTATCAGCGGTTGTTCCGGAGTGGGTAAGAAGGCACGCCCAATTTTCGCCACTACTTGCGAATCTACATCTAGATAGTAACAAAGATCACTGCCCAGTGTTTCCACCTGTTCTTTTACCTCCATAATATAGTGATATTGATGGAGAGGGTCGATTGGAAACCCTCGGCGAACTTTAGGAATATGGATAACCTGTCTAAAGGGAGGCGGATTGCTATCGGTGAAGAGAAAATATTGCTTTTCCATGGAAGGAAAGAAATATTTTTCGCAACTTCGATATAATTGAGGAAAAAAATAAATATACCTACCGGTAGCAATTATTAGAATTGTTATTTTCATCACAGTGATAGAATCCTTCTTTGAGATATCTACAGATTATACTATATAATACAACAATATATAGTAACTTGCTCACTATACACTCCACATACATCTAATACTTGTATGTATCTTTGAAAGAGACAAAAAGGCGTTTATCCTCTACGTGCTAAGAAAAAGGACCACAGGGTAGCTTTCGCCCTCCGGATGGCGCACACGTTTCCAAAAAGTAGTCCGCGGTGCGACTTCTAGAATACAGATTGATGTAGATAGGTATCACTACCGGGAACGAACCTGGTATCATTGCTCAGCAATCCTTGTGCCAACCCTGCAGAGTGTGGGCTCGTAGCTATAGTCGGGCAACCCGCATACCATGCAACTAAGTGTCTCCGTCATATACTTTCAGCGCTGTCGCCGGACATGCGAATCGAGGCTATGTGCGTTGATGGGAAAGCGAGGGTATGAACGCCGGTACTACCTCTTGCGAGACACAGAGCATCGCACTCCTCATTATCCATACCCCTATGTCAACGCACCATGATGGCGCGGAGCACTTGCACTAGAGCTATGACGAAGAGCTATAGCAGGTCCGAGTCCTTCCCAACACTCTTTCTGGAATAGATGAGGCATTGGAAGATGGTATCATGAGGAATCATCATCGATCGCATGCCGGTAGTAGCTCTCCTAGCTTTTACTAAAGGTGCAGAGCATCGGTACGCTTCAGGAGTAAGACAGAGAGCGTAGCAAATATTCTATATAGGGAGCGGTACAGGTGCTTGAATGATGGTTCCATATTGTATAGTATTAAGCATATAGATACATATTACTATTGTTAATAACAATGAGAGATGATACCGCATAGAATGCCACCTAAACAAAACATCCCCATTCTGGTAGTTAATCTAAAGCGTTCAAAAGATCGTCGGAGCTACATGCAGCAACAGTTAGACGCCTATGGGGTGCGCTACCAATTCTTCCCAGCAGTGGATGGGAAGACCCTCACCCCCCAGCAGCGGGCCTGCTACTCAGAGGAGGAGAGCCTACGGCGATTCGGTCATCCCCTTACCAATGGAGAGATTGGCTGCGCCCTCTCCCATCTCCAAATCTATAAAAAGATGGTGGCAGAAGATATTGCTGAACTGTTAATCCTAGAAGATGATATAGTGATAAAAAAGGACTTCTTCCCCATCATCTTTCAGCGAGCGCAATGGGCGCCCGTAGATTGGAAGATACTGCATTTTGCTACCAGGAGAGATAATGTGCAAAATAGTACCCTTCCCTGCTATTTTATTGATGTAGAGCAGAGATATCGCCTCTATCGGTACACAAAGTACTATAATCGTACTCACTGTTATATAGTAAAGCAAGAGAGTGCTCAATGGCTTATTAATGAAGGGTATCCTATTCATCTTCCGGCAGATATGCTAATGGCTAGGACCTACAAGGTGTTGCGTTGTTACACTATACCTGAAATATGTGATGTTAGTGATAATCTAAATTCAATAATAGAAATCGATCCTATGATAGAGAAACGATATGTGTCTAACATTCTGCGTCAAGAAAGAGCAAAAATCAGAAGAAGGCGCACTTACCTGATAAGAAAATTAGGAAAAAGGATGCTCTTTGTGCTTTCAGCGCATTACTCCTCCTATAGAAGACTCCGTCATTTTCTAAAAGATATACGAAATGTACCAGTAATATTACGAAATAGTACACCAATCATATTACGAAATATGCTGTGGCGCCTCTCGGTTGTGCCATTCCTGAAGTGGCGTTGGAAGGGAAAGAGAATTAGGATTGAGGACTAAGCATGCCACCTAAACAAAACATCCCCATTCTGGTAGTTAATCTAAAGCGTTCAAAAGATCGTCGGAGCTACATGCAGCAACAGTTAGACGCCTATGGGGTGCGCTACCAATTCTTCCCAGCAGTGGATGGGAAGACCCTCACCCCCCAGCAGCGGGCCTGCTACTCAGAGGAGGAGAGCCTACGGCGATTCGGTCATCCCCTTACCAATAGAGAGATTGGCTGTGCCCTCTCCCATCTCCAAATCTATGAAAAGATGGTGGCAGAAGATATTGCTGAACTGTTAATCCTAGAAGATGATGCAGTGATAAAAAAAAAGTTTTTCCCCATCATCTTTCAGCGAGCGCAATGGGCGCCCGCAGATTGGAAGATGCTGCATTTTTCTTCCAGAGAAATACGTCTTAATACCCTTCCCTATTATTTTATTGATTCCCAAAAGAGGTATCGGTTATATCGGTACATAGGTTTCTACAAAGGTACCTTCTGTTACATAGTGAATAATGAGACGGCCCGATGGCTTATTAATGAGGGGTATCCTATTCATTTTGTGGCAGACGACCTAATGGCTATGGCCTACAAGGTGTTGCGTTGTTATACTATAGCTCCAGAAATATGTGATGTTAGTGATAATATAGATTCAACAATAGGACTCGACCCTATGATAGAGAAACGATATGCGTCTAACATTCTGCGTCAAGAAAGAGCAAAAATCAGAAGAAGGCGCACTTATCTGATAAGAAAATTAGGAAAAAGGATGTTCTTTGTGCTCTCAACGCATTACTCCTCCTATAGAAGGCTCCGTCATTTTCTAAAAAATATACGAAATGCACCAATCATATTACAAAATATGCTATGGCGCCTCTCGGTTGTGCCATTCCTGGAGTGGCGTTGGAAGGGAAAGAGGATTAGGATTGAGGACTAATCATGCTAACTAAACAAAACATCCCCATTCTGGTAGTTAATCTAAAGTACTCAAAAGATCGTCGGAGCTATATGCAGCAACAGTTAGACGCCTATGGGGTGCGCTACCAATTCTTCCCAGCAGTGGATGGGAGGGTCCTCACCCCTCAGCAGCGGGCCTGCTACTCAGAGGAGGAGAGCCTACGATACATGAAGTGCCCTCTTACCAATGGAGAGATTGGCTGTGCCCTCTCCCATCTCCAAATCTATGAAAAGATGGTGGCAGAAGATATTGCTGAACTGTTAATCCTAGAAGATGATGCAGTGATAAAAAAAGAATTTTTCCCCATCATCTTTCAGCGAGCGCAATGGGCGCCCGCAGATTGGAAGATGCTGCATTTTTCTTCTAATGTCATACATCTTAACGCCCGCCCCTATTACGTTATTGATAGCCAAAAGAGATTTCGGCTCTATCGGTACACAAAGTACTATGATCGTACTCACTGTTATATAGTAAAGCAAGAGAGTGCTCAATGGCTTATTAATGAAGGGTATCCTATTCATCTTCCGGCAGATTTGCTAATGGCTAGGGCCTACAAGGTGTTGCATTGTTACACTATAGACCCGGGACTTTGTGATTGGGTTGATACTAAGGATTCAACAATAGAAAAGGAACGAATACAATTCAATATTCAATACAAGAAATTACCACCAATTAAGAGGAAACCTATCTATTCGATATACAAGATGTTCTTTATGCTCTCAACGCATTACTCCTCCTATAGAAGGCTCCGTCATTTTCTAAAAAATATACGAAATGCACCGATCATATTACAAAATATGCTATGGCGCCTCTCTGTTGCGCCATTCCTGGAGTGGCGTTGGAATGGTAAGAGAATTAGGATCGAGGACTGAGCATGCCACCTAAACAAAACATCCCCATTCTGGTAGTTAATCTAAAGCGCTCAAAAGATCGTCGGAGCTATATGCAGCAACAGTTAGACGCCTATGGGGTGCGCTACCAATTCTTCCTAGCAGTGGATGGGAATGCACTCACCCCCCAGCAGCGGGCCTGCTACTCAGAGGAGGAGAGCCTGCGATACATGAAGCGTCCCCTTACCAATGGAGAGATTGGCTGCGCCCTCTCCCATCTCCAAATCTATGAAAAGATGGTAGCAGAAGGTATTGCTGAACTGTTAATCCTAGAAGATGATGCAGTGATAGAAAAGGACTTCTTTCCCATCATATTTCAGCGAGCGCAATGGGCGCCCGCAGATTGGAAGATGCTGCATTTTACTAATGAATATCGAAACCTTAATATCTCCCCTCATTATTCTATTGATTCCCAAAAGAGATACCGACTATATCGATACATAGATTTCTTCATAGGCACCTTCTGTTACATAGTGAATAATGAGACGGCCCGATGGCTTATTAATGAGGGGTATCCTATTCATTTTGTGGCAGACGGGCTTACCGGACGAACTTTTAATGCGCTGCGTTGCTATACCATAACTCCGGGGCTTTGTAGTTGGAATGAGGCTAGGTTTCCTTCAATAATTGATGAAGATCCGCAACGTGCTAATACTCTAAGTGATCTCAAAAGTAAAAAAAGGAGAATTAGATATATTCCCTTTTTTATAAAAAGAGCATTCTATCTTCCGGCATCAATACACTGTGCATTCCCCAAGAAATGCCAACTAATTTTGAAAAAGATAGTAAGAAATGTAACAATTCTACGGTTTCTCTATCTACAATATGCTGTCTTAAGAGATGCAGTATGGTTTAAATGCCTACGGCCATTGCTAGCCCCTCCCGAATCTGTTCGGCTGAATGATGAAGAGCACGAAGCTGTTCGTGATTAAGGGGTATCTCAATCACCTGAGCTAATCCCTGGCTCCCTATTAGTGCCGGTACACCTAGATAGAGATATTTGAGACCATATTTTCCAGTAAGGTAGGCAGAGGCTGGTTGAAGCCGCGGTCTCCCACTAAACATGGCTGCTACCATAGCTGCAGCTTCAATAATATCTAATGCTTATCTAATCGCCTGCCCACCGCTAGGGTCACAGAGCTGCACACTATTGGCAATTTGTTGTTCACTTACAGATAGGCAATACTAGCCTCTGAATTACCTGCTCCCACAATGGTTAATGAAACCAAACTCACCGTTTTTTACTTTATCATTTTTTAAGAAGACCGGCAGTCATTCAAATCGATAGGGAGAATAGGTATACAAAAAAGTTTGCCTTGCTCTTGCGAGACACAGAGCATCGCACTCCTCATTATCCACACCCCTATGTCAACGCACCATGATGGCGCGGAGCACTTGCACTAGAGCTATGACGAAGAGCTATAGCAGGTCCGAGTCCTTCCCAACACTCTTTCTGGAATAGATGAGGCATTGGAAGATGGTATCATGAGGAATCATCATCGATCGCATGCCGGTAGTAGCTCTCCTAGCTTTTACTAAAGGTGCAGAGCATCGGTACGCTTCAGGAGTAAGACAGAGAGCGTAGCAAATATTCTATATAGGGAGCGGTACAGGTGCTTGAATGATGGTTCCATATTGTATAGTATTAAGCATATAGATACATATTACTATTGTTAATAACAATGAGAGATGATACCGCATAGAATGCCACCTAAACAAAACATCCCCATTCTGGTAGTTAATCTAAAGCGCTCAAAAGATCGCCGGAGCTACATGCTGCAACAGTTGGATACCTATGGGGTGCGCTACCAATTCTTCCCAGCAGTGGATGGGAAGACCCTCACCCCCCAGCAGCGGGCCTGCTACTCAGAGGAGGAGAGTATAAAACACTATTACTCCCTTTCCGATGGAGAGATTGGCTGCGCCCTCTCCCATCTCCAAATCTATGAAAAGATGGTGGCAGAAGATATTGCTGAACTGTTAATTCTGGAAGATGATGCAGTGATAAAAAAAGAATTTTTCCCCATCATCTTTCAGCGAGCGCAATGGGCGCCCGCAGATTGGAAGATACTGCATTTTTCTTCCAATGAGATACGTCTTAATACCCTTCCCTATTATTCTATTGATTTCCAAAAAAGGTATCGGCTATATCGATATATAGATTTCTACAAAGACGCCAACTGTTACATAGTGAATAATGAGACGGCCCGATGGCTTATTAATGAGGGGTATCCCATTCATCTTGCGGCAGACGAGCTAATGGCCAGGGCCTACAAGGTGTTGCGTTGTTACACTATAGCCCCAAGTATCAGTGATATTAATGCTAATATGATCTCCACACTAGATGAGGAGCGTCGAAAAGTACTACCGATCCCACCTCTCCAAGGAGGATTTATATCTTTGTCAAAGAAATTGGCCTTTCTATTTTCTACAAGCTATTCCTCCTACAAAAGACTCCGTTATTATCTAAAAGATATACGCAATGCACCAATCATATTACGAAATATGCTATGGCTCCTCTCTGTTGCGCCATTCCTGAAGTGGCGTTGGAAGTGTAAGAGGATTAGGATTGAGGACTGAGCATGCCACCTAAACAAAACATCCCCATTCTGGTAATTAATCTAAAGCGCTCAAAAGATCGTCGGAGCTACATGCAGCAACAGTTGGATATCTATGGGGTGCGCTACCAATTCTTCCCAGCAGTGGATGGGAAGACCCTCACCCCCCAGCAGCGGGCCTGCTACTCAGAGGAGGAGAGCCTACGGCACATGAGGCGCCCCCTTACCAATGGAGAGATTGGCTGCGCCCTCTCCCATCTCCAAATCTACGAAAAGATGGTAGCAGAAGATATTGCTGAACTGTTAATTTTGGAAGATGATGCAGTGATAGAAAAGGACTTCTTCCCCATCATCTTTCAGCGAGCGCAATGGGCGCCCGCTGATTGGAAGATACTACATTTTACTAATGGATATCGAAACCTTAATATCTTCCCACATTATTCTATTGATTCCCAAAAGAGGTATCGACTATATCGATACACTGATATATTCTTCCTTGCTCACTGTTGCATAGTCACCCAGAAATGTGCTCAATGGCTTATTAATGAGGGATATCCTATTCATCTTGCGGCAGACGAGCTTACTGGACGATCTTTTAATGCGTTGCGTTGCTACACCATAGTTCCGGGGCTTTGTGGTAGGAGCAAGGATAGGTTTCCTTCAATAATTGATGAAGATCCGCAACGTGCTAATATTCTAGAAGATCTCCAAAGTAAAAAAAGAAAAATGCATAGATATATTCCTTTTTTTATGAAAAGAGCATTCTATCTTCCGGCATCAATATACTGTGCATTCCCCAAGAAATGCCAATTATTTTTGAAAAAGATAATAAGAAATGTAATAATTTTAAGATTTCTCTATTTACAATACACTGCCTTAAGAGATGCAGTATGGTTTAAATGCCTTCGACCATTGCTAGCCCCTCCCGAACCTGTTCGGCTGAATGATGAAGAGCACGAAGCTGTTCGTGATTAAGGGGTATCTCAATTACCTGATCTAATCCCTTGCTCCCTATTAGTGCTGGTACACCTAGATATAGATCTTTGAGGCCATATTGCCCAGTAAGGTAGGCAGAGGCTGGTTGAAGCCGCGGTCTCCCACTAAGCATGGCTGCTACCATAGCTGCAGCCGAGGCACCGGGAGCATAATAGGCGCCTCCAAATTTAAGATGCCCAACTATCTCACCGCCTCCCACACGAGTACGGGCTGCCAGCTGCTCTATCTCTTCCGGCGGCATAATTGTGGTAAGTGGAATACCGCCTACTGTGGTGTATTGCGGAAGGGGTACCATACTATCACCATGGCCACCTAGCACCAACCCCTCTATATCACCCGGCCACACCTGGAGCCGCTCAGCAATAAAATAGCGGAAGCGGGTGGCATCCAATACTCCGGCCATGCCGAAGATCCGCTCTTTGGGAAAAGAAGTTGCTTGATAGATAATCATGGCAATCACATCCAGTGGGTTGGCCACCACCAATATAATAGCTTGGGGAGCATGGGTGGCAATGGCCTGAGCAGCGCTACGAGCAATTTTTACATTAGTTTTTAATAAATCCATGCGATCCATACCCGGTTTACGCGGCAATCCGGCAGTATGTACCACCACGTCGGCATCGGCAATGGCTGTGTAGTCATTGCTACCACTTATATGATACTGAAAATCTAACAATGCCGCGCTTCTTTCTAAATCGTGTGCTTTACTCTGCGGCAGCCCCTTAACCACATCTATTAGCACTACATCGGCCAGATTAGCGCGCGCAATACAGTAGGCTGTAATGCTACCCACATTACCAGCACCAATAATAGCTACCTTTTTATTCCGGTCAGTAGGCGAGGACATGATTATCTTTTAAACCTTTGTGTCACTTTTTCCTGCTCCCCAGGTTCCAACGGAAGCTCAAATATACGTAAAACCCCACTTGATCCTATGATAGCTGGCAATGAGAATATTCCCTTTAGTCCCATCTCTCCATTGATAGCGGTAGCCACAGTAAGAGGGCGGCGGAGATCGTACACAACACTTTCAATGAGCTCTATGGCTACCCCAGCCACAAAAAACGGATCTAATATCTGTTGCTCTCTCTCTGCGACGCTTTCAGCTACACATTGATCACACAACCTCTCCACTGTAGCAGATTCGGCCACTGCATCTATAGGAACGCCACTCACAGTAAGTAATGAGCGCATCACTAAAGGTTCGGCGGTACTTCCAATTACTAGGCTTTCTATGTTAGATTCATGAATATTAATGGCAGTCGAGAGGGCGCAACGCAATCTACGAGAAGCTGGTAATGTTCCTAAGCCAATTATCGAACGGGGTGGAAGAGTGCTCTCAGAGATACAGCGTTCAACCAAGCTTTCATTAGGAGCGGTAGTCACTATCAGTACACCATTATAGTCAGCAAGCAGCGCTATCAACTTCTGTAGTTCATCCTCAATGGTATAGGATACTCCTGAATCCTGTAATATCGCTGGAGAGCTCTCTAAGGCCCACACAACTACATCGCTGCCTCGTATCTCTTTTATTTCATCAATGCCACGCGGCCCATTGCGGCGGCGGCGCAGCGGTGCAGCCTCAATAATATCTAGCGCCTTTCCAATTGCTTGACCACCGTTAGGATCATAGAGCTGCACACTACCGGCAATTTGTTGTTCACTTAACAGATAGGCAATGCTAGTCCCCAAATTACCTGCTCCTACAATGGTTACTGAAACCGAGCTTATCATCTCCCTAATCTATCATCTTTGAAGAAAATAGGCAAGGAGGGCGTACAGGAGGTTGACACATTCAGTACTATAAAATATAGTACAACCATGACAAGAGGACAGTGGAAATTTATTGGCATAGCCGCCATCATAGTGTTATCCTTGCTCTTTGTTGTTCTCAATATGCGGGAGCGGGTATCGGTCTCTTTTATTATTGACCGGGTGGAGATGCCGCTTTTTATTGCTTTAGCTATATCATTTGGATTGGGCTTTTTGGTTGCGGTGCCGATAGTGCGAAACGGTATGCGAAAGCATTTAAGAAAGCTCTAAAATATGTCGAACTAACAATAGAAGTTTCTCGGTAGCGCTTAAACGCCCGACACTATTGGTTGTGGTTGATGCTTCCGGGGAGGGGGTTACTATTAAACTCAGAGGGGATTATAGCGTGTCAATTATCTGCCAGGCTCCGGCACTGCGTTGGTTGATATTGATCTTAGCATTCGGTTGGCATAGCTTGCTACTGGTGGCACAAGAGACAATTCAAACTCTGGATTCCCATCTTCAAAGATATCGCAACGGTGAGATTGCCGAAGAGTATTTTATTCGGCAGTTACTAAATGCTGCCCAACAGCAGATTGAGGTCCGCGATTCTATCCATTTACTTGAGAAATATCAGCCGCATATCTCACAAACTGAAAATAGCTCACAGGTAACACTCTCTATTGCTCGCCATTATGAACTTCTAGGAGATTGGCGCAGCGCTATTAAGGCCTACCAGCGCTACGCTGATGGGATTAGGACCAACCACGCTACCTATTATCAGACTCTGGTTCGTATTGCGCATCTCCATCTTGAGTTAGGTGAGATCCCACAGGCCTATACTCATACCCTGCAGGTAATAAAGACGGCGCCCACTGACTTACAGCATCAAGCGGTTATTCTCTTAGCCCGTATAGAGAGAATACAGGGTAATGAGGCCAGCGCTCAGAGACGCTTGGAGCTCTTCACTCAGCGATACCCCTCTTCCCCCCATATTCGTACCGCCTACGTGGCGCTTTATGAAATACAGCAGAGCTTAGGTAAGCTATCAGAAGCATCACAGACTCGCACAGAATTGATAACACGCTACCCAGATAGTGTAGAGGCATCATTGCTAGAAGATGTGGATAGCGAAATTAACCGAGTAATACCCCTACCTTCGTCCTCTAGGATATTTGAGGGGCACATCCATACAGAAGAGACAGAGATATCGGCTCTCTCGTCCTCTCCTACCAACATTGAGGCATCGCCATCATCGGTAGCTATTCAGGTCGGTTCATTTACTAAACAGAACAATGCGCAGGCCCTTAAAAGGCGTTTAAAAAAAGATAGCTATCAGGTCAAGATAATTGAGCGGGATATTGATAAACGTCATTTTTGGCAGGTTCGTATCTATGTAGCAGATGATCAGGTTCAGCAAACCTTGACACAACTAAAGGCGCAGTCTATTAAGGGCTTTATAGTAAAAGAGAAGTCTCCGTCGGCTTTACAGTAGGTATTAGCTATTGTTGATGGTATATTGTTTTCCGCTATTCATTAAGTGATACCTCCCGTTGAAGATTAATCACTGCTTCATCGTTAGGCGTGACTCCATCAATGTTAACAATTGCCGGTGTAAGGCGTAAGGAGTGAATGATGGTATTATCTCCCGCGAGCTCTGTATGATGCACCATGTAACTGTGCTGTTCAAGATAGCGACGATTATCATCAAAGATATTAATCTCCATAATCAATGGGCCGGCATCATATAAGAGATAACTTCCATTTTTTTCTTCAGTGGACTGTTGAATGATAAGATAAGGTTCATTAAAGTAGAGTACAATCGGCTCGCCGTTAACTATGCCGGAGTATCTTCCTTGTAACGAGAGTGTATCGCTGTCAAGTAACCTAAAGGGCCACTCCTGATTAGCGTCCTCACGCTCATATTTCGTATATCGGCCATTATAGTTTCTACTGCCACTTACTGTGATCTCAATTTTATTCTGAGCCAGGAAACCAATATAGGCTCTCTCAATTAGGGTCTCTACCGCATCATTAATTAATGACATTTGTATTGTTGGGTATCCCCCTCGTATTATTTTATGCACACTAATAACCCGAAATGATTCAAGTGAAAATGCTTGGTAGAAACCCAGAGTCGTGCGATCAATATCAAATTCAGCAATGGTAAATGATGAAGGAATCTCTTGGGCAAGAGTGCTTACTGTGTTACTTAATTCGCGCTCTTCCAATGATTCCTCCTTCGGTATAGTGCTAGTCGGTATATTAACATTTTCTTCTCGTTCCCACACGCCATTAATAAGCGTCAATAATTCCTCTTCTCTGGCATTTAAGAGACGTTCAAAAAGCTCTTTATTAATTTCACTATTTCCAATAAATTGCCGTCTACTCTCCAGAAAGCGCTGAAGGCGCTCATTCCATCTATGGAATGATTGTTCAAATTCTAGATTATCCACGGTACGCAGCTGCCGCTCAATAACTATAAATGGATTAATAGATGGTAAGGTATATTCAATTCTGATTCCCGATGCCGATTTGAAACTGCCGATTGGAGTGAAAAAAATGGTAGTATCTCGCTCAATTATCTGAAAAGAGAAGATATCCATAGTATACTCGCCCTCTGCATTAATGCCGCTTCCGATGATTTCCGTAATGTCGTCATCGGTAAGATCGATGAATTCAACCCTGAAGGAACCAGTTCCAGTAGCCTGAGTGACTCCTTCCCAGCTACGAATATAACTATTTCGTTGGCGGTCATAATCAATAAGTACTAATCGAATATAGTCATCCAGCGCCGGGCGCTTAGCTATAACTAACTGCTCAACTGTTCCATCTTCATCCAGATCAAGATTGTATACTGTGGCAACAACATAGTCGGAAGAGAGGGTTATTCGTAGTGTGGTTTGATTATTGCCCTCAGTAGGAGCGCCTTGGCTGCCAGCGGTGAGGGCAATCCCCTCCCCCGCTTGAGGATACAATAGTTGCTGGTTCTCATATCCTTGGGAGTTCTCGACAATTCTGTTACAACTAAATAGTAATAGGCCAAAGCTACTCAAAAGGAGCAAAAGACGAGCTACATAGCTATACATGCTAATTAGATGGTGAGAGGTATGCTCAGTTAATTAAGGAGCGATTCTAAATCCTCTTCATTCTCATCAATAGAGAACTCGCCATCTACTGGCGCCGGATTGCTCTCAATGCCCAAGAGGATATCATCTGAGCGGGCAGTAAAGAGATTGTTGCGCAAGCGATCTAATAAGAGATCGGATTGAGATGCCTCAAAAGAGGCAAAGGTATCATACTGCCGTGGAACAGTTCCGGCAATAAAGTATTCATCAATTACCCGTCCCCGATAGTGGGTGGGTACCAACATCCCTGACCGAGCGGTTACCCTTCTTCGAGAGAGGCCCTGTGCGGGCACTGGAAAAGAGCGTGGAGCTAAATTGGCATGTACCTCTTTCATGTAGCGCGCCCAGATCGGTCCGGCAGTTACTGCTCCCGTCTGATTGGTACCTAAGGAGTTAAACCCTCCCCGATCAAAGCCTAACCATACTGCGGTGGTATAATAGGGTGTATAGCCTACTGTCCATGCATCGGCCCAGTTCTGAGTGGTGCCAGTTTTACCGGCTATACTAATACCATCAAAACCCTCTACATTGCCTACTGCATATCTGAGCGTACCGGCGTTGGTGGTAGACTCTAGCATATTGGTCATAATATAGGCCGTTTGAGGAGAAATAAATTGCCGATGTTCATTCCGCTCGCGTTCCTTTTGACTCTTATCAGGCTCTAGAATAACCCTTCCATTACGATCCTCAATATAGCGTATTGATATAGGATCTACCGCTACCCCTTGGTTAGCAAAAATTGAAAAGGCTCGCGCCATTTCCAATGGCGAAACCTCCACCACTCCCAACCCCACTGGATAGCGGCGGACAAAGTTGCGGGCTATCATCTCCTCTTTTTCTATGCCCAATAGCAACCGGGCAGTCTCTAGTGCATCGCTAAAGCCTATCTTCTCCAATACTCGTAAACTGGGGACATTCATAGAGCGAGCCAGCGCCATACGCGCCAATACTGGTCCCTGCCACTCTCCCCGATAATTTTGGGGAATATAGGGAGTACCATCATCATTCCAAAATACCACTGGCGCATCATAGATTAGTGTTGCCGGAGTAATAACCCGCTTCTCTATACCAGCCGCGTAATAGAGCGGTTTAAAGGCCGAACCAGGCTCAACTCTCGCGTTGGTGGCACGGTTAAACTGATTGCGCGACTCAAACTGATTGCCTCCTACCATGGCCAATATATGTCCACTACCATTTTCTATAGCAATTAATGCGCCCTCTACCGTGGTCCGTTGCTCATTCTCCAAGAGTAGCGATTGTGTCTGCTGGGAAGCAATTCGGAGCGCATCGTTATCGTCAATGCTGAAGAGCAGTGAGCTAATATCCAACACTCCAGTTAAATTATCGAGATAATAGTTAAGGGCCTTTCTACGAGAGTTACCCCCTCCCGCCCGGAAGCCCCGAATGCCAAAGGCTAGGGAGAGCATTTCAGTAAGAGCTACCACATTTCTCCCCACTGAAGCTGAGGTGCTACTATTGGCCAAATATATTCGATTAGAGCGGGCAATGCCCTCCTGCATAAGACGCTCAGCAATACGTTGGTGATTAAGATCTAAGGTGGTATGTATGGTAAAGCCATCTTTATTGATGTCGGCGCTACCTAAGAGGTACTCATTCTCCAATAGATAGCGGATATATTCGGTAAAATAGGGAGCCGCATCCTTGCG
Organism: Spirochaetia bacterium; assembly: GCA_963692905.1. Taxonomy (GTDB): domain Bacteria; phylum Spirochaetota; class Spirochaetia. The sequence goes on along the minus strand of OY843583.1, from coordinate 793,659 downwards.
CTCAAAGAAAGCAGCCGATCGACTAGAGCGGGTATAATCGTACGATTGCCAAAATTCCTCAAATGATCTCTGTGCCTCCTCGGCGGTTACATAATCCAGCTCAACCATTTGATTCAGTACTCGCTGCTGAATGGTACGCGCTTGATTGGGATGGCGTATGGGAGAATAGCGCGATGGGTTGGCTAATTGAATAACCAATATCACTGACTGAGCTAGGGTTAGTTGTTGTGCAGAATGACCGAAATAAAATTTTGAAGCTGCCTCTATACCGTAGGCGCCATGCCCAAAAAACATAGTATTGAGATATTTTTCTAGAATTTGATTTTTTGTCCAGTATTTTTCTAACTGCAGTGCCCACCAGAGCTCCCGCAATTTGCGAGAGATTGAGAATTCGCTTCTATCAGCAAAGAGATAGCCTGCCAGCTGTTGGGTAATTGTGCTTCCTCCTGATATATAGTTTCCGGTAACAAGATTCCAAAGCGCCCGCGTGGTGCCCTGAATGCTAAAGCCGCGATGGTTAAAAAAGGTTCGGTCCTCTCTAGTGATGAGCGCATAGATAAGATGATCTGGCAATTCTAGAAGTTCTATGGGTTCTCGTCGCTCTTCGGAAAAGAAGAGAGTAATTAGCTCGCCATTGCGATCTAATACCCTTGAGGGAAGGGCATTCTGGGTATTCTCCAACAGTTCTAGCGAATTAGTACTGCCAGCAAAAAGAGAGGATTGACTCACAATGACAGAGAATCCTATTACTGCCAGTAATGATAGCGTAATAATTATTATTAACCGCGTAGTTCGGTGCATTATCTCTAGACCCCCTTTTAGATAGTGTTCTAAGTAAGCGCGCTATAGTATAACCCTACTAGAGAAGAGCTGTCAAGTCTTTAAGAATTTTTTGCCTGAATTAAACCGAAATGCACCACCTCGAAAGAAAAATGGCGCATATACATACTACACACAATCGCTCATTTGAACAATTAGCGATAGACCAAAGACTTAATCTAGCATAGTACTGTATACAGAATAGGCATGCAGAAAAGCATAGAGGAAAGCGAGGAAAGCATGGATAAAAAGCATGGACAAAAAACATGGAGAACCCACATTCTCTTATCGAACAGTGGCACGAAGGATCGGGTGGTACCCATTTCCGCGCTGTATTGCGCGCAATCTCATAGGTTCTGCACGCCGCTTTAATACCATGACGCGTGACATAGGCCACCTTTCTTCACGGAGCACGCAGTGCATCGCGCGATGGTACCGTAGGTAAGTACCATATACTCTTTCCACAACCGGTTCTCCTTTTTAATAAGTTTTCTACTGCAGCATAGCAGTTTTTCGTTGCATCTCTTGCTGGAGAAAGGGGTCAGGATGTCTCTTTATTTTCCTTAGAAATTCCTCATTTCCCTTAACATTATGTACCCAATAGGGTATACATATACCTATGGTAATGCACCAGTTGGCTATAGTGTGCTATGCGGAGGGAAGCTATGCTCCTCTCCCCTAGCTATAGTTCATTTTGTGCCTACCAAATAAATATAAATAAGGAGGATTATAGTAATGATATTACATAATCCAATTTCTTTCCTTTTAGGAGAGAAAGAGACAGCAAGCGCTCTTAAGACTTGCCAGAGAGAGAGAGAGAGAGAGAGAGAGATTAAGAGATTAAGCTCTCTTAAGACTTGCCAGAGAGAGAACCACGTTTCCCCGCATTCCCCGCTTAAGGGGAGGGTACTGTGGGGCACCCTGGGGGTCGCCTTAATGGTATTGGTGGCCCTGGTAGTATTGGTAGCCTGTCCGGCTACCTCTGGTGCAAGTGGTGCAAACCCTCGCTATCTTTGCGAAAACGGCACCCCGGTTGATGGCACCACTGATACGGCTGAGCAAACCCGCTGTGTAAGCTGTGATGCGGGCTATACCCTGGAAAATGAGGCCTGCCGCCTTAACCGTTATGTCTGCCTTAATGGCACCCCCTCATCTCTCAGAGATGCCACTGCCGATGGTCTAACCCTCTGTGTAAGCTGTGATGCGGGCTATGCCTCATTCAATGAAGTTTGCTTACCTAGCTATGTCTGCGTTAATGGCGTAGCATTTGATGAATCCGCTGATTCAGTAGGGCAAAGCCGCTGTGTAAGCTGTAGTCCTATTGCTACCCTTAATGGTACCGCAGGCAGCATCGGCACCACCTGCCGAGCGAATGTAATGCTGGGAGAGGCCGTCCGCATAGGCATGGCCAACCAATTTGACGAGGGCGAAAGCGCTCCAAGCGGCCTAGCCGCCATTGGCGAAACCCTCTATATGGTGGGACTTACAAATGATGTCCTGTATACCCTCAACATTGATTCCGCTGATGGCACTGCCGATGATGGTACGGCAACTCAGGTGGGAAGTACGACTGCCGGCTTTGGCGTGAGCGAAACCGCACCATATGCTCTGGAGGCCATGGGTAACACCCTCTATATGGTGGGATGGAGCCAAGCTGTCCTCTATACCCTAAACACTACTACCGGTAGAGCCACCCTGGTGAGCGATGCCGGTGTAACCAACTTTGGCGTGGGCGAAAGCCAACCAACCGGCCTAGCCGCCATTGGTGGCACCCTCTATATGATAGGACGGGCTCAAACTGCCCTCTATACCATCAACATTGACTCCACTGATACCATCCCCGATGGTAGGGCAATTCAGGTGGGAAGTGCCAGCCAATTTGGGATGGCGAACCAAAGTGACCCACGCGGTCTAGCCGCCATTGGCGGCACCCTCTATATGGGGGGATTGTCCGATGATTTCCTCTCTACCCTAGACCCTGCTACCGGTATAGGCACCCGGGTGGGAAGTGCAACCGATTTTGGCGTAAGTGAAGAGGGTTCAACCGGCCTAGCCGCCATTGGTAGCACCCTCTATATGGTGGGAATAACCAATGATGCCCTCTATGCACTCCGCTATCAATAGCCGGTAATCAAAGAGTCCGCGGCCAGCCGATCGCGGTTGAAGATAGGATAGGGAAGGGTTTAACCCTTCCCTATTTTTTTGCCTAGCCAGGGCCCCTATTCAAAAAACGACATAGGGGGCATTAAAATCGCTCTCTGTTGAAATGAAATAGAGTGGGGAGGGGGGTTTCAACCCCTCCCTATTTTTTTTGGGTAACTCCTATTCCAAAAACCGCGTAGAGAGCGTGTGAAACGAAAATAGTATAGGGGCCATTTGAAACCTCCCCACGCTCTCTTTTTTTGCGCAAAAAAAAGTTTCAGCTGCCGCGCGGCACGCGGGAGGCACCATTCTTACCAGTGGCAACAGCCAAAGCTGGAGCAGCCGCAGCAGCGATACTACCAGAAGCCTCGAAAGCGTCGCCTACGTTAATTCCACCTTGGTAGTGCCGGGGAATAACCGCGCCATGCTTACTGCTCCATAAGCTAATTAGTATAAGCTAATTAGTATAAGATAAGTCGCCTGAGCTAGGCAGATGGGGCGCGTAGCGGCTTAGCCTTAGGTTGTGGATAGTGTAATGGATAAAAGGGCGACCTCACCAATCCATAACTCAGGAATAATAGCTCAGGAATAGTAGATTAGAAAATAATGGCTCAGGAAATAGAGAAATATTAAAGTTTATTAAAGCAACCCGCCATTTTTCTCCCTACTATATAGTAGAGGTAACGAAAGTATGGTTAATGAATATATATATGGAACGACGGGGCACCAAGTGGCTTGTCCATTTCAGCTGTGGATGGTAGCCTAGGGACATGATAGAGAGAGCCGGGCGCCAAGATATTGAGAAGCTAGTCGCCACCCTAGTAGAGCAGGCAATTGCCAAAGCGTTGGTAGAGCAACCCTCTCCGGGAGAGAGTGATATAGTTGCGCTTAATCAGCAGAAGCGGCTGGAACTTCTGGATCGGGTTATCCGTCTAGAGGAGGGGCAAAAACAGCTTCAAGAGGGACAAAAGGCCATCATCCAAGAGGTGAATAGGCGCTTTACAGAGATGCGTGAGGATAGCGATAAGCGCTTTACAGAGATGCAAAAGACTACCGATAAGCGCTTTACAGAGATGCGCGAGGATACCGGTAGGCGTTTTCAATTTGTACAGTGGCTTATTGTGGCAGTGGGCAGTTTTTTAACCCTGGTTATGACTCTATTACGTTTTTTCTAGCTGAGCGCGGGCTCGTCATATGGTCTAGCCGTCATCGGTAACACCCTCTATATGGTGGGAATTGAAAATGATGCCCTCTATGCGCTCCGCTATCAATAGTAGATAGCCCGGTTAAAGCGCTCGCGGTAGTCCAAGCGCGGTTCCAATAGGATGGGGAGGGGGTTTCAACCCTTCCCTATTTTTTTGCGTAGCTTCTATTCAATAAACCGCGTGGGCAGCGTGTGAAAACCCTCTCTACTGGTTTTTTTACGCACAAAGTTTCAAGAGTGAAAGAGATCAAATGTCTCTCTATATCCTCTCAGATTAACCACCTAAGTCCTGCCAAACAGAGAACAAAGACAAATATGTACTTTCAAAGAAACATAGAAATTTCATACGGCCATTGCTCTCATCCTTCAGGGATAATGCCTCCTTTATGGCACACCGCTATCCTCTGTCTAGGAGTTACCGGGTAGCGCTCTACCCCATCTTCACCTATGTGTGGCAAGTCTCATACCGGCTTGCATAGGTATCTCTTTGGTACTCGTAGGTACTGTCGCCCTAGTCATAATCCTCCAGTATACCTGGAGGAGCAATGATATTTTCATTTTCCCTTCAAAGGGACATGATTAGTTTTTTTACAAAAGTTTTAGAAATTATTTGACATTTTGATAGCCAATAGAGGTTGAAATTTCTATCCTTCCTCACCAGCGTAAAGTTCCTCTATATTCTTTTTGGTCTCAGGATAGGAGAAGGTTATGCGATGCATAAGATCCTCTTGTAGGCGGGCATCTATCAGCGCCCGTCGCTTGGGGGCATTAAGGGTATACTTAAGTAGCGAAAGCGATTTGGGATTATTCTGACTAATGCGGGTGGCAATCTCGTAGGCGGTGGGGTAGACCTGCTCTTTGGTAACCCAGCGGTTAATGTGACTTCCTCGTTCTGCCAGATCTCGCCCTCTAAAGCGCTGACCGCTATACATCATCTCATGCGCTAGTGGAACTCCAAAGAGAAACTCCAGTAGTTTGGTACAACCCATACCGGGAGTAAAGCCCATCTGTATAAAGACCGCCCCATAGCGACTCTCCAAGGCAGCCACCACAATGTCGCAGCAGGCCGCCATTACCAAGCCCCCGCCCATGGCATGTCCCTCTATCGCCGCCACTAGCGGAATAGTACATTGCAGAAGCCTTTCCGAGACCATCACATCTTTTACGTGGATCTCTCCCCTAGTAAGCCCCTCTAAGGTACTCTGTTCGGCGCCCGCTGAAAAGACCTCTGGTAGACCACGCAATATAACTACATGAGGGCGCTCCTCTTCGCAGCGCTCCAATAGCGCTACCAGCTCATCCACTAGTTGACCAGAGAGCATATTGTTGTGCTGCTGATCCTGCATGGTGATGGTGGCAATGTTGCGGGAGTCTACTTGATATTCTACCACTCGGCTCATTCCACCAACTCCTGCCCCACTTTCAAACGTTGATACCAGGAGGGGCTCTCTCCCTCGTAAAAATTGGCTACCTCTTTATGAAACTCTGGCGCACTTAAGAGCGTTACCAGTTGGGTAACTGCGGAAGATCGATGAGATTCTGGATTATTCCAGGCACTCTCTGCCACCGCCAATTTAAGATTGGTTACCATATCGGGTTTGATTCTCAGTAGCTGACGGCAGAGTCGGCGAAGCCGTTTCTCCAACTGCCTGTCCTCTACCACCTCATCCACTAAACCATATTGCTGGGCATCTTGGGCAGTAATAGGTTGTGCAGTCAACGCCAGATAGCGAATACGATATGGAGAGACACGCTGTACTAGCTGAGGTATCACATTGGCGGGAATAAGCCCAAAGAGGAGCTCGCTTAGCTCAAAGGCGGCGGTGGGGGTGGCTAGTACCACATCGCAGGCCGCCACTATACCCACACCGCCGCCGCGCACTGCGCCTCGTACTACCGCCACAATCGGCACCGGCGACCTATCAATAAGCTCCAAAAGTTGTGCATAGCGGGATGCCGTCTCCTGTAGCGCTGCAGTTTTGGAATTACGCTTGCGCAATGCCTCAATGTCCATGCCGTTACAGAATACCTCTCCCTTAGCCTGAAGCACTATTGCGCGGATAGTAGCGTTGCTCCCTAGCCTTTCTAAGAGAGGTATCAGGGCATTTATCAGTGTCTCATTGAGGCTATTATTACGCTGTGGCATGTTGAGAGTCACCATACCAATGCCCGATTCCTGACGCTGTAATAGAGGTGCCGCTTCGCTATCTGGCACTATTGTCTAGCTCCACCTATAGTGACGTTGAAAGCCCTCGACCTTTTCCAGTATGTAGCGCTCTTTCCCCCGGTAATGTTGCTCAAAGAGCCCCTTTGGCCAATCCAATGGCGGTCTATAATCGGCGCATTCAATCAGTTTTTCCCGCTCCTGCTCTATCTGCTCATACTCCCTTACGCTAACCGACTGGCGTCGATTAAGATAGGCATCTATATCCATAGCAGCTATGGTGGGCGCAGCCTCCGGACAGATTCTACCGCTGTACATCTCTCCTATAGCCCCCGATCCATAGGCAAAAAAGCCCACGCGGCTGCCCGGGGGAATGTTCGGAGTAGCAGTCAAAAGTCCACAGAGGCCCACAAAATTAGAGGCCCCATAGGTGCTGCCCAACTTCTGAGCATAATAGAGTGAGGGCCGTACCCGTGATTCAAAATCATGTTGTACCTCGCTTTTGGTGTGTGATTCTTTCAAATTATAGAGAGTGCGATGCGCCTGGAAGGCCATCCCGGGGAAGGGGGTATGAAAGACCATAGCTGGAAAGTACTCACTATATTCCAGAGGCTCGCCCACCGAATTGCAGTACTGCTGAAAGGAGCCCTCCAACGCATCCAAATAGCTGTAGAGACTCACCTCGTTGTTTCCTATCTCATGACGTGAGGTGGGTCGAAAGGTATCGTACACATCGGTGGTCCATACTCCCACTCTCTTCGGCTCATATTCTATCACCTTAGGCTGGTCGCTAATGATCGCCGCCGCGGCCACTCCTCCCAATACAAACTCCTCGCGCATGTTGAGGTGGGTGCGACTAAAATCGGAGGATATTACCAACGCCTTTTTACCGCCGGCCGAACCAGAGGCAATCCAATCCAGAGCGCTCTGCAGTGAAGCCACTCCGCTATAACAGGCATGCTTGGTTTCAAAATTCCGCACATTGGGCGTCAAGGAGAGCGCTGAGTGAATGTTGGTGCTAATTGGCTTTCCAAAATCCAATGACCCCTCAGTACCTACCGCTAAGAGGCCTATCTGCTGGGGATCAAGAGATTTCATAAGGGGACGGGCGGCATTAACCGCCATAGTTACCACATCCTCAAAGAGTGGATTAAGAGAGCGGGTATTGATTAAAAAATCATTTATTACTCGTTGCGGATCTTTGCCGCGTGCGGTAGCTAATTGGCGTTGGTCAAGCGAGAGGGAGCACCCATAGATATTAATTGATTCAATGCCCGCCTGGGAGGGATGATTAGTAGGGGGCATGATTAAAGCCCCCAGTTACCTTAAGTACCTCACCGTTAATGTAGTCGGCCTCTGGGGAGGTAAAAAAATAGACCGCATTTGCCACCTCTTCGGCAGTAGGGAGTCGCCCCATAGGGCAATACTGCTCCCATAGCTCTTTCAATGGGACGGCAGCTTCGCCACTGGTCATATCGGTGGCCACTAAACCAGCAGTGACACCATTGGTGGTGATATTTTTGGCGCCATATTCCCGCGCTAGTGTATAGGTAACGCTTTCCAACCCTCCCTTGCTGGCGGCATAGTTAACCTGTCCACTGGAACCCTGTACTGCCAGCGATAAGATATTAATAATTCTGCCAAATCTATTGGATATAAAATGCATTAGGAGGGCGCGTGTCATATAGAAGGCGCCACTCAAATTGGTGTCAATAACCTCTTGCCACTCTTCATTACTCATTAAGACCGCGCTTTTGTTGCGGAGAATACCGGCATTATTAACCAATACCTGAATGTTATCATGACGCTCAAGCAACTCCTGCACTGCACCATCAATACCTTCGGCATTACGTATATCTAATTGCAATGCCTCCACCATCACCTTAGGGTGATGCTTCTTTACTACAGCAATGAGCTCCTCAGCTTCGCGGCGACCCGAGCGATAGGTAAATATACATCCATACCCCGCAGCTGCAAAGCGCATTACAATGCTGCGGCCAATTCCCCGCGATCCGCCGGTAACTAACGCGGTCAACTTACGACTCATAGCGTCCAATAAGCGAACTGCAATTAAGGCCGCCAAATCCGAAGGAGTTCTTAAGCATAAACCGTATCGGGTATTCTATTGCATGGTTGGCGCATACGTCAAGGTCAATCTCGGGGTCCAACTGGTCAATATTAATGGTGGGATGCAGTTTATTACGCTGCATTTGGAGAACTCCTCCTATAGTTTCTACTATCGGCGCCGACCAACAGACATGCCCTAACATAGACTTAGGTGCATTGATCTTAAGCTGCTGCGCATGGTTACCAAAGGCCATTTTAATAGCCTTGATCTCCTCTAGATCGCCCGCTAGCGTGCCGGTTGCATGACAATTCACATAATCAATGTCCTGAGGCTTTAGTTGATTCTGCTCAATAAGCCGGGTAATTAGCCGCGCCTGCATTTTAGAGCTGGGTAGTGGTAGATGACAGGCATTAGAGTTGGCAACTACATCAATAACCTCCGCATGGATGCGGGCACCGCGTCGCTGTGCCGATTGTTCACTCTCCACAATAAGGGTGCCAGCGCCATGAGAGTAGATAAAACCGCTGCGTTTCGCATCAAAGGGACGAGAGGCTCTACTTGGGGGATCCTGTAAGCTAGGATCAGTTACTGTGGCATTAATATATTCCGAAGCGTAGAGGTCACACTCGCTCATATCGAAGAGGGCGCCTACTACCGCAGCACATTCATACTCACCAATGCGGATATCGCGCACCACATCGCGCAGTGCCAAATTACCGCTGGCGCAGGCGCCACCCACCGTGTAGGCCGGCCCAAAGACCTCTAAGGCTTCAGAGACCGCCCCCGGCACATTGGGATCAATACTCTCTACGCCGCTAAGTGCATCAATAAACTCCGGTTCATCCTGATATTGCAGCGCATTCTTGTAGATATAGTTGGAATTAAGATTGTGCCCCGCCACAATCACTGCACAATTATGCGGATCAACCCTCTTCTGAAAGAGATTGGCATCCTGGAAGGCATTCAAGGCACAGAGGATAGCGGTCTTAGCCGAGAAGGTGGTGGTCTTAAACATTTTAACCACCCGACGCATTTGTTTTTCATCAATAATATTTTCCAGCTTGCGAAGCGCTGCATTACAGTCGTAATCTCCTAAATCGCCCCCCACTTTACACTCCAATTTAGAGACATCTATGGTCCTCCAGCGACTAATGCCTGACCTTCCAGCTAGCAGATTATCAATATAGCCCTCTAAGGTATCACCCAATGGATTAATGGTGGCCATACCGGTAATAACTATCCGCTTTGTCCTCTTTTTTGACATGGGCTATTATCTCTTTTTTAGGGGTGGTGGTCAATATTGAGACATACTACTATTTTGTGAGACGATTTATACTGTTTATACTGTTTGTGAGTTAAACTATATTAATTTAATCCAATCAAAATCACCCAGAGTGGTGCAAAAAATAAGCCGTAAAATCCTTAGTAAAATTGTTAATAATGCGCGAATAGGATTGCAGGAATTCATCATTGATCTGTATATGGTGGAGAGGTAACAATAAGGTCTAGGGAATCATTAGCAATATTTTTTTGTAAATGTGTACAATCGCCCTGATACACTACCGCACTCATGTGTAACTCTTTAATTGATATAGATACTCCCGGTCTAGATATCAGTGAGTAAACATTAAAATAATCCTTTGGCTCCGTGGAAGATTATCCTATCATTCCCTCCATCTCCTACCTTAACCTCGAAAAGTATGTCAAATTATCACACATCTGCTTGACAATTACGCAATAATACTATTCACTAATGATCAAGGTTAAAATATGAGTATATTCGATTCAATTCCATTGTTATTTTCTCCGCCGGGTGGCGGAGGTGGTGATAACGGCTCAGGTTCAAGTTTTGTTACCTTGATTACCTTTGGGCTAGTTTTTTTGATTTTTTATTTTCTTATTATTCGACCGCAGAGTAAACGGCAGAAAGATACTAAAAGTATGCTGGCCAATCTGCAGAAGGGTGATAAGGTTATAACTATTGGTGGCATCCGAGGGGTTATTCAATCTATTAAAGATGATACGGTAATGCTTAAAATAGCTGGGGATGTAGTGGTAGAGTTTTCCCGCTCAGCTATTTCCAGTGTGGTTGGCGCCGGTTCAAAGTCACCTCCTGCAAAACGTTCTGAAAAATCAACCTCTACAAACTAGTGTAGGGTAGTGCCTAGTGTCAAAACGTTTTCGCCTCCTGTTGGTGATTGGCGCGCTAGTGGTAGCGGGGATTTTTCTCTTTCCCTCTTTACAGTGGTATTTTCTCTTTGGCGACCGCGAGCATGCACAGGCACAGGCTGGTCGCCCTGAAATACAGCGACAGGTAACCCGAGAGAGCGATACTATTATTCGCTCACTGCGGCAGTTGGCGCAGGAGGATGAATTCCAACCGCTTCCTGAGGATCAAGAGGTAGCTATAGCGGTAGTGCGGGCGCGCTTTCGAGAGAATGGGGAGGCTATACCCAGCCCCATCACCGTTCGAACCGCCTTAGATCTCTTCATCACTGAGGGAGATCTGAGAGACGAAATAGCTCGCTACCTCAATGCGCAATTTGAAGAGGCTAAAACCATCCGCTCTCGCATTATTTTATTGGGGCTAGATCTCTCTGGGGGAGTACAAGTGGTATTAGAGCCCGACGTCACCAGCCTAGAGGAGCGATTGGGCAGCGCCCCCACTGAAGCACAGATAGCCGAGGCGCTGGATCTGGCATTAGCGGTAATTAATAATCGTATTGATAGATTTGGAATAACCGAGCCGCAGATCCGCCGCCGAAGCGACAATACTGTAGAGATTGAGATTCCTGGTGAAGCCGATCCTGAACGAGTTAATGCCTTTTTGGTGGGCAAGGGCCAACTAAATTTTCATATTGTGGATGATCAAGAGACGGAGCGTCTGCTGCAGTATGTTGCCCGAGACCCCAACTGGGATCCTGAATCAAGTCAGCAGCCCAACTTTATACCAGCTGGCCTGTTGGCAATGCCCTACTATACTAGAGATGAGTTTGGTATAGAACAATATGTCCGTCATATTGTAGTACATGAAAACATTGAGGAGAATGGATTGTCTGGCGACTATATTCGCGATGCGCAATTTATCCGCGATCCCTTAACCAACCAGCCGTTGGTCAATTTTGAGCTGGATATAACTGGTAGCAATCGCTTTGCTACGCTAACCCGCGAGAATGTAGGGAATAGTATGGCAATTGTGGTAGATGACCAGGTACGGGCTTGGGCAGTTATTCAGGAGGAGATACCCAGCGGCCAGGTACGCATCAGCGGCTTTGAACAGATAGAGGCGCAGAATATTTCCCGAGTACTACGAACTGCGGCATTACCCATAGACTTGGAAATTCTTAGCCAACAAGAGGTGGGAGCGCAAATTGGCGAGGAAACAGTACGCAGCGGTCTCATTGCCGTACTGGCGGGCTTTATTCTGGTAGCTCTCTTTATTTTAAGCTATTACAAGGGCGCCGGCTTTATTGCCGATATAATGCTTCTGGTTAATCTCTATTTGTTGATATCGATTTTGGCGGTCTTTAATCTTACACTAACACTTACCAGCATTGCTGGTATAATTCTTACGGTAGGCATGGCAGTAGATGCCAATATTATCATATTTGAGCGCATAAAGGAGGAATACCGCTTAGGTAAAAGCGCGCAGGCCTCAGTCAGCGCCGGCTTCCGAAAGGCCTTCTGGACCATCATGGATGCCAATGTTACCACCTTTATTGCGGCACTCTTTCTTTCGCAGTTTGGTAGTGGACCTATTAAGGGCTTTGCCACTACTTTGGCGGTAGGTATTGTCACCTCTATGTTTACCTCGCTCTTTATCTCTCGGTTGATATTTGACTTTATTACCGAGGTGTTGCGTCGCCCTCGCTTAAGCATTAGCTGGAGGAGGTCATGAAGGTCATCAACTTTTCACGCACTGGTTTGCTCTTTTTCTTGGTCAGTGTGGCGTTTATAGGCGCCGGAGGGGCCTATATCTATTATCAGGAAGGCTTCAATCTGGGGATTGATTTTAGTAGTGGTGTTAGTCTACAGGTAGATATTAGTGGTCCGACCTCCGAAGAGGAACTACGAGGCCTCCTCTCCCAATATGGGGCGATCAATGTGCAGCGAGGACGGGCTGCCGTTGGTCGATTTATTATCAAAATATCGGAGGTCAATCAAGATAGCTCTTTTCAGAGTGTGGTTCCCCAACAGGTGCTAGCCAGTCTAGCGGCGCAATATGGGACTGAGAATGTACAACTATTGGAATCTGCCATTGTTGGCCCCCGTTTTTCAGCTAATATTGTGCGGCAATTCTTTGTGCTAACCTTGGGCGCCTTTTTACTCATTATGCTTTATGTCTGGTTTCGCTTTCGATTCAGTTATGCGGTAGCAGCTCTAGCGGCGCTGGTGCATGATGTGCTCTTTATGGTGGCCTTTGTAGGGGCCTTTCAGATTGAGATTTCTACCACTACCATTGCTGCTATTCTTACTATTATTGGCTATTCGCTCAATGATACCATTGTTATATTTGATAGAATTAGAGAGAACCACCAACTACTCCATGAGGCGCCCTTAGCTACCATCATTAATACTAGCATTACTCAGAGTCTAAGCCGTACCATTATGACCTCACTTACCACCTTGCTGGCGGTAGTAGCTATCTATATCTTTGCCAGCGGCCCAATACAATACTTTGCCCTTAACATGATTGTAGGAATAGCAATAGGAACCTTCTCTTCAATTTTTATTGCTTCGGCGTTGCTGCTTAAGCTGTTACGCCGTCGAGCTGCGCTGCGCCCAAAGGAAGTAGAGCAGGTTCCCAGCGCCGCTCTAGTAGCTGAGCAGAATCCCAAAGAGAAAAGCAACGCCGCTCAATCTGCAGCTTTAAGCCGGGCCCATATTGAGCGCCAGATAGAAACGCGGCGAAGAATGGTAGCTGCGAAACAGCAACAGCGCAAAAAAAAGCGCCGCTAGCCACGGCGGATCAAGGTGGATATGAGTTACCGTTACTTAGTTAGTGTAACTAGAACTAGCTAAAAGAGCGGCTAGATTAGTCTTCATGCTCAATTAGAGTTTTACGCTATCCATCTGCGACTTAAACCAACGGTAGAGTGCCCGCACGCGATTGGTAAAGCTATTGGCTACCCGCTCTTCAAAACCAAAAAGATTAGGAACATTCACCATAGATAACCCGTAATAGATTAGCCCCTCCTCAGTGGGCATAATGTGTATTAGTATACGCATATTTTGAGGTTGCACCATTGGAAAGATAAGGTAGCGCATGGTGGTAAGATTGTGAATAGTTACCAAGAAGCTATGCTCATGATAGCGATAGTGTGCCTGATAGCGGTTACGACCAAAGCTGGAATCATGCTGAAAAATATAGAGCAGCGAATCTTCGGGAATGCTAGATACCAATGGGTCGGGCAATGGCTGTTCTGCATTTTGTGAGGGTATTACATAGGAGTCCAGATAAAAGGTGCGCCATCTCTGGCGGCTAGCAGAATAATACTCAATGCCCTTCATGCTGCTTATGGAGCGCAAAATATTATAGATAGCCAAATGCTGTTGTGAAGGCTCTCTCTGAAAAAACTCGCGGTTGTATGATGAGGGATAATAGAAGAGCCCCTCTACCCCAAAGGTAGATTGAAAACCAGCCTCCTGAGCATCTTTGATGGCCTCAGTTACTGCCGCGGGCGCATATCGTATCTCTTGGTAGTTCTTAAAGAGATTAACAATCTCACCATCGCGCTCCTTAAGCAGCGCCAGAAGATCATCTAGATTCACCTTCTCCTCTTGCCCCTCCACTCTCATGGGGGGTGCAGTTATCATGAGAAAAAATAGCGATGCGGCAATAAGTACCTTAATCATACAAGAGACGATATACTATAATTGACATAATGCATACCAACCAAGTGGTGGCCTTTACCGGCGGTGGAAGCGCCGGCCATGTCTTTCCGGCGCTAGCGGTGGCTGAATATCTTCAGAATCAGGCATCAGTTAAGGTAGTGTGGATTGGATCTAAAGGTGGTATAGAGAGCACACTGGTATCGCAGGCCGGGATAGCTTATCATGCCCTACCTTCAGGAAAGCTGCGCCGCTATCTCTCTTGGAAAAACATACGGGATATCTTTCTGGTGATGGCTGGGATACTCGCGGCCCTTATTCTACTGCGTAAAATGCGCCCGGCGTTGCTCTTCTCTAAGGGGGGTTATGTATCAGTTCCGGTGGTAATTGCCGCCGCTCTCTTGCGCATCCGAATAATTAGCCATGAATCAGATTTAGTACCGGGGCTGGCTACCCGCATTAATCTCCGCTTCTCCCACCGGCTATTGCTCTCCTTTGATAAGAGTTACCAATACATTGCCAGGCGTAGCCGGGAAAAATGCCAAGTTACCGGTAACCCGTTGCGTTGGCTTATACATCAAGCAGATGCCTTAGAGGGGCGAAAAATAATTGGAGCCAGCGCTCAGCAAAAAATGGTGCTCTTTCTAGGGGGGAGCTTAGGCGCCGCTCAGATTAACACCCTAATTATCGAAGCAATCGCCATGATGCCCAAAAACTGGCTCATTGTTCATCAACGCGGCGCGCTATCTACACTGCGAGAGAAGAATGGCGCTTCAGTACCCTGCCCAGCACAAGAGCGTCATCGCTATAGAGGACATGAGTTCTTTGGAGAGGAGATTGGACATCTTATAGCGGCGGCTGATGTGATAGTAAGCCGTGCTGGCGCCAATACCCTGTGGGAATTGGCGCGGTTGGGCAAGGTGATGCTACTTATTCCCCTGCCGCGTAGCAGTTCACGCGGTGATCAAATTGATAATGCGGCATACTTTGTTGAGCGCCGGGCTGCTCGCCTATTGGAAGAGCCAACCGCGCCCCAAATAGTAGAGGAGATTAAACAACTAATGGATAACCGGGCGACCAGAAAGACTCTGAGTGCCAATGCCCAGGCAATCGCGCCCAAGGATGCCACCATCCGGGTAGCCGCTCACATTCTGGCTGCCCTAAAGGAGCGGTAGCATTAGTACCATTGATATTGTTTTTCTTGTTCTCTTAGGTGCGGCGGCACTCCGGGGCGCTCTTCGCGGTTTTATTAGGGAAATCCTTACCGCCGGAGCAATAATCTGTGCGCTTTGCGGTGCCATTCTCTTTTCAGGGGTACTGGCTAGTCAGTTAGGGCGTTTTCTCTCACCATCGGCCTGGAATGTGGTGCTAAGTTTTTTGGCGCTTTTTGTTATCATATATCTGGCATTCAAATTGAGTGAGGGGCTACTGCGAAGGATTATAGAGAAGATATGGTTAGCTAATTTAGATCGCGCATTAGGTCTTCTATTGGGAATAGCGGAGGGAATAAGTCTGATTGTGCTCTTTTTACTCCTAGTCTATATTCAGCCCTTTGTGCTGCCCGAGCGCCTCATAGGGGGGAGTATCATAGCTGAACTATTAATGCCGCTGCTGCCCTATGCCATAGATCTCTTACAAAGACGGGTATTAAGAGGGCTACTGTGAGTGGACTATACAGCTGGCCGATCATGCAGCCCGAGATAGTGCAACAGTTGGAGGCGCTTATTAAAACTGAACAACTAGCGCCGGCGTTGCTCTTTGAGGGTCCAGAATTTAGCGGCCGAACCACCACCGCTATGGAGATGGCCCGGCGTCTTAACTGCGAGCAGGAGGGACGCCCTGACTGTGAATGTTCTCAATGTCATCGGCTACGTCTCTATATGCATCCATCAGTAGCGCTCTTTGGTACTCGCTACCCTATCACTGAAATAGAGCGGTCGTCGCAGCTTTTGATTGAGCAACCGAGTGAAAGGGTCTATCATTACTGGAAGCGCAGCGTAGAACGATTGCTGCGACATTGCGATCCACATGTATTGGATAGCACTTCGCTTACCAATGGTCGAAAAATTACGGAGAGCGCCCGCCACATTAGTGAGCAGGTAGCGAAGCAGGCATCGCACTACGAAAATCCCCAGCTATCCAAAAAGAGCGCTGAAGATATCAATGCTTGGGCGCGCTCATTAAGTGAGCTACTTCCCCAAAAGGTGGGGATAGCGCATATTCGAAGTCTCATTCAGTGGATGCATATTGGCGCCGGCGCCCTGCCGCATAGCCAGAAGATAATACTCTGCGAGAATGCCGATAGCTATCCAGATGCCATACATAATGTGCTGCTCAAGACCTTAGAGGAGGTGCCGCCACAGGTAGTTATAGTGCTCATTGCCCAACGTCGAACTGCCCTGCCGCTTACTATTCGCTCTAGGACGGTGCATTATACCTTTAAGAAAGCCTCGGCAGAGCGGGAGGCCATGGTATTGGAGCAGCTAGGCGCCGCCCCTTCGGTGACCACTATGGAGCGCTATTTTGCTAGTCAGGGTAGTGATCTTTTGAATGTAGAGCAGATAGTAACCTTTATTCTAAAGAGCGCCGCTTCTTCTACCAACGCAATTGAAATCAACAGCGATATTGAAAAAAAAATAGGCGCTCTGCGGCCGGAAATGATTAAAACACTATTTATCCAACTGAGCGAGCATCTGATGAAGAGCTGGCGCACCAAGTACTATCCGCCAATGACACAGAGTATGGAGGAATTATTGGCCTTTTTTAATCGGCAGTATACCTATTGTCATACGCTCAATATCAATTTTCTGCATCAGATAGTATCGATAATAGAGATGCTAAGGAGGGTACATGGCGGCCTTCTTAGATAGGGCCTTAGGGAAGCTGCAGAGCTTCAATAGTATTGATGCACAGCAACTAAGACAGATTGTCCCGCAAATACGACAGGAATATAATCGGCTATTAGGGGTCTTTAATTCCATTAAAGAGGGTGTCCTAGTTTCCGATCAATCTCATGATCTAGTGCTCTATAATCGCCCGGCGCAGCAATTCATATTTATGGGGCGCAGCAAAGAGGCGGGAGGAAAAATGTGGGATTGCATTAGCGATCCACAAGTTGCTAAATATGCTAAAGAGGTACTCCATAATAATCACGGCACTATTCAGCGCCAGTTTACCCTCTCTTTGGGGGGCAGTTCTCACACCTACGAATGTATTATATTGCCTCTAGTACGCCAGGGTAGCATTGTGGGGAATATCCTAAGGATTGAAGAAATAACTGAGCGCCTCAAGAGAGAGGCGCAGTTATACAATGCGGAAAAATTGATCTCTCTCAGTACGCTTACCGCGAATGTAGCCCATGAGATAAAGAATCCATTGGGATCTATTGCCATCTATATTCAGCTTATTCAAAAGGCGTTAGATAAGCCTATCATTGATCGGACGCTTATTGCCAAGAACATTAAGATTATTAATGAGGAGATTACTCGTCTTAATTCAGTCATTGTGGACTTTCTCTATGCCCTGCGTCCTATGCAACTGGAGAGGCGAGAGCTAGATATCAATCTGCTTATCCAGGAGCTGGCGCAATTTTACACGCCAGAGCTTAAGCAAGGCAACATTCAGGTTAAGATGAAGTTGAACCAAAAATTGCCCACCGTGGATGCCGATAGCCGCTATATAAAAGAGGCGCTACATAACGTAGTTAAAAATGCTATAGATGCCATGCCCCAAGGCGGCACGCTTACCTTTACCACTACAGTTGCTGAGGGCAAAATAGCGCTCACAGTTGCCGATAATGGTCTAGGAATGAATAGTGAGACTAGTCGGAGAATATTTGAGCCCTATTTTACTACCAAAGAGCGCGGTTCCGGCATAGGGCTTACTCAAGTGTATAAGATAATTCAGGAGCATGGTGGCGATATACAGGTTGGCTCTCAGGAGGAGCACGGAACCACATTTAGAATATATCTTCCCTTTTCTAGCAGCGCTCGGAAGGTGTTAAACGAACATTACTAATATGAGCACTATTCTAGTAGTAGATGATGAGAAGAATATTCGCGAGGGTCTCAGACAGGCACTCTCCGATGAGGGCTACACTATCTGGTTGGCCCAGAATGGAGGCGAGGCATTGGCCATGCTTAAGGAGGAAGAGATTGACCTGGTAATTACCGACCTCCGCATGCCCGAAATGAATGGCGAGGAGCTATTACAAAAGATACATACCCAATGGAGTGCCATACCTGTGGTAATTCTTACCGGTCATGGCACCATTAAAACCGCAGTAGAGACCATGCGCAAAGGAGCCTACGATTTTATTACCAAACCAATTAATCTTGAACACCTTTTTGCGCTAGTAAAGCGGGCAATATCCAACCGTATGGTAATTTTGCGCAACCAATCACTCACTCAGGAGGTACAAAAATTGCGAGGCTTTGATAGTGTAATAACCAACAGTGCCGCAATGCACACGGTGCTTGATAAGGTCAAGCAGGTAGCCTCCACTACTGTTTCAGTACTTATTACCGGTGAGAGCGGCGTAGGGAAGGAGGTAATAGCTAACACCATTCACGAATACTCTAATCGTCAAGATGGACCGCTGGTAAAGGTGCACTGCGCCGCGCTCTCTGAGACTCTCTTGGAAAGTGAACTCTTTGGACATGAAAAGGGCTCTTTTACTGGAGCAATAGCAATGCGGAGGGGTCGCTTTGAATTAGCGCATAAGGGCACCATCTTTCTGGATGAGATTGGAGAGATTAACCAGAATATTCAGATTAAGATATTGCGAGTATTGCAAGAAAAGAGTTTCGAGCGCGTTGGTGGCGAAAAGACTATCAATGTCGATGTAAGAATTGTTGCGGCAACCAACCGAGATTTAATGGCCGACATTAAGCAGGGACTATTTAGAGAAGATCTATACTACCGTCTTAATGTGGTTAATATCCATGTACCCTCTCTACGAGAAAGAAGCGAGGATATTCCTGCGCTGTCACAACATTTTCTGCACAATATAACTAATCAGGTAAAACCGCATATACAATCAATATCTGAAGAGGCGCAGAATATTATTAATGCCTACGATTGGCCAGGTAACATACGAGAGCTGCGCAATTGTATAGAAAGTGCGGTGGTTATGTGTCAAGACACTGTCATTAAGCCTAACGATTTGCCATTTAGAATACAGGAGGCGCAGCAAAAAGAACATCATGATTCCCATCTCTCCATTCCTATTGGTATCGATCTGGAGAATGCTGAAAAGCAGATAATAGCGCAGACCCTCAAATACTATGGTGGCAATAAAACCAAGACCTCAGGGGTGCTGGGCATACAGCGGGTAACCTTATATGACAAATTGAAAAAATATGGTATAGTACATTAGTCTTCTTCAGGTAAATCATCTCTAGGGATGTAAGTGTCGTCCGTTGTTAAACTACAATAGGAAAATAAAATATGAGAGTAAATATATAGCACATAATCTGAATGAGCTTCTCAGAGAATCAATTATTAGTTGGCAGGAATTATAGATAGGAATTGAATTATAGTGGGAATTATAGATAAATGACAGGTGTAGTTTTAATATTGGTAGCAGAGTTACTCTTTGGATTTATCCTGGCGCCAGTATTAATCCGTATAGCACACGGCTTTGGCTTTACCGATAAGCCTGACAGCAATCTTAAAACACATCATGAGGAGGTACCGCATATAGGAGGCCTTATTGTATTAGTAACCGCCGCTGTAGCCTATGTGCCGCTTCAGTGGGGTCTGGTTAGCTATAGCTTTAAGCAGATTGTGGAATTGGCCGCGTTGGTGTTGCTTTTTGAGATTGGAATGATTGATGATCATCGACCGCTTACCGTGGTATGGCGTCTAATCATGCAGAGCCAAATCGCACTAGCCCTGGTGGCAGTTGGTAATGTTTTCCGTCCCCTTCCGTGGGACTGGGCCAATTATATACTAACCATTATTGGAGTTGTTACCTGCATTAATGCTATTAACTTGTTAGATATTATGGATGGATTAGCGGGTGGTATCTCCCTTTTTGTGATTGTCGGATTATACTACAGCGCCCTGATCTATGAGATTCAACCTTTTTATATAATTATTGGACTGGTAACTATGGTGGCCCTTATTCCCTTTCTGGTTTCGAACTTTCTAAAGCCTCCCCATAAATCTTTCTTAGGGGATAGTGGCAGTACCATGCTAGGGCTATGGATTGCCATACTCTTTATTAACGTTACTCAGGCATCACCAAATAGCGCGGGGCTAGGGGCGGCGTTGCTATTTATCAGTATCCCTCTTTTTGAGATTTTCTTTGTCTCTACCATGCGCCTTAAGCAGAAGCGCAATCCCTTTAAGGGCAGTCCCGATCATTTCCCACTTCGTCTTTTGAAGTTGGTGGGCCGTCCCAACATTGCTATTTTAGTAATCTATGGATGGTGTTGTCTAATACTTGCTGAAGGCATATTTATCCTGCATGCCACCACCGCCATTAAGATTGCGGTTACAATTATCGCCGCTCTCTCTTTTTTGGGAGTCTGGATCCGTTTGGCGCGGGTAGCAATACAAAGATGAGTGCATTATATGATTTTTGCATTGTGGGCGCCGGGCCAGCCGGCGCTACTCTGGCGCGGCTCTTGGCCGAGGCAGGCCATAGATGCCTCATTATAGAAAAACGGGGACAGGTTGGTGGAAACTTACATGATCATTACAACCGTTATGGTATTCTTATTCACAGCTATGGACCACATTTTTTTCGTACCGACAAGGATCATATATGGAATTGGTTAAGCAATTTTACCGAATGGCATTATTATCAACATAAGGTACTGGCTAATGTATGCGGTATGCTGGTACCTTTTCCAGTCAATTTAGATACCTATAATCTCCTTACCAATAGCTCATTAAATCAGTCAGAATTCGCGGAGCTCCTTAAGAGCTTTCATCGTTATGATCGACCGCGCAATGCCGAAGAGGCCATCATTAATCAAATTGGTGAAGAGCTGTACGAGCTCTTTGTAAAGCATTACACTATTAAGCAGTGGGGACACAATCCTAAAGAGCTCGATCCAGAGACCGTCCGCCGAATTCGGGTACGTACCAATCGAGAATCCCGTTACCAGCCCTTAAAGTATCAGGCGCTCCCTTTGGAGGGCTATACTACTCTAATTGGTCGTATCATTGATCACCCCCGCATACAGCTCTTGCTATATTGCGACTACAAAGAGGTCATTGATCAGCTTAACTATGGCCACCTCATATATACCGCGGCATTGGATTATTATTTTGATAGGGCATTGGGCGCATTGGAATATCGCAGTCTCTATCTAGAGGAGAAGACCTTTTTTCAGGAATCGTATCAAGAGGCAGCGGTCATTAACTATCCCAACAACTATGCCTTTACGCGCATAACAGAGTATAAAAAGCTTACTGGTCAGAAACATCACTATACCACCGTGCATTTTGAGTATCCCCGACCCTACATTGAGGGTCAAAATAGCCCTTATTATCCTATTCTCAATGAGCAGAATCTGAAGCTTAAGCAAGGGTATATAGAGAGAGCTGCTGAATTAAAGCAGGTAACCTTTTTTGGCAGATTGGCTGAGTATAAATACTATGCCATGGATGAAATTTTTGATGCCGCTTTTCAAATAGCGCGCTCGAAATTTTCAGTATAATGACTATTATCATTCAGGCTCCTAATGGTGTTTCGCTCCATCAATTTTGTTTGGGACTTATTATGCGCCTACGGCAGGCGGGGCATAGGGTAGTAGCCGTCGGCCGGGGAGATAATCATTTTTCATTGCTTAAATCGCAGGGAATTGCGTTGTATGATTTGGCCTTAGCTGAGGATGCAGTGGCCCCCCATAAGCTCTATCGCTATATCAAACGTTTATGGGAAATATACCGCGCCGTGCGGCCCGATATGATTCATCTCTTTTCACCACGCGCTGCCCTCTTTGGCACGGTGGCGGCGCGCGCGCTGAATATACCGGTTATCTGTAGTCTGACCGGTCTAGGTAACGCCTTTACATTGGCAGCCTATCACCCCTTGCGCTTACTTTTTATTATGCTCTATCGCCTGATATTGCCGCTAACCAAGGCGGTCATTTTTCTCAACCCCGATGACCAGAGCTATTTTAGAAAATTGAGGTTGATAACTGGCAGACGGTCGCTACTGATTCGCTCTTCAGGGGTGAATATCCAGCGTTATCATCGAGGTAGTCATGCCTACCCCGCCACCATTACCTTTACCTTTGTGGGGCGCCTGATGCGTAATAAGGGTATCTATTACTTCCTACAGGCTGCCCAGCGTATTACCCAGCAGCATAGGTCAGTACGCTTTCTAGTGGCTGGTGATAGCGATTATGGTTCGCAGGCCATGCTTACCCAAGAGGATCTGAATTGGTATAGGAGGCGCTTGGCTTCAGCAGTTGATTTTGCAGGGCATCTATTGGATATTCGTCCTATTCTCAGTAAGAGTTCGGTTTTGGTGTTACCTAGCTATTATCGCGAAGGCGTACCGCAATCAATACTGGAGGCTATGGCCTTCTCGCTACCCATCATTACTACCGATAGACCCGGTTGTAGAGAAACGGTACAGCATGGAATGAATGGTTATCTTGTGTCACCCCATAATGTTGATCAACTGGTGGAATGTATGGAACGCTTTATAGCTAATCCCCATCTAGTGGCGCAGATGGGAGCGCAGAGTCGCGCCCTAGTGGTAGAGCGCTTCTCTGAGCAGTCGGTTATTGATGCAACATTTTGCTGCTACCAAAGGTTCCTAAACACTGAGATTGTTACCAAGTAGCATATTGACTTCCAGCCTCTCTCTACTGTAATAGTAATAGCGCTATTGGGAATGGCGCTCGGCAGCTATGGCTAATAGGGCGGTATGTTGGTGGCAGTAGAGGTCAATATCACCCCCAAAAACCCACCCGCTATGTAGTGGGGTGGCTATCTGATACCAGTAGGCATAATTATCGAAATGGTCGGCTCTATGATCTGAGCGCCCCAGTACGGGAGCCAGGTCAAATTGACGGACTATCTGCAGCACCGGCGCGACTAGTTCAGGCTTGCTATGCATTATTGTATAATCTGAGACCACCACAGCCCACTGCTGACAATCCTCAAAGAGAGAGGAGGCGGGTAATGGTAGTTGGCGATCATCAAGCAGAGCTAGGCGGCTGCAGCCGCTACTGATTAAAGAGAGAATAATAAGCGACCACCTGC
Organism: Spirochaetia bacterium; assembly: GCA_963692905.1. Taxonomy (GTDB): domain Bacteria; phylum Spirochaetota; class Spirochaetia. The sequence goes on along the minus strand of OY843583.1, from coordinate 770,199 downwards.
TGAAACGGGTATAGAGACGCTTATCTCTGTGGCGCACCCTTCAGTGCCTCTAACTCATCACGCACAATAGCTGCCTGCTCAAATTCCCAACGCTTGGCATGCTCTAGCATGGCATTCTCTAATTCTTTGATCAACTGCTGTCGTTCCTTCCGTATTAGTATATTATATTTGCTCTTAATAAGATCGGCATTAAGGTGCCCCTCTTCGCTCTTAGCTACCTTTTCCCGCACCAGTAGCGCCTGTACATCTTTAACAATGGAATAGGGGGTGATGTTGTGCTTCTGATTATGCTCATTCTGAATAGCGCGCCGTCGATCGGTCTCCTTAATGGCCTGCTGCATGGCATCGCTTATCCTATCGGCATACATGTGAACCTCCCCATTTATATTGCGGGCCGCCCGTCCAATAGTCTGAATAAGCGCCGTGGCCGAGCGTAAAAAGCCAATTTTATCGGCATCCATAATAGCCACCAATGAGACCTCCGGCAGATCCAGTCCCTCACGCAAGAGATTTATTCCTACCAATACATCAAAGGCGCCCGCGCGCAGATCGGTAAGTAATTCGGTGCGTTTCACGGTATCTATCTCAGAATGTATATAGCGGACCCGCACCTCCATCTGCGCCAGATAATCGGTCAGGCGCTCAGATAATTTTTTGGTTAGAGTAGTAATTAATACCCGTTCGCCAGCAGCCACCCGTTTTTGAATGCTGGCATAGAGATGTTCGATCTGCCCCTCGGTGGGAAAGACCTTTATCTCTGGATCTACTAGACCGGTAGGGCGAATAATTTGCTCAACTGGCGTTCCAGAACGGGTTAACTCTGCATCGCCGGGGGTAGCCGAAACATAGATAATCTGATTAGTAAGATCATCAAACTCCTGGTAATAGAGGGGGCGATTGTCCAGCGCTGAGGGCAGACGAAACCCGTAATCTACTAAGCTCTGCTTGCGCGCCCGATCGCCGACATACATGCCGCGCAGTTGCGGAAGGGTAACATGTGATTCATCAATAAAGGTAATGAACTCCTTTGGGAAGTAATCCAACAACACTGCTGGACGAGAGCCGGCGGGTCTACCGGCAAAATGGCGCGAATAATTCTCTATTCCTGAGCAAAAGCCCACCTCCTCAATCATCTCTAAATCATAGCGCGTGCGGGAAGAGAGACGCTGCGCCTCTACTACCTTATTCTGCTGTTCAAACTCGGCTAGTCGCTCCTCTAGCTCATGGCGTATCGCCTGAAGCGCCCTCTTAACCTGATCATCTGATACCACAAAGTGTTTCGAGGGGTAGATGGTAATTTCATCCAACTCCTCAATGATCTCGGCGGTTACGCTGTGTACTATACGTATACGCTGTACCGCATCCCATTCCAGTTCAATCCGATATATCTTATCTGCATATATGGGCCAGATCTCAATTACATCCCCCTTAATACGAAATGAGCCATTATTAAGCGCATCATGCGAGCGATCATACTGCAGACGCGTTAGCTGTAGCTTGAGCTGCGGAAGGTCCACCTGCTGATTAAGGACAAAATGAATGCGCATCTCTCGATAGGCACGCGGATTGCCCAAGCCATAAATACAGGAGACGGTGGCTACTACTATTACATCATTGCGCTCCATGAGGCTTACGGTAGCGGAGTTTCGCATGCGCTCTATCTCTTGATTTATGTCGGAATCTTTCTCAATATAAAGGTCGCGCTTGGCCACATAGGCCTCCGGCTGGTAGTAGTCATAATAGGATACAAAGTATTCTACCGCATTCTTGGGAAAAAACTGCTTAAACTCGCGGAAGAGCTGCGCCGCCAGTGTTTTGTTATGGGAGAGTACCAGTGCCGGTCTCTGACACTGCTCAATAATTTTGGCCATGCTGAAGGTCTTGCCCGATCCGGTTACTCCCTTAAGGGTTTGATAGCGCTTATTGGCGGTAAGCCCCTCGGCTATGCGCGCTACGGCGCTTCCCTGATCACCAGCCAGCTTAAGATTATCAGAAATTTGAAGGTGCATAGCCAACACAAAGGTAGCATATAATGCTACAGTAGTACAGAACCATGATACGCTGCGGGATAATTGGATTGGGGCGTATTGGCTCGCTCCTTGAAGATGATAAACGCCGCGAGAAGCCCTGCACCCATGCGGGGGCCTTGCATGCCCATCCCTTATGTGAGCTTATTGGGGGATATGATATTAATACCCAACGGCGCGCCCAATTTACTGCGCGCTGGGGGGTGGCCACCGATTATAAAGATGCCCAAGATTTTCTCAGGCGTGCCAAACCTCAACTGCTTTCGATAGCCACCCATCCCGACAGCCACGCCTATTTGGTAGCCTTAGCCGCCCGCTATCATGTTCCGGTGGTCATCTGTGAAAAGCCATTGGCCGATAGTATTCGCCATTCGCGCAGCATTATGCAGATCCATCGCCGGCGGCGCTGCCGGGTAGTGGTGAACCACGAACGGCGTTATGCCACCAACTGGCAATGGACGCGTCAGGCTATTCAGAATGGCAGCTATGGGGCGCCACTGAGTATGTGGGCCACCCTCTATTGCGGCGCCACTACAACCAAAGATAGCATGCTGCTTCACGATGGTACCCATCTCTTTGATCTGCTGCGCTTTCTTACCGGGGGAGAGCTGGCGCTACGCACTACAAGCGGGAGTATTCGGAGCGCCCAATCTTCACTCTATATCATTTTGGACATAGTTCCTCCGAAGAGGGCCGCGCAAGATAGCGCTATCGCGGCGCCTCTCCCCTGTGTGGTAGAGATTGGCGCCGAGCGTGACCACCTGCTCTTTGAGATTGGCTGTAGTTTTTGCCGTGGTCGAATAGTGGTAGGTAATGGCTACCAACGCGCCGAGAAGAGTATAGCAAGCCCCTATTATGAGGGCTTCCGTTCGTTAGATAATAGTTCCTTCCGTCCGCAGCGCGACACTGGCTATTTTATCAATATGGTCGAAGATGCCGTACGCTGTTTGCAGGAGCCGCAGGCCGAACCCCACTCTAGCGCTATAGATGGTCACCAGATTATGAAATTATTAGCCGCTATTGGCCTGCCTGATCACTAAGGCTCTGCTAGCGGCGTTTGCCAGCTATTCACTCTCGAAACTTTGTGCGCAAAAAACACAGTAGGGAAGCGTTTCAGAAGCTACTACGCGGTTTTTTTTGAATAAGAGCTACACAAAAAAATAAGGAAGGGTCGAAACCCCTCCCTATCCTATTCTTAACCGTACTTGCCTACCTCTTGAGCTACCGACTATCTACTATCGATAGCGGAGCGCAAAGAGGGCATCTGTGTCGTGTCCCACCATATAGAGGATGCTGCCGATGGCCGCTAGGCCGGTTGGGTCGTTTTCGTTGGGATGTGCTGACGGGGTATTAAAAATAGAGAGGGAGCTATCGCTCCCTCTCTATTGAGTATCCTATTGAGGACAGGTGCGGCGTTCTATTCATTAATCGAAAAGACACTCACGCCAGAATCAGTAAATCCTGCAGCAAAGAGATAGGAGCTACCGCCTATGGTCGCCGTGGTGACTGAAGTAGCACCCTCAAGCTCCAGGCTTCCGGCATCAGGCTCATTGTGCACGTTGGTAAGCACACCGTTGTTAGCAATCGAAAAGACACTCACGCCAGAATCAGTAAATCCTGCAGCAAAGAGATAGGAGCTACCGCCTATGGTCGCCGTGGTGACTGAAGTAGCACCCTCAAGCTCCAGGCTTCCGGCATCAGGCTCATTGTGCACGTTGGTAAGTGCGCCGCCGGTGCCAATCGAAAAGACACTCAGGCCACTATCTTCCTGTCCCGCAACAAAGAGATAGGGAGTGCCGCCTATGGTTGCCGTGGTGACTGAATCAGCGCCCTCAAGCTCTAGGATTGCATCATCGGTCACATCATGCACGCTGGTAAGCATGCCGCTATTGGCAATCGAAAAGACGCTCACGCCATGATCATCCCGTCCCGCAACAAAGAGATAGGAAGCGCTGCCTATGGTTGCCGTGGTGACTGAATAAGCGCCATCAAGCTCCAGGGTTGCATCATCGGTCACATCATGCGTGCTGGCCAGCGCGCCGTTATTGGCAATCGAAAAGACGCTCACGCCATCATCAACAGATCCCGCAACAAAGAGATAGGGAGTACCGCCTACGGTTGCCGTGGTGACTGAAGTAGCACCCTCAAGCTCCAGGCTTCCTCCGTCGGTAACATTGTACACGTTGGTAAGTGCGCCGCCGGTGCCAATCGAAAAGACGCTCACGCCACCATCACCCTGTCCTGCAACAAAGAGATAGGGAGTGCTGCCTATGGTTGCCGTGGTGACTGAAGAAGTGGTATTAATCTCCAGGCTTCCGGCATCGGTCACATTGTCCACGTTGGTAAGTGCGCCGTTATTGGCAATCGAAAAGACGCTCACGCCATTATCACTCTGTCCCGCAACAAAGAGATAGGGAGTACCGCCTACGGTTGCCGTGGTTACTGAAATAGCGCCAGAAAGCTCCAGGCCTAGGCCTCCGGAATCGGTCACATCGTACACGCTGGTAAGAAGTTCATCAACACAGCGATGCTGCACAGTCCTGAGATACCACCCGGTATTACAGCTTACACAGCGGCTGAGACCATCCGCAGTGGCATCTCTGAGAGATGAGGGGGTGCCGTTAAGGCAGACATAGCGGTTAGCGCGGCAGGCCTCATTTTCCAAGGTATAGCCCCCATCACAACTAGCACAGCGGGTTTGCCCAGTCGTATCAGTGGTTTCATCAACGGGGGTGCCGTTTTCGCAAAGATAGCGAGGGTTTGCACCACCTGCACTAGGGGCAGCCGGACAGGCTACCAATACTACTAGGGCCACCAATATCACTAAGGCGGCCCCCAGGGTGCCCCACAGCACCCTCCCTTTAAGCGGGAAATGTGAGGAGCGGTGCTCCTCTCTCGTGCAAGTTCTTAGAACGCTTACTCTCTCTTCCTTTCTTTTCTCTCCTAAAAAGAGAGAAAGAGAAATAAAAATAGTTTTACGATTCATAATCGTATTCCTCCGATAAAATTTATTTGAAAGCTATCTAAGCTACTATAGCTAGAGAGCGGCATAGTATCCACCCTTATATAGCATATGGTAACTAGAAGCTCTCATAAATACAGTATACCCTATTGGATATGTAATGGTAAGCTTTTTTAAGAAATTTCTAAGAAAGATAAAGAACCATCCTGCCCCTCTCCGACACAAAATGCCACGGAGAGCTGCGCTTCTACAGACAATAAAAAGTGCTATGAAGACATGGTGACTGTTGAATATGGAATATGGAATGAGCAATTAAAAGCCGAGGGCTTGCGATTAAACACAAGCCCTCAACCCATCTTAAATATTTAGAAAAGAAGGGTTCTTATGAACCTTAATATTTTTAGGTGTTTGTAGGGTACAACAGTATTTGTTATTTGTCAACTTTTTAAAAAATGTTGTAAAAGAAAGTTGAAAATGTCCCTTTGAAAGAAAGTTGAAAATGTCACTGCTCCTCCAGGTATACTGGAGGATTATGTACACAGCGACATTTACTATGAGTACCAAAGAAGTACGATATATGCAAGCCTGTACCAGGCTTGCCACAGGAACGACCTCAGTGAAAGATGAGGCAGAGCGCAGCGGGGTAACCCTTAGGCATATGAGGAGGCTCTTTAAGCGCTGGAAAGAGGGGAGCGAGGGGGCGCTAGCGCATCGCTCTCGAGGTCGTCCGGGCCCTCGTAAGATCGCCCCAGAAGTGATGGAGAGAGCGGTCTCCTTCATTAAAGAGGAATTGGAGGGCTACAGCCCCGCCTATGCAAAGGAGGTACTAGCTGAAGAGCATGACATCCATATCTCACCTCCTACGCTGAGAAAGGCCATGGCTGAGGCGGGAATTGCGGTGACTCGCTATCGCGTCCGCTCTTCACCGCGTCACACCTTCCGAGAACGAAAGCCTTACTTTGGCATGATGATCCAATGTGATGGAAGCTTTCACCAATGGTTTGGGACTACCAAAACCTGTCTATTGGTCATGATTGACGATGCTACGGGGCTTATTAAGGCTCGTTTTGCCTATGAAGAGGAGCTTAGTGAGCTCTTAGTGCTCATAAAAGACTGGATTCGGGAGTATGGCATCCCCTCCGCTCTCTACTGTGATCAGAGAAACGCCTATGTTCCCACTCCGGAGGGAAATAAGCATTTTCAGCAGGTATGTGAACGACTAGGGGTTGAGATCATCAATGCCGGCTCTCCTCAGGCCAAAGGACGAGTAGAGCGGGTGAATAAGACCCTCCAGGGGCGACTCTGTGCGGCACTGAAGCGCGCCGGTATCTCTACCCTCACTGAGGCAAATCGTTTTCTTCCGGCTTTTCTTACTTCGTTTAACGAGCGATTTGCCCTGAAGGCTTGGGGGATACACAATGGCCATGTTCCCCTTCACACTCAGTGTGACCTTGATCATCTCTTTGGGAAGCGTAGCTTCCGGGTATGTACCAATGATTATACCATACGCTATCAGACACACTCCTTTCAAATTCTTAAAGGTGGAGCTGGACTTCGTCCCGGGATGCGAGTGGAAATCTATGAATATCTTGACGGAAGGGTACAGTTATTTTATAAAGGAAAGACATTAACCATGAAGGAGGTAGCAATGGCCGCGTGACATTTTTGTTTTTCTTTAGGGTGACATTTTCGTCTTTTTTTGACACTTTTTAAAAAATGTTTGGTGTAAAAGAAAGTTGAAAATGTCCCTTTGAAAGGAACAATGAATAGTGTCACTGTCCCTCTTTCGCACCTTCTTACTGTAGGAAATGGCTGAGAATCGGCTAAGTGATTCAGCCCCTTAATTTTAGGGGCTGGTGCGTAAGTAAAGCGCTTCGCTGCGGCTTCCGGGGAGTGTGGGATAGTCGCGAAGATAGCTCTCAATCACAAAATAGTAGGGGCTATCTGGTTCCAATGGTGGCAGCCGGTAGCGGGTGCGCCCACCAGCCTCTAGACGATAGGGATAATAGCCGGGGCGTGGTCCATAAAATATACGATAGCCCAGCGGCCGTAGATCGGATGGCGGTTGCCACACCAGTTCAATTGTTTTATTCTCTGCGTTCTCTACCACTATAGGCACCTGGGGTGCTGAAAACGGCACCGCTCTCTCAATGACTACCCCAAGGGAAGAGAGTCGTGGGCTATTGGCGCCTACTCCATCGGGTAAGAGACGGGCGCGAAGCTGCAGAAATCGCAGATAGGGCGCTGGAATAATATCTATGTCGGGATGCACCGTAACCCATGAAGCCTGACCATCCCCCACAAATTCTCGTCGCTCCATGGCTGTACGGTACGCTATCTCTATTTGACTCTGATCGGGTGTTTGGAGCTGGGCCTCAATCCGCCGCAACTGTCCATATTGCTCCGCTAGGTCAATAACGTTGCTCTCTATGACTCCTGAAGCAACACTATAATTGCCTAGCGGAGGAGGTTCTACCCACTCTCCTACAATGCGAAACTCATCCAACATACCTGAGAAGGCTGGCGCAATATGCAGCTCCTCTGGTGTTGCCGGCAGATGAACATGGCTATAGCGAGCACCCTCTTCTCTGCCACTTTCGGTAGTGTAGGCTACTGCCTGCGGTTGGCCATCAATCAGATACTCCAATAATCCCCGCGTCTGCCGGTAACGCACAAGATGGTGCTGCCAACGGCGAAGCGGCGAACGGTCAACTGCATACAGGGTAAGAGATGGCAGGAACCGCCCCTCCAGACTAAAAAAATTAACAAAGTTCCATTGCATACGCTCCCCTCTTACTACTAGTTCAATCTTCTGTTCTAAATTACTGTTGTTGAGCGATGATGGCTGTTTTTTCTTTGATTGCCACAAGAATAATTGCTCATATTCCTCAAGCTGAATGGCATAACTATAAAACTCTATTGAAAAGTCGCCCCAGTCTCCGACCTGATTAAAAAACGAACCCTCTCTGGCGCGCAGCGTTATGCCTCCATCTTGGCGATTAAAATATGCGGCACCATCTCCGCTGCGCGCAGCCGGCGCTACTATTACGGCCCTATTTTCAATTATGTGCCAGTTGTTGCGCGCATCCTGTGGGATAGCCTCGTCAAAATGGAGCTCCATATCTACAACCTCGCTGGGACGTTGGCGTTGATCGGCAACCAGAATATCATAGTGGCCCCGTAGCCCGGTTTCTAATTCTATATTGCTCCGTAGAGGAAATTGTTGCCAGTTATCCTCCTTTCCAAACTCTAGTCGATATTCCCGGGCCGAAAGAGGAAGAGCCATCATTAAGATCCCTAGCGCCATTGCCATACTCCGCAGAGCGTGCGGGTAGCAAGAGAGCGATTGTCTTAGTTTCTTAGCAACCATCCGCATCATTATCGGCAGATGGCAAAGGGGCATACAGCTCTTTTGTATTGAGTAGCCGGCTCATTGTAGCGCTTACCAGATATCTTCATATCCACAATCTCTTTGACTATCGTTCGACCCGTTTATCCACGCTGTATATACAGCTCCACATGCATCAAATACTTGAATATCTCTTTAAGAAGATACAAAAAGGCGTTTATCCTCTACGTGCGAATAAAACTAATGGCCAAGGGGGATAAATACCATGCAAACTATCTATTATCCATCCAGTTCGAAGAGGGCCTGGAGCAACATTGTCTTTCATCGTTCTGATTTTTAAGTGCTCCCTTGAGGCGAGGCTGTGGCTCAGGGGAGGAATTGCGAAATTTCAGGGATCTCGGCGCGCCAGACCCTGAATTTAGTTATCGGGGCTTTCGGAAGAGACTCTAGCTTTCGCGGTTGCTACTGATGTAGATGATGCTGCCCGCGCCCATCACTACTCCAACAACATCTAGCACACAAAAATAGGGAAGGGTCGAAACCCTCTCCCTATTTTATTTTATTTCAACCGAAAGCAGTTTTAACGCTCTCTACTATTCTTAACCGCGCTTCTCTACCTCTGGCCCTTTTGCGGCTAGCTACTATTGATAGCGGAGTGCATAGAGGGCATCTGTGTCGTGTCCCACCATATAGAGGGTGGTGCCGATGGAGGCGAGGCCGGTTGCAGTGCCTTCGATCACGTCAAATTGGTTGGCCATGCCCACCTGGGTTGCCATACCGGTACCAGTGTTTAGGGTATAGAGGACATCGTTGCGCTCTCCTATCATATAGAGGGTGGTGCCGATGGCGGCTAGGCCGGTTGGGCCTCCTCTTTCACCCACGCCAAAGCCGGCAGACAGACCTCCTACCTGCATTGCCCTACCATCGTTGGCAGTCCCATCAGCGGGATCAATGTTGAGGGTATAGAGTGCATTTGTTGTCTGTCCCACCATATAGAGGGTGTCGTTAATGGCGGCGAGGCCGGTTGGGGTGGTTTCACCCACGCCAAAGCCGGCAGACTGACTTCCCACCTGATCTGCCGAGCCATCGGCAATTGTGTCATCGGAATCAATGTTGAGGGTATACAGGACATCATTATCAAATCCCACCATATAGAGGGTGTTATCGATGGCGGCTAGGCCGGTTGGGCTTCTTTCACCCACGCCAAAGCCGGCAGACAGACTTCCCACCTGCATTGCCCTACCATCGGGGGTACTATCATCAGGATCAATGTTGAGGGTATACAGGACATCATTACTAAGTCCCACCATATAGAGGGTATTACCGATGGCGGCCAGACCATATGGTGCGTTCTCGCTCACGCCAAATTGCATGGCCATGCCTATGCGGGCTGCTTCTCCCACCTCTACTGAGAATTGACAGGTGGTGCCGATGCTGTCTGCGGTACCATCAAGGGTAGCAATAGGACTACAGCTTACACAGCGGCTTTGCCCTACTGAATCAGCGGATTCATCAGATGCCACGCCATTAACGCAGACATAGCTAGGTAAGCAAACTTCATTGAATGAGGCATAGCCAGCATTACAGCTCACACAGCGGATTAGGCCACCAGCTGAGGCATCAAAGGTGGCATCGGCGCCGGTGCCATTGGCACAGGTATATCTATATTGGGATCCACCGCCAGGACCGCCCCCTCCATTATTCGCAGTCGGACAGGCTACCAATATTGCTACTACAAGTGCTACCAAGGTAGCCACTAGCGCGCCGCGGCGCACCTTAAAAATTTTATTTCTAAGCATAATAAATTTCTCCTTTTTTGCTTAATATTCTCTTACTCATAGTGCCAATTATAGTTAAGAACTACCCATTGTCAACAGAATGAACACCCTCACTAGGAAAATAAAGAGAGAGTTGACCACTCTCCAACAAGAAATGCAACGGAGAGCTGCGCCTCTGCCTACAGTAAAAAGGGCCATGAAAAATAGCAGTTACTGTTGAGTATGGAATGACCAATTAAAAGCCGAGGGCTTGCGATTAAACACAGGCCCTCAACCCTCTAATAAAGGAGAAATTGTATAGATTATACAAATTCTATTTAGAATATACCGGATACCACAGTATTTGTCAAGCTTTTTTTAAGGAAACCTGAATTAAACCGAAATACACCACCTCGAAAGAGCAATGGCGCATATGGCAACTCCACACTAAAAAGGGAAGTGCTGAAGCCCTGAAGCATGGTGGTTCTCACCTTCCCTCCCCATATACGAAGGAGTGTTACTACTGAGAACCGAACTGAGTGTTCTGCACTCACTATTGTACATAAAGATCCCTTTGTGCTTTGGAAGGGGAGTATGGCTATTCCTATCAGTGGGTGGGAGAAGGGAGGAATTTCGCATACACAGGGAGTGTGAAAAGCACCTCTCCACAAGAGAGCGACTTCACTTTTTATATCTACGAAAGAGAGAGTAGTAGTGCCGACCAAGAATACCAATATACCACGAACGTGGGTAGGCTATGCTACCCGCCGAGAGAGTTTCTTGAGACCTGAAAGAGAGCATCTTAACCAGAAACCGGTGCATTTGGAAAGATTAATCTGCTCGATAGGGAAAATAGAGTGAGAGGTGGCCGGTGTTTTGGTAATTTTTTGCGCGCAGCCACTGCTTTGACAGAACATACTGCTCAGGGTAGGATAGAGATATGCAGTTTTACCTATTGCAGTTAGGTTGCCAGATGAACATCTCGGATGGCGAAAGAATTAGCAGCGTTCTGCATGGTATGGGCCTGCAGCATACCGAGAATGAGGAGGAGGCCCACCTCTTAGGGGTAGTAGCCTGCTCGGTGCGGCAGCGGGCTATTGATAAAGTCTACGGACGGATTGCGAAATGGAATAGATGGAAAGAGAATCGCGCACTACTCACCTTTGCTACTGGCTGTATCTTACCAGCCGACCATCAGAAATTGCTTCAGCTTTTTGATCTTATCTTCCCAATAGAAAAGATACGGGAATTACCCTCTATGATCCGCCAATATGGAGTAGGTACTCCTCTTTCGTTGCAGATGGGAGAGTCGCTTCCACTCGGCAGAGAGAACGCCACCGATTACTGGAAGGTGCACCCTCGCTATAGCTCTGCCATTGAAGCCTACGTGCCTATTCAGAATGGCTGTGATAAATTTTGTACCTTTTGCGCGGTGCCCTATACCCGCGGCCGAGAGGTCTCCCGCTCCTCTAACTCCATTTTAGCCGAGGTAGAGCAGCTGCTGGACAACAACTACAAAACTATTACGCTACTAGGACAAAATGTTAACTCCTATGGATTAGATCGCCATGGCGCTGAATGCACCTTCCCGGCCCTCATGCGGCAAATTGGAGAAATGATAGCCGACCGACAGCAGCGCTGCTGGGTCTATTTTACCTCACCCCATCCTCGAGATATGAGTCAGGAGCTTTTGGAGACTATTGCTAGCTATCCGTCATTGGCCAAGCAGATACATCTGCCGCTACAGTCTGGCGATGATAAGGTGCTTATCCGTATGAACCGCAACTATTCACTACGCCGTTACCGTCAGCTGATGGAGACTATTCGTCAGCTGTTGCCCACTGCCACCCTCTTTACCGATATAATAGTAGGCTTCAGTGGAGAGAGCGAAGAGCAATTTAAGAATACCCAGCGCGCCATGGAGGAGTTTGCCTATAACATGGCCTATATTGCGCTTTACTCCCCACGTCCGGGAGCAGCTAGTGCGCGGTGGCGCGATGATGTGCCCCATGAGGAGAAACGGCGCCGCCTACAGATATTAACCCACCAACTTTTGCGTAACGCCTCTGCCTATAATGGTGCCCTCATAAATAGTCGGCAGGTAGTGCTAGTAACCGCTCTAGATCGAAAAGAGGGATATCTCTCCGGCAAAACTGAGGGGAAAACTACCGTGCGCTTTCCGGGCCCCGCCTCGCTCGTCGGAAGTTGGCAGACGGTGCGTATTACCGGGGTGCAGGGTCTCTCCATGGAGGGAGAGATTGCTGAATATCTAGTGCCTAAGGTAGCTACCCCTACCAAAAAGGTAGCTGCCGCGTAGCAGTTGCCATTGGCGGCTATCATTTTAATAATGGCGGATACCACGGCGTGATAAAAAGCGCCTCAATCTCACCCCGTAACAGCGCCTCCAGCTCCGGCGGTAACTCAGGCTCAAAATAGCTGGTTACTAGATAGCCGATGTCCCGGAGCAATCCCCATTCACTGTGCTCAAAGGGTACCAATCGCAGATGCTGGCTACCCACCTGACGTTGCAACTCCTCTAATACCTCTGGGTATCCCCCTAGTGTATCTACCAATCCCCGTTGTTGCGCGGCGCGGCCGCTCCATATTAGTCCCTGCGCCACTGCATCTATCTGTACCTCCTCAGCATTGCGGTATTCAGCCACCTGCTCCACAAAGCGCTGATAGAGACGATTAATCAATGCTTGTAAACGCTCCTGCTCTACTGCGGTAGCGGCGCGACCCGGATGGGCAAAATCGGCTGAGGGAGAGCCGCGCACCCCATCCCACTCAATGCCCAGTGTATCAGAGAGACCCACAATGGTCGGTGCCAGGGCTACCACCCCTATTGAGCCGCTAAGACTCACCGGCGAGGCAATAATGACATTAGCCGGCGCAGCAATGTAATAGCCGCCAGAGGCGGCAACTGATCCCATCCAGACTATTACCGGTTTACGTTGTGCCGCCTCAGAGAGCGCCCGCGCAATACTCTCTGAAGCTAGCGCCGCGCCACCCCCGCTATTAATACGCAATAGAATAGCCGCCATCGCTCCATCATTACTAGCGCGCTCAATGGCAGCAATGATAGAATCATCGCCAATTTGTCTTCCTCGTATACTCTGGCCATTGACTATAGCGCCGCTGGCATAGATAAGCGCTACCTGCCGCTCGCTGGCATCTGGCCATTGGCGTGGGATGGTGGGCGCTCGGCGAAATGAGCGTAGCACACTATAGTCATAATTCTCCTTTAAGAAAGCATCAAATTCATCTTCGTAGAGTAAGCCATCAACTAAACCAACCTCCCGAGCCCGCTCAGCTCTCAGATAGGGCCCGTCATCTATTGCCACCCGCGTCTCTACCGTAAGCTGCGATTTCCGCTGATCGATCATCTCTTCTATTAACTGGTAATAATCGCTAAAGAGCCGAGCTATCTGCTGACGCTCCCCTTCACCCATCTCTGAGGCAGTATAGATGCTCCCAAAGCTCTTGGTAGGATGACTGCGATAGGCAGTAACCTCTACCCCTATATTATCTAAAAGCTCCTTCAGATAGGGGCGAATACTGGCTAGTCCCCGTAGTCCTACCGCACCGGTAGGATGGAGGAATATATGATCAGCAATGGCGGCGGCAAAGGCATAATTTACGTTGCCGTAGGTGGTGTGGTAAAAGATAATTGGTTTCTGTTGTGATTTGCATCTGCTAAAGGCCTGCCGCAGCTCCTCAAAGTTGGCCAAATTGGTAATGATGTTCTCTTTACGAAAAACAACACCTCTCACCCAAGGATCGTTGCAGATACCTTCTATCTCTTGTAATACCTCTACCAACTCTTGCCGAGGATCAAAGCCTGCCAAGAGTGAAGTGGGGGCAAAATTGCGCTGATCAACAATTTCGCCTACACTGTATTCTATAAAGCGTCCTGGGGGATTATCAATTATTGAGGGAAAATTGCGCGTCGCTATATGGCTCCACAGCCCGCCGCCGGCAAATGAACTACCATTATCTACTCGCACCTCGCTGCCGGTTCGGATATTAGAAAATGCTACCGAGAGCGCTATATGCCAGCTGCTATCTTGAATATCAAAACCTCCATCTATTCGAATGCCATCCACCGGTTCAATCTGGGCTACTATGGTGGGGAGCGCTACCTGCCCATTGGCATAGCGGGAACCCACCCCAATGGTGACACGCTCAGTAAAGGGGCGTAACCCAAGTGAGAATTCAATTTCTGGGTTCCGCAGCGACTCCAACGTTACCTGAGTGCCCAAGGATATATAGCGCCAGGGGCGCACTAATAATGAGCCGGCTATATCTAGTGCACTAAAGTTAAGCTCTTCCAACTCAAGGGCTGCGCCAACTGCAAAAAAATCTCCCAATGGCAGACCAACCCCCAATCGCTGCCGCACCGGGCTTCCTAGATGCAGTTGATAAGCTACATTGTCACCATTAAGAAAGAGATCTGCCGAAAGCGAATCAGGAAATTGGGTACCGTAGTTGATTGCCGCCGCCACCCCAGCTGCTCGCTTTTGAGTAAGCGCTGCGGGATTATATTGGAGTGCCTGAAAATCATCGCTTATTGCGCTTAGTGTGGGCGGTAGCGCTTCCAGAGAGAGTGGAGCTATGAGCAATAGCATTCCTAGCAGGACGCCTGCTCTAGCTCCTATTTTATGTAGAGAAATGCTGTTTAAGTCTCTCTTTGCTAGGTCGAGCATACAACAAAAATAGCATATTGCCTATATTCTGTCATGCTCAGAGAAGCTGTAGTGATTCTCAAGAGAGAAGATAATATGATCTAGTACCTGAATACCCAATATCTGACCAGCCTCTACCAACCGTTCGGTGACCTCAATGTCTTCACCGCTTGGCTCTACATTCCCACTAGGATGGTTATGTGCCAGTATTATCGCGGCTGAGCGCTCACTAATGGCCTCGGCAAAAACTTCTCGGGGATGAACAATGGTACGATTCAAGAGACCCACTGAGATAACACGAATAGATAATACTTCATGGGCTCCGTTGAGAGAGGCACAGAGAAAATACTCCTGCTTACGATCAGCATAGGTATTAAGGTAGGGTAAAATATCTGAGGAGTAATATATTTTGCGGCTATGGGGAACAAGAATTCTTCGAGCGAACTCCAGCGATGCCAATATAAGGCATACTTTGGCATCACCCATCCCCCGGATAACCTGTAGATCCTCTACACTACACTGATTTTTTTTGCGCTCTATCACCCGTAATACCTGCTCGGCTAATTTGTTCACCTTCACCCGCTGTGTGCCACTACCCAAAATTGCCTGCAGTAGCTCTACATCGCGTAATGATTGTGCGCCACGATAAAGCAATCTTTCACGAGGCAGTAATATATTTTGCATTGCTCTTTACCTATTAAGGGCTAGTAATGAGCTGCCACTTGTAAATGTGATGAATTATATTTCCCAAAATTTATTTCAAAAAGCGGTTGCCATTTGCTGCCGTTTATAATACTATTTCTATAGTTAGGGATATTTTACTATGAGAATAATGAATGGTGTTATGATTAGTGTAATGATGAGTTCGTTGGTGGCGGTAGCCGCCGTAACGCAAGAGCCACATACAACCGTACTGTTTAAGGGGCAAGCCGTGGCGCTCAGCGGTCAGCTTCCAGAGGTGGGCAGTGCTGCGCCTGATTTTCGGTTAGTAGATACTGCGTTACAAGAGGTATCATTGGCTACCTATGGGGAGAAGAAAAAAATTATTAGCATTGTCCCCAGCCTGGATACCTCAGTCTGCGCGCTCTCAGCGCGAGTCTTTAATGAGCATATAAACCAGTTGCCGGATGCAGTGCTACTAAATGTTTCAGTTGATCTACCCTTTGCTGCAAAACGTTTTTGCGAAGCCGAGGGGCTTGAGAATATTGTGGCGCTTTCGGCCTTCCGCTCGCCCCATTTCGGACAGAGTTATGGGGTTCGAATGGAGGAGGGGGATCTGAAGGGTCTCCTGGCGC
Organism: Spirochaetia bacterium; assembly: GCA_963692905.1. GTDB lineage: Bacteria > Spirochaetota > Spirochaetia. The sequence continues at coordinate 754,124 of OY843583.1, read as the reverse complement.
GAGCGGTGGTGGTACTGGATGGCTCCAATACGGTGCGTTATAGTGAATTGGTACCCGATATTTCGTTGGAGCCCAACTATAATGAGATACTAAAGAGCATCAGCGAGTAGTCCTTTTAGTGGGCCTTGATTATCTCCCGGGGTTTGCTGCCGTTGGCAGAGCCTACGATTTGCTGCCGCTCCATCTCTTCAATTAAGCGAGCCGCTCGGTTGTAGCCAATCTGGAGACGACGCTGCAGGTATGAGGCCGAGGCCTTTCCACTGTTCCGTACAATGTCCACTGCCTCCTCAAAAAGATGATCCCCATTGGAATTACTCTCTTCACCAGGCTCAGGGCCTCCAAATAGCTGATGCTCTTCCACATACTCGGGAGAGGCATATTCCTTGGTTACCTGTGCGATGCGCAATACCTCTTCGTCGGTTACCAGCGCGCCTTGGATCCGTAATGGATGGGGGTGGCGTGCCGATACATAGAGCATATCGCCCTTGCCTAGAAGCTGCTCGGCGCCGCTAATATCCAACACAATGCGCGCATCTATCTTACTAGAAACCATAAATGAGATACGGGAGGGGATGTTGGCCTTAATCAAACCAGTTATAACATCGGCAGAGGGGCGTTGAGTGGCTAATACCAAATGAATACCTACCGCCCTAGACATAGCCGCTAGACGCACTAGCAGTGTCTCAATTTTTTTGCCAGCAGTTAACATAAGATCGGCAAGCTCGTCAATTATTACCACAATGTAGGGTAGGGGGGTGAGATCTGAGGAGCTTTCGACTCGCCGATTATAGGAGGAAATATCTCGTACACTGAGCTCATCCAACAAAGAATAGCGCTGCTCCATTTCTCGCACACAATACTCCAGCGCCTGTAGCGCCCGCCGAGGATCGGTTATCACCGGTGTAAGCAGATGAGGAATGTTGTTATAGGGCTTTAATTCTACGATTTTTGTGTCAACAAGCATCATCCGTATCTGCTGTGGCGCGCAGTGAAAAATGAGCGAACAGATTATTGAATTGATGCAGACCGATTTTCCTGAACCGGTAGCACCAGCTATCATTAAATGAGGGGCTTCGGCTAATTCAATGACGTATGGCTCGCCGCTTATGCCTTTTCCCAAGGCAATTGGCAGAACATGAGTGGGATCACGAAACTGCTTGCTAGAAACTAGTTGATCAAAACCTACAACCTGACGCTTTTTATTGGGAATCTCAATGCCAATAGCCTGCTTGCCCGGTATTGGAGCCTCTATACGCACCCGTGGCGCTGCCAGGCGCAATGCAATATTATCGGAAAGGCTACTAACCTTGGTTACCTTGACTCCCGGCGCCGGTAGCACCTCGTAGACAGTTACCACCGGTCCTATCTGTATGCCAACTATCTCAGCCTCAATATTGAACTCCTGGAGCATTTTTCGTAGCTTTTCAGCAACTAGCTGACTTCTTTTATATCTCTCCCTCTGTTCCATCTGAGGATAGTGCTTAAGTAATTTATTAGCATCCAGATTCCAATCCAATTGGGTACTATTGGAAGAGGTGAGCACCGAATCTGGAATAGCTGAGGAAACATCACCGGTGCCCCTCTCTAATGTAGTGCCTGTAGCGCGGCTAATCTCCTTGCTAGGAGATTCAGGGTCTTTATCGGCCAACTGATCAATAAGATCTATTGAGTGGTTAATCTCCTTGCTAGGAGGTTCAGAGTCTTTATCGGCCAACTGATCAATAAGATCTATTGAGTGGTTAATCTCCTTGCTAGGGGATTGAGGTTTTTTATCAGCCGACTGCTCGATAAGATTTGTAGAGTGGCTAATCTCCTTGCTTGGGGGTTGTGATGTTATCTCCCCGCGGCTGAAAAAGAAGGTATAGGGAATGTCCTTAGCCGGTGATTGTTGAACATCTTCTCTCTGGTGAGCGTGCTGAGGGAGCTCAGTATGGCTGACAATGCCCTGCAGAGAGTTACCTTTCTCATTTCCGTTGCTTAAAGCGCTCTGAGGAGAGGCCGGACGATCTTCAAAGGTGGGCGGTTCGGTATATGTCGGATTGTGTGGTGATGATACAGCATCCCTAACCGTTTCCTGCGCTCTGGGTTGATATTGTCTCTCTGCCGCTGTCTCTGGTGGTGGATCGCGCAGCGCACTAGGAGTACGGTAAAGCTCTTGAACTGCGTTATTTTTCTCTCTCTTTGATGGGGGTGACCTCTCAGCTGTAGTAGATCCGCTACGCAGATAACCGCCTAGATGGATAATGAGCGCAAAGGCTGCCGCGGTAAGTAGCAACATTACGATAATACCTCCATTTTTTCCAAATATGATCCCTACCCTGGTGAGCAGTGGAGAATTGCTGACTGGTGATTCTACTAACAGATGAATAGCCACTGAAAAGAAAAGTAGCGGTACTATAGCTAATATCAATTCCAGCAGCAGCGCACGGGGAGAGCGCTCCATAAGAAAAAGCGCTGCTGCAAAGAGGGGGTAGGCAGCAATTAAGAAGGCTGCCAGATGAAATCTGCTAAAGAGAAAGTTTCCCAGCTTGTGGAGCATTTGAATAATCATATATTCAGAGCTAAAGGCCAAGAGATGTACAATTATGGCTATAGCCAACGTTGCTGCACATACCGCGAGTAAAATTAACAGATAATTTTCGAGAAGTTTTGAACGCCCCATATTTCCCGATACTAATTATCGGCTTAAGAGAAACGACACTATAGACAAGAGTAAGAGATAGGGAATACAGATATGAAGCCATGAACCGCGCACTAACCATATCAAAAGATGTAGCGCCATTGCGCCTATCACCAAGGCGGTAAGCATTCCCAACAGTAGAGCCAATAATGGCAATGTTTGTGAAGCATGCTGATACTCAATTACACTGAACAACAATGCTCCCAGAATTGCTGGGATAGAGAGCAGTAAAGAGAAATCAACTGCTTTTCGCCAATGTAGCCCCACCATGAGCGCCATGCAGATGGTAGCCCCCGCACGAGAAATACCTGGTAACACTGCCGCTCCCTGTGCCAAACCAATAAGGAGCGCCGCGCCAAAACGGGACACCTTTATGGCGCCCTTTTGCCTATCTGCTGTGCGGCGATAGTACCATTGAAAAAATAGTAACAAGGCGGTAATTGTAAAACCTATTGCGGTTATCTTTAAGTTGTTAAGAGGGACAAAACGTCCTATGCCATACCCCACCAATGCAGTAGCCATGGTAGCTACCAAAAGCTCCTGTATCAGTCGTAGCTCGTCGCTTTTACGTGCCGCTACCGAGCCAATACTTTGTAGCAGTCGCTGCAGTAGGCGCAATATGTTTTGTCTGACAAAAAACACAATTACCCCCAACGTTGCTAAATGCAACGCCACATCAAAGAGCAGAGGTATTTCAGTAAGATCTAAGCCTAAGAGCACCTTAAGTAACAATAGATGACCGGAGCTAGAAATGGGAAGAAATTCAGTAATACCCTGAACTAGCCCCAACCCTAGGGCCTGCGGGATATTCACCTAGTAGCGGCCTAGATCAGGATAAAAACTGCGTACCATCCTATAGCTGGAGGCATTGGCGTAAAGCCGATTGTAGTTAAGGCTGGTAACCAGTATCTTACGAATATAGTGGCGGGTTTCAAAAATATGAAAGGATTCATGCACCAAGAGCGAAGAGAGGCCTGCGCCATTTCGTTCCCATTGTCTTACTCTCCCGGGACCGGCATTATAGGCTGCCAACGCGGGAATCTTTCTCTGCGAGAAGCTATCAAGTAATTCTCGTATATGGAATCCCCCCAACGCTAGATTATGCGCCGGTACTGTCAAATCCGGTGTGGGGATCTGCATACGTTTGGCAACTGCTCGAGCAGTCCTAGGGATTATCTGGGCTAAACCAACAGCGCCAGCATGCGAGCGCACATCGGGCGCAAAATAGCTCTCTTCCCTTACTGTAGCATATATCAATATGGGAGGTATTGAATGTTTAGCCGCAATCGAATCTATATACTCATTATATCCTTGAGGATAGAGCAATCGAGCATCAATCACATTTACAATAAAGTCGCTGCGTCGCCGGGCAATATCCATAATGCGTATTGAGTAGTTGTATTTTTCTGATTTATTAAAGGTGCGCGCATAATCTATTAATTCTTGTGTTTCGAAGCGATCTGCGCATTGACCAACCCATTGATAGCTTTCATTATAGAGTCCAAAAATTAGATAACCATCTATCATTTTTCTGCAATTATGACGATTATGAGGATTAGGAAGCGCGGGAGCAGCACTTCGTCTAGGCAGGCGGTAATTTCTTCGAGCGCTTTTGTTCAACATATGCGCTGCCAAATGGGCGTAAAAGCTACTTTCGGTCTGTGTGCGAGCATACTCTAGATCCCGGCGCAGTTGATCTTTATTAACGGTACGAGACAATTTGGTTGCTCCACTCCGAACTGCTTCAGCAACCAGCACTGCTAAACGAGCCTTATCATATGGCGCGCCGTGAGCATTGGCTACCTTTCGCAAATCCCAAAGAAGATTCCAATCTCTAGTACGGATAGCTAGTGAGCTATAACGCTCAAAGATATCCGAATAATAGCGCTCATTTCGTATCCTAGAGCCATGGCTCATCATAGCCTCTATACCCCGGGCCTTGGAGCGGGAAAATGCCGCATCAAATGCCAGCCATAACAATCTATCTGAGGGTTGCGCAGTAGAGCCCTCAATAAAACTCCTATATGCGGCGCTATTATTGGCACTTTTCCGATATATGCGTCCTAGCCATTCCTGCGCCGCGGCCCGCGCCGCTCCTCCTGGCACATCTTCTGCAATGGAAGAGAGTAGTTTTATACCGGCAGCACTCTTATTGCTGTAATAGAATGATCGCGCCGCATCTCGAACAGTACGGGCCTGCCAAACCGGCTCTCTCTGATCTGCGGGCATCTCTTCTATTGCCTGCTGCCACGCGCTTGCCGCCTGCGAGTATTTTTTTTGGTTCACCAGATGTTTGGCTCGAAAAAGTGTCAGTTGCCAGCCGGTAAAGCTCTTCTTAAGGATCGGTTCATCATCAATATAGAGATAGGCCCTAGTATGATACGACTGCGCATTCTGATCGTAAAAGAGTTGCGTAAAAAGATCGCTGAAACCCGCGCGCTTATTTCTGTAATCTACTACTGCTTTCCATAATTGAGCCTCGGTCTGGCGCGGACGATCTCTCCAAAAAGGATGAGCATCTTCGTAGTTCAGTTGAGATATATACTTTGAATAGTGTCCGTAGAAGGTGGCATCTTTTTTAAGCCAATAGAGTGCCTCTAGGTAATAAGACAGATACCTAGGATCATTATTATAATAGAGCAATCCCTCAGAGGCCAATCGCTCGACAGAACTATAACGTTTTTCCCTCGATAACTTTCTTAAAATCCTTAATCCTGCCTCGTAACGCCAGGGATCTTCTCCTCGCTCCCAGGCCAGGAGTAACATATTCTCCTGCATTTTGGAAAGTTCCAGCTTTTTGTAGTGAGTATACAGGTAGTAATAGGCTCCATTATGCAAAAGAATTGGCTCTTGTAGGTCATATTTTGAATAGCTAAGCTGTTTTAGAAAGGCAGTATCGCCCCGCCTCAGTCTAAGCAAAAGATCACGGGAGTCCATATCCCATACTGTATCGCCCTGGGCCGAGGTGCAGAATACTGTGAGTAATACTGATAAACCAGCCATTACTCCGCGGCGCAATTTTCCTACTATCTTAGCCATATCTTATTAAGCAACCAAAGGAGGAAGTGGTGGCACTCGCAGACTTTCAAAAAAGAGGTATGCCAGTAGCAAAATAGCACATAGTACACCTACCACGCAGAGCGCAACTGCCAATGCTACAGCTTTTTTCTTGAAAGAACCGCCTCTCTTTCCTCTCTCTTTAATCTTATCGATACGGTCATAGGAAACTTGAGGATCAATACCAGCTATGAATTCCGAATCAATAGGCTCTTGGGCCTCTTTAGTATCAGTTACCTCCTCAATATTACTACTGGTGTCAGTAGTTTCAAACGATTCTAGCATAATTGGCGCTTGAGAGCTCTGTAGATGTATCGATTTTGAGGCACTATTACCTGATAGTGGATCAGAGAGTGTTACCTCTAAGATTTGCTCGCTGCTTATGCTTAAGATCAGCGTCAAATCCAAATCCCCCTTAGGTCGGGCAGTGATGTTTTCTAGAATAAGGATATCCAGCTGAACCGGATCTTCCATGTCAGAGCCAGTACCGCGAAAAAATTCTACCCGAGCCTCTTCCTGTGCGTCTACCTCAGTAGTGATTACCACCCGCATGTGCCCTTGAAATTTACTATTCAAAAGTGGATAAAGATTTCCATCTGCCAATTTGATTGCTACTGTCTCTATCATAATGGTTCTCTAATAGGTTATTTTAGCCCTCTCAAGCTTTTATAGACAAAGCGTAGCGCACTTCCGGCCCCGCTTAATAATACCCATAGGGTACAGGTTAATACCACTACACTCAAAATAAGAGCTAGGACAATTACTATCTGTTCAATAAATAACATTTTTACAATTTCTTTCTATTTATAGTATATATTATGGCGCAGATGGGTGTAAAAGGCAAGATGGATGCGCTCTTATAGAGGAAAATAAGGCGACAACTGACCGCGATGCAACGGGGAGAGCGCAGCGTTTAATCCCCCTTGGATAGAACAACTGACAAAGCAATGTAGAGGTGCCCGCGGTTGACTGAAGATGCGCGATTGATGAACCTAGGAGCGCGATTCGTCAGAGGCTCATCTTCTTTGGCCCGTCGTACCCATTTTCGCACCGTATTGCGCACAACTCCATAGGTTCGCATGACCGGGATAATGCCCTGGCATGTGGCATAGGCCACCATTTCTTCACGGACCGCGCTCTGTAAGCGCGGGGTGGCATCCTGCATGACAGTATGATATACTATTTTCACATCCGGTTCTCCTTTTTAATATATTTTCTCCTGCAGTATAGCAGCTCTCTGACATTTCTTGTCGAGGAGGAGAGAGGGTGCCTTTCGGTTTAATTCAGGAATTTCTTAAAAAAAGCTTGACACACACTGTGTATATCCGGTACTATAATGTCAGCATAACTCATATAGCGTATATATGGCTTAGGCATTTCCATATTGGTCTGAGGGTTTTTGCGTTTAATCGCAGGCCCTCGGCCTTTTTTAATTGGTCAGTACATATTCAGCAGTCATTGCTATTTTCATGGCACTTTTACTGTAGGCAGAGGCGCAATTCTCTGGTATTCCTTTTGAAGGAGGAGTGGGTATATCTCCCTTTATTCTTCTTCAAAATTCCCCATTTCCCTTAACATTATATACCCAATAGGGTATATTTTACTTATGAATAGATTTCTAATGAATCTATGCGCTATGCGGAGGAAAGCTATGCTCCTCTCCCCTAGCTATAGTCGCTTAGGTATCTATCAAATATATATTAAACAAGGAGAAATTCAATAATGAATTGTCTTAAAATTTTACCTCTTCCCTCTCTCCTTTTAGGGAAGAAAGAGCAGTTGAGCACTCGTAAAACGCTCAAGAGAGGGTTAGCTTCCTCGCATTCCCCGCTTAGGGGGAGGATGCTTGGGGGCACCCTGGGGGTCGCCTTAATGGTATTGGTGGTATTGGTAGCCTGTCCGGCTGCGCCTAGTGGAGGAGGTGGCACCGGTTATCTCTGTGCCAACGGTACCCCCTCATCTCTCAGAGATGCCACTGCCGATGATTTAACTCGCTGTGTAAGCTGCAATCCGCTCTATAGACTGGATGGCACCACTGATGTTGTTGGCAGAAGCTGTGGGCAGGTAGCCCTAGGAGAGGCCACCCGCATAGGCATGGCCAACCAATTTGGGGTGAGCGAAACCACGCCATATGGTCTGGCCGCCATTGGTAACACCCTCTATATGGTGGGAGATGCCAATGATATCTTCTATACCCTAGACACTACTACCGGTGGGGCAACTCAGGTGGGAAGTACGGACGCCGGCTTTGGGGTTACCGAGACTAATCCACGTGGCCTAGCCGCCATTGGCAACACCCTCTATATGGTAGTAGCGGGCACTGGTAGTGCCCTCTATACCCTAAGCACTACCACCGGTGGGGCAGCCCGGGTGAGCGATACAAGTGTAAGCCAATTTGACGAGTTCGAAGCCTTCCCAGCCGGCCTGGCCGCCATCAATGACACCCTCTATATGGTAGGAGATGGCAATGATGTCCTCTATACCCTCAATACTACTACCGGTGTGGCAACCCAGGTGAGTGGTGCAGGGGTCAGCCGATTTGACGTGGGCGAGAGCGCCCCGGCCGGTCTGGCCGCCATTGGTAACACCCTCTATATGGTGGGAATAGACACAGATGCCCTCTATACTCTCAACATTGACTCCACTGATGGCACCGCAGATGATGGCACAGCAATTCTAGTGGGCAGTACGGCCGCCGGCTTTGGCGTGGGTGAAACAGTACCAACCGGTCTAGCCGCCATTGACGGCACCCTCTATATGGTGGGAACGAATAATGATGTCCTCTATGCGCTCCGCTATCAATAGTAGCTAGCCGGTTAAAGCGCTCGCGGTAGTCCAAGCGCGGTTCCAATAGGATGGGGAGGGTTAACCCCCTCCCTATTTTTTTGCACTAAATGTTGCCGGTAATGGCTACCGTTGCGTTGTGAACAGCTAGAAGAATCGGTATGCTTCAAGAGCCAGCTAGGGTGGTGTAACCTATTCTTAAGGGCAGTGAGGGCGTAAAAAAGGTAGACATTATATCTGCAAATAGGGTATACTTACTTCTAGAGGAGGTGATGTATGAATAATTGGAGCAATGTTTTGCATGCGAAATGTAATTGCCTTAGGGTAGTGCGGATAGCGCTGGTGGTGGCGGGGCTTTTGATGGCTTTCCCATTAGTTGCGCAGCAGTATTTTGCTAGTTCTCGCGGAATAGCAATTAAGGGCTTCGATGTGGTAAGCTACCATGAAGATGGCAAAGCGGTTCAGGGCTCTGCACAGTTTCAGCAACGGTGGAGTGGTGTTACCTGGTATTTTTCTAGCGATGAGCACGCAATGCTCTTTGCAAATAATCCCGAGCGATATGCCCCCCAATATGGTGGTTATTGTGCCTATGCGGTAGCCAATAACTCTGTGGCCCCTATTGACCCCCATGCCTATAGTGTTATAGACAACAAACTCTATCTTAATTTTTCACATTCGGTAAAGCGGCGTTGGAGTCGTAACCGAGAGGAATATATTAGAGTTGGAAACCGTAATTGGCCCGATCTGCGTCGTGCGCTTGATCAATAGCTTAGCAATAGCAGGCTGATCAATGGCTTCGCTTTAGCTGTTAAGCGTACCTTTGGTAGAGAGCACCCCGCCATGGGGTGCCACGCGGCTTGCCATAGCGTAGGCGCGGCCCCATGCCTTAAAGAGCGCCTCTATGGCATGGTGGCTATTTTCGGCATAGCGTATGATAAGATGCAATGTCCAGCGCGCCCGCATGGTAAGTGCATTAAAGAACTCCTTCAATAGCGCAGTGGGAAAGCTGCCGACCTGGCTCTGTGGAAAGAGGGGTCGGTAGACCAGATAGGGTCTATTACAGACATCTAACGCCACCTCTGCCAAACTATCGTCCATTGGTATAACCGCATAGCCAAAGCGACCTCTATTTTTTTCTGCATTGTAGAGGGTCAGCAGCGCCTCGCCCAATACCAGTCCAATATCTTCTATAGTATGGTGCTGATCAACTGCCAGATCCCCCGTGGCGCGCAACTCTATGGCAAGGTTGGCGTAGAGCGCAAAGGTAGTAAGCATATGATCTAGAAAGGGAATTTCACTGGTAATATGGCAGGGGGGCGCAGAGGTTAAATCAGATAGCGCCTGAATACGAAGCTCAATAGCTGTCTCTTTGGTAGTACGAGAAAGTTTAACTGTGCTCTTGTCTATTACACTCATGGCTCTCATCGGCGTAGCCGCTCTACAATAGTATCGACAGCTTTATGATAAAACTTGTAAAGACTATTGTTGGCCACAATGGCTATTTCGGTCTTAAAGAGCTGGTAGCATTCTACCAAGTTATGGGCACGTATGGTGGCGCCACTCTGTACTATATCTACCACATAGGGGGCAAGCCCTAAGAGCGGCGCCAATTCCAAAGAGCCATTTAGTTTAATAATAGTTGGCGCTATTCCCTGTGCTGCAAAATGATGATGGGTGATATGGGGGTATTTGGTGGCTATGCGCGTGCCATCCAAAGGTATTCGCTGCTGGTTTTCTTGCTGTGATATAAGACTCAGACGCGCTCTACCAAAGGGAAGCGGAGCTAACCTACAAAGGGGCAGATTATATTCCATCAACATGTCGCTACCACTAATGCCCAGTATGGCACTGCCTTTGTGCAGATAGATGGGCAGGTCGTTATTTTTGACCAAGAGCCACTGAATGGCATGCTGATGATCGTAGGCAATTAGCTCACGCTCTCCAAAGGAGCACTGAAAGCCTCGCTCCTCCACATAGCGGAGTATATCTTTAAGAATGCGCCCCTTAGGAAGCGCAAAAGTTATCATTTTGGTTGGTATCCGCTGCTCATAACACAATAACCCTTTAGGGTTACAGGTGTACCCGCTGCCCGTCGCTCCGCCGCTGATGGGCATTATGATAGCGTTCAGTAAAACTTTTTCCCGCGGCGGCGACCACTGAATCCTCTAATAGATCATCACTCAACGATTCCTCAATAGTGTTGAGGGTAAGGGTAAAGCCTACTGCGGAGTACCTCTCCTCCTCCGTGCTACGATTGGCAGAGGGCCAGATGTGGTAACGCCCCCCCGCTGCCGCTGCCCGATTAGCTCCCGCAATGTAGAGGCGAAAGCAGATACCGGTATGGTAGGAGTGGGCTCCCACCTCTGAGAGGTCTAGCACATAGGTGCCCGGATGGCATTCCTGCAGAGTCTGGATTATCTTTTGCAGGGTAGCATGCTCCTTGGCTAGCGCCTGACGCATAGCTGGTGGGCCTATAGGAGGGGTGGGGAGATGCTCCACCGCGCCAATATAGCTAAATAGCTCAGTAAGATGACGGCATTCTTGTGAGCTATAGTGGGCGCGCGGTTTGCGCTGGGCCGCCTGTTGAATAAGCGCCGGCAATTCTACCAGATTGCGCTCTCGTATTGCGCAGAGCAAAAGATGAGAGAGATGGAGATCCTGCTCCTGTAGATAATCGAAAAAGTGCCGGTAGAGCGCCCGCGATCCCAAATGGGTAGTCCACTGTTGGATGCCCACTGTAGCTATTAATTCGTTACAGAGCAGCACTATCTCAATATCAGGTTCTAAACTTTCGTTTATACCAATAAACTCTGCGCCGCTTTGAAAGAGATCTTCCAGTGAAGTATCCTCACGATGGAGATGTCGTACCACGCTATCGGCGTACCATAGACGATAGGGATAGTGGGCATCATCAATTTGGCCAATGTGCCGCAAGAGGAAGAGAGTCATGTCGGGGCGCAACAGCAATAGTTCACCATTGCTATTTACAAAGCGGTAGCTGGCCTTCAATAATTCTTGGTTGTAAGGTCTATCATAGTGTTGGTAGCTATCGGTAAGGGGTAGATGTACAAAATGGTAGCCCCATGCAGTATAGAGATGAAAAAAGCGGGTTAGGCAGTGGTGCCGGCGCTGCGAGAGAGAGTGGTCATACGTTAAGTGCTCATGTCCTTCGGTTCTGCTGTTCATTGCTATATGTTCTGTTGGCATAATGCGCTGTTGGTAGTGTATCTATAGTATATAGCGATATTAAAAGCATTGGTAGTGCTGAGCAATATATCAAGAACATACTACCCGGCTTTGGTTGGGGTAATGGTGTTCAGCAGCCGCCAGCGATGCGCCTGCCTTACTATTAATGGAGTAGAGCGTGATAGTAGCTCTGATGCAAGTGGTCGCGTAAGGTGTACGTATATACTTTTATCAACGCGTCAATATGTTCTAATCCACCTACTAGCCGGTCAGATTTCTTAAGTGCCTGCATAACCGCAATTCCTCTCTCCCCTCAAACGTATACCTGTACATACCAATGTCAATAATATAGTTCCCTAGTAAAGGGTGGGGCAAATAAACTATCTCATCCCTAGATTGGAGGAGATAAGAGGAGGAATCTATGAAGGATATGGTTTTGCTGAATCCGGTTGGGCTATTCCAACTTTACCCATAGACATTGGTAGGGTTGTAACTGCAGCGATTGTAGCTGACGTGGCATAACCCTCTCTCCGCTGATCAGATCACGCCCCTGTTGCCATTGGCCTATGTCGGCGGCGGTAAGACTAACGTTAGCCGGCTGATGGCTTACATTATGTAGACATAGTAGCATAGAGGCGGCGCCCGATTGCGCCTCTGTGGGTTGCGCTCCCCGGATAATGGCTAGCACCTTAGGACTGCAATTTAGTATCTTTTGTGCCACATCTGGCGCAAAGAGCGGCTCAGCGGCGCGGGCTCGAATAAGGCGACGATAGCCCTGAAATACTAGATTGCGCAATGAACCCTCCTCCTGTAGCTGCTGATGGATATCCTGATAGTGAAAGCGCTCACGATTAATGCTACGTTTGCCACTTTCACCCTTTTCCCATTGTGCCCAGTTTTCTGAGCCCACCACACTGTGTACATAGGGTGCTGGTACCCCCGCCAGCGATAGCATAATGGCCTGTGCAATTAAGAAGGCCTGGCTACGGCTTTGGATGCCCATTTCCTTATCTGCAACAGCCGAGAGATAGTTAATATTAAGCTCGTAGGGTATTTCGCCCTGCGGCGTGTTTTTGTAGGAGACCATACCACCTCGCTCCTGTACTACTCCAATGAGTTGCTGTAGCTCTTCGGCGCTGAGGTAGCCCGCGGCGGGCAGTACCCCTATACCATCATGTGAAGCCAGAAAATTAAAGAAAGCGCACTGTGGCGGAGGATCAAGGGTAGCAGCCCAGCTGGTAAGATGGCTGGCATCACCGCGTATCAGGGCATCCATCGTCAAGGGTGGCAGACTAAAATTATAAACCATCTGCGCTTCATTGGTGCCATCAGCAAAATAACTAATGTTATCGGCATGCGGCACATTGGTTTCGGTAAGCAGCAGTACCCCCGGTGCCACCACATCGGTTATGGCCCGCATTAACTGTACCACTTGATGGGTATGGGGGTGATGAATAGAGGGGGTGCCTATTTCTTTCCAGAGATAGGCAATGGCATCTAGCCGTATAATACGGGCGCCCTGCTGAATATAGAAGAGCAATACATTAATCATTTCTTGTAGCAAGGGAGGGTATTCATAGTTAAGATCTACCTGATCGGCGCTAAAGGTGGTCCATACATGACGACTACCAGCAGTAGTCTCAAAGCGGTGTAAAAGTGGAGAGGTTCGGGGTCGAAAGACCGCACTGAGATCGCTGGTGGGATCGGCAGTTATAAAATAGCGATTATAGGGAGCTTCGTCCTTCACAAAGCGCCCGAACCACTCACTCTGAGAAGAGCAGTGGTTAACCACCAAATCTGCCATTAAGAGAAAGGAGTTGCTGATAGTTCTAATATCCTCCCAGCTGCCCAGAGAAGGAGCTATCTTAAGGAAATCAATGGTCGCAAAGCCCTCGTCAGAGGAGTAGGGATTAAAGGGCAAAATATGCACTCCGCTAATCTCATGCTGCAGATCCTCCTCTAGGAAGCGATGAAGATAATGCAATGCCGGCTCTTTACCCTGAAACTGATTGCCATAGGTAATAAGCACAATATCTTTGGCTGAAAGAGGAAATCTTTCACCCGATGAGGGCGCATTAATGGTAGATGCATAGCGCTCCATAAGCGAAGAGAGTGCATCGTAACACCCCTTGGCCTGCTGGGTACCATAAAGCTCTCTACAGAGCGCCGCTATATCTTTGGTCATCTGCCTTTAGTCATAATTGACATGAGCTACTGTAGTGGCATCTAAGCTGTAGCAAATAGGCTAGCTGTTGGCCTCCTGCACAAATTTATAGGGATAATAGGGTAACTCCATGGCGCTTACAGCATTAAGCTGCTCTCGCTCTTCCTGGCTTAGCTCCCAACCCACAGCACCTAGATTATCGCTAAATTGCTGCATATTACGGGCGCCCAATATAGGAGCCGTTACTCCTGGCTGACCCTTTACCCAATTAAGCGCCACCTGAGCAATGGTTTTGTCACGCGCGGTAGCTATCTCCTGTATCTTGTCTAGTATGTTCCAGGTGCGTTCAGTGCCGTAATGTTCCCATGTCTCATACCATTTTTCATCCTCAGCGGTTTTAACGCGAGTATTTGCCGCCGGTCCCTTATCTTCCCGTCGGTACTTGCCGCTCAGCCATCCACCGCGTAGTGGACCCCAGGGCAAAATGGCTAACCCTTCTCTATTGCAGAGCTCTACCAGCTCCCATTCAATAAATCTATCTAATAGATTATAGAGTGGCTGGAGCGAGCAGAAGGGTTCCCAGCCCTCTCTCTTTGAGGTATCAATGGCCAACTGCAGCTGATGCGGCAGGTAGTTGCTAGCGCCAATATAGCGTACCCGACCCTGTCGTACCACATCATTAAGGGTAGAGAGGGTCTCTTTTAATGGCGTGTTTGGATCCCAACAGTGTACCTGATAGAGATCAATATAATCCGTCTGAAGGCGCCGTAGGCTATTCTCTACCCCATCCAATATATGCTGACGGCTGAGGCCTACATCATTGGGAGCCTTCCCCATAGGAAAGCGTACCTTAGTAGCAATAACAAAATCCTGCCGCCGCTTACTCTTTAACCACTTACCAACTATCTCTTCGCTAATACCCTGATTGTAGACATCAGCAGTGTCAATAAAGGTACCTCCCGCCTCTACAAATGCCTCTAAAATAGCGTGGCTCTCAGAGGGGCTAGCCTCTCTTCCAAAGGTCATGGCGCCCAAGCAGAACTCGCTTACCTTAAGCCCTCGACCACCCAAAAAACGTTGTTGCATTACATTTGACATGATGCAATAAAGATACTATATGGCTGCTCTTTGTTCAAGTATCTGTACAAATATATTACGCTTTTACTTTTTTCTTTAAGGAGGGTCCGCTCTGTACACCCTCAATACTTACCAACATACTGTAGGAAACTCTCTCCTCAAACTTTCGTTTTTTGTGAAATATTTTTCGCATACTTCCCGAAAGCTGTTCATAGACCTCATCAGAGATAGATATGCCCCACGGAGAGGTACCATGCTTCTCTAAATGCGCGGCATAATTGATGGACCGCGAGACAATTCTTCCCGTGTCTGTAGAAAATTTAATTGGACCATGGTCTAGAGCAATTCGCAATACTATATTACTTTCTATTGGATTGGAGGGATGCAAATTATATATAGGCAACGAGAACATAACCTCCAGACAGGCAGAGACGCTTAGATTCATATCCTGCGAGAAGGGGAAGGCCAAGAGCCCTCCATCGCCCTGCCATGACCAAATACGTCCATCGTAAGATGCTAGCTTCTTGCGTATAAATTGCCAAAGTAAATTGTAGCTTTTTTCCATAACGGCAGAGCCATGTTTTTCTACCAGTTTAGAATTGCCAGCTATATCAACACTAGCAACGGTAAGATCGTACTCTTTTCCATCTCTAAGTACACCCCAATTGGGCAAAAGCGTCTTATCATCTTTCATATCGATAAATTTTCCACGTTTGTAGTCGTAGAAAGATCCACTTTGCGCAATATGATAGAGAAGATTCTCCAACTTAAAGACCTTTACTACACGATCATTGAGATAATTCCCCTCAAGTTGAATGAGGGTAATAATTAGCGTCTCAAATTTTTTACGTTTACGACATTCAGTAACTAAACGTTTAGAGGCGGCAGCGGGAGAGATAGAAAGGGTATTGCTTATACCCTCTAACTCATGCGTATTATATTGCCCTAGCAGATCCTTACCTATTGTCTCTATATCATTAAAGGTAAAACTCTTTCTCAGAATTTCAATCAATTCTCTATCTATAGTTTCATATTCATTCACATTTGACTCCTTAATTATTCTTTTTGAATATAATTATATTACATTGTTGTATGTTATACAATCTTATATTACGCAATATCCCATATCTAACAATATATTCTTTCTTAAGTGCCCTTTGATTGTGTGTGTGACACATGCCACCTATATGGAGATGTATTATGTTCATAAATTGGGGAGTTATATACATAGTAGTCAAAGCAAGTCATATAATTTTCAATTCTCTTAATCGCGCCATAAGGAATGACATATCTCGGTCGCCCTTTATTGTATTACAGCTCCCGCATAATAGTTGTAGGTTCTCTATGTTATCTCCGCCCCCTTTGCTTTGGGGATATATATGGTCAATATGAAAATGTCTAAAGGCAAATTGGGTATGGCACCCTTGGCATTTACCCTCTTGTAACCCAAAGAGATAATGCTTGTTTTTTAGTCTATCAGGTTTGTAGTCTGCGTCAGTTCGTTGCGGTATGCCGATTCTAAAGTCAATCTTGTTTTCATAAAAGAGCGTATCATGTTCCTCTATCTCTTTGCCCAACCGCAAGCGTACCAGGTCAAATGCTTTCTTTGATATATCTATGCCTACCCACTCTCTCCCTAGTTTCTCGGCTGCTACGCAGGTGGTGGCGCACCCACAAAAGGGATCAAGCACCATATCGCCCTCATTGCTACTAGCTTTGATAATGCGCTCTAGTAAAGCAACAGGTTTTTGGGTAGGGTATCCTATGCGTTCCATTCCGTATGCAGGGTTAATGTCAGTCCACAGATTACCAAGCGGTACTCCTTCATAATCCTCGATATATTTCCTTCGTTCTATTTTACCGTTTTGAATAACAATATTGCCCTTCTGATACTCCTCTTCCAGTCGCTTTTTACTAAGTCGCCACCCTGATGGGTGTGGATTTTTGAACCCTTTCCATTCATAACACAAATTTGGACGCTCACCCATGCCTATATTACGAAATAAATGTGCAGTGTCGTCATAGTAGCGTCTTCCGTTTTTATCTATAAGTGGAAACTTTTCTTCTATTTCATATGGCAAAAGCGGCCGGGAATTTTTTAGGGTATAATTATCGGTTTTGCTGTAATGGAAAATATCATCAGTAACATAACCCCAGCTTTTTGCATTAAATTGACTACCTTTTTTTACTGATGTATGGCGTTTCCAGATGATATTACCTATATAACATCGCTTCCCAAACACGCAATCCAGCATTATTTTTATGTAATGGCTCATAGTCGGGTCGCAATGATAATACAAACTGCCGGTTGCTTTGAGTATTCTGCGGCACTCTATAATTCGTACCGCCATATAGCATAGGTAGTATTTATTGCTTTTATGTCCTACTTCACCTATTCCTTGTAGGTAGCTATGCAGTACCGGGTGTTGGTCGGCTATCAGCCCTACCCATTCATCTTTTATATCCTCGGTGCCGAATATGTCTTTGAAACTGGCACCCTCTGCGGTGCTGCCTATGGGCGCGGTAAAATCTTTATTCTTGTTGAATGGCGGATCAAGATAGATTAGGTCAATCGTCCCGCTATCTATTCCCCTTAGTATCTCTAGATTGTCTCTGCAAAATATGGTTCTGTTCTTTACTGTCTTTTGCATTTTGCTATTCCTAGTATTTGGCTACTATATATTTGGCTACATTGTAGCCAAATACCAAAGCTAACATAGTGTATTATTGTTAAACAATAGAAGCCCTCCATAATTTACAACCATTATATGATTTATGATGATGTATTAACCGCCTGTGGAATAATCAAGATATGTACTGGGTAGCTCTCTATAGTGCAGTTGAAGCTATGGTGGGCTGTTGATGATCCCGCCGCCTTTCCATGCCCATTGGTACTGGGGTTTAGTCCCTTTACCTCAAAGTTGATGGCCAAGGTCTCTTGGGATATTTCGGCGGCGTAGCGTTGGGCTATTTTATCTAAGGGCGGTGGGGCATACAGCTGCAGATTAATTCTCTCCGAAAGTGATAGCGAGGCCTCTTTGCGGCAGCGTTGGATGGCACGTAGTAGATCGCGCATAAGCCCCTCCTCCTGCAATTGTGGGGTTAGCTCAGGATCTATGGCTGCAACTAGCGAGTCTTGGGTAAGCACCGGCATATTTCCCTTAGCCTGGCGGATGATCTCTATATTCTCCATAGATATATCTAGCTTTTTCGATCTTAAATTAAGCGCTAAGGTAGCGCCCTCTATTATGCTATGTATTTCTGGTTCGCCTAGTTGGGCAAGAAATTTTTCTACCTCTTTAATCTGCTTACCTAGCTTTTTACCCAACAGCTGATAATTAGGTTTCAGGCGATAGCTCACAAATTCCTTCTCATCTGAGCGTATGTGCACCTTTTTGACATTAAGCTCCTCGGCTATTATCTCTTCCATACTGGTTAGTATGGCACACTCCTGGTCATTATTGCTTATTAGATAGAGCGTCTGTAGCGGTTGGCGCATCTTAAGGTTGTGATTGCGGCGTAGCGTTCTTCCCAATTTAACCGCCGTAAGACAGAGACGCATGCGTCTCTCTAATTTTTCATTGCGTAAGTTGCTTTCAACAGCCGGATAATCACAGAGATGCACCGAAGATGGCAGCGTTGCAGTACGAAGATTGGACCATATCTCTTCAGTAACAAAGGGAATGATGGGCGCCGCTACCTTGATAAGCTGTAGCAGCGCATAGTGCAGGGTATTGTAGGCCTGCTGTTTATCGCTATTTACCCGTTCTCTCCAAAAGCGGCGGCGCGAGCGTCGAATATACCAGTTATTAAGATTATCAATAAACTCTATAATGGGATCGGTGGCTCGTTGAAGATCGTAGCTATCTAAATGCTTTCGACATAGACTAACTAAGCGTACCACCTCTGAACAGAGCCATTGATCAAAGGGGTTGCGAGGCACCTCTTTCAGTGGCGCCGGCTGTATGCCATCAAGATTGGCATAGGTTACGAAAAAGGAATAGGCATTCCAGAGAGGGATTATTACCTGCCGCAATACCTCCCTAACCCCTTCATCACTATATTTAAGATCTTCGCCTCGTACTACCGGAGAGCGTATTAAAAAAAGTCGTAATGCATCAGCCCCAAAGTTATTAATAATCTCTTGGGGATCTGAGTAATTGCGCTCACTCTTACTCATTTTGCGCCCCTTACTATCCAACACCAGGCCGTTGACCACTACATTGCGAAAGGCCGGCCTATCAAAGAGCGCTACTGCCAATACTGTGAGCGTATAAAACCAACCACGAGTCTGATCAAGTCCCTCACAGATAAAATCAGCCGGAAAGTTTTTCTCAAAGTATTCGCGCTCCTCAAAGGGGTAATGATTCTGCGCTAGGGGCATGGCTCCTGATTCAAACCAACAATCTAGAACTTCGGGTACTCTCCGCATAGTGCTACCATCAGCAGCCGGCCAGCTATAGTCATCTACAATGTGCTTGTGTAGATCTGTTACAGGACGGCCACTATATTTTTCCAATTCGGCTCGCGAACCGATGCACAGCATCTCCTGGCCGCTTTCGCTCTTCCATATAGGAATAGGGTTCCCCCAATAACGGTTACGCGAGATAGCCCAATCACGCGCCTGACTAAGCCATTTACCAAAACGCCCATCACGCAGATGGCGAGGTACCCAATGGCTCTGTTGGTTGGAGGCTAATAGTCGCTCTCGTAGCATCTCTACCCGTACAAACCATGAGGAGACTGCCCGATAGATCAGTGGCTTTTTGGTACGATAGCAAAATGGATAGGAATGCCTATAGCGCTCATTACGCACTAGTAATCCTCGCGCTTTAAGATTGGCAATTATTTTTGGATCGGCATCCTTTACAAATAGACCCTCAAAATCAGCTACCTCAGCGGTAAATTTACAATCCCGATTTAACGGCAGGGCTATGGGAAAGGCACTATCCTTAAGAATGCGATAATCATCCTCTCCAAAGGCTGGAGCTAGATGCACAATACCGCTTCCCTCATCAGTGGTCACAAATGATGCGGCATGAACTGTAAAGGCCCCTTGGGCCGCGTATTCATTAAAGTAGGGGAAAAGCGGCTGGTATTGCAGACCTGCCAAATCTGCGCCAAGATAG
Source organism: Spirochaetia bacterium (assembly GCA_963692905.1). Lineage (GTDB taxonomy): Bacteria > Spirochaetota > Spirochaetia. Next base: position 734,047 of record OY843583.1, on the reverse strand, counting down.
CGCTTAACAACCCGATACTGCTCCGACTCTCTCCAATAATGATGTAGACGTGATCCCGCAACCAGCCAACTTCCTTGATCATCCTCTACTAGGAGGTATTCTATCTCTGGACCAACTGCCAACCCCAAGTTGGAGGGGAGCGTCCAAGGGGTGGTAGTCCAACTCAATAATGAGGTATTGGCTGGAAGTCCCAGTGATTGGCTTGGCGCATTGGGAAGTAGTGGAAAACGCACAGTAATAGCTGGGTCATCCACCAGCTGATAGCCGCCTAAGTTCACCTCAAAATTAGAGAGCGGTGTGGCTAGACCGGGGCTATAGGGAAGTATGTAATATCCCTCATATATGAGATCTCTATCCCAGAGTTGCTTAAAGACCCACCATATTGATTCCATATAATTGGGATCCATAGTTTTATAGTCATTCTTAAAATCTACCCAGCGTCCCATGCGGGTAATTATCTGCTCCCATTCGGAACTGTAGCGTACCACAATAGCGCGGCAGGCCTCATTAAACTTTCTCACTCCATACGATTCAATAGCGGCACTGCCTGAAATACCAATGCTCTTTTCAACCTCATGCTCTATCGGTAAGCCATGGCAATCCCAGCCAAAGCGGCGGGTTACTCGAAAACCGCGCATACTTTTATAACGGGGAATAATATCTTTCACAGTATTGGGCACAAAGTGACCAAAATGGGGTAGTCCGGTAGCAAAGGGAGGACCGTCATAGAAGACATAATCAGGGGCCCCCTCCCGTTGGCTTATCGAACGCTCAAAGATTCTCTGCTCCTTCCAAAAGGCTAGAATGTTCTCTTCTATCTGGGAAAAATTGGGATTTTGATCAACCTCTTTATAGCTTTTCATTCTATTTTTTTATTTTGCCCCTATGTTTTTTGTATTATAGTGCCCGGTAGTACATGTTTTCTATTGTGTGGCAGTTGCTTATGAGCTTGCTTGAACAAGACATACTATAGCACATCGTTAGAGATGGTACAACTGTAATTGATCGACCTACCAACACATTAAATGAATCAGTTTCTGCACATTTTCCTTTGCTAACTATCATCAAGATGCGCTAGCTAGTGTAGTAACGATTTAATGTCCTAGTCGACAATGAGGCTTATCTAACAGCTGAGGATTAACTACCGAGAGAGGAGGATGCCCCTGGGCTACCCTTACTATATCCTGAACTATACTCTGTCGTATTCGCTGCAACGCCGCTTTGCTATACCACGCAATATGGGGGGTGATCAAGCAGTTGGCCTGCTGGGTAAGGGGATGGCCAACGGGAAGAGGCTCTGGCTCGGTAGTATCCAGCGCTGCTGCGGCTATCTGTCCCTCTTGAAGGGCCCGCAATAGGTCCGAGCTATTTATTAGCCCCCCCCGGGCACAGTTAACCACCACCGCGCGGCTCTTCATACGGCAAAACTGGGGCCAGCTCAATAGATGGTGGCTTTGGGGAGTAAGCGGCAGATGAAGCGCTATTATATCGCTATGGGCTATAAGCTCCTCCCATGGCACAGCGCGAAGATGACACTCTGGGGTACGACGGCAAAACTCGGCCAGCTCTTGGTGGCTCAGCGTGGGATCGTAATAGACAACCTCCATCCCCAAAGGGGAGCAGCGAGTAGCTAATTCCTTGCCACTTCTGCCAAAACCTACAATGCCAATCTGGCAGCCATCTAATTGCCTATGCCAGAAGGGTGCTAGCTTCCGCGTAGCAAGCCAACGGCGGCGCCCTACTCGTACCTTACGCAAAGAGAGCTGACAGCGCGCCGCGATTCCTAATAGCAGAGAGTGCTCAGCTACCTCACTGCTCCAAAAGCCCGGTTTGTTAGCGCACACTATTCCCTGCGCGCTGGCGGCTGCTACATCCACATTGTCGTAACCATCGCCATGACGAATAATTACCTTACAACGCAAGAGGGCTTTAATAAGCTCCTGATTAATGGTTTGCATGCCTACTACAAGCAGACTGGCCGGTTGTAGCGCCATTTGACAATGCTGTGGTGAACTGCCCGATAGTTGGAGAAGCCGCAGCTCAATCCCCTGGCGGCGAAGCCAAGCTCTTCTCCAATATCTGGAAGATGCCACATTGTCGGTAATGATGGCTAGAAAAGACATGCGCTACTAACTGCGCAGCCGGAAATTTATTCCCACTTAAAGAAAAGCGAGGCCATTAACAGGAAGAGCAATGTCATGCCTAACATGATCAGCAGACTAGGCACTATCTCCAACAAGGTAGCGCCATCTAGCATGACTGACCGAGCTGCCCGTAAAAAGTGGGTTAGTGGAAGTATATTGGCCACCTGCTGAAGAATTGGTGGCGTACCCTCTAGCGAGAAAAATATACCAGAGAAGATCATCATGGGCCATACTACAATATTCAAAAGCCCGCCGGCTAATTCCTCACTTCTGATACGGGAGGCAAAAACCAGTCCCAACGAGATAATAGAGGTTACTGCGACTGTCGCCAACAGGAGTAGGGTAAGGTAGGAGCCATGCATAACAAATCTGAGAAAGAGATTGGTGCCAGAAAAGACCACACTGGCGCTCAATACCACTATTAATACCCGGGAAACAATCTGCGATATAACAAACTCCATGGGCTGCAAGGGAGTAGCTTTTAGCCGCTTAAGTACCCCATTCTTGCGATAGCGTACAATTACAAAACCCACACCAAAGAGACCCGAGAACATCATATTCATGGCTAGTACCCCTGGCACCAGCCAGTCAATATAGCGGATGGCCTGGCCACTAATGGCTTGTCGCTGCCAGCCCTCTGGTGCTATAGAATAGTCCTCAGCATAACCTTGAAAAAGCTGCTCAACTACTCGACTCTCGGCCGATAGTTCATTGATTGCATAGCTCTGTTCATCTAGGTTGAGAAGTAGCGACAACTGATGGCGCTGTAGTCGGTTTTGCGCTACCTCTAATGAGTCATACTCTATAAAATTAATGTCCTCTAGTTGAAGAAAGGGATGGTCAACACCTGAGCCGTAAATGCCTACTGTGAAAACCTGTTGGTCACCTCTTCCAAAGGCAAAGGCAAAGCCAAAGATGAGAAAAATAGGCAGCGCCATATTCCAAATAAAAGAACCTTTATCGCGTACAAACTCCATGTTGCGAGCATGGATCAAAGCTGTTATATTTCGTAGTCTCACAGTTTCTTATCTTTCTCTTTCAATTCCGCAGTGAGCCGCCGGTTAACTTCAGAAAGAGATCATCCAAATTGGGTACATGAATGCTCAATCCATCTAGGGAAACGTCCGCCTTGTTTAGTTTTTTGATTACCTCCTGTACGCTACGGGTCTGTATATCGGCATACCCCTGATGATAACGCGCCTCTAGCGGCAGACGTACACCCTCTTCTAGTGGAAGGCGCACAATAACCCCCGCAAAATATTTGTCTAGCAACTGGCGGGGTGAATCAAAGGCAATAATTTTTCCCTGATCAATAATGGCAATACTATCGCAGAGCTTTTCGGCTTCGTCCATATAGTGGGTAGTGAGCACAATAGTGCGCTGCTCGGCTTTAATGTTTTCAATTAGTCGCCAAAAATTACGACGAGCCTGTGGATCAAGACCGGTGGTTGGCTCGTCTAAAAAGATAATTTCTGGGTTATTCACCAATGCCAATCCCAATAACATGCGCTGTCGCTGTCCACCCGATAGTTTGCGGTTATCGCGATCAATAATGTCATTAAGCGAGCAGATATCGATGATCTCTTCTATAGGGCGTGTCTCATCATAGAATGCCGAGAAGAGCTTTAGAGTCTCTCGTACTGTTATAAATTCTTGCAGTGCAGTGCTCTGAAATTGAATACCCAAACGACTACGATAGGAATGATCTAGTTTACGCCCCCGAAACAGTATCTCACCACCAGTGGGTTTGAGGATGCCCTCCATCATTTCTATGGTGGTGGTCTTACCGGCACCATTAGGTCCTAATAGCCCTAGGCAGATGGACTCCTCTACCTTGAGATTCAGGTTGTCTACCGCTACCACATCACCATAGTGTTTAACTACTGCGCGTGCCTCTATAATGGATGACATAACGCTATTGTACAGCGTAGGCGTCCGGCTGTCAAATGAATGAAAATTTAGCGTCTTAAATACTAATACACCATGAGAGTGTGTAGCTATGCTACCGGCCGAGAGAGGTTTTTGAGGCCTAGGGAAGAGCACCTTAACCGGGAACCGGTGCATTTGGAAAGTTTAATCCACCCTCTAAGAAAAATAAGGCGACAGCTGACCCCCCTCTCACTCCCGAAACTTGGTGCGAAAAAAATTTGTGCGCAAAAAAACAGTAGGGAAGCGTTTCACACGTTCTCTGGCTCGAAAAAACAAAGCACGTAGAGAGCGTATAAAACACTCCGGACACTATTTTCGTTTCAGAAGCTCTCTACGTCGTTTTTGGAATAGCAGCTACGCAAAAAATAGGGGAGGGGGGTTAAACCCTCCCCATCCTATTGGAACCGCGATCGACTTGCCTACCAGCCCTATTGATGGCGGAGCGCATAGAGAGTATCTGTCTGCTCTCCCACCATATAGAGGGTGTCGCCAATGGCGGCGAGCCATATGGCGAGCCCTAGCTCAGCTAAGAAATCCCCAGAGAGTCATAACCAAGCCTAAAAAGCCACCCACTGCCACAATAAGCCATTGTACAAATTGAAAGCGTCTACCAGTATCCTCACGCATCTCTCTAAAGCGCTTATCACTATCCTCGCGCATCTCTGTAAAACGCCTATTCATCTCTTGGATGATGGCCTTTTGTCCCTCTTGCATCTCGGTAAAGCGCTTATCGGTAGTCTTTTGCATCTCTGTAAAGCGCTTATCGCTATCCTCGCGCATCTCTATGAAGCGCCTATTCATCTCTTGGATGATGGCCTTCTGTCCCTCTTGAAGCTGTTTTTGCCCCTCCTCTAGGCGGATTACCCGATCAAGAAGTTCCAGCCGCTTCTGCTGATTAAGCGCAACTATATCACTCTCTCCCGGAGAGGGTTGCTCTACCAACGCTTTGGCAATTGCCCGCTCTACCATGGTGGCGACTAGCTTCTCAAGAGCTTGGCGCTCGGCTCTCTCTATCATGTCCCTAGGCTACCATCCACAGCTGAAATGGACAAGCCACTGTACACCCTTTGCCCTGAGTTAAAACCGAAATGCACCACCACCCCGACAATTTTTTTGCGCAGAAAATAGCGTGTTATGGCACTATATAGCTTATTTCTAGCGGAAGAAGCTTCGCGATATTGCCATAACTGCAATGAACTAGGTAGTTAATGATTCAGAACCTATTTTTCTACTCAGAAAATAGTTAGAAATCTAATAATTTTTACTCTAACTACTTGACACAATAATGCGCACTATGCTAGGATTACGGAAAAAGAGAAATATAGGAGAATTGATATGAATATTAGTCGAAAAGGTACCCAGAAACTGGGTACAATAGTGCTGAGTATAGTCGCTATCGCGCTACTCAGTGTAATAGCCTGCGTGCCTCAGGGCGGCAAAGGCCCCATAGTGGTGGCCTCTAAAATTGATACTGAAGGCGAACTGTTGGGTAAAATGATTGTCTTTGCACTGGAGCAGGATGGCTTTGAAGTGGAAGATCGTACCCATTTTGGTACTACTGATGTAATTCGGAATGCAATTATCAATAATGAGATTGATATCTATCCCGAATATACTGGAAATGGGGCCTTTTTCTACCAGGGGGCCGCGCCAAATAGTGTTTGGAAGAACTCGCAGGAGGCTTATGAGACTGTAAAGCAGTTGGATTTAGAGACCAATAATTTGGTGTGGCTAACCCGCGCTTCGGCCAACAATACCTGGGCTATTGCGGTACGCTCTGACTTGGCGCAGAGCGCAAACCTGGTAACCCTCAGTGATTTGGGGAGCTATGTAAGTGGTGGAGGAATCTTCAAGCTGGCTGCCTCAGAGGAGTTTATAACCCGTGACGATGTGTTGCCCGCCTTTGAAGCCACCTACGGCTTTAAATTACGGGATGATCAGCTGCTCTCCTTTTCGGGCGGTAATACCGCGCTTACCGAACAGGCAGCGGCCAATCAAACCGAAGGTGTTAACGCGGCTATGGCCTACGGCACTGACGGCCAGTTGGCGGCCTTTGGCCTTACTGTCTTGACCGATGACCAAGGGGTACAACCGGTCTATGAGCCGGCACCACTAGTACGGAAGGAGATCTATGACAGCTATCCAGAGATTGAGGCTCTGTTGGCGCCTATCTTCTTGTCGCTCTCTCTAGAGATCCTCCAGAGTATTAACTCCAGCATAGCTGTTGAGGGTCGCGATAGCAGAGAGGTAGCCCAAGAGTATTTGATTAATCAGGGCTTTATTGAGGGGGATCAATAGCATCTGCTAAAATAGCCACTAAGTATAGAAGTGGAGGTCTGAGCTGTAGATGAGGCTCAAAGCTACCATACATATTGATAGGGTAGGTATGCTGGGGGTGATAGTGGGAATAGCTAGCCTGCTATTTCCGACTCTCACCCTCAAAGCTAATCGGGTAGATGGAGGGGTTGGCTATCAATTATGGGAGATGCCCTCCTCGCTGTCCTTTATTCTGGCAATTATAATCTCGTTAATAGTGATGGCGGGGGCACTTACTGTGCTCCCTCAGCGCCGCCCCATTCATTTAACAAAGAGCGCTATTGGCATAGCGATTTTGCTGGTATGCTGTGCCCTATTGGTGCTTACTAAGCCATTGGTTGTGCCATTGGGAGAGGCGGGGCGCCTAAGTCTGGCAAGTGGTTTGTGGCTATTGGCTATATCGGGCTATATCCTCATGGAGAGCTCATTAAGCAGCATTGCTCTTCCGACAAGATGGCTAATGGCGCTACGGCTTTTGCCCGCGTTTATGCTTATATTCTTAGTGACCACCGGCGGATTAAGCCACCTAGCAATTATGAAGGAGTTCATGAACAATCGCTCCCGCCTTTTTCAAGATTTATTGAACCACCTCTTTTTGAGTTTCAGCGCCGTGACGTTAGCCGTTATTATTGGTATACCATTGGGTATAATAGCGTGGCGGCGTAAGTTATTTGAGCGAGGGGTATTTACATTGGTAAATGGAGTACAGACTATTCCTAGTTTGGCGCTCTTTGGACTAATTATTGCCCCACTCTCTCTGCTCTCCTTTCGCTTCCCGCTGTTACGCTCGTTGGGTATCAAAGGGGTTGGCAATACTCCGGCGCTGATTGCGCTTACCCTCTATGCCCTGTTGCCTATTGTACAGAATACCTATACCAGTTTGGCCAATATTGGGCGTCCAGTAATTGATGCCGGGTGGGGTATGGGTATGAATCGTCATCAGATGCTCACCCAGATAGAGATACCACTTTCGCTGCCTATTTTAATGAGCGGCATACGTACCTCATTGGTGCAGACCATTGGCAACACTACGGTAGCGGCGCTCATTGGCGCAGCTGGATTGGGTAGTTTTATCTTCCGGGGATTGGGACAGGCGTCGCCTGATCTCATTTACTTAGGGGTGCTCCCAGTTATTGTGATGGCTATCACAGTGGATCGCCTCTTTGGGATGGTAATTAGGAAGATATCGTTGCCCCTGCACACTGAGGCGCTCTCATGATTGAATTTAAGAATGTAACCAAGATCTTTCCCGAAAGCGAGCGGCCAGCGGTAGATAATCTCAATTTTAAGGCTGAGAGCGGTGAGCTCTGTGTACTGATTGGCCCCTCAGGGTGCGGAAAGACCACCACCCTGCGTATGGTAAATCGTATGGCGGAGGCCACCTCGGGACAGATATTGGTAAATGGCGAAGATATTCGTAGCTATGCCAAGGAGCAGTTGCGTCGCAGCATTGGCTATGTAATACAGAGCGTAGGACTATTGCCCCATCTGCAGGTAAATGAAAATATCTCGCTGGTACCAAAGCTTTTAGGATGGGAGAAGAAAAGACGCAACCAGCGGGCTGACGAGTTGTTAACCATGGTGGGGCTCAATCCAGCAGAATACCGAGAGAAGTATGCCCATGAGCTTTCAGGAGGTGAGGCGCAGCGGGTAGGGGTAGCTCGCGCCTTGGCTGCCAAGCCTAAGCTCTTATTGATGGATGAGCCCTTTGGGGCCGTAGATCCGCTGCGCCGAGAGACACTACAAAAGGAGTTCTTAGAGCTACAGCACACTTTGGGAATAAGTGTGCTCTTTGTTACCCATGACTTAGATGAGGCAATTCGGCTGGCGGATAAAATTGTATTGATGAGCTATGGGAAAATTGTACAGAGTGATAGGCCGGAGCAGCTGTTGGCGCATCCGGCCAATGAGTTTGTTAGGCAGTTTATTGGAGCCGATAGAGCATTAAAGCGATTAGGCTGCTTCAAAATAAGTGACCATTTAAAAAAATCTTACGTATTACAGCATTCAGAGCTAGGGAAAAATGGCACAATTGGCCATAAAGGCACACGGCCATTGTGGGTGGTAGATAGGCGCAACCAGCTGGTAGGGCTTATAGATAGCCAATCTAATAATGGTGCCATGATTGATTTTCCCACCGAATACCGACAACTCAATGTACAGCATACCTTAAAGGAGGCGCTCTCTCGCATGCTGGGGATGGGCATTAGCGCCGTACCGGTGGTAGATGCGCAGTTGCAACTTATTGGGGAGGTGCGATTAAGTGATATTGAAAAAATTAATCAGAGCGGTATTGATCTGTAGCTATAGGAGCGCTCTCTGCTATGGGTAAAGGCCGTAGCATCCTGCATAGAGGGCTTCAGTATGTTGTACCGCTTTTGGCGCTGCTCTTTTGGGTGATTATTATCTACAATCCCCATTTTCTAGAGCAGCTATTGAAGGCGCTCTTTCCCAACGCCGTTGAACATCTTTATGAGCGTCGTCCCTTGGCATTGCTTTTTGTGGATCATCTGCTTATGGTAAGCATTTCCTGCCTTTTAGCTACCCTTATTGGCGTCTTGTTAGGTATATTCCTTACCCGCGGCGCGGGAAAAGATTTTTTACCGCTCTTTCGCAACGTGACCTCACTACTACAAACCTTCCCACCAGTGGCTGTATTGGTGTTAGTGGCACCCTTTTTGGGCTTCGGGGTAGAACCTACTATTTTAGCCCTCTTTCTCTTTAGTATCCTGCCCATATTAAATAATACCATCTCCGGTATCCGATCAGTACCGCCCCCCATTATAGATGCCTCATTGGGTATGGGTATGACCCCCGCCCAACTGCTGATGCGGGTGGAACTACCGGTGGCGGCTCGGGTAATCTCGGCGGGCATTCGCACCGCGATGGTTATCAATATCGGCACTGCAACCATTGGCGCGGTGGTGGGCGCGGGTGGTTTTGGCGTAATAATCATTGCCGGTTTGGTGCGCAACAACAGCGCGTTTATCTTTTCCGGCGCTATAGTTACCGCTCTCATGGCGCTAATTGCCAACTGGTTCTTTCTCCAATTAGAAAAAAGCTTCTATAGCCCGCGCGAGCGCCATGAGAATTAGACTATAAACAGCGCGCTATCTGAGAGTTGCTATACAGGGAATAACTAGGAAATTAAAGAGCATCTGGTTCTTTCCCTCTCCGGTTCTCGATTCTCTCTCTCGCAAACTTTACAAAAGGAATAAGGGTGCTGCATAAAAAATAGGGAAGGGTTAGATAACCCTTCCCTATTCTATTTCAACGGCGATTGGATTAGGTCAGGGCTGATTAACTCCCAAGTTAACATAAAACCACTAATGGTAACCCTACTATCCTAGAATTAATATTATGGTAATTGCACCCAGGAGCAGTCCTATTACTGTAAACGACACACCCATCATCCACCGCAGCGTCTTTATATCCTCTTTGGTGGCCATACGCCTTTCTATATCTTTTACATCCTCTTTGGTAGCCATACGCCTTTCTATATCTTTTACATCCTCTTTGGTGGCCATACGCCTTTCTATATCTTTTACATCCTCTTTGGTAGCCACACCATTATGGCTATAAAAATAGGTAGCCATCTTTTCCGCTTGCCTCTCTGTAAAGCCCTCTTTGATGAGATCTTTAATAACCTCATGTATATTTTCCATATAGAGGTAGCATAGCATTATCTGCGCATAATAGCAAGTATTGTGTGAATTAATCTAGGGAATTAAGGAGACAGTTGACCCTCCGCCTCCGGCAATTTTTTGCGAAAAAATAACGGTTGGGAGAAGTTGGACGTTCCTAACCTAAGACTTTCTCGGCGGAGTAGCGCCATTGGTTCTCTTAATTTCTCTCTCTTTGATTCAGCGCCTGCATTAAGTGCTTGAAGATGGCTAGGCTCTCAGAGAGTCCGCCGGGACGAGAACGGGAATGCCATAGACGGCGGAAACGCCGCCTGAGGGTCGGAAGCTGGGCCCGCAAGGCTAAGGCCTTATGGGGCGCAATCTGCGCAATGCGATGATCGTTATTCTCTAACGTTGCGGTAGTGAGATGCAGCGCCCAATGGTACAGATCGATACTAAAGAGCAATTCCCGCTGATAATGGCGCCCCCTTCGAAAGCGGGGAGAGGCGCTATGCCGCAGAGTCTCCCGCAAAGAGAGAGATCATGCGTAATAGTAGCCATCTTGAGCCTCTTGGCTAGTGAGGCATAATGAGAGCGATAATGATCATAGCTATCGCCATTGAGCAGTATGGCTGGCAAGGTAGCATTGGGGAGGGCTAATCCATGGCTCTCTGAAAAACTTCCCAATTTGATTAAGGTGGCACTGAGCGTATCATCGGTAGTGGATAAGAGCCAACGCGCGATCCAACGTTGTACTAGATAATTAGTGGTAGTCTGTGCTATAGGTTGCGCAGGCGGACGCCAACTCCAATTGGCAAAAAGAACTAAGGCCGGAAAAATATGAGGCCATTGTTGGAGATGTCCGTTGTCACCCCATTCGGTTAATAAGAGCCCCTCGGCCTTAAAGCGGAGAGCGCTCTGCCCAATCTGGAATATATTATGAGTGGCATTATGCCAGCGACCTATAATAGAATTCCATGCCGAAGTGCCGCCGCAGAGATAGAAGGCGCGTTTCGCCTGTTGATAATGGACACAGTGGGCATCAAAAGGATGGTCAGCCTCATATCCCCATTCACAAAGCACAATCTCTGGCGAAAGCTCAGGAAGCAGTTGGGGATATTTTATGGCAATGTCTCCCCAGCAGAGCATTTGCTTGTTAAGGTTGCGACATTCGGCTGCCATTCTATTAAGCGTCTGACAATAGAGGTGCCCCTTTCCTACCCGCTGCACTTCAGAGGCGCTGCGCCCCTGCCCAAACTCCCATGGCTCATCGCAGCCCACATGTAACAGAGATGAGCGAAAGAGGGGCGCATATTGCTGCAGAAGGGAGACCACTAGTTGATGCGAGCCGTCGCTGAGAGGGTTACGGGTGGTAGGGATAGCGAAGTCGGGGCATTCCGCCAGCTGTCGATAATAGGGGTGGCGCAGCCAACGCTCCATATGACCAAGACAATTCTGATTGGGAACCAATTCAATACCCTCGGCGCGCGCCCACCGTTCAATGGTGACAATCTCTGCCGGTCGTAGCGGCGAAGACCGCCGCCATACCCGCCGATGGCCGCGGTAGGCAAAGGTATGCTCGGTATAGAGCTGCAATTGGTTATATTTCAAAAGGGCTAACAGCGCTATAAGATGGCGAATGGTAACCATTCGAGGAACTCGATTACGGGAGATATCTAGCATAAAGCCGCGCTGAGCTATCTGCGGGGCATCCTCAATGATTACCGCCGGCAGCTGCAGCGTACCATAATACCAGATTGGATGGCAGAGCGGCGCTAGGCGACGCCTCAGCCTCTCGTCAATATGATAGACGAGCTGATGGCCAAGGGACAATTCTCCCCCGCGCTGCTCCACAACAGCCGCATATTGATAGAGAGTGCGGAGTGCATGGCGCAGGGCGGCTGGACTGCCTCCTATAATCTCTAGCTGTTCCGGCATAATGGAGAGGCGATATTGCTCTTGGGCATAGTCAGGAGCTAACTTCATACGAAATAGTCCGGAGGGGGATAATCGCTGATGCAGTTCAGATAGCTGCAGCCGTGACCAGAGCTTCGGAAGCGCCAAAAGCCACCGGCGGCTAAGACTACATATACCCTCCTCCTCCTGATAGGAGCGAGGTGAGGGAATTATATCTGCCAGATAGCTACCGGCAGGAAGCAACATGGCAATAGGCGGCTATTCCTTAAGCGCCCCCGCGGCAAAGCCGCGGCTAATCTGACGATGAAAGAAAAAATAGAAAACCAACATGGGTATGGTACTAATTACCAATGCTGCAAATTTAAGGCCAAAATCTCGCGCCAGATTACCGGCAAAGGCGTTCACGCCCACTGGCAGACTGCGTAGCGCGGTATCACTGGTCAGCACAAATACAAACACAAACTCATTCCAGTTGCTAAGAAAGGTGAAGATCAAGAGTGTAACCATGACCGGCCGCGACATAGGCAAGATAATACGATGAAAGAGCGACACATAACTGCTACCATCTATTAGAGCCGCCTCAATCAATGAATCAGGAATGTGACGGATATAGGAGCTGGCTAGATAGATAGCAAAGGGGAGTCCAAATGCCACATAGGGCAGAATAATGCCTATACGGGTATTGTCAATGTTAACACGAGATTCCAGCAGAAAGAGCGGCACTAAAACCGCATGTACGGTAATTAAGAGCCCCATCACATACATGGTATAGATGGCAGCATTAATGCGATAGGGTAGCTTGGTAAGCGCAAAACCACTAGCTAGCGATAGATAAACGGTAATAACGGTAGCCACCACTGAATAGAAGATGCTATTGAGAATATAGATACCCAGCCGACCCAACCGCCAGGCAGTAGTAAAGTTATCAAAATAGAAGCTGGTGGGAAGCCCAAAGACATTCCGTACAATCTCAGTATGCGGCCGAAAGGCGGTAAGCAGCATCCAGATAAGTGGTAGTATAGTAACCGAGGTGTAGAAGACAATAACCACCAGCGCTCCACCATTCCACAGCCGATCCTCAATGGAGCGAAACTGCTTAGGAATGCGGTAATGACTACTCATACCTTTTCTCAAAAAAGCGGGATACAATACGCAACACCAGAATCAACAGTAAACTAATGCTTATAATGATAACCGAGACGGCACTACCGTAGCCGTAATTGTAATATTTAAAGGTATTTATATACATAAAGATGGCTATAACTTCGGTATAGTGGCTTGGCCCACCGCCAGTCATGGCAAAAATAAGATCAAAGCTCTTAAGGCTACCAGCTACCGCAAAGAGCGCGGTAGTAAAGATTACATTAATCATTGAGGGGAGTACCACCCGTAATAAAATTTGAGATTCTCGAGCGCCATCTATAATGGCTGACTCAATCACTGAAGGAGTAATTTTTTGCATGTTAGCCACAAAGATAACCATATAGATGCCGGTATAGAACCAGAGAATAACAAAAAGAACCGGGACAATAGCGAATGTGCGATTTTCAAATATTCGAAAGACAAAGCGCGGATTTTTGGTAAGGAGGCGTATAAATTCGGTAAACACCCCCGAGGGCGAGAAGATCTGATTCCAGAGAATGGCTACCACAATAGGCGAGATGACCACCGGCAAAAAGATCATCGCCTGATAGAAGGAAGATCCCCGCACCATACGACGATAGAGCATATAGGCTACCAAAAAGCCTATCGGTATCTGACCAAAGAGCGATACGATAACAATAAGGATATTATTACGAAGCCCCAGTCGGAATACTGGATCGGCAAAAATCTCTCGATAATGTTGCAGACCTGTAAAACTAGGAGTGGTGAGCCCGTCCCATTTTAGAAAGCTGGTCGCTAAGCTAAAAATTACTGGAAAGACCACTATCGAAAGGTAGATAGCAAGCGCGGGGAGCACCAGCACCATCCAGCTTCGGCGTCGCGATTGTAGCTGTGTCAAGCTATTACCGGAGGGCTATCTTAAGAACAGGCCGGCGGTCCTAGGGATCTATTGTCCCCAGGACCAGGCCATTTCTTGCCCTTCTCTATCCGCGACCGCTGTCGTTCGCGGCAACCCAGTCCTCATACTGCTGGGCCGTCTGGGCTGCGGTAAGATTGCCAAACATCATCTCCTGTATGCCCGGGTGTAATACCCCCATACCTTCAGCATCCATAACGGCATCTATTACATATCCTCCCGGAACGCTGCCCAGAAAATCAGAGAGCTTGGTAGAGAGTACCGGGAAATCAGGCGGACGTTCCACCTGAGCTGCCGGCAAAGCCCCATGCTTTTGGCGGATCTTAGAGCCCTCTGGTCCAGAGTAGAACCATATCCACTTCCAGGCGGCATCTGCCTTTTCCTGATCTAGATTGGCATTCATGCCAAAGCCAGTACCAGTTACTATGGCGGTGGAATTGGGTATACCACTCTCACTATCCAGTGCTGGGAAAACAGCCAGCGAGATGTACTCATATTGTTCGGGACTCATCTCGGCTACTAGGTTGTTAACCCGCCAACCGCCATCAATAAGATAGACAGCCTCTTCATTAACAAAAGCAGTCAGCGCCACACCATATTCTGCTTGATTAACGCCTGGAGAGAGCATTTCCTGATCACTAAGCGTTTTAATGACCTGGAGCGCCTCTACAAATTCTGAATCGGTAAAGGAAGCTCCACTTCCAGTTCGCGCTCTATTCAGCCATTCTCTTCCACCAGTGCGCGCTACCAATGCGCTCAATAGGCAGGATTGCATCTGCCATCCATCCTTATTGTCCATAGCAATAGGGATATAACCGGCAGCTCGAATAACTGCTCCCTGATCTAGCAATTCCTGAAAGGTACGCGGGAAACTAAGCCCCAACTCATCTAGCAGGCGCTCATTCACATACATCACATGTGTGGCGGTAACCTGCTCTGGCAATTCCCAGATCTCCCCATTGGAGCCTTGGGGCGCTAGCGCTACCTCACTGAAGATGCTTTCATTACCAGTGAGCCAGGGGCGTAGATCTTTGACCATACCGCTACCGGTTACCTGCCCGGTTCGCTTGCCAGGCCATAGAAACATCACATCCGGCAACTCGTCTGCCACTGCTAACGCTTGCAGCTTATTGTGGTAGGGCTCATTTACCAAATAATCAAACTCTAGGTTGACCTCTGGATGAGCCTCCTCAAAAGCGGTACGCAACTCCTCAAAATTTTCAGCAGCGGCCTGATCGGCAAGATCAAGGTAATGGAATACAGTAATTGTATCCTGTTGCTGAGGACAGGCACTCAATAAGAGTGCTCCTACAATGCTAATAGATAGTATTAGATAAAATACTTTTCTCATTTTATCATCTCCTTTTTCATAATTTTAATATTTATCAGAATAATACCAGAAATTATTAACTAAAATGTGGCAGTTTGTCAACCTTTTTCAGGCTGGTGTCAAACAAAGACGGATATGTCCTCCCTCCCCAAGAAACATATAGAAACACAAAAATATCGCGCAGTCATTACTGATTGCTTTATGGTCAGCACCATTCCTTTATAGAATAGCTGTATTTTCCCGTCACACTACTCATAGATATCCACCTTCATCATCTCCGGCTACGATCACTCTATTGAGCCCCGGACAACCGGGAGTACCATACATCAATGCTGTTTTGCCCCCTTTTCTTTTAAGGGGGCATTTTCAACTTTCTTTTACAATTTCTTAAAAAAGGCTTGACAAACTACTGTTATATTCTGTATATTGAACGTGTATTTAATATTATTGTTAAATGCCTCCTAACAAAAATGGGTTGAGGGCTTGCGTTTAATCGTAAGCCCTCGGCTTTTTTAATTGGTCATTCCATATTCAACAGCCATCGCTATTTTTCATGGCACTTTTTATTGTACTGCAGAAGTGTAGCTTTCCGTCGCATCTCTTGTCGAAGAGCGGTCAGCTCTCTCTTTATTTTCCTATTTAAGGGTAGCGGCACTTGAAGAGTAGAGAACAAACAGCTAAACTATAGCTATGAGCTCCCCCCAACATCCTAGCTGTCATGTCCATCAGGGGGTATGGCCTACCCTGGAAGAGGGTGTTTTTATTGCGGCGGGCTCTCATATTATTGGTCAAGTAACGTTAGGCAAATATTGCAGTATATGGTATAATGCAGTAATTCGGGGCGACGTGCAGCAGATCACCATTGGCGCTCAAAGTAACATCCAGGATGGTTGCGTTCTACATGTGGACCATGGTGCAAAGGGGGCGCTTCAGGTAGGTTCTCGAGTGACCGTAGGACATGCTGCCATACTGCATGCCTGTACCATTGAAGATGAGGTACTAATTGGCATGGGCGCCACGCTGCTCAATGAGGCAGTAATTGAACATCACGCCATGGTGGCTGCCGGTGCGGTAGTAACCCCCCGCACCAGAGTACCCAGCGGGACACTCTATGGCGGCATTCCCGCTCGGCAGATCCGCACCCTCACTGCCGATGAGCAGCAGGCAATAGCCAAGTCGGCAGCGAACTATCTCAGATATGCGGCACAGTATGCGAGCCAATAATGTCACCTCTCGGTGATCAACTACCCAATAAAGCATGTCTGAGATAGCAATTTGCGGCGCAGGAAAAATAGGGCGGGCCTTCATAGCGCATATTTTTGCCCGCAATGGGTACTCAATAACGTTCATTGATGTGGACCAGAGGCTGATTGAGCTCCTCAATCAATATCGGCAATATACGGTAACTACCCTCTATGCAGATGGAAGCCGTAAGAATTATATGATACAAAGCGTACAGGGTCTCTTGGCCAATGACCCGGAGGCGCTGGAGCTACTTTCTCGGGTTAATCTAGTAGTTACCTCAGTGGGAGGGGGAGCGCTCCCGAAGGTGGCTCGTATGTTGGCACAGGCTGCGCAGCTACGGGCTCAACGGGGAAACGCACCCTTTGATTGTATCCTAGCTGAAAACATGCGTGACTCTCGTGTTTTAATGGAACGCTGCCTTAAGAAGGAGGGGCTTCAGGATAGAGAGATGCCGGGACTAATTTCAGCTAGCGTGGGCAAAACTGCGCCCGATCTGAAGCCCGCGGCTGATGAAAATCCTTTGGTGGTCTTTGGTGATTCCTACAATACCCTTACCGTAGCTCGTTTTGGATGGCGAAACCCTCCACCAACCTGTCCTGAGTTACAGTTGGTAGAAAATATTGAGGCTTATATGGATCGTAAGATATTTATTCATAATTTAGCGCATGTCTCTTTTGCCTACTTAGGCTTTCAGAAAGATCCAGCTGTGGGCAGCCTAAGAGCTGCTATGAAAATAGCCGAAGTGACAGCGCAAACCCAGCGCATTATGCAGGCGGTGATTGGCATGCTAGCCTCCCGATGGCCCCAGGAATTCAGTAAAGCCGACCTTCATTCCTACTGCAAGGGTGCCCTGCAGCGCATGAGTAACCCCGCGCTACAGGATACCATCTTTCGTGTGGGACGTGATATAGCTCGTAAGCTAGGGCGCGAGGAGCGTATTGTGGGGGCGCTGCTGCTTGTGCAGCAGGAAGATATGCCAGTAGAAGATTTAATAGTGCTCTATTGTGCAGCGTTGCAATTTCGGGCAGTTGATGAGCAGGGTAACATGTTTCCACTTGATAGAGAGTTTCATGCCCATTTACAGGCCGAGGGCATTGAATACGCGCTCAACAAAGTCTCACAATTAAATAAAAATAATTACGAAAAACAGCTTGCACAGAACATCGCAATGCATTACACTAGTGGATAATTTTATAATAATTAATAAGGAGGAGTTTGTTAATGTCAAGCTCGAGTAGTATGTCGGCTCTTGCCAACATACAAAGATTTGGTCGTTTTCTCAGTGGGATGATTATGCCCAATATTGGGGCATTTATTGCCTGGGGGTTAATAACGGCCTTTTTTATTCCCACCGGATGGATTCCAAGTGAGTCATTATCTCGACTAGTTGGACCTATGATTCTCTATCTGTTGCCTTTACTTATTGGCTATACAGGTGGAAAAGCGGTATGGGGAGTCCGTGGAGGCGTAGTCGGTGCCATCGTTACCATGGGTGTAATTGTAGGCACCGATATACCTATGTTCTTGGGAGCAATGATAGTTGGTCCATTAGGTGGGTTGGCT
Source organism: Spirochaetia bacterium (assembly GCA_963692905.1). GTDB lineage: Bacteria > Spirochaetota > Spirochaetia. Next base: position 715,960 of record OY843583.1, on the reverse strand, counting down.
ATTAAGCTCTTTGATAGGGCTATTGAGGATAAAATACCGGTAGGTTTTGAGATGCTTACCAATAATTTTTCAGCGGGAATTATTGGTGGTGGATTAGCATTAATCGCGCTATTGGTTTTTGCTCCCATTTTACAGGCCATAGCGACTGGTCTAGGAAATGCGGTTAACTGGATAGTTGAGGTACGATTACTGCCGTTGGCGCAGATTTTTATTGAGCCAGCTAAAATTCTCTTTCTCAATAATGCTATTAACCATGGGGTATTAGCGCCGCTGGGTGTTGCTCAGGTGCAAGAGAGCGGACGCTCTATCTTTTTCCTCTTGGAGACCAATCCTGGTCCAGGATTGGGTATCCTTTTGGCCTATTTTGCCTTTGCTAAAGGGGTTGTGAAAGAATCGGCACCAGGTGCTATTGTTATTCACTTCTTTGGCGGTATTCATGAGATATATTTTCCCTATGTACTCATGAACCCCATACTTGTAATAGCGGTTATTGCTGGTGGTATGTCAGCTAGTTTTATCTTTACCATATTTAATGCTGGTCTAGTAGCTACCCCCTCGCCGGGAAGTATCTTTGCCTATCTGGCAGTTACCCCGCCGGGGCAGCATCTAGCAGTGTACTTTGGTATGCTAGTTAGCATTGTGGTGAGTTTCTTTGTGGCTGCACCTTTTGTGCGCCGAGCCGCGCCAGCGTTAGCGGGTGAGGCATTAGAGAGTGCCAAGCAGACTGTGCAAACCTTTAAGGCGCGAGGCAAGGTAACCAAAATTTCCTTTGCCTGTGATGCAGGAATGGGGACCAGCGCTATGGGCGCAAATAAGCTGAAGCGCATGCTAAAGGCTGCCGGCCTTGGCAATGTTAAAGTGGTACATAGCCCGGTAGATGATATACCGGCCGATGCCCAAATTGTAATCACTCAGGAGAATCTGGTAGAGCGCGTAAAGCGTACTGCTCAGAATGCGCAGATTGTTACTGTAACTAATCTGGTAAATGCTCCTGAATATGAGCAACTGGTAAATCAGCTTAAGAGTCAGAGCTAGTATCGCATTTTGTGCTAGTTAGATTTGTAGGGGGTGTAGGCATCTTTGGATGCCTACTTTCCCCTGCTATTTATTAAATGGATGCGCTACACTCTAATCTACAATAATGTAGGGTAATAAAGGTGAATTTAGTTGATTTTCTTATTGAGAAAGAGACTATTAAACTTCGAGTAGCGGTTCGCAACTGGAAGCAGGCGGTAGGCAGTGGGGTAAAGCTATTAATAGATCAAGGGGTTGCTGAGCCACGTTACTACCAGGCCATTATCAAGAGCGTAAAGAAGAATGGCCCCTACTTTGTATTGATGCCGCGGGTAGCGCTGCCTCATGCCCGTCCTGAAGAGGGGGCCGTGTCCCAGGGGTTTTCACTGATTACACTGAAAAAACCAGTAGCATTTGGAAGCGCTGAAAATGACCCGGTGAGTATATTGCTTTCTTTTTGCGCAAAAGATGCCACTGCACAATTGGAGGGAGCCTTGGCGCAGGCCGTGACCATCTTCGAAGATGAGAATCGTATTGATAATATGATTAATTGTGCCACAGTACAGGAAATGATAGATATATTGAAAAGGGTAGACTTTAGCGAATTAGAATAATGATAAAAAAGGAGTTGATAATTACCAATAAGACTGGTCTACATATGCGGCCGGCGCACCATGTAGTGCAAGAGGCCAAAAAATACACCTGCGATATACGCTTAATAAAAAAGAACGACAAAAAAAGTGCCAATCTTAAAAGCTTGGTATCGCTACTTAAAATAAGCGTTAGTCAAAATACCGAGGTAGAGATTATCTGCGAAGGCGAAGATGAGAAAAATGCTGCAACGGCGTTGGAGAAGGTTATTAGTTCTCTGGTAGATTAGGAAATTGTCCCTACAATCTACTCAAAACCATACTATACCATACAGATACAATTACAAGGATAATAAAAGGCTATGGTAGATACTCATCGCCAAGCTGCGCTGTTGAAGAGGCAACGTCAGCAGCTGCGCGGTACCATGCGCAATGTGATGAGCCATGTCAATAGTGCTACCCGGGCGCAGAAGGCAAAGCGGATTGTATCTCAGTTACTAGGCCATGCCCTGTGGCGCAATGCCTCCACTATTTTAAGTTATTGGCCGCTACCTGAAGAACCGGACATTGGGGCTTTGCATCGCTATGCACTACAGAAGAGAAAGCGCGTGGCGTTGGCACATCCACTGCATCCCGGTGAGTATCGTATAATGCCATCAAAAAAGGCGTTTCCTCAATGTGGAAGCTCACCTCTGGTAATAGCGGCAATAATGAATACATGGGTAGCGCTACCCCATAAAATAATGCAGCGGGCCATGCTGCTTCTTATACCGGGGCTGGCATTTGATCGCCGCGGCTATCGTTTGGGACGAGGCTCAGGTTGGTATGATAAGCTATTGGGTGAGGTACCACCTCCCGCAGCACCAACAGTAACTGTAGGGATCTGCTATACCCGGCAATTATTAACGATGCTTCCCGTTGGCTCTCAGGACCAGCCAATGGAATGGCTCTGTCATGAGCGAGCACTAGTATCGTCACTTGATTAAATTCTGCACTTAAGAGTATACTAATAGTATGTCGCGTATTAAAAGCGCCCTGGAGTTGGCTCTAGAGCGCAGTTCTCAGGTAGAGGCTGATCCGTTACGGGTCATTGCCTACGAACTGCGAAAGATGGGAAAACGTATGGTAGCTAGGGTGCGCGCTGGTGAGAAGATTGATATTAACCGAGCGCTCAAGCAGCACCAGGAAGGTGAATTACCGGCAATCAAAGAGGGAATAAGTGAAGCGCTCCTTCAATATATTTCACTTCCCGCAGATCATAATGATTGCAATAAATACCGCGCAGCTATACAATGTGCGCAGGCTATTGCTCCTAGTTTTCGTAAGGCAGAACAGGTGCTGCAAGAGTTGGAGCGTATTGCGCGACAGTATTTGGAGCAACGAAATGCCATAGTAACCTCGCTGCGGGGACATTTCGAAAAATTTGCACAGGAGCAGATGACCCAACTTTCCAAAACTATGGGAGCTGGTTTGCAAATTGATGTCTCAACCCTTCCCGAATTCCAAACTGAGTTACGGAAGGCCATGGCTTCGCATGATAACCAGTATCGAGCGGTATTTAATCAATTACAAGAGCTAACTAAAGCTGCATTATAGCAGCAATTTTTGTGAGTCTGCATTGCGGTCTAATAGGGTTGCCCAATGTGGGTAAGTCTACTATTTTTCGAGCACTGACCGGAGCGCCAGCTAAGGTCGCCAATTACCCATTCTGCACTATTGATCCCAATGTGGGAGTGGTAAATATTCCCGATGATCGACTTCATAAAATAGCTGAAATATTTCAAAGCGAAAGGCGCATTCCCACCTCTATGCGCTTTGTAGACATTGCCGGTTTGGTGAAGGGGGCCTCCCGCGGCGAAGGATTAGGAAATCGTTTCCTGGCACATATTCGTGAGGCCACACTACTGGCACATGTGGTGCGCTGCTTTGATAATCGTAAAATTGCCCATGTGGAAGAGCGTATTAATCCGCTTTCCGATTATGATATTGTTCAGACCGAGTTAGCCTTAGCCGATTTACAGATGATTGAACGACGCCGCGAACATGTAGAAAAGCGGCGCCAGCAACAGAAGCCGCTACAGCAGGAGTATGAATATCTTACTGATCTGTTTAGTATGGTGCAGCGTACTCCCCTGCCCACCTATACCGATTTTATTAACCTTCCCTATCAGCATTACTTAACTGAGTTCCAGCTGCTGCTGGCTAAGCCACAACTTATTGTTTGCAATGTGGAGCAAGAGCCGGTAGCGGCACCCAACCGCTATGTGGAGCAGATACAACAGCGAGTGGGCCGGGAGGCTTGCATAGTACTTAATGGAGAAATGGAGGCGCAAATTAACCAGCTGGAAGAGGCAGAGCGTAGAGAGATGCTGGAGCTCTATAATCTATCAGAGCCACCGTTGAACCATCTAATTCGTCGCGCCTACCAGCTCTTAAAACTTTCAACCTTTTTTACCTCCAACCTTCAAGAGAGCCGCGCGTGGAGTTTCCGACAGGGCGAGAATGTAGCGCAGGCAGTTGGAAGAATACACAGTGATTTTGAGCGCGGCTTTATCCGCGCCGAGGTCTACCACATAGATGATTTGCGACTCCACCGATCAGAGAGGTCGCTACGCCAAACTGGCAAGATACGTACCGAAAGCGCCGACTATCTTCCACAGGATGGCGACGTTATCTATGTACGGGCACATCAGCAAAATTAACGGCACACTCTTTATAGAGGGATAATATACTTTCTAATACTAAAATAGAAATATTTTCTTAAAACTTGATACATAAGGTATAGCCGGTGCCGGATAACACTTGATTAACTTTAACAATACCTACTACTATAACCATATCAATAACTATGACCTGGAGATGGTTATATGATATCCAATATAATAAGGCCATTGCCAGGAGAGGCACGGAAAATGTCATTTGAAGAGTTGCTTAAAAGTTGCTTAAAAATAAAGTTGCTTAAAAATAATGTGCAATGAGCAATCTCTTATTAAGAAAAAGAATGTTTTCTACAATTCTTACCAGACGTGAATATAAGACAGAATGGTATATATTATACCAATCTATTTAATCCATTTAAGAGCAAACCCTTTAATGAATGGATATATAAACATCATATAAGTAAAGAGAGGGTATTAGAACCGTTTGCTGGTTCTAATTCCATTATTGATATGCTCCAGGATGCAGGTTTTGCTAATACGTATCAATCTTATGATATATACCCACAATCTCCAGATGTTAATAAAAGGGACACAATTATTGATTATCCCGAAGGGTATAAATTATGTATAACTAATCCCCCATGGCTTTACAAGTCGTCAGCACATAGACGAGGATTATGTTTTCCCTCTACCCAATATGATGACCTGTATAAACTATGTATTTCAATAGCATTAGAGCATAATCAGTATGTAGGGGCGTTATTACCCGCTTCTTTTATACAATCTAGATTATTTATGGAACGATTAGAAAAGATTATATTCCTAAATAGGCGTTTATTTAGTAATACAGAGAACCCGGTTTGTCTTGCTCTATTTGGAAGCAAACAAACAGATGACATAGAGCTATACGATGAGGGGCGCCTTATAGGATACTATAAGCAACTTAAAAAACATTTACCTCCAGAGAGTAAGAATGGGTCGATCGTATTCAATGTACCAGAAGGATCATTAGGATTTATCGCAATAGATAATAATAATGAGCCATCTATTCGATTTTGTAAGGGTAAAAAATTAGAGGACTATAATATAAGACACAGTTCACGGGCTATTACTAGAATACAAGGGGTGCATACTACTCCCCTTCTTATTAATAAATTGAATGATCGTATCAATGCCATTAGAAAAGACACCCAAGATATATTTTTAACTGCTTTCAAAGGATTGCGAAAAGATGGGAAATATAGGCGTAGAATGGATTATAAACTAGCTAGAGATATAATAGATAATGCCTGACATATATCATGACATATTATAGTGAAAGGGTATCTAAACAAAGACAAAAGAATATGCAAGGGGTTAAGACATTGCTAGAGAATGGCGATAGGCAATTATTGAAAAAGATAATGTCACCGCTCCTCCAGGTATACTGGAGGAGCATGCAAACAGTAACATTACAACGGTAGGGAGAGATCAAAAGCCGCTCTCTATTCTATTTACCAGACCTATTTATCAGAGGATGGGATAATAGGAGGGTATTTTCAATTCCCAAGCGTTTATGATTTCAGAGATCTAATGAGAACCCACACACCGGGCAATATTGCTAAAATAAAGGTGCCAACCATAAGAGGAACTGCATTAGGATCATTTGAGCTTATATTTTGATCGAGGATAAGGCTATATACTACTATTGCAAGAAACAGATATAGTCCACATACAATTTTGTAAAAAAGGACTCTTGCACTTTTCCAGAGAATTGAGAAAATAACATATAGGGCGGGGTACAGCTGAATTACAATAAATACCCATATATTTGAGTCTGGCATTCCAATGTTTACCAACCAAAAGGTCCGCGCAAAGAATATAAGGGTGGGTAGAGATATCAATATAATCACAATCATCACCGCCTTGCTGTTTTTTATTAGTTCATAGAATAGAAAAAATATTGAGCCAACTGCTGTGGCATGCAGTAACAATGTGAGACTATTAAATAAAAGAGGGGCATCCACCAAAAGTGACGTAATTAAAGAGTATAAAGATATTACAACTAGAAATATAATGGAGATGATCCCCAATGTGTATTTAGTGAGATTGCTCAAGGCTGCCATAAGTGCATTGCTTCCCTTACCTTCTGTCAATAGTCATTAAATGTAAGTAAAATGTAGTGTAAGAAAAATTTCAACTTTCTCTAAAAATATTTATTCAAATCCTTAATTAACTTGACAATACCTATCTATATAATATAAAAGTATAGGGCAAAAAATACTAATATGATACAGTTGCGCAATCTTAAAAAAGACTATGTGAGTGGCAAAACTACCGTTGCGGCATTACGGGGGGTCTCGCTTCAGATTAAGCAGGGGGAGTTTCTCTCAGTTGCCGGTCCCTCAGGGTCGGGCAAGACCACCCTATTGAATATCATTGGCTGTATAGATAAGCCTACTAGTGGCGCCCTATCCATCAATGGACAGGAGGTAGCCGGCCTGAACAAAAAACAGAGTGCCGAGCTTCGTCGCCATGCCATAGGCTTTGTTTTTCAGTCCTTTAATCTTATCCCGGTACTTACCGCCTACGAGAATGTGGCGATTAGCCTTACGCTGTTGGGCCACAAGGGTAGCGATGTAAAGAAACAGGTCTCCCAAATGTTTGCCGAAGTAGGGTTGGTCAACGAAATGCACCGCCGTCCCGCCGAACTCTCTGGCGGTCAACAGCAGCGGGTAGCCATTGCCCGCGCCCTTATCAAAAAACCCACTCTAGTACTGGCTGATGAGCCCACCGCCAATCTGGATTCCACCAATGGCGAGGCCATTCTGCAACTTATGGCAGCTCTTAATAAGAGCCACGACACTACCTTTATTTTTTCTACCCATGATAAAATGGTGATGGATTTTGCCCAACGGTTGGTGATGATGCATGATGGCAGCATATCCAGCGATACCACCAAAAAATAGATGAATATACTCTCTTTGGCGGCCAAAAATCTCTTTCGTTACCGAAAACGTACCATTATTACCGCTTCGGCGCTGACCTTTGGATTGGTAGCCTACATTTATATGGATTCACTCCTGCAAGGGGCCGAAATAGAATCGGAGCGCAACTATCGTCAATATGAGATTGGCGATGGACGCCTGGCCCATCGCGACTACTGGGAAGAGCATGAAAAGCTGCCCTTAGATGTGCCTATTGAAGACCCAGCCCCATTGTTGGAACAGCTGGAGGCTGCCGGTATTCGCGCTACCCCCCGCACCCACTTTAATGCTGAGCTAATTGTCTACCAAGATCCCTTTCCTGAGGATGGCGCTCTCTACGCGCAGATTTTTGGTATTGATCCCCGCAGCAACAATCAGGTCTTTGCCCTGGAGGAGAGTCTAGTGGAGGGGCGCTTTGTGCAGGCTGGCGATGATGGAGTAGTCCTGGGTGGCTGGCTGGCTGAAGATCTGGGCGCTCAGGTGGGCTATCCGCTTACTATCTCAACCCGTACTCGCTTGGGTTATCGGCAGACCATTGATACCGAAGTGGTAGGCATTTTAAACTGTCCTAATCCCTACATTAACCGCAGCGCCGTACTTATGGCGCTAGATAGAGTAGATGAGTACCTGCAGATGGAGGGCGCGGTAACCGAGATTAGTCTGGTGTCGCTCAGCGAGGCAGACGAGGTGGCCCTGGGACGCCTAGTGGAGAACCGTTCAGATCTAGTATATCTTAATTTTGCCATCTTAGCTGAGGATTATCTAGCGCTTGCCGAAGCCAAAAGCGGGGGTAGTGGCATTATGCTGCTTATCCTCTTTGTGATCGCTGCAGTGGGCATTTCTAACACCATGTTGATGACCATCCTGGAGCGTACCCCCGAAATAGGTATGCTGCGCGCCTTTGGTATGAGCGATAGGCGCATTGCGTTATTAGTAATCAGCGAGGCGGCCGGTATTGGCTTTTTAGGGGCGGTGGCGGGCATTACCCTGGGGGCGTTACTTAATATTCAACTAGTCTCTAGCGGTATCGATTATAGTACCTGGCTACGCGAGAGCGATTTTGGCTACCGTATTGCTACCCGTTTCCGGGGTACCTGGAGTATCCAAACCTTTATTAACGCTTTTTTTACCGCTATCTTTCTGGCAATCGTAACCGCCATTTTTCCAGTTCGACGTATGCTTAAAAAACTATCCATAACCGATTGTCTGCGTAGCAGCTAGATGAGAGGGTAATTATGCTTACCGCCATGGCCTTTCGGAATATCTCTCGTAATCGGCGGCGCAGTATACTCTCGGCTATAGCCATTGCAGTATCAGCCCTAGCTATTGTCTTTGCCTTTTCATTAATGAATGGCCTACTCTCTGATCTAGTTGGAAATGTACAAAATTTTGTAAGCGGCGATATACGTATTCGTCATAGAGATTTTGATACCTATGAATATCTTACACCGCTTCATCTCTCGGTGGTGGAGGCTCGTAACCTCCAGCAGCAGGTGGAAGCTCTTCCGGAGGTGGCCAGCGCCGTAACGCGCATTAGCTTTCCCGCGGTGATGTATCTCTCGCGTAGCGGAGGCTCAGAGAGCTCAGAGAGCATTCCGCTACAGGGAATAGGGGTAGACTTTATCCATGAAGAGCGCTACCAGGAGCTATCATCATTGTTGCGTAACGGACGGCTACCCAATGCCAATAGTAACGAAGCACTTATTGGCAGTGGCTTTGCCAGCCGTAATAATCTTATTATAGGCGATAGCTTTACCGTGTTAACCACTACCCGTACCCGCGGCAGCAATGCCTTTACCCTAGAGATTGTAGGGATAGCTCAGCTACCCTATAACAGTTTAGACAGTAGGGCCATGCTCATACCCTACGATCGCGCCCAGTATTTTCTGCGCATGGAGGAGGGAGCTACCGAGATCTTAGTAAAACGCGCCCCTTCAAGCTCAGAGGAAGAGGCCCTGGCAGCGGTGAATGCAGTGCTGGAGGGACCAAGTGAGGCACGTTCGTGGCGCGATATCGGATTGGCCTTTACTTACATTCAGACAGCTACTATCTCCTATGCTATTATTGCCCTCATCTTTTTTCTTTTGGCCAGCACCGTCATTGTGAACACCACCATGATGGTGATCTTTGAGCGTATTCGCGAGATCGGCACTCTCTCCGCAATGGGTATGAATCCCCGCACCCTGGTACGGCTCTTCTTTATAGAGGCGCTGTTTATTAGCATCATTGGTGCCCTCTGTGGCGCATTGGGTGGTACCCTGCTCTCGGCCATATTTGGTAATATCGGCATCGATTTTACCAACCAATTGCAGGGAGTAGACTTTGAGATATCCAATATCATCTATCCTCGTCCTACCGCTCTTATATCGCTACTGGTATTCCTCTACTCAGTGGTGGTAAGCGCCTTGGCGACCCTCCTTCCCTCGACCCGCAGCGCCCGTATTCGGCCGGTGGAGGCCTTGCGAAGAGTCTGAGAATTATGCTACTATATTACCGAAAGAGAAATGAGATATTGTAGAAGATATACAACTGCGTTAGGGATGGTATTGATGCTCTTCTTGCCGCTATTGGAGATTGGAGCCATTGAGGCCGAGGAAGTCATTACCCAAATGGAGCGCAATCAGACCCATGGCTCCAGTCAGATAGAGGGGCGTTTTATCATTCAAGATCGCTTTGGAAGTCGAGAGAGCACCTTTTTGAGCTGGAGCAAGGGCACCGAAGAGTCATTGATAGAGTTTACCAGCCCCGCAGAGCGTGGGCAAAGGATATTACGTACCGCAGATGAGATATACCTCTATTACCCCGATGCGGCAGAGCTTATCCGACTACAGGGCGCAGCATTGCGCGATTCACTGCTGGGCTCGGATGTCTCCTACGAGGATATGACCGGTAATCGCGGCATTCTGGATGACTATGATGCCACACTAGAGGCCAATGAGGAGATTTTGGGACGCGACTGTTATGTGGTTAAACTTACCGCCCGCGTTAGCAATATTGCCTATCCACTTCAGCGTCTCTGGATTGATAGTAGCGATTTTGTAACCCGGCAGTCAGAGCAATATGCGCTCTCCGGTAAGCTACTGAAGCGCTCTATCACCCTGAGGACCGTTCGTCAGGCGGGCAAGATCTTTCCAGTAGAGTTTGAAATACGGGATCAACTTAAAAAGCGCTCGGTTACCACCGTACGTGTTGAGGATATAGCGGTAGACATTCCGGTAGCCGATTCTCGCTTTTCGTTGGAGTCGCTCTCCTTTTAGAGTGGACTGGCGCTTTTCAACTGCCATTGCGGGCAGCGCGCCCCTCTGATGAACACTGCTCTAAGGCGGCGCATCGGTCGCCTGCTCTGTTATGCAGGGCTATTTACGCTAGCTACAACTGCCAATGCCGAACCACAGCAATCGATAGAGCTGCGCTTACTTAATAATGTCTATAGTGGACCAGTTGATAACTGGTACTGGAATGGATTGGCGCAGGCTATTATTAATCTACGCGCTCCCCGCAATGAGACAGTACGGGCACACCTCCAGCTAAAGACTACGCTGAGCAGCGCGGGACTCTTGAGCGGCGCCCCCGCTATTGATACTACACAACGCCTAGCAACCGCCTGCTCTGGCTTTTTGGCATCAGGCTTTCTCTGCCTAGATGTGCCCTATGCCAACATCCGCGTTCGTTTTGTAACTGAAGAGGGCTACGCGATGCGTCTTAATGTGGGGCGTGCCCGCCTGACCTGGGGAGATGGCAGTTTTTATAACGCTGCCGATAGTCTCTTTGGTGTTGCTGCTCAAAATCCAGACCTTACCCGGAGCGCCATTCGAGAGGAGACCACCTGGCTCCTAGCTGGCTATTTTCCATTGGGGCGTTTTGGATTTATAGAGCCGCTGCTGCTTCCACCGCTTTCGGTATTGACTAATGCCCCACTGGAGAATTTGGCGGCGGGGCTACGTGTGCAGGGTAAGGTGGCCAACATTAAGGGTGAACTCTCCTACCTCTTTCGGGCTGAACAATCGCGGCACATTCCGGCCCTCAGCCTGCAGGGCAATTTAGGGATAGACTGGTATCTCTCTAGCTCCTTTGTGGTAGAGAGCCACGCGGCCGATGTGGCGCAGCGCATCTGGGAGAGTTGGAAAATCAGCTTGGGCCTATTGCATATTATCGATTTAGAAGGTGATAGCTCGCTCTCTCTACGACTAGAGAGCCTATGGGCACCGGGAGGCTTCTGGGAGGCACAGGCGCTCAGCGCCACCCAACAGCCCCGCACGGTAAATTATGGGCTCTTTCTCTACCCCGAGGTTCTACTCTCGCTTTCTGGAGGATTTCAAATCTTTCTGCGGACTATATTCTCGCCTATTGATCTTTCGGCGCTAATAACTACTGGAATAGTATGGCAACCCTATACTGGTCTTTCGATTGCGCTCTTCCCGGCAGTGCAACTGGGCGAGACACAGGATACCTATCATATTGATCTACCGGGCGGTATCACTGTGGCTCTTAATGTAAGTTATATCTTTTAATAAGAATCGTGGCATGCTACCTATTATGCCTTTTTATTCTTCCATATTTGTCAAATGAAAAGAAATCTTTATAATAACTATTGTACAATTGACGCTGAGGAATAATGTTATCTAACACTAGGGGTTGCTTAGGATCCATATGTCCTCTTGGGACCACGCGGAATTAAACCCATGTATAAAATATGGCGGGTCGGTTATTACCGAATCGATTATCTCATTTTTTAATCTAGGTATTAGACTAAAACAATCACCCTGCTTAATCTGAATCTGAAGGCTATTCACCGTATTCTCGTTTATTTCTTTTTCGTTCTAAACTCTTTATTGTGCATCGCCAATAGCTATCTCGCTATAATCTCTCTATGTTCTATGACCTCTCTCCAATAATTAGCGGGGTGCCATCGCAGATTTCAGGGGGGCCAAAATACTGCACCGCCCCCGGATAGCGATAGTCGCTATTCTGGGCCCAATTTCCCCGCTGTTGGCTAAAGTGCCGAAAGCAGGCGGAGGTCAGATCCACCAGACCCTTCTGTATTACCGCCTTGTTTTGACCATGGCGCCGTTCGATATTCATCATTGCCACAATAGGAATAGCGCCGGGCTGCCAGTCATTGCGATCCAGCGCCTTAAGATTGCGGACGGTAACCATATATCCCGAGTATTGCTGCGCCATCAAATAGAGCGCCGCATAGCCAATGCTATAGCAATAATCGGCATCAAAGTTGGTGGGGTAGGCACAACGTCCCTCATAGCCAAAAAAATGATGCTGGGCAGAAAAGGGTAGCTTCTCGCCCCCCTTATCTTGCAACTGCTGGAGTTTAGCGCGAACCATATCAATAAGCAACTGTTCGGTTTCAATGCGCGATACCTGCACATTACCGTGAGGATCACGATCTAACAACAGCTGGCGCTGAATACTAAAGGGAAGCGAGGAGAAGGCGTAGGAGCTCTCCATGTCGCACTGCTGGTTAATGAATTCAGCCTGCTCCTCAAAGGTACGGAGCTGCTCAAGATGCTGATTATGGGTAGCTAATATCTCATTTAGATCGGCGATGAGTTTACCAATTTCCGGTATAAATTCTATTAGGCCCTCTGGTACCAAGACTACTCCAAAGTGATCTCCTTGAGTATGACGGGCTATTATCACATCTACTATGTCGGTCACAATATCTGTCAGCCTCTTTTGGCGCTGTGCCACCTCCTCAGAGATAATACAGATATTGGGGTGGGTCTGCAGGGCGCACTCCAATGCAATATGTGAAGCTGAGCGACCCATAAGCTTAATAAAATGCCAATACTTGCCAGCTGACTTGGCATCGCGGCAGATGTTACCAATTAATTCACTGTAGGTTTTGGTGGCGCTATCAAAACCAAAGGAGAGCTCTACATAGCGATTTTTAAGATCACCATCTATGGTCTTAGGCGCTCCTATTATTACGGTAGGTTGCTGCGCAGCCTTGAAGTATTCGGCCAACAGCGCCGCATTGGTGTTGGAGTCATCGCCCCCGATGACCAATAGCGCATCTAGTTGCAGCTGTCTACATACTTGAACAGTCTGCCGAAACTGTTCCGGACTCTCTATTTTGGTTCGTCCAGAGCCAATCATATCAAAACCGCCACTATTGCGGTAGGCACGCGAGTGAGCGGCGGTTATCTCTTGATATTTTCCCTGAAGCAGCCCCGCTGGCCCACCCAAAAAACCATACAGCTTGGATTGTGGGCTAGCCTGTTGCATAGCATCCCGCAGCCCACAAATAACATTATGCCCCCCGGGCGCCTGGCCACCAGAGAGAATAGCCCCAATGGTGCGGGGACGGCTTAGATGAGAATTATTGCCGGTTACAAACCCCACCTCAGGCATATGCCAGCTATGGGGAAAGAGCTTCTCAAGCGCTTCGCTATCTCTTTCAGGGTCTATTGTGGCGCCCTCTTTAAGCACTATGCTATCTATTTTCTGAAGAAATATGGGGGGTAGCTTGGGCTCATATTCCGCCCTAATACGGTGGAGGGGCGCTATAGCATGCTCCGAGATAGTATCTGACATAATATCTATTGTATGTCAGGTAACTAACATTGTATATATTTATAGAAAAATAAAGAGACAGATAACTTAACTCCCGCTCCCGAAAATTTTTGCATAAAGGGGAAGGTTGGGAACCTCCTGCCGTTTGCTAGCCGTTCCTATACTCTATGGCATGCTAGCTGCGTTGCAATAATTTGTCTAACTTTCCTTCAAGGCGGCTAATCCAATTAGCAAAGCACTTCTCTAGCCTATCAAGGGCGTTGCCTAGTTTTTTCAAAGCGTGCCTCTGCACGCCATACCCCACCAATGATGCCCAGCACCGTAGCTATCAATGAATCTAATATAAGAATCAATTCCATCTTATCTATTGTGTGCCTTATAAGCTGATAATGGCCGGGGTGCAGGGAAAGGTTTTTCCTATAATTCCCGATTGCATATAATTAATTGTAAAAATTCTTTATACTTAAGCACAATAAGATATGCCGGGCTATGCAGAATATATAGTAATGCCCCTCTTAGGGGTGGTCTCAGGCATTATTAACACCATTGCCGGTGGAGGGTCGCTGCTTACTATTCCAATACTACTTTTGGCAGGACTTCCGGCAGCCATAGCTAACACCACCAATCGTATACCCATTTTGTTGCATTCTGCCAGCGCCACTTGGCAATATTGGCGCCGCGGCACCATTCGGCTTCTGCCCTTTATTCAGGCGGTAATACCGACTATCCTGGGCGCGTTGGCTGGTTCACTGAGTTTTCGTACCATTCGGGACAGTCGCTTTAATGTTGTGTTGGCCATTTTGGTAATTGTATTGGTGATCTCTCTCTACATTAAGCCTGGCCACTCCAAAAAAAAGGTGCTCTCTAACAAGCCCTATCCATGGCTAATGTATGCGCCGGTTTTTGTAGCTATCGGCTTTTATGGCGGCTTTCTACAAATTGGGGTGGGGCTTATCTTAATGCCCGCCCTCTATTTCTTTCTTAAGCTCAATCTTGTAGAGGCCAATGCCCTTAAGGTGGCGCTGATCTTCTGCTTCACCCTGCCCTCCCTCTTTCTATTGGGAAGCATCAACGCCCCGGCATGGAGATATGGTCTACTTATGGGTGCTGGGAGCATCATAGGGAGCTATCTAGGAATCAAACTTACCCTGAGCAAACGGGGCGAGTTAATAATTAGAACCGCGCTGACATTGGTGGCCTGCGCTACCGCTATCTATCTCTTAAGCGAAAACCGACATTTAATAGATAACCTGAATATTCTTAATCGCAGAGGGACCTAATTAACTGTGGCCATTTTATATTGTAGTTTGGGAATTATATACCTAATTGCCCAAAATAACTCAAAAAACACTTGACAATTTATATCAAACATGTATACTATTAAGTATGAATAACACAAATACAAGCCGAGAAAAAATAAGCATTTTTCAATTCATGAAAATGTACCCTGATAATATAGCTGCTAGAAAGCAATTTGAGCAGTGGCGCTGGGGGGATACTACGCGATGCCCGCATTGTGATAGTTTGCGAATAAGCGCAAGCACCCAAGCAATGCCGTATCGATGTAAAGATTGCCGCAAGCGTTTTAGTGTGCGGACTAACACAGTTATGGCGGCAAGTAGGTTAGATTATCAAACGTGGCTCATGGCTATATACATGGTGGCTACAGGCATAAGGGGCGTTGCCTCTACTAAACTAGCAAGCGAATTAGATATTACGCAAAAAGCGGCATGGCATTTGGGGCAACGCATACGCAAAGCATGGGAAACTGACGATATACTTAAGGGCATAGTCGAGTGCGACGAGACATACATGGGCGTGAAAGAAAAGAATAAACACGCCGACAAGAAATTACAAGGCAGAGGCGTAGCCAATAAACAGGCGGTAGTGGGAATAAAAGAGCGCAGTGGGACCATTAGAGGCAAGGTTACTACCGATACAACCGCGCCAACCTTGCAAAGATTTATTGCTGATAATGTAGAGACGGGCGCGACCGTCTACACCGATGACCACCGCTCGTATATCGGCTTGCGGGGCTACAATCATGGCGTTGTCAATCATTCCGCAAAAGAGTATGTTAACGACATGGCTCATACGAACGGCATAGAGAGTTTTTGGGCGTTGCTCAAACGGGGGTATCACGGAACATTCCACCATATAAGCAACAAGCATTTACAACGCTACGTTAATGAGTTTGCGACACGGCAAGGCGTAAGAAAAGCAAACACAATAGAGCAAATGCGATTTATTGTTAAAGGCATGGAAGGCAAGCAATTACAATACAAGGAATTAGTAGCATGAGTAGCGTTGCGACAATCGGCAAGGCGGTTACGCGAACCACCAAGAGGAAAGGGGTTGTAGAAGGAGAGGGCTACAGGTTCTATAATAAGTCATGCCTTAAAATGCCGCAAATTGCCGATGAGGAAATATCGCTTGTACTCACAGACCCACCTTATTTTATAGACGGCATGGACAACACGTGGGATAATAGAAAATTACATAGCCGCGTGAAAAAGGGCGTTGTAGGTGGCATACCCGCAGGACAAAAGTTTGACCCCCAGCAGGGCGTAAACTTGCAAAAGTTTCTAACAAAGGTAGGCAAAGAATGCTTTAGAGTTTTGAAGCCGGGTGGGTTTATGCTGTGTTTTAGTCAAGCCCGTTTAGCGCACAGAACAGCAATAGCTTTAGAAAATGTAGGGTTTGAGATAAGAGACATGATAGCATGGAGATATGAGGGGCAACCCAAAGCGTTTACCCAAGACCACTTTGTGCGTAAAATGAATATAACAGAACAAGAAAAACAAGAAATTATTAGAGAACTAGGAGGGCGTAAAACTCCGCAATTAAAACCAAGAATGGAGCTTATAGCTCTAGCGCAAAAGCCAAAAGAGGGAAGGTATATTGATAATTGGCTTAAATACAAAACGGGACTTATAGATGTAACAGACCCGCTTATAGAACCTGATTATTTTCCCGCCAATATAATACCTTGCAAAAAACCCAGAGAAAAACACGGACACATGACAGTAAAACCCGTTGATTTATGCAGGCATTTAATAAGGATATTTAGCTCAACAGGCGATACTGTTCTTGACCCTTTTCTAGGAACTGGCACAACTGCGGTTGCGGCATTGAATGAAAACAGAAAATGTTTAGGGTATGAACTAGACGGCGCTATGTTGGGAGTAATACAGAAAAGAGTTAATGTACAAAATATACAATAAAGCGTGGGGTGAATTAAAAGAAGTGCACAAAAAACATCTTGAAAAATACAATGTAAAATTGCCCACAGAGGGAACAGCAAAGCAATTATGGCTTGCTATACTCTATCACGCATACAAGCAAGACCCACAAAAAGACATAGACAAAAATGAAATATCAAGAATAACAGCGGAACTATTGCCTAGTTTAGCCGCCGACCAGCAAGTAAGGCACTTAAAAAGAGACGGGTGGAATATAGATGGTAAAAAAAGAGGGTATCATAGATTTTTAGACCCACATAAGCCATCTCCCGCATTCTACCAAGAAGGCATAAAGCGGGCAAGGTTATTGTCCGCAAAAGATTTTGACGACATTAAAAAAGCTCATAGAAATAGGTGCGCTACTTGCGGCGCGGAGGACGGCAAGAAACATTGGCAGTATCAAGAAACAGTAAAACTACAAGAAGCCCACCAAGACCCCGCTAAACCACACGCGCAGGGCAATATCATACCGCAGTGCCAATTCTGCAACCAATCTTACAGAGATAACTTTACTTTTGACGATAAAGGCAGAGTAAGGGCGATAGCAAGCATTGAACCAGTCAGGCGAGCTTCTGCTAGAGTAAAAAAAGAAGTTTTGGAATTCTTAAAAAAACTTTTGGACAATTAGGTATATAATTCCCTTTTAGTTTAATGCCAGTGTGCTAGTTTGATGCCCGCCTCCCCCGCTTGATTAAGGAGCTCAGGGTAGGCACCAGAAAGAGCGAAACCACCATATTAAAGAGTAATCCCCCTACTACCGTCTTGGCTATGGGTTGTACTAGGGTAGCATTTTCTCCCTGAAAGAAGGCAATAGGTATAAGGCCCAGAGTGGTAGTTAGGGTGGTCATAAGTATGGGGCGTAGGCGGCTAATGCCGCCCTGCAAGCAGGCCTCGCCTACTGACATGCCGCGCTTTATTAACAAATTGGTATAGTCGACCAGCACAATACCATTGTTGACCACAATGCCGGCTAGCATCACAATGCCTACCGCACCAAACATGCTAAATGGCTCGCTACCAATAATGTAGATAATGATTACTCCCACCAAGAGAAAGGGAATGCTACAAAAGACAATAAAGGGATCTCGAAAGGACTCAAACTCAGCAGCAATAATACCAAAGACCAATGCTATAGCTATCAGCATAATAATAATAAATTGGAGAAAGTAGCGTTGCAATTCGGCATATTCGCCACTAAAGGTAATAAGTAGATCCCCCTCGGCGGGTATCTCACGTTGGATACGGGCTAGGAGTTGCGGTTCGACGCTGACTGCCTGAGCCCCCGAAACCAGGGTGGCAGTAACATGCACGCTACGCGCTTGATTCTCACGGTTAATCTCTATCGGCCCAGTTGATCTGCGAAACTCGGTAAAGTTAGCCAGCGCTACTCGGGTGCCGCTGCTTCCCACTACATAAATCTCATTGAGATCGGGGATTTCGTCGCGATCTGATTCAGCAGCGATAAGTCGAATATTATAATTGGAGGCGCCCTCACGGAAGGTGCCGGCAGTAATGCCAGCCACATTAGCCCGAATTTCATTGCCAACATTCTCCATACTCAGCCCAAAGGAATAGGCCCGCTCTCGATTAATATATATCTCCAATTCCGGCAAACCGGGCTCCACATCTACATCGGGCTCTACCACATCGGGATGTTCCAATATGATATCTCGAACCTGTTCAGCAGTTTGTCGCGCTTTTTGATAATCATTGGAGCTGACAATAATATCTATCGGGGGCGCATTAAAGCCGAGTCGGCTGCCTCCACTCCCACCGCCCTCTCCAAAAAAGAAGGTGGCAGAGGGAACCCGGTTGAAGAAGGGGCGAATGATCTTTTGTATCTCTTCAAAATCCTCTACTCGATCCTCAAAGGGGGGGAGATTAATGGTCACCGAACCGCGATGAGACTGGGAGCCACCCAAAAAGGATGACCCACTTACTTCAACCAACAGATCTCTATAGCCCCTAATATTCTCCTTTACATATTCTTCCAACTGATAGAGCACCTCTTCGGTGGTAGCTAGCGCGGTACCGGTCGGCATACGCAGCGATATGGTGACCGTATCCTCCTCTTCGGGAGGTAAAAATTCAAAACCCAAAATAGGGATTGCTGCAAAACTGGCCACCAACAGCAGGCACAGCATAATAATAGTGCGCGCTCGATGGGCCAATGACCAGAGCAATAGATCGCGATAGACATTGGTAAGCATCTCTTGGAGACGTCGAAAGAGATGCGAGATGCGGGTGGTAAGTTTGGGTTGGTTAGCCGAGGCCAGCTGCATAGGTAGCCATACACTGGCCAAGGTAGGCACTAGAAAGACCGCCGTAAACCATGAAGCTGAAAGTGAAATCACCACCGTAAAGGCTAAATCAGAAAAGAGCACTCCCAATATCTCTAGCTGGCTTTTGAAAGCCACAATAGGGGCAAAAACACAGATAGTAGTAAGGGTAGAGGCGGTAATAGGCCTTAACATTTCTCGAGCACCCAATATGGCTGCGCTCTGCGAAGCGGCGCCGCGCTCCCGATGGCGGTAGATATTCTCTAATATAACTATAGAGTTATCAACCAGCATCCCCACCCCTACCGCTAATCCGGTTAAGCTCATAATATTTAGGGTAAGATTGGCAAAATACATAAGCATCAGGGTAACCACAACCGAGATGGGTATGGCGATAGCAATTACTAGGGTAGCGCGCAGATTGCGCAGAAAAAAGAGTAGTATCAGGATAGCTAAGAGCCCTCCGTAGAGAGCCGAGCCGGTCACTTGGGTGATAGTGTTGCGAATAATCTGGGTGCTATCATAAGCGACCTCGATCTCTATCCCGCGAGGCAGTGTAGCGCGGATCCCTCCAAGTGTCTCTAATACTCGATCTACTACCTCCACCGAGTTAGTGCCACTCTGTTTCTGTATGTTCAAAAG
Source organism: Spirochaetia bacterium (assembly GCA_963692905.1). GTDB lineage: Bacteria > Spirochaetota > Spirochaetia. The sequence goes on along the minus strand of OY843583.1, from coordinate 696,036 downwards.
AATACCAGGCTCTCCGTTTATATAGAGATACCCCTCTACATCTTCATAGTCTAGTTTTACTGTGGCCACATCTCGCAAAAGCGCCGGAGGGCTTCCGCTAGCAATAATGGTCTCCTCTACCGAGGAGATGCTACGATATTCTCCTTCGGTGCTTATTTGATATTCGATATTGCTTTCTGAGATTGAGCCGGCGGAAATGCGGCTATTCTGCGAGCGAATGGCGTTGGCAATTTGACCAAAGGTAAGGTTGTAGGCCTCTAGTCTATTGCGAGGTATCTCTACCCGCACAATGCGCTCTCTTCCTCCATCGGCCCATACCAACGCCACCCCCGGAACGCGCTCGAAGCGAGGGATAATGTTATCTGTGGCAATTTGAAGTAATTCCTCAGCGCTGCGCGCACCAAATATCTTAAGCTCTAATACCGGCAGCTGGTTGGGATCGAACTTAAATATCTGAGAGCTACTAGCATCATCGGGAAGAATGCTCTTGATGATCTCTAAGCGATCCCGCACATCATCTGCCGCGGCATTGAGATCATAGCCCCATTCAAAAGAGAGAATAACATTACTAGTCTCAGCCCGCGAAATAGAGCGAATTTCGGTAATGTTAGGAACATTACTAAAGACCCGCTCCAGGGGCACAGTAATACTCTCTTCCACCTCTTGGGGGCCGGCGGCGTTATAGGTGGTTTGCACCAGCAGCACTGGGGGATTAATTTCCGGATAGAGGTCTACCGGCAATGAGAGAGAGCTATAGAAGCCAATACCCACTACTAACCCAAAAATAATGGTAACCGTTACTGGCCTCTCTACCGCAGTCTTAATCATCAATATTTCCCGCTATTGCAGGCCCGCCATAGGCCACTCCATAGAGCGTTTAGAGCGCCGCCTCTTCGCTCAGCGGGGAGATCTCATCTACTACCCGTATGACCGAACCATCCTCAAGGATGGTTTGACCGCGGTAGACTACCAACTCTCCAGCAGCTACACCGCTCAGAATTTCCGCTTTATTATCAACATTAATACCGACCGCCACCTCGCGTTGCTCTACTCGGTTGTTTTTCACTACAAAGAGATAATCCTTTCCAAAGCGATTGACGATACAGTCGGCTGGAAGTTTTATGGTGCCCTCTTTGGTCTCAGTAATCAGCTGCACACTGCCAAACATACCGGGGCGTAGGCGATCATCCTCCTCCACAAAGGTGAGGGTAATCTCTTGGGTGCGGTTACGAGTATCAATGACCGGGCTTACCTCACTGATACGAGCGCGTTGCGGTTCGCCAGGGAGCGCCTCAAAGCGTATGAGGGCCTCTTTTCCTACAGCAATTTTAGAGACATAGCGCTCAGCCACCGAGGACTTAAGAAAGAGTTGGCTGGTATCCGAAAGCTGTATTAGTGGCTGAGTAACCTGGAGCGTATCGCCAATATCAACATATATTTTAGTGATTGTTCCACCTATGGGAGCCCGCACCGGACTGGGCGCAAAACTTTGCCCCGGTCGGGAGGCATCTACCACCGCTAGTGTCTGACCGCCTCTTACTAAATCTCCTAAGTCTATATTGATGCGGGTAACTTTGCCGGTAATCTCTGGAAATATCTCTACCTCCTCTTTAGCTACCACATCTCCAGTGAGTTTAATAATATCGCTCAAATCTCCCTCAATGGCCCGGACCACCGTAACTGCAAACTCTCGCGCCTCTGGCTGTCTCCCCTCCCGAGGGCTGCGACCAAACTGCGCGCTATTGTCCTCTTCAGAGTTGAGGCGGCGTAGTACCCCCTGAACTACCAAAAAACCCAGTAGAGCCAGAAGAATAAGCGCCACTATTAGCAATAGCTTGCGCCGGCCGCCAGTGCGACGAGTTGCTACCTGCTTAATCTCCGAAGAGTCCCTGCCTATGTCTCCTCTCTTCATCGGTCCGCTAGTAGTTTATTCCTGAAGCCGATAGCTGGTAAGCGCCGCCGCTTCAATACCTAGAAGAAGAGCTAAATCAATTTGGGCGGCAATATAATTATATTGCTCATTAAGGTACTCAAAACGGGCGCTATCGACCTGGTTTTGCGCATCGCGTACCTCTAGGAGCTCCCGTAATCCTACCCGATAGCCCTCATCGGCCACCTGTAGCGCCTCTTCGGCTAACTCCACACTGAGCGCCCGGGCATTAAGTAGGGCTTGAACGCGCTCTAGGGTATCAATTTGTGATTGCGCCTGAATAATGAGATTCTTGCGGCTCTCCTCCTGCTGCAGGCGTGCCGTCTCTAGCTGGCGACTAGTATTGCTGATATTGACCCAGGTACTAGAAAAGGGAATAAGCGGATCTAGTGGTATATTAAGGGTAATTCTAAAACCGCCACCAATATCCCAATTATCACTTTCAAAGATATCAAAGTTTTCGGTAAAATCATTTCTAAAGGTAGGAGATAGCTGATAGCCCAAAGTGAGCGAGGGAATAAACTGTGAGATGTGGGTACTAAGACTATTGGCAATAATAGCCTCAGAGATTGCCAGGTTTTGCAAACTGGGATTAAGGGTAGGAATATCAACCACAATCTTGTCTCGATTTATGGCAAATATCTGCGGATTAATCTCCCCTATCAATTCTACATTATCGGCTGGGGTATCTAAGGGCACCCCAATTGCCAAATTAAAACGACGCAGGGAGTCTCGGTAGCGCGATTCCATCTCTATCACCCGCGGGCGGGCATTCTCAACTGCCACCTGTGCACTTAAAAGCGCATATCTGTCTATTAGTCCAGCATTATAGCGTAAGCGTGTCTGCGCTAGTCGCTCTTGAGTCAGACGTAACGATTCTTGGGCAATTTCAATATTCTGCTGCAGTAAAATAATATTGTAAAATGCCTTACGAGTATTGGCAATGAGCTGTTGACGCGCCATGTCAAAACTAATAAGGCCGGAGCGCCAATTAAGCGCCGCTCGCTCTATCCCTACAACCTGCGCTGCGCCAATCCGCAACTGTAGATCCAGAGTAGCGCCAAAAGAGTTCTGTGGGCCCAACGGACCTGGATCTTCATTAAGAAACAAAAAGGTGGTGCTAGCATTGGCAGTGGGATAGAAGAGATTGAATGAGCTATCTGCGGAGAGGCGCAATGATTCCAAATCAAGACTTTCCCGTTTCAATTCTAGATTATTAAGCACCGAAAAACCAACCGCCTCCTCTTCGGTAAAGCGCAGTATCTCTACTGGGGATGTCTCCTCTTCAGGAATCTCAATACTACCGGGCTGTTGTGCTACCAATCCAGGGGCCGCTGCCGAAAGCGCAAGCAGGCAATATGTCCTGAGCCAGCCCCTAAGCCGCCTCAGGGCTACCACACTAGCACCAGAGAATATAATCTACTATACCGGTCAGGCTGGTATTTCATAATGCCTCAATTATCCACATCCAGCCGTAGCTGTCAATATGCTCTTATAAGACAGCCATTGAATCGGATTTAGATATTGACCCAATAGTAAGCGCTATTTTTTTGCCTATTGCAGAATAGCCTCCATCTGTACCTGTACACCCTTATATACATCTAATAATTAAATGGCCCTTTAAGGAGGCATAAAGAGGGGAGTTGGCCCTCTACGGGTAAATAAATATCAATGGCCCAGGAGGATAAACCTGCCAAACAAAGAGAAAAAATTCTTATATATAATGAGGTTGTACAAAAGCTTGCACACTATACATTTATGGTGTATACTTTGCTAGTGTGAGCGCACAAGCATCAGATAAGAAGCCACCAACTCCCCACTCCCCACTCCCCACTCCCCACTCCCCGGGCGCATCAGGTACCCAGGGCTATACCCTCGCCATCGATCAGGCCGAGTTGGATGAGATCTATCGCGCCATTCAAGCTAGAATACGGACGCAACGGAGTAAACAGAGCAGCCTCAAAAGCAGTATGCTTGAATCCGCGGCCCCTAGAAAGAATAGCCGCACCCTGCCGCTCATGATGATTATTCCCTCAACTCTCATTGCTTTGGTGAGTCTCTTCCTGCTTCTTGAGCGATTTACCGAGATTCAAATACTCTCCCGTCTCTTTTCCAATTTACGAGACACCAGCGAAGCGCCTAGTAATGTGAATAAAAATCAGGTAATCCGGAGAATTCAAGATGAGGCCCAGCAACAAATTGCCGACCTACAAATCACTCTCCTCAACCAACAGCGTACCTTGGAATATGTAGAGGTAGAGCGGGAGCGCATAGTCGCCGACACCAATGATGCGCAACAACAGAGAAACGCCGAGGAGCTTCAGAGAAACGCCGAGGAGCTTCAGAGAAGTGCCGAGGAGCTTCAGAGGGGGCAGGAGGCCCTACAGGCTGCGGTGCAACAACAGCGCCAGTTGGAAAGTGAATTCTCCCAACTTGAAAGTCAGGCGGCGCGCTCATTTTTGGATTACAATGAGCTTGCAGTGCAGCAGGAGCGTCTGGATCTCTTGTTGAATCAATATCTCTCGCTTACCAACAATATTCGAGATGCTGTCCAGGCCAATAATTCTGGCGCAGTAGAGCGGGAGGTGGAACGACTCCGAAACTACCTAAATACCTTTTCCGCTAGCGAGGGCGGGATATTGCAACCACTCTTTCTGAGCGGCGGCAATTTTATTACCACAGCCGATGCATATCTTGAGGCGCTTCGCACCAGCGCTCGTCTTGGAGAGGCTGAAGAAACTACCGCAGCTGCAGATACAACAGCAGCTCCGGAGGGCGGGGATGCTTCTTTAGGCGCCCGAGTAGAGGTGGGAGCGGCCGTCCGCATAGGCAATGCATCCCGATTTGGCGTGAGCGAAGGCTACCCAAGAGACCTGGCCGCCATTGGCGACACCCTCTACATGGTGGGATATATCAATGAGGCCCTGTATACCCTAGACACTGCTACCGGTGTAGCCACCCGGGTGGGCACTGCCAATCGATTTGGGGTGGGCGAAAGAGAACCAGAAGGCCTCGCCGCCATTGGCGACACCCTCTATATGGTGGGAGAGACCAAAAATGCCCTGTATACCCTAGACACTGCTACCGGTGTAGCCACCCGGGTGAGGAATGTATTCCAATTTGGCGTGCGCGAAAACGAACCAGGCGGCTTGGCAGCCATTGGCGGTACCCTCTACATGGTGGGAGGGACCTATAATACCGCCCTCTATACCCTAGACACTACTACCGGTAGAGCAACCCAGGTGGGCACTACGGTCGCCAGCTTTGGCGTGGGCGCAGGCAACCCAAGCGGCCTGGCCGCCATCGGCAGCACCCTCTATATGGTGGATTTTGGCGATAAAGCCCTGTATACCCTAAACACTACTACCGGTAGGGCCACCCGGGTGAGGAATGTACACAATTTTGGCGTGAGCGAATACTACCCAAAAGGCCTCGCCGCCATTGGCAGCATCCTCTATATGGTGGGATCGGGCAATGCTGTCCTCTATGCGCTCCGCTACCAATAGTGGATAGCTGGTAAAAGGGACAGAGGTAGGGCAAGCGCGTTTCCAATAGGATAGGGAAGGGTTTAACCCTTCCCTATTTTTTTGCGCTAGATGTTGACGGGGTGACTATCGTAGCGTTGCGATCAGTGAGAAAAATCGGTATGTCTGCAAGAGCTAGGTAGGGTGGCGTAGAAAATTCTTATAGGTAGTGAGAGTGTACATTCTCTTGACCAGTTATTGCGAAAGATTTACCATAGCGCTAGTTAGATATTCCTCCGTAGCTCAGTTGGTAGAGCGGGTGGCTGTTAACCACTAGGTCGTTGGTTCGAGTCCAGCCGGGGGAGCAATGCAATTAGATGCCCTGGCAATAGGCGGGGCCAATGTGGACATTATATGCCGTCCTGATGTCTATTTGACAGCTGGGGAGAGCGCGCCAGGTAGCTGTGAAATTAAAGCGGGCGGGGTGGCAGTCAACGTTGCTCGTCATCTCTCCAAATTAGGACGTAAGGTGTTTTTGCTCACCGCCGTGGGTAGCGGGGCGCTTACCGAAATACTTCTACAATCACTTATTAAGCTTGATATTGATTGCTCGCATATTATACAATCGGATCAATATAGGGCGGCGACCTACTCTGTAATTCAGAATGAGCAGGGCGCTACCCAATTTGGGGTAAGCGATATGCAGGTATTAGAGTTGATAGACCCGCAGTACATTGCCAAGCATCAATCACTGCTCCAGCAGGCCACTATAACCTTTGTTGACACCAATCTAACTATTGAAGCCCTAAAAAGAGTAACGCTCCATAGCTCAATGGGGCCGCTCTTTGTAGATACCGTCTCTCCCCAAAAAGCGCCGCGGGTTCTCACTATTCTCTCCAAGGTGAATACTATTAAGAGCAATCTGGCAGAGGCGCAGATCCTTACTAAAAAGAGGCCGGCCGCCGATTGCGCCGCCGAACTTCATCGGCTGGGCGTAGAGAAAGCCTTTGTAAGCGCCAATACTGAGGGTCTCTATTGGCATAGCCGCAATGAGCAGGGGCATTTAGCAGCCTCATCTACTGCTCCAGATAATGATACTGGATGTGGAGATATTATTATGGCGGCGCTTATAGATGCCGAGCTACAAAAGAAGAGCTGCCAAGAGGCGGCGCGCTATGCATTATCCATTTTGGATAGCGTAGCCATACGCGGTTGAGGAGCTAGAGACATTGGCACAGTTTCCGATACAAATTGCCAAGGAGGTTGAAGAGGCGCTACGCAATGGAAAAGCAGTAATAGCTTTGGAAAGCGCCATTATTACCCATGGCATGCCCCACCCCACCAATGTAGAGGTGGCTACTCGCTGTATGGCTATTGCCCGGGAGCACCATGTCATACCCGCCACCATTGGAATTCTAGATGGAACTATTATCGTAGGCATGAACCACCAAGAAATTGCTGCGCTAGCCCAAAAGAGCCACCCACTTAAGGTGGGGCGGCGAGAGTTGACCATTGCTACCACTACTGGGGCTAGTGGGGGAACCACCATATCGGCTACCATCAGCGTAGCTGCCCTAACCGGCATTAAGATAATGGTAACTGGCGGTATAGGGGGGGTGCATTATGGCGCAGAGCACACCTTTGATATATCAGCCGATTTGCCACAAATAGCTACCCATAACATTGCGGTGGTCTGTGCTGGGCCGAAGGCCATCTTGGATAGCGCATTAACCTGTCAATATCTGGAGACCCATTCCATACCCATAATAGGATATTGCTGCGATTGGTTGCCTCTATTTTACACACGACGCAGCCCGCATGCAGTTACCGCTCGCATGGATCACATTGCAGATATTGCCAACTATCTTATTGCAAAATGGGAAATGGCGCTGCAGGGAGGGGTTATCGTAGCCAATCCCTGTCCCCCCCAACAGGCCCTAGAGAGCCAAGAATTAGAGCGCCTGCTGCAGAGTGCGCTAGCTGAGGCACAAGAGCAGAATATTCAATCCCAGCAGGTTACTCCGTGGTTGCTGGCGCGTATGGCAGAGCTCAGCCACAATCGCACTTTGGAGGCTAACTGTGCTTTGGTCTATCACAATGCTGCGGTAGGAGCCCAACTGGCTAGGGCTTATAGCCCTACCAATAATCCTGACCAATAATCCTGACTTATAACCCTGACTTATAATCCTGACTTATAGTCAACAGCTATCCGCTCGCAATTCCTCATAATTAATGCTATTAATGCTCCTCCGGTCGGTATCTTTGTCTAGATTGGCCTACGACGCCAGGATTCCAGAAAACAGCCGGGAGGAATTAAAACTTCCCTCCCCACTTTAACTCATAAAAGGGGAGGCCGAAGCGGATGGGAGCACCCTCTAATCTATTACTAAATGTGTCTCTTATCCCTGCTAGCGGGGAGCCCGCAGATCGATAAAGGGAAGATTATCAGCCCATTTCACCGGGGACATCGCCTCAAGATGTGGTATCGCTAGACCTAGCGGGCCACTATTGTTCTGCTCTCAGCACTTGAAGGCCTATTATCCACGCGGGCACAGATATGAGCAATACCAACAACTATCTGGCGCGGGCAACTCTCTCAGCCCCCAGATCAATAATAGGGATAGCATCCTCGCCTACATTGCGGATATGGCCCAACCTAGCTTGACCAACATTGTTCCCTCCCCAACACTGCCGGTATCCTTTTAGCTCATGGAGCAGTGATAATGGTACCGCCATTCCCCACTGCTACGAAGGTGGAGTTGGCGTAGGTGATCCCCTGGAGGTGTTGCGAAGTGCCGCTAGTGCGGCCGGTCCAACTGCTGCCATCACTACTGGTGAGAATGGTGCCGCTCTCCCCCACCGCCACGAAGGTACCATTGGCATAGGTGATGCCCAGGAAATATTGTGAAATGCCGCTAGTGCGGCGGGTCCAGGTGGTGCCGTTGCTACTGGTGAAGATGGCACCGCTAGTCCCCACCGCCACGAAGGTGGAGTTGCCGTAGGCGATGCCATTGAGGGCTTGCGAAATGCCGCTAGTTTGGAATCTCCAGTTTGTGCCGTTGCTACTGGTGAAGATGCCACCGCTAGTCCCCACCGCCACGAAGGTGGAGTTGCCGTAGGCGATGTCATAGAGATCTCGCAAAGTGCCACTGGTTTGGCTGCTCCAGTTTGTGCCCCTGCTAATGGTGAGAATGGTGCCGCTACTGGTGAGAATGGTGCCGCCATTCCCCACCGCCACGAAGGTAGAGCCCCCGTAGGTGATGCCCCGGAGGTTTTGCGAAGTGCCACTAGTGGGGCGATTCCATCTTATATCGCTGTCGCCAATGGCGACAATGGTACCGCTCCAGCCCACCGCCACGAAGGTGGAGTTGCCGTAGACGATGTCATAGAGATCTTGCGAAGTGCCGCTAGTGAGGCGATTCCAGCTGGTGCCGCTGTTTCTACTATTGACAATGGTACCGCCATTCCCCACCGCCACGAAGGTGGAGTTGCCGTAGGCGATGCCTAAGAGGTTTTGTGTAGTTCCACTACTGCTGAGGAGAGTCCACACCGAGCCGGTCGCTACACAGCTAGCTCCATTGAGCCCATAGCCGCTGTTGCAGCTAGCGCATCGTGCCACATCGCTATTGCCCGCGGGGTTGCCGCTTGAGGGGCTGCCATTGCTACAGGTATATTCGGTGTGGGTATCGCAGAGGTTATTGATCAGCTTGTAGGTGCTGTCGCAGCTAACGCAGCGTTGGGTGTTGGGGGTGCTGGTAGTGCCGCCCTCCGCAGTGCCATCGATGCAAGTATAAGCGAAGCTGGTAGCGCAGCGGTTATTGCCATCGGGACTTACTCCCGCTGTAGTGCAGCTGATGCAACGCTCTTCATCCATATCTCCGTTAGGGCTTCCACTGTCCGGGGTACCACCGGTACAGGTATATTGGGTTGCTTGGCAGAGGTCACTAACTAATTTGTAGCGGTCGTCGCAGCTTACACAGCGCTCCTCAACGGCGGTAGTGGGGATACCGCTATCCGGCGTGCCATTATTACAGGTATAGATATTCGCCACACAGCGCTCCTCGGAAAGGCTGAAGCCCGGTTCACAGCTAACGCAACGCTCCATATTACTAGAGGGACTTCCGCTGGCCGCGGTGCCATTGGAACAGCTGTAGACGCATACCGAGGGATCTCCGGTGACCGGGTCCAGGCATACCGCTATGGGATTCCCGCAGGTGATGAGAAACATGGTGGCTCCTAGGATAAGGGCCATTCCTACGCTGGTTTTCACACCTATTCCTAATCTTGTTTTTAGAGCTCTCTTCATCCTAGTTCTCTCTGGCCGTTCCATCCTCTACGCTCCATCCGCTCTCTCCACCTTGCTCCCCTCCAATGCTCTCATCTTGCTTCTCAGACATAGACCACCACCTAAAAATATAGCATACATACCTCTATTTTGCGAGTCTTTTTTAGAAAAATATTTATCTATTTTACACAAGTTTTCACACAAGTTGTTTTTAAGGTAACGACTGTAATACTTGCTCCAGTTCATAGGTAGTGCTAGTGCACACTAATTGTACACATTTTGTATACATTTAGCTACTCAAAAATATCATCGGTGAAGAGGAATACCGAGAGGCAATTGACATAGCACTTATTCATCTCTATTATGCTATAGTCTGGTGGATGTAGTTCAACTGGTAGAGCGCCAGATTGTGGTTCTGGTTGTTGCGGGTTCAAGTCCCGTCATCCACCCCGTATGCGCCCGTAGCTCAGTTGGATAGAGCGTCGGACTTCGAATCCGCAGGTCGCAGGTTCGAATCCTGTCGGGCGTATCTTTGTGGGGGCCGTTAGCTCAACTGGTAGAGCGACAGACTCTTAATCTGTAGGTTACAGGTTCGATTCCTGTACGGCTCATTGATAACTTGCGCGAGAGTGGTGGAATCGGTAGACACGCTAGATTTAGGATCTAGTGCCTTCGGGTGTAAGGGTTCAAGTCCCTTCTCTCGCAAAATGTTGAAGTTCTCTCTTAACATTCCGAGGACAGTATCAAAGGCAGCACAGTAGCCGGCGGTGATGATAGCAGCATCCCTAATGGTACCTCCGCTGGGCTCGGTGCGATACTTGATCTGAAGTGTAGCGCCTAGGGTAGATCTACAATCCATGGCGCCTACCCTTATTGTACAAAAAAATGATGCCAACCGTCGCTTTGATAGAGTAGTACGCGCATTACTTCCCTCTCTTCCTCTTTCACATATCTACCGGTTGATCCGGAACGGGAAGATCTCCTGTAATGGGGCTCCCGCTAAACCTCACCTAAAACTTAAGGTTGGTGACCGCATAGAGGTTGCCAATTCGATAGGGGCACCGCTTTCCATAGCGGCGCAATGGCAACCAAAAGATGGAAAAGATACTATTCGCAATTATCAGCTCGCCTTTGATAGGCGCTATGGCATTGTTGTGTATCAGAGTCCGCATATTATCGCGCTCCATAAATGGCGGGGAGCGCAGCTCTTTGGCTCCTCTTCCTGTCAGGAGGAGATACGGCGCTGGCTCCATAATAGTCTGCCTCCAAATGAATGGGGAATCAGCTTCCGACCGGCGGCGCTCCATCGCCTGGATCGCAATACCAGCGGTATAGTGCTCTTTGCCGCCAGTCTGCCGGGTGCGCGACAGGGTAGCCAACTCATGCGAGAGAGGCAGTTAGAGAAGGGCTATCTAGCATTGCTACAAGGAGTCTGTAAAAGCCATGAAAAATGGCATGACTGGATAATACGGGATAGCCACCGAAGATATAGTAGCATAGTGGCCCTCAGTGATCTAAAACGGAAGAGCCCAGCGGCACGGGAGGCAACTACCACCACCATCCCCCTCTGCCACTCGGCGCAGGCATCGCTGGTACTCTGCACTCTCAAAGGCGGACAGACTCATCAAGTTCGGGCACAGGCGGCGGCGCATGCCCATCCGTTGGTAGGCGATAGTAAATATGGTGGGGGAAGGGGCGGCTATTTTCTGCACGCCGCTTACATTCAACCGCTCTCTGCGGCAGCAGCTCAACTTATACCTCGCATAGTGGCACCGCCCCGCCAGCCGGAGCTACGGCACCTACAGCGCTTGGCGCCCTCATTAGGGAACAAAGCGATTGAAGAGGTGCTGCTGCGCGCGCTGGTTGTCTGATACCGATGAATAACTTACAATACTGAGATGGATGCAGATGTAATTGTTATTGGCGCCGGACATGCTGGTATTGAGGCAGCCTTAGCGGCGGCCCGGCTTGATCTAGAGGTGCTACTTATTACCCAACATCTAGATACCATTGGAAAACTCTCCTGTAATCCAGCTATTGGCGGTCTTGCCAAAGGTAACATGGTCCGCGAAATAGATGCCTTGGGAGGAGAGATGGGGCGGCTCATTGATGATACCATGATTCAGTTTCGCATTCTTAATCGAAGCCGCGGTCCGGCAGTACAGGCTCCCCGCGCGCAGGCCGATAAACCAGCCTATCATCTGCGAGCCAAAGAGGTCTTAGAGCAGCAACCGCGTCTGTACCTTTTTCAAGATACGGTAGTTGATTTCATCTGTACATCCAATAAGCGGCAGATAGCGGGGGTGATAACCGCTCGCCATCGCCATTTTCGCGCCTCTAAGGTGGTACTTACCACCGGTACCTTTTTGAATGGCACAATATTTATTGGAGAATATACAACCGTTGGCGGTCGTTTGGGTGAACCAGCAACGCAGGGGCTAGAGAAAGTGTTGGCAAACTGTGGCTTTCGATTGGGTCGACTCAAAACCGGTACACCAGCGCGAGTGCATCGCGACTCATTGGATATAGACAAAATGGAACAGCAGTTTGGGGATGCTGAAATTGTGCCCTTTTCCTTTGAAGAGCCGCGCCAAGCGCAGGTCGCGACTAGACCGCAATTACCCTGCTATGTAACCTATACCAATAGGCGTACTCATGCCTATATAAGAGATAATATTAATCGCTCGCCGCTCTACTCTGGCAAAATAGTCGGTAATGGACCGCGCTATTGCCCCTCCATTGAGGATAAGGTGGTTAAGTTTCCCGACCGAGATAGGCACCAGCTATTCATAGAGCCTGAGGGACTTAAGACGAAAGAGATGTATCTTAATGGGGTCTCCTCCTCTATGCCGGAGGAGGTGCAAGAGCGCTTTATCCACACCATCCGCGGATTAGAGCATGCCTATATTATGCGCCCCGGCTATGCCGTAGAATATGATTACATTGACCCCTCACAACTCTACTCCTCATTAGAGTCTAAGATGCTTAAGGGGCTCTATATTGCTGGTCAGACCAACGGCTCCTCTGGGTATGAGGAGGCAGCTGGACAGGGATTAATGGCGGGCATTAATGCCGCGCGCGCCTGCCGTGGGGCACCACCAGTGATACTCTCCCGTGCCGAAGCCTATATAGGGGTAATGATCGATGATTTGGTTACCCTGGGCACCCAGGAGCCCTATCGTATGTTCACCTCCCGCGCTGAGCATCGCTTGGCGCTCCGCTATGATTCCTGTGATCAGCGGCTCAGCCAGATGGCCCATGAAATAGGACTACTCTCTGAGGAGCGCTATCAGATGTTCTGTGAAAAGTATGCTGCTATTGATGAGATTAAGACATTATTGAAGAGCAACCACCTTAATATGAGAGGGGTAGAGCAGCTGCGCAAAGAGACTCTCAAAGAAGGTGCCCTGGTGGGGAAATCATTTTATGATCTGATACGGATGCCAGAGATCTCATTATTAGATCTCTGCCAGATGGAGCATGAGTTGTCGGCATACAACGCTAAGTGGCTCCAACAGGTAGAGTTAGATATAAAATATGAGGGCTATGTGGTACGTCAGGAGGAACAGATCAATCGTTTTAAGCGGTTGGAGTCGCATACTATCCCCCCGGATCTTGATTATAGCCAGATTGGCGGCCTCTCTAACGAGAGTCGAGAGAAATTTCAGTCTATTAATCCTCGAACTATTGGGCAGGCGGCCCGTATAGCAGGAGTGCGCAATAGCGATGTAGCGCTACTAATGCTGCATACCTCCTACAGTAGCCGCCGCACACCCTCCACAAAATGTCGCTAAATCGGGAAACATTGCACAGTAGTTGCCCAACACTCCCACCAGCCCAGCTGAGTGAGGAAAATATCCGACTGCTTAATCTCTATTTGAAGGAGTTGGCAATCTGGAATAGCTATATTAATCTTATGGGACGCCCTCAATGGGAGGTGCAGGATGGGGCCGAGCAGCACATCTATGAGGCGTTAAACGGTTACTCCTATTTGGCCAATATTAAGGGCGATCGAAATCGGCTCCAGGTAGCCGATCTAGGAAGTGGTAACGGCATTCCGGGAGTTCCTCTGGCAATAATTGATCCCACACTCAGCATGACGTTAGTTGAGCTCTCAGCCAAACGTTGCGCCTTCCTACAGAATATACAGGCGCTCATTGCTCCCCGTAGCCTGCATATCATACAAGGTGATTGGAGGCAGATCCGACGCCTATTTGATTGTCTAATATTCCGGGCGCTTACACCACTCAATGAGCGGGTGGTTCAGTATCTGGTTGAATTGGTAGCGCCTGGTGGAGCGCTTATTGCCTACAAGGGAGAGAAAAAACAGGCTACCCAGGAGGCCGCCTATCTGCGCAGCTATTTCACATGCGTGGAAATTCACTCACTATTAACTCCGCGCCGATCCACTATGGTGATAGCGCATGACCTATGATTATTGAAAGATCCTAACTACGATAGCCGGCATAGCAACCAATCCTATTGCCTGCGACCACAATTACGGCCCAAGCATCTTTGGCACTTGATATACCAGGCACTACTGTGCTACAATAGCGGACAATAAAGAGATGTACTTTGGCATACCGCAAATTGCTATGGCAATGTATATGGGGCCGCTAGCTCAGCCGGTAGAGCAACGCCCTTTTAAGGCGGAGGTCACAGGTTCGATTCCTGTGCGGCCCAGGGTAAGCGGCCTGCAGATATACTATTTCAGTAATAGCTTTGAGATGGATCAATATAGGGATGTTGAGGAGTGTACATGCTGGTCTCCTTCGTCTAGTGGTCAGGACACCGGGTTTTCATCCCGGAAACAGGGGTTCAATTCCCCTAGGAGATAAGATAATAGATGAATAATGCCACCGAGTTTACCTGTAACAGCGGCAGCCTAAAAGATCTGTTATCTCCTAAAGATCTGGAGCTTGTTGACTCACTTCGTACCCTTTACAACAATACCTTGGCGCTCTTCCCGGCCTATGAGGATAAGGGTCGTCAGTCAGAGATAGCTCAATCATTGGTAGAGCAATATGCCGAAATGGGACGGCGTATGAGGCAGATTGTGAGTCAGAATAAAAGAATTAAGGTCTATTCCTTTTCGACTCCTCCCTCTATTCATGGTGAGGCCTCTCGGGTTATCTCCAAACTCAGAAACCACACCACGCAGCATGCTGAGTTTATCTACTATATTCAACGATCCTACGAGCTGCTCTTTCATTTAGTGTTTGCTGAGCCAGCGCGAGAATCCAAAAACCATCTGATTGTCTCCACTCCGGTCTCCACTCCTCTCCAAAACTATGCGGTACATAAAATACCCGACATAGATCAGGATATTGATAATGTGGCAATGTGTGTCATCCTACGAGGGGCGCTACTTCCCTCAATGATTGTCTCTAAAGAGATAGAGGAGTATTCCTCTTACGGCAAGGTAACTCCCTTTGCGCTTTTTGATATGAAGCGGCGTACTACTAATAGCCAAGAGCTGCACTATGTGATTAATCTAAATCGTAGCTACTTCAATGCGGAGTATCTTGATGGCGCAGATGTAATTATTGCTGATCCCATGAATGCTACCGCTGGTAGCGTCTATACCATTATTCAGTATCTCCAGAGACGGGGCATTGTTCCCCGTTCCTATCTAGTATTAAATGTAATTAGCAGTCTCACCGGAGCGCTGCGTCTTATCCGCTGTAGAGAGAATGTCTATCTCTATACCCTGTGGATGGATCCCGCCCTTAATGAATTGGCCTATATTATGCCGGGGCTAGGGGATGCGGGAGATCGTATTAATGGAACCGATCCTAAGTCGAGTCCCCGCAATATTATTCAGCTTATTGCTGATTATGGATCAAATATTGCCAATCTTTATCGTTCTCAAATTCGGATGATAGAGAACATAGTATTGCGTAAATAGGAGATTCTGAATGTATCGCAAAATGTTATCATGGTGGTGGGTGGGGGCACTATTAATAGGGATAACTGGCTGTACTACAGTTACTGAGAATCAATTTGCCGAGGAGTATTACAATATTGCCAATATCTACTACGAGCAGGGTGATTTTGAGAGGGCCACCGAGTTTTATGCTAAATCACTAGCAATAAATCCACGATTGTATAGCGCTGAATATAATTTGGCATTTGCCTATATACGCTTAGAGCGCTATGGCGAAGCAGAGGAGCATCTTCAACAGTTAGCAGCTGCCGATCCCGATAATCTCCTTATTCAGGAGAGTATTGGCTATCTGGCCTTTTTGCGAGGTAACACCGATCAAGCATCAGAGCTCTATAACAGTATTCTAGAGCAGGATCCCGCACGATTGCGGGTCATTAATAATTTGGCTCTGATTAAGCGTTCTCAAGGCAATAATAACGAAGCCCTAGTGCTCTTTCAGCAGGCCTATGAAATTGATCCTGATGACCAAGAATTGCTTTTTGGATATATGCAGGCCCTAAGGAGCTATCTATCAAGAGAAATAGATGTTAGTGGAGATGACATAGATAGCCCAGATGACATAGATAGCCCAGATGACATAGATAGCCCAGATGATACAGGTGACATTGTAGCTATTGGGGATAGTAGTGAAGATAGTATTGTAGAGCTAGCCAAAGATGGAGATGCAACGCTCCCCACCGATGATGATCTCCAAGAGCTTATAGTTCAGTTGGCTCGCTCCCTTACCGAGGGGGACTCAGTAAACCCTGAATGGCACATTGAGGCATCTTCCGTGTTGGAGGAGGCTCAGCATTACAATGATGCGCTGGCACTCTATGCCGAGATTCAAGAGGATAGTGATTACTATAGTCTGGCCCGTTTTCGGCTGGCCTATATCCTGCTTACCGCAGCTGGTGAACCACAGAATGGCCTGGAGCGCTTAAATGAGGCCCTTGAGGCGGGCTATCTGGATCAGTCACAACTCTTAATGCTCTATGACCATGAATTCTTGCTCCAAAAAAAGGAGGTAGAGGAGATATACATGGACTTCGATATTGCTATAGCGCAATTAAGAGAGCAGCTACCGTCCAATACAGATGATGAGGAGAATGCTGAAGAAGATCCTAATCCTGAAGAAGATCCTAATCCAGAGCAGACCGCGGAGCCGGTTGAGACCGAAGATAGAGCTAACGAACAGTGAAGATAACTAAGCTTGCCTTAGGGTAGGGTACGAATAACCCGCTCTACATTTTCAATCTCAGTATTGCTGAGTGTTGGGTAGAGTGGAGCAAGAATGGTATGCAGCACTATGGTGTTGGCATCTTCTAACCCCGTTTGCCTCTGCAAGAGCGCCGGATTACGTGCCAGAGCTGATTCTTGATAGGCTAATTGCATCTCTACACCATATTTAGCGGCATAATCGATTGTCTCTTGCGGTGGGCCGGGCAGCAAAATGGGAAAGGCTGCTGGGACAATAAAGACACCTCGAGGAATATTAAAACTCCATTGGCTATTCGGTAGCGCTCGGCGATAGCGACTATAGATAGTCCGGCGGCGACGCGCAAAATCATCTATTCGTTTCAGCTGGGTAAGCGCCAGAGCGGCATTCAGATCCGAAAGGAAGCTATCCGGAGGGAGTGCGCTAGCCAGGCGTTTAAGTGTTGCAAGCTCAGTGCGACCGCGCGCTAGTAGCATAACACCGCCGCCGGCAGTAATAATGTTATGCGCCTCTAATGATACCATAAGGTAGTTACCAATATTGCCTATAGGAGCATTATTATAGCTACCGCCCAATCCCTCTCCAATATCTTCTATTATTATTGGGTAAGCGCCAGCCAATTTCTCAACATTGGGCAGCAATCCTAGAGTAGCGCTGAACAACAGTGCCGCTGATGGGTCGGTATGGAGCGTTCGGGGCAATGCACTCCTCTTTGAGAGAGGTAGGAGATCGCATTGTATATGCCATTTCTCGGCCCATTTCAATAATGGAAAGGGTGTAAGGGGACTGGTTACTATTTTTTGGATAGCCCGCTCTGCCAAAAGCGAACCAATGACATCAAGAGCGCTCTGTCGCTCTCGGAGGGCTATTCCTCCAGCACATGCTAAATATTCTGAGAAGGCAGCTACACATTGGGAGGTAACCGATGCAGCCGTTAACTTCCTATCGACCATACATTCTAACACCGCGGTCATGTCGCGGCGATCAATGGTTGGACAATAGAGGGGTATCAAAATATAAAAAAACCCGGCAATGACCTACTCTCCCGCACAAGCAGTACCATCGGCGCTGACAGACTTAACTTCCGTGTTCGGTATGGGAACGGGTGTACCCCTGTCGCAATAATCACCGGGCAATAATAGTATTAAGCGCTATCTAAAAAATGTCAAGTAAATCTATGATGACGTCAAACAAGGACGAAAATGTCACCCTAAAGAAAAATAATAATGTCACGCAGCCATAGAAAATACATATACTCCCTCTTTCATGGCTAATGCGTTTCCTTTATAGGGCAGCGGTATCCTCCCACACATTACTCATAGACTCCCACCTCCATCATCTCCAGCTGTGATCTTTCGAGGGCCGGACGAGACCTCGGGCGCGATGCACTAGCGCCCCCTCGCTCCCCTCTTTCCAGCGCTTAAAGAGCCTCCTCATATGCCTAAGGGTTACCCCGCAGCGCTTTGCCTCATCTTTCGCTGAGGTCGTTCCTGTGGCAAACCGGATACCGGCGTGCATATATCGTATTTCTATGGTACTCACATATAGTGTTACTGCTTGCATAATCCTCCAGCATATCTGGAGGAGCAGTGACATTTTCAACTTTCTTTTACAAAATTTTTAAAAAAACTTGACACATACTGTTATATCCGGTACTATTATGTTGTATATAGTTTGCATGGAGCTTATGTTCTAAGCATATTGGTCTGAGGGTTTGCGTTTGGTCGTAAGCCCTCGGCCTTTTTTATTTTCTATTCCATATCTAATTATTCATTCCATATTCAACAGTCATTGCTATTTTCATGGCACTTTTTATTGTAAGCAGAGGCGCAGTTTTCCGTTGCATCTATTGTCGGAGAGAGAGGTGGTGCATTTGGGGTTTAATTCAGGTTTCTTAAAAAAAAAGCCTTGCCATTAATATACCCAATAGGGTATACTTATACCTATGGTAATGTACCAGTTGGCTATATTGCGCTATGCGGAGGGAAGCTATGCTCCTCTCCCCTAGCCATAGTTCATTTTGTGCCTACCAAATAAATATAAATAAGGAGGATTATAGTAATGATATTACATAATCCAATTTCTTTCCTTTTAGGAGAGAAAGAGACAGCAAGCGCTCTTAAGACTTGCCAGAGAGAGAACCACAGCTCCTCGCATTCCCCGCTTAAGGGGAGGGTACTGTGGGGCACCCTGGGGGTCGCCTTAATGGTATTGGTGGCCCTAGTAGTATTGGTAGCCTGTCCGGCTACCCCTGGTGCAAGTGGCGCAAACCCTCGCTATCTTTGCGAAAACGGCACCCCGGTTGATGGCACCACTGATACAGCCGGGCAAACCCGCTGTGCTAGCTGTAATCTGCTCTATAGACTGGATGGCACCCCTGATGCAGTTGGCACAGGCTGTGAGCAGGTAGCCCTAGGAGAGGCCACCCGCATAGGCATGGTAAGTGAATTTGGCGTGGGCGAAACCGGCTCATTCGACCTCGCCGCCATTGACAGCACCCTCTATATGGTGGGAGCAGATACTGATCTCCTGTATACCCTCAACATTGATCCTGATGATAGTACCCCCGATGGTATGGCAATTCAGGTGGGAAGTCTGTCTGCCGGCTTTGGCGTGGGCGAAAGAATACCAGTCGCCCTAGCCGCCATTGACAGCACCCTCTATATGGCGGGAAATACTAATGGTGTCCTGTATACCCTCAACATTGATCCTGATGATGGCACCGACGATGGTAGGGCCATGCAGGTAGGAGGTCAGTCTGCCGGCTTTGGCGTGGGCGAAAGACAACCAGCCGGCCTCGCCGCCATCAATAGCACCCTCTATATGGTGGGACAGACAGCAGATGTACTCTATACCCTCAACATTGATCCCGCTGATGGGACTGCCGACGATGGTAGGGCAACCCGGGTGGGAAGTGCAACCGATTTTAGCGTGGGCGAAGATCAAGTAAACGGCCTGGGCGCCATCGGCACCATCCTTTATATGGTAGGAGAGCGCAACGATGTCCTCTATACCCTAAACCCTACTACCGGTATAGCATCCCGGGTGGGCATGGCCAACCAATTTGGCGTGGGCGAAGGCACCCCAATCGGCCTGGCCGCCATCGGTAGCACCCTCTATATGGTGGGAAGGACCGCTGATGCTCTTTATGCAATCCGTTATCAATAGCAGATAGTTGCAAAAGGGACAGAGGTAGAGAAGCGCGGTTCCAATAGGATAGGGAAGGGTTAAACTCCTTCCCTGTTTTTTGCGCAAAAAGGTTTTGGGAGTGGGAGGAGGGGCACTCTCTAGTTTCCTTTTTTCTATATATTTTCTCTATATATCTTTCTCTATGCAGTTTTATTGTAGTATGCTATGATAGAGAATGCAGTTTTTTCTGGATAGTGCCAAAATAGAAGAGATTGCCACCGCCCAGCGATGGGGCATCTTAGATGGGGTTACTACCAACCCTACCCATGTGGCAGCCGCGGCCCGCTCACCCTCTGAGCTCTATCCCACAATATGCCAGATGGTTGAAGGGCCGGTTAGTTTAGAGGTGCTCGCGCTTGTGCAGGATGAAATCCTAAAAGAGGCGCGGATATTGGCTGCCATTGCTGATAATGTGGTGGTTAAGGTGCCAGTAACCGAGGAGGGGCTAGCGGCGGTAAAGGCATTAAGCGCTGAGGGTATTCGCACCAATGTGACTACCGTTTTCTCGCTACCGCAGGCATTAATGGCCGCGAAGTGTGGCGCCACCTATATTAGCCCTTTTGTAGGTCGGTTAGATGAGATAGGGCATGAGGGATTGCAGTTGGTCCACGACATTCGGCTCATATTGGATCGCTATGAATTTCCCTCGAAGATTATCTTTGCGGCAGTACGCACTCCGCTTCATGTGCAAAATGCCGCCCTAGCTGGCGCCGATATCTGTACCATGGCCTTATCAATTATGCGACAGCTTTACCATCATCCACTTACCGATGCTGGAATAAAAAAATTTTTAGACGATTGGAAGAGGGTACCACAATGAAAGAGTATTACTGTTCATATTTGAATGGAAAATGGGTCAGGGGATCACAGAGCTATGAGGTAATTGACCCTGGTAAGGGAAAGCCCTGCGCCACCGTATACGGTGTAGAGGGAAAAGAGGCTGTAGCTGCCATTGATAGAGCAGCTGAAGAGTTTGAACATTGGAGTCAGCTACCGGCCATACGGCGAGGCGATTTTCTTTTGGAAATTTGCCGTCAAATGACCAAACGCCGCGCAGAGATGGCGCAGCTGTTAACTATTGAGAATGGCAAGCCTCTCTTTGAGTCCTATGCAGAGATTGATCTAGCTATTGATCATTTTCGATGGTTTGCGGAAGAGGGACGGCGAGCCTACGGACGTATTGTGCCTCATCAGGTAGAGGGTAAACGCCATTGGGTATT
Source organism: Spirochaetia bacterium (assembly GCA_963692905.1). GTDB lineage: Bacteria > Spirochaetota > Spirochaetia. The sequence continues at coordinate 674,803 of OY843583.1, read as the reverse complement.
GAAGCGCCCTATCGGCGTGATTGGCGCCATTGCACCCTGGAACTTTCCGGTAGCTCTTTCGGCTCGCAAGGTAGCGCCCGCCTTGGCAGCCGGTTGTACGGTAATATTGCGCCCGGCTCGACAGACCCCTTTGGCCTGCACAGTAATGTCCGAGTGTATCCAGCAAGCTGCGCTGCCCTCCAATGCCTACCAGATGATTCTTGGTTCGGCCGGACCTATCAGTCAAGCCTTTATGGACCATCCCGCCTGCCGCAAGGTAAGTCTTACCGGCTCTACACCAGTGGGCCGAAAACTTATTGCCGCATCGGCAGAGTCAATCACAAAATTGGCGTTAGAGCTTGGAGGTCAGGCGCCAGTGCTTATCTTTGCCGATTGTGATATAGAGCGTGCTGTTGAGGGCGCGGTACGAGGTAAAATTCGCAATGTTGGGCAATCCTGTGTGGCGGCGAACCGCTTCTATGTAGAGCGCCCCATCTACCACGAGTTTATACAACGTTTCACTGCCGCCATTAAAGCCCTTAAGGTGGGATATGGTCTTGAAGAGGGTGTAGAGGTAGGTGCCCTAGAGAGCGAGAAGGGACTGAAACATGCCCTTAATCAGATCGAAGATGCTACACAGCATGGCGCTCATATAACCTGTGGAGGCGAGCGTCTTACTATGTCTGGTGAGTATCAGGGAGGCTTTTATCTTTCGCCCGCAGTGTTGGCCGATGTGCCGCAAGAGGCGCTCTGTATGCGAGAGGAGACCTTTGCGCCAGTGGCCCCAGTGCAGCCCTTTGATAGCGATGATGAGGCCATCCACAAGGCCAATGACACCGAATTTGGTTTGGCGGCCTATGCCTATACGCAGAATCTTAACCGCGCTATTCACTTGGCAGAATCGCTTGAGGCTGGCAGTATCGGTATCAACGACCCTGTACCCTCTACCAGCAACTGCCCCTTTGGCGGCTTTAAGCAGAGTGGTTCGGGCCGTGAGCTGGGCATTGAGGGACTAGATGAGTTTTTAGAGCCAGTGCATATCTCAATTGGGTTGTGATGCCACAACATTGTATCTGCAAGGTATCTGCAAGATTTTTAAGGAAAAAATTTAAGATCTAAAAGATCAAGGCTATGTGCGCTCACTCAGAAAGGGAGCAACCGGTATTGGATATACCCTTGAGATCTTTCTTGGCTTAGCAGAAAATAATGTGGCAATGCCTGATATCAGCAACATAGAGATAAAGGCGCAATGAGAAGAGCCTTAGGGCTTAAATAGCGCTACTCATCAGGGAAGTAGCTAATATCTAGGATATGGTTTCTATCCTCCAGATAGCTGGTGTCCCATCTCCAATTGCTTCCCAGAGGCAACACTGCCCCACCAGTGCCAGCTATTACGAATTGCTGACCATTGTAAATAACCCCCAAGAGATGACGCGGCACATCGGTTTCTACCTCAATCCAGTTTTTTAGATTGGTACTATAAAAATAAGTACCATGGAGCGCCGCTACAACAACATTAATGCCATCACTGGCAACTGAGACTAGATGATCGCGATGGGGAGTGGAAACCCGCTGCCATTCCAATCCATCTGGGCTAACTAGGATAGTGCCATTCAGACCTACTGCCACTAACTGCCCCCCATGTTGGGCCATATCTATAATATGCTGACGGGTAACAGCCTTACTCTTTTCCCATAGCGTGCCATCCTGGCTAGTAAGTATGGTACCACTGGCTCCATTAATGACTAAGCGCTTTCCGTTGTAGAGAATAGATGCCAGATGTCGATTAGTAGGCGCATCAATTTTCTTCCACTGAGTACCGTTGGCGCTTTGCAGAATTGTACCCCACATGCCCACCGCATAGTAACGGTTATTACAATAGCAGACACCAATAAGATTACGGGAGGTCGGTACCTCAATCTTCTGCCAACGCTGACCATTTGCGCTATGCAAAAGGGTAGCGTTGAGCCCTACTGCCACATAGCCTGGCGCGCCCCAGGTTACCGATATAAGATGTTTGTCAGTGGGAGTAACACCTCCCTCCCATTGCTGGCCATCATGACTTACAAAGATTGAGCCTCTTGCGCCAACTAAAAGATACGAGTATGGCGCTCCCCACAGAGAGATGGTGCAGAGAAAGAAAGATATTAATAGATATTTCCTCACCGATTGTATATAGCATAAATTAGAGATAGCTGTCAACCTAGCCTACCAGAGCGGCATTGGAGCATGGTTTTGATAAAGCTATTCGTTATAATGGCCTAAGGGCTGGTGAAGCGCTTTACAATGGGTATCCGCCGACCAATACCGAAGGTGCGCGCCGAAAGCTTGAGCACTGGCGGATATTGATAGCGCTTATGCTCAGCAGACATAACCAAATGTTGCACCTCTTCGGCAGTGTGACGCGGATATCCCTGCGCTACTATCTCATCAATCGAACATAGATCGTCAATATACAACCGGAGTATACCGTCTAACACTTCATAAGCGGGGAGAGAATCCTGATCACGCTGGTTGGGACGTAGCTCAGCCGATGGGGCTTTGGTAAGAATAGCCTCAGGAATAAGCTGTTCTTGCTGGTTAATATAGAGCGCCAGCTGATAGACCTCGCTTTTATAGAGATCGCCAATGGGCGCCAGGGCGCCGGCAGTATCACCATAGAGCGTACAATAGCCGGTAGCCAATTCCGACTTGTTGCCGGTAACCAAGGTAAGTGAGCCACAATTATTTGCATATGCCATAAGCAGTACCCCCCGAATACGAGCCTGAAGATTTTCATCTGTAACTTGTTTTAGCCCTCCAAAGAGCGGGCTAATGGTATCCACGATACAGGCCTTTATCTCCTCTATAGAGAGAATATCATGCGAGACCCCTAAGTTAGTAGCTAAGGCTTGGGCATCATGCAAACTAGTTGGCGAGCTAAATTTCGAAGGCATAAGAAAGGCCTGCACCGATTTGCTTCCCAACGATTGCACTGCCAGGACCAATACTATTGCGGAATCTATTCCTCCCGAGAGCCCTAGATGTATCTGTTGATAGTTACTCTTATTCAGATAATCTCGAATACCCAACTGTAGCGCATGATGGTTGGCTACTACTTTAGAGGGGGCATGCAGGGCTGTCGGAGGGGGTGGTTGCTCAGTATGAACTACGGCGCAATCTGGGGCAAAGCCCGCGCAAAGGGTTACTATCGCTCCCTGTTGGTCTATGGCCATAGAATGGCCATCAAAAATTATAGAATCATTGGCACCCGCACAATTAACATAAACCACAAAGAGCCTGTGACGCTGAGCAATCTGCCGTACAATAGAAAAGCGCTCTTGCATGTTATCGTAGTAATAGGGAGATGCCGAAGGGATCAGCAGTATATGGGGGTTATACCCCATAAGTTGTGCTAGGGGATCAGAGACGCTTATATGGCGATAATGTTCCCCCCATATATCTTCACAGATAGCAATGGCCACTCGTTTATCCTGCGCTTGAAAACATCCCCATTCTTGCGCAGGTTCAAAATATCGCTCTTCATCAAATATATCGTAGGTGGGAAGGTAGCTCTTGGCCTGATAAAAGATAACCCGACCATCATAGAGCACGCTTACCATATTACGCACCTTTCTTTTTCCGGCGGCAACATGGCCAATTACTACGTAGAGATCATGGGGCGCTGAAGTGGCAACGGCATGTAGTGCTCTATGGGATTGCTCAACAAAATTCTGCTCCTGCCACAGATCCATTGCCGGATAGCCACATAGCGCCATCTCGGGAAATACGATAATATCGGCCTTTTTCTGATAGGCCTGCTGTATGCAGGTATTGATAATGCTTATATTATGGCTGTAGTCTCCAATAATAGGATTGATCTGTCCTAAAGCAATGCGCACCTGTTGAAAGTATAACGCAGGATAGATTATTGTAGAAGATAATGAATAAGTTGTTAGGCATACTATTTGGAATAGGAATTGGCGCGGCGCTCTCTTTCCTCTTTTCACCCGAAGGAGCATTGTCGCTTTTTAGCGCGGCTGCGCAGGTAGTCGTCCATGTTGGGAGATACGTACTGTTCCCTCTGCTCTTTTTTAAGATGGTATCAAGTATTGTGCAGCAGCAGAATGGACCTAGTTATATACGATTACATCTCTATCTGCTAGCACTTAGTCTGGCTATTACTACCTTTTTGGTAATTGTGGGGAGTGTGGTAGTGTTCCTCTTACCGCCGCCGCGCATACCGCTAATATATCAGGAAATTCCCGCCTTTGAGATACTTACCTTAACCGAAATACTTAAGACCATCTTTCCTGCCAATTTCTTTTTAATCTTTTCAGGCAATGGTGATTTCCTATTGCCAGTTGCGGTTGCGGCGCTTATTGTGGGCTATGCTATGCGTAAAATGGCGAAACAGGGAACGCAATTGGTCAATATAAGTAACCAAATGTCTGAACTCTTTGGGAAAATAAATGAGGTGTTGATTGGGCTCTTATGGATAGGAAGCATTGTGCTCTCTAGCTATTTTGTGCTTAACCTGCGCTTAATCACCGATGTAACCATTTATTTGCAGCTGATTCTTACCCTGTTAGCAATAACCATAGTGCTGATATTTGTAATATATCCACTGTTGGCTCGTCTTCTAAAGGTAGGCAAACACTCCTATGCAGTACTAATACAGCTGTGTGTTCCCGCTTTGGTAGGGGCAGTGGCTGGGGATAATTATCTGGCAACTCCCATTCTGTTTAAGTCATTGGCTAGAGAGTATCCAAAAAATGAGGGTGTCTTGGCGCATATTGTGGCACATGGGGCTATCTTTACTAAGGGAGGCACCGCATTGGTGACTATAATCTCCTTTTTTGTGGTATTACAATCCTATAGTGCCCTAGGCATTACACTGGTACAGGTGCTGTGGTTTCTATTACTGGCTATTATCCTTTCGCCAATTGCTGGTGCATACCCCAATCGAGGGGTTATGGTATTCTTGGCACTTTTAACCTCCCTATATGGGAGAGGCATAGATGATGCCTTTTTAGTATTAGTGCCCACTATGGTTATCTTGCTGAGTGTTGCGCTCTTTATAGATATAATCACTACTGGTTTTTTAGGTCATATTGTACTACAAAAGATTCTAATGATACAGATGGCACATGATGATAAAGGTCCCCAAAAGGCAGCGGTAGAAAGAGGCAAAACTGGAAAGCCCTAAGGCAGAGTCGTTACCAAATTAAAAGGTAAAAGGTATAGGTCTACTAATAACTCTTGGCAAAGATAGCAGTATACTTTGCTGGTTGATTGCTCACAATGCAGTTGAGATGACCTATATCAGAGTTATGGAGTGCCTTAATAATGCGGATGGTAGCACCAGAATCTTCTTTAACCTTTAACTCAGTATTGGCAGATCCATCCCAACCAGCATACGCTAGTCCTCCCTCCTCTGAGAGAAACTGAATAAAATTGCGGTAATCGGTAAAATGCTGGCTATGATTCTTTTGAAAATCCAGCGCCCGCTGATAGAGACCATGCTGTATTTCTGATAATGTGCTGCTACAGGTTGCTTCTAGATCAGCAAGAGAGACCGACTCTTTCTTTCCGCTGTCTCGTCGTACCATCATCACTGAGTCATTTTCTATATCTTTAGGTCCACATTCAATGCGTAGCGGAACACCTCGTAATTCCCATTCGGCAAACTTCCATCCAGGGCTATTCTGAGGGTCAGCATCAGTGACTATACGAAAGCGCTTACTGAGGCGTTGTTGAAGTTGGGAGCAATGGGCCAGCACTTGGGTACGTGTGCTATCTTTATAGATGGGAATAAGCACTATTTCAGTAGGGGCACACCTAGGAGGGATAATTAAGCCCCGATCGTCAGAGTGCACCATAATAAGCGCTCCTATTAATCTGGTAGAGACACCCCAAGAGGTGGCCCAAACAAACTCCTCTTTTCCCTGTTCGTTCTGAAATAGTACATCAAAAGCTTTGGCGAAATTTTGGCCTAAAAAATGGGAGGTGCCAGCCTGTAGTGCCTTTCGATCTTGCATTAGGGCCTCTATTGCATAGGTCTTGACCGCGCCAGCAAAGCGTTCGCTTTCGCTCTTTTGGCCTACTAGCACTGGAATGGCCATAACCTCCTCAACAAATCTGCGATAGATCTCCAATATGCGCTGTGCCTCTTGCTGTGCCTCGGTGGCGCTGCTGTGTGCGGTATGTCCCTCTTGCCATAGGAATTCGGTAGTGCGCAGAAAAGGGCGGGGGCGCTTTTCCCAGCGTACCACATTGACCCATTGATTGATTAGAATAGGGAGATCTCGGTATGATTGTATCCATTTTTTGTACATGCTCCAGATGACCGTTTCAGAGGTGGGGCGAATAACCAACGGCTCCTCCAGCGGCGCTCCCCCACCATGGGTGACTACCGCCGTTTCTGGGGCAAAGCCCTCTACATGCTCAGCCTCTTTCTGTAGATAGCTACTAGGAATCAGTAGCGGGAAATAGGCGTTGACATGCCCCGCCTCTTTGAGCATGCGATCCAATGTGGCCTGCAGGCGCTCCCAAAGAGCATATCCGCCGGGTCGAATGACTATAGAGCCTTTCGTAGGTCCATAGTCAGCTAATCGAGCCTCTTTGACTATATCAAGATACCATTGAGAATAGTTAACAGCACGCGGGGTAATGGCATGAGACATCCCTCAATTGTTCACGCTATCTCTTAACTGTCAAGAACTGCCGTTTCTACCATATAGCGGGTGCGATTGCTACCTTGGAAATCCAATTCCTGTTCAATAACAAACACTAAGACGCGCTCATTGGGCGCCACAATGACTTGTGCCAGCCGGTAGTTATAGATATTCTTGCGGTAGAGGTTGGGTAATCCAATATTTAATCGGCGCTGGGTACCATCGCTATATTTAACTACCGCCTCAATAGAAAAGGCCGCCCCGCGGGAATTGTGTCTCTGGTTAATGGTAACGGTATAATGATTGTCGGTAGAAAAATCGCGAAAACTGACCCGGTTACTAGATTCATGATCATTTACCAAAAGATATATTAATCGACCCAGTGCTGTATTATTTATATCATATTGTTCAAAAAGTGCTGTTCTCTTTCGAAAAAGATGGAGTGCTGCATTGCGTCCACTATTACCAGGCGAGAGAGAGCCTTGGCTCTGATAGCTATCTCTTCCACCATTTACAAAGTCATTACGGCCGGTGTCAACCATATAAAGCTCGCTGGCGACCTGAGAGTTTTGAGGATTAACCCAGAATTGTGAGAAGGAGAAATATTGAGAGTTATTAGAAAAGCCCATATTCCAGAACTGGGCTCGCTCGTTTGATAAAAGGGGCCAGGGGACAATTAGTATGAGCACAAAAACTAGATAGCGACGCATTATTTTCATATTTTCTCTATTTTATTATCGAATTTTTTTGACTTTTTCTTTATATTTTAGATATGAAAGACAAATTATATTTTTCTGGGCTCTCCGTATTACTGGGGATGGCATTGCTACTTTTAGTGATTAACATATCTACCAGCTGGAATTTTTTGCGTAGCTCAGTGGATGAAACCCCGCTCTTTGAGCCGCTTCAGCAATGTTGGCTAACCTTCTGTAGAGATGGCGATCTCTCTTATTCTAGATGGGTACTATATGCTCTCTTCGCTCAAAATATCTATGCTGCGCTCTTTTTTCTCATATTGATCTTTCGCCCGCCTCTCCAGAGTAGTTTTCACAGAACGCTCTTTACCATATTTGTAATCACCATGTTGCTTCAATCATCACGTTCGCTGCAACTGATGACAATCAGTAGAGATGCCGCGCCAATATTAGGGGTGGTAATTACCCGTTTAACCCTTTTTGCCCATCTATTGGCTACCATAATGCTCTTTATGACAAGTATTGCGATCTTAACTAAACTGCAAAGAAACTGGCTCCTACTAATTAGTATCTGTATAATTATCTCCTTTGGGATTGCCTATCGCATTCCTATTGATCAATTCCGCTATTATCCCAATTTTACCAATAGCATCGGCGGGTTCTTGGAGCTACAGATTGCCATAGCCATCATTCAGCTATGCGCTCTGCTTAATGCATTGGGTAAATATATCTCTAATCGTAGCCGAGTTACTCGCCAACTACTCTGGGCGCTTATTTTTCTGGTAGTGGCGGTTCAGAATACCCTCTATCTTAGTAGCCCGCTCCTCATAATCATAGGGCTTCTCTCGCTAGCCATAGGCAGCGTGCTCTACATGAGGGTCTTTCGTTTATCTGATGCCCGCTCCTCATGAGACGGGTAGCGGTAATAGGGTGCGGTATTGGAGGGTTATCGGCTGCTATCCATTGTGCCAAGCCGGGGGTGCAGGTTACGCTCTTCGAAAAGAACAGCGGTCCCGGAGGCAAAGCAGCACAGCTTTTCTTAAATGGCTATCGTTTTGATATTGGCCCCTCATTAGTAACCCTTCCAAGGGTGCTGCGTGAGATTTTGGGCCCCCACTACCACTCGCTTACTGTAGCTCCTCTGCCATCTATTTGTAGATATTTTTGGGATGAGGAGAAGAGCATTACCTCCAGCAGCGAGGCGAGCCAATTTGCCGGCGCGCTCTATAGAAACTTTGGAGAGAGTCCGCAACGCTACCTACAATTCTGTAATTTTACCGCGCACCTATATCAATCGGCAGCTACCTTGTTCCTAAATCATGCAATTCATCATCCCACTATCCTGCTTAACCGGCATTTTTGGAGATCATTGCCCCGCCTTCCCTTCATTAAGCTACATCGCTCGCTTTATCACACCGTTAAGCAATATTTCCGCACACCTCAAGTTCAACAACTCTTTATGCGCTTTGCTACCTACAATGGATCTTCGCCCTATAAGACAGCCGGAATTTTTTCGGTTATTAGCCATATTGAACATGCTTTGGGGGGCTACATGGTATCCGAAGGTATCCATGCCATTCCTGTAGCATTAGAGAGATACGCTAAGTCTTTAGGAGTGCGCTTTAGATATAACGAAGAGGTGACTGCCATTAATACCCGTTGGAATGGTCTAAGGCGGGAGGTGACAGCTGTAGAAACTCGGTCGGGACGCTTCAAGTGCAGCACAGTAATATCCAACGCCGAGGTTAGGCACACCGCTACCCTGCTTGGCAAGAAAAACGCTAGCGCCTACCACTATCACCAAAAAACACTTTCGACATCGGCATTACTCTTTCTATGGGGCATGAGGCGAACCACGGAAAGGTTGCTAGCACACAACATTTTCTTCTCGCGCGATTACCGACAAGAATGGAGAGAGCTCTCTGATCTGGGGATGGTACCACATGATCCAACCATTTATATTAACATTTCTTCTAAAATTAACAGTAATGATGCGCCTCCACAGAGAGAAAACTGGTTTGTAATGATCAACGTACCACCAGACTGGCATATAGATTGGGATAAAATTGTAGCGCGTTGGCGATGGATCATTCAGAGAAAAATCGGAAATATTCTCGGCTTTGATATTGCTGACTATATTGAATGTGAGCAGGTACTTACTCCACTTCATCTGGCAGAGATGACCCATTGTTATCGAGGAAGTCTCTATGGGAGATCTACAAATAGTCTTCGTGCGCTTGCGCTACGCCACCCTAACTATTCTCCTTATTATCGAGGGCTCTACTATTGCGGCGGCACGGTGCATCCCGGTGGGGGAATACCATTGGTGTTACTTTCTGGAAAAATCGCCGCCGAACTAGCTATGCGGGATCGGAATAGCGTTCCTCTAATCTAATAATATTTTGCTCTATCTTAAAAAAGAGCTCAATAAGTTCTGGGTCAAATTTATTACCCGATAAGCGCTGTAGCTCTTCATTTGCCCGGGAGGAATCCCAGGACTTTTTGTATACCCGATTGGAGCGGAGGGCGTCAAAGACATCGCATATACTGACAATTCTGCCAAAAAGCGGAATCTCTTCACCACGTTTTCCTAGAGGCATTCCATCCCGACTGATATAAATGGCTCGGCCACTGTCCGGATCAACATGACCGGGATAGCCACTACCATCCCAATTCTCATGATGGGTAAGGGCTACGTTTCTAGCTGCTATATCTAAATCCGAGTTGGCGTCGCTAAAGAGGCGAGCTCCCAATATGGTATGCTCTTTCATTATCTCTCGCTCCTTCTCTGAGAATTGTGATGGTTTTTTGAGAATAAGATCAGAAATAGCCACCTTACCTACATCATGGAGCATGGCTGCCATACGCAGGGTATCTTTGGTTCTCTGTATTGAACGTCTACTCATTTTGTGCTCCAGCGCCCAGCGCTCAAAAAGTTCGGTAGCATACGCGGCCACCCTATTTACATGATTGAAGGTCTCTTTGGGATCGCGCATCTCGGCCATGGCCATCATCCGTAGGAGCACCGCCCGGGTGGCCTGCGCTCTATGTAACGCGGTGCTAACATGGATAGCGTAGTGCTTCATGAGCAGTAGATCACTTCTGTTAAAGGGGATAATATGTCCTCTTCTATCCATCTTGTTAATAAGCTGTAACACCCCCAAAATATCTTTGCCATTCGCTATAAGAGGGACGGCAATCATTGATCGGGAGCGATAGCCTGATTTTTGATCGTAATCCTTGTTAAAGGTGTAAGGTACACTATCCGGGATAGTATAGACATCTGGGACAGATGTAATCTGACCGGTTGCAGCACAATAGCCGGAAATAGTAGTAAGATTTATCGGAATTACAAAATATCGATAGATTAACTTCTCTCCCCTAGGCAACTTAGCTTTTAGGGTTTCATTTTGCGCATGATATATGGCCAGCGCATCATTCTCCGTGACATAGATAGAGCCAGCATCGGCCTGCATAACCGTACGAGCGTGCGTTAATATCTCTTCCAAGAGTATATCAACATCCTGTATCTCGTTGAAATGGGTATCAAACTCTAGAAAGTCTTTTATCTTGCGAGCCACACTAATGTCGCTTAGAGCCATCAATTAAGTATTATATCCCTTAAAGGTGAATTATGCTACCTCATGTACACCTCATATGATATATTGCCTTTCGGGCCAGAATAGAGAATACTATCTCTGTGCAGATTGGTCGTTTACAGTCGTTTTTCTACGTGCTCCTACTAGCAATATATTTATTGAGCAGTTGCCAATATTCAGAGCCAAGCGCGCTTCGACCAGCTAGGATCCCACCTCCTCCTAAAAAAATAGTGCTCTCTTTTGTGGGTGATATAATGGCGCATCGCCCCAACTTTGAGATGGACAACTATGCTCGAATATATCAAAGTTTGGCTGATATATTACATAGCGATAGTATTACCTTTGCTAATCTAGAGAGCCCGGTGGATGCGAAGCGTTCGTACCATAGTTGGCCCCGCTTTAGTGTGCAGCCCCCTTATGTACAGGCAGCTATTGAGGGCGGTATGGATTTCTTCTCGTTGGCCAACAATCACACCAATGATTGGGGCATTGAGGGAGTACAGCGCACCCGTCAGATACTGGAGATGCTTCGGCAGCAGGAGCTCTACCGAGGTCGCTGGATCTATTACGGAGGAATTAGAACCAACGATCAAAGCGCCGACCAATACATCATTGAAGAGATATGGCGAAATGGGTGGCATCTGGGCATCCTGACCCTTACCCATTTTTTAAATGATCCCTACAACGGAGCTCAGCAGGTGCAGATGGTAGACTATCGAAATAGCGAGCAGGTAGAGCAAATACTGCAACTGATAGAGAGAGAGCGTGCAAATTATGATCTTCTGATAATTTCCTATCACGGGGGTGAAGAATATCAATTACAGGCCCACCCAGCCAAGCAGCGCCTCTTTAGGGAGATGGTAGCTGCCGGTGCCGACATAGTCTGGGGACATCATCCCCATGTACTACAGCCTTGGGATATACTGAGAGAAGAAAATGGAAGAGCGGTGCTCCTTATCTATTCACTGGGTAACTTTGTCTCGGGACAAACATGGTTTGTAGGTGCTGATCAGTTTAATAGGGCGCGCGCCTTTACGGGAGACTCACTTATTCTGCAGGTAGAATATCGAAAGCGAAACAATACGAGTTATCTACAGCGGGTAGAGGCAATCCCCATATCACACTGGAAGGATCCAGATGGCGGGGTTGAGGTACGCAGTTACCGCGAGCTATTAAGCGCGAAAGATATTGGAGAGGACTGGCAACGCTATTATAATGCCCGGGAGGCCACTCTGCGGCAGACCTTTGGGATACGCAGTAGCATAGTTTTCCCCCCTTCCTATCTCTCCTATTAGCGCTACCTGCCGTAGACTGACATTGTTCATTGCTCTTTCAAAGGAATATTTTAACTTTCTTTTATAAGATTCCCCATTTCCTCGCCATTATATACCCAATTAGGGTATACTGTACTTATGAGAGCTTCTAGCTACCATATGCTATATGAGGGTGGATACTATGCTGCTCTCTCTAGCTATAGTAGCTTAGATAGCTATCAAATATATATTATACAGGGAGAAATTCAATAATGAATTGTCTTAAAATTTTACCTCTTCCCTCTCTCCTTTTAGGGAAGAAAGAGCAACTGAGCACTCATAAAACGCTTCAGAGAGAGAAGCACACCTCCTCGCATTCCCCGCTTAAGGGGAGGGTGCTGTGGGGCACCCTGGGGGCGCTAGTGGTCCTGGTAGTATTGGTAGCCTGTCCGGCTACCCCTGCTCGCTGGCTCTGTGAAAATGGCACCCCAGCTGAAGGCACTGCTAATCCGGCTGGGCAAACCCGCTGTGTGAGCTGTGATCTGCTCTATAGACTGGATGGCACCACTGATGTGGTTGGCACCACCTGTCAATTCTCAGTAGAGGTGGGAGAGGCCGTCCGCATAGGCAGTGAAAACCAATTTGGTGTGGGCGTAGACTCCCCAAGCGATCTAGCCGCCATTGGCAACACTCTCTATATGGTGGGATATGAAGCAATTGCCCTCTATACCCTAAATACTACTACCGGTAGAGCCGCCCGGGTGGGCATGGTAAGCGAATTTGGTGTGAGTGAAAACTCCCCAACCGGTCTGGCCGCCATTGGCGACACCCTCTATATGGTGGGGACCTTCCACACTGCCCTGTATACCCTAAATACTACTACCGGTGTAGCAACCCGGGTGGGCATGGCAAACCAATTTGGCGTGAGCGAAAGAATCCCAATCGGTCTGGCCGCCATTGGCAACACCCTCTATATGGTGGGAACATGGAATAATATTCTCTATACCCTAAATACTACTACCGGTAGAGCCACCCTGGTGCGCGGTGCATTCCGATTTGGTGTGAGGGAAGACACCCCAGGCGGCCTGGCCGCCATTGGCAACACCCTCTATATGGTGGGACGGACCAATGATGTCCTGTATACCCTAGACACTACTATCGGTAGGGCAACTCAGGTGGGCAGTGCGGCCGCCGGCTTTGGCGTGAGCGAAAACAACCCAACCGGCCTCGCCGCCATCGGAAACACCCTCTATATGGTGGGAGTAACCCATGATGCCCTCTATGCGCTCCGCTATCAATAGTAGATAGTCGCTAGAAGGGCACCAGGCCCATCGGTCGCGATTGAAAATAGTAGGGAGCATTAAAATCGCTCTCTGCTGAAATGAAATAGAGTAATGAAATAGATTAGGGAGGGTTTAACCCCCTCCCTATTTTTATGCAAGAATTAAAAATATAGGGTTAGTTCATACCCTGCAGTTTATCGCGTAGGCGGGCCGCCTTCTCGTAGTCTTCAGCATCTACCGCCTGCTTAAGCTCCTCCTGCAATCGTTCGAGATCGTTTTGCTTGCGCTCGGTAGATGGCTCCTCCTCTTCTGAAGTCTCTTCAGTAATTGTGCCAACATATACCCCCGCCTCCTCTATAACCCGGTCAGAGACATAAAGCGGACAATGCGAGCGCGCCACAATACTTAGCGCATCTGAAGGGCGGGCATCTAACACTATGCGTCTTTTCCCTCTACTCTTAAAAATAAGACGAGCATAAAAGACATCATCCCGTATGTCGGTTATCTCCACTCGGACGATCTTCATTGAAATCTGATTGGCTAGGGAGACTAACAGGTCGTGGGTTAGGGGGCGCAGAAAGGAGACGCTACTGAGTCCAATTAGTATAGACTGTGCCTCTAAATGATGTATAACAATAGGGATGGCCTTCTCGCTACCCTGAGCTCTAATTAAAACCGCATTGCCCCGTTCGGTACGGGCTACGGTCCATATACTTGCCTCAACCAACATATAGGTACATCTCTATTCTATATAATATCCAATTTATACCCTAAAAGTCAAGGGTAGAGAAATATGTCTCTAAAGTTTCTGGACGGCGTATTTGCTGTACTTTACCAGAGGGTTTAAGAAGCAGCTCGGCATGCCTTAATTTTCCATTGTAGTTGAAGCCCATGGCGTGGCCATGTGCCCCAGTATCATGGATGGCTAGCAAATCTCCAGCCTCCAGAGGCGGTAGGTGACGGTCAATGGCAAATTTATCATTATTCTCGCAGAGGCTACCGGTAATATCATAGCATTCGGTAGCTGGCTGTCCCTCTTTGTCTATGGGGGTAATGTGATGATAGGCGCCATACATAGCTGGGCGCATAAGATCCGACATGTTGGCATCTACCCCAATATAGCGCTTATAGCTCTCCTTTACATGTCGTACCCGACAGATGAGGTAGCCGCTAGATCCAGTAATACAGCGCCCATACTCGCTTACCACCGGCAGAGGATGGAGCGGAGAAGCGCCAATAATTTTGTTATACATCTGTCGAATGCCCGCTGAGAGTTCAGGCCACGATATATGCTCTTCATTGGGTCGATAAGGAATCCCCACCCCACCCCCTAGATTTATTAATCCTATCTTTATGGCGCTTGTATGCCATATCTCAACTGCTATGTTAAAGAGCATCTCTGCGGTCTCAATAAAATAGCGGGGATTAAGCTCATTAGAGATAATCATTGTATGGAGTCCAAAACTGGTAGCTCCCCGCGCCCGCGCCTGAGGATAGGCCTCCAGTAATTGCGCTTTAGTAAGGCCAAACTTGGCCTCTTCCGGTTTTCCGATAATAGCGTTCCCTTTTCGTAATGGTCCGGGATTATAGCGGAACGATAGGCGGTGGGGTATCTCCAAGTTGTCGGCAATGTAGCTTATATGAGCAATATCATCTAGATTGATAAGGGCGCCCATCTGTTGCGCCATTTGATATTCCTCTAGGGGGGTATTATTGGAGCTAAAGATGATATCGCTCCCCCTATAGCCCACCCGCTGCGCTAGCGCCAATTCAGCAAGCGAGCTACAATCGGCCCCCATACCCTCTTCTTTGAGAAGCGCTAAAATATGGGGATTGGGCAGCGCCTTAACGGCAAAGTAGTTACGGTATCCCCCTGGCCGGCCTTGAGAGTTGGGAACCCATGAGAAGGCCTTACCAATAGTACGAGCTGTCTCACGGATGGCTACTTCATCATAGATATGAAAAGGAGTGGGGTATTGGGCAAGAATGGCGTGAATATTAGCTGCCAAATGTGCGGGTAATCTCTTCATTATAGATCTCCTCTGTCTCGTAATAGGTTACGCAACCAACACTATATAATGCTCCCCAGAGTATCAGTAGCAATACTACCTTTCTAGGTTGCCCCCCTGAAGAAATGGGAAGCTATTCTGCCTAGCTTACAGCAATGAGCGGTATATCTCCAGGGTACGACGCGCAGTATCCTGCCAGCTAAATTGCGCGACCCTGGCCTTTCCCCGACGGATGTATTCTGCTCGAGCATCTTGGTCATTATATAGCTGATACATAGCATCAGCAATATGATCAACACTATAGGGATCTACCAAATAGGCTGCGTCACCGGCTATTTCGGGCATGGCTGAAACATTGGAGGTTATTACCGCTGTCCCGGCCTGCATGGCCTCTAGTATTGGCAGACCAAAGGCCTCATAGAGCGAGACAAAACAGAGCGCAATGGACGCCGGCACAATTTGGCTCAACCGGCGATCATCTGCCGCCCCTAAATAATCTATACCCGCCGGTAACGGACGGGGCAGCTGATAGCTAGGGTGAGGGGTGCCGGCAATCAGCAGACGAAGCGGCGAATCAATTTTTTTCTTGAGGATGCAAAAGGCGGCAATAAGTCTATCGATATTCTTATGAGGGCGTAACTCGCCATAGTAGAGAAAATAGGGTGGATTAGCCCCTGCAGAAATACTGGTGGGAGAGGATTGATTGCTAAACTGCGTGGCAGCCTCATATATCACACTCAGAGGAAGCGTTCTTTTAATCTTATTCTGATAATATGCGCGAAAATCATCAGCAAGAAAATGCGAGATGGCAATTATATGCGAGGCTCGACGCGCCAGATGGCTCATTAACAACTCTAGATAACGGCGTTTAAGGGAAGAAAAGCCCCCAAGAAATTGAGGATAATTAATGTACATAAAATCATGGAGGGTAACAACGCTTTTACGATGCACAAAAAGAGGATGGTTAGAGTTTAAACAATGGTAGAGATCATACCGGGAGATAGGAAAGAGAAAGCGTATATCCCTTCTGGGGCCAATAACTGGCGCATTAATAGCCACTATTTGAATAGCCATCTCTTTTTGCGCAAAATCCATAATTGGATGACGGTGGGTTAGTCTGTGAGATACCAAAATTACCCAGCGCAGATCGGGAGCCATGGGCACCAGATTGCTAATAAGATTATAGGCGTATCTCCCTACACCGGTCTGAAAATTCCGAAACCCTGTGGCATCTAATACTATCTGCGGCATATCATCTCTTATCTCCCTTACTCTAATCTAATATATTTAGTATAACTTAGCTTAAGGTTTTTTATATAATCGGGAATTACAGATATCTTCTGACTCCCCAGGTCCCCGCGCCCTTTAATACAACTGAAAATAGGGTGAGGAGAAATTTGAAACCTCTCCCTACCACCGGTTGCGAAAAAATTGCCGGAGCAGCGGTTAGCTTCCTCTTCAATCTCCTATTCTCATATTAAGTAATGTTGTACTTATTAGTAGTGTAATACATAATGGCATTGGTAGAATTGAGCCCTTAGAGATATACCGCAATGAAGTCAAACAGTATCTATCATGGTAATAGTCTATCTCTGCTCTTAGAGATAGAAGAGCATACCGTAGATTTAATCATTTGCGATGGCCCTTATGGAGTAACTGCTCATGAATGGGATAGGGTAAAGAGCATACAGGAATATAATCTTAATCTCATCAAGATTTTTTCGCGCCTCCTAAAACCGGGGGGATATCTCTATCTCCTGGGAAAGCCACATTGTATTGATTTTATTGATTGGCGACCATATCTTACCCTTAAGAACAAGATTGTGTGGTATCAACCTAGTAGGTTATCGCAAGGAAAGTTAACCTATACCAACAACTATGATTTAATTTGCTATTTTGTAAAGGGAGAGGCTCAGTATTTTGATTTGGATGCGATACGAGTAGCACAACTGGTTGAGTTAACCCACCGGAAGAGATGTGAAAATGTGCCCTCGGTAGTTAATGGTCGCTTCCAGAAAACATTATTTAATGAGAGAGGAAAAAATCCCGGTGATGTATGGGGCGACATAAAACAGCTAACCTATAAATCAAAAGAATTATTAGATAGAAAATTACATACCATTCAAAAACCTATTCGGCTGATAGAGAGGATGGTAAAGGCTAGTAGTAAGGAGGGTGATCTAGTACTAGATCCATTTTGCGGTACTGGAACCACCCCCTATGTATGTAAATATCATAATCGTAATTTTATAGGGATTGAGCAGGATGCCAATTTAGTTAAGTTGTGTAAAGAGCGGCTTAGGGGTTTAGAGAGCTGTAGTAAAGCCAGTTTGAATGAAAAATGGGCACAGCAGTATGAAAGGCAGAAAAAAAGCCAAAAAATATCCCCTTAAAAGAAAAGTGAGTAATGTCACTGTTCTCCCATTGTACTAGGGAATTGCGACTACAATGACAGTACCTATGGGTATCAAAGAGATGGCTCTATGCAACGCCGGTATGAGGCTTGCTACACATAGGTGAAGATGAGCCAAGGCGCTACCAGCTAACTCCTAGGCAGAGGATACCGCTATGCTATAAAGGAGGAGCATTATCCATGAAGGAGGGAGTACATGTATTTTTTTATGGCTGCGTGACATTAAGCGAGATCGGCTTGTCCTAGCCCTTTTGGCCAAAGCTCTACTGGTAGCGGAGCGCATAGAGAGCATCATTGGCATTTCCACCATATAGAGGGTGCTAGCAATGGTGGCTAGGTCATATGACGCGCCCTCGCTCAGCTAAAAAACCCCCAGAGAGTCATAACCAAGCCTAAAAAGCCACCCACTGCCACAATAAGCCATTGTACAAATTGAAAGCGCCTATTCATCTCCTGTATGAGGCTCTTTTGTCCCTCTTGCATCTCGGTGAAACGCCTATTCATCTCCTGTATGAGGCTCTTTTGTCCCTCTTGCATCTCGGTGAAACGCCTATTCATCTCCTGGATGAGGGCCTTCTGCCCCTCTTGAAGCTGTTTTTGCCCCTCCTCTAGACGGATAACCCGATCAAGAAGTTCTAGCCGCTTCTGTTGATTAAGCGCGGCAATATCACTCTCTCCCGGAGAGGGTTGCTCTACCAACGCTTTGGCAATTGCTCGCTCTACCATGGTGGCGACTAGCTTCTCAATATCTTGGCGCTCGGCTCTCTCTATCATGTCCCTAGGCTACCATCCCTAACTGAAATGGGCAAGCCGTTCGGTGCCCGGTCGTTCCATATATATTTATTAACCATGCTTATAATAGAGAGAAAAGTGGGGTGTTGCTTTAATAAACTTTAATATTTTCTCTATTTTCTGAGCCATTATTCCTGAGTTATGGATTGGTGAGGTCGCCCTTTATCTATTACACTATCCACAACCTAAGGCTCAGCCGCTACGCGTACCATCTACCTAGCTCAGGCTACTTAGCTTATACTAATTAGCTTATACTAATTAGCTTATGGAGCAGTAAGCATGGCGCCGTTACGCCCCACCGCTACAAAGATGGAGTTACCGCAGATGATGTCCCGGAGGTGTTGCGAAGTGCTGCGCTGCTTCAGCTTTGGCCGTTGCCACTGGTGAGAATGGTGCCTCCCGCGTGCCGCGCGGCAGCCGAAACTTTTTTATGTACAAACAAAACAGTGCACAAACAAAACAACGTGGGGAGTATTTCAAACACCCCCGACACTATTTTTCGTTTCAAAAGCTCTCTACGCGGTTTTCTGAATAGGAGCTACGCAAAAAAAATAGGGAAAGGTTAAACCCTTCCCTACATTGTTTTTTGAATAGGAGCTAGAGAACCTATCCAATGCTCCCCATCCTATTGGAACCGCGCTTGGACTACCGCGAGCGCTTTAACCGGCTAGCTACTATTGATAGCGGAGCGCATAGAGGGCATCTACATCCAATCCCATCATATAGAGGGTGCTACCGATGGCGGCTAGGCCGGTTGGGTTGTTTTCACTTACCCCAAATTCGGTTACACCACTGCCCACTGGAATTGCTGTACCATCTTCGGTGCCATCAGTGGTGTCAATGTTGAGAGTATAGAGGGCATCTGTGGCTAGTCCCACCATATAGAGGGTGTTGCCAATGGCGGCCAGACCGGCCGGGGATCCCTCACCCACGCCAAATTGGCTTACCCCTGTACCACTCATCAGGGTTGCACTACCGGTGGTAGTGCTTAGGGTATAGAGGAGGGCATTACTACCGCCCGCTGTTACCATATAGAGGGTGTCGTCAATGGCGGCCAGATCATTGGGGAATCCTGCGCCCACGCCAAATTGGATTACACTTGCATCGCTCACCCGGGCTGCCCTACCGGTGGTAGTGCTTAGGGTATAGAGGGCACCACCACTGCCCGCTGTTACCATATAGAGGGTGTTGCCAATGGCGGCTAGGCCACGTGGGTTAGTCTCGCTCACCCCAAAGCCGGCGTCCGTACTTCCCACCTGAGCTGCCCCACCGGTAGTAGTGTCTAGGGTATACAGGACATCATTGGTATCTCCCACCATATAGAGGGTGTCGCCAATGGCGGCCAGACCATATGGCGAGGTTTCGCTTACGCCAAATTGCATGGCCATGCCTATGCGGACGGCCTCTCCCAGCATTACATTCGCTCGGCAGGTGGTGCCGATGCTGTCTGCGGTACCATCAAGGGTAGCAATAGGACTACAGCTTGCACAGCGGCTTTGCCCTACTGAATCAGCGGATTCATCAGATGCCACGCCATTAACACAGACATAGCTAGGTAAGCAAACTTCATTGAATGAGGCATAGCCAGCGTTACAGCTCACACAGCGGATTAGGCCACCAGCTGAGGCATCAAAGGTGGCATCGGCGCCGGTGCCATTGGCACAGGTATATCTATATTGGGATCCACCGCCAGGACCGCCCCCTCCATTATTCGCAGCCGGACAGGCTACCAATACTACCAGGGCCACCAATAGCACTAAGGCGGTCCCCAGGGTGCCCCACAGTACTCTCCCCCTAAGCGGGGAATGTGAGAAGGCGTGGTTCTCTCTCTGGCAAGTGTTAAGAGAGCTTAATCTCTCTCTCTGAAGCGTTTTACGAGTGCTCAGTCGCTCCTTCACTCTCTCATTCTCTCATTCTCTCTTAAAAGGAAAGAACTTATATTAAGATGTTTCATTTCTGAAAATCCTCCATATAATAATTATAAATTTGGTAAGTGCCTAAGCGACTATAGCTAGGGGAGAGGAGCATAGCTTCCCTCCGCATAGCACACTATAGCCAATTGGTACATTACCATAGGTAAAGTATAGCATATGGGATATGTTATGACCAGAGGAATGGGGAATTTCTAAGGAAAATAAAGAGACATCCTGACCGCTGCTTTGGCAATTTTTTGCGTAAAGGTAAAATTTGCGTAAAAAACAGTGAGGTGGTTAAAAACCGCTTCCTACTCTATTTTCAGTGCTATCACTAAGCGCGGGAGGCGAAGAAGATCAAAGTGTCTCTATCTAACTGGAATAGCGCAATTATCGCCCTGACTATTATTCATACGTAATGGTTGGCCAGTGGCCTCCAAAACATCCCGCCAAAGGGAGCTTTCAGGATCAATCTGATTACGAGTAGAGACTGCCAACGTGGTAGGAAGATGCACAAAGTGGTTATTGACCAGACTAATAAGAATCTTGGTTTTGCCAGCCATAGCGGCATGTACTGCATTGTTGCCTAACCGTGAGCAATAGAGCGAGTCGGAGGGGGTAGCCACGGCGCTGCGTATAATATAGCTGGGATTAATATACTTAATGGTACCCTGGAGCTCTCTCTTTTTGAGTAACTGCGCTAAACGATGATGTAGATATTCGCCAATATCGGCCATTATCTCATTACCTGAGGCATCGCGCCGGCTTTCAGCCTTTAGGAGCGCCTGTCCCGCTCCTTCGGCTACCAACACTACCGCATGAGAATTTTGTTGCAGACACCGTTGAAGATGAGTAAAGAGGCCATTTTCTCCCTCTAACTCAAAGGGCACTTCGGGGACCAATACAAAATCTACCTCATGGCTGGCAATGGCGGTATGGGCAGCAATAAAGCCCGATTGTCGTCCCATCACCTTTACCAATCCTACTCCATTGCTGGCCGATTGCGCCTCGACATGAGCGCTCCATACCGCCTCGGTAGCTTTAGAGACTGCTGTCTCAAAACCAAAGGATTTCTGAATGTGGCTGAGGTCGTTATCAATAGTTTTGGGGATGCCAATAACTGCAATTTTAAGCTGGCGACGGGCAATCTCTTCGGCAATTTTAAGGGCGCCCTTTTGGGTGCCATCTCCGCCAATAATAAAGAGCATGTTAAGATTAATGCTCTCGATACTATCTACAATCTGCGCGGTTTGCTCCCCACCACCACGGGAGGTGCCCAAGATAGAGCCGCCAATTTTGTGAATACTATCAACTACCTCTGGACTCAACTCTACTAGTGGCGTCACACTGCCCGCCAAGAGTCCCTGATAGCCAAATCGTATCCCCTGTATACGCCGCACCCCATAGCGCCACAGACAGCGCACAATAGCTCGTATTACATCATTAAGCCCCGGACATAGGCCGCCACAGGTAATAATGCCCGCATTTACATGCTGTGGGTTGTAGAATATCTTTTCTCGCGGTCCAGCGCGCTCTAACAATCCTAAATCGGTAGCCTTATAGGCCTGGCTCTTAGCATCAACCAGCGATACCTGAAAGACTATTTTATTCTCATCTGGAACATAATTAGCAATGCAGTCTCCAAATATATGGGAATATTCAATGGGCGATTTAACACGCGGTGTCCCTATTTTAGGTACATGAAAATCTAATTGATGCTCCACACTTTACCATAGCTAGCGGAGTATTAAATGTCAACAAAAGCCCTGAACTCCCGGAAATTAAAGAGACAACTGACCGATGCTCCGGCAATTTCTGCAACAGAGAGCGGTTCTGTTGCAGTAAAAAAGTAGCAGAGACAGAATAGATGGCTATTGTGGTATTGTTACTACCGGACTATAATGGAGCATGCATGATGCCTCAGAGCCCTTCCGCACTACCCTCTTCAAATCAGAGCCGGTAAGCTATGCTAACCATCAGGAGTATCTGGTGCGCGGAGGGCGCTCTCTCTTTAGGCTGCTCCCGCAGGCCTTCCAGGGCCTTAAGCAGATCTCAGTTATCGGCTGGGGTTCGCAGGCGCCGGCGCAGGCCTGTAACTTGCGCGATTCGCTTGCTGGAAGTAGCATTCGGGTAACTGTGGGGCTTCGGCGGAACTCTGCTTCATGGAGTAAAGCTCAAGAGGTGGGCTTTCAGGAGGCAGATGGAACCCTGCAGGAGATGTGGCAGGCTATTGCCCAGGGCGATCTGGTATTATTGCTTATCTCAGATGGCGCCACCGCCGAGATCTGGCCGCAGATATTTAAGACACTGCGCCCCGGTAGCACTTTGGGTCTTTCGCATGGCTTTCTGCTAGGTTGCCTAAAAATGCAGAGTCGTTCCTTTCCCGATACCATTAATGTAATTGGCGTCTGCCCTAAGGGGATGGGACCCTCGGTGCGCCGTCTTTATGAGCAGGGCCAAGAGATAGATGGTGCCGGAATCAACACCAGTGTAGCCATAGAGCAGGATATAGATGGAAGGGCTACCGATATTGCATTGGGATGGTCGGTAGCGCTGGGCGCCCCTTTCAGCTTTCAGACCTCCTTAGAGATGGAGTATCGCTCGGATATCTTTGGGGAGCGGGCTATTCTCTTGGGAGCAGTCCATGGTATGCTGGAGCGTCTCTACGCCACCAAATTGGCCAGCGGTTTAAGTACGGAAGAGGCCTTTCTCCATAGCGCTGAGTCGCTAACCGGGCGCATTTCGCCAACTATTTCACATAAGGGTATTCGGGGACTCTACCAAGAGATAGCTCCTGATCAACAACCTCGTTTTGCGACGCTCTACAACGCCGCCTACGCGCCAGCACGGACCCTGCTGCAAGAGATCTACGAAGAGGTAGCCTCTGGCAATGAGCTACGCTCAGTAATTATGCGCAGCCATCGGCTTGCAGAAGAGCCTATGGATACCATAGATAGTACCCCCATGTGGCAGGTTGGCAAACAGGTGCGGACGCATCGCACAGCCGAAGACATTCCCCTGGATTGCGATACCGCGGCGATCTATTGCGCTATTATGATAGCCCAGATTGACCTACTGAAAGAGAAGGGGCACTGTTATTCAGAGATAGTTAATGAGTCGGTTATTGAGGCAGTGGATTCGCTTACCCCCTATATGCATTACCGGGGGGTCTCCTATATGGTGGACAATTGCTCCACCACCGCACGATTGGGCTCTCGAAAATGGGCCCCGCGCTTTGACTATATGATCTACCAATCGGTGTTGCCCTATCTAGATCAGAAATTCTCCTCCAACACCCCCTTTGATGCCTTTCAAAACCATGAGGTGCATGAGGTCTTGACAGTATTGGCCACCTATCGTCCACCACTAGATATATCGGTGGGCGGGTGATGGCTAATTGCCGTAGTGGCTAACAGCATATTAATTTCTATTATGCTAAAATAGCGAAATTGGAAAATAAGGGATTATCTTAATAACATTATTAATGGAGATACCGCAAAGTTAATAAGAGATGTTCCTGACAGATTGAAGAGGCTATAAAGAAATATCTATCCTATTTTTCTTTATTTTAGTAACTATCATATATACCAATAGCGAATTTTCTCTATAAGGCTTCAAAAAGAATCAGAATCAACCTCTTTGATCTCATATGTATGTTTAATCTGCACACCAAGATCATTTTGGTACATTAATTCTACTAACTCATCTCCATCTATCAGTCTGATGGCATGATGATGGGCATCTCGCGCCTTTTGCTTAGCATTATTATTGAACTTTGAGGTGGTAACAAATATTCCTTTAGCAGTATCGCTACTCATAGCTCCAATGAAATTACGGATGTCTAACTCTCCGACAGCATTATTAGCAAATCGTTTGGCCTGAATATAAATCTTACTCAATCCCAATGTATCTTCATTAATGATTCCATCAATACCACCATCTCTAGATTTCCTAGTTTTTTCAATAAGCTCACCATACCTCATCTTTTTTAACAGGTCGAGAACAATTTTCTCGAAATCATCAGGGTCTACCTCTTTTAGTTTTTCCAATAATTCGTCTTTGGTCTTATCTTTAAGTTCGCTAATGTTCGTATCAATAAGTTCTTGTGGTGTATCACCTGTATCAGCTGTGTCAATTACTGCACCGGCCGATTTTCCACGAGCAACTCGTTCCTCTTGGTATTTTTGATAATCAGGGTCATCTTTTAGCTCTTGGCGGGTTAATCCACCTTTGTGGTGGGCTCTCTTCCCTTTATCGGTAATTTTAGTAAATCCACGCTTAGTGCTCTCGACAAATTTACCTAATCCCAAATAGACAATACCCCAATAGATACGGTGAAGAATTTTTCTTTCACCGGTACTTACTCTTATGCTAAGCAAATCTTCCGGTAAATCTGAATAATAGCTATCTTGAACCTGTTTGACTACATCTTTTTTGGAAATTTCATCTCCCGAATGCAAAACTTCTAGAATCTGACTGTAAGTCTCATGGTATTTTGGTAACTCTTTATTCATAATACTATTAGTATAGCTACCTAGTAGAAATTTTCAAGGTAAAACCCTATGCTAAATGGAATATAATTCCCTTTGCTAAACTAGCTCTCCACACCTCCCAATCAGCACAGCAGATTAACGATCCCTGGGTGATAGGGGATAACCGGTGCTATTACTGAAAGGGCAAGGAAAATAAAGAGACATCCTGACCCCCCTCTCCAGCATGAAATGCCGGAGAACTGCTATACTGCAGTAGAAAATATAATAAAAAGGAGAACAGGATGTGAAAATAGTATATCATACTGTCATACGGGATGCCACCCCGCGCTTACAGAGCGCGGTCCGTGAAGAAATGGTGGCCTATGCCACGCGTCATGGTATTAAAGCGGCGTGCAGAACCTATGAGATTGCGCGCAATACGGTGCGGAAATGGGTACGGCGGGCCAAAGAAGATGAGCCTCTGACGAATCGCTCCACGAGGCCCGCTAATTCCCCCAACGCCATGATCCCCTATTGGCGTTTGAAGATTATTGATGAGGCCACAAAAGAACGTGCACGACTTATTCGCTATCGCGCACCGAATACTAAGAAGAAGATAGTCATTAGTGCGTCGTGGCTCAAACAAAAATGGAAGATTCCCTATAGTCTCTCCACTATCCTTTCGCTCCTTCATAGAGAAGGACTCAAAATCACGCGTCCACAGAAGGTGAGAAAAGCTCTTTCACCGGTAGTATTCCAACGAAAACAGTTACTCCCGCCTGGTGCGCGAATTATGGTTGATGTGAAGTATCTCACCGATATTCATGGCTATGCACCTCTGATTCAGCGCCTAGGGCTTCCCTCGTACCAGCTTACCGCCCGAGATGTGCGCACCGGAGCCCTCTTTATGGCGCTCTCGTCGCAAAACACGCAAACTGCTACCGCGATATTTGTCGATGAACTCTGTGCGCATTTCTCTCATCATGGCATAGATTGTACCGAGATAATGTTTCAAACCGATAATGGCCGAGAGTTCACTAATGCCTATGGAGATGCGCATGCTTCAGCCTTTTCAATCTTGGCCATGCTGAAATGGGGGGCTACGCACCGTTTAATCCCGTTGGGACAGAAGAACTGGCAAAGCGATGTGGAAAGTGCCCACCGGTTGAATGAGGATGAGTTGTGGATGCATCTGCTTCCTCCTCCCTCCACTCAGGCGTTGCTCCGTGAGGTACAGCGCTATAATAGCTTTTTTAATCTCACACGATATAATAGCTACAAGGGAGGAAGTCCGCTCCAGAAACTTCGTGAAGCTCACACGTCCATTGATGAGGGCCTGCTTCACTGGAGCGTCTTTGAATGTGATCGAGCCATGACCCGTGACCGTCTTGAGGCATACAAGACATTGTTTCAGAGGGCGCGGGAGGAGTGCTTTTACCAGAAGGTACGGCTTTCCATGCGAGTACCACCTTTTCTTCCACCATTGCCACAAGTATACCCGGAGGTTGCCTAGGAGGATGAGTATGAGCTAGTATGTGCAGGCTAGGGGGTCACTAGGTCTCTTTAATTCCCGTATTACTGAAAGGGCAATATTTTCTATAATTCTAAAATGCCATTGGGAAATAATAGACCTGGTGCTATACCTTGCCAATTATTAGAACCGCCCTACTCCAACTCGTATTGACTAAGCGGGAAGTTACGCGCCGCCACATTGCCGGTCTGATGATAGTCGCCTCCAGTTATGGCCTTAGCGATTTTGGTGGCATGATCATGACAGGTGGTAATAAAGACGGTATAATGCTGTTGATTGCCGGCAGTAGCAGTGCCTGCCACATAGACGCCGGGACAACTGCTCTCTAAAGTACGAGGATTGAGCTTGGGACGCTGGCTTTTCCCTATCAGTGCCATTCCTAGCTGTCGGTATAATGACCAATCTGGCTCAAAGCCGGTGGCCAAAAAGACAAAATCTGCCGCTGCCCGCTCTATTTTCTTATTAACCGGATGCCCCAATTCAGCATAGCCTTCAGCAAAGCGGCGAGGGACAGTTGGCGCATAGAGCTTAATCTTCCCTTTGGCAATCAATAATCTCACCTCCAGCTTGAGGCGCGCCAATATACCTCGGGTGGGCAGGGAGGGACGGCGATAACTCATGGCGACCCGCACCCCCGCCCGCCAGCAGCGCAATGCTGCCTCAAATGCCGAATTGCGTCCTCCTACAATAAGCAGATCACGCTGAAAATAGTGATGGGGATTCTTGAGCCAGTGCGAAACGGTAGACAGCTCCTCTCCGGGGATGCCTAGCGGGCGGGGGTGCTGCATATCGCCAATGGCCAGCACAATGTTATCACAAAAATAGCGCCGACCTCCACCAATGTAGCTACTAATGACCAGGTAGCGCCTCTTAAAATGGAGATTTTCATTTCTTATAATCTCGGTTACCCGCTCATAGCTTCTGACAGAGAGCGAAAGACATTCCACCACCTGACGGAGATAGGCCAAATACTCTTCGCCGGTAATACGCCGTTGGTCATCGCTCTGAATGGGGATACCACAGATGGCAATCCATTCTGGCGAGCTAAAGAAGAGGGTCTGCGGCGGCCAGCGGGTAAGGGTATGCCCTATAGCCCCGGCCTCTACATGGAGGTAATCATCGCCGGTGGCCTGTAGCGCCGCCGCTACCTCTAGGCCAATAGGACCGGCACCAATTAGTAGGGTATTAGTCTCTATACTATCCATGGACAAAATGAATAGGTGTTGATGGTAAAAAATTACGAAGCATCTGACGCATAGTTTTAGCAAACCATTGTAAGATCTCGGCCGGTGGCGCCGCTACACCATACCGGGCAGGATAATGCTGATGGACAATGTCGCTCTGTGGCTGTAGGTTGCGCAATCGTTTAAGAAAGGCGGGGTGCATACGGAAGCTGCCAAAGCTAACCTGATCTATCTGTTCGGCCGGAAGGGCCTGAAAGGTCTGCTGTAAGAGATGTGAATAGTGGCGCTCCCATTCAGGAAGGAGTAGCACCGGATCAAAGCAGAGCGCTATTCGCCATCCCCGCCGCAGCAGCGTGCGTGCCGCCCACAGTCGATTGGCAAGCGAGGCGGTACCATGCTCATAGCGCTGGGCCAGGGGAGCGGGAGAGAGCGACCATACCAGCAGTACATTGGGAGAGGGCGAAATATCCAGCAAACTGCGGATATTGTCACTTTTGGTGCGTATCTCAATAGTAAGCTTCCGCTCCTGTTGCGCCACAGCTATCCAGTTGCGACAGAGACTAATATTAGGCTCAAAGCCTAAAAGGTCGCTGAGGTAAGAGATGCTTAACCAGCACTCTCCCTGCTCCCTGACCATGTCTCGTACATCCTGATGATAATCATCCTCATTAACAAACAGAAGCCAATGTGCCGAGCTGTGCATTCCCTGGAGAAAACAATAGCTACAATTAAAGAGGCAGTTACGCATCTGATCAGAATAGTAGAGCCGTCGATTGCCAAAACTCTCTATGCGCTGGTTGCTTTGGTAGATACGCCGCCCCTTCGCCACCGCAATAATGAGCGCTGGCCGCCGTTTTTGTATCTGAAAGTGCTGCCGCGGACGATGAAAAATCTCGCCATAGCGGTCAATCGCAATCTGGGGCAGCTGGGCGTAACGCGCTAACAGGCGCTGAGCCAGCGGATAGTGCGCGGCCTGCCGCTCCACATAGATATGGGAGAGCGCTCCAGTAGTTTCAACGCTATGCGGCATCTATCTCATGGCGAAAGCGCTGCCAAGTGTGACTCTCTTGGAGCAGCTGGGCGGGGAAACTGCCATGCTGTGCCATATAGCGTTGCAATAATTCCTGTAGCTGATGACGCCTCTGGTGACTGAGTGACCAGCGCTTTACCTGCTGTGCCACCAGCTGTTGCTCGGGCGCACTCCACAGCACCGATGGCTGGGTCAATAACTCCTGAGCGCTGAGAGTTAAGAGCTGCTGGAGGAGCGCCTTCTCCTCTGTGGCTGTGGGAGAGTCGATTATCCATCCCCGTTGTTGATGGGGGGCAACCAATGCGGTAGTGACCCGCCACCAACCGGCGCTGGCAGCTGTGAGGCGATAATGTAGCGATTGCCCGCTGATAGGTCTGGCGGTTGAGACTTCATCCTGGCGCTGTGGGTCGTAGGCAATCTCGGCGGTTGCCACCGCACAATTCGCAGCGGCAACCAGATCGCTGTAATAACTCCGATTCTGCGCCCGATCCTGCACCGCGCCGAGTTGCCGAAGAGCTGAGCGAGGAGAGGAATCTGCGGGATACTCAGTTGGCTTCCGGGATGCGGCGGCCGACCGACAACCGCTGCGGTAGATGGCGTAGAGCAGTAATCGACCTTGGCCGACGCTCCGCGCCTCTCCTATCGCCATTCCTAGACGCGCCGCCTGCTGTTCCGCAGGGGCCGCAGAGAGAGCTGCACAATCCAACAGGGCCACCGGGATATGCTCCTCCTTGGCACTTAAGGGCGAGGCCATCTGGTAGCTATGAAACATCGAAGAGCCACCAGGCCAGAATGATAATGTAGTCAAGCGCTCCATCTGCTGCCGCACCAGTTTATGATCTTCGCTACTAAAGAGACTAAATACTATCATAGGGGTATTCCTATAGGAATTGGATCGCTGCTCTGGATATCTAAGGTGCGGCTGAGACTGCTCAGCTGTACCTCTTGCCATTGATTGGGCCTATAGGTTGTTGGATCAGCTACCTCAATAGCCACCGGTAGATAGTGTTGGCCGTAGCCACGCCACCACCATTGTGTACCACTCTTCTGTAATTGCTCTAATAACACCTGCTGCCGACTTCCCAGCAGTTGCTTCCGGTAGCTATATTTAAGATGCGCGGCCAATTTGCGCATAACGGCGCTGCGGTGTCGAATAAGCGATCGAGGAAGATGATGGGGCATGCGTTCGGCGCGGGTGCCACGGCGTAGCGCATAGGGAAAGGTATGCACATGGCTAAAGCCCACCTGCTGTACTACTCTACAGCTAGCGGCAAAATCGGCCGGCTCCTCATCAGGGAAGCCCACAATGATGTCGGTAGTAAAGTTAAAGCTAGGGATGCGTCTCCGTATGCGCTCTACCATAGCCAGATACTGCGCCACCGTATATTGACGCCGCATACGCAATAAAATTTTATCAGAGCCGCTCTGTAGGCAGAGATGAAGGTGGGGGGTCATACGAGGGTGGGTCAAAAGCGCAAAAAAACGTTCATCCAATTGGTCGGGTTCCAGCGAAGAGATACGCAGACGAAAATCTCCCTCAATAGCCAATATCTGCTCTAAAAGGGCGCTAAAGTTAACTCCCTCCCAGTGATAGCGGCTGAGGTTCACTCCGGTAATGACTATCTCGCGGTAGCCTAGCGCCAAATTGGCATGTACATCATTGAGTATCTCGGCGACGGGGCGGCTTACAGCCCTTCCTCTCACATACGGTATGATACAAAAGGTGCAAAAATTGTCGCAACCATCTTGAATTTTGATCATACTCCGAGTGTGAAAGATAGGCGCGGCGGGTCGGTATGCAAAGGGGCTGGCGGCCATAAGTGATTGATCAAGTACCTCGCCTTGGCGGTGAGCTTCAACAATTTGTAAGATAGCGCTCTTACGTTGGTTGCCAACAATGTAGGTATTCTCCTGTGACTCCACCTCCTGGGCATACTGGCCAGCAAAGCAGCCGGTAACAATTACCAATGAATCATGTCCCTCTGAGTGTGCAACGCGTCGTTGCGCTTGATAAATGCTATTACGTGATTTCCGATCGGCCCGACTAGTTACGGTACAGCTATTAATAATATAGGCCTCGGCCGGCTCCTCAAAGCCTACCAGGTGATAACCGGCCTCTTGAAACTGAGTAGCCAGCGAATCGCTCTCATATTGATTGAGCTTGCATCCCAACGTTTGAAAGGCCACTCGCGGTTGAGTACTCATCCGCTACAGCCTATGCTATTTAATGGAAATAATCAAAGTGCCCGGTTGTAGAAAACTCAAGCAGCACCCGCTCCTCACTTCCGAAACCTCTTGCGCAAAAAACAGCTGGGAGAGGTTAAAAACCTCTCCTTGAACTATTTTGTTTCAGCCGGAGGCGCTCCCAACCGCTCTCGATCTCAATTATCGCTCTCTAGTACCCTAACCGGGAGCCCACAGATCGACAAGGGGAGATTATCGCCCATTTCACCGGGGCAACACCTTGATGATTGATATCGCTCAGAGCTAGCTGGCCAAATCTGTTATCTCCCCTGCACTGCAGAGGGCTGTCACTCCCGCGCGTACCGCTTGGATCACCGCCAAATTTTTGCAGAGGGGGTGAGATCCACTAGGCAAAAAATAGGGAAGGGTTAAAACCCCTCCCCATCCTATTCTTAACCGCGCTTCTCTACCTCTGTTCTTTTGCAACTATCTACTATTGATAGCGGAGCGCATAGAGGGCATCAGTGACCGCTCCCGTCATATAGAGGGTGGTGCCAATGGCGGCTAGGCCGGTTGGGATGTCTTCGCTTACGCCAAAGCCGGCGGTCGCACTGCCCACCTGGGTTGCCACACCGGTAGTAGTGTTTAGGCTATACAGGACATCACCGTCAAACCCCACCATATAGAGGGTGGTGCCAATGGCGGCCAGGCCGTATGGTAAGCCCTCATTCAGCTAGAAAAAACGTAATAGAGTCATAACCAGGGTTAAAAAACTGCCCACTGCCACAATAAGCCATTGTACAAATTGAAAACGCCTACCGGTATCCTCGCGCATCTCTGTAAAGCGCTTATTGCTATCCTCGCGCATCTCTGTAAAGCGCCTATTCATCTCTTGGGCGAGGGCCTTCTGTCCCTCTTGCATCTCTGTAAAGCGCCTATTCATCTCTTTGGCGAGGGCCTTCTGTCCCTCTTGCATCTCTGTAAAGCGCTTATCGCTATCCTCGCGCATCTCTGTAAAGCGCCTATTCATCTCTTGGGCGAGGGCCTTCTGTCCCTCTTGAAGCTGTTTTTGCCCCTCTTGAAGCTGTTTTTGCCCCTCCTCTAGACGAACAGTCCGCTCCTCTAGACGGATAACCCGATCCAGAAGCTCCAGCCGCTTCTGTTGATTGCGCGCCTCAAGCTGACGCCCCTCCTGAGGTTGGTGCGCCTGCGCCTTGGCAAGTGCCTGCTCTACTAGGGTGGTGACTAGCTGCTTAATATCTTGGTGCTCTGCTCTCTCTATCATGTCCCTAGGCTACCATCCCTAACTGAAATGGGCAAGGCCTCTTGGTGCCCGGTCTTTCCATATATATTTATTAACCATACTTATAATAGAGAGAAAAATGGCGTGTAGCTTTAACAAACTTTAATATTTTCTCTATTTTCTGAGCCATTATTCCTAATCTATTATTTCTAAGCTATTATTCCCGAGTTATGGATTGGTGAGGTCACCCTCTATCCATTGCACTATCAATTACATTAGCTAAGCCGCTATGCGCACCATCTGCGTAGCTCAGGCTACTTAGCTTATACTAATTAGCTTATAGAGCAGTAAGCATGGCGCCGTTACGGCCCACTCCTACGAAGATGGAGTTTCCATAGGTGATGTCCCGGAGGTGTTGCGAAGTGCTGCGGCTGCTCCAGTTTTAGTCGTTGCCACTGGTGAGAATGGTGCCTTCCGCGTGCAGCGCGGCTCCCAAAACCTTTTTGCGCAAAAAAGAATGTAGGGAAGCGTTTCACACACTCTCTGGCTGCATAAAGAAACCGGTAGAGAGGGTTTTCAAACGCTCCCTAAGTTGTTTTTGGGATAGGAGCAACACAAAAAAATAGGGAAGGGTTAAACTCTTCCCTATTCTATCTTATTCTTAACCGCGCTTAAACTACCGAGAGCACTTTTACCGGCTATCCACTATTGATAGCGGAGCGCATGGAGGGCATCGGTGGCCCCTCCCACCATATAGAGGGTGGTGCTGGTGGCCCCCAGGCCGCTTGGTTGTATTTCGCTTACGCCAAAGCCGGCGGTCGCACTGCCCACCTGGGTTGCCACACCGGTAGTAGTGTTTAGGCTATACAGGACATCATTGTCAAACCCCACCATATAGAGGGTGGTGCCAATGGCGGCCAGGCCGGTTGGGTTGTTTTCGCCCTCGCCAAAGAGGTTGGTCATACTGCCCACCCGATATGCCATACCATCCGGACTCCCATCAGCGGAATCAATGTTGAGGGTATACAGGACATCATTGCTCTGTCCCACCATATAGAGGGTGCCACTAATGGCGGCTAGACCGCGTGGTTCGCCTTCGCTCACGCCAAATTGATCTACACTGGCATCGCTTTCCCTGGTTGCCACACCGGTAGTAGTGTCTAGGGTATAGAGGGCATCAGTGACCGCTCCCGTCATATAGAGGGTGGTGCCAATGGCGGTGAGACCGACTGGGAAGCCTTCGCTCACGCCAAAATTGGTTGTACTTCCCACCTGGGTGGCTCTACCGGTAGTAGTGTCTAGGGTATATAGAGCAACTGTGCCCCCACCCGCCATATAGAGTATGCTACCGATGGCTGCTAGATCATATGGGAAGCCTTCTCCCACGCCAAATTCGGTGGCCATGCCTATGCGGGTGGCCTCTCCTATAGCTACTTGCCCACAGCTTGTGCCAACTACATCAGTGGTGCCATCCAGTCTATAGAGCAGATTGCAGCTAGCACAGCGGGTTAGACCATCTACAGTGGCATCAAGAGATGAGGGGGTACCGTTAAGGCAGACATAGTCATAGGCCGTGAGGCAGACCTCATTTAACAGGGTATAGCCCCCATTACAGCTTACACAGCGGCTTAGACCATCAGCTGAGGCATCAAAGGTGGCATCGGCTCCGGTGCCGTTGGCACAGGTATATCTATATTGGGATCCACCCCCTCCATTATTCGCAGCCGGACAGGCTACCAAAACTGCTACTAAAAGTAGCACTAGGGCTCCTAAAATAGCCCCTAACGCGCCGCAGCGCGTCTTAAAAAACTTATTTCTAAGCATAACAAATTTCTCCTTTTTTCTCTCTAGGCGCTTGGGAAGCACCCAATCTCTCTCTCCCTCCCTCTCTCTCTCTCCTAAAAAGAGAGAAGGAGTAACAAAAATATTTTTACGATTCATAATCGTATTCCTCCAGTAAAATTTATTTGAAAGCTACCTAAGCTACTATAGCTAGAGAGAGCGGTATAGTACCCACCCTCATATAGCATATGGTAGCTAGAAGCTCTCATAAGTATGAGTATACCCTATTGGATATGTAATGGCAAGGGAAATGGGGAATTTCTAAGAAGAATAAAGCGAGAGTCGGCGCCAAGTATCAAGCCCATGGATGAGTGCTTGTCTCAATCCTAGCTAGCATCTAGCGTCTTATAGTCTGCAAAGTAATGTATAATTGAGACATGAACAGCAATACACCTCAAAGTTCGGTAGTTACTCTGGGCAACCAGAGATACCTAAAAATAAGTCATACGGAATTGATGGAGCCCTTTTTGATGTGCATAGTTTCTGATTCCGATCTATGGATGTGGCTCTCTAGCAACGGGGCGCTCACCGCCGGCCGTGTAGATGCTGACCACGCACTCTTTCCCTATCTTACTGAGGATAGAATACATAGATCTGTCCAACAGAGCGGTCCAGTAACTATGATAACTGATAGAAATAGCGGTGCAACCTGGCAGCCATTCGGTTTTAATCTGGATCCCTCCTGCAGCCGCACGCTCTACAAACATATCTCCGGAAATTCAGTGCTATTTGAGGAGCACAATAGCTCTATGCAGGCCCGCTTTTGCTATTCGTGGTCTCCCGCCGCCAATTTTGGTTGGGTGCGCCGCGTAGAACTGGAAAATAGAGGCAGTAGCTCTCTCTCCCTGGAGGTTACCGATGGTCTACTAGATATTATGCCCTCAGGGCTTGACTTAAATACCGAGCTCTTTTTTTCCAATCTGGCCGACGCCTACAAACGCGCCGAGAGATATGGCGATAGCTCGATTGTCCTATATACCCTGCAATCTCTTATCACCGATCGAGCCGAGCCGGCGGAATCTCTTACCGCCACTCTGGTATGCTCTTTGTCGGAGAGTTTTTCGGCCCCACAATTGGACGAGAGAATACTCCATTCCTATCGAAACCCCTCACATATCTCTACAGATGTGGCGGTAGGCAAACAGTGTAGCTATCTTTTACAGGGCCAGCTTCGGCTAACGCCCGGCTCTTCAGAGAAATGGATAATTGTTGCCGATACCAACCTAGATCATTCCCAACTTGAAGAGCGCATTGCGCGTATCCAAGCCAATGATATTGCCGATGCTATACAGAGGGATATCAGCGGTGGAGCAAAAAAACTGAGTGCCTATCTCCAAGCTGCCGATGGAGTGCAGAACACTGCCAACCCCATAGCTGATGCCCATCATTATTCAAATGTGCTGTTCAATAGCATGCGCGGCGGTATTTTCCCCCATAGCTATACCATACCCCTACCAGATTTTATTCGCTATCTTCAGGTAAAAAATAGCGAAGTCTACGACCGATACCATGCTCCAATTAGCCAACTAGGAGAGCCATGCTCTTTGGACACGCTTCAGCGGCGCGTGGAGGCCCTAGGAGATGTGTCGCTATCTAGATTAACGGCCGAGTATCTTCCGCTTACCTTTTCTAGAAGACATGGCGACCCGTCGCGTCCCTGGAACCGCTTTGCTATTCACACCACCGATCAGCAGGGTCATGAACTGCTGGCCTACGAAGGTAACTGGCGAGATATTTTTCAGAATTGGGAGGCCCTGCTTATCTCCTATCCTCTCTATATACCCAATGTAGTTGCTAAGTTTCTTAATGCCTCTACCACGGAGGGCTATAATCCATACCGCATTAATCAAGATGGCATTGAATGGGAGGTATTAGATACTACCGATCCATGGAGCAATATCGGCTACTGGGGAGATCATCAGATAATTTATCTATTAAGACTGCTGGAGTTGTGGCACAGCTGCGATGCCATCGGCCTAAAAAGGGCTCTCCCGGAGCAGAAGTTTTCTTTTGCCGATGTACCCTATGAGCTAGTCTCTCATCAGCAGATGGTCAGCAATCCCCGCGCCACCATTCTCTATAATGAGCCGCGGGCGCAGCGTGCCAAAGAGCGTACCGATAGCATTGGAACAGATGGCAAGCTGGTAGTTGATGCAGAGCAGCGCATTGTACATGTAACCATGATTGAAAAGCTATTTATACCAGCACTGGCCAAGGTGTCGGCTCTGGTGCCCTTTGGCGGCATCTGGATGAATACCCAGCGTCCCGAATGGAATGATGCCAATAACGCCCTAGCTGGCTATGGTCTCTCCATGGTGACCCTCTATTATTTGAGAAGATATATTCACTTCTTGGCTGACTCGCTACTAGCAAACCTAGAGGGAGAGGTTGTAATACGCAATACACTCCAAGCGTGGATAACTTCCCAGCAGCAGCTATTATCGGAATATTCTGCACAGCTTCCCCAGCTAGAGAGCGATGATCAGCTGAGAAGGCAATTTATGGCGCGCATTGCGCAGGGAGCCGAGCATTATAGAGAGCAGCTCTATGCTACTATAGATACCAGCGCCTCAGCATTGAGTATCAAGCCCCTTAATGAGTGGTGCAGCATAGTTTTGCATTACTTAGATAGCATTATTGCTAAGGCAGCTTCTGGAGAGGGGCTATATCAGTCTTACAATGTAATCCATTTTGAGGAGCATCAGGCTTCGATAACGCCACTCTATACTATGCTGGAGGGTCAGGTGGCAGCGCTCTCATCAGGTGTGCTCAGCGCTACCGAGAGCCTCGCACTCATAGATTCACTCTATCAATCCGAACTCTATCAACAGCGGAACCAGACCTTTATTCTCTATCCGGGAGAGCTGCCACCAAGTTTTATTAAATGCAACTCTATTTCTGCGCAACAGCTAGATAGGTACCCGGCAGTAAAGGCCACCATAGCAACACTGAAGGTGTTGAAGAGAGATATAGCGGGACATTATCATTTTGCCTCCCATCTAAAAAATAGCTCGCTCTTAGAGCAAGAATTGCAGAATGCTCAGCTAAAGAGCGCGGTAAGGCAGCAGTGTTTGGAGCTGTATGAAGAGCTGTTCCAGCATTCCCATTTTACTGGGAGAAGTGGGGGCATGTTTGGATATGAGGGATTGGGCTCTATCTATTGGCACATGATTGGCAAGCTGTTGCTAGCGGTACAGGAGTGCTATTTCCGAGCCATTGACCATAGCCAGCCATTATCAATAATAACCGAAATTGGCGCTCGTTATCTAAAAATACGGGAGGCTCTTGGCTTTAGAAAATCACCCTTAGTATATGGCGCGGTTCCGACCGACTGCTACTCCCACACCCCCTCTCACAGCGGCGCTCAGCAACCGGGCATGACCGGGCAGGTCAAGGAGGAGATTATCTGCCGGTACGGTGAGTTAGGGCTGCGCATAAAGAATGGCCAGTTGCACTTTATGCCCCAGCTACTACCCGATGAGGAGTGTTTTATTAATAAAGATGGCACATTGGAGTATTCATTTTCTCTTTGTGGTTGCTTAGTAACCGTAAGAAAGGGCACTCGCCGTGCAGCTGAGCTCTCTATGAAAGATGGGAGCACACACCAAATAGGCGGTAGCCGGCTACCGGCAGAGATCACGGCTCGTATTCTTGCCAGAGATCCCCAGATAGCGGCACTGATTGTGACTACCGACGGTGGGTCACAATCTGCATAATCGACCACTAGTATATCAGTGATATACCGCTGAATGATGCTTGAGGGCTTAATCGCTATCTTGTATAGCTTCAATTTTGTGTGCTACACTACACTATGTCGCTTCGCCAACCAGCAATAAAGCGAATATCCCTCCCAATCATTGGACTTTTTCTATTCCCGGCGCTACTCCTCTATGTCATGTATTTTGTCTATCCCTTCCTTTCGGTTTTGATTCTCAGTTTTACCGAGTGGAATGGGGTTACCCCTCCGCGCTTTGTGGCCTGGCAGAACTATATTGATAATTTCAGTAACCCTAATTTTCGACTGGCATTGCGTAATAATCTAATATGGGGGCTCTCTCAAGGTGGTATTCAGGTGGGGCTGGCCTTAGCGGTGGCGCTTATTCTCTCACATGAACCACGCGGTTGGCGGCTGCTCCGTACCCTCTTTTTCTTACCGCATGTTATCTCTAAGGTAGCTATTGCCATGTTTTGGTTGGCTATCTATAATGCCGAATTTGGCGCCCTCAATACTATATTGAGTCGTATTGGATTGGAACACTGGAGTCGCAACTGGCTGGGCGATCTCCATTTTTCCCTTCCGGCAGTTATTCTGCAGGAGATACTCTATATTGGTTATTTCATGATTATTCTCCTGGCTGGTCGTTTAGCCATTCCCACAGTACTCTACGAGGCATCTCGTATAGATGGCGCTAGCCGCTGGCAACAGGATTTCCATATTACCATTCCTCTCCTAAGGGGAATTATTCTCTCGGCAGTCACCTTAGCCATGGCCTTTGGGCTGCGTCAATTTGAAAGCACCTTTCTGCTTACCCGCGGTGGGCCGGCCAATAAGACCACCGTACTGGGACTTCAACTCTACAATAAGTTGGGCGGTCTAGATTATGGCCGCGCCAGCGCCATCAGTGTTTCCCTCATTGCTATGGGGGCGCTTCTTATTGGGATGGTACGTCTAGTGGCGCGTGACCGGTCTTGATTATGTTCTCCCTCAATAGGCACCGCCCACTTAACTATGGCGCCACTCTTTTTAAGTGGCTCTTTCTGCTCTTCTTTGTAGCAATCGCTCTGTTTCCACTGCTGTGGTTATTGCTCTCCTCCTTCAAGAGTAACCAAGAGTTTTTGCAAGATCCCCTGGCCCTCCCCCGTGCCTTACGCTTTAGTAATTGGCGTAATGCCTTAGAGATAAGCCGACTGCCTCTCCTCTTTATAAACTCGACCATTGTCTCGACACTCTCCACCATCTGTACTATTTTTGTGAGCTCTATGGGCGCCTTTGTCCTCTCTCGTTTTGAATTCCGGGGACGTAGCCATATTTTGGCCGTCATTACTGTCGGTATTCTTATGCCAATTATCGCCTTTATGGTGCCCTACTACCGTTTGGTAAATGCCTTAGGTCTCTACGATACGCTGTGGGGGCTCATTCTCACCTACAGTGGTATTAATATCCCGGTGGCGCTTTTTATTTTGCAAAGTTTTATGCGTAAGATCCCCACCGAATTGGAAGAGGCCGCGATTATGGACGGCTGTACTGTGTGGGGGCGCTTTTGGCATGTTATCTTTCCCCTTTCACGCAGCGGCGTTGCAACGGTGGGGGTCTTTGTCTTTCTGGTCTCTTGGAACGAGTTTATCTATGCGCTACTCTTAACCTCTTCCGAGAGTAGCCGTACTCTCCAGCTGGGTATTCGCTTTTTTCGGAGCCAATTCCTTACTGACTATACCTCCATGTTTGCCGCCATTTCCATGACCGTTATTCCTGCTATTTTCGTATATATCTTCTTCCATGAGCGAATAATCAGTGGGCTTACCTCCGGAGCACTTAAATCTTAGGACAAGCGGACTTCTTCTCTCTTATTGCTCTTATACTGTGAGAGATTAAAAAAACTAGTATAGTTTTGTAGCTCGCGGAGCACCGCCTGAGAGGCCGGGGGAAGAGGGAGATACGCCAACAGCTCATATTCATTCCCCCAATGGGCTGGTACTCTATATCTCCGTAGGCCTTGCTACACACTTGGCCATTAAATGACACTCTTTATAGTGGTAATAGTGGTAATAGTGGTAATAGTGGTATTCGATGGAGCGAGAGCAAAAAAGGCTCTTTCCCTCTCTCTGCACCACATCAATACTCTTGCATCGTCAATAAGGGTTCATGACATTGAGGGAATTGATGGAGCTAGGAGCGGAATTCTCTAACATTTTTTTGCAGGAGTAGCGGGCGGCTGTCTCTTTATTTTCCTCTTTATTTTCCTCTTTCTTTTTCCTTATATATTTTGTATATTATATGCGTATATAATATTTATATATTAAATCTTGTATTTTATATGCTCTATGGCTAATCAATGCAACATTAACTATTTTCTTTTGCCTATTGTTCCTCAGGTAGATAAAATGGTCAGGTGATGATTAGGAAACCGAACCGAAAAT
Source organism: Spirochaetia bacterium (assembly GCA_963692905.1). Lineage (GTDB taxonomy): Bacteria > Spirochaetota > Spirochaetia. Next base: position 634,587 of record OY843583.1, on the reverse strand, counting down.
TGCGCTTGCTCATAATTATGGCCTCTCTAGCGCTCTTTGCCACAATAATTGTGATACGGCTGGCCCTCCTAATGTTGCGGGGAAATGTGGAGGGCGAGGTTGCCAATAGCACAGTAGAGCGGGGCTCAATTTTAGATCGCAATGGAAGGATATTGGCCATTCAGATGCAATTTGACTCGGTCACCGCCTGGACCCCCGACATTGAGGATCCTCAGCAGCTGGCGGTACAGCTGGCGCCAATCATAGATCAAGAGGTGGCAGCGCTAGCCGGGCGCCTGCAAAGCGCCTCGGGATTTATATTGCTAAAACGGCAGGCCTCGCTTACTGAGGCCCGTGAAATAAGGCAGCTAATAGATGCGGGGGAGCTCCGCGGTATATCGCTTCAGAAGTCGGCTGGTCGGGTTTATCCCGAACAGACACTGGCGGCACCACTTATTGGCTATATTGGAATAGATAATATAGGGCTGGCTGGTATAGAGTATAGTTTTGATCAGCAACTGAGCACCTCATCCGAAAATTCCAGCTCGCAGTATGGCAACCATATATTTCTCACCATTGATATTAACCTTCAATATTTTGCCGAAGAGCTTGCGGCACGCGCGCTGCGCGAAGAGCGTGCCGACCGGGTGATGCTAGTAATTATGCAACCTGCCAGCGGAGAGCTGTTGGCCTCAGTATCACTGCCCAGTTTTGATCCCAATAACTTTAGCTCAGCCTCTGAGAGCCAGAGAAAGAATCATGTTGTTGCCTCTATCTATGAGCCGGGGTCAGTCTTTAAGATATTTTCAGTTGCCACCCTGTTAGAGCAAAATGCCATAAATCACAATACCCGCTTTAATACCAATCTAGGGTATAGCGGGGTAGATGAACAATACCAAATAGGTGATGTGGGAGAGTATGGAATTATTGATGTAGAGGGTGTTATTAAGTTTTCCAGTAACATTGGGGCGGCGTTGGCCTCTGATTATATTGACCCTGAGCGTTTCTATCATACCCTAGTAGCATTGGGCTTTGGAGAACGAACCGAAATAGTGCTAAGCGGTGAAGAGCGAGGACTCTTTCGTGATGTACAAGAATGGACTGATCGCACCAAGCCCACCATTGCCATTGGGCAGGAGATTGGCGTTACGGCGCTGCAGATGGTAACGGCAGCCAGCGCCATTGCTAACCGCGGTGTGATGGTAAGGCCGCAAGTGGTAAAACGCATAGTGTCAGCCAATGGGGAATTGCTAATGGAATATGGACGCAACGAATGGAGACAGCCGCTTTCAGCTGAGACGGCGCAGCAGATGTTACAACTTATGCAGGGAGCTACGCAACCCGGAGGCACAGCCCGTCGGGTAGCTATTGAGGGCATTAACATTGCTGCGAAAACTGGAACCGCCGAGGTCTATGACACAGAAACTGAACGCTACTCCGATACCCATTTTGTAGCCTCTACTCTGGCCATCTTTCCGGTCGAGGAGCCGCAATTCATTGTCTATGCTATCATAGATAATCCCCAGGGCCAGAATATCTTTGGTGGACAGATTGTAGCGCCACGTATCCGTGAGATGATCGAATATATAGTCTCCTATGTAGGGATTGAAGATGAGGGGCAGGCCATTGTCTATGATAGGTCGCTCGCTGAAGGGTTGCCAACTATTCCCGCCTTAGAGGATGTTATTCCCAATTTTATTGGTCTTCCAAAACGATCGCTGGTGCCACTCCTACAGCAGTCAGCGCTCACAGTAGAGATTGAGGGGAGCGGCTGGGTGGTACGTCAATTTCCGGCGCCGGGCACTCCCATTGATACCAACACCATTATTTATCTAGAGCTGGAATGAGTTTCTTGAATGCCAATCTTCAGGCATTAGAGAAAAACCATAAAGGCCTAGCCAAATATTTGCAGCAGCGTTTTCATCCCCAGGGAGCATTGCGGGTTGTAGCAACCGCCAGCGGCCAGCTGAGCGCCCAGCGTCATGCGCATTGGCTGCATAGCAGCCGAGATCCGCGCCGTGAGGCCACCCGGCTCATTCAACAGCTATTAACTGAAGGGTATGCCCACCTGCTCTTCTACGGATTTGGGCTGGGTTATTATGTAGAGGCCTTCTCAATCTGCAAAGGCCCCTTTCAGCAGGGAGTGGTAATAATCCCTGATGGCAATGAATTTCTGCAGGCCTTGGAATTGAGAGATATGCGCGCCACCCTGAGCGCCCCCCTAGTGCATTGGCTTATTGAGGTGGAACACTACACCCTAGAGCGGCTATTACAGGAGCTACCCTTTGGCAAAGTTGGCGAAGTGCGCCCGGCCCCATTGTTAAAGGCCCATCATCATCACCTAGCGCCACTACAGGAGCTCTATCGGCGCTTCCAGCGGCACCGCCAGATTAATCTTACCACCCAGGCCCGCTTTGGTAAGCTCTGGATGCGGAACCTGGGACGCAACCTGCCCCGGCTGGCAGCAATGTATGACCTCTCTAAAATAGCGGGGCTCTTTCGAGGTTTGCCGGCCCTAGTAATTGGTGCTGGCGCCTCTCTAGACGAGCTTAGAGAACTGTTACCCACCATGCGTCAGCATCTCCTGCTTATTGCGGTTGATACCGCGCTCCAGCCACTAGCTCATCTAAAGGTACATCCCGATATTATCGTGACGGTTGATCCACAATATTGGAACAGCCGCTATATGGATTACATTGATGGTCGCAGCTCGTTGTTGGTGGTAGAGCCAGCTGTCTACCCCCGCGCCCTGCGCCATCATGGCCCCCAGACACTCTTTTTTGCTTCACATGTACCGCTGGCTCGTCTATTGCAACAGGCGCTAGGAGTTGCGCTTACTATCAGCGGAGGCGGATCGGTGGCTACCAGCGGTTGGGAGATAGGCGCCTGGGTAGGCGCCTCGGCCATCTATTTTGCTGGCATTGATCTAGGTTATCCACAGCATCGTGTGCATTGTCACGGTTGCTATTTTGAGGAGCAGATGCATCGACAATCCAACCGCTGTCACCCGGCTGAGGGGCAGTATCTGCGCTATCTCCGTAGCGCTCCACTCCTAACGCTACCGGCCAACGACGGTGGCACCCTACTCAGTGATCAGCGATTGAAGCTCTATGTGGAATGGCTAGAGAATCGCCTACAGCACCCCTCATCGCCCCCTACCTACACCTTTTCTCGGCAGGGGGCACATATAAAAGGAGTGGCCTATCAGAGTTGGGAACAGCTGGAGCAAGAATTAGCGCCACTACACACTCGAAGAGAGATTGAGCGACGCCGGCAGCGGGGGGATGAGATACTTCGTAAGGCGGATGGGGCATTCAAGAGGCGGCAGCAGCAGCAAATAGACGAGGCGCTTCAGGGCTACCGCCAGTCACTAGCGCAGCTGAAGGAGTGCCTGCAAGAGGCCATTGCGCTATGCCAAGTTATACTGGCTAGCTCTAGTAGCGCGACTGCTACACAGGAGCATCAATTACAAAATATTGAGCACCACCTAATAGCCAATCCCCATCGCCATATCCTCTCTTCCACCATGCCGCTGCTCAACCTCAACGCTACCGGAGCGGCTGTTAATGGTTATCAGGCCTCTCTCACACTCTACCGCCAACTGCTACCGCCATTGGCAGAACAGCAAAAGCTGCTGGCCGCAATGCTGGCGGGGCTGCCGGGCCCTAGTAGCTAGCCTAACCCTCTTGACCTTCTTGATCTTCTTGACGAGCGCGCTGCTGGTATTCGGTTAGCTCATTCATTGCGGGTCGCTCCTCCTCTATTATTGTATGCTCCTGCAGTTGATAGGTATCATTAATAGATTGAAATTGGCGCAACACATGCTCCAACTCTTTATGAAAGGTGCATAGACCAAGATTTTTGGCACGCCGCAAAAAGGTACGCAAAATGCCAAAGGACATGCGTCCCAAACTCAAGGTTGACTGATTGCGATGCACTCGCTGATCTAGATCGGTTTGAGCAAAGGAGGACATACTCCAACGAGTATAGATATCGATAAGGTGCGAGGTCTCCACTCCATACCCAATGGGAAAGGGAAGCGCCTCCAATACCTCTCGGCGGGCCGCATACTCACCAGAAAGCGGCTGGATAATAGCCGTTAATTCGGGATAGAAGAGCGAAAAGAGCGGCCGAATAAGTATCTCGGTCACCCGCCCGCCGCCCGTAGGACGAGTAACCCCCTGTGATACCGCCAAAGGGCGATCATAGAAGGCCTTTACATATTTTATGTTGCTATCTGAGATGAGCGGTCCCACCAGCCCGTAGACAAAACGGGGGTGGATATTCTTAATGTCAGCATCAATATAGACGATTATATCGCCAGTAAGCTGATAGATAGCCTTCCAGAGATTTTCGCCCTTGCCACGGCGCGGCTCCAAAGTTGGCAGAATATCATCAGCCAGATAGGTATTGGCGCCAAAGGCGCGGGCAATCTCCAGCGTCTTATCTTGAGAGCCAGAATCGATAACTACCAATTCGTCAATAAGGGGATAGCGTTTCATGAGCTCGGCGCGCAGGATGACAATTACCTTGCCGATGGTCTGCTCCTCATTAAGGGTGGGAATACAGACCGAGATGCGCAGCCGCTGCTTGCGCTTGGCCTCTACTAATGCTGGCAGGTCGGCAAACTGGGTATGATGAAAGGTATGGGCGGCAATCCAGCTATTCAGCTTCATCACATAACCTCTGATCAATGGCCTGCAACAGCGCAATAAGTTGCGCTACCCCTTTGGCAATCGGCTTGATCTCTAGCTGCTCGTCGGCGGTATTAAGATTATTGCAGTGCGATATACCAATAGTAAGCGCCGGAATAGCCCGATCAATACAGGCCGAAAGCTCAGAGGTACTGGGTTGAATATGAGGCTCCTCCTCTAAGGCAGAAAGTATGGCGCGCGCCGCCCCTACCATGGGATGCGAGAAAGACATGCCACCCGGACGGCGGCGGGCAATGGTTTGTAGGTTCACCCGCGCCTCGCTTCGGGAGGCCACCTCGTCACTAATGTACCTTATATCGGTAGCGACCTGCTCTACCATGGCATCCGACTCGCTACGAATTTCGTAAAGCAGCTGCGCCGAGATGGGAACATTACTAAAGGAGGCCTCGGCATGGATGGCATTAAGCACCACTGTGGTACGCGGGCGGCGGGGAAGAGGCATTTCCTGAATACGATTGATGATATTATTCATATCCACAATGACGCTGGTTACATCAAAGCGGCTCCAATCTAATATCTCTGGTTTGGTAAGGGTCAGGGTGGCCCGCAGCATGCCTATTGAGCCTACACTGAGGCGCCCTAATTCTACCCCCTCTACGCAGAGAGCCTGATGCACCTTGAAGGAACTGTTATCCAGAAAAAAGCGTATTCCCTCAATGTTACCAGAGCCTAGGCTACGGGCTGACCCCATAAGAATAATATTTGAGCGAAAGGAGAGCTGTAGGCGCTCCAGTATCAGAGGCAGTGAGGCAATAATTGCCACCCCCAAGCTGTTATCGGCTAATCCCAGCCCCTGCACTGCGCCGCGCCGCACTGTCACAGTAAGATCCCGTTCGCCACTAAAGATGGTATCTAGATGAGCCACTACTAATATATTACGCGCTCCTTCACTGCCCTGTAGAATACCAAAGGCATTGTGGCACTCATCAGTAGAGCAGTTGGCAAGTTGCAATTCGGTAAAGCGCTCAGTAAGAAAAGCCGCGCGTTGCCGCTCTTGAAAGGTGGCAGCCCCTATCTCGGCAATCATAACCACATTGGAGAGAATAATCTCCCGCAAGGTCTCTACCTGGCTTCCAATAGTGGGAAGTGTCTTAAGTATTGCCCCTAGATCTACCACTACTAGACTATCATAGCATGCCGCTCTATCTGTGCATAGTAGCGGCACTAGAGCCCCAACCTAGTGGCCCGCGGGCCCGTCGCGGTTAGCTAGCCATAGTCATGGCGCACTAGATGCGTTGCAATAATTTGTCTAACTTTCTCTCCAGGCATTTAATCCGATTATCAATGCGCTTCTCTACCCTATCCAGGGCGTTGGGGGAATTAGCGTGCCTAGTGGAGCGATTCGTCAGAGGCTCATCTTCTTTGGCCCGTCGTACCCATTTCCGCACCGTAGTACGTGAAACTCCATAGTTTCTGCACGCAGGTTTAATACCATGGCGCGTGGCATAGGCCACCATTTCTTCACGGACCGCGCTCTGTAAGCGCGGGGTGGCATCCCGTATGACAGTATGATATACTATTTTCACATCCTGTTCTCCTTTTTATTTCAATTTTTACTGCAGTATAGCAGTTCTCCGGCATTTCTTGCTGGAGAAAGGGGTCAGGATGTCTCTTTATTTTCCTTAGAAATTCCTCATTTCCCTTGACATTACTATATCCAATAGGGTATACATATACCTATGGTAATGTACCAGTTGGCTATATTGCGCTATGCGGAGGGAAGCTATGCTCCTCTCCCCTAGCTATAGTCGCTTAGGCATGTACCAAATTTATAATTATCCTATGGAGGATTTTTCAGAAATGAAATATCTTAATATAAGTTCTTTCTTTTTAAGAGAGAATGAGAGAGTGAAGGAGCGACTGAGCACTCGTAAAACGCTTCAGAGAGAGAGTAAGCTCTCTTAATACTTGCCAGAGAGAGAACCACGTCTCCTCGCATTCCCCGCTTAGGGGGAGGGTACTGTGGGGCACCTTGGGAGCTGCCTTAGTGGTATTGGTGACCCTGATGGTATTGGTAGCCTGCCCGGCTGCGAATAATGGAGGGGGAGGCCCTGGTGGATCCCAATATAGATATGCCTGTGCCAATGGCACCGGCGCCGATGCCACCTTTGATGCCTCAGCTGATGGTCTAACCCGCTGTGCTAGCTGTAATCTGCTCTATAGACTGGATGGCACCACTGATGTAGTTGGCAGAAGCTGTGGGCAAGTAGCTATAGGAGAGGCCACCCGCATAGGCAGTGCCAATCAATTTGGGGTGAGCGATGGCGTGCCATATGATCTAGCAGCCATCGGTAGCATACTCTATATGGTGGGGGCAGACACAGTTGCTCTGTATACCCTAGACACTACTACCGGTAGTGCCACCCAGGTGGGAAGTGCAACCAATTTTGGCGTGAGCGAAGGCTTCCCAGTCGGTCTCGCCGCCATTGGCAGCACCCTCTATATGGCGGGAGCGGTCAATGATGCCCTCTATACCCTAAGCACTACTAGCGGTGTGGCCACCAGGGAAAGCGATGTCAGTGTAGACGAATTTGGCGTGGGCGAAGGCAACCCACGCGGTCTAGCCGCCATTAGTGGCACCCTCTATATGGTGGGGCAGATCAATGGTGCCCTCTATACCCTCAACATTGACTCCGTTGATATGACTCCCGATGGTATGGCAATTCAGGTGGACAGTACGACCAACCTCTTTGGCGTGAATGAAAACGCCCCAACCGGCCTGGCCGCCATCGGCACCATCCTCTATATGGTGGGGTTCGACAACGGTGTCCTGTATACCCTAGACACTACTACCGGTAGTGCCACCCAGGTGGGCAGTGTGGCCGCCGGCTTTGGCGTAAGCGAAATACAACCAAGCGGCCTGGGGGCCACCAGCACCACCCTCTATATGGTGGGAGGGGCCACCGATGCCCTCTATGCGCTCCGCTATCAATAGAGCTCTAGATAAAGAGTCCGAGATAAGCCGACCGCGGTTGAAAATAGCAGGGAGCATAAAATCGCTCTCTGCTGAAATGAAATAGAGTAGGGAGGGGGTTTCAACCCCTCCCTATTTTTATGCGTAGCTCCTATTCAAAAAACCGCGTGGGAGAAAGGTTATAAAAACCCCTCCCTATTTTTTTTGTGCAATAAAGTTTCGGGAGCCGCGCGGCACGCGGAAGGCACCATTCTCACCAGTGGCAACGGCCAAAGCTGAAGCTGCCGCAGCACTTCGCAACGCCACCGGGACATCACCTACGGCAACGGTATCTTTGTAGCAGTGGGCCGTAACGGCGCCATGCTTACTGCTCCATAAGCTAATTAGTATAAGCTAATTAGTATAAGCTAATTAGTATAAGCTAAGTAGCCTGAGCTAAGCAGATGGTGCGCGTAGCGGCTTAGCCTTAAGTTGTGGATAGTGTAATGGATAAAGGGCGGCCTCACCAATCCATAACTCAGGAATAATAGCTTAGAAATAATAGCTCAGGAATAATAGCTTAGAAATAATGGCTCAGAAAATAGAGAAATATTAAAGTTTATTAAGGCAACATCCCACTTTTCTCTCTATATATAAGTATGGTTAATAAATATATTTGGAACGACCGGGCACCAAGTGGCTTGCCCATTTCAGTTAGGGATGGTAACCTAGGGACATGATAGAGAGGAGCGAGCGCCAATATCTTGAGAAGCTAGTCACCACCCTGGTAGAGCAGGCAATTGCCAAAATATTGGTAGAGCAACCCTCTCCGGGAGAGAGTGATATTGGCGCGCTTAATCAACAGAAGCGGCTGGAACTTCTGGATCGGGTTATCCGTATAGAGGAGCAGACTGTTCGTCTAGAGGAGCGGACTATTCGCCTAGAGGAGGGGCAAAAACAGCTTCAAGAGGGGTTAAAGGCCCTCATCCAGGAGATGAATAGGCGCTTTACAGAGGTGCAAGAGGGACAGAAGGCCCTCATCCAGGAGATGAATAGACGCTTTACGGAGATGCGCGAGGATAGCGATAAGCGCTTTACAGAGATGCAAAAGACTACCGATAGGCGCTTCATAGAGATGCGCGAGGATAGTGATAAGCGCTTTAGAGAGATGCGCGAGGATACTGGTAGACGTTTTCAATTTGTACAATGGCTTATTGTGGCAGTGGGCAGTTTTTTAACCCTGGTTATGACACTATTACGTTTTTTCTAGCTGAATGAGGGCTCGTCATACGGTCTGGCCGTCATCGGCAGCACCCTCTATATGATGGGAGGGGGCACTCGTGCCCTCTGTGAGCTCCGCTATAGATAGTAGCTGATAACAAAAAGAGCCGGGCCAGCCAACTACGGTTGAGAATAGTAGGGAGCGTTGAAATTGCTCTCGGTTGAAATGAAATAGAGTAGGGAGGGGTTCAACCCCCTCCCTATTTTTTGCGCTAAATGTTGCCGGTAGTGACTATTGTAGCGTTGTGAACAGCTAGAAGAATCGGTATGCTTCAGCACTTCCCTCTTAGTGTGGAGTAGCCATATGCGCCATTTTTCTTTCGAGGTGGTGCATTTCGGTTTAATTCAGGTGAGGTTGTACAAGCGATTGTCTCTGCATCATTATAGTGTTATAGTGATAGCTGGCCATGTCAGGACATAGTAAATGGGCCACCATCAAGCGTCGTAAGGGGGCACAGGATGCCAAACGGGGACAACTCTTCACCAAGCTGATTAAGGAGATAACTGTTGCTGCTCGTCAGGGCGGGGGTGAGGAAGATACCAATCCCCGTCTACGCAGCGCAGTACTTAATGCGCGTGCCGCCAATATGCCCAAAGATAATATTCAACGCGCCATTCAAAAGGGGGCCGGGGGCAGCGAGGGGGCCAACTATCTAGAGATAAGCTACGAGGGCTATGGCCCCTCCGGGGTAGCCATCTTTATTGATGCTCTTACCGACAATAAAAACCGCACCGCTGCTGATATACGAAACATCTTTGCTAAACATGGAGGCAATCTGGGCGAAAATGGCTGCGTAGCTTATCTTTTTGAATTATGGGGACTAATACATTATGATGCGGCGCAGTATGCTGAGGATGCCATTATAGAGGCGGCGTTGGAGGCTGGTGCTAGTGATGTGCTTAACCAAGGCGAAAGCATTGAGGTACAGTGTGAACCTAAATTGCTCCATGAGATAGTGCAAAAGATGGTTAAACAGGGTCTGACGCATCAAAATGCGCAGGTGGCGCGTCTACCAAGCTCTACTATTGCTTTAGAAGCCCTCAAAACCGAAAAAGCGCTGAAATTAATAGAGCTATTAGACGATCATGATGATATACGCGAGGTGGCAACCAATCTTGAAATTCCTGATGAATATGATATATGAGTTCTAATGAGAGAGTGATAATAGGAATAGATCCAGGGCTGGCTGCTACCGGATGGGGAGTCATTGTCTCTACCGGCCGCGACTATCGTCACCTAGCGCATGGCACTATCCGTACTGCCGCCTCTAGTTCCATTGGAGAGCGTCTTTCGCATATCTATTGCCAGCTACGAGAGGTAGTGCAAAAATATCGTCCGGAAAGCGCCGGGGTGGAGTCGCTCTACTTTGCACGTAATGTTACTAGCGCCATTCCAGTGGCGCAGGCACGCGGGGTGCTCCTTTTGCTTCTCCATGAGCAGGGAGTATCCTGTACCGAATACCCCCCACAATTCATAAAGCGCATAATAGCTGATGATGGCCGCGCTACCAAAGAGCAGGTACGGGAGATGGTAGGATTACTGCTACAGGATAATGTGCTACCGGCAATGAGTACTCATGCGGTGGATGCTATTGCCGCGGCGCTCTGCTATTGCCATAATAGGCTGCCACAATTAGCCTAATGTTCCTCTCCTGCCCACATAACTAGCTGCCATGATTAATAGTCTCTATGGCACATTACAGGTAATGGAGAGCAACCGAATATGGCTCTTGAGTGAAGGCGGTATTGAGTGGGACATCGCAGTTAGTAGCCGCACTATTCATTACCTTACCAAGGATCAGGGAGACCAGAAGCTGGTGCGTCTCTATACCCATCTCTATCATAAAGATGATGTTCATCTGCTCTTTGGTTTTGCCACTATTCAAGAGCGCCTCCTCTTCCGTAGTCTACTGCGGGTAAATGGGATTGGGCCGCGTAATGCCCTGCAAATACTCTCTCATTTAGAGGTGGAGCAGATAGTAGCGGAGATAGAGCAGGGAAGTTATCAATTGCTGCATAGTGTACCGGGAATTGGAGAAAAAAGCGCGCAACGAATTGTGCTTAGCCTTAAAGGGTCAGTTAACTTAAGTAGCTCACCCGCCGCCGATATTGAGCAGGCGCTGGTAGAAATGGGCTACTCACGGAGTACAGTACAGCGGACGCTGGCGCAGATTCTTAAGACATCCTCCTCAAAAAAGTATTCCTCGCAAAGTGACTACGAGAGCGCCATACTCCAACTGGCTCTACAGGAGCTCGGTAAATGAGCGAACAGTCCGCGCACCTTATGCATCCGGAGCGCGTCACTGAGGATGCGGTAGAGCAAAAGCTACGCCCCCATATTCTGAAGGAGTTTATTGGACAGCAACAATTGGTTAATAATTTAGTGGTTTTTGTGAGAGCCGCTCGCGAGCGTCGGGAGTCGTTAGATCATCTGCTACTGAGTGGCCCCCCGGGGCTAGGTAAGACCACCTTGGCGCATATTGTGGCTCATGAGCTGGGAGTAAATTGTCACGCCACCTCCGCGCCAGCAGTGGAGAAGCCTAAAGATCTGGTGGGTATTCTCTCCAGTGGCGGCGAACGTGATGTACTCTTTATTGATGAAATTCATCGTCTGCGTAACCCTATTGAAGAGATCCTCTACGGTGCCATGGAAGAATACTGCATTGGTTGGGTGGTAGGTCAGGGTGCGGCGGCGCGTACCGTGCGTATACCCCTGTCTCATTTTACCCTAGTGGGAGCCACTACCCGCTCTGGAAAAATTAGCGCTCCGCTCTCTAGCCGTTTTGGCATCCATTTGCGGCTAGATTACTACCCACCAGAAGAGCTAGCAACCATTATTCAGCGCTCAGCAGAACTTATAGAGATTGATATCAGTGGCGAATGTGGCCTCCTGTTAGCGACCCGAGCGCGTGGCACTCCCCGTATTGCTAATCGCCTCCTGCGGCGTATGCGAGATTTTGCGCAGGTTGCCGGCAAAAGACATATCGACCCAACCCTACTCTATAAGGGATTTCAGAGCTTGGATATTGATGAACAGGGGCTAGATCAGCTAGATCGTCGCATACTCCAGGCTTTGGTAAAGCAGTATGCCGGTGGCCCGGTAGGGGCCGAGACCTTAGCCATTTCAGTGGGAGAGAGTGTCGATTCTTTACAGGACTATTATGAGCCCTACCTTATCCGCTCCGGTCTATTACAACGTACGCCCCGCGGCCGAATTGCTACCAGTGCCACCTACCGCTATTTAGGGCTAAACGCTCCGCAGAATGGGGCATCACTTTTTGAGATGTCGCATTGAGCATATCTATGCTAGATAGCTTGCGCTAATTAGAAGCGATATATCTTTTCCCTAGTAGCTATCGGCATCCATACTTTGAAAGCGCTCCACAACCCGCTGCAGCCGCTCTAGATGACGATCAATGATGGCGTCATAATCTAATTGGCTATTTTCAATGCGCCAGCTCTCATCTGACCAATGCTGTATCTCTTCCAGGTGAATTGTTGGCTGCTGTGTAGCCTCTTTTGACCAACGTTGCGCCTCGCTCCAGTATCCACGAGCCTCCTTAATATAACGGCGGGCATATTCTAGACTCTCCAGATTCTGCCGTCGCCAGGGGGCATTAAAAAAATAGGCATTAAACTTAAAATAACGCGCCCCTAACTGCAGGTAACTTTCAGTAAGATTTAGATTAACATGCATATTAAAGAGTGCTCGGTAGCGACGCCACTCTTCCTGATCCTCAATAGTGGCCAATGCGTAGAGAGGATTGGCAAAGTCGGCCCTTAAAATTCGCTGTAGCCAATAAATGTTTTCAGTAATACGATTTGGATATTGTATTAAATGTTGATGATAGAGCCGATATAATTGCTCCCGATATAATAGCCGATAGCTGTGGAGCGGAGCACAGATTACTATTATTAAGAGCAACAGCAGAAGACGCCGGCGCATGCTTAATTGTCGACCCCTCTCCTCTTTAGCTTGCGTTAATCTCCACCACCTAGGAATGCCCCTCAATTTGGAGCGCATTCCATATTTGGTCAGTTATTGCCGGCGCTCTTTGGGTAGCATCTATGCGTAAAATGCGCATGCCGCTATCGGCATATTCTTTGAGAAGGCGCGAATAGCGCTTGGTTACCCGTTTCAGAAACTCTTCGTGTTCAAACATGTCGCGCTGCTGCTGGCGCTCGGAGAGGCGATGCTCGGAGCGTTGCGCTCCAATATCTAGATAGATGAGCCATTGGGGAAGCGGGAATTCACGGTTATAGAGCGCAATAGTATCCCATTCTACCACTTCGCCTTGGTATGCAAAGGATGAGAAAAGATATCGGCTAGAGATTACCCATCCTTTTTTGAGAAAGGCAATAATTCCCTTTTGTGGATGGTAGAGATGTAGGGCACGATCGGCGGCATAGAGCAGCGCTAAATAGTGCGGTTGGGGGGCGCTGCTAGCTAATATCTGGCGGATAGCCTCTCCATAGGGGCTATCGGTAGGCTCAGAGGTACGGAGTACCGGCATCCCCCGGGACTGTAATCGTAAACAGAGTTGCTCGCTTTGGGTGCTCTTCCCTGAGGCATCTAGACCCTCTAAAACCACGAAACGCTTTAGAGCTTTACCAGTTCTATACAATACGCTACTAGCAGAGTAAGATAATATAGGTGAGTATGTCAAGAAGGTATCGAGCACTCTCCTTTGCTATCTCCACTCTCTTACTTGTGGGTGGGTTTATGGCATTTCGAGGGGTACAAAACCTATTAGTAGGCGCTGTCGATAGGGTGCAGGAAGAGATAATAGAAAACGTTGAATCACAACTGGGATATTCCATCACTTATCGCTCTCTCTCTCCGCTTATTCTACGCTCAGTTGAGATTCGTGATGTGGTGATCGGCTCTGTCGATAACCCCCTAGTTACTGTTGATCGCCTTACCCTTAAGAGCCGTCCATTGCAACTTATTGGCCGGCCATTTGCACCGCGCCCCATTGTTACCATTGAAATAATCGATACCAGTATATGGTTGGATGCCCAACGGGTACAGGAGTTACAGATGATGCTCCAAGAGCTCACTCAACAAGAGGGCGAGGCAGCAAGCAATGGTCAGCCTCCCCGTATGGTTATTAGATTTCGCAATGTAACACTCTCCTACCAAGAGGGAGGAACCAGCTATATAGCCGATGCGTTGGATGGCACTCTGCATATCTCAGAAGAAAAGCTGGAGTACCAGGCTCATGCCACAGTAACCGCGCAGCAGAGCCTAAATCTTGATCAGCCTTTTCTTTCTGATTCGGCAGAATTAGCGGGTGAGGTAACCCTAGAGGGAGAGTATCTCTTTACAAATAGGCAGGGTAATGCACATCTTCAGCTGCAACAAATGCGGGTGGGGCCGGTAGTGTTACACAATCAATCTTTTATTGTAGCGCATAGTGAAGAGGAGTTAATTATCCATAATGAGTTTGATCATTATCAATATTTACTGATGGTGTACTATCAATTTGCTGATCAAGCATTGGAAGTTGCCTTCAATGCCGAGCAATTCATTCCTCTAACACTGCTACAAGAGGCTTCCCTGCCTCCACCACTCCTTGATCTCCTGCGTAGCAGCTATACAATAGAGGGTAGCCTGATTATGAATGGAGATGGTGACTCCCAATATACATTGCGCTTACGCGGCAATGGTGTTGATAACACATCGCAATCTCCACTTTCCATCAATGTAGATATTGTTGGCAATCTCTCAGAGGTAGTAGTGCATGAATTGAGCATGAGCGCCAATTCCGGGTCGGTAACTCTTGTAGGAAACCTCCAATTCGATCCTCTTCTCCCACAGGGAGAGATCAATTTCCGGCGCTTTGCCTATCACAGCTACCCCATGTTGGATGGCGCTATCTCTATTAATCAAAGCGAGAACATCCTAGCGGTAAGAGGCATCGGCCTGCTAATTGGAGACTATCAACTGCCAAGATTTCAACTACTGTTCAACCAATCAGAAATCAGCACTGAGCTTAATTTTTTTGTAGCCTTTGATGCTACAGAGAGCGAGACTGCCTCTGTGGTGGCCTCCCTTCAAAGGAGCCGAGAGAATGATGACACTATACTTGTGGTGCTAAATCAGGTCGATCCCCGGACACTAATTAATTTGGCAAGTGCTTTCCAGAGTGAAAGAGCTCTTTCTGCGGCGGCATATAAGAGTAGCAACTACCGTTTGAGTACCCGGATAAGTATTGCTATTGCGCCAGAAGAAACACGCCTCAATATACCCACCTTGGTAATCAATGACATTGTGAGAGAGCGGCCGCTTCTTACCCTATGGGGAGGTGGAACTACTACCGCCTTGAAGATTGAGCGCATTATTGTGCATGGCGATGAGCTGCCAATTCTAGAGGGAGAAATTCAATTCTTACAAAGAGATGCAACGCTTTATGATGTACGGGTAGCATTAGAGAGCCCCGCCTACAATTATGAATTTGATCTACGCTATCGAGCAGGACAGTTTGTCCGTATCCGCGGCTCTTATGGAGTATATGGATTGCTCTTTCTCAATGATCCCTCCAATCTACGCTATAACATTCGTTCAGATCCTATTCCCTTTCAGGTAATGCAGCGAGAAATGTTAATAAGCCTGCGGAGTCGTGGCTCGTATACTACTAGAGATGACTGGAATATTGATAATTTCTTAATTGAGTTAGTTGTCTTATCAAACGTTAATTCCTCTACCGAGCCGCTTCAATTAACTTTAAGGGGATACGGTAGCTCTCCGATTATTCAGATTAACCAAGTAGTGTTAACCAACGCGGATGTCACTACTATTGGTCGGGGACGCATAGAACAACAAGCTAATGTGTGGTCACTAGTAATTGAAAGCACCAACAGTGAGTTAGGGGAGCGCTATCAACTTAATGCAATCTATAATGTATCATCAGAAAATCTACAGAGTCAATTTCAGGTAGACAACTTTTTTATTGATCAGCTGCGAGTACCACTTCTTAAGGGAAGGATCAATAGCACCCTTAACGTTGCATTAGAGGAACAAGAATTAAGTGCCCAGCTATCCATTAATGGTGATGGATTAAGTTACAATACCATCCCCATAGGCTTATCCTCCACAGTTCGCTATGCAGAAGGGAGCATCCAAGTGTTACAATTACAAGTTGATCACTTTGATATAACGGTGGCCACCGAGCAGGCGGTGGCTAACCTAGAGGAGAGATCGATAGAGCTGGCAATGACTGCAGTCCAAAATAGACGACGTAGTATATTACCGGGTGATCCATATGAGGTATTAGAGGATCTATACCCTCTCTTTGCGCTTAATATTACTGTTGAGGCGCAACTGTCTACCCCTACTGAGGAGGAGCCTCTTCGACTTGATTCGCTTTCAATGTTAGTTGAACATTCAAATAAAAATGAGATTCAAGCTCAGTTGAGTGCTGCCCCACTATCTGAGAAAAGCTATCGACCTCTAGTATTCACTCTGCAGCGCACCAATAATCGCTATCTTATTAATGGAGGCTATAATGACGGAGCTCCCGACCTCTTTACTGGATGGATAGAGGACTCATCGTTTGTTATGGAGGCTCTAGATCCTCTCCCTATTAATTTTCTCGCGCGGGGCTCAATTAGCGCCGATTATGTAGACATTATTATACAGGATATTACCTACTCGGTTGTAGATGCACCAAGATTAGTTGATCTTGGTTTTATGCGCTTTAGCTCCGGGGTGGCCACCGGCGATATTCATATCGTTGGTGATACCAATTTTGTTAAGAGCTATGGCACGCTTTATGTCAGCGACGTACGAATGGAGCTTACCTATGTGCCGGGGGAAATTGGTCCAACTAGCTCCTTTGTGGTCCTCCAAGGAAATGAAATAGCCATATCACGCCTCTACGCTCTAGTGGACGGGGAGTATGGCGCCTACTTTTCTGCCCGCCTTATTCTTGATGGTCTGCAAGTAGCCAACTATCAGATTTTCATTGAAACCCCTGAGGGAGCCAGCGCCCCACTAAAGTATGATTTTGGAGTAGTAGCGGTCAATGCGACTGCTAGTGGAGTGATGGCGCTTATTGGTCAACCAGGGCAGCTCAGGCTTACCGGAAATATAATTGGTCATTCTGGCACCGTAATACTACGCACTGGAAGTGCCAATCGCGGTGTTCGCCTCCCTGAAAGAGGTGTTCTTAAATATGCAGATCTGAATATTACTGCCGGTGAACAGTTAGAGATGCGCTGGCCCTCAAATGAGTTTCCGGTTTTGCGCGCCTTTCCTCAGTCGGGAGATAGCATATCCTTTCAAATTCCCGAAGGCGCGAACCATTATGAGCTTACTGGTACAATAACTTTACGAGGTGGCGAAGTATTTTACTACGATCGCAGCTTTCTTATTCGAGAGGGATCCATAGTTATGAATGAGATCAGTGGTCGTATTGATCCCCTTTTAAACTTACGCGCTGAGATTCGAGAGCTGGCCTCCAATGGTCCAGTCAGTATCTTTTTGATTATTGAGGATGATTTTCTCAGCCAGTTGGCTCCCCGTCTAGAGGCAATACCGCCCCTTAACCAAGCTGAGATAGCCCGCCTGTTAGGGAGCAACATTTATGATTCAGAATCAGCAGCCTCTTTTAACGATGCTGATGCGGCTATTCAATTAGCGGGCGATGTCCTTGCCCGTTTAACCATTCTGAATGATTTTGAAAATTCTCTGCGCAGTCTTCTGGGATTTTTTGATATCTTTACCATACGTACACAGATTTTTCAGAATATCATCATTGAGACCCTGGATATTAATAGCTCACTCTATACTACTAATGTCTCTTCGGTGGCGCGTTATTTTAACAACACCAACCTTTTCCTAGGTAAATATCTGGCAGATTATCTCTATGCTGAGATCCTAGTAGGATTTCGTGCCGATGAGACGGCTCTACGCACAAGCAATGCCATTGGGGTATTATCGGTTGATACAGAGCTGGCTTTTGAGTTACAATCTCCACTGGGAGTGTTACGATGGAAAATTGAGCCTCAGTTTGCAAGCCCATTTCAAATTGATAGCTCATTGGAACTTTCGTGGAGCTTCTCGTATTAACGATGAATTTACATTCTATGTTTCTGTTTGGGGGAAGAGCGAGGCGCGATGTGCTATGGCGCTGCGGTAGCGCTGCGGCTGTCACACTATTTTTCTCTCTTTTCTGGCTCTCCACCCCCCAGTTACTGTGGGCACAAAATAGCTCATCGCCCACGGTTGATATAACAGATGATACAGAATGGTATATTGACAAACCGATTACTGAGGTACGTTTTGATGGGCTGCAATCGATCAACCAAAATGATCTATCAGCGATTTATACTCCCTATATTGGTCAACGCTACTCCTCCGCGCTTCTTTCTGATCTACAGCGCAGACTCTACTCACTGGATTATTTTGATCAGATTGTAGCTCTGGCGGAGGATGCTAGCGGAGGAAGACAGGAGAATATTCGATTAGTATTTCAGGTTGTGGAAAATGCAATAATAGAGAATATTTCCTATGAAGGCAATCAACGTCTTGCAGATGGTGTGCTACGTGACGAGGTGCTACTCAAAAATGGCGATATTCTTACCAATATCAAGCTGCGTACCGATCAAGAGGCATTACAACAACTATATATTAGAAGAGGTTTTCCTTCAGTTACTATTACTGAGCGTATTGAGGATGGCCAAAATGCTACCAGCAAGAGAATTATCTTCGAGATAAATGAGGGGAATCAATCATTGGTGCGGGAGATACGTTTTGAGGGCAATGGCACTGTGACCGGTGTTACCTTAGCGGCCCTTATGAGGACTAAGACTCAATCGCTTTTTGAGCGAGGAGAGCTAAGCGAAGCAGTCCTAGAACAGGATAGAACAATTATTGAAGAGCACTACCAAAGTTTAGGCTATATTGATGCACAGGTACGGGATATTATTCGTGAGTCGGAATTGGACGAAGAGGGCGCGCGCATTTATTATATCCTGCAGGTTATTATTGATGAGGGCGAGCAATATGTACTAGGATCTATTGAGTTTTCCGGCAACCAAATCTATAGTACTGAGGAGCTTCAAAATGAGATACGCATGCAACCGGGGGATGTGCTTAGTGCGCGCCGTTTTGAATCTGATTTTCAAAGGATCTCTAATCTCTATTTTGATAATGGCTATATTTTTAATACCGTCAATCGCCGTGAAATACGAAATGAGGAGGACAATATAATTTCGTATATTATTGAGATTAATGAGCAGGATAGAGCACATATTGAGAACATAATATTGCGGGGCAATACCAGAACTAAAGATCGGGTAATCCTGCGCGAGCTTCCCTTTGAGGAGGGGGAGGTCTTTAGCGCAGCGAAAATACGACAGGGGATATTTAATCTCTTTAATCTACAGTATTTCGGTAACATAGTTCCCGAAACTCCACAAGGAAGTGCCGAAGGGCTTATGGATCTTATTCTGAATGTGGAAGAGGGGCAGACCGCAGACATCCGCTTTGGTTTGGCCTTTGGTGGCAATAGCGAGTTCCCGATTTCTTTACAGCTAGGGTGGCGAGATCGTAATTTTCTGGGTGAAGGCTATACCTTTGGCGCCGATCTACAGGTGTCGTTTGTTGCGCAACAGATTGATCTTAGCTTTATTGAGCCCTGGCTAGCTGGTGAGCCGTGGTCGTTACGTGGCGATCTCAGTCTCAGTCGCGTTGCCATCTCTAGAATCCGCCAAGATATACTGCATCCTATATTCCCCGATAACGATAGCAATGCAGTACCAGATCCCTTTACTGGTCAGTATGTTTTCTCACGTGATACTACCTATAATGGGGCACCCTACCGTGCTGGCGACCCTTTCCCAGGCGCTCCTACCTCTGGTGATATTAATACACACAACTTAGTTACCGACTATTCTTATGCCGGCGGTCAACGAGCAGTTATTCCTGAGGAATATCTTATGAACTATGTAGTCTGGGGCGCGGCGATTGGAGCAAGTACTGGATATCGCTTTGCTACTCCCGTTGGACAGTTGCGAATAGGAGGAGGCTTATCAGTGGGCTTTGAATTTATTGAATATGACCGAACTGTCTTTAGACCATTCGACCAACAGTTACGTGCTGGGTGGAACCGTCTGGCCTTAGTCAATAGACTCATTCTGCGGACCGCCTTGGATGATCGGGATCTCTTCTATAATCCCTCTAGCGGATATTATATAGGTCAAGTCTTTAACTTTACAGGCGGTTTTCTCTTTGGGGATCGCCATTATATCCGCAGTGATACCCGAGGCGAGCTCTATTTTACTCTCTTTGATGTTCCTGTTTCTGAAGAGTGGAACTTCAAGTTGGTGATGGGTTTCCAGACTCTTTTTTCTGCAATCTTACCTCATTTCTTTACCCCCGCACCTTTTAATGTTCAACCGCTACCAGTAGCTGCCACTCAGGATTTGCTCTATATTGATGGAGTATTTTTTGGGCGGGGATGGCCATTGCAAAGGAATGCTGAGGCGTTGTGGGATAGCATTGTTGAGCTTAAAATGCCAATTGTTGAACGCATACTATGGTTGGACCTTTTTATAGAGGGCGCAGCATTATGGGAAGATCTTGAACAGGTAACTAGTGCAAACCTTTTAGATGTAATGCGTTTTACCTTTGGCGGCGGTATACGTTTCACTATCCCTCAGTTTCCTATACGCTTCTATATTGCTAAACGTTTTCGAGTAAATAATGGAGTAATAGAATGGCAAACCTCACCGCTCTTTAATGGCGCGAACATTCCAGGAGGTGGTGTCGATTTGGTTTTCTCAATAGGCACTGATCTTTTTTGATTAAAGGTATATTATAACTAAGAGCATTTTTACAATGATTAGAGAGAAATGAAAAATTACAAACAAAGATTAATTGTAGCCCTAATTACACTATTGACGACTGCTGTACCACTTGCGGCGCAGCAACTTACTACGGTGGCGGTAGTCAATATCCAACGAGTCTATGATGGTTACTACCGAGGCAGTGGGACATCATCTACAACCAATACCATACGTCAGCGCTATAAGGAGCTCATTAACGAACAACGGGGTAAGTTGAATAACTTGAATAGCCGGCGACGGGAGGCGAGGAGCGCTAATAATCAATCGCAAATAGCCGAGATAGAGAGAGATATAGAGAGAGCGAACAACACCATCCGTGAGCTTACCCAGCAGCAAAATGAAGAGCTGCGCCGGCATCAACAAAACCGTCTTCCTGATGCCTTTGTGCAAAATTTACAGCGGGCTATTGTCTATGTGGCTGAAAGCCAAGGTTACACGCTAGTGCTACGCGCTGATGATCAAGGACTTCAATGGTGGAGTCCAGTGGTAGATATAACCGAGGAGGTGTTGGTGAGGCTATTAGAGCGATACTGATATTGCAATTGTGTATACCCAGCCTGCCCTATAGCAACCCAGAGTCGATATACAACCTTTAGCGATGGGAATAGAGAGGAACTGCGGGTTATTATTAACGATGTTACAATTAGCTCTACCCTCCCGATGGAAAATGAAGATTGCTATGTAAAAAAGTTAAAAATGTTACTGCTCTCCTAGGTACACTGAAGGATTATGCAAACGGTAACATTACATATGTAGTACCAAAGAAGTACGATATATGCAAGTCGGTACTAGGCTTGCCACAACAACGACCTCATCATAACACTCACTGCTCTCAAATTTTGAAAGCGGTAGCCGGACTTCGTCCTAGGGTGCGGGTGGATATCTATAAGTAGTGTGACGGGTAGATACCGGTATCCTGTACAGGAATAGCCTTAGCCATGAAAGAGTGAGCAGTAGATAGGTGATATTTTATGTTTCTTTGGGGGTGACATATTCGTCTTTTTTTTTGACATTTAATCTGATTTCTTTAGCCAGTGGGTTTTTTACTCCTACGGTATTTTGCTACAATCGGTGATAGAGGTCGGCGGCATTTATATAGCGTACCAATTCAATGATAGAATGTATTGCCAGTGTTACACTAAGAAATATGCCGCCAAAGCGTACCGCCGACATTATATTAGCCGTATTCTGTAGATTGCCCTGCTCCATAGCGCTTAGCGTACGGTAGGAGCTACTAGATTGATAATTAACGATATTTTCGTAGATGCCATAAAAGATAATTGGAATCGGCAGCGAAATAATGAAGGCGGTAAGAGCGCCATAAAAATTATCTCGGCGACTATAGAGCCAATCGGTAGTATCAAAGAGGCGGGGACGCAATTCTAATTGCAAACTACCGGGGGCCTCACCATCAATAACCGCTTTGGTATCAAAATAGCCCTCCTTTTTGGCTAGTACTATCTGTTCAGTAGCGGGGGTGGTAATCTCTAGGGGAGTAATCCCCTGCCAAAGCGAATCCACATATACGGTAGCACCACTCGGAACGCTCTCTATGCGAATAGTGGACAGCTCGGTACTATCCAGCTCCAGACTGAGTTTTGTTGATTCATAAGGAGCTACCTCTACCTCCTGTTCGGCAACTAGGGTGCCTTGACGCGATAGCTCTAGAGTATGGCTTCCCACATCCAGATAGAGGAGTTCACTATCTCCATAGCCTACCACCGACCCATCCAGTTTGATCTCAGTATTCTCCCCTATTCCCTCAATAAGCAGCGTGCCCCATACATCTCCCTTTACCACTAAGGCCATCCTATTGGAAAGTTCAGTAGCTAAAAAGGGTATTTCATCCTGTCCTGCTAACACGGCCTCTAGGGTGTAGGAGCGATCTTCGGCGTGCCTATAGTAGAAGGTCTCTACCAACAAAAACTCATCCTGTTGCGATATATTGCCCCCTACTACTAGGTCGACATTGTTCTGACGCGTCAGCGGAGCAAGCGCTGGGACGCGCTCTGTGGGAGCGCGCTCAATGCGGAAGATCTCCATTGCTTTGGGAGTAACTACCGTTATGCGTGATGAATCCAGCTGTTGAAGCGCTACTATCTCTTGCTGCAGGCGCACTATCTCCTCTTCGCGTTCTGTCGATGGTTGATCGCCTTCACGCAGTAGCTGATTATCTCGCTCGGCAACAAGGTTGCTGAGCTCCACCTGCATCTGGCTAATTCTTTGGCGTTGTAGATAGTCGGCAAAATTACGCTGCTCCATCTGATCATAGTGATGCATAGCAATGGCTCTTAAGCGCTGTTGTAACAGATTAGGGATTATCTTCTGTAGGTAGGTAAACTCTGGGGAAAGCGTCTCAAAACTAAAATCAATAATAGCTACTCGGTAGCTTTCCTGCTCATCCTCAATGATAAGAGCCTCTTGCTCTTCCACGGTTTCGACCTCTTCCACAGTTTCGGTTTCTTCCACGGTTTCGATCTCTTCCACAGTTTCGGTTTCTTCCACTTGTACCTCCGCCGCCTCCTTTTGTGTTTCAGTTGCCTCCTGTGCGATAGCCAGGTTGGTCACCAACGGCGCTACCATAAACAGCAGATACCATCTGCCCCTCATGCTAATTTTCTTCCCACTGTTGGTTAAGATAGCTCTCAATAAAGCGATCAATTTCACCATCCATGACTGCCCGTATGTTTCCAGTATCCTGGTTAAGACGATGATCCTTAACCATAGTATAGGGCTGAAAGACATAGGAGCGTATTTGATTGCCCCAGGCAATATCTTTTTTTTCTCCTTGTAGATTTTGTTGGCGCTGTCGCTGCTCCTCCTGGCGCAGTTGGTAGAGGCGGGAGGTGAGAATGCGCAGCGCTGACTCTTTATTCATGTGCTGGCTGCGCTCATTTTGGCATTGGGCCACTATGCCAGTTGCCAGATGGGTAATCCGTACCGCCGAATCGGTCTTATTGACATGTTGACCCCCAGCGCCGCTAGCCCGGTAGGTATCCACTCGTATATCACTGGGCTTTAGCGCTATCTCTACATCTTGGCGTACAATTGGCGCAACGGCTACCGAAGCAAAGGTAGTGTGTCGTCTACTACTGGAATCAAAGGGAGATATTCTAACCAAGCGATGCACCCCACTTTCACCCTTAAGGTAGCCATAGCTATATTCCCCCTCAATCTGGATTGTGGTAGACTTAATACCCCCCTCGGCCTCCTGTAGATCTAGGGTTTGTATCTTATAGGCATGTCGTTCACACCAGCGCAAATACATGCGCTGCAACATGCGTACCCAGTCGCAGGCTTCGGTACCGCCCGCGCCGGCGTGAATAGTGAGAAATGTCCCACCAGCATCATACTCTTCATTAAGCAGTTCTTGAATACGCAGAGAATAGTAGCGCTGCCGACTCTCTTGATAACTATGCGCAATCTCCTCCGTTAGTGAGCTATCTGGCTCTTCGAGAAGTAACTGGCATATCTCCTCTAAATCTACAATTTTGGTACGCAACTTTTGCCATTGCTCCTGTTTGGTTTTGAGCCGTGCTAATTTTGTTGATACCTGCTCAGCATGCGCTCGATCATCCCAAAAATGGGGACTAGAGAACTCCTGGGTCAGATCATGAATACTCTGTTGCAATGTAGCGAGGTCAAAGATACCCCCACGTTTCATCTACCGCTTTGTGTAAAGTTTGAATAGCCCCATTTAGGGTCAGTGCATCCATGGTAATAATTATAGATGATCCCTTCCAACGTGTGTACACCCTCACTACATATAAGAATTTTCTACGCCACCCTACCTGGCTCCTGAAGCATACTCCATTCTTCTAATTGTTTGCAAGGGGTACGATGGCCAATACCGGCATGTGGGCGATGATGATTATAAAATGCCACATATTCTTCTAGCATTTCATTCATCTCAGAGAGGGTATCGGGAATATCTAGGACTTGGTACAATTCTTCGTCAAAGGTCCGGTGTACCCGCTCCACAAAACAATTTTGTTGTGGTGTATGGGGATGATTCACAAGAAGTGCTATTCCATGATCCTCGCATGAGGCAGAAAACTCTTTCATAAACTCACTTCCTCCATCAACCTGAATAGTTTCTACAGGCATTCCCGGTGGCAGATTCGAGCGTATATGAGAGAGAAATGCAGTTGCATTGCGTGCGGTTGCCCGGCTGTAGCTCCTAGCCCACACCCAGCGGGTTGGCACATGGATTGCTGAGAAATGATACCAGGTTTGTCCCCGATAGTGATAGCTATCTACATCAATCTGTATCCGAGGAATTCCGCCATGGACTGTTTTTTTGAAACGTGTGCGCCATCCGGAGGGTGATAAACGCCTCTTGCTCCTCTTTTTTGCCACCGGAAGGGGGAGAATGGCCTTGGTGTGCTTCAAATGAGTGATCATTCGCTCTAACGTGGCACCTGAAGGGGGCTTTCGTCCCTCTTTAAGAAGTTGCACACGAAGCTTAGAAGCGCCCCAGCGACAGGTCTCAGGGTGGTCTCTTAATGTCACAATACGTTTGAGTATCTTTGAATCCCATGTCCTTTCCCGGACATGGTGTGGCCTTCTACTAGTGCATTCCAAACCCGCACGGCCGCACTCACGAAATCTTCGTCTCCAACGATACCAATAATCAGCGCTTCCTCCGAAGGCTCCGATGACCAAAGCTAGGGATCGGCATGCTGAAACCCCTCACTTCGTAATTCCTCCCAATGTCTGAGTCCTTTTAAGCGTTTTCGCGCCTCTGGGGAGTACTCAACAGCGTCAAAATATCTGTTGTTCCAGGCCTTCTTAAAACAGCCTGGATAGTATATAGTTTTCATGGCGTTTATTCCTCCTTGCCATTTATTTTCTATTTGCAAGTATAGGATAAACGCCTTTTTTGTGTCTCCTTAAAGAGCCAATAAATTATTAGATGTATATGAGGTTTTACAACGTGCCAATATCAATCTCAGTAGAGATAAATAACCTGTGGTGCTTGGGCGCTGAACACCTAGACCTTATGAACTAACAGCAATAGGTAATATTATGACATTTAATACTATTCAGAAAGATAGAAAAAATTCACCGTGAGCAACAAAAAGATTACAATCTGAGAGCATATCCATTCCTATGATAACATCAAAGTTATCCGGAGCTTTAAATTCCATGACAACTGTACTTGACGATCCCAAAAGCGCTATTTCTCTTTGAATATTAATCTTTCCATCTATGATACCTACAGGGGTTTGTTTTTCTATCGGAATGAAAATCCCTAGCTGATATTGGTTAACTGCACTAGTCCCTGTTGTAGACTTCATTTTGACCTTCGATTCACTTAACAAGTCTAAAGCAGAGATCACTCTCTGGCTGATACAGGTTCTCTGCGCTCCGGTATCAATAATAGCTCTAAACGCTCGACTCTCTTTCTGCCTTTGTGACTGTGGAGGATGCACATGTACGGTTATAAAGCATTGACCATTATCTACGATGCCCTTAAAAGATGGCATGTGAATAATACCCTAGATCTACCACGTCGGTTATTATTTGTTGAATAGAGAACAGTTTATCCTCGTATTTTAATGATCCTGCCTGGTAAGCATCATTCCAAGTGCTATAGTATCCCTTTATTTCTTTATCTTTCATTAAAGCATACTTGCCATACATTTCCAATGGTATCTTTTGCTCATCAATTAATTTATTGATAGCAGAAAAATTATCATCTACCTCTTTCTGTTTCAAATCTTTGTAATTACTCATATTTAACCCAATCTAATAAATAGTATACCATACAATTTTATTAAAGTAAAATAGCATTTACCTACTTTTTAGATCTTACATATTGTAACTGGTATTTTCGACTATACTTTTTGACTATATTTCTTGACCTATAGCTATTAAAAAGGTTTATGGCTCAAGTACCTAAGCAGCTAAACTGTTATAGTATAGCTCTACAGAGTCTCTATGAATATAATATATAATATGAAAGTTGCAAAACCCTCACTCCTCTTCTTAGGGTTATTCTTGGCGGGTATGCCCTGGCTCTCTGCGCAACCCAATGAAGTAGAGGGCGCAACTGGCGATATTGGGGTTGGTCGGGAGAGGGCCGATGTATTTGTTATTGATGAATCCTCCCTGATCTACCTGCCTAGTAGGTTACGGGTGGCATTACGGGGCAATGATGTCCGCTTAGACTGGTATGCTTCTCAAATAGATGATAACCAGCAATTTGTGATCTATCGTCATTGGCTCCCCATTGATGCTCAGACAATTGCCGACGCCGAGCGTATTGCCACTATTGATGCCCAGCTGGGGGAAAATCGCTACTATGATACCATAAATAGCACCGGATATTGGTACTATGCAATAGTAACGCAGCGTGAGTCGCAGGAGACTAGCTATTTCTTTCAGCGGCGGCAAAATGCCACCGCTGAGGCGGTGTATATCAGTGAAAGAACACTGGCCCAGAGTAGAGCATCGGTGGTAAAGAATATCGCGGTAGGAAGCACTGAAAGTGTGGTGGGGCTTACCTTTGTGGCAGACAATCCTTTTCGAGATCTCTATATACTGCGTAGCAGCCAACCCATACATGATGGCGATAGCGTCCGCACTGCCGAACGGATAGCCCGTGTGGCAGGTGATAGCGACCGTTATATTGATTATCCTGAATCAGGGATTGATCAGTACTATGCGGTGGTAGATGCCCAACTCTTAGAAAGTGCTGTTGGTAGGGTACAGATAGAGGTAGGAGAAAATGCCACTCGTTTTCCGGTACGAGCGACAGTTAGC
The DNA here is from genome assembly GCA_963692905.1 of Spirochaetia bacterium. GTDB lineage: Bacteria > Spirochaetota > Spirochaetia. The sequence continues at coordinate 607,098 of OY843583.1, read as the reverse complement.
CGGCGCATTCAGAGAGACTTTCCCTATGGCACTGGCATTGCCCTACCACGTATTAATAGCGCTCTTATAGACAGCGAATTATTTGAGGATGTAGAGGTGCTTAAGTCTGGTAGGATTGACACCCCCTCTCAGTCACCCATTGATCTGCTCTATCCCGACACTTTGGAGCCTACCACCTCCCACGAGCGTGAATTGCGCACCATATTACAGGGCAATCTTAATGAGGGACAATGGAATGCATCATTGGAAGATCTCCAGCGTTTGCTCAACAAAAGACCTAACGAGAATATCGAAGCTCGCATTCGGCATTATCGGGGGCAGGCTCTCTTCTATAATGGAGAATATCAACAGGCGCTTTTTGAGTTTGTACAGGCGCAGCGCCTCTATAACCAAGAGAGTAAAAGCTGGATATCGCTTGTCCTTAACCGCCTTTCGAATTAGCGCTACCCTTTAGTCGGGTGATGCCCAATGATACACGCAACGAACGGGTATCGTTGGGCCCCAGATGAAGATGCCATCTGGGAATAAAGGAGTAGCGATGGTACCGCACAGCATACTGATACCATAATTCATCTGAGCCAGAGCACTCTATTTCGGCAGCATGCTTATAGCTGGGCACGGTCATCTCTACCCGTACCACATTAGGAAAGCGGCCTACTGTACTTTTCTTGCCAATTTGGAAACTATGCCCCTTAACACTCTGGCCTCGCAGCTCAATACTATCATCGCTCTTCAGTGAGGGTGTAAGACCAATCTGAGAGGCAAAGCTGCAACGCAGCGCAATGTTGCAACGGTTAACCAGTTGATAATCTACCTGAATTGAGGATGAATCAAAGTGATATATTTTAATAATCTCGATGGCATTTTCAGGGGCCTCTACATACCACTGAGCTCGCAGTTCAACAGAGGCATGCTCGCGGTTGACCTTGATCTCCTCATAAAGTTGACCAGAGAGCTGCGCTTCACGAGCAATGATATTATCAAAGTTCTGAACTCGACTACGGATGGGCATAATATAGTCAACAAAGGCATTCGCAATAAGAGAAGATTCGGCCATCTGCTTGGTGAGATGCTCCGGATTGAATTGCCCATCAAACTCATGAGCGCCATCTATCCAATTCCATCGACTAGGAAAGAAATCCAATTCAAATATTGATCCACCAAGACGGTGTAGATAGGCATTGATATGTTTGCCATGAAAGAGATATTCCTTTATGCCATCAAAATCGCAATCTACGCATTGTATAGAGGTAGCGAAGACCCCTGGCGCATGTGAATGATGCTCGGCCTCTATTAAGTAGCTGTAGGCCTTACGGATGGAAAGCAGTGATAAGTTATCTTTATGCTCCTCATTAACATAAGAAAAGCAATTTTGACTCTGCCAAAGAATTTCCTGCGCCGATTTTTTACGATATTTATCACCTCGAATGAGATTGACCAGTATATGCACATGTTGCATCTTGGCATACATTAAGAGATGCCGCGGATGGCGGATAAGCGAATTACGAAGCAGATCGGCGGACTTACTAAAAAAGTAGCCCCGGGGTCGCCGCTCGCTACTTTGCCATACCTTACGGGGAAGCACACTTTCTAACCAACTGCTATTGCTCTGTAGGAGAGAAAAGAGACGCTCATAACGCGAAAAGGGCAACACGGGGTCTGCCACATCAAAAAGCGTAATAGGTGCCACAGAGTTTGTAGCATGCATCTCTCTGAGGGCATTGATTACCCGACGAGGTCTGCCTGATTGCCAGAGGGTAAATATCTGAGAGTTGGTAAGAAAGATGGTCACGGTGCGCCCTTCGTACTCGGTAATTACTGGGTTGCTACGCAGCGCTATGCTAGGCTCTAGTAGAGAACTATCTTTTAGAAAGGTATATTGCATGTTGCAGGAGAAAAAGAAAAGCGGATAGGTGGGATCCCATATTTGATCATAGAGCCAAATTCCATTAGAGCGCTTTCTAAATAGCTTACGGATATAGGCGGTACTCATCTCAATCTGCCCTATGCTATCGCTCCGCGGAATAAGCGAGGGGATAGGATCATAAAAGCCGCCACCTAACATCTCTATCTGTTTCCGATCTACCATCTCTTTGAGCACCGTAATATATTCTGGGTGGCGATGCTCGATCCACCAGAGCTGATGTCCCGATATATAGAGCGCAACCTGAACGTGGGGAGAATGGTAGAGCATCTTAATGAGCGGCGCCAGCAGCGCCATAAAACGCTCTTTAATCTGCTGCTCGGTAAAGGCTAGGGGTATCTGGTAGGCAATACCAAAGATTAACTGCTGTTTCACCGGTCGCTCTCCTAGGCAGCTTAATTGATAATTTGGATGCGAGGAGATACGCGTATTTGTCTACTACCACTAATAGTATGGAATATATTACAAAATACCTCAGCCTGCGCCGGCACAGTAAGCTCCAACAGGTTACCGCGTTCGGCGCTAACCCCCACGGTAGTAAAGCGTATTTCTAAGGTCACCGCTTGGGGCAAACCGTTGCTCACAAAGGCGATAATACTGTTGTCTATGCGCTCGGTGCGGAAATCTATACCACCACTCTGCGGTACCGATCGTAAATAGCCATCATAATCGCTGGCCCGTAGATCTCGACCAATGATGGGTTCAAAGGGCACCCCCCCGGGATGAACCGCATAGTAAAAATGACCCTCTTGGGGCTCTACAGTATGGTTCTGGTAATGCACAAAGGTGGTGGGAATGGTTTGCATTTCGCCATTCTGCTGCGGCAGACGCACATCAAAATGCAGATGCGGACCGCTACTAAAGCCGGTATTACCGCTAAAGCCGATATGCTGCCCCGCCTCTACATACTCACCCTCCTGCACTAACGCGCCATTGCGTACTAAATGGACATAGTAGCCAAAACTGCCATCATCATGCATGATGATAATAAAATTAGCATCTTGACTATATCGTTGAGAAGCGCCACCACGCCGCGAGTCCTCTTTTATGTGCGCCACTACTCCGCCGCGCGCGGCATGCACTGCGGTATTAATGGGCATATTAAAATCCAAGGCATAGTTATCTTGAGGACGGGCATGGGAGTAGCGCCCAAAATAGCCCTGTCCTATCGAATATTTGGTTCCATGGCGATAGGGAAAGAGATAGCGATAGTCATTCTGATGGGTAGCGCGGAAGGGATCGCCATAGCCATAAATATAATTATAGCGGAAGCTGCTCCCCTTTGTGGGATCAACTGTTCGAAAGGTAAGTAATGGCTGCTCTTGGATGCCCGGTTCTATCACTACCGTATGAGGCAATGCTACACTAGAGTTCATATTAGTTAGTGAAGTAGCGCTAATATAAAAATAGGCCGGCACAACCAATGGGTTATTAGCAAATACCGTATACTCATTCTCAGTAGTCTGATGGTGATAGAGTGTGGGAATGCGCCTAGCGGTAACCAGTTGCTGCGCTTCACCGGTCACCTCACAGAGCATCCATGTCACCAGGGCACAGATTAGGGCGACCATCTTTGGTGGATGTTGCAACATACCTCTCTCGGAGCTATTTTAACACGGATGCGCGCAATAGGCAAATATGGTAGTCAGCGGCAATTCAAAGAGAGCTCCTGACCCCTAGCCGTCAATACCGGTTCATACGAATCCTCCCGGGCAACCACCGGATATGCTTCTGGTTATTTTCCTAGATTGGCAGATTAACCCTTCCCCATGAAGGTGCCCTCTCCCTTGTCTCAAGAATCCTCTCTAATATTGTAGCATAACCTCTACACTTTCGCGGTATAGTGGTATGCTTTGCAGGTACTACTAGCCTCTCTTTCACAGATACAAAACTGAAATCACTCTTTTTTGGATAGGTTCTTCTCACAATACCATGTACATGCGCAATGCCTCCCTTCTCCCACCTTCTGATAGGGATAACAATACTACACCTCCATCGCACACCGAGGATCTTCGTGTACAATATTGAGCGCAGAGCACTTAGTCCGGTTATCACACATAGCACTCCTAATGCATGTGGGGAGGGGAAGGTGAGAAAAAACATTTTTAATGGCTTCAGCACTTCCCTATTAGTGTGCAGTAGGTATCTGCGCCATTTTTTCCCTCCTTCTGCTATTAAATATTTTTTAACAATTCTACTACGGAGGGAGAGGTGCTGCATTTCGGTTTAATTCGGAGGAATCTTAAAAAAAGCTTGACACACACTGTGTATATCCTGTACTATAATGTCAGCATAACTCATATAGCGTATATATGGCTTAGGCGTTTCTCATATTGGTCTGAGGGTTTGCGTTTGGTCGTAAGCCCTCGGCCTTTTTTATTTTCTATTCCATATCTAATTATTCATTCCATATTCAACAGTCATTGCTATTTTCATGGCACTTTTTATTGTAAGCAGAGGCGCAGTTTTCCGTTGCATCTATTGTCGGAGAGAGAGGTGGTGCATTTGGGGTTTAATTCAGGTTTCTTAAAAAAAAAGCCTTGCCATTAATATACCCAATAGGGTATACTTATACCTATGGTAATGTACCAGTTGGCTATATTGCGCTATGCGGAGGGAAGCTATGCTCCTCTCCCCTAGCCATAGTTCATTTTGTGCCTACCAAATAAATATAAATAAGGAGGATTATAGTAATGATATTACATAATCCAATTTCTTTCCTTTTAGGAGAGAAAGAGACAGCAAGCGCTCTTAAGACTTGCCAGAGAGAGAACCACAGCTCCTCGCATTCCCCGCTTAAGGGGAGGGTACTGTGGGGCACCCTGGGGGTCGCCTTAATGGTATTGGTGGCCCTAGTAGTATTGGTAGCCTGTCCGGCTACCCCTGGTGCAAGTGGCGCAAACCCTCGCTATCTTTGCGAAAACGGCACCCCGGTTGATGGCACCACTGATACAGCCGGGCAAACCCGCTGTGCTAGCTGTAATCTGCTCTATAGACTGGATGGCACCCCTGATGCAGTTGGCACAGGCTGTGAGCAGGTAGCCCTAGGAGAGGCCACCCGCATAGGCATGGTAAGTGAATTTGGCGTGGGCGAAACCGGCTCATTCGACCTCGCCGCCATTGACAGCACCCTCTATATGGTGGGAGCAGATACTGATCTCCTGTATACCCTCAACATTGATCCTGATGATAGTACCCCCGATGGTATGGCAATTCAGGTGGGAAGTCTGTCTGCCGGCTTTGGCGTGGGCGAAAGAATACCAGTCGCCCTAGCCGCCATTGACAGCACCCTCTATATGGCGGGAAATACTAATGGTGTCCTGTATACCCTCAACATTGATCCTGATGATGGCACCGACGATGGTAGGGCCATGCAGGTAGGAGGTCAGTCTGCCGGCTTTGGCGTGGGCGAAAGACAACCAGCCGGCCTCGCCGCCATCAATAGCACCCTCTATATGGTGGGACAGACAGCAGATGTACTCTATACCCTCAACATTGATCCCGCTGATGGGACTGCCGACGATGGTAGGGCAACCCGGGTGGGAAGTGCAACCGATTTTAGCGTGGGCGAAGATCAAGTAAACGGCCTGGGCGCCATCGGCACCATCCTTTATATGGTAGGAGAGCGCAACGATGTCCTCTATACCCTAAACCCTACTACCGGTATAGCATCCCGGGTGGGCATGGCCAACCAATTTGGCGTGGGCGAAGGCACCCCAATCGGCCTGGCCGCCATCGGTAGCACCCTCTATATGGTGGGAAGGACCGCTGATGCTCTTTATGCAATCCGTTATCAATAGCAGATAGCCGCAAAAGGGCCAGAGATAGAGAAGCGCGTCTAAAGATAGGATAGGGAAGGGTTTAACCCTCCCCTATTTTTTTGTGTAGCTCCTATTCAAAAAACCGCGCAGAGAGCGTGCAAAAAGCATCTCTACTGATTTTTTGCGCAGCCAGAGAACGTTTGAAACGTTCCCTAAATTTTTTATTTTTCCCATTCAAAGCGCATTTCCCCGACACCAAGTTTCGGGAGTGGGAGGGGCTAGATGTCTCTATATCCTCTCAATTAACCACCTAATCCCTTGACAATTTATTAACTAAATGGTTTGCTTTAATAGCATTATTATTAATCATATAAATAGGAGAAGTTTCTATGAAAAAGATAAAGTTTTTTCAGCCGCTAAGTATGCTAGCTCTCATGCCGTTAGCATTCTTGGTGGGATGTGCGCCACAAGAAGAGGTCATTAACCTGTGGACGCAGGAGGGCACCAGTGAAGGTGCCTATGAGTTTGTGGTTTCTTTGGCTGAGGCCTATATGGCCAATAATTCCGAAGTAACTATTGAGGTGCTTAATAAAGAGACCGAGGCGTTGCGGGAGGATTTCCAAAATGCTAGCCTCGCCGGCGAAGCGCCTGAGCTTTTGTGGACTGTTAATGACCATGCCGGTCCCTTTGTGTTGGCAGGTATTATTCAACCGGTAGATGGATTGGTTGATCTGAGTCGCTATGTTGAATCGGTAATGCTTGATGGACAGACCTGGGGAATACCCATCTCCAGCGGTAATCATTTGATGCTCCTCTACAATCGGGATCTTATTAGCAATCCGCCGCAAGATACCGATGAGCTCCTGAGAATTGGCAGCAACTTAAGCAGTGATGGTAACTATGCCATTGTCTGGAATCAGGTAGAGCCTTTCTGGTTAGTGCCATGGTTGGGCGGCTTTAATGGCCGGGTCTTTGCAGCTGATGGGGTAACCCCCACCCTTAATACTCCAGAGATGATTAACTCCCTTAATTTTCTCTATGAGCTTAAGGTGGCCGGAATCACCCCCGAGGAGACCGACTATGCCGGCGCTGATACCCTCTTCAAAGAGGGGCGCTCAGCTATGATTATCAATGGTGATTGGTCACTAGGTGACTATATAGACACTTTGGGCGACAAACTAGGTATTGCCCCATTGCCACGGGTAAGTCAGACCGGCTCCTTCCCGGCGCCCTATACCTCAGGAAAATATTTTATGATTCCGGTTGATGTAGATGGCAGCACCCTAGATGTAGTAGTGAGTTTTATTGAGTTTGTCACTAGCTACGAGAACCAGATACTATTGGTGCAGCAGCTGGCCCGCCTGCCGGCGCTCTTGGAGGTATTGCAAGATCCGGTAGTGGTGAATGATACCATACTCAGTGGCTCATCGCAGCAGGTGGCCACCGGGACTCCCATGCCATCGGTCATAGAGATGCGCTGCAACTGGGATGCTATGAAGCCGGAGATGAATGCGGTATTAGCTGGCACCAAGACTGCAGAAGAGGCTGCGGCAGCTATGCAGGACGCTGCCGAAAATTGTATTGCCACTCTGTAGTATTATCTCATGCCTCGCTATCCTATTAGAGACATCACTACGCTGATGTGGCCCTAGGTATGGATTAATTAGCTAGTATTGGCCATAGATGCGACGCTAAGGGCCTAAGCGGGTTACCATCAACATGACCATCATTGAAAATGTAGAGAGATAGCATCTATGGAGTTTGGCGGGCTTACCCCCACAATCATTGGTACCAGTCTGCTACAGATTGGGATTGCCGTGGCAGTTCTGGTAGGGGGCATTGCTCTTTTAGAGACGCTGCTCCTGGGAGTGACAAAGGTTGCCAGAGTACGCAATCGACTCTATATTGCCCTGCTGGTGCCGGCAATTGCCGGATTGCTCTTACTTATTGTCTATCCGGTACTCTATGAGTTTCGGTTGGCATTTAGCGATATGAGTCTACGCACCTTTCGCAATCCTACCTTTGGCTTTGCGCAGTTTGCCGCCAACATGCGGCGTCTCTTTACTATGCCGGTGCTTAAACAGGTCTACTTTTTTCCATTGTTGGGGCGCACCATTTTTTGGACAGTATCGCAGGTTAGCATACACGTAAGTTTGGGCATGCTGCTGGCGCTACTGCTTAATACCAACATTCGCCTTAAATGGCTCTACAAAGCCATTTTGATCCTACCCTGGGCGCTTCCCGATGTTATATCTGGGTTAGCCTGGCGTTCAGAATTTCATTTTGAGTTTGGCTTTCCCAATCTCGTTCTGCAGGCCATAGGGCTGGAGCCCATTCAGTGGAAGGCCAATCCCATCTGGAATTGGGTGGCCATCAATATCACCAATATATGGTTGGGTATTCCCTTTATGATGGTTATCTGTTTGGGTGGGTTGCAGAGCATTAATCGAGAGTACTACGAGGCGGCGCGTATAGATGGCGCCGGGGTACTACGGCAATTCCGAAGCATTACCCTCCCGCTTATGAAGCCTATCCTTACTCCAGCAGTTATCCTAGGAATTATCTGGACCTTTAATAACTTTAATGTACCCTTCTTTATTAATGAATTTGAATTAGAGAGCTCTGATATTTTAGTCACGGCGCTCTTTAGAGCCGCCTTCCAGTATAACAATTATGGCTTTGCAGCCGCCTTTGCGCTGGTAATTTTTGCTATTCTGCTGGCAATTAGCCTCCTCTATCTCAAGGCTACCGGCGGTCTTAAGGAGATGCGCGAGTGAACGCGGTGGTTAGGGTATCAAGAAGGCGCTTTTCAGTACGCCGTCTGCTCCGGGCATGTATTATCCATGGGCTGCTTATTGCCTTTTCAATTATGGCCATCTATCCAGTCTTACGCACTATTAGTGTCTCATTACGCCCGGGTGATAGATTGCTCTCTACCTCGCTGCGTATCATACCCGAGGATGCCTCACTAGAGAATTATCGGCAGGCGTTGCTAGAAAAAGATTTTCTCTTATGGCTCTGGAATACTATGCTCATTACTCTCCTCACCGCAACGGCCGGGCTTATGCTATCGGCTAGCTCAGCCTACGTATTCTCTCGTTGGCGTTTTCGCGGCCGGAAGGCTATGCTGGTCTTCCTTTTGGCTACGCAGATGGTACCGGCAGCCATGCTTATTGTACCCATTTATATCTTGGCAGCGCGATTAGGGCTTATCAATTCGCTGGTGGGGCTGGTAATAGCCTACTCGGTAAGCTCTATACCCTTCAGTATTTGGATACTCAAAGGCTATTACGATACGGTGCCCTACTCCATTGAAGAGGCGGCAACGATTGATGGCGCCAATCGTCTCTATATTTTGTGGCGTATTATGTTACCACTTTCAACACCAGCGCTGGCGGTGGCCTTCCTCTTTAACTTTCTTAATGCCTGGAAAGATTTTCTCTTGGCGCGGGTAATGCTCCAAAAGGAGACTCTCTACACCTGGTCATTAGGACTGCAGCAGTTGCAGGGACAATTCCAAACCGAATGGGGCATCTTTGCCGCAGTCTGCACTATGGTTGCTATCCCCATTGTAGGGCTCTTTCTCTATAGTTCAAAATATCTTATCTCCGGCCTGACCCTAGGATCGGTGACTACTGAGTAATATACACTACTGAGAATACTCTCCCGCCTATTCAGTATTATAGAATTGTATTTCTTAGATCGCCCTCTCGGTGTCTCAGTATGCTATGTTCCAGTAGTTGGCGTAGATCGACAGGCGGAGCGGGCCATGTTATAATGCACTGTGAAAATACATTACGAGCCAGATCCTATATTAAGGAATAGCTGTAAAGCGGTAATGGCAATTAATGCTAAAACCAGTAAGTTGTGTCAGGCAATGATACGTTGTATGCAGCGAGCGCAGGGCATTGGACTGGCTGCGCCACAAGTGGGAATAGCCACAAATCTCTTTGTTACTGAGGCTCCTGGCGACTACCCGCGCGTCTTTATCAATCCCCGCATCATTGAACATTCTGATGATCAAGTTACTATTCAAGAGGGCTGTCTCAGCATTCCCGCCATCTACTATCCAGTAGAGCGGGCACACAGCGTGGTGGTAGAGGCCTACAATGAAGAGGGGGAGCAATTTACCCTAGAAGATCATAATATGTTGGCGCGGATAATTTTGCATGAATATGATCATCTACAGGGAATACTTTTCTGGGATCTACTGCCATCTGCAGTGCGCTCCCAACTCCAAGAGCAATATCGTAATCAGGCCGCTGTTCAGTGAACATTGTTTTTGCCGGTAGCGATAGCTTTGCGCTGCCGGCGCTGGCTAGGCTAGCCCAAGACTGGCATCTCTCTCTAGTGGTCACTGCACCTCCCAAGCCTGCTGGACGGGGTTATACACTGCGTCCTACCCCAGTAGCTGAATGGGCTCAGCAACAGCGCATTCCCTATATTACTCCGCCCACCCTCAAAGCTGAGAGCCGCGCCACAGTAGCGCCCTACCGGGCCGATCTACTGGTTTGCGTTGCCTATGGGCGTATATTTGGCCCTAAGTTTTTGGCGCTCTTTCCGCAGGGGGGTATTAATCTCCATCCCTCAGCGCTGCCCCGCTTTCGGGGCGCCTCTCCCCTAGTGGCCACCATGCTCTCCGGGGCGGAGCGTTGCGGCATTACTGTACAGCGATTGGCATTAAAATTAGACAGCGGCGCTATTCTTGCGCAGCGCAGTATTCCTCTTTCCAGATCCCTTACCATGCCAGAGCTCAAGGAGCGCTGTGCTCACCGGGGAGCGGAGCTACTCTCAGAGAGCATTGCACATATAGCCCGCGGTACGGCTAATCCCCTTCCCCAAAATGAGGAGCAAGCCATCTATTGCTTGCCCCTTACCAAAGCGCATGGACGAATAAACTGGCGCCACTCTGCTAGCTACATTGCCCGTATGATACGCGCCTTCAGCGGATGGCCGCGCAGCTATTGTAGCTTCCAGGGGGAGCGGCTCTTTATAGAAGAGGCTCTGGTGCTAGATTGGCAGGAAAAGGGTGATCTTAATGTTGACACAGAATTGGCGCCCGGTACTGTTGTGGCACTGGACAAAGAGAGGGGATTTCTGGTACAAACAGGCATGGGTATTTTGGCAATTCGCACCCTGCAGTTGGGATCTCGCCAACCTGCCGATTGGCAAAGTTTTGCGTGTGGCTATCCCTCTCTGGTGGGCACTAATCTATTGGAGCACTGATCAAAGTATATGAAAAAACTGAGAGATATTCATCGTTCGCTATTCTCCTCTATGCAGCGCATACATGTGCGAGGGAGAACTAAGCCATTCCTTACCATATTGGGTTCTACGGCCCTTGTACTAGTTCTGATATTTATTTTGGTATTCGCCTCCCTGCGCGGTCGCGAAGAGGTGCAAATACCAACCCTGGTAGGGGATGAATTGACCATTGCCATACTAAAACTGCAGGAGCGCAATTTGATACCCCATCTGCGTTTGCGCTTTGATAGCGATGATGAAAGTAGCGGCAAAGTGTTGCAACAGCTGCCTAGTGCCGGTACCAATGTGCGGGTGGGGAAACGGGTTACGTTGGAGATAAGCCGTGGCAGTCTAGCGTACGAAATTGATTCTTTTATTGGGCTCTCATTGGAGGATGTACAGCAACAGATAAAGGAATATGAATCAAACTATAGCGCGCAACTCAATATCAGCAATGTAAGCTATATCCGAAATAGGGCACCCAGCGGCATCGTAATTGCGCAAGATCCACCCGCTGGCACCAAGGTAACCAATTACTCCCAGCTAGATCTAGTAATTAGTCTAGGAGAGGAGGAGAGGGGGATAGTGGTGCCTAATGTGATAAATAGCAACGCCAACAATGCCATATCGTTGCTTACCAATCGTAACATTCCCTTTCAATTTCGAGTCGATGAGGCAGCCTCAGCGAATGAGTTCTCCGATGGAGCTACCATTCTCTCCCAAGATCCTCAACCGGGTCTTGTTCTAGAGGGGGAGCAGAGTATTACCCTAACCATTGCGCCCCCCATTGCTTTGGCATTAGATTCGCTTTTTACTATCTATGAATATCAACCCACCCAACGTGCCCCACTACAGATTGAGTTAGCGCTACCTAGCGGAGAGGTGCAGGTGCTGGCTGCCTGGTCAGAAGCGCCCTCATTAGTATCGCTCCCCATTGTGGCGCCCCGTAGCACCGTCATACGTCTATTACAAGATGGAGAGACGATTGAAGAGCGTATATTAGATGATATTGCGCAATCCTCAGCAGAGTCTGAGGGATAGTTTATCCTTGTATTATAGCAACGTAACTATTAGTATAAAATTATAGGTGTCCAATATACCTCAATTTCCCCGCTCAGTACCCCTGAGACTACAGCATCGCGATCGATTGCAAAGGCTTTTTGCGCCACTAATTGATGGTGTAGCAGAGTTTACCTTTGCCAATCTCTATCTGTTTCGGCGACTCTACCGCTATCGGCTCTCTAGTCTAAGTGACAGCAGCATTGCTATTAAAGGAAAAGAGGGTAGGAAGCACTTCTGGCTTCTGCCACAGGGGCTACCGCCCGACTCCCAACTGCAGCAGTTGTTGCAACAGGCCGATTCAATAAAATGCGTACCCCAAATAGTAGCCGAGAGAGAGCGCGCCCGCTGTAGACAACTTGGATTGTCTGTAAAGAAAGATAGAGATAATTTTGATTACCTGTACCTACGGGAGGAGATGGCCATTCTAAAGGGGCGTAAATTCCATAAAAAGCGCAACTTTGTGAACTATTTTCAACAGCATTTTAAGTATGAGCATATTCCACTACGCCGGCAAGAGGTGCCGCAAGCCTTTCAGGTGCTTAGGCAGTGGCGACGAGAGCATTCGGGCAAGAATGACTGGTGGGCTGCTAGGAGGGCGCTCCATCACTTAGAAGAGCTAGGACTAAGCGGCTATCTTACCCGTATTGATGGCCAACCCTGTGGTTATTCCTTAGGCGAAGAGCTAGCTCAAGGCACCATGTACGTAGTGCATTTTGAAAAGGCCACTATACGCTATCGGGGTATCTTTCAATTTATTAATAAGGCTGTAGCTGAGATGCTTCCCGAACGAGTTATCTATATTAATCGCGAACAGGATCTGGGGGATGAGGGATTACGGCAGGCCAAAATGACCTACCGCCCAGCTGCCTTTGTAGAGAAATATCGGATCCGGAGAGGGGGGATTGAAGAGCCAGAAAATAACAATAATGTATGAAGTGCTTTTTCTGAATACCAATATGTAGTTAATGTGACACTTCCTGCTACCTGTTGTGGTCCTCACTATCGGCATCGGTGCATTATTTTGTGAAAAAAGCCGATTATTATGACTATTCTATTCATATGGAGGAAAAAACTATGCACAAAAAGGCTAATAGTATCTTTTGGCACGGTTATTGCTTCTATAATGAATGAAAAGTGAACTTGAATACCTATACTGTTTTGTAGTATTTCATTAGAGGAGGTTTTCAGTTCTATTAAATATAGAGTATAAGGAGAAGAAGAAAGAGATGAATATTACTACTACACCCCAAGAGGTGATGGAATATATTGAGAGAGAGCGGGTAGACATAATTGACCTGCGCTTTATTGACTTTCCCGGTATTAAGCAGCATTTTTCGGTGCCGGCGAAGTGTTTTGAGATAGATGCCTTTAAGGAGGGTATTGGCTTTGATGGCTCCAGTATCCGTGGATGGCAGATTATTAATGAATCGGACATGCTGGTGATGCCCGATCCCCGTACCGCCTTTATTGATCCCTTCTCGATTCATAAGACGTTGGTACTGATCTGTAACATTCATCAGCCAATTACCCTAGAGCCCTATGCGCGAGACCCGCGTACCATTGCACTAAGGGCTGATGAATTCTTAAAGAACTCCGGCATAGCTGATACAGCCTTCTTTGGACCGGAGGCAGAATTTTTTATTTTTGATGATGTGCGCTTTGATCAGAATGAGCATGAGGGATACTATCATATAGATTCTGAAGAGGGGCGTTGGAATACTGGGCGGGATGAAAAACCCAACCTCTCTTATAAGCCTCGCTATAAAGAGGGCTACTTTCCGGTACCCCCCTCGGATAAACTGCAGAATATACGCGATGAGATATCGCTAACCCTGCAGCGCAGTGGCATCAATGTAGAGTGCCATCACCATGAGGTGGCAACCGGTGGGCAATGTGAGATAGACATTCAGTTTGCCCCATTGGTAACCATGGCCGACAGTCTGATTATCTACAAGTATGTGGTGCGCAATACCGCCCACGCTCACAATCAGGTAGCCACTTTTATGCCCAAACCCATTTGGAATGATAATGGGAGCGGAATGCATACCCACGCCTCGCTCTGGAAGGGCAATAAGAACATTTTCTATGGCGATCAATATGCAGGGCTTTCCGAAGCGGGGCTTCATGCCATAGGAGGGCTACTTAGGCATGCGCGAGCAGTATTGGCATTTACCAACCCCAGCACTAACAGCTATAAGCGTTTGGTACCGGGCTTTGAGGCGCCAGTTAATCTCTTCTATTCGCAGCGTAATCGTAGCGCAGCTATCCGCATCCCCACCTATTCCAGTTCCGAAAAGGCCAAGCGATTTGAATTTCGCTGTCCCGACTCTTCCTGCAATCCCTACTTGGCATTTTCAGCTATGCTAATGGCCATGATTGATGGCATTCAGAACAAAATTGATCCCGGTGAGCCGATGGATCAAAATACTTACGAACTCTCGGCGCGCGAAGCGCGAAAGGCACCAAAAACGCCGGCTACTTTGGAAGACGCATTAAAGGCGCTAGAGCGAGATCATGATTTTCTCACGCAAGGAAATGTCTTCAGTGAAGATGTGATCGAGACCTGGATTAACTACAAGCGTGATAACGAAGTGCTGGAAGTAAGAACTCGTCCTCATCCCTGGGAGTTTGCCATGTATTTGGATATCTAGGCCTCAGTAGCGCTCTGATTATTAGTAAGTTACTAGTAAGCGAACTTCTGTAAGAGATTCTAGCTCTATCTAGCTCTGAAAAATGACATTGCTAAAAATGAACGACAGTACGATTGTACAATCAGTGGCTATTTGTGCTATATCTCTTCATAGGGAATGCTCCGGTAGCTCAGCAGGATAGAGCAACTGCCTCCTAAGCAGTAGGTCACGTGTTCGAATCACGTTCGGGGCAAGGACACAAGGAACAAGAGGGAACAGAAAAGGGCGGCAAAGGAGGGGAAGATAGATACCATATTCTACATGGTGTCTAATATCCTAGAAGTTCCTGACGACGCGCTAACCAGCGAAAGAGATCGTTAATTCCCTCCTCTATACTCTTGATTGGTCTCCAATCCAGAAGCTCTTCAGCCCGTTGGTAATTGGCAAATGCGCCAGGAACATCACCCGGACGGCGTGGTGCCTCTTTCAAGGCAATTGGTTTACCTCGCACCCGTTCACAGGCGCTATGTAGCTCTCGCACAGTGGTACCACGTCCGGTTCCCAAATTAATAGCGCAAAAATTATCTTTCGTATAGCCACTGGCCATTACACTTGCAAAGCGCTCTACTGCCTGTAGGTGGGCCAGCGCCAAATCCCAGACATGGATATAGTCGCGTATGCCGCTTCCATCTCGGGTTGGCCAATCGCTTCCGGTAAGTTCAAAATGCTCTATCTTTCCCAATGCTGCGGCAGCTAACTGTCCCAATACATGTGAAGGATTGGCTATATGTTCGCCACTACGAAGCTGCGGGTCGGCGCCAACCGGATTGAAATAGCGTAGACTGATTGCTCCTATATCCCATGCGTGACAGATATCCTCCAGCATATATTCAAGCACCACCTTAGTGCGAGCGTAGGGACTGCTCGCCTTAAAGGGGCTCTCTTCCCGCACCTCAAACTTCTCATTATAGGCGTAGATTGAGGCGGAAGAGCTAATCAGTAACTGTCGCACTCCAGCCTCATAAAGTGCCACAAAAAAGCGGAGAGATTTACTACAATTCTCCCGGTAGTAAAGTTCTGGTACTCTCACCGACTCTGGCACCACAATGAGTGCTGCACAGTGTATAGCCATCTCTATGGAATGGCGCTGGCATATCTCCTGTACCAATGTGGAATTAGCTATATCCCCCTCGTAGAAGGTGTGTTCCTCGGTAAAGAGGCGCTGCCCGCTTATTAATGAATCAAGGATTACGACCTGATGCCCAGCCTCTACAAGGGCACAAGCCACCGTACTTCCAATATAGCCTGCGCCCCCCGAGACTAGAAGATTCATACCCAGCTACCAGTATGCTAATACTCTTTAGATAACAGCGCTAACTACTACTGCAGCCTCGCCCCGCGAGAGCATTATCAATGGCCTGCTTAAAGCTTTGAAAGGGCTGCGCTCCCACTAGTAGCTCACCATTAATGATAAAGCTGGGAGTACCATTGATACCCGCTGAGATAGCCTCATCAATATCGCCAAATATCTCCTCTGAGAGGGCATTGTCACTCAGGCAGTTCTCAATCTGTTCGGTCGAAAGCCCCAACTCATTGGCCCACTGGGTAAGATTACTCTCCGAGAGATTGGCCTGCTGCGCAAAGATGGTATCATGCATGTCAAAAAAGGCCTCATCGCCCAATTCCTGTGCCACACAGTTTGCTACCAGCGCGGCCGGCGTGGCCAATGGATGGATATTATCCAACGGAAAATCTTTGTAAATAAGACGGGCTTGGCCATTTTCTATATATTCACGCTTTATCCTGCTGTAGGCATCGCTTACAAAGCGGGCGCAAAAGGGGCATTCAAAATCTGAATACTCCACAATAGTAACTGGCGCATCAGACTGACCCAACACCGGATCGGTACCCATCTCAATATCTATTGAGACACACTGCCGGCCACCCTCTCCATCACCGGCATCGGCTATCGGGGGCTCACCTCCCTCTCCTTGGGCAGTCAATGAGCGGTATTCCTCTGAAACGGTACTGAAAAAATTATGCAAACGATTAACTCGTAGCATGATAAAGATACCAAAAAAAAGATTGACGGCTAACACTAAGGCAAAGAGCCATATCAACACAGAACCCCTCTCTGCTTGGGATTGTTTTACTTTACTCATAATAACCAGTATAGCATAGCTAGTTTATACTAGGCAAGCGCCACAATGGATTTAATGGATTTATAGGCCGCCGCGGCCTGCTCCTCCTGCGCCAAGAGCTCTTCGGTCTGACAATAGAGACGGGCTACCTTACGAAGAGATGAATAGTGAATGCCATATTTATCCAATATTGGAATAGCCCTTTGGCTTAATATATCGGTAGAGAGCTTTCTAATGCCATAGTAGGCTACCAACAGCGCGGCAGCCCGCCCCACCAGATAATCATAGAGATGCAGCTGATTTGGGGGGTGGACTGTCTTTTGTAGGTATTCTTGCAGCGCTAGCAGGGGGTAGAGCCAACGCCCATTATGGGTAAAGAGTAGCTGCTGCTGGGGGGCATATAACTTTAGCATCGGTTAATTGGTATCAAGAAAATATAATAAAAAGGAGAACGCTACTTGGATTAATGCAACATGACCCATTCAGTATCAAAGCCTAGTATTAGCTGAAATTCTCTTCAATAGCGCTATGGCGGGAGTACTGCACCCTCTCCTATTATAACCTCCCGGCATATTTCTGACAGTCTCCAACCCTTTACGATGCGCAGAGAGGCCTTATTTTTTCTGCAAAGTTGCCAAATAGAGATTCAGCCGTCTTATTTAATTTCTTAGTATAATATTATAAGCCCTTTACATAGGGGAATAAGAATAGTATAATGTAGGTTATAGAAAATAATTAATGAGTGATACTAAGTATTCCATATTTGATGTTTCTGCAGAGCGTATCTTTCATGTGGGAAGGGAATGTTACGTTATCTTTGTGGGACGAACATTGGCCAACAAGCGAGAATTCATACGCATTGGCAATGATCCCTACCTCCCAATAGAGACTGATCGTCACATTGAGGCACTAGTACTTACCGATTGGCCGCTAGCTAATCCTTTCTTAGAGCGAGAGATCCAACGGCGTCTAAAAGAGCAGCGTATAAGCCTGGCATTTATGGGCAATCCCAAGACAATTCGAGCCTATAAACGCTTTTTAGAGCTCTCTAAGGTTCAATTTACCAAATATCAGTCTATCTCTGGGAAATCCCCCACTACTATGGATGGTGGGCGAGATGCCTACATTTATTTTTTTGATAATGATATGCTTGAGATTCATTTAGACAGTCGCAGTTTTTTCTCACTCCAGCAGCGGGCCATAAGCGATAAACATTATCCCACTCAACGAACCCAAAGCGACGCGTTCCTTTCTCGTTTTAGCTATTCCTACCGATCTCTGACTCAGCGTCATCATGCATTCTTTATGGCCGGCAATAATTGTTATCTTACTGGTAGCGCTATGCTATGCGCCCTAGGGCTAGAGGAAAATTATTATGCTACTTTGGCCTCGCGTGGCTTTGATTCTCGTTCGTTACAACGGGTAGTAAGCGGCGCTGCCGATAACTCATTAATCCGGTATCTTTTCCCAACTCAGAGTGACTCCCTGAAGGAGAGACCACCCAAAGTATGGCTCCAAGATTTGGCAAGCAGTAAGCAATTAGCGCCCATCCCACTCAGAAAGGCTAACTTTTTAGCACTTCCCACTAATCAGGCTATAGATTTCTCAAATCTCAAGGTAACCCCCCACTTTATTGCCAAGACTCCTCCTATAAATAGTCATCCAACAGTAGGAAGGTTTGAGGTGCAAACCAATCAGGGTCTGGACATTCAAGTTGATAATGTAACGAAAGTTTGGAGTCTTCAATACAAGAACCAGAACTGCAGTGGCACTATTTTAGAGGGCCTTCCCTATCTGCTAGAAATGCGTAATCACCATAGCCGTTCTGATCTATTACGAGAATATCTACCGGTCAGCTTTGACTCCCAGAGCCATGGTATCTCTCAGAGAGAAGTTAGCGCGCTTAATACGTTGCTGCGCCTCTTCACGGGCTCCAATTGGCGCATATTGAGAAGGCGATTCAGGAAGGCGCAGAGTTCTCTGCGCGCATTACCCCACCATTGTCAGCGCTATACCTATTTAGCATTACACAATATCCAATCGTTGACGCGCGTGACACAACAGGAGCTCTCTGCTAATACCTTCACTGCCGGACTGTTTGGGAAGCTTTATAATATTCTTGACAATAGCATCAGTAATCTTAAAACGCGTGTTGAACCCTACAATTACTTTCCAGCAATGCAGGTGGAATTTTGTCAGACGTCTGCTGGTATAATGCCCTTTATTCGCTATTATTGGAATAATAGTAGTACAAATGCGGCGCATGATCAACAAATAAGCAACAACATAGTCGCTCTCTATAGCGGTCCTGAGCAGCAGGAGCTAGCACAGTATTACAAAAATGAACGCCAGCGGCTTCTGGCAATGTTAGGCAGAATGACCGGTCAGGAATCTGTAGTGGTGGAGCAAGAGAGTAAAGAGGAGACTGCCTCTTCTAAAACTACTAATTTGGGGGATTGGTCACGGGGACTATTGCCCAAGAGTGGTGCAGCTGGCACATCAAAGAGATCGTCACGCGCTAGAATTGTTGCTGTTTCGTCAATCCTTTTGTTCTTATTAGTTATAGGTGGCTTGGTGCTGCGCAACCAATTAGTAGCGCGCAATCAGGTAGCAGATCCAGAACCACCCTTGATAGAAGATGCTCCTGCAGAGGAAGATATCACTGAGGGTGAGGGCGAGGGCATCAGTGATAGCCAAGGCATCAGTGATAGCCAAGGCATTAGTGAGGGCGAGGGTATCAGTGATAGCCAAGGCATTAGTGAGAGAGTTGATACCTCTGAGACTCTCAGTAGAGTGGGTACACGCGCCTACTCTGAGGTCTACCTCTCTATAGATACAGCCATAGGCAGCATTGAGGTTACCATTGGCGACATAGTACAGCTTACCAACCGTATAGCTAAAGAGAGTGGATTTCGTGAATTGGGCGATCCAATCAATGCCGGGCCTAATCCCGATCTTATCTATCCTCGCAATAACCTTACCATTCCTCCGGTAGGCGAGCGTTATCTTATTCAGGAACAAGATACCATTTGGGACACTGCGGTTAACCGAATTGAGGCGCAAATAGCCAGCTTTGCGCCGCGGATAATAGCCATTAGAGAACAATTAGCAGCGTCTACCGTCGATACTGCAACAACTACAGAGGAAGCCACCCCAGCGACTGAGCGAGCACAGCTATTAGATGAACTCTCGCAAATGGAAGAGCAGAGCTATGTGGCGGCGCTTACCAGCCAAATAGCAGAGATACGAAGAGAATTTATTTAGTGCTCTTGTTAGTACTCTTGGCGGCTCTGCTCTATTGATTCATCAATAGAGTGAATAAGTTGTGAAGCCACCTGTGAGGCCTCTTGGGCCATATCCTCTAACTGATTGGAGCGAGCAATATGTTCACGGCACTTGTGCAGCTCATCGGTGGTAAGAATACCGGCTAATATAGCCACTATAAGATTATCCTCTGAGGTAGAGGAGGCCTGTACCTTTGCCACCTGCTCTTCAAAGTGAGATACTACTTGCCTTAGGTATTCTGGCGCCTCATCGGTCTGAATAGTAAAAGAGGCACCCAATAGATGTATCTTCATAACCCTATCGCTTTATGAAGAGCATCTTTATCCACCGCTCTCTTAGAGAGCCCTTGGTGAACACCTGCAGCCAGCACAACGGTTATGAATCAATCCCATCTATGAGGTTATCACTGGAGCCTTTCGATTGAGACATGGGCTGAGATGAGGCAGAAAATTCATCCTCTAGTTGGTCAAGACTGTCCAATGCCGAGAGAATACTCTGCTCCATCTCATTCTGTCCCTCCTGCACATTAGAAAAGTGCGACTCTAGATCGGCAATCCGCTTCTCATAGCTACTTAGCTTGCGCTTAAGCATCTGATTCTCCTGATTGAGACTCCGAATACGCTTTACTGCATTTTGTACCCGCTCCTGTAACATACGTAATTGCTCATTGGTTAACATTAGCTCTTTACTCCTTTTGCAATGGTTACTAGTGTTTGAAAGGCTCTTCGATCTTGTGCTAGATGGGCCAAGATTTTTCGATCAAGCTGCACCTGTGCTTTACGAAGCGCCGCCATAAACTGCGAGTAACTAAGTCCCTCTTGGCGGCAGGCCGCCGAAATGCGCACAATCCACAGGCGCCGAAATTGTCGTTTGCGCTGCCGGCGATCACGATAGGCATATTGCCCAGCTTTGGCTACTGCATCTTTAGCAGTACGAAAAAGTTTACTACGTGCTCCTCGATAACCCTTGGCAAGGGCTAAAATTTTTTTCCGACGTCTGGTGCGCCGTCTTCCATCTCTGGCGCGAGGCACAGTTACTTCCCCCCCATTAAGGCGCGTATACGCCCGCTATCGGCTGGCGAGAGAATAGATGCCCCCCGTAGACGACGCTTACGACTGCTACGTTTTTTCGTTAAGAGATGACGCATGCCCTGTTGACGGTAGCGTATCTTACCATTTCCACTCTGGCTAAAGCGCTTGCTTACACTAGATCTACTCTTTACTTTAGGCATGTTGTTAAGTATAAAAAAATGATAAAAATGTGTCAAGCATATGTACCGTAATAAAATGAATTGAAAGCGACGGAGTGCTTAGCGCTAGTTACGTCATAGCTACCGACTAGTTGATCTGATAGTGCTCAACTGTATGAATACGTATTCGAGCAAAGAGCTCTGCCCGATAATAGCCCGATGATATCCAGATCCGCGGTCCGTCTCGTATTAATAATTTACCGGTAACATTGCGCGGTACATTAACATGCTGTGCAGCAATGTGACGGCGCACCACATCCAAGAGTGCTCCCTCTACTACTACTTGCTGTTTATTGCCACCACCCCAGAGTTGGCTCTCAGCCCGTCCACCACCGGTTACGGTGGGACTATTACTCCATGCATTAAGCCAGCGAATTCCATGTGGTGGTAAACGATAGGCAAATTGTCCATAAAACTGTTCGTCCTGTCGCCAGGTGTTAATTATCTTTATACCGGGGTCCCCTTGAGGAATCTCCTGTAATAGCTGTAGTTCAAATTCTTCTCTTATTTCCCGCTCCGGATTAGAGGGTACATAGCGAAACTCGTATCCGTAGACCATTCCCGAAAGGTAACCACGTGCCTGATCATACAGTTCGCGGAGCAGTTGATTATTATCTTTGGTAGGACGAGGGTTAAGATCCAGCGCCCAGACTGTAGAGGTGAGTGGTGGAAGCGGGGAGAAAGAGGTTAATGGAAGGCTTTGCCCAGTGTTATCGCGCCTATTTGGAATATGGAATTTAGATTGAGTTACCGCCTGCTCATCATTGCTCAGCAATATTATGCTCAGGAATAATAGTATCAATGGCCGGCCTAATATAATGGGTTTACCTATATCCTTTTTCATCTGTAGTTCCTTCCCTATCTATAGATATTATATATCGACTTATTGGATAATAAATATTAAATCAAGTTCATTCTCCGTGCATAAATATCCGAATAGCATTAATCCGATGGCGTACTAACAGATAGAGAAAGGCAAAGAGAAAACCGGCCAAATGAGTAAGATGGGCAACTGCTCCTCCCCGTCCTGAAAGCTGGCTAAATAGCGCAATAGCGGTAAAAATTAGCACCAGTAGGGGGGCTCGTACTGGTATAATACCCATTACATAAATATGGGTATGGGGGAAAAAGGTAGCAAAGGCCAACAGAACTGCATAGACTGCGCCAGAGGCGCCTACTAAATAGATGGCTGTATTACCACTCAGTATATAGCCTATCAATGAGACGAGACCCGCGCCTATTCCACACACTAGATAAAAAAGTAGAAACTCTCGGCTACCCAATACTCGCTCTACAGCGATGCCAAAGAAAAAGAGACCTAACATATTAAAAAGGAGATGACTAAAATTTGCATGGGCAAACATATAGGTCAAAAGCTGCCACCAGCGGCCGTTTACTAGTACCTGTAAGGGCACTAATGCCATTATTTGGGTAAGCGGTGGCCACACCAATGTTACCAAAAACATTAATACATTAATGGCCATGAGACCATAAATGAAATGCTGCATAGTATGGGGGAGCGGCTTTCTGAGTAATTCGCCTAGTTTCAAGCTATTAGTATATCACATGTACTAGGATTGCGTCAAAACCTTTCTATGTGCGAGCTACCAAATAACCCTTTCTGCGCAATTAATTATATAGTGCATCGCTACAATCTTCAATACAAGAGATTGACATAGCTTACATTCTCTAGTATTATCTAGAAATATGCAAAGAGAGACTGCCACTGCTATGCAGCATCTGTATTCTGTAGACCATAAAGCGATTCCCCACGGTCTGGATGAACAGATAATTAATATTGCCGCACCGCTTACCGATAATTTAGGTTTGCAGATAGTAGAGGTGAACCATTCTTACCAGAATTCTAGTCTGCATATTTATTGTGTTATTTATTCGCCCCAAGGGGTAGGAAGTGATCGTTGTAGCCAACTGCATCGAGCGCTGTTACCAAGGCTCAATGTACATCTAGCAGAGCCCAATATAATATTACAGATATCCTCTCCGGGAATTAATCGCCGTCTTAAAAGTCTTAGGGAATTTTCGCTCTTTTGTGGGCAACGACTTAAGGTGTTACTACCCGGTAAAAGTGAATGGGTTTCAATGTCTTTAGAACAGGTGGAAGGAGACCAAATCTATTTTTCTCAGGGAAGCCAGAGACACCAATTCTCCTATAATGCTATTGCCAAGGCGCGATTAGATGGAGAGTATCGGCATGAGCATTGAGATAGCAGATGCTATACGCGATTTAGCAGCTGAGCGCGAAATATCTGAGGAGCTTATACGCAAGCTTATTGAAAATTTCCTCTTAGTGGCCTATCAGAATACCTATGGCAGCTCAGATAATGCGCTAGTGCAGTTTGAGGAGGAAGAGAATAGTCCCACTCTCTATGCTCGTAAAGAAATTGTGGAGGAGGTTAATGATTCGCTGGCAGAGATCTCACTAGAGGAATCTCTGGATTACAACGCAGAGGCTGAAGTGGGTGATGAACTACTTATAGAGGTAGATCCCCATGAATTCAGCCGCAGTGCCATTAACAGCGCCAAACAAATGGCGGTTCAGAGCCTACGCGAAATTCAAAAGGATGTGCTTTTTGCCGAGTATAGCGGCAAGGTAGGCGAGCTAATATGGGGAGAGTATGTGCGCGAGCATGAAGGGGATATCTATGTCTCGCTCCCCAGTAGTGATGGATCGCGTACCACTGAGGGTATTCTTCCACAGATCTTTCAATCGCCCAGTGAAGAATATCGACTGCATGATCGTATTAAGGCTATAATCTACGAAGTAAAGAAGAGTGTCACCGGTCTACAGATTGTGCTCTCTCGTACCCATAGCGACTTTGTGCGCGAGCTCTTTCGGAGGGAGGTGGCAGAAATTGCCGATGGTACAGTAGAGATCTTCAAAATAGTGCGTGAACCGGGATATCGCACCAAAATTGCTATCTACTCAACCAGAGAGGGTATTGATCCTATCGGCACTTGCGTAGGGGTACGAGGAGCTCGTATTCAGGCTATTGTTAAGGAGTTAGAGGGAGAGCGGGTAGACATAATAAAATATGATAATGATCCTGCAACCTTTATTGCC
Organism: Spirochaetia bacterium; assembly: GCA_963692905.1. Classification (GTDB taxonomy): domain Bacteria; phylum Spirochaetota; class Spirochaetia. The sequence goes on along the minus strand of OY843583.1, from coordinate 582,720 downwards.
CAAGCGCTTTCGCCGGTACAGGTAAGTCAGGTATATATTTTGGACGAAGGCAAGAAGAGTGCATTGGCTATAGTGCGCGATGATCAACTTTCGTTGGCTATAGGAAAGATGGGACTGAATGTACGGTTGGCCAATCGATTGGTTGATTGGATTATTAATGTAAGAACCCGTGAACAGGCCTCAAAAGAGGGAATTAAATTTGATTCCTCTCAGACATTGTCAGAAATTTTTGATGAAAAACAAGAGGCGGAGGCTACTCCCCCACCTATAACCCATGTATCGGAGTTACCAGGTATTACCGCGGCTATGGTACTTAAACTGCAAGATAGCCGTATTGAAAAAATCAGCGATCTTCTCGCTCTTTCGGTCAAAGAGCGTGCCACATTGCGAGGACTGACTGCTGAAGAGATTAAGCAGCTGGAATCCATGTTGAGCATGCTCCCTGCTGAGGTACCCTCTCATGGCTAGTGAGCGACCCTCTCAAAGCAAGAATCAACGGCCTGCTAAAATTTCATCTAGCGGCCGGCGGAAGAGTCATATTCTTAAAAAGAGCAGTAAGACACGACCTGCTCCTCATCATAGTTCCCCTAGTACAGTTCCCGCCGCTCGTCGACAATCCTCCTCAACCATTAGAGAGGCAGAATCAGTACGGCTTAAAAGCGACCATCCAGATCGTTATAGCGAGAAAATTGATAAAAAAATTGATAAAAAGTGGGGCAAAGAGACACACAATCGCCAATCAACTGAACCCCCCCGTATTAACCGCCCCTATTCGGGGCGCTCATTTCGGAGTGGGCCGCGTACCGGCCAGGCCGAACGGCAACGTAGTAACGAAGCAACCTCCACACCGAGAAAAGAGGCCATTAAGGCCAACCCAGTTCCAAAATCAATTACCATTATGGAGGTAGTTACCGTATCCGGCTTAGCCCGAAAGATGAATATAAAAGCTACCGCTTTGATAAGCAAGTTAATGTCTATGGGGATGATGGTAGGTATTAACGATCAGATTGATGCTGAGACCGCCACTTTGGTAGCTGCCGAGTACAGTTGCGAAATCCGTATTGTATCGATTTATGAAGAGACTGCTATCAATTCTGACCACCATAACAGCAGCCGGCTTCCTAGAGCGCCAATAATTACTATTATGGGTCATGTTGATCATGGAAAGACCAAACTATTAGACCAGATAAGAAATTCCAATGTGGCCGAACAAGAGCATGGGGGTATTACCCAACATATTGCGGCCTACCAAATATATCATAATGATCATCCCATTACCTTTATTGACACTCCCGGCCATGCCGCTTTTACTCTCATGCGCGCCCGAGGAGCGAAAATCACCGATATTGTGGTGTTGGTAGTGGCGGCTGATGATGGGGTAATGCCACAGACCAAGGAGGCCATTGATCATGCTCGCGCCGCCAAGGTGCCCATTGTAATAGCTATTAATAAAATCGATTTAGAGAGCAGTAATGTGGAACGGGTCTATCAGCAACTTGCTGATGTTGGCCTGGTACCAGAAGAGTGGGGCGGTGATACAATATGTTGTCAGATCTCGGCGCTCCACAGCAAGGGGATTGACGATCTTATTGACGCGTTGTTAGTAGCGGCAGCAGAGTTGGAGCTCACCGCGCCGCGTGAATGTCGCGCACAGGGGAGAATACTAGAATCGCGTATAGACCATGGAAGAGGCATTGTGTGTACGCTGCTGATACAAATGGGAACCTTACGTGCTGGGGATAGTTTTCTAGCTGGCATCTATCCTGGTCGGGTGCGGGTCATGTTTAATGATCGGAGTCAAAAAATTAATGAGGCCTTTCCCTCTATGCCAGTTGAGGTATTGGGCTTTAATTACATTCCATCGGCTGGCGATCCCTTTCAGGTTGCTGCCTCCGAAAAAGAGGCTCGTACAGTGGGTAGTAAGCGGCAAGAATTACGTAAAGTAGAGATGGCTCGTGCAATCAAGAAGATAGGCGCTGAAGAGATATATCAAAGTATTGAAGAGCAATCACTGCCAGAGTTTAAGGTGATCATTAAAGGCGATGTAAATGGTTCGGTAGAGGCAATTAAGACTGCTTTAGAGAGAATAGAGAACAACGAAATACGGCTTAGTGTGATACGTGCCGCAGCCGGCACAATTAATGAAAATGATATTATGTTAGCCAGTGCCTCGCGGGCATTTATTGTAGCCTTTAATGTTCGTCCTAGTAGCCATGTACAGAAATTAGCAGAACAAGAAAAGGTGCAAATTCGTCGCTACAGCGTAATCTATGCAGTAATTGAAGATATTGAAGAAATACTGACCGGAATGTTAAAGCCCACCTTTCAAGAGAATCATATTGGTACTGTAGAGGTGCGCGATATTTTTAATATATCCAGTCTGGGTATGGTGGCTGGCTCTTATGTTACTGAGGGAATGGTGAGACGGGGCGCTATGGCGATAATTAAAAGAGATGATGCTGAAATTTTTCGTAGTACGATTGGCACCCTTAAGCGTTTCAAAAATGATGCACGAGAGGTAGAGAGCGGCTATGAATGCGGTATTACCATTAAAGGTTTTAACGATCTAAAAAAGGGTGATACCTTTGAGATCTACGAACAGGTAGAGGTGGCACAAGTGAGATAGCAATTTTATTGCTATCTTTTCTCTTTTTTTATAGAAGCAATGAGTGGTTATCGAGCTGTTCGCATTGCCCGTACAATTATGCGTGAATTGGCAACCGCCATTGCTCAAGAGGTAGTGCAAGATCCACGTATTAGCAGATTAGTCACATTGTGTGATGCGACACTCTCCTCCGACTATTCGCGGCTTACCGTGTTAGTTGGAGGAGTAATGAACCGACGATCACTCCAGCGCTCGGTGGCCGGTCTTAATAGCGCTCGAGGCTTTTTGCAGCGCCATCTTAACCAGAGGCTGAGACTGCGCCGGGTGCCCCATTTGCAGTTTGTACCCCACATAACTCTTAAGAAAAACTTTGACATGGTACAACGACTTGATATCTCCCACCCCCGGACTAGTACTACTTAACAAGCCTAGTGGTCAGAGCTCCTTGGCGGCCCTTAAACCCCTTAAAGCACAATATGGTGGCAAGGTTGGGCATTGCGGGACTTTGGATCCCTTTGCTACTGGTTTACTGGTGGCACTGTGCGGTTCATTTACCCGATTAAGCGCCTATTTTAGCGCCTTCCCCAAAGAATATCTGGCAACCATCCGCTTTGGGGAAACCACTGACACCCTAGATAGTGAGGGGAGCCTAAGCGATGCGGCGCCAATTCCCTCACTGACTGCCTTGCGAGAGGCATTGGCACAATATTATGGTAGCTACCGGCAATATCCCCCGCACTTTTCGGCACGCCATATACAGGGAGAGCGGGCCTACCGCCGCGCTCGCCGTGGCGAAAGCTTTGTGATGAATCCCACTTTGGTTACTATCTATCTACTTACTCTCATCTATTATGACCCCCCCTATGCTCAGATAATGGTATGTTGTAGCGGTGGTACCTACCTGAGAGCTTTAGCGCGCGATATAGCCCATAGCTGTAAGAGTGTGGCATACATTCAAACATTGCATCGCACCAAAATTGGTATGATTAGCTCCTCTGATGCAGTAGATTCCTATGCTGTGCAATACCCTCGAGACCTTATCAATCCTCACCAGGCCTGCCGTCTATTTTCTTTCCTCTCGCCATTAGTAATTGCCCCCCCTTATGAGGAAAAAATTCGACAGGGGGTGCCCTTTCGCAATGATATGTTGATACCCTCTCAGCAAAATTGCCGACCCCGGAGCTTAAGCCAGACAGCTCCCATTTATTGTCTCTTTAATAATCGTAGAGCGCTGATAGCAGCCTGCCGTAGCGAGCCCCCCAACTATCGTTATATTTTTGTAGTTCGTTAATATATTGCTGTAATATATTGTTGTCGTTGTTCTGAAAAGAATATATTAGAGATTGCTATCTTGGCCGTCGCTTCGCAATTTGTTTCGCAATTAAAGATAAAAGAGGCCAACGTTTAATCTTAGTAACTATTCTTTTACAGAGACCTGGATGACTAATTCTGACAACATGAAATGGATAGCGCTGTGCTACCTTCTCTTCCCATACCCCTTCTGAGTTCCAAAAAAAGCTTTCATCCTTAAGAATCAGATTGCCATCCATATATTTATAAAGGAGCGAAAGGAGCGACTGGTCATGGCGATGATTCTCTCCCTGAGGAGTACGAGTATAGCGGTCGCTGAGTAGCCAAGGATCCTCCTCGATAATCTGCAGGGCCTGCTTAAAGAGCGTACGCACAAAAACAGTATTGCGCATAATTAAAATGCCACCCACCAACTGCGCGGTATTGGCAAATTCAGGTCGCATACCATAGTGGAGAGCCATATAATCAAAGAGCGCTTGGTTGCTCCAATCTTTTTCCTTATTAGAGAGAGCAAAACGTAAAAAACCGCACCTATTATGGTTCACCATATCAATATATTTCCAAAAACGCCTTTGGGAGGAGGAGGTTGCATTGATAGTACAACCGGCGTCCAAGTATACTAAAATATCATTTTCGTTCAGGAGCGCTAGGTAGTGGGCTACCAACCAGGACTTCCAGATCCAATAGCCACCTCCCCGTCGCTTTTTTAATATTTTGGCATATTTTTTCCTGAATGTCTCCGGTAGCACATCTGGCGAATGGCACTCAAAACTATTAAACCATCCACTGCGTAGCGCCTGTTCCGAGATAATATCCTTTCTTGGAGAGAAATGGTTTGAAGCGTACGATATACCGTAGATTTTTTGGTCAGGAAAGCTAGTGGTGATCATCCTGCTGCTCGGCGAAAAATAGCTGTCGCTCCTTGGCCTCTGCATAGCTTCCGATACTCCGTACCCATTGAGAATAGCGCTGCAACTCTTTAATCGACTGCGCTACCGATGGGTTATTTTGTGTACCGCCAATCTCAATATAAAACTGTGCTACATTAAAGCTGGTGGGGTTAATATAGGACTCTATCTTAATAAGATTAACCCCCTGTCTTGCAAAACCACCTAATGCTTTGTAGAGCGCCGCTGGTACTGATCGAATCTGAAACATGATGCTAGTGAGCGCCTCTGTCTCTATTGGCAGCGGCATTGGTTCGCGCTGCATAATTATAAAGCGGGTAATATTCTGTTCTAGATTAGAGATTGCAGTGTTGGCTATAGTAAGCCCATAGATATGGGAGGCCGGTACTGAGGCAATTGCTGCATGTCCTCTATCGGCCAGATCTGCCACTTCTCTAGCGGCAACGGCGGTATCTATTTCAGGAGCCTCCCGATAACCATTGTCAATAATGAAGCGCCGACATTGAATAAGCGCCTGCGGATGGGAGTGCACTGTATGGACCGTGGCTGCGGTGCCCCCTGGCGGCACTAAAAGACAATGCGCAATCTTAAGAAAATGCTCTTGCACAATATAGAGCGATGTTTCGGTAAGAAGGTGGTGGATTTCTGCTACCCGACCGCCCAGATTGTTTTCAATGGGAATACAGACCGCATCAACCTCTTCTCGATCTACCTTGGTTAGTGCATCCTCAAAATAGGCGCATCCTTGGACGCGTGCCTTCGGGAAATATTGTTGACACAAAGTATGCGAATAGGATCCCTCTATTCCTTGATAGGAAAGACTTTGAATATTGCGCGGCATATCTATAGATAGTGTTCCTTGCCATTTCTAAATTGTCAATATACAGTGTGTGCCCTCACTACATATACAATAAGGTGACTGGCCTACTTAACTGATTTTCCCGGCACTTGAAGAGAACCCCTGACCCCCTAGCCGGCAAATACTAGCTCATACCCATCCTCCTAGCCAACCTCCGGGTATGCCTCTGGCACTTTTGGAGGGAATATCCTATTCGTAGAGAAAAGGCATCTTCTTGAAAAGTACCTCTTTCGCGCCTTCTTAAACAATTTCCTGTATGCCTCACGACGCGCCCCATCATGACTCGATCACAATCAAAGACTCTCCAGTGAAGCAGGCCCTCATCAATGGACTGGTGAGCCTTACTATAGTTTATGAAGCGGACCTCCCCTTATCGCTCTTATACCGTTTGAGACTAATGAAGCTCTTATAGCGCTCTATCTCGTGGAGCACAGCCTGAGAGGATGGAGGTGTATCCACCCCTCATCTTCATTCAATCGGTGGGCACATCCTCCATCGCCGTGCCATTCGCCGCATCGATACTCTTCCATTTATCAATAGGAGATCATAGCGTTGGAGGAATTAATGGATATAGGAGCGTAGTTCTCCAGCATCTCTTATTGGGGGGAGAGGTCTGCATTTCGGTTTAATTCAAGGCAAAGGGCGTACAGGTGGTGGCTTTTGTAATAGGCTTCTTTACCTACAAGCCTCCAGTGTAAGCGGGGGGTGTACAAGGGGTGTCAAACAAAGACGAAAATGTCACCCTAAAGAAAAACAAAAATGTCACGCAGCCATTGCTACCTCCTTCATGGTTAATGTCCTTCCTTTATAAAATAACTGTATCCTTCCGTCAAGATATGCATAGATTTCCACCCGCATCCCGGGACGAAGTCCAGCTCCACCTTTAAGAATTTGAAAAGAGCGTGTCTGATAGCGTATGGTATAATCATTGGTACATACCCGGAAGCTACGCTTCCCAAAGAGATGATCAAGGTCATACTGAGCATCAAGGGGAACATGGGCATTGTGTATCCCCCAAGCCTTCAGGGCAAATCGCTCGTTAAAGGCGGCAAGAAAGGCCGGAAGGAAACAGTTTGCCTCAGTGAGAGTAGAGATCCCGGCGCGCTTCAGCGCCGCACAGAGTCGCCCCTGGAGGGTCTTATTCACCCGCTCTACCCGTCCTTTGGCCTGAGGAGAGCCGGCATTGATGATCTGTACCCCTAGTCGTTCACATACCTGCTGGAAATGCTTATTTCCCTCCGGAGTGGGAACATAGGCGTTTCTCTGATCACAGTAGAGAGCGGAGGGGATGCCATACTCCCGAATCCAGTCTTTTATGAGCGCTAAGAGCTCGCTAAGCTCCTCTTCATAGGCAAATCGAGCCTTAATAAGCCCCGTAGCATCGTCAATCATGACTAATAGACAGGTTTTGGTAGTCCCAAACCATTGGTGAAAACTCCCATCACATTGGATCATCATGCCAAAGTAAGGCTTTCGTTCCCGGAAGGTGTGACGCGGGGTGCGGGGGGTGCGATAGCGAGTCACCGCAATTCCCGCCTCAGCCATGGCCTTTCTCAGCGTAGGAGGTGAAATATGGATGTCATGCTCTTCAGCTAGTATCTCCTTTGCATAGGCAGGACTGTAGCCCTCCAATTCCTCTTTAATGAAGGAGATCGCGTTCTCCATCACTTCTGGTGCGATCTTTCGAGGGCCCGGACGACCTCGAGCGCGATGCACTAGCGCCGCCTCGCCCCCCTCTTTCCAGCGCATAAAAAGCCTTCTCATATGCCTAAGGGTTACCCCGCTGCGCTCTGCCTCATCTTTCGCTGAGGTCGTTCGTGTGGCAAGCCTGATACAGGCTTGCAAATATCGTACTTCTTTGGTACTCATAGTACATGTCATTGCTGTCATAATCCTCCAGTATATCTGGAGGAGCAGTGACATTTTCATCTTTCTTTCAAAGGGACATTTTCAACTTTCTTTTACAGGGGGGTGTACAAGGGGTTGTGTAAAATATTATTATCTTTACAATAGAACTTATGAAATATTTTATATTTATAGTTTTAGTTGTGGTGCTATTGACGGGGTGCGCCGCTAATCCCACCGCTTCCACTCCCCCCGCTTGCCCCGCTATTAACGGGTTCGTTGATGCATCAAGTGTAGTTGTAGGGAGTACTAGGGTTTGTGGTTATCTCTTTAGTAGCACTCGTTGCCCTTCGGCTCCCTCAGGTTGGACGCTTGGCAGTGAAAGGTGTGGCACTACCACTACTGGTACTGCATTTTGTACTTGCGCTTATACCTCTTGACATCGCCCGCCTTCGAATATCGATAGGCTTCTATAAAGTCAGTGGCAAGCTGTCGCCAACTGTAGAGCGAGGGATGGCTATAGAGGGCATTGATGTGGTAGCTGTAGTGACGCGGGTCGGTTGGCTTTGCGGTTGGCTCCCATCTACCCTTGGCTATCATAGCGGGGCGGTCGGATTCGGTATGCTTTGCCCCGCACATGGCGCACTGATAATGCGCGGTCTCTGGCCGCCATTTCCCTGTGGCATCGGTAAAAATGAGGCGGTCGAACTGCTACCCAGCTAGCCGCAGGTAGCCTTCACAGCTGTGCTCTCCTGGATAATCAGAGAGTCAAATGTTGGGGAGATAACAGATTTGGCCAGCTAGGTCAGGGTGATACCGATACTCGAGGCGATGAGCCCAATGAGATGGGCGATAATCTTCCCTTTGTTGATCTGTAGGCTCCCCGTTAGCCGCGATGAGAGAGACATTGAGTTAGATTAGGGAGCGGTTCTATCCGCTCCCTCTAGCCACTATTCGATAGGGGAGTGGAAGCTCTGCATGCCTATTCTGTATACAGTACTATGCTAGATCACATCTTTGGTGTATCATTAATTGTTCAAATGAGCGATAGTGTGGAGTAGCCATATGCGCCATTTTTCTTTCGAGGTCTGCATTTCGGTTTAATTCACAAATATTGTTTACAAAAAAATTGACATATATGGAATAAATAGGTTATAATTAAGGCATCAAGGTTATTATCTAATAACTAAGGAGAGGAATGGATGGAGATAACAGTAACAAAGCAGAACTTTGACAATGAGGTGTTAGAGTCAAAGGTACCAGTATTAGTAGATTTCTGGCCGAGTGGTGCATGCCCTGCAAGATGGTAGCCCCGATATTACAAGATATTGCGCGGGACTATGAGGGGAAGCTAAAGATTGGGAAGGTTAATGTTGATGAAGAGCATGATCTGGCCACCCGTTACAATGTGGTGAGCATACCTACCCTCTTTCTCTTTAAGGGTGGCAAGGTAATTAAACAGCAGGTGGGGGCCGCCCCCCGTCCCAAGCTGGAAGAATGGTTCAAAGATACCCTGTAGCTTGGCTATCTTAGAGCGGTAGGCCTACCCTGAGGTTTGAGTAGTTAGCTTTTCGCCTAAATCAATGTAAGTTTCTGTTCTAGCTGCGGCAGAGCAGGGAGTAGCTATGCACACCCAAGCACGAAAAACTAAAATTGTCTGTACTATAGGCCCCTGTAGCGAATCAGGGCCACTTATAACCGCCCTCCTGCAGGCGGGCATGGATGTAGCCCGCCTTAATTTCTCACATGATACCCATGCTAATCATTTAGAGCGTATCAAAAACATCCGCAATGTCTCCCAAGAGTGCGGTCGACCGGTAGCAATTATGGTAGATACCAAGGGTCCAGAGATTCGAAGCGGCGCGGTGAAGCCCGGAGCACAATTAAAGCTGCAGGAGGGCGAGCAGATAATACTTACTACTACGAAACAGGTGGCCGAACCCCGTGAAGGAGTGCCGCAGCTACTTTCAGTGAGTTACCCAGATCTGCCAAAATATGTCGTGCGCGGTTCCCGTATCTATTTGGCTGATGGCCTCATAGAATTACAGGTAGAGGAGGTACAGACTACTACCATACGCTGTACAATATGCAGTGGTGGTAGTATTGGAAGTCATAAGAATATTAATGTGCCGGGGGTTGCTATTCCCTTCCCTATTATCTCTGAGAGGGATCGTGAGGATATTGCCTTTGCCATTAAGCATCAGGTAGATTTTATTGCAGTCTCCTTCGTACGACGCGCCGAGGATATCTTTGCTATTCGTCGCTATATGGGCAGCGACAACATAGTACCGCGTCTAATTGCCAAAATAGAAAATCAGGAGGGGGTAGACAACATTGATGAGATTATTAATGCCTCTGATGGCATCATGGTGGCGCGTGGCGATCTAGGAGTGCAGCTGGCAATAGAACATATTCCATTGGTACAAAAACGCCTCATCGAAAAGTGCAATGCCGCCAACCTACCAGTTATTACCGCTACCCAATTATTAGAATCTATGACCCGTAACCCTCGCCCCACTCGTGCCGAGATGAGCGATGTAGCCAATGCTATCTTTGATGGCACCGACGCTCTGATGCTCTCAGCCGAGACCGCCTCTGGCAACCATCCAGTAGAGTCGGTAGAGGCATTGGATAGATTAGCGCGGGCAGTAGAGCGCTCTCCGGAGTTTCAACGTTACGCTACGGAGCATTTTTCTCATCAAGATAGTTATATGCGGGGAGGTAGTGAGGCCACCGCCCGCGCCGCCTATATTATGGCCCGTGAACTATCGGCAACTGCGATCATTGTTCCCTCATTGCGGGGGAATAGCCCCCGGTTATTGGCCCGTTTTCGCTCCCCTCAGCCAATTATTGCCGTTACCACCTCAGAACGAATAATGCGGCAGTTCCAACTGCATTGGGGTATACTGCCACTGTTAACCAAAGAGGTAGTCCAAGACAAGGAGATGATTCAAAATGCTATTGATATAGCTATGGAGTGCAATTATATTAAAGCAAGGGATTGGGTAGTGACCGCCGCCGGCCTTCCCTTAGGTTCGGCGCTACCCTTTAATACTGTAACCTCGCACTATATGGGTTCAATAGTAGTGCGTGGCAAAGAGGCCATTGGGAGCAGCTGCGAGGGAACTGCCAAACTATTGGTTGACTCTATGACGGCAACCATAGAGATAGATCTTAATAGGACAGCGGGCTGTATACTGGTGGTGTCACAGCTTAATAATGATCATATCCCGCTTCTCCCACAGGTGCGGGGCATAGTGAGTGAGTATCGGGCGCTGCTTACTCCCGAGCAGATACTCTCGCACAATAGTACTATTGTAGTGATTGATCAGGCTAGCGAGGCGCTCTCATATATTCATGAGGGGCAATCGCTTATCCTTAATGCCTTTGATAAAACAGTATATGAGGGTTAAGAGTAACTCGCTGCAGTCGGTAGAGGAGTTATCGCTTCTCTATGATATTTCGCAGCTCCTAGAAAGCAGCCTGGACCTGAGTCAGGTTATTCAACCGGTAATAGATACCATTGCCGCTTCGCTTCACATTTTGCAGGGCGCCATAACCCTACTGGATCGTCGCACCGGTGAGATAAGTATTGAGGCCTCCTGTGGCCTTTCTACCATCCAGCGCTCTAAAGGGAAATACCAGATTGGCGAGGGTATAACTGGCAAGGTGGTAGCTAGCGGTCAGCGGGAAATAATTCCCGATATATCGATCGATCCCCGCTTTCTTAACCGAACTGGGATAGAACACCATAATCAGCGTACCATCTCCTTCCTCTGTGTTCCCATTAGAATAGAGGCCGAAACTATTGGCACCTTAAGTGCGCATAAGATAGTGGAAGAGCAGCAGCAGCTGGAGGAGGATGCTCGTCTCCTTACGGTAGCCTCGGCCATAATTGCCCAGGCCGTGCGGTTGCGGCGCGATTTTGTGGAGGAGAAGCGGCAACTGGAGGCAGAGAATAGCCGCCTACATCGCGAGCTGGAAGAGCGCTTTCGGCCCTCTAATATCATTGGCCGTTCAGCTGCTATGCAGTTGGTCTTTGATATGATTGCGCAGGTCTGTAAGAGCGATACCACCGTGCTCATTCGAGGCGAGAGCGGTACCGGTAAGGAGCTGGTGGCACAGGCTATTCACTACAACAGCTATCGCAGCCATCAGCCCTTTATACGGGTAAACTGTGGTGCACTGCCTGAGTCAATCATTGAGAGTGAGCTCTTTGGCCATGAGCGAGGTTCCTTCACTGGAGCAATCAGCGCTCGTACTGGCCGCTTTGAGATGGCCGACGGTGGCTCTATATTCCTAGATGAGATTGGCGACCTCTCGCCAAATATTCAGATAAAGATATTGCGTATTCTGCAAGAGCGGGAATTTGAGCGGGTAGGCGGAAGTCAGACCATCCATGCTAATGTACGAATTATTGCCGCTACCAATCAACCGCTTGAGGTGCTTATGCAGCGTAAGCAGTTTCGTGAAGATCTCTACTATCGTCTTAATGTATTTCCTATCAATATACCTCCCCTGCGAGAGCGCAAAAGCGACCTCCTTTTGTTGGCAGAGCACTTCACTGCCATCTATGCCCAGAAGAATCGCAAGAAGATTAAACGTATCTCTACTCCAGCCATTAATATGCTAACCAATTACCACTGGCCCGGTAATGTAAGAGAGTTAGAAAACTGTATAGAGCGGGCTATTCTATTGAGTAGCGATGGTGTCATTCATGGCCAACAACTACCCCCCACCCTACAGAGTTCACTCTATACTAGCACTGCTCCCACTGGCTCACTACAGGAAATGCTTGAGAATTATGAGCGCGAATTTATTATTGAGACTCTTAAGTCTACCCGCGGTAATATGACTAAAGCAGCCGAATTGCTACAGATAAGTAATCGCATAATGGGCTTGCGAGTGCACAGATATCACATCCGCTGGCAGGATTATCGATAAGCCCTAATTAGTCAAGAAGGGTACGCATCCGCATAATGCTCTTAAGATAGGCGGCAGGCTCTCCAACATCTAATATTTCTCCTATCACCTGATGGTGCAACACCTGACCCCGCTGCATTAAGCTCCGCAACGCATAGATATGATAGTATTCCTGCTGTGGACTAATGCGACGATGGCGACGCCATCCCTCTCTAAGATAGTCAAAGAAGGCCGGTTGATAGAGAAAGCGCCCAATGGAGGCATATTGGCTGGGCAACGTATCTAATGACGGTTTCTCTACTATATCCTCAACCAATGCACTAGATGGTCGAAGACGTAGCATACCGTACCGCTCGGGATGGGATGGATTATGGATAGTGGCAATTACATTCTTACCTCCCCCCTCTTCATTGCTGGCCATTATTAACTGCTTGGTTAATGAGGGGTTTCCCCAATGCACATCATCGGGATAGGCTACCACCACCGGCCCCGGCTGCAGATAGCGGCTGGCTTGGAGCAGTGCATGGCCAGTGCCCCCCATATGCCGCTGACAGACAAAGCGAAGGCGCGCCTTGGGAAGCGCTAGTAGTTTATTAAGATGGCCCTGACCACTGTGCTGCAGATGACGCCGTAGCCACGGCATATCTTGATAATAGCTGCGAATTAAGCGCTTACGCGCCGAAATCACAATCACTATATTACTAATCCCCGCCTCTACAAACTCCTCCACTATATAATCGATGGCGGGGCGTCCCGCTAGCGGAAGCAATTCTTTGGGCAGCACTTTGGTCAGAGGCAGAAAACGTACACCATAGCCGGCAGCCAGTATTATCCCTGCATGCAACACTATTCCTCTTCGGCTTGAATTTTCATAAGTTCTTGCCAGCTAATTGGAAATAACTGAGACATGATCTCCGCTATCTTCTCTGCCACCTCGCGAGATTCAATCTGCGCATCAGGATGGATACGCAGCCGACATAAATGCGCAAAAAAGAATAGCGATCCGGTCCAGTACCATTCAGTATGTAGGCTTTGAGGTAGTACAGACCGAGCCTGCTCTTTGGCAATACCCTGTTTCAAGAGCTTGAGGTACAGCGCTACGCATTGCTGTTGCAGATCATCTATTTCTGAATTAAGCTCATGTTGTGTTTTAGGGTCCACCGCTCTACTACTGCCCTGCTTGCGTCCTAAATCTTGCCAGCGCCATTGCAATGTAGCAAATGTTGGTTCATCATCAACATAGCGTCGGCTCACCTCGTTGACCACTGCGCCAATTCGATGGCGCTTTAGTTGATTGGCAACAAAGATCGAGGCCTTGATTCTGAAGGTCGCCTGGGGATGAGCAAAGGGCGTCCAATGTCGGTTACGAGCCATATAACCAATTATCTTTGCATCGGCCACTTTATCAAATAGGTCGTGATGTTTATTCAAGGATACCCGCGCGGCATTCACCACCAGCAAATCGCTACCTGAGTGAGTAATGTACTCAACCCTACTTCGCTCCGACAAGATTGGCATAATGGCTATATTGATTGTATATTATCTCTAATGTTGTTGTTGCACTTTTCTATAGATGATACTATACTATTCTCTGTAAATAATGAGTATCGGTAGCGAAAAAGCAAATTCATTTATTAACCATCTATACGAGAATCCATCGCTCCGGGAGTATACACCGCTTCAGCGAGAGGAGCAAATTATTCAGTTTTTGGAGAAGAATCAGCAGACCCTATCTCCAACCCTCTCCTCTAACGATTTCTTTCCCGGCTATGGCTGGAGTCGCATTATGGAGATGCTTATTAGCACCCTCGAAGAGAGAACTAATGCCTATTTTCTTTCTGATCTTAAGGAGCTTATCACACAAAACATAAGCTATGGCTTTCTACGTGATTTTGGTATGGATAGCGTAAATTATGATGTGGTACAGTCACAGATAGAGCAACTACTAGTTAAATTACTACAGAGTTCAGGATCGCGCCGTCTAATAAATGGAAGCTATAATTCGGTGCTTCATAATATGACCTCTCGCTACATTACTGTCTCTTTTAACCGAAAATCTTATCTCTATTTTGAGTTAACTAAGGTGCAGCATCTGAGAATACCTCCGGATCAAATTTGCGATCTGGTAAAGTTAACTACTCTGTTAATGCCGGTTATTTGGATTGATGATCACACGGGGGTTATGGTTAATAGTAATGGTATTCCATTAGAGGTAGATCCTCCATGGATAGAAAGGGCCTTTGAACGTGCCCATGCGGAGATCAGCGCTATTCCTAAAGACATTCTGCGCTGCGCCCTACGGGCTAACCTCTCCTTTACTGATCACTCAGATATTGAGGCTACTTCCCGTCTAAGTGCCATCTTTGTGGCGCGGGCGCGTCATTTTAATCCTCATGCAGTGATTGACCGCGGGGCTGACACCCCCGATAAGAGCTGGTTTAGCATTGCTCGCCGTAATCATAAATATTATGGGTATGATTCTAGAATGTTAGAGGAGCTCTATAGTATATCATCTGATAATCGTTGGTAGAGATGGTATTGTCTGAAATAGCGGGAAGAAAGTGGTTAAAATACACAATAAAGGTTAAATAATAATGAGTCAAGATCCAACAAATAAAACTACCACAAATAGTATTACAACAAGCAGTGTAAAGCGCGGAGTTGCCTTTTTTGAGAATTTGGTAGTTGTTGCTATTGTTTTGGTGCTTATTCATACGCTGGTAGAAGATATTGCTAACATGTTTAGCTGGAGTTGGACAAGTCGTCAAATACTTATCTACAGCGGTTTTCTCTTTGATCTTTTCTTTTCTATAGAATTTCTGCTCCGCTTCTTTAACTCACTATTCCGTGGAAAGGTACTGCATTATCTTCGTGATGAGCGGGGATGGGTAGATTTCGTGGCCTCGATTCCCCTGCTAGTGTTCAATAGCGCTCCCGCTGCACTCAGTGTCTATTTAGGTGTCAGCAATATTGCTACTGCTGCCGGTACCTTTGGGGCGCTTAAGGTGGTAAAGGCCATCCGCATTGCGCGGGTATTAAGATTGTTGCGTTTTCTAAAGATTTTTCGCCACATAAAACATGTAGATTCAGCAATGGCTCAACGCCATCTCTCGCGTATTGCTACCACTTCGGTTACTATAGTCATCCTTTCGCTAGTCTCCTTTTCCCTTTTCTCCAATCTGCTGGCATTTCCCGACCTTGGAGATACCTTTGAAGAGTATACTGTAGAGGCGCTTAATAGCCGTGTAGATGCCAATTTAGATATTGAAAGAATAGAAGAGCTAGCATCTTTACGCCCCGATATATTAATTTTTCGTAGAGGTGGAGAGATCCTCTTCTCCCGCTATGATAATGCCTACTTCTCTCGCTATTACGGCCCCTCAGACTATACCTATCTGACCTTTGAAAATGGCAATACTGAGGTTTTTATAGATCTGCGCCCCATTTTAGCGCATAATGCTGCCGCCGATCTGCTGCATTTCACTATTATTATATTAATTATACTAGCATGCCTCTTTATCTATGGTCCCCATTTTGCCTCGACCATCTCTGATCCGATACAAATTATGCGACGCGGACTGGGCGAAAAGGGTTACAGCCTACAGGTTTTGATCCAATCCCGCTATAAAGATGATGAAACATTTTCATTGGCGCAATCTTATAACGAGAATTTTCTTCCTATTAAAGATCGCCATAGCGGTGAGACTGAAGGCGGGTCAATTGTTGAATTTGATTTTGAGGATGTAAAGAAATTTCTTGATCGGGAATGACCTTGTCCGGTGTTCAGTTCTTTTTACTAACTGATCCTATTCTTTGATGAGTGTTGTTATGTGGCGTACTGAGGGAGCTATTTTTGTTAGTACATTACTGCTACTTTCTTGCAGAGTTCCCGAATCCCCTAATGATGGTCCAGTGCGCTCCGATAGGAATACCCAACTCTCGCGCCCGGATCATAGTATTACCCTAGTTCCCATAGAGAATCAGCAAATAGACTTAGCGCGTGCTGAGGTATTTCTAAACCCGGCCTACGCTAGTGACTATCTCCTGCCCAAAGATATCTATATTGGCGCGCTACAGGATGCCTATACCTCCAATCCATTAGATCGCGAGATATATACCATTACTCGAGCCTTTGCTAATGTGCTCATTTCTAGAGGCCTCCCATTTCCTCCTCTCAATGACTCTAACCGCAGCCAAATAGAGGAGGAGTTGAATTTTTTGTATGGCACAGAGTTTCCTCCCCAGACCGTGCGCATAGGCGCTATCCGTTATAGCCAAGATAACCAGACCGCCGGGGTCCTATTGCACTTGCAAAGTGGCCAAGGACATACCGCAGCCTATCTCTATCTTTCACAGCTCTCTGCGGACGACTCTAATAGGGAATGGAAAATTATCCGTTTTGTAATACCGCGTGATGCGATTGATACGCTATTGCCGGAAGATGCATTGCCTTTTGATCTAATAACCTCATTCAACTGATATGGTTACACTTATTGGGCGTATTGAGAGCGAGATAATTTTCTCTGAACTGATAGAAAAACATACAGATGTGCAGGTCTATTATGGGCGACAGCCCTTTGATGCTCAGATAGCCTCGGTTAATGGGCGGCAGTTAAAAATTCTACGAGGCGTTCCATCTAAAAACCCGCTTTTTTTCGGGAGAACGATTTCGATCTACTTTAAGTATGATGGGTCACAATTTGCCATAGATCTGCGAGTGGTGGAAGAAATTAACAATATTATTGATCTGCAAATTATATCGCCCCTCTGTCGGGACATTGAGCGTGAGCATGTCCGGATGCATGACGTTACCAATATGAAGATAGAGATTGCTAGGGCTTCAGAGAAGCCGGTTACCATAAATTATCCTATAACCAAACGTGCTCCCTTAGAGTGGAAATCCAACATCCGCCACCGAGTTTACTCCTCAGGTATAGCGCCCCTCTTTGAATCGCTTCAAAATGAAATGCGTAAATATACATTGGAGCACAAAATTATACTCTTCCGCACTCGCAAGCCGACACATTTTTTAGAGAAGACTATGGCTTATATGGGCAAACCGATTCTCTTTCCCTTTGCTGGAGAAACAGTTCCGCAACTAGCAACTCCTGAAGAACTGCAAAAGGCCTGCGATGCGCTTCATATAGCCAACAGCGCCATGTTGTGCGATCAACTCGAGAAGCAACTTCGCAGCAGTAATATCTTTTTCCAATGTTATTTCCCGGTTCTCTATTACAATTATTGCGTTGGTTATATCTTGCTAACTAGTCGGGAGGCGGCAGGAAGGGGCCGAATTATCAGGTCAATACAATATATTACCACCAATGCCATATATCTTTCCCAAGCCCTAGAGGCTGAGCAGTACTTTAGTGACATTGAGTCATCTCTAAAGTTTCTTGCCACAGATGAAAAACAGGGTGCAATCCGTCTTAAAGATATTAGTATCAAAGGTTTACAGTTCCAATATTCCTCTGCGCAGCCGCTCTTTGCGTTGCATGATCGCATAATTATCACCCTTTATCTTGATACTCACCGGCCATCGGAGAATATACAGCTTACTGCGCAGATTACCCGCGCTACTCAAGAGCGCGCCTTACATACCGTTGGGGTGCGCTTTACCAATCTGGTAAGCAGCGTATCAGAAGAGCTAAAGCGGGCACTCTATGGAACTTCGGATGCTGAAATAGCCAATAATAACCCTTAATCTTTCAGAAAAAACATTCGAAATTGAGATAGGCATGTATTCTCTTCTGTTAGAAATACCCTATGTATCTCTTCTTCTCTCTATTGAGGATGATAAAGATGATAGGGATTCTTTTCCAGAATTGCTAGAGACGCTTCACAATACCCTTAATACCTCATTTCTTATTTCACACACTGAATGGAGTGAATATATGCTTTTTATCTATGATCCACCAGATTCAATAGCGCTACTTCAATTATTGAAAATAATTCAAGATATTCAAGAACATATACATAGTAGGCAAGATACATTACCGGGATACGCACTCTATTTGGATCGTTGTGAGACAAAAGAGGCGGGGCATATTATTCAAGCAATTCATTCCTATATTGATATAGTAGATCTTCAAGATGGTCTCCGTATTAGCAGCTCTGCTTGGCCGGATTTTTCATCCCAATTAGTGGGGAAACTGGAATCTCAATGGTATCTTGTAGAGCGCTATAAACTCCAAAATGGAAGACCATTGCCTACTATGATGCAATTTATGCGCAATGAGACATCTATCTCCCATATTAAGCGAGAAATTGATGAACGCCGTTCAGGAAAAGTGGCTACTACTCACCCGTTAATTATTCGCTTTCCCATCTCAGCAGGAATATCTGCAAATGTACGAATGGCGCTCAAAGAACATGTAACAAAAGAGGAGCTGTATCTACAGATGTGGAACGCCGGACCATATTCAGATTATCTCATGCCGCTTATTAACAGTATTGGCCCCGCTATTATTCAAAAGATCTCTACACAGCTTAGCGAGAAAGAGAAACGGCGCTATGCGCAATATAAACAGATAATAGATTCCCTTTTGGTTACCGCAGATTACTATACGGGATATAAACAATTTATGTATGATTTTTTATCGCTGTATCGCCTAATACTTATCGGATTTTGTAGATTGGCGTGCGCACAAAATATTACCCCTATTATCTTTCTGGAAGATGCCCATCAGTTTAGTAAACGTACCTTAGAAATTATAGCCGACCTCTACCAGAGTAACGCTGCACAATATGGAGCCATTCTTATAGTGGGGTGTCAGCGATTACCACGCTACTTTACCACCTATTTCAGTAGGTACACGCTTTGCAGAATGAATCCTCATTCACCGCAGAGAATCCAAAAATACTTAGCAGATATTCAGGTTTCCGAAGGGAAACGGCAACGTATTTTACAATACCATACTAATCCCAACTTACTTTTCTATAACGCTTTATTGGATCATCTACAGGGGGGGTCGGATAATGTATCGAAAGAAAAGCCGCCTGGTACTATTATTGAATTAACTAAAAAGATAATACAGCATCTTTTGCCGGTAGAATATGATCTGTTATTAACAATTTCTCTGATGGAGCCGCACTATTCCACTGCCATAGCTATAGAGGTTATGATCGCAATTGGTTATTCAGCGCAACAGCTAAATCTGGCTCTTAAGCGGCTGGCAGCTATGGGATTCATTCGCTCTGGGCATCGCTGTCATTTTTGTAGAAACGAGATACGGAAGAGTCTGAGTGATATAGAGGGGGAAAATAAAAGAGAGGTATACCGTAATATTAGCAATCAAACCTATCTCCAATGGAAAGCTGGCGCTATCCCTCTTAGCCCCAATTTGCAAAAGATTGTAGGCTATAACCAATGTGTTGAGCGTTCTTTGGAGATCGCTTTCCTACTTATTTCCCATTTCAGTATTCGGAATGATATTACTTCGCTGGATCGTCTTCTTGACCGCGATATGCCGTTGATACCCACCTTAGCAGATCCACTACATTTAGATAGCCTTCAGGTACTTCTCTGCGCCGGAAGAATACGCTTGGCCATTCTTAAGAATGATGTTTCGCAGGCTAGCGCCTTTATGAAGGCCTGTGAATGTCGTCAGGGAGGGGAGCTGGGCCACGGACATTTAGAAATAGAGAGGGCCCGTTATTATTGCATGACCGGTAAGTATCAAAGGGCTATACAATGCACTGTGAATGCTATCCTTGTCTATCAGGAGCATTCATTTGAACCCGGCATTTTATTGGCCCATACTGATTGCGGTTATTATCACATAATGATTAATCAACTCATTGATGCAAAACATCATTTGGAAATAGGAGCGCAAGATGCTAGAGAGACGGATATTCTTGTTGATCTACAGAGGATACGCAATGGCATGTTACAGGTTGTATTGCAGTTTATTATTGGGAACTACTCGCAAGTAGAAATGTTAGTTACTAACCTTACTAAGCAACAACCGTATAGTGCTAGCGAATGGCTCTTCTACATGTATTTTATGAAGGCCCGTGCGCTTTTTGAACTGGGACTCTACACCAAAGCATTTAATGAATTTCAACATGGCTATCAGCGCTGTGCAGCGCACAGTCATCAACTGGCCATGAATCTCTTTAATCTTTGGTTAGGGAGAACCCTAATCTACTTAGGAAAGCCTCAAGAAGCACTGGAGCATTTGAAGAAATGTTGGAGAAAGAAAGAGTATCACTATTATGCTGCCGAGGCCTATGTATACAATGCCGAATATCCATCAGCAATCAGTCATATAGAGACGGCGCTCCGCAGTCATAGCGAACCCTCACGATTAAGTATGGATAATCCTGATTGGAGTCACGGCTATAGTTACATCTATAATGGTCAAGATATTTTGAATCACCAAATACAGGCGCTACATGGCTATCTGATGGGCAAAATTGGAAAAAATGCCCATGCGATCAAAGTGCTACGCCAGTTGATCAAGTTGGAGCGCATTGACTACACTGATCCCTATATATCAATCTATTATTTCTTCTTTAGCCAAATACTTAATAGTAATGAAGAGCAGGGGAGTAAGTTCCAGCAATTACTCTTAGGGCGTTCGCTTAAGTTTATGCATGAGCGCTCTCAATATATTACCGATAACAATGACCGGGCACACTATTTGAATTCTAATTATTGGAATCAACAGCTTATTTATCAAGCGCACATTCACCGCATGATTTGATATCCAGAGTACGGAGAATAAGTTAAAGCAGTAGCACAATCTCTATCCTCTAGAGAGACATGCAAAATGTAATATTAAGTGCGCCTCCCGAAAGAGCCACTCTTCGCTCCGGCCGCGGTTATCCCTGGCTGATATTAATGCTATGGGGGCTGCTTATGGGGTGCGGCTGGGTATTTAATGGCGCAACCCAATCAGTTACCCTCCTCTCTTATAATGTAAAGGCGGCTTTTGACGATACTGTCCGCGCAGCGCGTCAATCAGAGCGGATAGCAGATGTTATTAATCTAGCGCTTGCTCCGGCGACGCCCGATATAATAATTCTTCAAGAGATAGAGGGGCGCGCTCCTATTGAAGAGCTTATTGAGAACTGGCTTATAGGCCGCCGTTATCAAAGCGCGGCACTATCTCCTCCTATAGCTGGTAGATTACAGATAGCGCTAATTAGCCGCTATCCTATTCAGGCGCTTCGTTATCATGGTGTCTACCGTGCCACCTTTCCGCTGCTGCGAGGCATTCTAGAGGCTCAGCTAGAGATCAATGGTAACCCGTTATATTTGTTTATGGTACATCTTAAGTCCAAACGTGAGGGGGCTCAAGAGACGGAGCCCTTACGCATTGCTATGGTGGAGGCCCTGCAGCAGCGCCTACGAGTGCTCCTTAAGCATGATCCAGAGGCTGCAATAATTATAGCTGGTGATTTTAATGAGCGCACTGATGAATACCGTCAAGTTAATTACTCCTATCCTACCGCACTACTTCCACCACAAAGGGGAGAGAGCAGTCATTGGTACAGACCTTTGCGGGTTTCTCAACAGCCCATTGCTAGCAGTCATTCAGATGATGATATTCTGCTCTTTTCTCCATGGAATGACAGTGAATGGGAAGGCAGTTACTATTACAATAATGCCTGGCAGCAGATTGATCATTTTTTGCTTTCATCTTCCCTGCTAACCACTGCTCAACTGCGCTACGATAGCTTTAGAGTGATTACCGCTGCAGATCTCCTAACTGCTGCGGGGCATCCTAATCCCTATTATTCAGACCATCTCCCTCTATTGCTCGCGCTCCAGATATTGGAACAGTGAAAGAACTGTCACATCTAATAGATAAGAGCGACGGCAGGCGCCCTGCCAGCTCCATTGTCAGCAATTAGAGGATCCTAGTGGCAACTATAACCGGTTTGGGATTAATGAATCACGTCATGCTATACTGAATGAAATGACCGCGCAGCAGTATCTTCAGCAGCTGGCAGAGAATTGCCGTACCCCGCGCGGTTTTCGTCTCTCCACTATCCGTTTTGACTTTCGTCCAGTTGAGCGTCCTGATACTCCGCCACTCAGTATGGATCTCTCGCTCATGGTAAGCGCGGCGCCCAGTAGCGCCTGGGCCGCCTGTACTACTCAGAATTTACTAGTCAGCCAAAGTATCCAGCGATTGCAAGCGCTGCCATTAGGGGCGCCACTACAGGCGTTACTTATTAATAATCGTATCTCCAATGTCGCTGTTGCAGAGGGTATGCAGGATATAGAGCAGCTGGCCTCTCTCTTTAAGCAATATGACATTGCGCCACCTATGGTATTACCTATCTCTACCGGCATTATTGGATGGAGGCTTCCCCTTCGTGAGATGTCAACCCATATTCCCGCACTCTATAGACGATTGGGAGAGGATGGCCCAGCTGAGATAGCAACAGCTATTATGACTACCGACCGCTACCCCAAGGCCCATTCAGTGGCCATTGGCGAGGGGCACATCCTGGGTATTGTCAAAGGAGCCGGTATGATAGAGCCGCAGATGGCCACCATGCTGGCTTTCTTTCTAACTGACCTAGCATTCAGCAGAGAGCAGCTGACGACAGCGTTACAATTTGCGGTGGCTGAGAGCTTTAACACAATAAGTATTGATGGTGATCAGAGCACCAGCGATCTAGTAATGTTACTGAGCAGCCAACAGTGCGTTGCTGTGCCCCCGTTCCGACAGTTTCAAGAGGCACTTACCCAACTGGCCATTCATTTGGCACAAGATATAGTACGCAATGGTGAAGGGGTAGGTCATCTGATAGAGCTACAGATTAGCGAAGCGCCAACGCGACCGGTAGCCATTGAACTAGGACGGGCTATTCTGCGCTCCCGTCTAGTGGCCACCGCAATACATGGCAATGACCCCAATGTAGGTCGCATTATGGCGGCACTGGGTAGCCAGGCAGCCCGTATGCAGCTGCCACTAGTTATGGAGCGTGTAGTGCTCACTATGGGGGGGCACGAACTTTATAGAGATGGCGCCTTTTGTCTCAATAATCAGATTGAACAACAGCTTACCCGCTATCTGCAGGAGCGCGCATTTGATACCACCCTGCATGGCTATCCTCAGAGCACCAAAGCCGTAGAGATTGGCATTAGTTTAGGTAATGGGAAGCAGCAAGCCATCCTTAGGGGAGGGGATCTCACTGAGGCCTATATTCATGAGAATGCCGACTATCGAAGCTAAGCTCAGCCCTAGAAAAAAATCCCGATGTGAACTATCTACAATTTAATAAAATTGCAATTTTATATGATGAGCCATAATATACTATTTCTACTATAATGGTAGCAGAAAGGAGGGTGGGGTTCTTAAACTTAATGGGGGTGAAAAATAGAGCGGCTAGATTAATCACCTTTTTTAAGATACCGAGAGCCACAAAGGGGCCTCAAATATGACGAGAGCATGATTGCAAATGAATGTAGAAAATAGGTCGATATATTGTCACGACAACTTAGAGGTATTGAAGGGCATTAACAGCAAATGTATAGACTTAATATATCTAGACCCTCCCTTTAACAAGAAAAAAACCTTTACCGCGCCGCTGGGCACTAGCGCAGAAGGTGCCAGTTTCAAAGACATATTTACGCTGGAAGATGTAAAGGAAGAGTGGCTACGGACTATTAAGGAAGATTACGATCACATTTATCACCTATTGAGTGCGGTAAGAAACATAGAGGGCAGAAGCTCATATAATTTTTGCTACCTGGCCTATATGGCAATACGCCTTATGGAGTGCCACAGAGTACTCAAAGAGACCGGCAGTTTGTATTTGCATTGCGACCCCACCATGAGCCACTACTTAAAACTGTTATTTGATTGTATTTTTGGAGAGAAGAATTTTAGGAATGAGATAACATGGACATATAGTGGACCATCAAGCGGGAAAATTAATAACTTTCCTAAGAAGCATGATATTGTTTTATTTTATTCAAAGAGCAATAATTACATTTTTAATAGAGACAATATTAGGATGCCATATAAATCTCTCCATACTGATAAAGGCAAAAATAATATAATATGGGGTAGCAAAGGAGTTTTAAAGGACGAAAAGATTAGAGAGCAATATATTAAAAAAGGCAAGATACCATTTGATTGGTGGGATGATATACCATCAGGGGGACATATATCCCCAAAAGAACGCACCGGCTATCCCACCCAAAAACCGCTGGCACTTCTAGAACGAATAATAAAAGCTAGTAGCAATAAAGGTGATGCGGTGTTAGATCCCTTCTGTGGTTGCGCCACCACCTGCGTAGCGGCCGAGAAACTAGGGAGAGCGTGGATAGGTATAGATGTAAGCATAAAAGCCTATGAGTTGGTACAGACTAGGATTAAAAATGAGGTATATAAAGAGGGATTATTAAAGGGAGAGCAAGGTAATCTTCCTACAATACATTTTTCTACCGATCCACCAGCCCGTACCGATGACGGAGCAGACAGCAAAGACCAAAAATATATCTATGTGATATCCCATCCGCAATACAGAGGCGAGTACAAGGTAGGCATAGCCAGCGATGTTAAGAGTCGTCTTAATAGCTACCAAACGAGTGACCCAAACAGAGCGTATAAACTGGAACACGCACTCCTTACTGGACACTATAGGGCATTAGAGCGGCATATCCATGAAATGTTTGATAATAGACACGAATGGGTGCGGGCCAATTTACAGGAAATTATTGACGAAATAGGAACTTACCAGTCCAAAAATGTTAAAGAGTCGTTTAATTGACGAGTTTGGGCTACATTCGCCGTAATTCCCATAATATACTATTTCTACTATAATGGTAGCAGAAAGGAGGGTGGGGTTCTTAAACTTAATGGGGGTGAAAAATAGAGCGGCTAGATTAATCACCTTTTTTAAGATACCGAGAGCCACAAAGGGGCCTCAAATATGACGAGAGCATGATTGCAAATGAATGTAGAAAATAGGTCGATATATTGTCACGACAACTTAGAGGTATTGAAGGGCATTAACAGCAAATGTATAGACTTAATATATCTAGACCCTCCCTTTAACAAGAAAAAAACCTTTACCGCGCCGCTGGGCACTAGCGCAGAAGGTGCCAGTTTCAAAGACATATTTACGCTGGAAGATGTAAAGGAAGAGTGGCTACGGACTATTAAGGAAGATTACGATCACATTTATCACCTATTGAGTGCGGTAAGAAACATAGAGGGCAGAAGCTCATATAATTTTTGCTACCTGGCCTATATGGCAATACGCCTTATGGAGTGCCACAGAGTACTCAAAGAGACCGGCAGTTTGTATTTGCATTGCGACCCCACCATGAGCCACTACTTAAAACTGTTATTTGATTGTATTTTTGGAGAGGAGAATTTTATTAATGAGGTTGTATGGTATTACAAAAACGCCAGCCGCGGTAAGCACAAATTAGCAATGGCACATGATATTATTTTATGGTATGCGAAAACAAACCACTATACTTTTAATCGTAATGAAATACTGCAGAAATTTGAAAGCGGTATGACTGATTGGCGATACAGACGCGGAGGGCAACAGGGCAAAGAAAAGCCAGAAGGCAAAACACCAGATGATGTTATTACAATGCCCTCTATAAATGCAATGGCCAAAGAGCGCACCGGCTACCCCACCCAAAAACCGCTTGCCTTGTTAGAGCGTATTATCAAAGCCAGCAGCAATGAGGGAGATATGGTGCTAGACCCCTTCTGTGGTTGCGCCACCACCTGTGTAGCGGCCGAGAAGCTAGGGAGAGCGTGGATAGGTATAGATATATCGGTAAGGGCCTACGAATTGGTAAAGATTCGGATTAAGAAAGAGGCGGTGCGCCCCGATGTGCTATTTGATGTAGATAAGGAGGTACATTATACCACCGTACCGCCAACCCGTACTGATGACGGAGCAGACAGCAAAGACCAAAAATATATCTATGTGATATCCCATCCGCAATACAGAGGCGAGTACAAGGTAGGCATAGCCAGCGATGTTAAGAGTCGTCTTAATAGCTACCAAACGAGTGACCCAAACAGAGCGTATAAGCTGGAACACGCACTCCTTACTGGACACTATAGGGCATTAGAGCGGCATATCCATGAAATGTTTGATAATAGACACGAATGGGTGCGGGCCGATTTACAGGAAATTATTGACGAAATAGGAACTTACCAGTCCAAAAATGTTAAAGAGTCGTTTAATTGACGAGTTTGGGCTACATTCGCTGTAATTCCCATAATATACTATTTCTACTATAATGGTAGCAGAAAGGAGGGTGGGGTTCTTAAACTTAATGGGGGTGAAAAATAGAGCGGCTAGATTAATCACCTTTTTTAAGATACCGAGAGCCACAAAGGGGCCTCAAATATGACGGGAGTATGATTGCAAATGAATGTAGAAAATAGGTCGATATATTGTCACGACAACTTAGAGGTATTGAAGGGCATTAACAGCAAATGTATAGACTTAATATATCTAGACCCTCCCTTTAACAAGAAAAAAACCTTTACCGCGCCGCTGGGCACTAGCGCAGAAGGTGCCAGTTTCAAAGACATATTTACGCTGGAAGATGTAAAGGAAGAGTGGCTACGGACTATTAAGGAAGATTACGATCACATTTATCACCTATTGAGTGCGGTAAGAAACATAGAGGGCAGAAGCTCATATAATTTTTGCTACCTGGCCTATGTGACAATACGCCTTATGGAGTGCCGCAGGGTACTCAAAGAGACCGGCAGTTTGTATTTGCATTGCGACCCCACTATGAGCCACTACCTTAAAATTTTGTTAGATTGCATCTTTGGGGAGAAAAATTTTAGAAATGAAATAGTGTGGTGTTACCATGCTGGTGGGGCAAGCAAAGAGCGGTTTTCTAAAAAGCATGATGTGCTTCTGTTGTATGGAAAAGATACCAACAAATCTGTACACAACATCTTGCGGATACCCTATCGGGATGTCTACGCCTATCAAGACAATCACAATCCGAAGTTGGGTGTGTATCACCCTGAGGGGAAAATGATGCATGACTGGTGGGAGATTCCTGTAATTTCGTCTCAAGCCAAAGAACGCACCGGCTATCCCACCCAAAAACCGCTGGCACTTCTAGAACGAATAATAAAAGCTAGTAGCAATAAAGGTGATGCGGTGTTAGATCCCTTCTGTGGTTGCGCCACCACCTGTGTAGCGGCCGAGAAGCTAGGGAGAGCGTGGATAGGTATAGATATATCGGTAAGGGCCTACGAATTAGTAAAGATTCGGATTAAGAAAGAGGCGGTGCGCCCCGATGTGCTATTTGATGTAGATAAGGAGGTACATTATACCACCGTACCGCCAACCCGTACTGATGACGGAGCAGACAGCAAAGACCAAAAATATATCTATGTGATATCCCATCCGCAATACAGAGGCGAGTACAAGGTAGGCATAGCCAGCGATGTTAAGAGTCGTCTTAATAGCTACCAAACGAGTGACCCAAACAGAGCGTATAAGCTGGAACACGCACTCCTTACTGGACACTATAGGGCATTAGAGCGGCATATCCATGAAATGTTTGATAATAGACACGAATGGGTGCGGGCCGATTTACAGGAAATTATTGACGAAATAGGAACTTACCAGTCCAAAAATGTTAAAGAGTCGTTTAATTGACGAGTTTGGGCTACATTCGCTGTAATTCCCTTAGCTTTTATACAGCTAGGAAAGCCCCGAGATGAGCAATGAGTTTCTGTGGGTAATCATGTTAATTGCCAATTTTTTGGCAGCATGGTTAGCTAAGCGCTTTTTTGGTCTTATTGGCCTCTATTTATGGATGGCAGTATCACTCATCACTGCCAATATTTTAGTGCTGGTTCAGGTAACCCTCTTTGGGCTGACGGCCACCCTGGGCAATGTCGCCTACAATGCCAATTTCATGGTTACCGATATCCTCTGTGAGAGCCGGGATGCGCCGACGGCCCGCAAAGCGGTATGGATTGGCTTTTTTTCTATGAGCGCCTTCGCCCTATTAGTGAATATTGGCATTAACTTTATGGCGGCCCCTAGTGATTGGGCTCTGCCCCACATGCAGGCGCTCTTCGCTATTCTCCCCCGGATTGTTGGCGGTAGCCTTTTGGCCTATTTTGTCTCGCAGTTACATGATGTATGGCTCTTTAATAAAATAAGGCGGCTTATTCCGGCCCGCAAGTTTTTATGGGTGCGCAATAATGTAAGTACTCTCATCAGTCAGTTGATTGACACTATTATTTTCTGTTTTGTGGCGCTATGGGGGGTAGTCACTAGGGAGCAATTCTTGCAGATCTTGATTACTACCTATATGTTTAAGGTGGTGATGGCTCTCTTGGATACCCCTATGGTCTACCTTATGACCAAAGCTGGAAGAGGAGCAGGATTAGCTCATTCATCAGCAGAGAGGCGATAGAAACTGATTACCGATTGCCCTATGTTTCTTCTATCATATTGCTGCAGATGATTCAGATGCAGTGGCAGTCGGGTATGCTGTTCATGGTGAAGGACTACTCTCCCATCACGCTGCCAGAGCTCCCTCTGATCAATAAGTTGCAATAGCCGTTGGTGATAATGATAGCGATAGGGTGGGTCAGCAAAGATTATATCATAGTGATGGTTGTCAGTAGCCACAAAGCGCTCGGCTGACATGGTGTGGATGTGAGCCTCCGATTGGGGAAGGATACGGGCGCGGATCTCCCGAGCTATTTGCGGATGCTGTTCAACTACAACGCTGCGAGCCGCCCCGCGCGAGAGTGCCTCTAGAGTGAAGCTACCACTCCCGGCAAAGAGATCTAATATAGTAAGCCCTGCTATATCTCCTAGAATGGCAAAGAGGCTCTCCCGCATACGGGCGGTAAGCGGGCGAATAGCATAGCGACTTTTGCGGATAGGCTGCCCTCGCCAACGGCCACCGCTGATACGCATCATTGAGCCCCGTTTCATGATGAATTTCTCTGCAGACCATGACGGAGCCAGCGATGTTCTGGCTGCTGAAGCGCGGGGTCTTGAGTAAGGATGGCCTCGGCAGCGGTGCGGGCGGGGGTAAGAAGTGGGAGATGCTCCGGCAGATGGGCAATCTGAGTATGGCGAAAACCGCTCTGACGAGTGCCGGTGAGATCACCAGCGCCGCGTAAGAGCAGGTCGGCCTCGGCAATATGGAAACCATTGTGCTCATGCAGGAGTAACTTTAATCGCTCACCAGCTAATGGATTAAGCTCGGTCTGGTCATCATAGATGAGAAAGGCATACGATTGGAGCGCGCCACGCCCCACCCGGCCTCGCAACTGATGCAGTGTAGAGAGTCCGAAGCGCTCAGCATGATCAATAACCATACAGGTGGCATTCAATACATTAATACCCACCTCTACTACGCTGGTGGCCACCAAGACCTGTAGGCGGTTCTCCACAAAACGTTGCATTGTCCATTCCTTTTCTTGCTCTTCCACTTGGGAATGAATAAGACCTATCTCCCATTGAGAGAGATAACGTTCAGCAAGCAGTCGCTGCATAGCAATGGCATCGCGTAAGGAGAGTCGCTCTGAGGGTTCAATAATTGGGGATACCACATAGGCTTGATGTCCCTTCTGAAGCTCGCGCGCTACCCAACTAAAGACCTTCTGCTCGTTAGATTGCTTAGCCAAATGGGTCTCCACCGGCTGTCGATCTGCCGGTAGGCTGCGTATTTCTGAGAGTTCAAAGCCACTAAACTGAGTAAGCGCCAAGGTTCGAGGGATGGGAGTGGCGGTCATCATTAAAAGGTGGGGGTGTTGAGCCTTATGTATGAGCGCTACTCGCTGCTTTACACCAAAACGTTGCTGTTCATCAATGATTATTAGTCGGAGATTGAGAAAGCGTACCTCATCACTAAAGAGGGCCTGGGTCCCTATTACCAACGAGAGTGTACCGGCAGCTAATTCCTTTAGTATACGCTGTCGTTCTGCCGCAGGAAGGCTGGCGGTAAGTATACCACAGGAGATCTGCAGCGCTTCGCAGAGGGGGCGGCAGGTAAGATAATGCTGTTGCGCCAAAAGCTCGGTAGGCACCATAAAGGCGACCTGCCATCCCTGCTCTATAGCGCCAATGGCTACCAAAAGTGCTACTAAGGTCTTACCAGCGCCTACATCTCCCTGCAGGAGCCTCCGCATAGCCCGCGGCTGTTGGAGCTCAGAATGTATCTCGGTTAGTGCCAGCTGTTGTCCCCTGGTAAGGCTAAAGGGCAGATCGGCTATTGTGCGCGTCATAAGGGGGGTAAAGCTACTTGTGGGAGCTGTGGATTCTGAGTTTTCCACCCGCGCTGCTGCAGCCGACTTAGATTGGCGCTGCTCGCTTTTAGTACGAATCCAGATTATGGTGGTCTCTAATTGCATAAGTTCTAGAAATGCTAAATTGCGCCGCGCCATCTTAAGCGCGGTTGGTTCACTAGGAAGGTGGGCTTCAGTAAGCGCACTAGGCAGAATAACTGCCGGCCACGTTTTTAGCGATGGCGAGGCGGCGACCGAAAGCTCTTCACTTTCTTTGAGCAGGTGCAATGCCTGCTCAATAAGCTCTAAGAAGTGACGCTGCTGAAGCCCTTTGGGTAGAGTATAGAGCGGCACTATCCGATTAAAGCGAAGTGGCGGATTCTCTAGTGGCTCAAATTCAAAGAGGGATGACTGAAGCTCGCGGTAATGGAGCTGAAAGCGGCCGGCTAATCGATAGCGCTCACCCACTCGTAACAGATAAGCCAGATTATTGCGTCCGTAACAGATCAGACTGGCTGATCGGCTCTCATCGCTAATCTCTATCTTTAATGCCCGTCCTCTTCCCCTAGGGAAATAGTGGTGGCTTACTATCCTAACGGTGCTGTACACCTCCCCCTCTGACCATTGCGCTAGGGGGCGGGGGGTTCGGCGATCCCGATAGCTGCGCGGAAGATGTAGCAACAGTTGCGAAATCTGAGCCAGGCCCCAGTCACTTAATATACGCTCAATTTTAGAGGAAAGCGCTGGTAAATGGGAGAGAGGGCGATTTAGCGCAGCAAGAACCATGCACTCAGCAAACGCAGTATCACTGATATGAGAAGCAACAGGAGCGCAAAGATGGTTAGCTGCATACGATAGCTTAATCCGCGATTGGGCAATATGCGAGATACAATCCGATAGGAAAGTGGTTGCAAGAGCTGATCTAAGAGTGATCCAACATGGCTGACCTGCCCGCGCCAGATAAGGATTAAGCGTATTACGATCATGACACAGAATATAATACCTATTAGGGCTAGTGAATTGAGCAATACACTGGCAATAGTCACAATAATTTGAAAAACATTAATGCTTCCATTGCGTACCCATTGGGCAATAACAATATTAAACAGGTTAAGGGCTAATATTGCCACAATGGGAGAAAAATCGATGGGGCCTATTTGCAGAAAGCTAATTTTACGAAAGAGACGCAAATAGGGATCGGTAATATTACGCAGACCGCGGCGTAATTTTGTATCTTCCATTCCCGGCATCCACGTTAAAATAATGTGCGCGCAGATAAGCAAGACATAGATGGTTATTAATCCGCTTAATACACTTAAAATAGTTCGTAGCATCTCTCAGTTACTCCATACCTTCGCTACCATTGGATGATCTTCGAGATGGGCTATCATTTTGGGATCAATACCAACTCGCAAATCGGATGAGACACGAATCACTACCTCTTCTGTAGCGGGGTGCGCTACTGGGTGAGAGTTGGTATTCCCATTGAGACTCGGGGAGGGTAGGGACTGCGCAACACCGTTGGGGCTAAGGTGGGAAGGTAGGTGGAGCAACACCTGGCTATCCCCTCGGTGGGAGAGAAGAATATCCCGCAGATTGCGCAACGCCTCCTCTAGGGTATTGTCATGTGCGCTGCCTCGGTCATTTGCAGTAATACTAATATGCAATTCGGTGGATATCATCTGCTCGGTCTCTGTGGGAGGGAAGAACTTTTGTGCCATCAATGATAGGCCGCGTTTGCTCTTCTGCAATTCTACCTCTATCCCCACAATGTCATTAATCTTTACAAATTCCAGTGAGCCATCTTTGGGTATATCAAACACTAACACTTCACAGCTGCCATTATAATCTTCTAATTGGATCACCGTTACTAGATTGCCCTGTTTACTTTGAAAGGAGCGTTCGGATATTACACAACCTAGTATAATATAGCGCTGATTTACCGGCCAGCGCTCCCATTCGTGTAAATTAGGACTATGGATTTTCTCCCAAAGCTCTCGATAGCTATCTAGTGGATGACCAGTAAAGTAGGCCCCCAGCATCTCTCGCTCGCGTAGCATGCGCTCTGCGTGAGGAAACTCTGCCGCCCGCTCATAGTCTAAGGCATCAAATTTTTCCAATGCAAAGAGATCCTGCTGACCGCTCTTACGCATGGCCCGCCTTTCACTGGCAATTTTTAAGAGACGGGGTAGATTGTAGAAAAGAGTGGCGCGGTATTGTCCAAAACTATCGAAAAGACCAGCTAAGATGCAAGCCTCAATAGAGCGGCGATTTACAATACCAGTATCTACCCGCGCTAGAAAGTCTTCAAAATTTTTGAAGAGTCCCTCATCTTGACGAGCGCGCAATATCTCCTCTACTACTGCTCTACCAATGTTCTTAATACCTCTAAGACCAAAGATAACGTTGCCCTCCATTACCGAGAAATGGCGCAGGCTGCGATTAACATCCGGGGCCAACACCTTAATACCCATCTTACGCGTTTCGGTAAGATAGCGTATGAAGGTGTCATTATTGTTGATCTCATTGGTGAGATTAGCCGCCATAAACTGACGGGGAAAGTGACACTTAAGATAGGCGGTTTGGTAGGCTAGAATAGAATAGGCTGCGGCATGTGATTTATTAAAGCCATAGCCGGCAAAGGGAATGATAAGTTCAAATATTTTCTCGGCCATCTCCTGAGAGATATCATTGTGTTGCGCCCCCTCTACAAAGTTTTTTTTCATACGCCGCATCTCAGCGCTCTTTTTCTTACCCATAGCACGACGCATAATATCGGCCTGGCCGGGGGTAAAGCCAGCCACCCGTTGTACAATCTCTATTACCTGCTCCTGATAGATAATGACCCCGTAGGTTTCATGTAATATTTCCTCTAAGAGCTTCAAGGGATAGTGTACCCTTTTGCTTTTCAACTTGGCCGCAATGTACTGGTCAATATTATCCATAGGGCCTGGTCGATAGAGCGAGGTAAGCGCGATTAGATCCTCAATACAGTTGGGCTTAGCTCGTTTCAGCAGCTGCTGCATGCCGGGATTCTCGAACTGAAATACCGCGCCACTGTTGCCCTTGGCCAACATATCGAAGGTGGCGGCATCATTGGGGATCTGCTCAATATCGCATTCTTCCCCCTCTGCAGCAACTAGATCAATACTGTTTTTAATAAGCGTTAAAGTCTTAAGACCCAAAATGTCCATCTTTACCAGACCGCAATCTTCTAAATATTCCATTGAGTATTGGGTAGAGATGACGCCGGTTTTGGGATCACGGTACAGTGGTACATATTTAGTAAGTTCATCATGGGCTATGACTACTCCCGCCGCATGTGTTGAGGCATGACGATGCAACCCCTCTAGCTTAAGGCTTATTTCAATTAGCTCACGATGTAGCTCATCCTGTTTGGCAAGCGCTTGTAATGAGGGTTCATTTTTAATGGCATCGCCAAGAGTTACATCAATTCCCATAGGGATCTGTTTGGCAATCTGATCCGCATCGCTGTAGCTTATTCCTAGAACCCGCGCTACATCCCGTACTACCGCTCGGGCGCGCAATGTTCCAAAGGTAATGATCTGCCCGACATGATTCGCGCCGTAATGGCGAGTAATGTATTCTATTATTTCACTACGCCGCTCGTAGCAAAAGTCAATATCAAAATCGGGCATGCTGACCCGCTCGGGATTAAGAAAACGCTCAAAGATCAATCCATATTTAATGGGATCAATATTGGTAATCTGTAACGAATAGGCCACCACCGAGCCAGCTCCGGAGCCCCGCCCCGGGCCCACCGGTATCTGATGATTATGGGCATAGCGTACCAGATCCCACACAATAAGGAAGTAGCCGGCAAAGCCCATCTTGGTAACAATATCCAGCTCATATTCTAGACGCTCCTGCACCTCAGCTGGTCCCGCAGCGCCATAGCGTTGCCGGAAGCCCTGGTGCGCTAGATGACGCAGGTAGCTATTGGCATCGTCAAAGTCCTCTGGAATTTGGTAGCGGGGAAGCTGCGGACCGGGAAAAGATAGCTCAATATTGCACATTTCAGCTATGCACAGGCTATTCTCCAAAGCCGCGGGCCAATTAGAGAAGAGTTCCCACATCTCCTGGGGGCTCTTCATATAAAACTCGCGGCTGGGCATAATGGAGCGCTGACGATCCAATTTTCGGTTGCGCCCTATGCAGAGTAGTATCTCATGGGCTTGGGCATCCTCTTGCCGAGTATAGTAGCAATTATTGGTAGCCACTAAGGGTATATTGAGTTGCGTAGCTAGGCGCGCCAATTCATCATTAGTATCCCGATCTTCTTTGGTATGCTGTTGCAGCTCCAAATAAAAATGGTCGCTACCAAAGAGATCCCGATACCAGCAAGCGCGCTCCTGTGCCTGATCATAGCGGTTAGCCACAATATCCCGCCCCACATCACCATAGCGCCCTCCACAGAAGGCAATAAGATTATGGTGATAGCGCTCTAGCAGTTGGTCATCAATACGCGGTTTATAGTAAAAGCCTTCGGTATAGGCGCGGGAACTGAGCTCAACTAGATTTCGATAGCCCTCAGCGTTGCGCGCCAGCAATACTAGGCGGGCATAGTGGGGCCGATGCTCGCTTTCGCGGGCGCTGCGCGCGCCGGGCGCCAAATAGAAGTCGCAGCCCACAATAGGATTTATTTTGGCATTTTGGGCCGCCCTCCAAAACTCTACTGCGCCAAAGAGATTGCCATCATCAGTAAGCGCCAAATGGCGCATGCCGCATTCCCGCGCTCGCTGTACCATCTCGCTTATCCTAGTGGTGGCGCTGAGCAAGCTATAGTCCGAATGACAATGTAGATGTACAAAGGGTTGCATAATTCTTAGTACCTCTATTATAGAATAACCGCTAGATAATTGGTAGTAGGCCGCTGCACCATAGCGACGGTAACGAGAGTTAAGGGGGAAAAGCTGGTAGATTAACCTTTCCAAATATACTGCTATACTACGGAGGGAGAGGTGGTGCATTTCGGTTTAATTCAAGATTATAGTTACAAACTATTGAAAAAAATGATTTATAGATCTATAATTGGTGGTACACATATTTACAATCCTTAAAATAGGGAGAGGTTGGTAATTTTTAATAATGTTCCGGCATACAGTTTTGAATTGGAAGAGGTATACGAGTGCCCTGGTGACCATTGTAATGGCCCTGGTAGTACTGGGGGCCTGTAACCCTAGTCCCGGTGCGGTTGGTAATGGCCTAGATGGAGCGTGCTCCGTCCAAATAATCGGTAGTGATGCTTCCAATGATACACTTGAGGGTAGCGCAGCCAATGAGCTTCTAGATGGCTTAGGGGGCAACGATATCCTAGTAGGCAATGCGGGCAACGACTGTCTGAGAGGCGGTAGCGGCGATGATTTTCTCTGGGGAGGCGGGGACCTCGCAGATAGTTCTGAAGGTGGCCGGCTAGACAATGCCCAAGGAAGCGATACCTTTATCTTTGAAGAGGGCTTTGGCAATGATCAAATTGTTTTGTAAAAGAAAGTTGAAAATGTCCCTTTGAAAGAAAGTTGAAAATGTCACTGCTCCTCCAGGTATACTGGAGGATTATGTACACAGCGACATTTACTATGAGTACCAAAGAAGTACGATATATGCAAGCCTGTACCAGGCTTGCCACAGGAACGACCTCAGTGAAAGATGAGGCAGAGCGCAGCGGGGTAACCCTTAGGCATATGAGGAGGCTCTTTAAGCGCTGGAAAGAGGGGAGCGAGGGGGCGCTAGCGCATCGCTCTCGAGGTCGTCCGGGCCCTCGTAAGATCGCCCCAGAAGTGATGGAGAGAGCGGTCTCCTTCATTAAAGAGGAATTGGAGGGCTACAGCCCCGCCTATGCAAAGGAGGTACTAGCTGAAGAGCATGACATCCATATCTCACCTCCTACGCTGAGAAAGGCCATGGCTGAGGCGGGAATTGCGGTGACTCGCTATCGCGTCCGCTCTTCACCGCGTCACACCTTCCGAGAACGAAAGCCTTACTTTGGCATGATGATCCAATTTGATGGAAGCTTTCACCAATGGTTTGGGACTACCAAAACCTGTCTATTAGTCATGATTGACGATGCTACGGGGCTTATTAAGGCTCGATTTGCCTATGAAGAGGAGCTTGGCGAGCTCTTAGCGCTCTATCAAGACTGGATTCGGGAGTATGGCATCCCCTCCGCTCTCTACTGTGATCAGAGAAACGCCTATGTTCCCACTCCGGAGGGAAATAAGCATTTTCAGCAGGTATGTGAACGATTAGGAGTTGAGATCATCAATGCCGGCTCTCCTCAGGCCAAAGGGCGGGTAGAGCGGGTGAATAAGACCCTCCAGGGGCGACTCTGTGCGGCGCTGAAGCGCGCTGGGGTTACCACTCTTACTGAGGCAAATCGTTTTCTTCCGGCCTTTCTTACTTCGTTTAACGAGCGATTTGCCCTTAAGGCCTGGGGGATACACAATGCCCATGTTCCCTTTCACACTCAGTGTGACCTTGATCATCTCTTTGGGAAGCGTAGCTTCCGGGTATGTACCAATGATTATACCATACGCTATCAGACACGCTCTTTTCAAATTCTTAAAGGTGGAGCTGGACTTCGTCCCGGGATGCGGGTGGAAATCTATGCATATCTTGACGGAAGGATACAGTTATTTTATAAAGGAAGGACATTAACCATGAAGGAGGTAGCAATGGCTGCGTGACATTTTTGTTTTTCTTTAGGGTGACATTTTCGTCTTTTTTTGACATGATCAAATTGGTTTTTCCGCCATCATTGGTCCCGCTTTTGAGTCCCATGCATACGGCATTGATGCCTCAGATATTGTAGAGTTCACCCATAACCAACCGCTTCGCCTGACGTGGTTTGATTCAATTACCGTTTCCTTTTCGGCCGATGCCAGCAATGATCTCCTGATTAACCAAGGGAGCAATAGCCTCCGCATCTATGGTGCCCATGAGGCCATTGTCAATGGCGGCTTTACCATCCGTTGGAATGGCCGTAGCGAGCGGGTAGACAGCACTATAGATATTGTTGTAGATGGCAATTAGCGCGCTTCACCGTTGAAGTCCCTTAGGGCCATGTAGCGCGCCATCTGCCGGAGACGGGACTTGAACCCGTACAGCCTTTGTAAAGCCGGGGGATTTTAAGTCCCCTGTGTCTACCGATTCCACCACTCCGGCCTCTCTACTGTTTGACCTTTCCACTACGATACTGTAGCATACAATGCATAATGTCAATGTCTGACAGCTCCCCCTCCCCCGACCATAGCGATCCACTGACTTATTATCGGGAAGAGCGCCAGAAGATGCTGGCCGGCGGCGGTGAAGACCAGATTGAAAAGCAGCATAGTAAGGGCAAGAGCACCGCTCGAGAGCGTATAGCGGCGCTAGTAGATCCCGATTCCTTTGTAGAACAGCAGGCCTATATTCAGGGGCGCTCCCCGGCCTTTGGTTTGGATAGGCGGCGTTACTATGGCGATGGGGTAGTAAGCGGCACGGCGAAGATAGCTGGGCGGCAGGTGCATTTAGCTGTGCAGGATTTTACGGTGCTGGGTGGCTCGCTAGGCGAGATGCATGCTGTCCGTATTGCCGAAGCCCAAGAGGCAGCCATGCGCACCGGCACCCCCTTTATTCAGATTAACGATTCAGGCGGCGCTCGTATACAGGAGGGCATTCTCTCGCTGCAGGGTTATGGACGTATTTTTAAGAATAACACCTGGGCCTCGGGCGTTATTCCGCAGATATCGCTCATTATGGGCCCCTGCGCCGGCGGTGCGGTCTACTCGCCGGCTATTACCGATTTCATCTTTATGGTGGACAATATCAGCCAGATGTATATTACCGGCCCCGATGTTATCCGCGCCGTAACCGGCGAAGAGGTAACCCATCAACAGCTGGGCGGGACCAGCCCTCACAGTAGCCAAAGCGGAGTGGCGCATTTCCGCTATGCCGATGAATCGACCTGCCTACAGGGACTCCGTCAACTGTTGAGCTATCTGCCGTCCAACAATCGAGAGCAGCCCCCATTGCATGAATCGTCAGATCAGATTGATCGTCACACGGCAGAGATTATGCAGATTTTGCCCTCTGCTGAGAAACGTCCCTACGATGTACGCAATATCATCGCAGTCCTCTGTGATCAACAGAGTTTCATGGAGATACAGGCGGAGTATGCACCGAATGTGGTTATCGGTTTTGGACGTCTGGCCGGCCGCACTATCGGCTTTTTTGCCAATCAGACACAATTCTATGCAGCTGCTCTGGATATTAATGCCTCTGATAAGGGTGCTCGCTTTCTGCGCTTCTGCGATGCCTTCAACATTCCCATAATTACCATAGTTGATGTGCCCGGTTTTCTGCCCGGGGTGGCACAGGAACATGGCGGTATTATCCGTCATGGCGCCAAGGTGCTCTATGCCATTGCCGAGGCTACCGTGCCCAAAGTGGCGCTCATAGTGCGAAAATCCTTTGGCGGCGCCTATATCTCTATGTCCTGTAAATCATTGGGATATGATAGGGTATTGGCCTATCCCTTTTCGCAAATAGCGGTGATGGGCGCCGAGGGCGCCGCGAATATCATCTTCCGCCGGGAGATAGCTGCGGCTCAAGACAGTGAGGCGCTGCGCAACGAGAAGATCGCCGAATATCGTCAACAGGCCATGAATC
Organism: Spirochaetia bacterium; assembly: GCA_963692905.1. Classification (GTDB taxonomy): domain Bacteria; phylum Spirochaetota; class Spirochaetia. Next base: position 543,375 of record OY843583.1, on the reverse strand, counting down.
CCTATCAGGCAGCCCGTTTAGGCTATATTGATGCCATTATTGACCCTGGCTATACTCGTATTGAACTAATACGCTCAATAGAGATGAACATCCGTAAACGTGAAGAGCGGGCCTATAAGAAACATGGCAATATACCGCTTTAAGGATGGGCATAAAGTAGCAATGAATGGAAGTAGCAATGGACATTGAGAACTATGCCTTTACCCTGCTTGCTGCATTAAGCGGCATGCTAGTGGTCTTTGCGATTTTGGCGCTGCTCTCCGGCATGATGTTGCTAATGGCCCGACTAATCTCTCCCGCCGCTAATGCTGGGTCGCACTCAAGCCCTACCACCGTCAAAGCGCAGTCGCCTAGCGACACGGCCCGACACAAAGAGGATGTTGTGGTATCGTTAGTGGTGGTAGCAGCAGCGGCACACCTCCATTGTAGCGCTGAAGAGGAGCGTCACAGCGCCGTTAGTTGGCATCCCCAGAGCAAAGAGCTATTGCCGTGGAGCATGCGCTAGCGTTGTAAAGCATGTAAGGGAGTATCGCCATGAAACATAAGATTGAGTATCAGGGAAAGAGCTACCATCTAGAGAGTCACAGTGAGGGAGATCAGATAATTGTAGAGTGTGCAGGAGAGCGCTATGTGGTAACCGCTCAGCGAGCCGCGCCGCTGCCTTCTACTGCACCTCCAGCTGCACCAGCTCACCATCCCACGGCTACCGCTCCTCCCCAGTCCTCACCCTCACCCTCACCCTCGCCAACCGCCGGCGGCGCGGGCCAAGTGTTGGCCCCCATGAATGGGGTAATCAAAAAGATACATGTTAGCCAATCGCAAGCGGTGGCCAATCAGGAGCTATTGATAAGTATGGAGGCCATGAAAATGGAGATTGATGTGCCGGCCCCTCAGGCTGGATCTGTGACGGCTATTCACGTTGCCGAGGGAGGCACCGTTGAGCAGGGTGATCAGTTAATTACTTTGGCATAAGATCGTGATTCAATTATTTGAGACCATTCTACAATCCACTGCCTTCTCGGCGCTTACCTGGCAGAATTGTATCATGCTGTTGGTGGGGCTAATCCTTATCTATCTAGGAGTTGCCAAACAGTATGAACCGCTGCTCCTGCTTCCTATAGGCTTTGGCGCTATTCTGGCAAATATCCCACTTAGTGGTATCACCGACAGCGGCGGTCTCCTTAAGTATCTCTCTTTTGGGGTAGATTTTGGTATCTTCCCTCCCCTGATATTTTTGGGTATAGGAGCGCTTACCGATTTTGGCCCGCTCTTAGCAAAGCCCAGTACCTTTTTGCTGGGGGCGGCGGCGCAGTTTGGTATCTTTGGAACCCTGCTGGGCGCTAAGCTACTGGGCTTTAGCTTTGCTGAGGCCTCCTCAGTGGCCATTATTGGTGGCGCCGACGGGCCCACTGCCATCTATCTTACCTCGCGTTTGGCGCCACATCTCTTGGGCTCGGTAGCGGTGGCCGCCTATTCCTATATGGCATTGGTACCTATCATTCAGCCGCCCATCATTCGTCTGCTTACCACCAAAAGGGAGCGTCGAGTGGTTATGCCCACCCTGCGCAGCGTATCTAAACGACAAAAGATACTCTTTCCTATTATCACCTCGCTGGTGGCCTCGTTGCTTATACCGGCGGCTACTCCGCTTATTGGTATGTTAATGCTTGGCAATCTCTTCCGAGAATGCGGAGTAGTGGATCGCCTGTCACACACCGCTCAGAATGAGCTTATTAACATCATTACCATTTTTCTGGGGCTTTCGGTGGGGGCCAAGATGTCGGCCGCGCAGTTTCTTACCCAGAATACCCTCTTTATTATCCTATTGGGGCTTATTGCCTTTGCCATTGGCACTATGGCCGGGGTACTGCTGGGCAAATTTATGTATTTAATTAGTAAGGGCAAGATTAATCCCATGATTGGCGCCGCCGGGGTTTCGGCAGTACCAATGGCGGCTCGGGTGGTACAGAAGGTAGGACAGCAGGAGGATTCCTCAAATTTTCTGCTCATGAATGCTATGGGTCCCAACGTGGCGGGGGTTATTGGTTCGGCTATTGCCGCCGGGGTGTTGCTTTCGCTGGCAGGTAGCGGATAGCAGTGTAACAATGCGCTCTTCTTTGAGGTCGATCTACCTGATATGTGTGGCGCTGTTAGCTTTAGGGGCGCTCATTGTGGCTCTCAGTAGCTATTGGTTTGTGCAGCGCGCTGCCGGACGGCATTATAATAGTTTAGAGGCGGTTCCACCCCAGCAGGTAGCGCTTCTTTTGGGTACCAGCAGCCGCACAACTCATGGTACCCCCAACCCCTTCTTTTATGCGCGCATTAGGGCCGCCGCGTCGCTCTACCAAGCTGGTAAGGTTCGTTATATTTTGGCCAGCGGTGATAATCGTCATCGTTCCTATAATGAGCCGCAACGCATGCAGGAGGCGTTGATAGCCTACGGAGTGCCGCAGAGCGCCATCTATCTGGATCATGCGGGATATCGTACCCTCGATTCGGTAATTCGAGCGGCGCGTATCTTTAATCTGTCGCGCTATATTATTGTCTCTCAAAGAGAGCACAACCTTAGGGCGCTCTACATTGCGCAGGCCTATGGCCATGATGCCTACGCCTATAATGCTCCCATGAATCACCGGGTAACTATGCGACGCTTTATAGCACGCGAGGCTGCCGCCCGCCTCCTTACCCTAGTGGACATTCATCTGCTGCGGCGAGAACCATCAGTAATCGGGGCACCGCAGTCCATACCATCCCTTTAGATAGCCCAAAATAGCTGCGCTATTTTACCTTATCTTGTCAATAGCTCTGAGAGGGTTATATCGCCCATGAAGCCTAACTCCTCAATTATCTTTTCAAAGAGTCGCATACAGATAAGGGCGTCATACAGACTACGGTGGGCCTGGCGGGATCATGGCCCAGATTTAGATCTAGGGCCAGGGCCTCCAAGCGGTAACTTACCCGTCCTGGGAAGGCGCGGCGGGCAATTTCTAGAGTGTTAATTACCCGATTGCGCTGCCGCTCTAGTCCTAGATGGTGGGTCATGGCATTCAAAAAACCCATATCAAAGGAGGCATTATGGGCCATCAAGATGGTATCTCCCAAAAATTCCAGAAAGCGGGGCGCCACCTCATCGATGGTAGGCTGTCCAGCCAACATGTCTGGGGTGATGGAGTGTATCTTTTGTGCCTCTCCACTAAGTGGGTGATCAGTATATACCAGCTGCTGATAATCCTCCACAATGCTGTTGTTACGAAATTTTACCCCGCCGATTTCAATTATGGCATCCTGGGCCGGATCCAGGCCGGTGGTCTCAAAGTCAAAGGCGGTAAAGGTTAGAGAAGAGACCGGCGCCTGATCATCCGCTTCAGTCCTTGGCGCTATACTCATCTACCAATGTATCAATTTGGGACACTATCATATCGGCCAACGAATGGGTCAGGAGTTGTGCCTGATCTAACGGAATGTTTGGTTCGGTAACACAGGAGCAATAGAACTTGATCTTCGGCTCAGTACCGGAGGGGCGCGCACTTACCACACTTCCATCTGCCAAAATGTATTGCAATACATTAGAGGATGGTAGCTCGTCCATGGCGGTTACCAAGTTGGTGGCACAATCGGTAATATGCTGTTTCAGGAAATCAATGATCTGCTCTACTGCTATATCTCCAAATGCCAACGGCGGGTGAGCCCGTAGATGTTCCATAAGCCCCTGCATGATGCTAATACCCTCCTCTCCCGGGAATTTTTTTGAGAGTGTTACCTCATGGTAATAGCCATAGCGGTGGTAGAGCTCCTCTAAACGATTAATCAAGGTCTTATGCTCCAATTTGTAATGCAGTGTCATCTCATAAGCCACAATAGCGGCAGCTATGCCATCCTTTTCTCGTATATCGCTCCCAAAGATGTAGCCAAAGCTCTCCTCTCCACCTAGCACAAACTGCTCCCTCTCTCGATTGCTCTCCAGCTCGGCCACTTTCCGAGCAATATGCTTAAAACCGGTAAGGGTATTGTAGCAGGTGGCACCCAGGGCCTGGGCAATCTTCCTTTGTAGGTTAGTGGTAACCACAGTTTTAATTACTGCTGGATGTGCCGGAAGGCGATGGTTCTTGGCACGTATACGCAACTGGTAATCAATAAAGAGTGCCCCTAGCTGGTTACCGGTTAGAAATTCATATTTGTCCTGATGTCGCACCACTACTCCCACGCGATCTGAGTCTGGATCGGTGGCTAATGCTAAATCTGCCTTAAGTTTTTTGGCTAAGGCCACCGCCATCTTGAAGGCGGCTGGCTCTTCAGGGTTGGGCTGGGCAACGGTGGGAAAATCTCCGTCAGGTTCTCGCTGTTCGGGAACCATTGTGCAGTGCATTCCCAGCTGTTCGACTAATTGCTCAATTATGAGGGCGCCGGTGCCATGCAGCGGGGTGTAAACCATATGACACTCTGCTCCATGACGCTTAAAGAGTTCCGGCTGCGATATGTGCGATTTTATTAAATCAATATATTTCTGGTCAAACTTGGTCTCTAGGAGCTGTATCATGCCCTCATCCATCGCCCGCTTAAGGGGCAGCCGCTGAATCTTTTCACACTTCTGAACCAGCGAAATTATTTTCTTATCATGCGGCGGCAGAATCTGCGCTCCGTCCTTCCAGTAGACCTTGTAGCCATTGTACTCCGGGGGATTATGCGAGGCGGTGATGGCTATGCCGGTGGCGGCGCCTAGCTGGCGCACCGCATAGGAGAGCATGGGGGTGGGGCGTGGTGAGGGAAAGAGAAAGGCGGTAATATTATTGGCCGCAAAAACCGCGGCGCACCTTTCGGCAAACTTTTTGGAAAAACGACGAGAGTCATAGGCAATAATGGCACTAGGATCCCTTTTGGGCGCCGATCCACTAGCCGCAAGCTGATGGAGTATATATTTGGCGAGCCCCTGGGTGGCACGCTCTACCACATAGCAGTTCATACGATTAATCCCCCCGCCAATTATTCCCCGCAGCCCTCCGGTGCCAAATTCTAGATCACGGTAGAAGCGCTCCCGTAATTCTTGATGCTTTTTTTCTTGAATAAGTTTTTCTACCTCTAGACGGAAGTCCTTCTCGCTCTCATGTTTGATATAGGCTAGCGCCCGCGCCGTGATTTCGGCCTCGTCCAGCTCTTGATGGTGAGTATTATCTTCAGCCATAAGCGTAAATATAGCATATTAAGCCCCTTTCGTCTATATCCTTAGGGCGAAATTGCCCCCCTAATTGCACAGTGAGAGCGCTCTTGGAATTGGATGCCGATATGGGCTATACTGCTAGTGGGAGAGATGGCCGAGTGGTTGAAGGCGCACGCTTGGAAAGCGTGTATGCGCTTAAACGCATCGCGGGTTCGAATCCCGCTCTCTCCGAGTGTTTAGGGGATGCCCTAGAAAATAATGTTTATCCGTCTCTACCAGTTGGCCAAGAGCAAGGAAAATCAAGAGATGATTGATTTCTGCGCTGAGATATTGCAACTGTACCAACAACATAATATTAACAGTCACATTAAGCGGAAACCATAGAATTGGGCATATAATAGCCCTATTTATCTTTCTGTAGCTTGAGCAACTTATCACAATAGTACATAATAGAATCTATGCCGGCGCATGAGAAGATAGATTATCTGGAGCTTCCCGCCAAAGATATGGAGGCCACCAAGGGTTTCTTTACGCGCGCCTTTGGTTGGAAATTTGAGGACTACGGTCCCGATTATTGCGCTTTTGCAGATCAAGGGGTTGATGGTGGTTTTTATCGATCAGAGAAAAGTGCCACTACCCAACAGGGAAGTGTTTTGGTAGTTTTCTATAGCCGCGATCTAGAAAAGACCGAGGCCCGAATTGTAGCCGCCGGTGGTACCATTATTAAGGCTATATTCTCATTCCCAGGGGGGCGGAGATTCCATTTTTCTGACCCTAACGGCAACGAATATGCGGTATGGTCTGAGGAGGCTACCACACAATAAGATTACCTCCGTAGGTAAGCCCCGAACCAAAGCCCACCGTGATTATTTTGTCTCCTCGCGATAAGAGTCCCTTATGGTATATCTCGTCCAGTGCTAGCGGAATAGAGGCCGCCGAGGTATTAGCATAGCGGACAATGTTGGTATAGAATTTGGATTGGTCGTAACCCACCCGCCTACAGGCGGCGTTGATTATCCGCTCATTAGCTTGATGGGGTATTATCCAGCGAATATCCTGTATAGTTAGCGAATTACGCTCTAGAAGCAGATTAACTGTCTCAATCAATGAGCTGACTGCAAAGAGATAAACCCTCTTGCCATCCATCTTCAGATAGGGAGAGCTCGGTTCTACCTCGGTTTCTCGCGAAGCAATCGGATCATGCTCTGGGGGCCGATCTCCTAGGGTTAGGACTGTGTGTTGGCTGCCATCAGCCATCAGCACGCTATCAATAATACCGCTGCGGTTGTCTGGAGAGCGAGAGAGTACAATTGCCGCTGCCCCATCTCCAAAGAGTACGCAGGTAGAGCGATCATTCCAATCTACCACTCTGCTAAATATCTCACTACATATAAAGAGTAACCTTTGGGAACTATTGGCGGCAATTAAGGCTCGCCCCACCTCTATACCATAGATGAATCCACTACAGGCGGCTGAGATATCAAAGGAGGCAGCATTATTAATCTTGAGCTTCTGCTGCACTACGCAGGCGGTGGAGGGAAATCCCGGATAATCAGGCGTTGAGGTGGCTACTATGATAGTATCAATAGACTGCAGATCAATATCCAAAGAGGATAAGGCCTTTTCTACTGCCCGACAGGCCATATCAGAGGCACACTCATTAGGAGCAGCAATATGACGGCTGCCAATGCCGGTGTGCGAACGTATCCATTTGTCTGAGGTATCCAAAAAGGTAGTCAGTTCTTCATTAGATAGGCTTCTGTGCGGGGCATAAGAACCAACCCCTTCTATATATACCAATTCTTCAGCCACTGTTGCGCGCATCCTGCAATTATAGTCTTAAAAAACAATGTCTGAGTCTATTTGGCATATATTTGCACATAATCTACCTGCACATAATCTTTTCACGGACTATTCACTGCGCAGAGAGAATTTACCTAATGTATTAAGATCTTCAAAGGCCTGTGCCAGACGTGTCTGCATATTTTTTTCTCCTAAGTAGAGCCAAGCACGGGGATCGATTTTTTTCTTATTGGGTTTGTCATCTCCCTCAGGGTTGCCAATCTGACTGTGTAGATAGTCATCATGTTCATCCATGTATTTTTTGATAGGATCGGTAAATGCCCATTGGGTATCGGTATCAATATTAAACTTAATGACCCCATAACCCAATGCCTCATGAATATCCCTTTTTTCTGAGCCAGAACCGCCATGAAAGACTAGATAGAGCGGCTTCTCTTGATTAGGGGCCCGCTCCTTATGTACCAATGCCTGTGAGTTCTTAAGAATTTTGGGGGTGAGTATCACATTCCCCGGTTTATAGACCCCATGCGTATTACCAAAGGCCGCGGCCACCGTAAAGAATCCCTTTCCCTGCAATGCGTCGTAAGCCGCTAAGACCTCCTCAGGTTGGGTGTAGAGACGGGCATTGTCAATCTCGGTGTTGTCCACAGCATCCTCTTCACCGCCAGTTACTCCCAATTCCATCTCTAATCCCAATTCTACCTTAGCCATGCGCTCTAGAAATTGGGCGCTGGTTTTAAGATTATCCTCTAAGGGATCCTCCGAAAGATCCAGCATGTGAGTGCTAAAAAGCGGCTCTCGGTAGCTCTCATAGTAGGCCTCATTCTCGGCAATAAGCCCCTCTACCCAGGGAAGCAATTTGCGAGCACAATGATCGGTATGCAGTATCACCGCTACCCCATAAAGTGGCGCCAGCTTTCTGATATGTAGCGCTCCCGCCACTGAGCCAGCAATAGCTGCCTGCTGATTGCTGTTATTGAGGGCCTTACCGGCATTAAAATGAGCTCCACCATTAGAAAACTGAATAATAATAGGCGACTGTGCCTCTTTAGCTGCTAAAAGCGTCGCATTAATACTGCTTGAGCCAATAACATTTACTGCCGGCATGGCGCACCGCTCTTCCTTACAGTAATCCAAAAGTTCAACAAGCGCGGAGCCAGTCACTACCCCCGCCCTTATTTTAAGTTGGGCCATCGTTCTCTAATCTTCCTTCCAGTCTGATATTTCTTTAGCTGATGTTTTCTCAGCATATTTTCCACTATTTCATACCACATAATATTCGCTTTTATTGTACATATTATATTGAACAATGTCTACAGTCACTACTATAATAGTTAAAGAAGTTTTAAGGAGAAAACAGCGCCTGCTTATCATACTAGTGTGGTATCATGGTGCAAGGGAATGTAGCTTGGCCGGTGTGGCGAAATTGGTAGACGCGTCAGACTCAAAATCTGATGGGCGTAAGTCTGTGGGAGTTCGAGTCTCCCCGCCGGCAGAGAGGAGATAGGAGAGATAATGCCCACCCCCCAAGCCAATACCATAGATGCGCCCTTAAAACGGATTATCGCCCGTATACTGAAAAACTCCCATCTTTTCTCCCAGCTAAGCGAATCCATCTTACTAGAGATGGCAAACTACTGCGCAGTAAGTCACCATACCAAAGCGGATATTATCTTTGATATTGGCCAAACGGTAGACTCGCTTTATGTTATTGGCGAAGGGCAAGTAATTATTGAGCGCCAACAGGGCAGCGATTTTCAGGAGGTAGCGCAATTTACCATAGGAGAATCGTTTGGTGAAAGTGGGCTCTTTGTACAAGGCTCCATCCGTCGAGCGCGGGCCACTGCACGCGGTCCGGTGCAACTGATATCCTTTCCCTCTTCTTCTGCTGGATTGTCGGCACTTACTGAGCAGGCCCCACAGCTTCTTACCTATATTTTGCGTACCCTTATAGTTCATGCCTCTTCGCGTATTCGTTCTATTAATAGGCTTATTAGCAAGAATAGCCAAGTTGTGCAAGAGCTATGGAAGCAACTCATGATCGATAAACTCATGAAAATTTACAACATGTCCTATTTTGAATATGAGCTCTCTAAAAAGCTTGAGCAATACTCATGCTATACTATTAGTATGATTAAACCGCGGAATTTCAAGAAAATTAATGATATCTGTGGTCACGATATAGGAGATGCAACTTTAAGCTTTGTAGGAAGAACGCTCATAAATGAATTGGGAAAAAAGAAGAATAGATATTCTATACGCTTTGCAGGTAATGAATGTGCACTGGTAAGTTGTGACTACATGCCCCGCGAGGCGGAGGCGCTTACTACAGAGATACTAGATATACTACAGGGTTTGGATCTCTCTAGAGTTGATACGCGTATTAATTTCCCACTGAGCTATCAGCAGGCGCATGTACATTGGCCTCGAGTAAAGGGCACTCCCGCGACGCTGTTACAAGAGGCGCATAAGAAGCTCATGATGGTCTTTAGCCGTGAAAAGTAATCTTATTGGGCTTCTCTCCGCCTCACCACTGTTTAATTCATTGCAAAAAAGCGAGCTACAGCTGTTAATTCCCCAATTACGTAGTCGTAGCTGTGTTAAAAATGAACTTCTATTTACAGAGGGAGATATAGGTGATTGCATCTACCTGATACAGAGCGGCGAATTTAGTAGCACAGTAAAAAGCAAGGGGGAAGAGGTAGAGGTGGCTCGCTTTCAGCGGGGTGATTTTCTAGGTGAGATCGCCTTCTTTGATAATCAACCTCGTTCAGCTAGTTGTCAGGCACTTAAATCCAGCGAGGTGATAATGTTTTCCTATCAGGACTATGAGATTATTATGCAGCAGTATCCGGAAATTGTTGTTAAAATTCTCTGTAATATCCTGGCTATTATCGCTAACCGCCTTGAGCATTCCGACCTTTTTCTTTCAGACATGGTCATGTGGGGAGAGGATGCCCGCCGCCGCTCTATTACCGACGAACTCACCACCTTTCATAATCGACGCTATCTTGATGATGTATTGCCGGAGCGAATCTTAGATGCTAGATTTAATAATGAGCCGCTTTCAATTATTATGATCGACATTGATCACTTTGGTACCATTAACCAAATGGTGGGCGCCAGCAAAGCCGATTCTGCTATCCTCTCGTTGGTGGCCATTTTAAAGCAAATGCTCCGTCCCACCGATATTGCTGTACGCTATGGGGGTGATGAGTTTGTCCTCATTCTTCCCAAAACTGATTCAGCAACCGCTTATAAGTATGCCTGTCGTATCATAGAGAAGACTGGTGAGAAGGCTCCACTCCAAGACAACTCGGGCAATAGTTATCCTATTACTATAAGTCAGGGAATTGCCATCTTTCCGGACCATGGTGCCGATATGCCATCGCTGCTGCGAGCAGCCGATGATGCGCTCTACAATTCCAAAGAGAACGGGCGAAATTGTGCACGGGTGGCCAGTATCGGTGCCTTACCGCTCGACAGAAAGAGAAATGCAGTACGATTGGGGGATATCAATCATACCCTAGCAAAAGAGGCCCCCCTCTCTCTGGTAGCCCGTAATCGGGTCATTAATAATATAATTAACGCCATTATCCATCGCCATTCATTTGTAGTGGTGGGACACCAAGACGAAGATGATGACTGTGTAGCCTCCACAGTGGCCATGGCGCTCCTTATTAAGAAATTTAACAAGGAGGTGAAACTTCATGTTAACTTTACCCACAGTGCTTCGCATAGCTTTCTCAGGAACATAGCTCAGTATAATGGAATTCCCAATCTGGGGATCCACAGCAAAACTATGGATCCAGTAGATACCATTGTTATCTGCGATGTACCGCGTTCTGATATGATTCAGAGTAGCAAAGCGCTTAATCAATATCTGGGCTCAGAAAAGGTGTTACATATTGAGATCGACCATCATCTAGGATCCAACAGTAACTATTCAGGAAATCGCGATTGGTGTTTGGTAGATCGCGCAACCTCTACCTGTGAACTCATCTATATCTTGGCGCACAAGTTGCATTCACAATCGTCACTTATACGGCGCCATGCAATAGATCAAATATTTAGCCGTAACATAATAGTAACTCTCATGGTTGGTTTCTTGGGCGATACCCAGAATGGACGCTACCTGAATGGGGTTCGGAATCGGCGAGCCTATCGACTCTATACCGGTAGTCTTAATCGACGGCTGAAAGATGTTACCTTTGATGCGAAGTATGCTCATAGCTCCGATGAGTTAGAGCAAATGGTAATACAAATGAGCAAGTCGGAAGCTGATATTAGGAACTATTGTATGAGGCGACTACAGATTGCGCAGAACTGGCATTCTATCATTCTCAACCCTACTGAATCTCTCTATCTATGGGAAACCTATGATGATCATGCCTTGATACTGAGTACGATGCGCACGTTAGCTAGCATACTGAGTGAGAAGAGCGATAAGTTTGGGGGGGTTTTCTATGACGATATTTTCACAGATAGCCCAGAAGCCAGCGCTGCCAGCTCTCCCCCATCCCATATATTGCATGGCCATCTACGCAGAAATATCAAGTATAGTGCCGTTGATCTCCGAACGGTACTGAAAGATGCCGCTATCACCACTGGTGGGGGCCATGAAGGCGCGGTCGCCTTTCGATTCCCTTATACCAGCAAAACGGAGCGCGCAGCTATCATTATGAAGTTACAAAAAAGTATTGACCATACTGTAGCGCAGACTCACTCCTAGCCGTTTACTCTCCTCTGGATTCTCTAGCAGTCTTTGCAGCTAGGTCCTTAAGCCGTCCTAGCTCCTCTAGCATTTCTAATGCTGCGCGGGCGGCATTCCAACCGCTATTATGCTCCCGCTCCGCAGCGCGCGCCCACGCCTGAGCCACGTTATTGGTGGTAAGCACACCGAAAAGCACCGGTAAGCGGGCGGCACGCGCCACTTCGGCAATACCTCTGGAACACTCTGCGGCCACATACTCAAAATGAGGAGTTTCGCCACGGATAACTGCGCCTACACATATGAGTGCATCATAGTAGCGCAGATCGGCAATGCACTGTGCCATCAGTGGCAATTCAAAACAGCCTGGCACCCGATAGGTGGCAACATGGCTTTGATCCACCCCTTGCTCCATTAGGCACTGCTGCGCGCCGCTGCGCAGTGCCTCTACTATAGCGCCATTAAAGCGGGTAGCAATAATGGCCAAGCGCCATTTTTTTTGTATAATGATGCGCCTTTGATGATCATCTGCTAGGTGGCGCTTCATGATGTATCTCCGCTAAGCGAGAGGTAATCTATAATCTCCTCTACCGATATAACCGGCATATTCCAGCGGCGCGCTAATTTTTGCAGTTGTTCTCCCTGTGCCATAGTACCATCATCAGCAATAATTTCACAGATAACTCCCACCGGATGGAGGCCGGCTAGCGCCAGCAAAGCTAGCGCCGCCTCAGTATGGCCGGGGCGCGCTAGCAGCCCCCGGCGATGTCCCACAATGGGAGAGATGTGACCAGGACGCACCAGATTGCGCGGCACACTTACCGGATCACTCAGTACCCGAATGCTTTCGGATCTATCAGCAGTCGAGATACCGCTGCCCCGGCAGCTGCGGGCATCTACACTTACGGTAAAACGGGTTCCATGTAGCGCCCGGTTATGGCGACTCTGCGGGTAGAGATGAAGCCGCCGCGCTACCCGATGACTCACCGGACAGCATACCATCCCCCGTCCATAACGGATCATACGATTTATCAGCTGCGGGCTGCTATATTGTGCCGCAATAAAAAAATCGCCCTCATTCTCTCGCTGAGGAGAGTCGGTAATAATTATCATCTTACCATCGCCGACTGCCTCCAGGGCCCCCTGTAGGCGGGCTACGAGTCTCTCATTATCCCTCTGCTTAACGCTATTCATCCTAAATCCCTGTAACGCTGCAATGTCTGTACTACATAGCGTCCAATAATATCGCTCTCTACATTAATGATATCTCCTCTCTGAAGCTGCCCCAAGGTGGTATGGCGGGCGGTATAGGGGATAATACTTATTTTAATATCAGTTCCCTCTATAGATGCTATGGTAAGCGATACCCCACTGAGGGCAATGGAGCCCTCGGTCACCACTTGATCCTGCAGTAGGGACGGTAGTCTACAGGAGAGCCATAGATGATCCTTAACCCACTCCACCTGAGTAACGGTCGCTAGCCCTCCCACATGTCCCTGTACTGTATGCCCATGGTTTCGCATACCGATACGAGCCGCTCGCTCTAAATTAACCTGAGTGGCGACCTGCCAGTTTTGGGCGGTGCTCTTCTCTAAGGTGGCACCAGTGGCCTCTACCTCAAAGAGTCCCGCCAACCATTTTCTGGCCACTACGGTAAGGCAAATACCCTCTACTGAGATAGAGGAGCCAGGTTGTAGGCTGATCACCATACGGCGTGAGGTACGAATGGTGATGCGTCGTTTATCCTGCTGATTGCCGATAACCATAATAGTTCCGACCTGCTCTACAATACCGCTAAACATCCAGCTGCTCCATCTCTCGAAGTGCCACCTGTGCCGCACTGTAGGGCTGAGGGTCTATACCAAAGCTCTCGGTAGTATTGCGATAGGCGTGGAATTGGAGTGCTGCAGAGTGCTGTGGCGCAAGCGGCTCCCAGGTAGGTAGCTGGGGTTGTAGAGGGCGACCGATGGAGAGCGATCCTAGCGCGGCTGAGGTCGAGTATCCTCTTCCCAAAAATATTGGGGCAACAAAGAGAGTCAGCTTGTCCCAAAGCTTCTGACGGAGAAAGGAGCCGCACAGGGTGGGGCCCCCCTCTACCAAAATGGAATTGGCCGTAAGCTGCTCATTAGCCCAACCTAAGAGCGCCTTAAGCGAGAGTTGATTGGTACCCTCTCTCCGCGATGATGGAAGGGCCACCAAAGTTGCCCCTCGAAGATTGTAACGCTCCCGACGCTGCGCTGCCACAGCCTTAGCATGAAAGACTATGGTGGGATTGGCGCTTTGGTCGCGAAACAGATGGAGGGCTGGGGCCAATCTGAGCTGACTATCTAATACTAAGCGGCCAATGCTTTTCTGGGGTGGCATCGGCGCAGCCGGGCCCTCCCGCACCGTAAGATGGGGATTATCCCGTCGAGCAGTCTGGTAGCCTATCAGTACCGCTCCGCAGTGGAGGCGTAGCTGGCGGGCAGCCGCCCGAGCGGGAGGGTCGGTAATCCATTGTGAGCGGAGGCGATAATCGGCAGCATAGCCATCTAAGGTCTGCGCCCACTTCAGATGTATAAGGGGGCGTCTATTCCGCAGATGGCAGAGATAGCCCTCATTCTGCGCGGCAAAGATATAATCCATCTGTAGATAGGTAACCGCAATACCCTGTGCTTTAAGAATTTTCAGCGAGCGCCCCGCCTCGGCAGGATGAGGATCGGTAGCGGCTACCACCACTCGAGCCAGTTGAGCGGCAATAATCTGCGGGAGACAGGGCGGAGTGCGCTTGGTATCATCATGGCGGTGGCAGGGCTCCAGTGTGCAGTAGAGGGTGGCACCCCGGGTGGCGCTTCCAGCCTCTGCCATAGCCAGCACTTCGGCATGGGGAGTACCAGCCCCAGCATGGTAGGCCGAGCCAACAATCCTCTTGCCAGCCACCACTAGCGCCCCTACGCGGGGATTAAGGGTAGCGCTGCTTCCCTGCTGAGCCTTATTAAAGGCTAGGCGCATAAAATGGCCATCCCGCTGCTGTTGTGTGCTCTGCATAATTCTTCTCCCATCCGGACTCTACCGTCGGCATCGGAATTTCACCGATTCTGTTGTAGCGCGCTCGGCGCGCCGTAACTCGCGGGCTCTCACCGCCGGTATGGAATTTCACCACACCCCGAAGATAGCTTATGCTAGCCCAAAGGCACCGGAATGTCAAGCGCCGACATTTTTAGAAGATTACCGTTCTTCTGCAAAAATTGTCAGAGCAGCGGTCAAACGTCTCTATAATTTCCCTGTTAAACTAACGATTATTCTTGCATATTTTTGGTTGCTTTGGTACAATAAATTATTATGAGTAAAGAAAAGTTTGTTTTGCATATAATACCATTAGCCATTGCCATTGGTATATTGCTGTTTGTCGGCTGCGCTCCGCGACAGGAGATTGTATTGACCTGGCCCTCCATTTGGGTAGGGCAAGATGCTAAGGCGGCTGCAGTAACTGCATTAGTAGATCAATTTAATGAAAATTATGAGGGAGTCTATCGAGTAGAGATAGAGGCCAACCCGGACTATGACGGCTATCGTGATAAAATAAATGCCCTAGTCGCCGCCGGAAATGTGCCCGATATTTTTATCTTTAATGTCGATCCTACTACGCTTCAATTCTATGAGGGAGATATCCTCTTAGATTTTACCGAGGCGCTAAGTGGGGAATGGGGCAATCAGTTTGTAGATGGCGCTATTCAGGGCGCTACCATTAACGGACGAGCCAAAACCATACCCTACGAGATAGCCATTACCCCTATCTGGTATAATCAGCAGCTATTTGAGCAGGCGGGAATAACAGAGTTTCCCACCACTATTAATGAATTTTGGGATGCTGCCGATGCCCTTTTGGCCAGCGGCGTTACTCCTACCTCACAGATGACTGGTGGCTCAAATGCCTGGACCTCTATGCTTTGGTACTCTCATCTATTAGGAAGTATTGGAGGCTCAGCTGTATGGGACAACCGTCTTCCCCATCAGCAATATCAGCGGGCGGCTGAGGTAATGCTGCGCATGTTTCAGCAGTACACTACCCGTGATGCAGTAGGGGGCGATGCTGGTGTATCTGGCGGCCATTTCCTTACTGGCCGTACTGCTATCTTTATCAATGGGCCATGGTATATTGGTCGGGTGCGAGATGAGGCGCCTGAGATATATGAACATGTGCGACTTGCTCCAGCCCCGGCGTTGTCGGGAGGTGCACACGGTCATCAGGTGGGCTTTCCACTCTCTAATTTGGCAGCTGCCAATACCGATGACCCTGATCGAGCTGAGGCAGTTACGACCTTTATGCAATGGATGACCCAACCCGAAAATGTACGGGCCATCTCTTTGGATTCTGGCTCGCTCTTTGCCATTAAATTTGATGTAGAGGGCGCAACCTTGGACCATCTGCAGAAGCAGTTTATTGAGGCCTCCAGCAATGCCACCTTCATCATCCCTCACTTTCAATCGCAATATTCGGCCGATTTAGTAGCTGAGTTTGGACAGAATCTAGGCGCATTGGCATTAGGCGAGATAGATTCGCGGCAGTTTGTCGATACCCTAGCGCAATACGACCGCTAAGAGAATAGCGCTAACTGTTTGGTTATTGGCTACTGGAGAGAAGATACATGCCTACCTATCTTTATGAATGTAATAACTGTGGACAGCAGTTTGAAGTATTGCAGAGTATCCGGGAAGATCCGCTAACCATCTGCACCAACTGTGGCAAGGAGGGTATCTATCGGGTGGTTAGCGGCGGTATCGGAGTGATATTTCGAGGAAGTGGATTCTACATAAATGATAGTAAGAGCTCGCCTAAAGACAAAAAATCTGCTCCATCAGCAAGCGCTTCAAAAGAACCATCTCCAAAAGAACCATCTCCAAAAGAACCATCTCCAAAAGAACCATCTCCAAAAGAACCATCTCCAAAAGAAAAGCCCGCAGCGGCTACCGCCAAAGAGAACGCCCATAAGACCTCTAAGAGGGAAAAGAGTTCGGTTCCTAGCGGTTAATATCCTGGCAACTTCCGCCGCGCCTCTACTCATCAATATCCTACTATGCTCAGTCGCGCCATAGAGGGCACTTTAGCCGAGGCGCCATGGCGTGATTATCGCCTTAATGGACAGCGTTGCAGCATAGCATTTGTTACTAGAGCTATTCATACATTAATCAGCGGCATGCTGCATTCGGAGAATGTACTGGTAGTCAGCGATCCGCAGGTAGCTATGGCGCTGTCTCTTGCCCCCCATAGGCGTCTCCTACATATTGCAGTGGGGGAGGCTAGTAAAAGCTGGCAAAATGTAGAGAGTATTCTACAACGGGCATTAGATTGCGCTATTGATCGCCAGGGTACCTTCATTGCCGTGGGGGGAGGGGCGCTCTGTGATAGTACCGCCTTTGCCGCGGCAATCTATCTACGCGGTATTCGACTTATCTTGGTGCCTACTACATTGCTCTGTATGGTAGATGCTGCCTTTGGTGGGAAATGTGGCATCAATTTCTCAAGCTACAAGAATATGGTGGGATGTTACCATCCGGCAGAGCAGATAATTATTAATCTCCAGACACTCCGTTCCCTATCTGCTAAGGAATATCGAAATGGTCTAGCTGAGGTTATAAAGAGCGCCCTGCTAGGCGATCCCCAACTACTTGGGCTTTTAGAGCAACATCATACGGAGATACTTGAGCGTCAGGAGACACTGCTCCAACAGCTAGTACAGCAATCACTGGTGGTTAAGGCCGCCTTTGTTACTGAAGATTATAGAGAGCAAGGAAGCCGCGCCTATCTTAATCTAGGGCATACTTTTGCGCATGCTCTGGAATCCTTGGGAGAATGGGGAAAATGGTCACATGGTGAGGCGGTAGCTTGGGGCATTGCCCAAGCTATGAGATTGGGATGTCAGCTGAAGATTACTGAAGAGCGCTACGCCCAAAGGATAATAGCCCTTTTGCAGCAATATGCCTTTCAGATCTCAATAGATAATCTAAATAGCCACAGACTAATTGAAGCTATGCAACATGACAAAAAGCGGGTAGGAGCCAATATCCACTTTGTTCTTCAGCGCTCATTGGCTGAAACCGAGATCCGGGCGGTTGACACTTTAGAGATAGAACACCTGCTTTCACGCTCCGCTGAGGAGAGCTGACCCTCCGTAAGCTATTAGCTATTCTACAATGTGCCCATGCTAGATAATTAGCACAACTTTTCCAGCATGTTTTCCATCGCCAAAATGCTGAATGGCCATAGCGGCCTGATTTAATGAATAGGGACCATCTATGATACAGCGCAGTTTTTGGGCCTCATAAAGTTCGTGGATGTAATCTAAATATTTATTGGACTTCAAGGCCACAATACAAATGTTCTTTTTGCTAAACAGAGAGATCAACGGGGCCAGGCATAGACATTGAAGAAGACGAATAAGGCTCCCTCCTACGGTCACGTAGATACCCTTAGGTTGTAATGAACGAAGATATGCAAAGGGTGAGCGATTGGTCTTGGTGTCAAGTATTAGATGGTACTGCTGGCCGTTTTTAGTAAAGTCTTCATTCTGGTAATCAATAACCTGGTCAAAGCCTATCGATTTCATCATCTGTAATTTCTTACCAGTATCCACTCCAGTTACTTGGGTCTTATACAGTTTAGCAATCTGTACAGCAAATGTTCCCACGCCCCCGCCCGCTCCATTAATAAGCACCTTTTGTCCCAGTTGTATCTTTCCAATATCCCGCAAGCCCTGCAGCGCCAACATTGATGCATGGGAAAGAGAGGCAGCTTCCTCAAAACTCATTCCGCTGGGCTTGCGGGTTAGCGCCTTTTCATCAATAGAGATATATTCCGCAAGGGCGCCGAAGGTATATTCCGATATGTCGCCATAGACCGCCTCACCTATCTTAAAGAGGTGCGCCTGGCTGCCGAGAGCCTCGACTGTGCCCGCCAATTCTATACCAGGTATCTGTTTCTTTGGTTTGCCAATGCCGAACATTAGGCGGTATAGGTAGGGACGACCTCTTACCAAAGACCAGTCATAGTCGTTAACTGCCGCAGCATGAATTTTAACTAAAACCTCATTTTCTTTCGGACTAGGTCGAGCAACCTCCTTGAGTTGTAGAAGGTTGGTTCTGCCATATTTTGGTAACACAATGGCTTTCATATAGACAGATACCAATCAGCGGCGGGGAGGCCATGGCACTAATGGCGAAATGCGGCGTATCTGCTCGGCATAACGTGCTCTGTATGATAACATGTGGCGCTCTATAAGCGGGATACTGATTAAGAGAAACAAGCCAGTGACAGTAAGCGGACCGACAATGCTCCATATATGTCCCAAAAGGGGCGCCGCAGCCGCCCCAAATAGATAGATTCCCCACCAGAAGCCTATTTCGCCAAAATAATTTGGATGACGCGAGTAACGCCATAGGCCAGTATCCAAAATTGCCAACGGTGAAGTTTTTGATTGCACAAAGCGTCGAAGTTGCCTATCAGCAATCATCTCAATTCCAAGAGCTCCTAAGGCAACCACCAATGCTATTGCGTCAAGAATATTGAGAGGCGCACTTCCACCAAATATCGAAAAGAGAGGCAGACATATAACCAAGACAAGAATAGTAGGAAAGAGCTGAAAACTAACAAAACTGAGTGGCCAATAGAGGTGCCCAGCCTTAGTTCGAAAGTCAGCGAAGCGCCAGTCTTCGCTGTGCATACCTGGCCAGCGAGCGGTCCAATTATAGAATAAATGTCCACCCCATAATAGTATCAGCGCAGAAACTATAATCATTCGAGGCATAGTCCATACAGCTGTTCCGGCGCTCCACTCTATCCACATCAGGCTTAGCGCAGTTACCATAGGCATTATACACCTAAAGGGACTATAGATGCTGTTATTGTTATGAATCCAGCTAAATATGGATATCACAAACGTACCAGTAATGCTGGCCACAACTATAACTATGATAGAATGGTATTGCCGAACGAACCATCCAACGGTCACCGCTGCAGCTAACCCTATAATGTAGGCCAGCACCACATGTATTAAACTAACTAACTTTTTCATACATTAGATAATAGAAACTGTATTCAAAATGAATAACAAATTTGCCTTTTCCAATTGGACACTCAATACTTTCTTAGCGTGGTAAGCGGATATACATTTAGCAGTGCAGTAATCATCATACTATTGATAGAATGCCATTAGGAGTTGCGAACACTTTTAAGTGCCTGCTCGGTAATTCGATTAATGCGAGAGACAAACTCTCCAGAATTTTTAGAGGGTATATTCTCAATTAAGAGTGATTGCTCTAGGAGAAGATGGCACATGTCATTAAAAAGCTGATCATTGGTTAGTGTATGCAACTCTTTGATTATGAGATGATGGGGATTAATCTCTAATATGGGCTTCATTTCATCTTCATCGGTAGCACCCAAGCCCCTTAGTAATTCTTTCATCCGTATGGTGGGTTCGTTCTTATCCAGCAACACACAGGCTGGTGAATTCTCCAAACGGGCTGAGAATGTTACCTCCTTTATTGAATTGGCCAGCACCCTTTTCATCTTAGCCAGTAGGGGCTTCAGCTGCTCCTCTAACTTTTCATCCCGCTGATCTACCAACTCATCGCCCTCTGATTTCTGGTTAATAGGCACTAGGGACAATTCCTTCCAATTTCCAATAGTGGGAATGATGACCTCATCGATTTCGTCCCCCAATAAGAGCACCTCTATCTCTTTGGCCTGATAGCGCTCTAGCAATGGCGAATTGCGTAAACTTTGCACCTCGGCACCGGAGAGATAGTAGATACGCTTTTGGTTGGGGCGCATGCGCGATTTGTATTCCTCTAAGCTGGTATAGCCCTCCGCCCTGGTAGAATGAAAGCGCACAATGTTCAATAGTTGATCCCGATTGGCAAAATCTTGATAGACCCCCTCCTTAAGGATGCGGTTATAATGGCCAATAAAGTTGTCAAAGAGCTGTGGTTTTTTTGCCGAAAGCTCTCCCAATTCATTTAAAAAACGCTTTATTATCGTAGCGCGTATCTGTGAGAGTAGGCGATTCTCCTGTAGCACCTCGCGACTGACATTGAGTGGTAGATCTTCAGAATCAATGACCCCCCGCAAAAAGCGCAAATATGGAGGTAAGAGTTTCTTAAAATCATCGGTAATGAAGACTCGGCGAATATAGAGACGAACCTCCGGCTGAAAATCGCTATAGAAGATACCAAAAGGAGCCTTTTGTGGCACATAGAGTAACACCGTATATTCCAAGGCACCTTCAGCTTGAAGATGCAGATGAAAGAGTGGTGGATCTGTATCATGGCTAATACTTTTATAGAAAGACTCATAATCTTTCTCTTTTAGCTCGCTACGTGACCGTTTCCATAGCGCTGAAGCATTGTTAATCTGCTTGATATTCGGCTTACTAGAGGTAGGCGCGCCCTTCGCATCAAACTCCTCTTGCATATAGCTAATATAGATGGGAAAGGATACATGATCTGAGTATTTTTTAACAATCTCCTCAATTTGAAAACGATGCGCAAAATCCTTCCCCTCTTCTTTAAGCGTTAATCGCACCTCGGTGCCAAAGCTATCTTTGGTGGCTTTTTCAATACTAAAACTGCCTTGACCATTAGAACTCCAACAGAAGGCACTGTCGCTTTCAGCTTTGCGGCTGGTAACCTTAGCCTCTGTAGCAACCATAAAGATACTGTAAAAGCCAACCCCAAATTGACCGATGAGATCGTTACTACCAGAATTCTCTTGCATAGCACTGAGAAAGGTACGGGTGCCCGAATGGGCAATGGTTCCCAGATGCTTTTCTAACTCCTCCTCGTTCATGCCAATGCCATTATCACTAACCACCAGCCAACTATGATCCTTATCATCAAATTTAATATCAATACGGGGCGCAAAAGATAGCTCCTTATAGCGCCCATCGGTCAGGGTAAGATATTTCAGCTTATCTAATGCATCTGAGGCATTGGATATGAGCTCTCGCAGAAATATCTCGCGATGAGAGTAGAGTGAATGAGTAATAAGATGTAGCAGTTGAGAAACTTCACTTTTAAATTTTTTCTGGGACATGTAATAATTATAGCACAAAAAAACAGGCAAGTATAGGATATGTACAACCTCACTACATATAAGAATTTTCTACGCTACCCTACCTGGCTCCTGAAGCATACTCCATTCTTCTAATTGTTTGCAAGGGGTACGATGGCCAATACCGGCATGTGGGCGATGATGATTATAAAATGCCACATATTCTTCTAGCATTTCATTCATCTCAGAGAGGGTATCGGGAATATCTAGGACTTGGTACAATTCTTCATCAAAGGTCCGGTGTACCCGCTCCACAAAACAATTTTGCTGCGGTGTATGGGGATGATTCACAAGAAGTGCTATTCCATGCTCCTCGCATGAGGCAGAAAACTCTTTCATAAACTCACTTCCTCCATCAACCTGAATAGTTTCTACAGGCATTCCCGGTGGCAGATTCGAGCGTATATGAGAGAGAAATGCAGTTGCATTGCGTGCGGTGGCCCGGCTGTAGCTCCTAGCCCACACCCAGCGAGTTGGCACATGGATTGCTGAGAAATGATACCACATTCGTCCTGAGTATCGATAGCTATCTACATCGATTTGTATCCTAGAAATCGCACCGTGGACTGCTTTTTTGAAACGTGTGCGCCATCCGGAGGGTGATAAACGCCTCTTGCTCCTCTTTTTTGCCACCGGAAGGGGGAGAATGGCCTTGGTGTGCTTCAAATGAGTGATCATTCGCTCTAACGTGGCAACTGAAGGGGGCTTTCGTCCCTCTCTTAGAAGTTGCACACGAAGCTTAGAAGCGCCCCAGCGACAGGTCTCATGATGGGTTCTTAATGTCACAATACGGGTAAGTATCTTTGAATCCCATGTCCTTTCCCGGACATGGTGTGGCCTTCTACTAGTGCATTCCAAACCCACATGGCCGCACTCACGAAATCTTCGTCTCCAACGATACCAATAATCAGCACTTCCTCCGAAGGCTTCGATGACTAAACCTAGGGATCGGCATGCTGAAACCCCCTCATTTCGTAATTCCTCCCAATGCGTGAGTCCCTTCACGCGTGCTAGCACCTCCGGGGAGCACTCAACAGCGTCAAAATATCTGTTGTTCCAGGCCTTCTTAAAACAGCCTGGATAGTATATAGTTTTCATGGCGTTTATTCCTCCTTGCCATTTATTTTCTATTTGCAAGTATAGGATAAACGCCTTTTTTATGCCTCCTTAAAGAGCCATTTAATTATTAGATGTATATGAGGGTTTACAGGATAAGCGTCTTTTATATGTCTCCTTAAAGCGCCATTTAATTATTAGATGTATATGAGGGTGTGCATTGCTCTTGCGATAATTGTTTATAGATGCTATGGTAACATATGGCAAAAGCTAGCGCTCTTGAGAAGGGTATGTATATTGTCTATAAAAAAAACCCCCATCAGGTTGTGGAGCGAGAGTTTGTAAAGCCCGGTAAGGGCAGTGCCTTTGTGCGCCTTAAGCTACGAGCTACCATTGGAGGTGGGGTATTGCGCGAGACACTCTCTTCTGAGACACAGGTAGAGGAGGCCGATATTCAAAAACGCCTCTCTCAGTTTCTTTATCGCGAAGGCGAGGAATGGCACTTCATGGATAGTGAAAATTACGAACAGCAGACACTCCATACCGAGGCGTTACCAACTAGTGCTAAATATTTAGTAGAGGGACAGAGCTATCCGTTGGTAAGTTGGAATGGCACTGTCATTGACATTGAGGTGCCGCCTAAGGTATCTTTGGGAGTTGTTCAAACTGAGAATGCGATAAGGGGCAACACAGTGAGTGGGGCCACCAAACCAGCAACATTACAGGGCGGGATAACGGTGCAACTTCCACTCTTTATTAAGAATGGTGATCATGTGATAATAAATACCGAAACTGAAGAATATGTTGAAAGAGCCTAAGCATAAGAGTGTAGGATTTGTCTCCTTCCGCTTTTCGGGAACTGATGGAGTCTCACTGGAGGCCACCAAATGGGCTGAGATATTTAATAAGCTGGGGTGGCAGTGTCATTATCTGGCTGGGGAGTTGGATGAGCAGTTAGATAGTACCATGTGTGAGCCTATTTTGCAGTTTACCCATCCCGATATTCAAGAAATATATCATATGGCCTTTGCTAATCGTGACAAACGTACCACTGCCTTTACTGAACGGGTGCACGTATTGCGAAAACGCATTAAAGATATTCTCTACGCCTTTGTAGAAAAGCATAATATTTGCCTGCTAGTAACCGAGAATTCACTTACCATTCCCCTTAATCTGCCATTAGGGATGGCATTAACGGAGTATATAGCCGAGTCAAACATTCCCTGTATTGCCCACCATCACGATTTCTTTTGGGAGCGGCAGCGCTTTCTTACTAACTGCGTCTGGGATATTCTGCGTAGCTGCTATCCTCCCCATCTCTCTAGTATATCGCATGTAGTCATTAATAGCTCAGCTTGCAATCAATTAGCGCTGCGCACCGGCATCAGTGCTACTCTCATTCCTAATGTGATGCCCTTTGAGCATCCGGCCAGCGGTAAAGATGACTACAATAGTGATATTCGCCAGGCCTTGGGTGTAGAGGATAATGAGTATTTGGTGTTACAGCCTACCCGGGTAGTACAACGAAAAGGCGTTGAGCATGCGATAGAATTGGTAGCGCGCATGAATGTTAAATCCAGCAAAGACTTTGCCCTAGTTATCTCGCATGCTTCAGGTGATGAAGGCTTTGAGTATCAACAACGGCTCTACGAATATGCCCAGCTGCTCAATGTTAAAACCACCTTTGAAAGCGAGAAGATTCAGGAGATGCGCTGTGATTTAAATGGCCAAAAGTGCTATAGCCTGAATGACATATACCCTTATGCCGATCTAGTTACCTACCCCTCGCTCTTTGAGGGCTTTGGGAATGCCTTTCTAGAGGCCATCTATTTTCGAAAACCATTAGTAGTAAATAACTATTCTACCTATGCTTATGATATACGGCCATTGGGCTTCGAGGTTGTAGAATTTAATAACTTTATCTCCTCCAAAACAGTGGACGAGACCTTATCAATGCTTTCAAATCCTTCACGGATACAACAGATGGTAGATACCAACTATGAACTGGGATTGCGTCACTTCTCTTATCGAATACTAGAGGAGCGCTTACGACACATAGTAAACAATCTTTGGAGTACGGTCTTTACCTAGGGTAAGATCCCCCTCTCCTCCGGGCGCTTTAATATGAGGCAAGCTAAACGAGTGCTGCTTACCGGCGCTGATGGGATGCTAGGGGCCCACATCTGTCGGAAGCTCCTAGAGAGAGATTATCAAGTACGAGCGTTAGTAGAGCCACACCGGCCGTTAAGGGTCATTGCCGGGCTAGCAGTGGAGATCCATTATGGTAATGTCTGCGACCCTGACACAATAGCGCGTGCTATAGAGGATTGCGATTATATTATCCATACTGCGGCCCTTACTCAGCTGTGGCCCGCGCGCCTGGCGCGCATATGGCAGGTCAACTATAAGGCAGTAATAACTTTGGCAGAGGCTGCATTGCGCGCACCGATACTGCGGTTGGTGCATATTAGTAGCGCTAGCTCCTTTAGTTGGGGGCCGGCACATAGTCCCGGAGATGAGGGACGGAAGTACTGCGGCGCCCGCTATCGATTGGATTACCTAGATAGCAAATATAAAGCACAGCAACGTCTACTAGCCTATCATAAAGCGCGTCAATTACCGGTAGTGATAATAAATCCCACCTTTATGCTGGGAGCGTATGACTCCCGTCCCGGATCAGGGGCGATGGTACGCGCAGTGGCCCGCCGAAAGATTGCAGGCTATAGTCAAGGAGGCAAGAATTTTGTAGCAGCGCATGATGTAGCAACTATTGCAGTAGATGCGTTGCAACTGGGTCAGCTAGGGGAATGCTATATAGTAGGAGGAAGAAATCTCAGCTACCAGAGGGCCTTACGCCTCATTGCTCGCTGCGCTGAAGTACCTCCTCCTAGAATCCCTCTCCCTAATTGGCTGGTATTGCTTGGAGGCCTTTTTTCATCTTGTATGGCCATCTTACTACGGCGCCCACCGGCGCTCAGCTATCGAATGGCACAATTGGCATTGGAGGGCGCCTATTATTCTTCAGCGAAGGCGCAGCGGGAGTTCCAATTCACCCCTAGCAATATAGAGCAGGCTATTCAGGAGCTGCTACAGTGGTTCAAGAGAGAGGGCTACCTTTAAGTCATCATGAGCGAGACTATAATGAGCGCGAGCAATATCCGCCAGTTACTGCCCATAGCTCTCTTTGGATTCTCCTTCTTACTCTATCTCTCGATCTCTCGACACATCTCGGTCAGAGATGACTCAGTCCCCATAGATGGGTCATCGGCGCCTAGCCGGCAGCGGAGGTTGCTCTACCTTCGGCGGAGTATAGGTCTGCTCCTTTTAGGACTATTACCACTTATGGTGGTGTGGCTTCTCTATCCCGATCCTCAGCGCTTTGGATTGAGATGGCCAACGGCTCCGACAGTTACCCGCCTGGTGGGGTGGTATAGTATTCCCACACTGGCAGTGCTATTATTTCTGTTTCTTCGTCCACGTTACCGAATAAATATTAAGCATTATCCGGAATTGCAAATTACAGAGTGGAGCACCAGGGATATAGCATGGAATGCATTAAGCTGGTTCCTCTACCTCATTGGATATGAATTTATCTTTCGAGGGCTGCTGCTCTTTTCTTTGATAGAAGTTGCGGGACTGCCTTACGCAGTGGCTGCCAACACATTAGTATATTGCCTAGCGCATCTCCACAAACCGATAGAGGAAAGTTGGGGCGCTATTCCCTTAGGGATTGTACTGGCTTTGACCGCCTTCTATACCTCATCTATGGTTATTCCTCTGTTGCTCCATACGCTTTTGGCAGTGGGCAATGACCTACAGGCCATTCGCGCCCATCCCCAGATGCATATTGTATGGAGCAAGAGCCAATAGTCTAGTTTATGGTTGTTAGTTGTTGATTTCTATCTGCACATCTA
The DNA here is from genome assembly GCA_963692905.1 of Spirochaetia bacterium. Classification (GTDB taxonomy): domain Bacteria; phylum Spirochaetota; class Spirochaetia. The sequence continues at coordinate 516,646 of OY843583.1, read as the reverse complement.
GTTTGTTTAATTCAGAGATCGGATTCTCTTTGAGGCGTAATCCCTCTTGATCGCCCTTCAGGTAGTAATCAAACCATGAACGTGTGTAATAATTTCTAATAAATACCGGAAGGTACACATCATGGCCATTGACCTTCTCCCAGCCAATCTGCTTATAGGGGCGGCCAACGAAATTTGGATTAAGAACATCCTCGCCTACCGCCTTTCTATTTGCGATAAAACGAGACTCTGCGTTGCTAAGATGCGCCGATTCTGCCAAGTAGTCCGTTACTAAGGTACCATGATTTAGATCGCGTACTAACACGATTGCCTTATCGCCAACGGCTCGATTGTAGTAGTTGCGTGCAATAGGTTGTGGATTCTCATCTGTAGGTAGCAGGCGCTCCCCTTCGAGCTGCCAGATATCGGCGGGATCACCACCAGCTACGACGTAGCTGTTCCACATGACACCCCGAAAGACAAGTTGCACAAAGGCATCTTCAGAGCCGTGGATAAGCATTATCGGTTTTGCGCTACTCATCGGTTGGCCATCTTCTGCCAGGCCCCTCCCGAGGAGACCTGGTGGTTCCCAGTAATGCGGAACAGCATTATTATAGCCAACCGCAGCTTTGAGGCTGTCAAGCCTTTCAGTTGCTAGCAACGAGGTCATTGATCCCAGCGAGTGCCCCATTGCACCTATTGCAGTCAGGTCCAACATACCGGATAGTTGTCCACACATCTCTTTGCCATGAATTGGTTGTCCACGTTTCGCGTATTCTACTTGGCAATCAACGGTATTCTTATTAAGGCTGATTAAGCCGCTAATGATGCTCTCAATGTCATCTAGGCGCTGGGTGAAGAATCCCGCCATCATTTCGCCAACACGCTGTACCCCTCCCGATTGCACGCTTCCTCTCAACTCTTCACTTATCTGCATTCCAAATAGCTTAAAGAGCGATTCTTCATCTAGGTCGGTTAGGCCAAAAAAATAGCGATAAAAGTTGTTGATAACCTTTATCTCCCCGGTAAAGAGTTGGTAGATCTGGCGTACTTTGGCTGACGATACAGATTGCGCATACAATGAATCGGGGCTACTAAAGGCATGCGGCGCAGTACTGTCAGTCATGTAATCGGGAGCGATAACTATGTAGCCATGGCTAGCAAGATAATCTGCGAAATTGGCCCACTGGTTGGCATACCCACCCAGCCCGTGCGAGGCGATAATAATCGGGAAGGGCGCTCCATCGATTTCAGGATTCTCACTGTTACTCGATGTGGTGTCTGGATACCAGATCTGCGTCGGCACAATCTGCCGCTCACCAGTGGCATTAATTTCTGCTAAGGCTTCTTGGTATTTTGCTGAGGCATGAATCGCATTCCAGGCATCGAAGGGACGTTCCGAGTCGTGAAAAAACATTCGCAGTGTCTTAACTGCATATGGACCAGACTCAACAAACATAGTCAAAGGAAATGAGGGTGCGGCAAACCTGCCATTTCCTCTACCATCGCCATTGTCGCCGTACAGAGAGGCGATAAATGCCAGCATGGCTACTAAAACAATAGAAATTTGTACCGCTTTACGCATTACTCTCACTTTTCATAATAGATACTATTACACAATTTTTTTATATTTTCAATACTTTTATTAAATTAATAGTATGTGAATTAATGTATATTGGCAGCCTATGCCTAGTTATGTAGAAAGCTCCTGCACCAACGCATCAAAGATAGTGAGCATATCGCTGGTGGTCTTGCGCAGCCGTTTGGCCAGAATGCGGGCAATAGAATTGGTAATTTGCAAGGCAATGTAGGGAAAATGCTTCCCCATATCTTCAAAATCCCTCTTATGTATTACCAGGAATTGGCTGTTCTCAATGGTACGTACGGTGGCTGAGCGGGTATCATTATCAATAAGCGCCAATTCTCCAAAAAAAACATTTTGATCGGCATGAAGTTTTACCACTGTATATTCATCACCAGCACGGGTTAGTTTTTTTATCTCTACTGCACCAGAAAAAACAATATACATCTCCTGTCCTACATGTCCCTCTTGAATCAGTATTTCGTTATTGGCTACCTGAATAAGTTTGACAATTTTAATAAGCTCATGCATCGACTCGTGGTCATCTTTGATACTCTCGAAGATAGGGATCTGCCGACACTTTTCCAAAATAAAGCGCTGACTAACCACAGTATTAATCCGATTAGAGCTAGTAGTCGTAGAGTTTTTGTCCACCTTTAATGGCCTCCAATTAGGCTCATGTGGCTCCCACAGTCGCAGCTGCTTGAGCATTCGGATTAATAGCGCTCGCCCGTACTAGCATCACCGCCCGTGAATTCGAAGTAATAATATATTCATCCTCGGGAAAAAGTACCGGCTTGTTTATCTCTATGCCCTTCACTTTTTGTAGATTAGTGACTAATTGTGATACATCTGAAGTTTTTTGCGCCTCTCTCAACGACTCGATTTTTAGACGCGCCGGATTGCCATTATTCTCTACTAGACCTAAGATTAATCGCCGCTGATTGTCTAGATCTCCAAGTTGGCGGCGAAAATCGCCATAAGGTTGGCCCACAAATTGTTCGGGAATGGCAATTATTTCTAAACGGGCGCCATATTTGTCTTGCGAAAAGAGCTGATACATTATATGGCTCATGCCATCGATTATTGAGGCATTGGCCAGCATGCGGCGCGCCACGTCGCGGCTAAAGAGAATCTCATCGCAGTTGATGTAATGCAGATAACTTGCAAATTTTTTGTCAAGTAATTCAGCTACTACATAGACCTCACGAGCTATTGATTTTATGGTGAGCACCGTCAATACGGTGCGAGAATCTATTTCAGTCGGAGCACTGCTCTCCACCGTGTCGGCTAGCACAATTACCTTCTTAGCCCACGCCACACCGCTTCGTTTTAGTGACGAGACTGCAAAGTAATCGCCGCGAACAAATTTTATGTCTTTTAAGGTATCATCTTCCCGCACCTGTTCCAGGCTATCCACATCTACATTGGAGATAAGCACTATTTTATGTGCCATCTCCCTTGCAGAATTCACAATATCATGCAGAATTTCTTTCATGTCCTGCTTCCAACCACATATTATGTAGTGGCCTTTCATTTTACTATAATCCACTAGTCCTCTCCTTGCGCGTGTATTTCTATCAATAAGCCAAGAGGCCAAACCTCCCGACAGCAGACTCATACTAGCCACGCCCACCAATATAGTCAAAATAGCTACTATCCGCCCCCCCGCAGTAATAGGCACCTTGTCTCCATAGCCAGTAGTACTAAAGGTAATAATTACCCACCAGAAACCATCTAATATGCTCCCAAATTCGCCATTGCTGCGCGTCTCAAAGATCACCGCTAGCAGTGCACAGGTTACTAAAAAAAGCACAAAGATCACCAGCAGCTTAGCATACTGCGAACGGCGATATTTTTGCAGAAAGAGATGCCATAGATGGCGTACCAGCTTCATAGAAAACTCCATATAGTATATCGGAATGGACAACTATAAAATAAATACCTATTTTAGATGTAAAGCAACATATTAGCCTGCCACTTGGCGATATCAATCAGAGTAAGCTACCATAAACAATAATGGCACAGCATCTAGCGCAGCGTCAGCATCGTCTATTGGCCCGGCGAGAGTTGGGGCAGGGTAGTTTTGTGCTGCGTTTTGAACGGCAGCAGCTACACTTTGTACCGGGGCAATATCTTATTGTGGGGCAGCGCGGTACTATCCATCGACGTGAATATTCTATCTACTCTAGTCCCCAGAATGACTATCTGGAGATCTTACTCAAGGAGATACCTAGCGGTTTGGTATCACCGCTTCTGCATGCTATGCCTATCGGAGAGATACTAGAGGTGGAGGGGCCTTTTGGCTATTTCACCATTGCTGAAGAGGCATGGAAGGCGCACCATCTCATGATTTCTACTGGTACCGGCATTGCGCCCTTTCATAGCTTTGTGGACACCTATCCCCATCTGGAGTATCACATTGCTCATGGGGTACGCACCCGTAGCGAGCGTTATGAATATCGGCATTATCCGCCTAATCGCTACACGGCCTGCCTCAGCCGTGAGGGGGAGGGTGATTATCAAGGAAGAGTAACCGATTGGCTTGTAGCACAGTCAATTACTGCCGACTACTACTGGCTTTGTGGGAACAGCGATATGATCTATGAGGTGCATGATATTCTGATGGCCCGTAATGTGGACTCGGCGCAGATTATGGCTGAGGTCTATTTTTAGCGTTAGTGCTGAGAGAGCTCTGTAGAGGTATAAACAATGCTATTGAGCGATCGGTTGGGTCAGATAATACTCATAGGTAGTGGCAATCCCTTCCTCTATTTTGGTGGTTGCCTCCCATCCCCATTGCTGTGCCTTGGATACATCTACCAATTTACGCGCTACCCCGGAGGGCCTGCTGAGATCATGCCGAAAGCGTCCATGGAAGCCAATAACTTTCGCGGCGGCCCTATAATATTCATCGATTGGGCGATCATGGCCTACACCAACATTGAGTATCTCTGGAAGCGTCTCGAAGCGAGTAATGGTTTGATTAATACATTGCGCCAAATCTCCGGCATAGAGCGATTCACGCCGTGCCTGACCATCGCCCCAGATGGTTACCTCTTGGTCGCCTCTCTTTACTGCCCAATGCAATTTATGAATGATAGCCGGTATCAAATGTGATTTCTCAGGATGAAAGCTATCATATTTACCATACAGGTTACAGGGGATGATAGTCTTGTAGTGATAGCGGGGATCTTCCCGCTGTAGATAGCTACAGAGGCGGGCTACTGCTGATTTGGCTATGGCATAGCCCTCATTGGTAGGCTCTAGAGCGCCAGTAAGAATATCCTCCTCTAAAAGCGGGCGCCTCCATTCTTTTGGATACATACAGGAGGATCCTAGATTGATGAGTTTGGTTATGCCAGCTTCACGGGCACTGAGCACCACATTTTGCCCCATATTCCAGTTCTCGACTAAAAATTGGGCCATATATTTCATATTGGTGTGAATACCGCCTACTGCGCCAGCAGTATGGATTATCATCTCTACCGGGTGGCTCTGCAAATACTGTTTTAATGCTTGACGATCTAAAAGATCCAATTCGGTATGCGATGGCGCATAGAGAGTATAATTGGCTTGTAAATGGTCGCGTACATTGCTTCCCACCATCCCACTTCCTCCAGTCAGTAATATGCTCTTTTTCATGGCAGTCCATTGAGGCAATCGGGCACCTTTAGGCTTTTTCCACCGGCCTTCTGATAGCGAATTGCTATCTCATAGTCGGCGCGAACCATCTCTGAGACCAATTCACTGAAAGATATTTTGGGGCTCCAACCTAGTTGAGTACGCGCCTTACTGGCATCGCCTAGTAGACTCTCCACTTCGGTGGGGCGGAAATAGCGCGGATCAACCGCCACTACCTCCTGTCCCACCTGTAGGCTTTCAGTACCATAGGCTCCTAGGGCAGCAATTATTCCGCGCTCTTTTATTCCTTGGCCACGCCACTCTAGGTTAATATCCAGCTCAGCAAAGGAGAGCTCTAAAAACTCGCGCACGCTATGTTGTTCACCGGTGGCAATCACATAGTCATCGGGCTTCTCCTGCTGCAGTATCATCCACTGCATCTGGGCATAATCGCGGGCATGTCCCCAGTCGCGGAGGGCGTTGAGATTGCCCATATAAAGCTTGGATTGCATTCCTAATACGATGCGGGCTACGGCACGGGTAATCTTACGGGTCACAAAGGTTTCGCCACGCAGTGGGCTTTCATGGTTAAAGAGAATCCCATTAGAGGCATGTATTCCGTAGGCCTCCCGATAGTTAACGGTTATCCAGTAGGCATAGAGTTTGGCTACTGCATAGGGTGAGCGGGGATAGAAGGGCGTCTGTTCGTTCTGGGGGCTCTCTCTGACCTTTCCATAGAGTTCCGATGTGGATGCTTGGTAGAAGCGAGCATGTTGGGCCATATTGAGGGTGCGTAATGCATCTAGGAGCCGCAGTGTGCCTAAGCCATCGGAATTTGCAGTATATTCTGGCGTCTCAAAGGAGACCGCCACATGACTCTGCGCCGCTAGATTGTATATCTCATGGGGTCGCACCTCCGCCAATACCCGTAATAGACTAGAGCTATCGGTAAGATCTCCATGATGTAGATAAAACTTTTGCCCCTTTTCATGAAGATCATGGAAGAGCGGATCAATACGGTCGGTATTGAGCAGCGAGCTTCTGCGCTTAAGTCCATGTACCTCGTAGCCCTTCTGCAATAAAAAATGTGTCAGATAGGCACCGTCTTGCCCAGTTATACCGGTAATAAATACCTTTTTCATACGTTTGCCTAATCTTCAGCATAGCATGAAACTTCATTTTCCGCTATAGCAGTGGTATTTGCTGTAGGAAAACAAAGAGTGAGCTGACTGATGCTTTGGCAATTTCTGCAAAAATAGGGAAAGGCCGAAACCCTTCCCTATCCTATCTTCAACCGTGATCGGCGGGCATCGACTCTTTGACTAGAGCACTATTGATAGCGGAGCGCATGGAGGGTAGCTGTTTCCTCTCCCACCATATAGAGGGTATTGCCGATAGCGGCCAGGCCATATGGCGAGCCCTCGCTCAGCTAAGAAATCCCCAGAGAGTCATAACCAAGCCTAAAAAGCCACCCACTGCCACAATAAGCCATTGTACAAATTGAAAACGTCTATTCATCTCCTGGATGAGGGCCCTCTGTCCCTCTTGCACCTCTGTAAAGCGCCTATCGGTAGTCTTTTGCATCTCTGTAAAGCGCTTATCGCTGTCCTCGCGCATCTCTGTAAAGCGCCTATTCATCTCCTGGATGATGACCTTCTGTCCCTCTTGAAGCTGTTTTTGCCCCTCTTGAAGATGCTTCTGCCCCTCCTCTAGGCGAATAGTTCGCTTCTCTAGGCGAATAGTCCGCTCCTCTAGGCGAATAGTCCGCTTCTCTAGACGAATACTCTGCTCCTCTAGACGGATTACCCGATCCAGAAGTTCCAGCCGCTTCTGTTGATTAAGCGCAACTATATCACTCTCTCCCGGAGAGGGTTGCTCTACCAACGCTTTAGCAATTGCCTGTTCCACCAGGGTGGCGACTAGCTTCTCAAGATATTGGCGCTCGGCTCTCTCTAGCATGTCCCTAGGCTACCATCCCTAGCTGAAATGGACAAGCCACTTGGCGCTCGGTCGTTCCATGTATATTCATTAACCATACTTTCGTCACCTCTACTATATAGTAGGGAGAAAAATGGCGGGTTGCTTTAATAAACTTTAATATTTTCTCTATTTTCTGAGCCATTATTTCTGAACTATTATTCCTGAGCTATTATTCCTGAGTTATTATCCCTGAGTTATGGATTGGTGAGGTCGCCCTTTTTCCATTACACTATCCACAACCTAAGGCTAAGCCGCTACGCGTACCATCTACCTAGCTCAGGTTACTTATCTTATACTAATTAGCTTATACTAATTAGCTTATAGAGCAGTAAGCATGGCGCCGTTACGGCCCACCGTTACAAAGATGGAGTTGCCGTAGGTGTTGCGAAGTGCTGCGGCTGCTCCAGCTTTAGCCGTTGCCACTGGTAAGAATGGCGCCCCCGCGTCTAGCGCTGCTCCGGCAACTTGGTGCGCAAAAAAACAGTAGGGAGGCATTTCAAACACTCCCGACACTATTTTCGTTTCAGAAGCTCTCTACGCGCTTTTTGAATAAGAGCTACGCAAAAAAAGGGAAGGGTTAAACCCTTCCCCATCCTATTGGAACCGCGCTTCTCTACCTCTGTCCCTTTTAGCGGCTAGCTACTATTGATAGCGGAGCGCATAGAGGGCATCAGTTTCAAATCCCACCATATAGAGGGTGTCGCCAATGGCGGCTAGACCGGTTGGGCTGGTTTCGCCCACGCCAAAGCCGGCGGGCGTAGTGCCCACTTGGATTGCCATACCATCGGGGGTGCCATCTCCGGAAGTAATGTTTAGGGTATAGAGGACATCATTTGCCAACCCCGCCATATAGAGGGTGTTACCGATGGCGGCCAGGCTGCGTGGTCTGTTTTCGCCCACGCCAAATTGGCTTACACTGACATCACTCACCCGAGTTGCCACTCCACTAGTAGTGTTTAGGGTATACAGGACATCTGTAACCTCTCCCACCATATAGAGGGTGTTACCGATGGCGGCCAGGTCGTGTGGGCCGTCTTCGCCCACGTTAAAGCCGGCGGTCGTAGCGCCCACCTGGGCCGCCATACCGGTACCAGTGTCTAGGGTATAGAGGACTCTTTTGGTTGCTCCCACCATATAGAGGGTGTTACTAATAGCGGCTAAGCCGGTTGGGATGCTTTCGTTCGCGCCGAAGTTGGTTACACTTGCAGCGCCCACCCGGGTTGCCATACCATTGGGGATGTTATCTGCGGGATCAATGTTGAGGGTATACGGGGCATCATTGGTTTGTCCCAGCATATAGAGGGTGTTACCGATAGCGCCTAGACCGGCTGGGCCGGTTTCGCCCACGCCAAATTGGCTTACCATGCCTATGCGGGTGGCCTCCCCTACCGCTACCTCCCCACAGCTTCTACCCACTACATCAGTGGTGCCATCCAACCTATAGAGCAGATTGCAGCTTGCACAGCGGGTTATACTACCATCCGCAGTGGCATCTCTGAGAGATGAGGGGGTGCCGTTGGCACAGACATAGTTGTTTGCGCGGCAGACTCCACTTTCCAGTCTATAGCCCACATTGCAGCTAGCACAGCGGGTTAGACCACCAGCTGAGGCATCAAAGGTGGCATCGGCACCGGTGCCGTTGGTACAAACATAGCTATACCTAGGTGCGCTACCAGCCGGACAGGCTACCAATACTACTAGGGCCACCAATACCATTAAGGCGGCCCCCAGGGTGCCCCACAGTACCCTCCCCTTAAGCGGGGAATGCGAGGAGCTGTGGTTCTCTCTCTGCTCCTCTCTCTGGCAAGTGTTAAGAGAACTTAATCTCTCTCTCTCTCTCCTAAAAATAGAGAAGGAGCATGTTTAATATTGTTACACATTATTAATGTAACCTCCATTATAATTTATTTGGTAGATACCTAAGCGACTATAGCTAGGGGAGAGGAGCATAGCTTCCCTCCGCATAGCGCAATATAGCCAACTGGTGCATTACCATAAGTAAAGTATACCCTATTGGGTATATAATGTTAAGGGAAATGGGGAATTGCTAATAAGAATAAAGGGAGATATACCCACTTCTCATTCAAAAGGAATACCAGAGAATTGCGCTCCTGCCTACAATAAAAAGTGCCATGAAAATATGGCGACTGTTGAATATGGAATGAGTAATTAAATAGGTAATAATTAATTAACAAAAGGCCGAGGGCCGGCGATTAAACGCAGAACCCTCAAACCAATATGCTTAGAACATAAGTTCCATGCAAACTATACATTAATATAATAGTACCGGATATAACAGTAGTTTGTCAAGCAGGAAAATAAAGAGACATCCTGACCCCCCTCTCCAGCATGAAATGCCGGAGAACTGCTATACTGCAGTAGAAAATATAATAAAAAGGAGAACAGGATGTGAAAATAGTATATCATACTGTCATACGGGATGCCACCCCGCGCTTACAGAGCGCGGTCCGTGAAGAAATGGTGGCCTATGCCACGCGTCATGGTATTAAAGCGGCGTGCAGAACCTATGAGATTGCGCGCAATACGGTGCGGAAATGGGTACGGCGGGCCAAAGAAGATGAGCCTCTGACGAATCGCTCCACGAGGCCCGCTAATTCCCCCAACGCCATGATCCCCTATTGGCGTTTGAAGATTATTGATGAGGCCACAAAAGAACGTGCACGACTTATTCGCTATCGCGCACCGAATACTAAGAAGAAGATAGTCATTAGTGCGTCGTGGCTCAAGCAAAAATGGAAGATTCCCTCTAGTCTTTCCACTATCCTTTCGCTCCTTCATAGAGTAAGGACTAAAGATCACGCGCCGCCAAAAACTACGCTCGATCGTTTATCTTACCAAAGCATGGAAATTGGCGGTAGTGCTATATAAATTCCTTTGCAGTTATTGGCATATAGATATAGAATAACAATCATGTGCACCCTACGATGCTATATTGTCTGCGCGCTCGCGCTATCAATAACCGGTATATTTGTTCCCACTCTGGCGGCGCAGGAGAGCCAGCCGGAGACGCCGGTTGCTGATACACCGCTACCCTTTACACTTGGTGATCAATTTTTTACTATTAGTGCCGGCGCCTACTTCCCGCTCTTTTTAGTTAATCCTAGCGACGGCTCACTTCCCTCAACTAATCAGACAGTAGGTGGAGTGGGCTCACTGCAATGGGGTATCTACTTGAACGAGTTTTTCAGTGTGGGTATTGAAACTTCCTACATATTCAGTTTTTCTCCAAACACCCGCCTCCTATCATTCTGGCCCACTAGTGCTAAGGTGACTTTTGCTCCCCGGATAGGTTACTTTCTTATACCAATATGGCTTGATGTAGGGATTAATTTTAGTTATTTTGAGGACAGCACCAAAGCAGACCTTCTTTTGAAGGGTGGAGTAGGCTTTTATTGGTTTTTTGATCAGGCTTGGGCTATCGGTCTACGGGCCGAATACTGGTTTATACCGCAGACATATGATAATGTAAGGGTGCCCGCGGCTGATACCCGTCTCCTCAACTCCTTGACTACTAGCATTGGGGTAATTTATCTTTTCTGATATGTGGAGAGAATCTACGCAACATCGGGGTATCTTCTATGGAGTATGGATAGCGCTGATATTCTGGGTGCTATCGGCCTTCCTGTTAGGCAGTTGCAATCATGGGCCCCGAGGTATATTTGCCGAATTGCAGGAAGAACAGCGAATCCAGCAGGCCAATACTGGTGAAAATGGTATTCCTACCGCTATACACAAGATTCAAGTAGGGAGTGAGGATCGCTACTATCTAAGCGCTCACCGTCTCTTTTGGCGCCCCAGCAACAATGATGGATCTGATTGGAATGAGATAGGTTCTCCCGCCTCTTTTGAGAATATTGACAGCATTGCGGTAGCAACTATCAGTAGCACTCCCTATCTCTTTGCTAGTGTTACCAACAATTCCAATGGACGCTCCGGGCTCTTTCTATTAAATACCAGTAATCATAGCTGGAGTGGCGAGCTAATGGCTACCACTCACAATACTGCAGATGCCCCCCCACCTGAGCAGGTGGTACAGCTGTTGGAGGTAGAGGGCAATGGCCGTACCCGACTCTTAATAGTGGGACGTCAACTGAATGTGACAGATGGATATACCCTTTATTCCTATAATACCAGAAATAGTGATGCTACTGATGATGACAGTCTTACGGTGCTTTGGCCATCGGTAGGGATCATCAATGATGTGGATAGGGCGGGTGCTAGCCGACTATTGTTAACCGATGCTACCGGTCTCTATTGTGTGGATGATGATGGTAGCGCAGAGCTCACCGAAACTCGTCGAATAGATGGAAGTAGCTCTCTAGCTGGCATGAATCAATTTGAAATGCGCCGCCTGGTAAGCGATTCTACTCCCGATGGTGATGCAATACATTTAGGGGGCATCTATATATCCGAAACCTCTGGGAGCACTGGTGACATCTATGTCTCTAGTGGAAGGGGTGCGCTGTATCGTTACCACTATACCAATCTAGGGGATATTTGCTCTTCTACCTGGCAAGATGGCTGTGATAATACCACCGACATTGACGATTGTTGGGGCAAATCAAACTTTGGTATCCCTAATTATCGCTATACCGATATGTTGTGGTTTGCCTCGTTGGGCAGACTGTTAATTGGAATACGAGACAACAATACTGTGGAGGGAGGCTATCGCGAGATCGAAATTAATGGCTCCCAAATTGGCGAAATTCATAACCCTCAGGGTACCAGCTATAGTTCAGCGGCGCTCTCTACCACTAGTGTGCGTTCATTCTTTGTGGATGGCGGCAAGCTATTTGCCCTTACCGAAGGGAGAGGAATGTGGAGAGCTAGCTATGATAGTGGAGTGCCTACTTGGAGCCTTGATTTTTCAAGATAGTAATAATTTCTTTGTCATCTGAGTAGTAACTATCTATCTCCTGGTCGTTGAGTCCTACCAGTTCATGGCTTAAATAGTGAATCCAGTTATCCTCTTCAGAGGAATTGACCTCAATACGTCGACAGCAATAATCGGGCACAAAACGATGGTTATCGTTGCGGTAGTTTCGTATTTTGTAATCATGTACTGCAATTACTAAATTCTCACGAAGAATCTCCTGTTGGGATATTATGGTAGCTAGTTTATTAATGGTAGTGCCTGAATCGAAAATATCATCAACCAATAAGACTCGGTCATGCGCGGCAAGTTGAGAGGGCTCATAGGTCCATCCATCAATACGAACTTTGTCTTGTTGATGAACATCACTATAGGATCGCGCTACAACTGCCGCATAGAACACTGGAGGATTACTGTGAATTTTCAACTTGAAGTATTCGCTAATAATGTTTCCTAAATAGGCGCCGCCACGAAGACTCACATAGATAACTGATGGAATAAAATTATCCTCTAAAATGCGATGCGCCAGCTTAATACTATTATTGCGTACCACCTGATAGGGTAGGTATTCTTTGCCCATTTGACTTTTTTATATTTGCAGGCGCGGGATAGCTGCTATACTAGCGAACAATACCAATACTGAGTGTTTGATCTCTTCGCACAAAGACAAAATCTATGTCGCCTCTGCGTTTTTGGTTAAGATGTTGGTAAAATTCTGATACGCTAGCAACTCTCTTGCCATTAATAGCAGTAACCACATCACCAGCGCGTAGACCGGCCACTGCTGCCGGGCTATCGGAATCAATACGAGTAACCACTGCCCCACTAATACTATTAGATACTCCCAACTCCTCGCGAGCCTCATCATTGAGTACGCTTACTCGCATACCGGGCCATAACTGCCCATTTTGCTGGTCAATTTCAGTCTCTGATTGACGGGCTGTAATCCGCACCCTTAATTTCATTGTCCTTCCTTGACGAATAATACTTATTTGGGCAACTTTACCCACTGGTAGATCGCCAACCTGTAATAAGAGCTCATCTGCATTATCTATTTCCTGATCATTAAGTACTGTGATAAAATCCCCGGGCAGAATCCCGGCGCGGTCAGCCGGCGAGCTATTAAAAATATTAACTACCAACGCGCCACGGGTGTTATCCAGAAGAAACCCCTGAGCCTCATCATCGGTGATGGTATTAATGCTTACCCCCAACCACCCATATTCTACTGATCCGCTCTTAAGAAAATCATTGATAGGCTTTTTGATATTGTTAATGGGAATAGCAAATCCCAATCCGATGTTGGTACCAGTACGGGAGGTGATCCAGGTATTCATGCCAACGACCTCACCATCAATATTGACTAGTGCACCGCCAGAATTGCCCTGATTAATGGCAGCATCAGTCTGAATAAAATCGCTGATATTGCCCTGTGGACCTCCACGCCGTCCCAATGCGCTGACAATACCTGCAGTAACAGTAGACTGCAAATTAAAGGGACTACCTACCGCTAGTACCCAGTCTCCTACCTGTAGGGAATTGGAATCACCTAAGGCCGCTAAGGGAATATCTTTAGATGATTGGAAGGATATTAAGGCAATATCTTTGCGAGTATCCTGACCCACCAATAGCGCTTTATACTCAGTCTGATCATGCAGCGCTACAGTGATGTTATCGGCTCTGCCAACTACGTGCTCATTGGTAATAGCATAATAGGTACCCCGCTCTTTTCTCACAATAATGCCTGAACCAAAGCCCTGACTGCGAAATTCGGGCGTTTCATTCTGTCCATTGGGGCCCCGGAAGAAAAAGTCAAACCATGGCGCATTCCCGCTATCAGCCTCGCGTACCTCCTCCACTCGAATGGTGATAATACTAGGAAGTACCTCATCGGTTATGCTGCGGAAAGAGTTCTGAAGACTTTGTAAGCCTTCGCTAGAGATTACCTGTGTGACCGGTAGGTTAATAGTCCGGGAGGGCAAAACCCCCTGGAATGAGAGAAAAGAGGCCACAGCAAAACCAAGAGCAGCGGTAAGCAGCGAAATCACAACAGTTATTAATTTATAGTCTATTCGCCATTTTGTTTCTTTATTGCTCATAATATTCCCCCCTTTTATCATTGGTGATATACCGCATGTATAGTATACCCCCAATATCTCTTATATGTCAATTCATTGTGAATAAAAAATCTATAAAAATTTCCCTTTTTGAGGGATATTCTCTATCTGTTAATAGATTAGCCTAATAGCTCCTCTGCCTTTTTGGTTGGTATGCATCGGTTACATTATTATTTTATGACACCATTGTATGCAGTCATTGTATGATGCTCCCACTTCTGAGCGCTTAATTTAATAGAGAAGACGTGCTGGATCTTCCATAAGCTGCTTCATCTCTTGTAAAAATGCGGCGGCCAACGCCCCATCAACAGCCCGATGGTCGGCAGAGAGGGTTACTTTCATGCGGGGACGCACCACTATAGCGCCTCCTTCGTCTATTACCGGCATCTTTTGAGTACGACCGATGGCCAATATCGCCGCCGCCGGCGGATTGATAATGGCGGTAAACTCATCAATGCCAAAGGAGCCTAAATTACTGATACAAAAGGTGTTGCCCTGATAGTCCTCTGGTTTAAGGGTGCCGCTCCGCGCTTTGTTAATGAGCGCCACCAACTGCTGTTCGATATCTAACACGCCTAGACTGAGACAATCACGAACCACGGGAGTGTTAAGCCCCTTGCCGGCATCTACCGCTAAGCCAATATCTACTGAGCCAAATTGGAGAATGTGATCACCCTGCCATGAGCTATTAATTTCTGGATGGCGGCGTATAGCTTCGGCAGCAAATTTGATAAGAAAGGCATTAAGCGATACCCGAGGATCACGCCCTTTATTAAGGACGGCGCGGGCCCTCATGGCAGCCTCCATATCAATAGTAAGCGAAAGATAATAATGCGGAGCATTAAACTTAGACTCAATCAAACGTTTGGCAATAACTGCTCTTACCCCGCTTACTGGAATGGTCTGCTCTACCAGCGAGCTACGGAAAGGGGCTGCTCCAGCTGTCGGAGTGGAAACTGCTCTTGGTACATCTTTGGCTACAATTCTGCCACGAGGACCACTACCACTAACCTGGTTTATCTCTATTCCCCGCTCTTGGGCTAAACGGCGCGCCAGTGGCGAAGCCTTAACGCGACCCGAGGCACTAGGGGCTTCAGCTGCGACCGGAGCAGGAGCTGTGGCTGTCGCTGATGAGGGCGCAGTAGTTGTAGGAGGTGTCGAGGGAGGAGAGGTAGATGGAGCGCTAGCTGCAGCCTTTTCTATCTCTTTGAGAAGCGCCTTAATATCCTCACCCTTCTCGCCAATAACGCCAATGGGTTGGCCTACCCGGGCCATAGCCCCCTCCTTAATTATAATCTTGAGTAATGTACCCTCTTGGCTACTTTCGTAATCCATGCTAGCCTTGTCGGTTTCCACCTCACAGAGCAGATCTCCGCTAGCAATCGGTTGCTGCTCCTGTTTATTCCACTTAAGAATGGTGCCCTCCTCCATGGTGGGAGAGAGAGCGGTCATTAATATTTCTTCAGCCATACTCTACTCCTATTCTCTACCTTTACGCTAATATTGCTCCATTTTTTATATTTTATTACTATTTATTCTATTAATATTCATTCTATTACTGCTGTCTATTATTACTGTTCTAATCCACTGTACTGTTATAAAACTATATTTACTATACTATTTTATATGACTGCTCTATATGACTGCTCTATATGACTAGTCAATATGACTAGTCAATATGACTAGTCAATATGACTACTTGATATACAGCACCTTTTTAATGGCATTAATTATCTTCTCAACTGAGGGCTGGACCGCCAATTCTAAGCTATGATTATAGGGCATGGGTACATCATCAGAGCAGACCAACTCCACAGGCGCATCAAGATCGTCAAAACTATGATGCGAAATAAGCCATGCTACATGCGATCCAACGCTAGCGACCGGCCATGACTCATCCACTACTACTGCTCGATTGGTTTTGGCTACTGATCGCAGTATGCTGGCTTCGTCTAGTGGGCGCAGCGAACGTAGGTCCACTACCTCAACACTAATCCCCTGCTGCTCCAATTCTGCGGCAGCTTCCAGCGCGCTTTTTAGTGGTTTGGAATGTACCACAACGGTTACATCTTCACCCTCCCGCTGTATGCAGGCCTCTCCAATGGGCACCAGATATTCCTCTTCGGGAACCTCGCCGCTCCAGCCGTAGGTCATTTCAGATTCCAGCACTACTACCGGATTATTGTCACGAATAGCGCTCTTGAGTAGCCCCTTGGCATCGTAAGAGGTAGCTGGCGCCACCACCTTTAGACCGGGGATATGGGCATAATAGGATTGCAGCGCCTGCGAGTGCTGCGAAGAGAGATATTCGGCCGGTCCATTGGGGCCGCGAAACACAATGGGACAGGAAAATTGACCACCCGACATATAGCGCATCTTAGCGGCATTATTTACCACTTGATCTAGCGCTAATAAAGAAAAATTGAGGGTCATCCACTCCACAATGGGGCGTAGACCACAGAGTGCTGCGCCTACTCCCAATCCTGTAAAGCCCAATTCGGTAATAGGGGTATCAATTACCCGTTTGGCGCCAAAATCCTGCAGCAGGCCACGCGAGACCTTGTAGGCACCGTCATATTCTGCCACCTCTTCGCCTATCAAGAATACAGTCTCGTCACGGCTCATCTCTTCATGGAGTGCCTGTCGCAATGCTTCACGAATGGTAATCTCAGCCATAGCGCTCTTGGCTACTCTTCATTGTAGACATCCTTATAGCGCGCCTCTAATGAGGGTTCGGCGCTCTCTTCGGCAAAGTTAACTGCCTCTTTTGCCTGCCTTTTGGCGGCATCATCAATTTCTTTGAACTGCTCTTCGGTAAGCATTTTCGAACCTTGCATATCGCCTTTGAGCATAAGGATTGGATCTTGTTTTTTATATTTCTCTACATCCTCTTTAGTGCGATATTTTCCTGGGTCACTCATAGAGTGCCCACGGTAACGGTAGGTCTTAATATCTAATAGATAGGGCTTCCCCTTTCGAGCCTCCTTAATAATCCGTTTAAGCGCTTCATAGACGGTAAGCACACACATACCATCCACTGCTTCGCCAGGTATGCCGTAGGCCTGCGCCTTTACATCAAAATGGGATACACTAGAGACACGCTGTACGCTGCTGCCCATCCCATATTGGTTATTCTCTATAATCATAATTAGGGGGAGCTTCCACAGCGCTGCCAAATTCATGGTCTCGTGAAAAGAGCCCTGATGGATAGCCCCATCGCCAAAATAGCAGAGGGTTACGCCATCTTCGCCCCGATATTTACTGGCAAAGGCCACCCCGCTAGCAACTGGTATCTGAGAGCCCACAATACCATTTCCTCCTAGCATATGCCCCTCTACATCAAACAGATGCATGGAGCCCCCCTTGCCGCGGGAACAGCCACTCTCTTTTCCAAAGAGCTCAGCCATAACCGATTTAGGATCAATACCGCAGCCTAGGGCATGGCCATGATCGCGATAGGAGGTAAGGATATAATCCTTAGAGAGATCGCAGGCGGCAATAGAGCCCACGGCCACCGCCTCCTGCCCATTGTATAGATGGCAAAAACCGCCAATTTTTCGAAGCCCATACATTTGCGCGGCGCTCTCTTCAAAGCGGCGGATATTAACCATACTTTCCAACAGTTTAACTAGAAAGCTTCGTTTATATTTACTGGCATCAGCCATATATACGCTATGGTAGTCTATTCTATAGAATGATGCAACCATTTGTATAAAAAGATGCAAAAAATAGCGCGTATTTTGATATCAGAGTGTACTGCAACCTCTAGTTAGTTAAAATAATGCAAAATTTCAATCCACATAGCTATTAGGAGGCTATTCATACCGGTATCAATAGCATAAATGCCTATTTTTTCTCACCGGTTTATCTATTAGTACCAGAGCATTGCCTGAAAATCGAAATTATCTACCGAATTGACAGGACGCCCCCTTGATCGCTACAATAGTATTCTCATATGCAGAATTATCCCTTTAGAGAGATTGAGACTAAGTGGCAGCAGTATTGGGAGGCGCACCAGAGTTTTGCGGTAACTGAAGATCCTAGCATACCGCCGGAAAAAAGAAAGTATGTATTAGACATGTTCCCCTATCCCTCGGCTGCCGGCCTGCATGTAGGACACCCAGAGGGCTATACAGCCACCGACATCTATTGCCGTTATCTGCGCATGCAGGGTTACCATGTACTGCATCCTATGGGATTTGATAGCTTTGGTCTGCCAGCCGAGAACTATGCCATTCAGAGCGGCACCCATCCCCGTATATCTACTGAGAGGAACATTGCGCGCTTTCGTACACAGATAAAGGCGCTAGGACTAAGTTACGATTGGAATCGAGAGATATCTACCCACCAACCCACCTATTATCGCTGGACGCAATGGATTTTTTTACAGCTCCACAAGCGCGGATTGGCCTATATGGCTAAGGTTCCAGTATGGTTTTGCCCAGCGCTGGGCACCGTCTTAGCCAACGAGGAGGTATTGCTTACCGAAGATGGTCCCCGCTCTGAACGGGGCAATCATCCGGTGGAGCGGCGGGCGCTCCGTCAATGGATGCTGCGTATTACCCACTATGCCGACAGACTTTTAGAAGATCTAGAGGAGCTGGATTGGCCTGAGTCAATCAAGAGCATGCAACGTAATTGGATTGGGAAGAGTGAGGGGGCCGCTATTCACTTTGAGATAGAGGGGCACTCCGAGAAATTGGAGGTATTTACCACCCGCCCCGACACTTTAGGCGGTACTACCTTTATGGTGTTGGCGCCAGAGCATTTGCTGGTTGGACAGATAACCACGCCCGACCAGAAGGAGGCTGTGGGGCAATATGTGAAACAGGCACTCAACCGGAGCGATCTGGAGCGCACCGATCTAGCGAAAGAAAAGTCAGGCATCTTTAGCGGCGCCTATGCCATTAATCCCCATAATAGGCAGCGTATACCCATTTGGATTGCTGAGTATGTGCTTATCTCCTATGGTACCGGATCAATTATGGCGGTTCCGGCTCATGATGAGCGCGACTATGAATTTGCCAAGAAATATCAGCTTCCAGTGCGCTCGGTCTATGCCAACCGAGATAGTCAGGGAGCGATGTGCCTTCCCGATCTGCCCTGTGAGGAGGGAGAATTCATCATTAATTCGAAGCAGTTTGATGGTCAGGAACGATCCCAATGTGTTAAGAATATTATTCAATGGTTAGAGAAGGAGGGTTTAGGTAGACGCTCTGTACAGTATAAATTGAGGGACTGGATTTTTAGCCGACAGCGCTATTGGGGAGAACCTATTCCAGTAGTCCATACCTCTAATGGAGAGGTGGTGCCCCTTAATGAGCAGGATCTCCCCCTTACCCTCCCGGAGGTGGATAACTATCGACCTAGCGGAGATGCTGAATCACCGCTGACTGCAGCCCGCGATTGGATTGAGGTTGAATATCCGCCCCATTCTGGTCAGCTGGTACGTCGAGAGAGCAACACTATGCCCCAATGGGCCGGATCTTGCTGGTACTATCTTCGCTATCTTGATCCTCACAATGAGCATTCATTGGCCTCGGCCGAGAAGATTGATTACTGGTTGCCGGTTGATCTCTATGTAGGAGGCGCCGAGCATGCGGTATTACACCTGCTCTATGCCCGCTTTTGGCACAAGGTATTCTACGATATAGGGCTGGTAAAGATGAAAGAGCCCTTTCAGAAGTTGATCAATCAGGGTCTCATTTTGGGTGAGGGGGGAGTAAAGATGTCCAAATCGCTAGGCAACATTATTAACCCTGACGATATTATTGCCGAATTTGGGGCAGATGCGCTGCGACTCTACGAAATGTTTATGGGCCCCCTGCAATCCTCTAAGCCTTGGAACACCCATGGGCTAGTAGGAATGTTGCGCTTTCTTAACCGTGTCTGGAGATTACAGATGGATTTGCCGCTCAGTCATCAGCCGCCCCCCAAGCCATTGGAGCAGCTATTGCATCGTACCATCAAAAAGGTAAGTGAGGATATTGAGGGTTTGGATTTTAATACTGCCATCTCACAGATGATGATTTTCATTCATGGCTGTAGAAAAGCGCGGCAGCGCTATTATTCAGTATGGAAACCCTTTCTGATTATGCTTTCTGCCTTTGCTCCGCATATTGGGGAGGAACTCTGGGAGCGCCTGGGAGAGCGGCCCTCAATCGGTAAGGCCCGTTGGCCGCAGTGGGATAGCCAACTTATTGCACAGAGTGAGGTAACTATTGTGGTGCAGGTTAATGGCAAAGTACGGGGCTCTCTTAGGATAACTAGGGGATTGAATAAAGAGCAGATAGTTGGCTTAGCGCAGCAAGAGTCCTTTTACCAACGCAATGTCTTGGCCCACAAGATCCTCAAGACCATCTGGGTGCCCGATAAGATCATTAACTTTGTAATAGGCTAATATCTTGATACATAACGCTACTCATATCTATTAAGTAGGAGCAGCGATCGATCCCCCTCAATGCTTATGGTGGCCTGCAGTCCCGCCTCAATTTCATAGAGATAATGTACACCTCTGGGGAGGGGCGGCAGGCTAAGAGGCCCCCCGTGATGAATTAGAAGCTCTTCTAACGCTAAGTCTACTGTGTGCCAGCGGCCAGCCGGTAGCTCCACGCGGTGGTCATAGAGGGAGCTTAATTGTATGGCAGTAGCCCGCATTCTCTGAATGCGCAATAATGCAGAAAGCCGCGCCTCATCCATCCAGCAGCTGCGCTCGGCTAGCCGCTGCTCCAACTCTCTTAAATAGCGCCTTACATTAAAGGTAATCAATCCCTTCATCTGCGGAAAGAGACTATAAAGATGGCGCACTGCACAGCCCTCCTGCCAGCTTAGGATTAATTCCCCCTGGCTATCAAGTGCCAGTGGAAACACTGCGCCGGCGGGAGAGAGCTCATGCCCCTGTGGGGTACGGGGAACGATATAGATAGGGGTCTGACTCAACAGCGACACCTCTATCTCTGGGAGGGCTTGAATATCTGCTATCTGCGCCCGCTGTTGACGGCCCCGCGCATCATACCAATTAAGGTGATACTGCAGATGAGCGCCAAATATCCTCTGCCAGCGGGCCGGAAGTGTCTCTACAGTAAGTGAGAGCCGACGGCTGTCGACTATCACCTCTTCGCAGCTACACAGCCCTAGAGCAAGTAGTGCCACCCATAACATCCTCAGGCCACTGCCAGCTGCTGGGTAGCGGTATACTCTATCTGCACTCTGCCAGGCTCTTCCCCCGGCTTTCCGACTCATCTTCTCTAGAGAGCGGTTGTTATGCTCTCCTGCATTAAATTAAAGATAAAAAATGTTAGCTATAGGAATTCGGGTATGATTGAAAGGCGCTATTAGGAATCGTAGTCAATTATGGTCTCTACCTGGTATTCCTGAAGTACCTTCCGGTAATTAAGAAAGCTGAGACCAATTATGGCAAAAACATGCTCTACTGAGGCACCGCCCTCCGCCAGCAGTTCGGCGGCAGCCTTAAGGGTTCCGCCGGTGGCAACAAGATCATCGACTATTGCTATACGATCTCCGGTGGAGATATCATGGCCTTGTACCTCTACCGTCTCTTTCTCATATTCTAATACAAAGCTTTTTTTTATGGTGGGGCCGGGGAGCTTCCCATTCTTGCGAATAATGATCAATGGCAATCCCATCTTATAGGCAATAGGGGCAGCAAAGAGAAAGCCCCGCGCATCTATAGCGGCAATTTTATTGGCATTAAGCTGGCCAATCCAACGGCTCCCCTCGTCGATGCAGAGGCGAAAGGCCTCCGGTAGAGCTAACAGACTGGTTATATCGTAGAATAGAATACCCGCCTTGGGAAAATCCGCTACGGTGCGAATACTCTCTCTAAGTTCTGATCTATCCATATCCAACTACTAGCAACTGACTGGCCTTAAGCATACCTTGTTTTACCGATCCTAAGAGCCTCATCCCATCAATGTTCGTAATTTGTAAAATATTTTAGTAATTACCGTTTTAATATAGCATAGCCACACTTAGATGTCAATTCCTGTACACCCTCACTAGGAAAATAAAGAGACATCCTGACCCCTCTCCCCGACACAAAATGCCACGGAAAACTGCGCCTCTGCTTACAGTAAAAAGTGCCATGAAAAACATGGTGGCTATTGAATATAGAATGACCAATTAGATATGGGATAGCCAATTAAAAAAGGCCGAGGGCTTACGATTAAACGCAAAACCCTCAGACCAATATGATAGATATCTAAGTCCTATGCGAACTTTAGCTATTTTACATAGAGTACCAGATATAACAGTAGCTTGTCAAGTTTTTAAAAAATTTTTGTAAAAGAAAGTTGAAAATGTCCCTTTGAAAGAAAGATGAATCCCACTTCTAAACTTTTTTTGCACCAGAAGTGCTAGGAGAGCCTTAAAGTATCCCCTATCTTGTGGGCTAATGCATCCTTTTCTCTGGCACTCTAACGCCGCCGGAGCCAAAAAAGAGCGCGGTTAAATATTTGACCTCCTATCATTTCTTGGCATACACTGTCAAATACACTGTCACATATGAAAAATGTATCTCTTATCTAGCTAAAACCTACCGCGCAAGACATAGAACAGTGATCGCATTACTACAACTAGTAGAGCTTGCGAGGCCTACGCTGGTATTTACATCTATACTGGTTGAATTCCCGCGTAGACCCACAACAACGCCGTTATTACTGGTAGCTCCACTACAATTATTCGCGTTATGGCCTCTATCCCGTGTAAAGCTCCAAAAACGTGTAGATGATGTGATCCCGGCAGCGGCCACGATCTGTGCCCCTCCATTCTGCCAGCCCCCGCCGGAGGCAATCCCAGCAAGATTACCTAGGGTACGGGTAGAACCGCCAAACATGCTGGTATAGCTTACGGTGGAGCTTGAGAAGCTGGCCACCCGGACATTGAGAGCCGTAGCGGCAGCCGCAAATGTGTATGTGCCGGTCTGTATACCCAGGGCGTCTGCATCCGTAGCAATGTCAGGAAAATTATAACTTGGCGTAGAACCAAAAAAGATCGCCTTGGTAAATCCGGCATTTCTCAGGGCCGGGCCTATGCCTGTGCTCCCAGCTAAAATATTCTGACAACGGTCAAAACCAAAGTTACCCTGAGCGGTGCCGGAGTTCCACAGAACGACAAAGGGAGTGTCGGTTATGGTAGCCGTATGTGCGCTCTGGCTGCCCAGCATATAATCTGAACCGGCAGTCAGGGTAAATACCGCCGTTTCGCCGGCTTCGTTGACCACGCTGTCATCCACAGCCGTCAGCGTAAAGCTGGCCTGGCTATCTCCTGCGGAAATGCTCAGCATGCGGCTTGCGCCGGTTCCGCTCAAGCCTGCGAGGGTATAGTCAGTCGTTAAAGTAGCACCGCCGCTGATCTCTACAGAAACATTTAAGTCGCTAGCCGGGGCAGTATTACTTGTGAGTGTTACCGTTGTAGCAGTTCCGCCTTCCGTGGTGGTGCTTGTAGCCGAACTCCATTCTACAATGAAAGGGGGGTCGGTTATGGTAGCCGTATGTGCACTCTGGCTGCCCAGCATATAGCCTGAACCGGCAGCCAGGGTAAATACCACCGTTTCATCGTTTTCGATCACTCCGTCATTCAGAGCCGTCAGCGTAAAGCTGGCCTCACTCATGCCGGCGGGGATGCTCAGCATGCGGCTTGTGCCGTCTCCAGTCAAGCCTGCGAGGGTATAGTCACTTGTCAAGGTGGCGCTGCCGCTGATCTCTATCGAAACATTCAGATCGCCTGCCGGGGCAGTATCACTTGTGAGCGTTATAGTTGCGGCAGTTCCGCCCTCCGTGGTGGTGCTTGTAGCCGCGCTCCATTCGATGATGAAAGGGTCGTCGGTTATGGTAGCCGTATGCGCGCTCTGACTGCCCAGCTCAAAGCCTGAACCGGCAGCCAGGGTAAATACCACCGTTTCATCGTTTTCGATCACTCCGTCATTCAGAGCCGTCAGCGTAAAGCTGGCCTCACTCATGCCGGCGGGGATGATCAGCATGCGGCTTGTGCCGTCTCCGCTCAAGCCTGCGAGGGTATAGTCAGTCGTTAAAGTAGCGCTGCCGCTGATCTCTACAGAAATATTCAGATCGCCAGCTGGGGCAGTATCACTTGTGAGCGTTATAGTTGCGGCAGTTCCGCCCTCTGTGGTGGTGCTTGTAGCCGCGCTCCATGCGACTGTAGGGTCACCCATCATAGGGGCGCCGTCATTGCCGCAGGCGAAAAGCCCCACGAACATAAAAGATATAAAAAGTAAGGTTGCCGGTAGTCTGGCCCACGGCATTACAAAAGAACCGCCTGGCTTTTTGCTTTTTGATCTGCTATTGAATGTGAGTTGAGAGAGAGAGGGGGGGGGGGGGGTATATGCACCCCAAGAAAAGTTTAATTTTTTAACGTTCATAGTTTTTTCCTCCTTAAATTTATTCCTATGATCTACTTATAATATCTATATTAGGTTTGATGGATATTGTCAAGTGTTTTTTTGTATGTTCCTGAATTAAACCCCAAATGTCCCTGAATTGAACCGACATGTACCATCCCACTTCTAAACTTTTTTTGCACCAGAAGCGCTAGGAGAGCCCTAAAGCATTCTCTATCTTGTGGGCTAATACATCCTTTTCTCTGGCACTCTAACGCCGCCGGAGCCAAAAAAGAGCTGCGGTTAAATATTTGACCTCCTACCATTTCTTGGCATACACTGTCACATATGAAAAATGTATGTTTTATCTGGCTACTTGGTGGAGCGTTGGCGCTGGGCGTTGCAGCTTGCACCCCTATGGAGAGTCAGTTTGTAGTAACCATAGAAAATATTTCTGATCAATCAGATACTCCCACTCCCTTCTCTCCCGGTATATTTGTGGTGCATGATTCAGAATTTGCTCTTTTCAGGGAGGGGGAGGCAGATGAAGGGTTAGGGCTAGAGCAGTTAGCCGAAGATGGCAACCCCGCGCTGCTCATTGATAATATTAGCTTTGCACCGGGAGTAGCAATGGTTGGAACCTTTCTGGTGCCCGAAGGAGGGGATCAGCCAGCGGTGCTCGAACCGGGAGTAGGAAACTACCAATTTCAGATAACCGCCAATAATGATGCCCAATATCTCTCGCTGGCCACCATGTTTGTGCAATCCAACGATCTATTCTTTGCGCCCAATGATTCTGGAATTCGGCTCTTTCGCTTTAGTCGTCCCATCTCGGGTGATATTACTAGGCGCATTCGGCTCTGGGATCTCCGTACCGAGGTAAATGAAAAGCCCGGCGAAGGGGCTAATCAAGCTCCACGCCAACTAGGGCCAAACAGCGGTCTGAGTGAGACTGGCGATATAGTGCCCCTCAATGATGAGTTTTCCTATCCGTCGGTTTCCAAGTTAATACGGGTTACTATTGAGCCTCAATAGCTGTCAGTGTATCTATGGTGGGTGTGGCTCTCTAGCAGCTCTCTAGAAATAGACTTGGGTTACCATAAGAACAGTAAGTTAGCGCTCTAGCCCCAGCGTTGGGCAAAATGGCGCATAAAGGTCACTAAGGTCTCTACTGCCGATTGCTCTATAGCATTATAGAGCGATACCCGACAACCACCCACACTACGATGTCCCGCTAACCCTATGAACTGCTCCTCTTCGGCAGCCTGCAGAAATTGCTCGGTTAGCCGTTGACTAGGGAGGGTAAAGATAACATTCATGCGCGAGCGAAAGATAGAAGGAATGGAGTTGTGGTAAAAATCGCTATATTGATCAATGCAGTCATAGAGCGTAGCTGCACGGCGCCGGCTACGCTCCTGCATAGCTGGCAGAGCGCCACATTCCTTAATCCAATCTAGCATCAGTCCTAGGGTATAGGTAGCAATAGTAGTAGGGGTATTGTAGAGTGAGTTGCTTTTAATATGCTGGTGGTAGTCCAGATAGGGGGGGAGCGAGACCGCCTGGGGCAGCAGTTCAGAATTAAGAATAACTAGAGTTACTCCCGCTATGCCTAAATTTTTCTGTGCGCTAGCGTAAATAAGGGCCAAGCGCGCTAGGGGCAGCGGGCGGCTGGCTATATCGCTGGACATATCGGCTATTAGCGGAGGAAGCGCACGCTCCTCAGGCCAGTGGTGCCATTGCAATCCGTTAATGGTCTCATTAGTGGTGAAGTGTAGATAGCTATCAGAGGAACGGCACTCTAGGCTATCCCAATCGGGAAGATGTTGCCAATGTTCAAGAGCGCCATCGTAAAGCTTTCGTCCACCCCCCAGCTGTTGCGCCGCCTCATAGGCCTTTTTCCCCCACTGGCCAGCCACTATGTAGGCACCTTCCCTACCTAAATTATAGGGCAGCATTGCAAATTGCAGGGTGGCACCGCCGGCTAGTAGTAGAATATGATGGGTAGGTGGTACCTGCAGAAGCTGGCGAATTTTTTCTAGCACGGCGTTATGTAACTCTTGATAACGGGCACTTCGATGACTAGTCTCCATAATGGAAAAGCCTGCCTCGCGGAAGTTGGGAAGTTCCTGTTGTAGCTGTGTTATTACTCTCTCGGGAAGCGCCGCCGGCCCCGGAGAGAAATTGGTGGCTATTCTGTGGCTCACTAAAGCTTCGGCATCCCTAATAGGTTGGCATAGCTCTGAAGCGCCGCGGCGCTATCCTCTGATGATCCCGAACGCGGCTCCAGTAGCTGTTGGGCTAGCTTTTTGCCCAACTGCACACCAGGTTGATCAAAGCTATTGATATTCCATAGAAAGCCCTGAAACATTACCCGGTTCTCAAAGAAAGAGAGCAACGCGCCCAAGGCAGATGGCGTAAGCTGTTTGCCATAAAGCAGCGAAGAGGGACGTCCACCAGCAAAGCTATTGTTGGGATCTGTGGCCGATTCACCATCTGCAAAGGCTACTACCTGAGCCGCTAGATTGGCATTCAATAACTGCTGCATCTCTTGGTGGGTTGCCAAATCCTGCTGTTGTGCCTGCGGCAGGCTCTGCGGCTCTTGAAAACCTACAAAGATCATCGGAACAATGGTGCTACCCTGATGCAGCAGTTGACAGAAGCTATGCTGTATATTGGTGCCAGCACCCCCAAAGATGAGCGCTCCCGTGGGGTAGGAGAGTAACGACCCATGACAATTTACTGTCTTACCATTACTCTCCATATCCAGTTGCTGGATGTGGGCGGGGAAATCTTGAAGCGCGTCTGAATAGGGAAGTAGGCTGTAGGCTGGATAATTGCAGATGTTGCGTTCATAGATGCCCAATAGCGCATCTAGCAATGGCGGGTTATGGGTTAACTCATTATTAAGCGCTGCTTGGTCGGCAGCATGCGCCCCTTGTAGAAGCTCACGAAAAACCTCAATTCCCCGCGTAAGTGAAAGCAATAGTCCCCCAACTGCTCCACTGGAGGAGAAGCGCCCTCCAATGTAATTGTCAATGTAGAAGCGCTCTAGATAGCGCTCATCGGCTGCCATAGGGCTCTCTTTGGCGGTCACCGCTACCATCTGGGCGCGGGGATTGGCAATTCCGGCCTGTTGAAGATGCTCAATGACATAGCGCTCATTACGGGCTGTCTCTAAGGTGGTGCCGCTTTTAGAGACCACAATAAAGAGCGAGCGGTTGGTATCAATCTCCTGCAGAGTAACCCATGCCTGATCAACATCAATGTTGGAGATAAAATGGGCCTCAAGATCCTCGGCTCTCCGGCGCCAGTTGCGTAGCGCTCGATAGAGAGCCCGCGGGCCCAGCTCTGATCCGCCAATACCTATCTGAACTACATGACGGTAATGCTGACCTTGAGGGGTAAGCAACTTCCCATGGCGTATCTTATGCGCAAAGGCTGCAATGCGCTCCATTTGGCTTCGATAATAAGCGCCTAGATCGGTTGCTCCCTCAGTAACTGTTCCCGCCAGCTCTCCCCGAAGGAGATGGTGCAGTACCCGTCTCTTCTCTGAGCGGTTCATTATCTCACCCTTTAGGAGTGCTCGATATTTCTCCAGACATTGCTGCTCCTGTGCCAATTCATTAAGTAGGGGGAGCAGCTTCTCAGCAGCTACATTGCGCGGGAGACGCGCGGCCCAATTATAATGTATGCCAGCCGCCAGTGTGGCATCGCAATGCCTTATCTGTGCGGCGGTGAGTGAGTGGGCTTTTCCCGCTAATACCTGTAGTTTCTTGAAGGCTGAGCTCTGGTCCAAATTGCGGTAGCTAATCATGTTGTCTCCTATTCTTTGCAGTATAGACCTTTTGACTATAGCCGCTCTCTTCAGGTTGACCAGCCTCCTGATTCCTCTGATCGGTTTTGAGAATATCGTTCTGTAGTCCATAGAGCTTAATAAAGCCACTGGCATCTTGATGGTTATAGCTAGTATCAAAGGAGGAGAGATAGCGGCTGTAGAGACTGTAGTCTGCCTGGCGGCGGCCGATAGATATATTGCCCTTATAGAGGGCCAGCTGTACCCGGCCGCAGAGCCTCTGCGCTACATGAAGCATAAAGGCGTCAATAGCCTCTCGTAATTGGCTGAACCAGCGGCCACTATATATCAATTCTGCATATTTGTCGGCCAAAAGCATTTTGGTGCTCCGCAATTCTCGGCTAAGGGTAAGGGACTCTAGCTCTAGCAGCGCTCGATAGAGGAGTGTGCCGCCGGGGGTTTCGTAAAGTCCGCGGCTTTTCATGCCGGTAATGCGGCTCTCGACTACATCAGCCCGTCCAATACCATGTCGGGCTGCGACCTGATTAAGCTGCAGTATTATCTCCAGGGGAGCGAGAGTGCTTCCATTGAGGGCCGTAGGCATCCCTTGCTCCCAGCTTATCTCAACTAGCTCTGTATCATCAGGGGTATCCTGGAGCGTTGCGGTGCGCTGATAGATCGATTCCGGCGCGGCCTGCGTGATATCTTCTATCACACCACCCTCATGGCTGGTGTGCCAGATATTGCGATCGCGAGAATAGATATGTTCTTGACTAAGGCCCTCTAAGGCTACCTTATGTTTTTCGGCATAGGCTAGCGCCTCTTGGCGCGAGCCAATGTTCCATTCTCGCCAGGGAGCAATTGGTTGTAGGTGGGGCGCTAACACTCGGTAGGCCATTTCAAAACGTATTTGGTCGTTGCCCTTCCCAGTACAGCCATGCACTAGACTGTCTGCTCCCTCTTCCAACGCTATCCGCACCTGATGACTGGCCTGCAGGGGGCGGGCTATTGCGGTACCTAGAAGATATTGACCCTCGTAGCGCGCGCCAGCGCGTACTAGTGGAAATAGGTAATCTTTTACAAATTCCTGGCGGGCATCTACAATGTAGAGCTTGGTTGCGCCAGCTTGCAACGCCCGTTGATGGAGTCGTTGTGGATCTTTTACGCTGCCTAGATCAACACAGACCGCTATCACTTCGCAATGGTAATGTTCAATGAGCCAGGGGATGATGATCGAGGTATCCAAACCCCCCGAGTAGGCCAAAACTGCCTTCATTTAAGATCTTCCGCTTCGGCTCGGGCCAATAGCCGACTCAGTATGGCACAGCCGTGATCAATTTCTCTTTTAGTTATGTTCAGAGGCGGGGCTATCCGCAACACCTGTTCGCCGGAGCGTAAGATAATAAGCCCCTGCTCTAGCGCCTCCTGTATCATTGTGGGTATTGCTATCCTAGCGTGGCATACTATGCCTCGTAACATTCCCATCCCTCTTATTTCATCTATTACCTTATAGCGTTGTGCCAAATTGTGCAAATGCGTCTCTAGGTAGCGGGCGCGCTGCTGTACCTGATCTAGAAAACGGCTATTAGTTATGGTGCGCCACATATAACGCCCGGCGGCGGTAGCTACCGGCCCGCCGCCAAAGGTGCTGCCATGGAGCCCCGGCGCAAGGGCGTTATTGATCTCTTGGGTTACTAAGGTTGCTGAAAGTGGCAAGCCGCCCCCCAATGGTTTCGCTAAGGTTATGATATCGGGCTCCAGCCCTACCTGCTCTGAGGCATAGACGGTGCCGGTGCGCCCTAAGGCGCTCTGCACCTCATCGGCTATTAGCACTATATTATGCTGACGACAACGTTGATTAAGCTGCGCGGCAAATTGGGGACTAATGCAACGCAGGCCTCCCTCGCCCTGTAGTACCTCTACTATAACTGCGGTAATGCTAGGAGTGAGCCGATGCAGGCTCTCAATGTGGTTATAGGGCAATACCAGCGGCGATCGTACTAGATGCTGAAGTGAGCGCTTATATTTCTTTTGGGGCGTCACTGAGAGTGATCCCAAGGTACGCCCATGAAAGGCGCCCTCAAAACAGGCAAAGCGGGGAGGACGAGAGCTCTCTTTCGAGGTCGGTTCTCGATAAAAGGAGGCAAACTTAAGCGCCGCTTCATTGGCTTCAGTGCCGCTGTTGCCAAAAAAGATGGCCTGCATGGTGCGGGTTGCGAAGGGTTGATAGGCCAGAATCTCTTCCGCTAAACGGCGGCTTGGTATGGTTACAAAAAGATTTGAGGTATGCACTAAGTGCTTCATCTGGCGGTGGACGATACGGGCCAAACCCTGCGGTAGATGACCTAAGGCATTCACCGCGATACCGCTTCCAAAATCAAGATAGCGGCGGCCATCAGAGCCCCAGAGCCAGCACCCCCGGCCATGGCTGAGCTCTAACAGCTGAGTGGCATAATTAGCGGTAAAGGGCACCGTCACCGTACGCGGGGCATTCATGTTATGCGGGTACCCTGATGGCCATCCACAATGCGCCTTAGATCGCCAGCTTTTTGGCAACTGCCAATATAGGTATGCGCAATTCCCCGCCGTCGGGCCTCGGCAGCTACCTGCACCTTCAGGGCCATACCCTGACTGATGCTCCGGTTGGCCAGCTGCGCCTCAATATCGCCGCTATTAAGCGCTCCTATAGGCGCCGCTTGGCTATCATAGACCGCCTCCACCCCGGAGAGAAAGAGCAGCCAATGGGCACCCAAGGCGTGAGCAATCTCCAGGGAGGCCTGATCGGCATTAAGATTAAGGGCGCGACCGTTGGTGTCAGCCACCGTAGGCGAAAGTACCGGTAGATAGCTGGGTAAAAGATGCTGCAGGATATGTGGGTTGCAGTTAACTACCTCTCCGGCAGTATGGGTTGCGATGCCATCTATAGCGAGTGGCCGGGCCACCAATAATCGGGCCGAAGCTGCGCCGAGACCTACTGCCGGTAGTCCCTCTCGATTAAAAATACGAACTATGTGGTTATTCACTATTCCACCCAACACCGCCTCTACTACCTCCATCTCCGCATCGCTGGTAATACGTAGCCCCTCCTTTAGGCGCGGCGCGATATTAAGTCGCTGGCTGAGTGCCGAAATCTGTGGACCGCCACCATGCAGCACCACCGGAAGGAGCTGATGGCTCTTTTGGAGAGCGGCTATCTCAGTAGCAATAAGCGCAATTTGCTCATTTTTCTGTAACAGCTCTCCCCCTATCTTAATGAATGCTAGCTGCGGCATGTGGTGGCATCTCTCACTATAGCTGGCATTCTAGGGGAAGCCCGCTACTCTCGGGCAGTCCAAAGCGCACATTCATATTCTGTATTGCCTGACCCGAGGCGCCCTTGAGCAGATTATCGATGACCGAGCAGATAACCAGTGATTGCCCCTCTACATGCCATCCAAAATCACAGCGGTTGGAGCCGCGTACCTCTAGAGTCTGCACCAACTGCTGACCCCGGTGGCGCACAAATGGGCTACTATGATAGCGTTGGTTGTAGATATCCACAATATCCCGCTCAGCGGCGCCGGCGCGCAGTGTAGCAAAGATGGTGGCAGCTATACCGCGGGCCATAGGTGCCAGATGAGGCACAAATGATATCTGGTGCTGAGGAAGCTGCTCCTGTAGTTCGCCCCAATGTCGATGGCAGCTGCCGCTGGAATAGGCGCCGCAATTCTCAGCCCACTCGCTTAGCAGAAGGGCGCCCTTGGCACTACGGCCGGCTCCACTGGTACCAGAGATGGCGGCAATATGAATATCTCGAATAAGAAGCCCCTCTTGGACCAACGGGAGGAGCGGCAGCAGGATGGCGGTGGGGTAGCAACCGGGGTTGGCAATAATGGAGGCCTCTTTAATCTGCTGGCGCATTAGTTCGGTAAGTCCGTAGACTGCCTGTGGTAGTAGCGTTTCGCAAGGTGGAGGGCTGCCATAGAGCTGCTTAAAGAGCTGGACATTCTTTAGGCGCATATCGGCAGAGAGATCAATAATCACACTGCGAGCTGTCTGGAGCTCCCAGGCCGTGGCTGAGCGCAGATGGGGCAATGCCGAAAAGAGCACCTCGCCGCGCCATTTCTCCAATTCATCTTCGGTGCCATAGCGCCCCTGCGTGGCCTGTAGTTTGGCGCGATGATCCGGGCTAGTCATAAGCCACTGCGGCAGCGCTTGCCCCCCCTGTGAAGAGGAGATAGGCACTATCTCCTCTATTGCCGGATGTTTCAAGAGTAGGCGCAGTAGCAATTCCCCGCTATAGCCGGTAGATCCTAGAATTATGGCGCGCATAATTGCATTATATCCAGCAGCGGAGTAGGGAGCAAATGCTGACCTCTCTCAATATTGCGCGTAGTAAGTATGGAAAGCCCTAAGAGAAATTAATGAAGCGAGAGTTGATTGCCTACTCCTACAAAAAAAATACCAGAGAGCTGGGCTCCTGCCTACAATAAAAAATGCAGAGACTGTTGAATAGGTAATGGGCAATTAAAAGCCGAAGGCCGGCGATTAAACGCAGGCCTTCAACCCATATTATTTTAGAAGACGGATTCCTTATGAATCCAAATATCTTAATTATTCGTAGGATATAACAGTATTTGTAATTTGTCAAGCTTTTTTTAAGGAATTTTTCTTGTAAAAAAAGTTGAAAATGTCACTACTACTCTTTCACACCCCCTTACCATAGGAAATAGCCGAAAATCAGTTAAGTGGAACAGCCCCTTTATTAATAAGAGGAAAAAAAAGCACTCTACATTAAAAAATATTGAAGAAAAAACAGCTATTCCGTGAATAGCGCGTAGGTGCGGAGCGTAGAGTGGTGGATTAAATAACAACCGGCGCTCTTTAATCACCAGCTATCCTAGCGGAGCGCCACTAATCATTGATGGGGTGCGCTAATGGGGTGTGCTGACGGAGTATTAAAATAGAGAGGGAGCTAGCGCTCCCTCTCTATTGAGCATAATTGTGAGTATAATTGACCATAGGAGCGGCGCGCTATTCATTAATCGAAAAGACGCTCACGCCATTATCATTCCGCCCCGCAACAAAGAGATAGGGAGTGCCGCCTATGGTTGCCGTGGTGATTGAAGTAGCGCCATCAAGCTCCAGGCTTCCGGCATCGTCCACATTGTGCACGTTGGTAAGGATGCCGTCATCGGCAATCGAAAAGACACTCACGCCAGCATCATTCCGCCCCGCAACAAAGAGATAGGGAGTGCCGCCTATGCTTTCTGTGGTGACTGAAATAGCGCCATTAAGCTCCAGGCTTCCGGCATCGTCCACATTGTGCACGTTGGTAAGGACGCCGTCATCGGCAATCGAAAAGACACTCACACCATCATCATCTCGTCCCGCAACAAAGAGATAGGGAGTGCCGCCTATGCTTTCTGTGGTGACTGAAGCAGCGCCATTAAGCTCCAGACTTCCGACATCGGTCACATCATGCACGCTAGTAAGTGCGCCGCCGGTGCCAATCGAAAAGACACTCACACCATCATCAACCTGTGCCGCAACAAAGAGATAGGGGGTGCCGCCTATGGTGGCCGTGGTGACTGAAGCAGCGCCATTAAGCTCCAGGCTTGCGTCATCGGTCACATCGTACACGCTGGTAAGTACACCGTTATTGGCAATCGAAAAGACACTCAGGCCATCATCAAGCTGTCCCGCTACAAAGAGATAGGAGGTGCCGCCTATGGTTTCTGTGGTGACTGAAATAGCGCCATTAAGCGCTAGGGTTGTGTCATCGGTCACATCGTACACGCTGGTAAGTACACCGTTATTGGCAATCGAAAAGACACTCAGGCCATCATCGTCATATCCTGCAACAAAGAGATAGGGAGTTCCGCCTATGCTTTCTGTGGTGACTGAAATAGCGACATTAAGCGCTAGGGTTGCAGCATCAGTCACATTGTGCACATTGGTAAGAGTACCGTCATTGGCAATCGAAAAGACGCTCACGCCGTTATCATCATATCCCGCAACAAAGAGATAGGGAGTGCCGCCTATGGTTGCCGTGGTGACTGAATAGGCGCCATTAAGCTCCAGAGTTCCGGCGTCGGTCACATTGTCCACGTTGGTAAGAAGTTCATTAACACAGCGCTGCTGCGCAGTCCTGAGATACCACCCGCTATCACAGCTTATACAGCGGGTTAGACCATCCACAGCGACATCTCTGAGAGATGAGGGGGTGCCGTTGGCACAGACATAGCTGTTAGCGCGGCAGACCCCGTTTTCCAGGGTATAGTTCACGTTACAACTGATGCATCTATTAGTATTAGGGGCTAATGATTCGAGTCTTGGGTCGGGTGTTCCGTTGTTGCAGACATAATAAAAGCATAGAGAGGCGCTACCATTGTTCGGATCGCGGCAAATCAGTAATGTCTCTTGGCAAGTAAGGAGCGCTAGCGGGAGCACCGCCAGAAGCAGATGATAGATCTTTATACGGGAACTTTTTGTTAATTTATGGCTCCGCTTTTGTGTTTCCATGGCCTTCTGCTCCTTATAGCGACAATAAACATGGCTTTGCTAGGGAATTAAAGAATTTTCTAGCTTTTTTATTGCACAAGTTACCAGGGTATAAACTCTCTCAGCCTTACTAAGAGGGAGAGAAGAATATACACTATCAACTATATAGAAATATATTATAAATTCCTATATTGGGCGAACCTTTTAAGAAAAAAATTAAGGAAAATAAAGCGAGAGCTGACCGATGTTCTTTGGCAATGTTTTTGCACAAAAATACAGTAGAGAGATTAAAACGCTCTCTAAGCCATTACTTAAATCGGATTTAGGGAGCCTTTCCAACTGCTCCTTGATCCATATTTAGTCGCCGGTAGCCTATCTCTGGTCCCTTTGAGGATGCCTAATATTGATAGCGAATCGCATAGAGGGCAATCAGGATTTGATCCGCTAGAACGTTGAAAAAAGCGCCTTTTCCATGAATAGCGCGCAGGCGCGGAGCATAGAGTGTTACATTAAATAGCGAGCGGCGCTCTTTAACTATCAGCTATCCTAGCAGATCGCCGCTAAGCATTGATGGGGTGCGCTAATGGGGTGTGCTGACGGAGTATTAAAATAGAGAGGGAACTAGCGCTCCCTCTCTATTGAGCATAATTGTGAGCATAATTGTGAGCATAATTGATCATAGGAGTGGCGCGCTATTCATTAATCGAAAAGACACTCACGCCATTATCACCATATCCCGCAACAAAGAGATAGGTGGTAGCGCCTATGGTGGCCGTGGTGACTGAAATGGCGCCATTAAGCTCCAGGCTTCCAGCATCGGTCACATTGACCACGTTGGTAAGCGCGCCGGTGTTGCCAATCGAAAAGACGCTCACGCCATTATCAAGAGATCCCGTAGCAAAGAGATAGGGGGTGCCACCTATGGTTGCTGTGGTGACTGAAATAGTGCCACTAAGCGCTAGGTCTGCATCATCGGCAACATTGTCCACGTTGGTAAGCGCGCCGCTATCGGCAATCGAAAAGACGCCTACGCCACTATCACGATTCCCCCCAGCAAAGAGATAGGGCGTAACACCTATGGTTTCTACGGTGACTGAATAAGCGCCCCCAAGCAGCAGGCTTCCATTATCGGTCACATTGTGTACGCTGGTAAGCGCACCGCCGGTGCCAATCGAAAAGACACTCAGGCCATTATCCCTAAATCCCGCAACAAAGAGATAGGGCGTACCGCCTATGGTGGCCGTGGTGACTGAAGTAGCGCCTTCAAGCTCCAGGGTTGCACTATCGCCAACATTGTGCATGTTGGTAAGCGCGCCGCCGGTGCCAATCGAGAAGACGCTCACACCATTATCACTAAATCCCGCAACAAAGAGATAGGACGTACCGCCTATGGTTTCTGTGGTGACTGAGTCAGCGTCATTAAGCGCTAGGATTGCATCATCGGTAACATCATACACACTGGTAAGCGCGCCGGTGTTGCCAATCGAAAAGACGCTCACGCCATCATCATGCTCTCCTGCAACAAAGAGATAGGAGCTGCCACCTATGCTTTCTGTGGTGACTGAAATAGCGCCATTAAGCGCTAGGGTTGCATCATCGGTAACATCATACACACTGGTAAGAGTACCGTCATTGGCAATCGAAAAGACGCTCACACCGCTATCAACATATCCCGCAACAAAGAGATAAGTGGTGCCGCCTATGGTTGCTGTGGTGACTGAAGTAGCGCCCTCAAGCTCCAGAGTTCCGGCATCGGTCACATTGTCCACGTTGGTAAGAAGTTCATTAACACAGCGCTGCTGCGCAGTCATGAGATACCACCCGCTATTACAGCTTACACAGCGGGTTAGACCACCAGCTGCGGCATCAAAGGTGGCATCGGCGCCGGTGCCATTGGCGCAGGCATAACGAGGGCTTGCACTAGGGGCAGCCGGACAGGCTACCAATACTACCAGGGCCACCAACAGCACCCCGGCGGACCCTAGGGCGCCGTAAAGATTCTTATTTCTAATCATAATAAGTTTCTCCCTTTCTTTATATTTAAGATTACCATATTTAAGATTATCTTTCTCATAGTGCCAATTGTAGTTAAGAACTCTATATTGTCAAGAGAATGTAAAAGAAGGTTGAAAATGTCACTGCTCCTCCTTCACGCCTCCTTACCATAGGAAATGGCCCAAAATCAGTTAAGTGGAACAGCCCCTAATTTTATTAATGATACATTAGATAGAAATAATAGCAGAGTAATAACAGACGAATGGACGGCTTACATGAAGTTAAAAAACAGAAATATACAACATAAAGTTGTTGCACATGGTAAAGGAGAATATGTACGAGGAGATGTCCATACAAATAATATTGAAAATCTTTGGAGTAATATTAAGCGTTCTTTGGATGGGACGTATCGTGGTGTTTCAAAGAAGTATCTGCAATGCTATCTTGACGAGTTTGTGTTTCGTTACAATCATCGGGGTGAGCGGGTATTTTTTGCTTTGCTTGCTCTATTACCATGTCAATTATTGATACAAAAGGAATACCAAATTTCTTAATCTATTGTTTGCGGGTAATCATAACATATAGTATAATTAATTATGGGAGGAGGGGCAATGCATACTGATATAATACCTGCATCTCTTGTACCATCATGGGTAATTAAAGGTAAATATTCAATAGAAGCAGACGCGTATTATACAGATGTGCGTATAGCAAAAATGTGCTATGATTATTTAATAGACACATTGGGAACTGTTGGCATAGATATTAATGATTATACATTTATAGAGCCAAGCGCGGGAGAGGGGGTATTTTATGATTTATTACCCTCTAATAGAATAGGTATGGATATATCTACTACGCATCCTGATATTAAAATACTTAATTTTTTTGATTATGAGCCAAATAGAAAGTTAAAATATATTGCAATAGGCAATCCTCCTTTTGGTGTAAGGTCATGGTTAGCGTTATCTTTTATTAATCGATGTGCGGAGTTTTGTAGTGCGGTTGGGTTTGTGTTACCCATGTATTTTGCTAGCAACGGCAAAGGAAGTGCCAAGAGTAGAGTTAAGAATATGGACTTAATAGTGAGTAAAGAATTACCTGCTGATATATTTACTCGCCCTGACGGAAATATGGTTAGTATCAATACAGTATTCCAAATATGGATTAAAAAGGGTATTGCAACCCCAATATCTGATATTGTGCCAGTCAATAAAATAAAAGAGTATGTTGATATATATACTGTTTGTACTGCTCCAGCACGTCGTTGCGGACTAGATAAACTTCACTTGTATGATTGTTTTTTACAATCTACTTACTACCGTTCCCCCACGATAGTTAACACATTTGAACAGGTTCAATATGGGTCAGGGTATGGGATCATCATAAAGAGAGAAAAGCCAAGAATTAAGCAAATGTTAAAGCGTGTTGATTGGGATAAACATGCATTGCGGGCTACTAATCATTGTAAGCATTTAGGTATGTATTCTATTTATAGCGGTTTATATAGCGAAGGATTATTAAGTTGCTAAAAAAGTTATTCGCTGAGCTATTAGCAAAGAAATGGGATGAGGTACAAAAAACAAGCCAATGGGTACGAGCACATTTTGAGCATATAAAATATTTGTCTGCTACTGATACAGGTAATTTAGGGGAGTTATTTATAGAAATGGCATGTGAGCGGTTAGGATTTTTGGGGGTTAGTCACTTACCAAAACGCAGAGGGCAGTTTGATGTAACTGTAAATGGTAAAACATTTGAAGTTAAAACAGCTTCTTTGGACAAAAGTGGCAATTTTCAATTTAATGGCATACGATATGACACAAAGTATCAATATTTGCTATTGTTTGGGATTGCCCCTGCTGATCTGTATATCAAAATATACCCAAAGAATGAGTTAACAGACATAACGTTAACGCCAATGAGAAGGGGAAGTAATAGTGACTTTAAGCATACATTACCCCCCAGTAAAATGCATTCTATTCATTTGTTATATCAAGAAATAAGTAAAGCTGTTAAATAATAAGGTTGTCAAGTATATAAGTATCTTTAAGAAAACTGTAAAAGAAGGTTGAAAATGTCACTGCTCCTCCTTCACACCTCCTTACCATAGGGAATGGCAAAAATTGGTTAAGTGGAACAGCCCCAAATAACATTCCCTAGCTTGTTATCAATCGCTATCAATGATAAAGTAGTGGCGTGTATAAGCTATTATGTGTACGGCACGGTGAGAGCGAGTGGAACAAGAGCAACCGCTTTACTGGTTGGACCGATGTTGGTCTTTCGCAGCGCGGAGAGAAAGAGGCGCAACAGGCAGGGAAGTTAGTGCAGGAGGCCGGACTACAGTTCTCGGTTGCCTTTACCTCTTACCTAAAGCGAGCAGTGCATACCCTAGAAATTATGTTGCGCACTATAGGTCTTGAGAAACAGGTGGAGATACGGCGGGCCTGGCAACTCAATGAGCGCCATTATGGCGATCTCCAGGGATATAATAAGGCCGAGAAGGCAGCCGAAGTAGGAGAAGAGCAGGTCAAAATATGGCGCCGTAGCTATGATATACCACCCCCGCCCCTTAAGCCAGATGATAGTCGCCATCCCGGTCATGATGATCTCTATGGTGATGTGGAACCACATCTACTTCCCGCTACCGAATCGCTCAAAGATACGGTAGCACGGGTAATTCCCTACTGGAAGGTGCAGATAGTGCCTGCGCTCCGCGCGCAGGGAACGCTGGCTATTGTAGCACATGGAAATTCATTGCGAGCGCTTGTGAAATATCTAGATGTCATATCTGATGAAGAGATTGTGGGACTCAACATACCGACCGGTATCCCCTTTGTATATGAGTTATCTGAAGAGCTTACCCCGCTTCGTCACCACTACCTAGGTGATGTTGAGGCGGCACAACGGGCTGCAGCAGCGGTGGCAGCCCAATCACGTGTCAAACAATAACATAATGTCGCACCCCCTCTAACCATGGCGGCCCTGCAGCATTATGTCTTACTCTTCTCCTGCCCCGATCAAAGCGGCATTGTAGCCTCAGTGGTAGGGCGTATCTATTCATTGGGTGGCAACATCAATGACTCCATACAGCATCATGAGCGGGAGGATGATATCTTTTTTATGCGGGTCTCTTGGGAGATGAGCGAAGAGCGGATGCAGGCCTTGGCGCCCCATGGAAAAGTCACTAACGAAAATAGCTGCGCCCTCCTTGAGCAGCAATTTCAGGATTGCATAGAGCAGTTTCAACTTTCCTATCAAATAGCCTCATTGGAGCACCTGCCGCGCTTAAGCATTATGGTCTCTAAGCAGCAGCACTGCCTTTACGATCTGCTTCTACAATGGCGAGAGGGAGAGCTACCGTGCATCATCACTTCGATTATCAGCAACCATCAAGAGGCTGAAGAAGTGGCCCAGTGGTTTTCCCTTCCCTTCTACTATACCCCCGTAAAGAGAGAGAATACTGAGAGCGCCGAAAAAGAGCAGCTGCAGCTGCTACAGGGGCAGCAGGTGGAGTGTATTGTGCTGGCGCGCTATATGCGGATCCTCTCAGAGGATTTTGTAAAGCAATATTCGTGGAAAATAATTAATATTCATCATAGTTTCCTACCAGCCTTTGTGGGCTCTCGGCCCTACCATCAGGCATTTAATCGGGGGGTTAAGGTGATTGGCGCCACCAGTCACTATGTGACATCCGAATTGGATCAGGGACCAATTATTGCGCAGGATGTGACACCCGTTTCGCACCGTGACTCAGTGGCCGAGATGATACGCAAGGGGAAAAATTTAGAGCGAACCGTGTTGACCAGAGCATTACGTCTACATCTTGAGCGGCGAATACTGGTATACAACAACAAGACGATAATATTTGCGTAGTCTAATCGGAGCGTTATCAGACAGTTGTCGGTAGGGGAATAACCGAGTGCTATAGCATGGTAGAGATAGAGATTAAAGCGCATGTAGCGCGCATAGATGAGGTACGGAAACAACTGGCGCCGCTAGCTACCTATCAGAAGGCCATTGATCGCCACGACAGTTACTACAGTATTGAAACTACCGCAGGCCGGCATACCTTCCGTCTTCGGCAGGAGGGAGCAGAGACGCGGTGCACCATGAAGCAGCGTCGCCTTGAGAGGGGCTTGGAGATTAATCAAGAGGTGGAGTTTATGGTTTCCGAACCAGATCACTTTGCGCATTTTATGCGGCAGTTGGGAGCACATCTCTTCATTCAGAAAGACAAAATTGGTGAGAGTTGGCGATGGCAGGATTATACTGTAGAGCTAGTAACCGTAAAAGATATAGGTTGTTTTATTGAGATTGAGTATCTTGTTGAAGCGGAAAAATTTAGTCAGCAACAGCAACTGGCAGTTGAAAGAGACTTTCATAGGTTGCTTACGCTCCTTAATATTGAGAAAGGCCACATTGAGCCGCGCCGCTACATAGAGCTATTGGCTGCTGTCCATGGCCATAGCTCCTCCTAAGCTACTTCCGGCGCTAGCCATTGAGTCACTAGAGCAACATGGCTATGGCATTGGCCGCCATAAGGGACAGGTCTGCTTTGTGGCGGGGGCCTTGCCCGGTGAGGTGGTAGATGTAGTGGTAACAAAAA
Source organism: Spirochaetia bacterium (assembly GCA_963692905.1). Taxonomy (GTDB): domain Bacteria; phylum Spirochaetota; class Spirochaetia. The sequence goes on along the minus strand of OY843583.1, from coordinate 475,233 downwards.
GACGGCGCAGCCACCTCTTTGGAGAGGCTGCTCGTTGGCATCACCGCTCGGTAGAGCGTATTAGCCCCTTCTGTCAACATTTTGGTATCTGTGGTGGCTGCCGCTGGCAATACCTCTCCTATCCCGATCAGTTACGTTACAAACGCCAGTTTGTATGCAATCAATTTTTTCCGGCATTGGGCGATCTGTTGGCTATTGGCCCGGCCGACATACCTCTACCTATAGCTAGCCCTCAACAACGCTACTACCGCAACAAGCTGGAGTTCTCCTTTACTGCCTCTCGCTGGCTGACTGCCGCCGAAATAGCTACCGGAGATTCCTTAGAGCGCCGCGCAGTTGGTTTTCATAAACCAGGGCGCTTTAATCGTATTGTGGCCATAGAGCATTGTTGGCTGCAATCTGCCCCCTCTAATGCAATACGCCGCTTTCTCTCTGAATGGGCGCGTCAACATAACTACAGCTTCTATGATTGGCAAAGCGGAAGGGGAATGCTACGTTCGCTTATTATACGAATTACCAATCTGCGTCAATGTATGATAATCATGGTGTTCGGTAGCCATAGGGCCGATCAGCGGCAGGCGCTACTTAGCGCACTAAGGAATCACTTTTCCGCCATCCACTCATTATATTGGATACTCAACGAGTCAGCCAATGATTCTATTGAGGCGCATGCGGCGCATCATTTTGCCGGCCAGAAGACAGTGATAGCGCGCTTTCACTCGCTGGCACTACATATTCATCCTAAATCCTTCTTCCAGACCAATTCCTCACAGCTAGAGCATTTTGGCCATTTGGTGCTGGAGATGGCCGCATTACAGGGAGATGAACTGGTCTACGATCTCTATTGTGGCATTGGCACACTTACGCTGCTAATGGCCGGCTTTTGTCAACAGCTGTGGGGCATAGAGCAACAGCCTGAGGCGGTAGAGAATGCCATCTATAATGCTAGCATTAATCACATTAAAAATGCGCATTTCATCTGCGCCGATGTGGCTCAGTGGCTAGCAACTCCCCATTCCCTTTTACAGACCCCTCATCTTATTGTGGTAGATCCCCCACGCGTGGGATTAAGTCCGGCGGTGTGTGAGCAGCTGGTGGCGCGGCCGGCACAGCGCATCCTCTATATTAGCTGTAATCCCGCTACCCAGGCCAGAGATCTGGGCTATTTGGCACAGCGCTATCTAGTTATGCGTGTCCAACCTATCGATATGTTTCCACATACTACCCACATTGAGAATGTGGTATTGTTACGTCGACGCCCGGCGGAGGCGAAAAGGCAGACGAGTAACTAACAGCGCTATCGCTAGCAGAAGGCCGGAGACTAAGGCCATGCTGCCCGCGGCATTGATATCTGCTACACCAAAGAATGGTGGTATCAAGATAGCGGCCAGATATCCAACCACCGCCGCAATAACAGCTAAAATGGCGCTCAATACCATCATGGTCCGCAAACGATGGGTAAGTAATGAGGCAGTAGCTGCTGGCGCTACTAGCATGGCAATGACTATTATGCTTCCCACCAATTCAAAAACCGCTACTGTGGTGATAGCAATCAGGGCAATAAAGAGATAGTGAAGCAATGAGGTACGAATGCCGGTATTGGTTGCAAAATCAGAATCAAAGGAGCTAATCTCCAGCTCTTTATAGCAGAGCACAATGGTAACAATGTTGACCAATAGAATAATCGATAAGCGCGGTAGGGAGCGGGGGATCTCCCACCCCGCTATGAGCACGGTATCCAAGGGCGCCAATTCCAACGCTCCGTAAAGTACGCAGCTAGGATCAAGATCAACCGCATGGGCTCCTCTCACAATAAGTATTAACCCTATAGCAAACATTATCGAAAACATGGCGCCCAAAGCGGCACTCTCCTCTACCCGTGCCCGTCGATGAACCGTACGGCTCAGCAGTGCCACCAATAAACCGCTAGCTACCGCCCCCACAAACATTACCGGACTTGATCTAGATTGGGTAAAAAGAAAGGCCAATGCAATACCGGGCAACACCGCATGACTTATGGCATCTCCTAGCAGACTGAGGCGGCGCAGTACCAAAAAGTTACCAGGTATAGCACAGCAGAGCGCGCTTAAAATAGCAATCAGCACAATCCAACTATCAAAATCAGTCCAGATCATTATTCAATTACTCTCTCACCTCTAGTTTTGCGGCAGTCCCGGTAATAGCTCATCTCAGTATATGCCCGGGTCGATCACTAAAACTGTAGCAGATACCCCTCCTCCCGTTGGAGATATTGGTAGATGCTTTGCAGCTCTTCGGGCGGGAGCATCTTTTCAATAAGGAATTCATCGTTGTGATTAAGCTCCGGCACCCGCTGCGGGTAGAGACTGATAAAGGCATGATAGAGCTGATGGTTGCGCACTACCTCAATCATTTTGGTTAATCCCTCAGTAGTGAGACGATAGGCCTTACGGTCCATTCTTCGCAAAAGCTGTTTGCGATAGGCCAGACTAGTAATGCGCGCCACCCCTAGCTCAGGAAGGCGCATCTGATTTGCAAGCCAATGATGGGTAATATGGGGGTAATCTGTCAGATAGTCTGCAACATTATGCGATTGGGAGAGACGCTTAAGATCGTAGTGGTAGCGTAATGCCAGAAAGAGCCGGTGCAGCATTACCTCCCGATGTTGGCGGAAATTTCGCAATAGCCCTAACATCAACCCACGTTCTTTGCCCAGCAAAATACTGAAGATCAGAATTATACCACCGGCCAGTACGATAGCTGCGCCCGCCGGAAACTCCTCAATGCGGGCACTTAATAGCGCGCCGCAATAGCAGCTCAACGCCCCAAAGAGCGCTGCCAAGCGGCACATGCTCCTCAGATTTTGCGCCCAGAAGCGAGCCGCCACTGCTGGCACAATCAACAGAGCAATCATAAGTATCAATCCCACTGCCTGTAGACCTACCACTGTAAGCAGCACCGTCATACAGATTACCGCTATATCTATATAGAGTGGTCGATAGCCCAGGGAGGCAGCATAATCCTGATTAAAGGTAACAATACCAATCTCCTTAAAGAGTGCCAAGCTGCAGAGCAACAGCAGAAGCGACACCAGCGACATAAGTAATAGATCGGCACGTATCATAGAGGCGGTATCACCATAGATAAAATTTTGTAACCCGGCTGCGTGGCCCTGAGGGCTCTTCTGAATTATACTTAACAATACTATCCCCAATCCAAAGAAGGTGCTCAGCACCAACGCAATAATGGTATCCTCCTTTAATTTTGAATAGCGGCGAAGCAGCAGTAATACTCCCATAGCCAGAAAGGCGCTCAAGGCTGCGCCTAGCAATAGCCCTAATAGATTTCTTCCCGTACCCCATAGGGAATACATGAGGAGATAGGCTATTCCAATGCCCGGCAGAGCCGCGTGGCTCAGGGCATCTCCTAAAAGCGCCCGTTTTCGTAGCAGTAGAAAAACCCCCAAGACCCCGCAGCTGATCCCCAATGCCAAAGTCCCCAGTACCACTATGCGGGTGTTGTAATCACGCAGTAATAGAATATCTATCATACTAGCGAATGAAGTGCTTTGACGGGCTTGGCAACCTCCATCTTACCTCCGTAACAGCGATGGATATTTTCTTCGGTAAATACCTCAGTGGTTGCGCCGGCGGCAATCAATACTCGATTAAGCATAATTACCGAATCAAAGTATTGTGGTACACTTCGCAGATCATGATGCACCACTACCACCGTCTTATGACGTTGACGTAGTTCCTGTAGCAGGATTACAATTGCCTGTTCAGTCTTGGCATCTACCCCAGCAAAGGGCTCATCCATCAGAAAAATTTGCGCCTCCTGTACTAGCGCTCGCGCTAGAAAAACCCGTTGCTGCTGGCCACCCGACAGCTTACTAATATGCCGATAGGCATAGCTCTCCATACCCACACTGCGCAACGCCGCCAGTGCCTGCTGGCGATGTTTGGCATTTACTCTGCGAAACCAGCCAATTTGACGATAGAGGCCCATAGCTACTACCTCCAGCGCATTTACCGGGAAGTCCCAATCAACACTGTTACGCTGAGGCACATAGGCAATAAGCGGCCGTTGGAGGGTGTAGGGTTCGCCATAGATAAGTATGCGGCCGCTGGATGAGGGGCCTATATTCATAATCGCCTTCAGGAGGGTGCTCTTACCGGCGCCATTAGGACCAATAATGCCCACCAAATTAGCGGGCGGTATCTCTAGATGCAGATCCCACAATACTGGCGTTCGTTGGTAGGCCACAGTGAGATCTGAGATCGAGATAGCTGATTGATTACTCATTGCTTTTTTAACCTCCCATTGAGCCCTTGAAGAGGGGCGCTTCCACCTAGAGCGCGACTAATAATGGTTGCATTATGATCCAGCATGCCAATGTAGGTGCCCTCGTAGCTTCCAGCTGCGCCCATAGCATCAGAGTAGAGCGTGCCACCAATACGCACTTGACCACCGCGAGAGGCTACCCCCTCAATAAGCGCTCGTACATTTTTATCATGTACCGATGACTCTATAAAGACCGCCGGTACGCTACGGGTTGCTAAAAATGCAACCAACTGATTGATACGCCGTATGCCAGCTTCGCTTTCGGTACTTATGCCCTGAATACCCTCTACCCGGATTCCATAGGCGCGTCCAAAATAGCTGAAGGCATCATGGGCAGTTACCAATACCCGTTGGGATATGGGAATGCTGGCAATAACCTCTTGTATATAATTTCCTAACACTTCTAGTTGCTGGCGATACTGGGTGGCGCGTCTTTGGTAGCCCTCAGCTCCCCTAGGGTCAAAGTCACTAAGAATATTGGCAATCTCCAATGCCACCTGTCCCCAAAGCGATACATCCATCCAGATATGGGGATCAAAATGCTCTCCACTGCTAATTAGAGGCAGGGCGCCTCTCTCCGCCAGAATATCTGCCACCGCATGGATAGCCTCTTCTCTACGCCGTAGCCGCGTCAGTATACTGCTCATCCGTCCCTCTAGGAGCAACCCCACATAGAGCACCATATCTGCTTCGGTGAGTTGCTGGACATCTGAGCGGGTAGGCGCATAGAGATGAGGATCTACTCCGCTGCGTATAAGCGTCTTTACTACGGCACGGGGACCAGCCACCTGGGCCGCCACATCCCCCACCATGCCCACTGTGGCTACAATGGTATAGGGTATGGTTGTGCCCTTAACATCGGCTTCTCTAAAGAGACTTAAACTATAGAGTGGTAAAGAGCCTACCCAAAAGAATAGTATCATCCAACCCGCAATAATTGGCGCCCGGTGCTTATATAAGCTATCTATCTTTTTCATTACTCGTAAAGTTTATTTAGATAGATAGAAATTGTCAAGTGGTTTTAAAAAAAAATAGCAATTTCATAGTTTCTCCCGCTAGGGATAGGTTGGACAGCGCCACAACGCGCTATTTTTGTGCAATCAGAGCTCATCTCTCCGTCAAGGTTTTGGAAATGGGAGGGTCAAAATTGTTCTCTTGAGCCCGGACGATCTTGGTGCGGTGGCCAACATCGTTTCAACCCTCTCTCTCCCGCACATAAAGAGCCTTCGCATATGCCACAGGAGTTACCTTATAGCGTTCTGCCTCATCTCTACCTGAGGTCGTTTTTGTGGCAAGTCTGATACCGGCTTGCATATATCATACTTCTATGGTACTCATATATAATGTTACTGCTTGCATAATCCTCCAGTGTATCTGAGTGTACCTGGAGGAGCAGTAATATTTTTAACTTTTTTCATGAAAAGGGTACAACTACTTGCATTTATTAAAAGTTCAGTGCTATAATTTATTTAAGGGTTTGCCTTTAAGGTTAGAACTAGAATTAAGAGGAGGAATATTATTATGGAAAGAACTATACAGAAAACAGGAAAAGAGGAAGATCACTCTCCTAAGCGAGTCGTACATACTGTGGAGCCCATTCGTCTTTTCCGCTCCAATTTTTTAGAATTTTTTAGCCATATTTCACCTAAAATGGTGATCTTTGTCTGGCTACCCATCGTACTCTTTTTTATGAGTCGAGGTATCTATCGTAATGCGCTAGCGCAGAATCCCATCTGGCAGCTGCTCATTATGCTCTTTGTTGGTTGGTTTTTCTGGACCTTTATTGAATATTTTCTACACCGTTTTATATTCCATTATCATCCCAGGACCGAACGCCTTAAGCGCATTTTCTTTACCTTTCATGGTGTACATCATGCGCAGCCCATGTGTAAAAGCCGTTTGGTTATGCCACCACCTATTAGCACACCCCTAGCCGCATTCTTTTATGGTATTTTTTATTGTGTGCTGGCAGTAGCAATAGGTCGCCCTTTATGGTTGGATGTGAGCTATTCAGGCTTTCTGCTAGGCTATCTGGCCTATGATTTAGTGCATTACAACTTGCATCACTCCCGCTCTAAAAATGGCTATCTAGCAATGTGTCGCCGACAGCACATGCGTCACCATGTAAAATGTCCCAATATGCGTTTTGGGGTCAGCATACCTCTATGGGATTACATCTTTGGCACCATGCCACTCAGTGGACTTAGGAAGAAAATGACCACCCTTGATCAAGGATAAAGAATAGGTAAATCTCTGAAAAGGCGTCTCATTACCTCAGCTCTCCCCTATGTAAATAATGAGCCGCATCTGGGTAATCTTATTCAGGTGCTCTCAGCTGATGTTTTTGCCCGCTATTGTCGCCTGCGCGGCTATGAGACGCTCTACATCTGTGGTACCGATGAATATGGTACCGCAGCTGAGACCCGTGCTCGCCAAGAGGGTATTGAGCCCCAAGCGCTCTGTGACCGCTATTTTGCAATTCATCGAGATATCTATCAGTGGTTTGAAATATCCTTTGACCATTTTGGCCGCTCTTCCCATCCGGTGCATACTGAGATAACTCAGGATATCTTTAAGAAGATTAATGCCCGAGGATATATACTCCCGCGGGAGACTCAACAGCTCTATTCTGAAAAGATGCAGATGTTTCTGGCTGATCGTTATGTAACTGGCCGTTGTCCCCACTGCAGCTATGAGCATGCCCGAGGCGATCAGTGCGAGAACTGCGGTAAGCTGCTAGACCCCACTGATTTACTCAGTCCTAAAAGTATTTTTGATGGCACCCAGCCAGTGCTGCGCGCTACCCGCCATCTCTACATCAATCTTCCCCGTCTTCTACCGCAGATAGAGACCTGGCTAAAAGAGAGCCGCGCCAGTGAACGCTGGGCGTTGAATGCCACCCGCATGACTGAAGCCTGGTTACGCGACGGATTAAAGGAGCGCGCCATTACTCGCGATCTCTCATGGGGCATACCAGTACCCTTAAAGAGCTATCGCGGTAAGGTCTTTTATGTTTGGTTTGATGCGCCCATCGGCTATATCTCCATCACTGCCCAACATACCCCAGAGTGGCGCAGCTGGTGGCAGGATCCTGAGCATGTAGAGCTCTACCAGTTTGTAGGGAAGGATAACATCCCCTTTCATACGGTTATTTTTCCCGCAACACTACTAGGTACCGGTGAGCGGTGGAGCTTAGTACACCATATTTCATCTACCGAGTATCTCAATTACGAGGGGGGGCAGTTTTCTAAGAGCCGCGAAGTGGGCGTGTTTGGCAGCGACGCGGTAAACAGTGGTATCCCGCCCGATATGTGGCGTTTTTACATGCTTTACAATCGCCCCGAACGCTCGGACTATAATTTTAGGTGGAATGATTTTTATCAGCGCATTAATACGGAGCTTATTGGTAATCTGGCCAATCTTTTCAATCGCCTTATCAGCTTTATTCACAAGTTTTACCAGGGGAAAATACCCCCGCCGCAAAAGGAGCCGGCCCAAGTCGTAGAGGTTAAGGCGCGCTTTAATCAGCAGATGCAGGAGGCCATTCGCGACTATCAGGAGCATATGGAGCGGGCTGAGATTCGAGCCGCGCTGCATCGCCTATGCAGTATTTCAGACTTGGGCAATAAGCTCTTTCAACGCCACGAGCCCTGGAAATCACCTACTACAGCCTTTACGCTCCAGATAGTATCGCTTCTCACTGTAACTGTCCGCAATTTAGCGGTGATGCTCTCTCCCTTTATGCCCCATACTGCACAGCAGATTGCTCAGCAGCTGGCTATAGATCAGCAATTATCATGGGAGATGCTCCAGCAGCCGCCACTCCAAGGAGCAATAGGGAAGCCTCAGCCGCTCTTTAGACCCTTAGAGAGAGCGCAGATTCAGGAGATGCGCCAACGCTATGGACCCTCAGCCCAATCTCCGCCTCCGGAGAGTTCAACGCTACAATCTAACTCCCCGCCTCTTCATAAGTTTAATGCTGAAGTGCAGCTTATTAGCGCTCGTATAGAGCAGGTTACTAGACACCCCTCAGCCGATAAGCTCTATGTAGAGCAGATAGATGATGGCAGCGGTAATCCCCGCCAAATAGTCTCTGGCTTGGCTTCCTACTATCGCCGCGAGGAGCTATTAGGCTTAACAGTGGTGATAGTGAATAATCTCCAAACGGCCACCCTGCGCGGCATAGCTAGTCAGGGGATGCTGCTAGCCGCTGAAGGGGAAGAGCGAGTTCCCATACCTCTTACGGTAGAGGCCTCTCCTGGTACCCCAATAGCACTGGCCGATGAGCAGGGGAATATGCCCGATATACCAGATAAGGCTCCTCCCCTCTCAATTAAATATTTTCAGAGATTTCCAATAGAGGTAGTGGAGCATACGGTCATGGTGGGGGAGCGTCCGCTGCTCTGTCAGGGAAAACCGCTGAGGGTGCCAGCTCTTGCTCGCGGCAAGGTCATTTAGTAGCTCCACGCAGATAGCGCCGACATCGCCCACGCGTTATCTCCAACTGAACAGCTCCTCCCTGCTTCAGACGCTTCAGTGGGCCCGCTTTAAGGCGCAATTTGGCTGGAGCTACCATCTCTTTGAGATAGCGGGTAGCCCCCCTCTTCCCCTCTTGGTCTTAAGTCGTAGTCTCTTCAGAGGCAAGCTACGTATTGCCTATGCTCCTCAGGCGCCCCCGCAGGCCCTCCCAACCCGCAACGCTGCGCAGAGCAGTCAGCAGCTGCATCAATTAAGTAGAGCAATAGCCCCTCATCTTCCCTCCGATACGGTACTGATGCGCTGGGATACCCTCTACGACCATACCCTAGCCCCCTGTCCACTACGACAGTTACACCCGGCTCCGGTAAATATTCAGCCGCCCGACACCACCATTGTAGAGCTGGGGCCGAGCGACCAGGAGCTACTGAAGGCCATGCACGCTAAGACGCGCTACAACCTACGGCTGGCAGAGCGCAAAGGGGTAACTATTCGTATGGCAACGGTTGCGGAACTTCCACAATGGTATGCACTCTACCAAGAGACAGCTGCCCGAGATAAAATTGCCATTCACTCCCTTGAGTATTATCGTGCCCTCTTTGAAACTATGCAGAGTAGTGCCGAGCGGCATCCCCAGCTCTTTATGCTCTTGGCAGAGGCTGAGGGAGAGTGTCTGTCGGGGATTATTGTGGCCATCTGGGGCAATATGGCCACCTATCTCTATGGCGCCTCTTCCAATAGGCGACGCAACTGGATGGCCGGTTACCTCCTCCAGTGGCGGGGCATGCAGTTGGCCCGCGAAAGGGGGTGCCGCTACTATGACCTCTACGGTATACCGCCCCGCCACGATCCGCGCCATGCCATGTCGGGACTGTATCGCTTTAAGGTGGGCTTTGGAGGGGCCATTGTGCATCGCGCCGGCGCCTGGGATTGGTACTATAGGCCTTTGAGCGCTCATCTCCTGCGCCTAGGAGAGCGAGGCCATAATTGGTATCATAAAAAAATAAGAGCTATGCTAGCTTTCGGGGGTTAAAAAAATAAAAATACTCTCTCATTATTCCGGTAGCGCAAGAAAATAAAATTACCGGCCCATTATTTTCCTGCATTTTCTTAAAAAAGTCTTCTCATATGCCTAAGGGTTACCCCGCAGCGCTCTGCCTCATTTTTGTATGAGGTCGTTTGTGTGGCAAGCCGGATACCGGCTGGCAAATATCGTACCTCTTTGGTACTCATAGGTAATGTCACTAATTTCATAATCCTCCAGTGTACCTGAGTGTACTTGGAGGAGCAGTGACATTTTCATCTTTCTTTCAAAGGGAAAATTTCAACTTTCTTTTACAAGATTCCCCATTTCACTTGCCATTAATATATCCAATAGGGTATACTTATACCTATGGTAATGCACCAGTTGGCTATAGTGTACTATGCGGAGGGAAGCTATGCTCCTCTCCCCTAGCTATAGTTCATTAGGTGCCTACCAAATAAATATAAACAAGGAGGATTATAGTAATGATATTACATAATCCAATTTCTTTCCTTTTAGGAGAGAAAGAGACAGCAAGCGCTCTTAAGACTTGCCAGAGAGAGAGAGAGAGAGAGAGATTAAGCTCTCTTAATACTTGCCAGAGAGAGAACCACGTCTCCCCGCTTAAGGGGAGGGTGCTTGGAGGCACTCTAGGGGTGCTAGTGACATTGGCGGCCCTGGTAGTATTGGTAGCCTGTCCGGCTGCCTCTAGTGGAGGGGGTGGCACCGGTTATGTCTGTACCAACGGCAGCGCCTCATCTCTCAGAGATGCCACTGCCGATGGTCTAACCCGTTGTGCTAGCTGTGATCTACTCTATAGACTTGATGGCACCACTGATGTAGTTGGCACAAGCTGTGAGCAGGTAGCGGTAGGAGAGGCCACCCGCATAGGCATGGTAACCGAATTTGGCGTGGGCGAAACCGGCTCATTCGGCCTAGCCGCCATCGATAACACCCTCTATATGGTGGGACTCCAAGCTGATTTCCTGTATACCCTCAACATTGATCCTGATGATAGTACCCCTGATGGTATGGCAATTCAGGTGGGAAGTCTGTCTGCCGGCTTTGGCGTGGGCGAAACAGCACCAACCGGCCTAGCCGCCATCGGTAATACCCTCTATATGGTGGGAATTGTTAATGGTGTCCTGTATACCCTCAACATTGACCCTGATGATGGCACCGACGATGGTAGGGCAATGCAGGTAGGAGGTCTGTCTGCCGGCTTTGGTGTGAGCGAACGCTTCCCAAGCGGTCTCGCCGCCATCGACGCCACCCTCTATATGGTGGGACAGACAGCAAATGCACTCTATACCCTCAACATTGATCCCGCTGATGGGACTGCCGACGATGGTATGGCAGCCCAGGTGGGAAGTACGCCCGCCGGCTTTGGCGAGGGCGAAGATCAAGTAAACGACCTAGCCGCCATCGGCACCACCCTCTATATGGTGGGAGAGCGCACCGATGTCCTCTATACCCTAAACACTACTACCGGTATGGCAACCCAGGTGGGCAGTGCAGCCAACTTTGGCGTGAGCGAAAACAACCCAACCGGACTAGCCGCCATTAGTAACACCCTCTATATGGTGGGAACGGGCGGTGATGCTCTTTATGCAATCCGCTATCAATAGTAGATAGCCGCAAAAGAACAGAGGTAGAGAAGAGCGGTTAAGAATAGGATGGGGAGGGGTTTTAACCCTTCCCTATTTTTTTTGCATAGCCCCTATTCAAAAAACCGCGTAGAGAGTATGTGGAACGCTTCCTACTGGTTTTTGCGCACCAAGTTGCCGGAGCAGCGCTAGACGCGGGAGGCGCCATTCTCACCAGTGGCAACGGCCAAAGCTGGAGCAGCCGCAGCACTTCGCAACGCCACCGGGACATCATCTGCGGAGGCTCCATCTTTGTAGCGGTGGGCGTAACGGCGCCATTCTTACTGCTCCATAAGCTAATTAGTATAAGCTAATTAGTATAAGCTAATTAGTATAAGCTAAGTAGGCCTGAGCTACGCAGACGGCGCGCGTAGCGGCTTAGCCTTAGGTTGTGGATAGTGTAATGGATAAAGGGCGGCCTCACCAATCCATAACTCAGGAATAATAGATTAGGAATAATGGCTCAGAAAATAGAGAAAATATTAAAGTTTGTTAAAGCAATCCGCCATTTTTCTCCCTACTATATAGTAGAGGTAACGAAAGTATGGTTAATGAATATATATATGGAACGACCGGGCACCAAGTGGCTTGCCCATTTCAGTTGGGGAGAGTAACCTAGGACATGATAGAGAGAGCCGAGCGCCAAGCTCTTGAGCAGCTGGTTGGCACCCTAGTAGAGCAGGCAATTACCAAAACATCGGCACACCAACCCTCTCAGAAGGAGAGTGATATTGCCGCGCTTAATCAACAGAAGCGGCTGGAACTTCTGGATCGGGTTATCCGGCTAGAGGAAAGAAGCATTCGTCTAGAGAAACGGACTATTCGCCTAGAGGAGGGGCAGAAGCATCTTCAAGAGGGACAAAAGGACCTCATACAGGAAATGAATAGGCGCTTCACAGAGATGCAAGAGGGACAAAAGGCCATCATTCAGGAAATGAATAGGCGCTTCACAGAGATGCGCGAAGATAGTGATAAGCGCTTTACAGAGATGCAAGAGGGACAAAAGGGCCTCATACAGGAGATGAATAGGCGCTTTACAGAGATGCAAGAGGGACAAAAGGGCCTCATACAGGAGATGAATAGGCGCTTTACAGAGATGCAAGAGGGACAAAAGGGCCTCATACAGGAGATGAATAGGCGCTTCACAGAGATGCGCGAAGATAGTGATAAGCGCTTTACAGAGATGCAAGAGGGACAGAAGGCCCTCATCCAGGAGATGAATAGGCGCTTTCAATTTGTACAATGGCTTATTGTGGCAGTGGGTGGTCTTTTAGGCTTGGTTATGACTCTATTACGTTTTTCTAGCTGAGCGAGGGCTCGTCATATAGCCTCGCCGCCATCGGCAGCACCCTCTATATGGTGGGAGCGAACACCGATGCCCTCCATGCGCTCCGCTATCAATAATAGATAGTCGCAAAAGGGCCAGAGGTAGGCTCAGCGCGGTTGAAAATAAATAGTAGAGAGCGTTAAAACCGCTTTCGGTTGAAATGAAATAGGATAGGGAAGGGTTAAGCCCTTCCCTATTTTTTGTGCAGAAATTGCCGAAGTAGCGGCCAGTTCTCTCTTTAATTTCCTTTTATTGTAGGCAGAGGCGCAGTTTTCCGTTGCATTTTGTGTCGGAGAGAAGGGGGGGTTGCATCTCGGTTTAATTCAGGTCCTTATTTTTTTAATATTGACACTGTAAAGCTGTATATATATGCTTATAATATCATGAGTAATTTGAGTGCTTCTTCTAATAAAGCTTCGGCTAATAAAAAAGTAAAATCGCCCTCCGGCAAAGAGCGCGCCGCTCTTAGAGCGTGGACCAAAGCCAATCGCACCCGGTCCCAACAGATGGCAGAATTGCGCTATGGCAAAGGCAATTCTTCTCTTATGGAGTGGGCCAAAAACCAGACATCCCTTGGTGCAGCATTGGAATGCAATGCCAGCATTTTTGGCGACTCTTTTGATGACTATGATGGATTTTTTAGAGAGGATTCCGATAGCATGGCCATGTACTTAGCATTTACTCAGGTTGGCGAATATATTGCCAACGCAATGATTAACTACTCTGAAAATAATGACTAGCCATTTTGAATGGCAATGAATAAGAAAGATATTCAAAACCATCAACCACCGGCCAGGTCAAGTGCTAAGCGAATGATGGCTAAAGATCGCCGTCCAAACCGTGAGATACAAAAGATAGCGTTTCATGGAGAGCTTTTTGCAGGTCCCATTCCACCGCCAAAGATGCTTGCTGAGTATAATAAGGCGCAACCGGATGCTGCCGATAGGATACTCCAGATGGCGGAGCGCCAACAGGTCCATAAGCATCGAATCGAAGGGGAAACTATTGAGGGAAGAATAAGGCATGCTGATAGAGGACAGTATTTTTCTGCAATAATAAGTTTTGCCTCTATTATAGCTGGTGTTTTGTCAATGTGGTTTGGCTTTCCTGGATATGCAATCATCTTATGGTCACCGAGCGGTGTGTTGATTGCTGTATCGGTGATTATACGTATCACGAACCAAATAGTAGATGCAAAAGCGCACATCAAAGTGCAAAACGAAGCGCAACCTACCCAAAAAAAGAGAGGTAATCCAAGAGTGGCGAAATAATTTTAGCCATAAAATTATGGAGCGAGAGGGGGAATAATAGGGATCCCCTAAGAACTAGTGAGGCTCCGGATCTCTCCTTAATTTCCCCTCCTATACTAGCTTTTAGGTGTAAACCCTCATATACATCTAATAATTTATTGGCTCTTTAAGGAGGCATAAAAAAGGCGTTTATCCTATACTTGCAAATAGAAATTAATGGCAAGGAGGAATAAACGCCATGAAAACTATACACTATCCAGGCTGTTTTAAGAAGGCCTGGAACAACAGATATTTTGACGCTGTTGAGTACTCCCCGGAGGCGCGAAAACGCTTAAAGGGACTCAGTCATTGGGAGGAATTACGAAATGAGGGGGTTTCAGCATGCCGAGCCCTAGGTTTAGTCATCGGAGCCTTCGGAGGAAGCGCTGATTATTGGTATCGCTGGAAACGAAGATTTCGTGAGTGCGGCCATGCGGGTTTGGAATGCACTAGTAGAAGGCCACACCATGTCCGGGAAAGGACATGGGATTCAAAGATACTCAAACGTATTGTGACATTAAGAACCCACCCTGAGACCTGTCGCTGGGGCGCTTCTAAGCTTCGTGTGCAACTTCTAAAAGAGGGACGAAAGCCCCCTTCAGTTGCCACGTTAGAGCGAATGATCACTCATTTAAAGCGCACGAAAGCCATACTCCCCCTTCCGGTGGCAAAAAAGAGGACTAAGAGGCGTTTATCACCCTCCGGATGGCGCACACGTTTCAAAAAAGCAGTCCACGGTGCGATTTCTAGGATACAGATTGATGTAGATAGGTATCACTACCGGGGACAAACCTGGTATCATTTCTCAGCAATCCATGTGCCAACCCGCTGGGTGTGGGCTCAGAGCTATAGTCGGGCCACCGCACGCAATGCAACTAATTTTCTCTCTCATATACGCTCGAATCTGCCACCGGGAATGCCTTTAGAAACTATTCAGGTTGATGGAGGAAGTGAGTTTATGAAAGAGTTTTCTGCCTCATGCGAGGATCATGGAATAGCACTTCTTGTGAATCATCCCCATACACCACAACAAAACTGTTTTGTGGAACGGGTACACCGGACCTTTGATGAGGAATTGTACCAAGTTCTAGATATTCCCGATACGCTTTCAGGTATCAACGAAGCATTGGAAGAGTATGTCGTATTTTATAATCATCATCGACCGCATGCCGGTATTGGCCATCGTACCCCTTGCGAACAGTTGCACACATGGAGTATGCTTCAGGAGCAAGGTAGAGTGGCGTAGAAAATTCTTATATGTAGTGAGGGTGTACATTAGGTTGACACATCAAGCAAATATGCTATGATTAATGTATGGTGACGAGAAGGCCAGTGGCCCCAAGGGTGGGCTTCTTGGCACACTCAGCTTTTAAGGCGATCCCCATATTACTTTAAGGATTGTTAAACAATGTCTAGGTATGATACGATAATATAGAGAGGGAATGCAGCAAGGTATTATGAATCAACAATCGAAACACATTAAAAACTATAAAGAGGTGCAGCTAAGTACCGCCTCGCAGGGGAGGATTATTGTTATGCTCTATGATGAGGTTATCCGCCAGATAGAGTATGCCCGTGATGAACTGCAGGCTAGCTCTCGCAAATATGACAAGATCAATGCCGCGCTTGTTAAGGCGCGGGACGTAATAACTGAGCTTATGGTATCGTTAGATTTTGAAAAGGGCGACGCACTAGCGAAGAGCCTCTTTAGCCTCTATCAGTTCTTCAACACTAAGCTCATTGAGGCCAATGTTAAAAAAGAGGTAGAGCCGCTAAACGAGATATATCCCTTTATATCCGATCTTCGCGAAAGTTGGAATAAAATTTCCACCACAGCTGTTGCTAGCCCCGAAGTGCCGAGTAGTGGCATAGATATTTCGGGATAGCCGATGCTGCAACCTCCAGTGCTGACCTCCCTAATGCGTGGTTTGGAGATGCGGATGGACAAATTATGGGCTTTGCTCCAGGGGCAGCGCGCTCTCTTAGTAAAGAGAGAAATAGTAAAGAGAGAGACCCACCTTTTTCTTTCACTTACCCAACAGATAACGCAGATAGTAAGCGAAATCAGCAACCATTGGGGCATCTGTGTGCAATGGCGCAGCGCCCTAGCCTCCACCTTAGAACCTCTAACCGAGAGGCGCTGGCAGCACATTCGACAGCTCCTTCAACAGGCGCGTTGCTATCAGCGGGATACCCGATCTCTCTTAATAGAGCATCTGGATCTGTTACAGCAGCGGATCGATAATCTCCTCTTGCCGCCCTACAGCTCTACCTTCAGGCCCGAAGAGAGCGAAGCAGTAATGGTCAACACTCAGGTGTAGCAATTGTCAGGTATGGAACATAGCCCCTCCCTGTATCTTATTGATGGCTATAATATCATCTTCCGCTCCTATTTTGCCTTTCTTAATAATCCCCTCCGTAATCTACAGAATGAGAATAGATCGGCAGTTTTTGGCTTCTTTCGCACCCTCTCACTAATTATACGCAGCTATCAACCCCGTCATATACTCATTGCCTTTGATTCTATTAAACCCACCTTTCGCCACCAACT
This sequence comes from Spirochaetia bacterium, assembly GCA_963692905.1. Lineage (GTDB taxonomy): Bacteria > Spirochaetota > Spirochaetia. The sequence goes on along the minus strand of OY843583.1, from coordinate 458,597 downwards.
TTATGACGATTATAAAGCTACTCGGGATCGGGCTCCCGAGGATCTCCTAGCCCAGATACCGATTATTGAGGAGCTCCTACAGGTTTTAGGGGTGCCCTTCTTGCGAGTAGACGGTTATGAAGCTGATGATCTTATTGCCACGGTAGTCCGCCAGCGCGAGCCAAGGGGAGAGCGTTGTCACATTGTTACTACCGACAAGGATCTTCTGCAGGTAGTTAGCGACACCACCACCATCCTCCGACCCCAGGAGGGGGGCTTTCGTACCATAGATGTTGAGGAGATACGCGCCTCGCATGGGATTGCCCCACCACAGATTGCCGACTTTTTAGCGCTCTGTGGAGATAGCGCCGATAATGTACCTGGAGTTGCCGGTGTGGGGCCTAAAAGCGCCACTCAGCTTATTCAGCAATTTGGCGATGTTGATGCCATCTATACCCAACTTGCGGCTATTAAATCTTCAGCCCTACGCGCCAAACTGGATTCACAGCGTGAATCGGCCTTGCTAAGTAAGCGTTTGGTATTATTGGAAGATGCGGTGCCGCTGCCGGTAGAGTTTAAGGAGACAACCCATGCACTGCTTAAACTGAATGTGGAGCAGGCAGTACCGCTTTTTTTAAGAGAAAACATGCAGTCCCTGGCCAAGGAATATCGCCAGCTTACCGGGGAAGAGGTGGGCGAGGTGGAGGGCGAAATGCCCTCTCTACTTACTAATCTCCAGCAGCGCCCCCATCATTATGAGTGCATAGAGGATATTGCCTCACTCAAACGCTGGATAAGCGCGCTGCGCGCCACCGGTCGCTGTGCGCTGGATAGCGAGACCGACAGCCTGGATCCCATGCAGGCCAATCCGGTGGGCTTTTCGCTCTGTGGCGAGGCCGGAAAGGCCTGCTATATACCGCTTGTGGGGGCTACCGGAGTGCTCCTAGATGCCGATGCGGTACGCCAGGAGCTGCGCTTATTGGTGGAAGATCCACAGGTGGCATTGATTGGGCAAAATATCAAGTATGATTACAAGGTATTAAAGCGCTGGGGGCTTACTCCCCACAATGTGGCTATCGATACTATGGTAGCTGCTTGGCTCTTGGATAGCTCTAGCAATCAATACTCGCTGGATGCGCTGGCCAAGCGCTATCTCAATTATCAACCCATCCCCTTTCCGAGCGAGGCCAAAAAAGGTGGTTTTGCTTCGCTTAATCTGCGCCAGGCCACCGACTATGCCGCCGAAGATGCCGATCTCACCTTAGAGCTTGCCGATCTCCTGGTTGCCGAGCTTAAGCGGGATAAGCGGTTATGGGAACTCTACTGTCGCGTAGAGATGCCACTGCTACCTATATTAGCAGAGATGGAATATCAAGGTGTGGGACTGGATAGCGATGCGCTGGCGCGTTACAACCAGGAGCTGGTGGTCTCTATTAAGGACCTTGAGCAACAAATATATAAAGCGAGCGGCGTTACCTTTAATATCGGTTCGCCAAAGCAGCTACAAAAGGTGCTCTTTGGGGATCTGGGACTATCGCCACTCAAAAAGACCAAGACTGGCTACTCTACCGATAATGCAGTGCTTACTCTCCTGGTGGGACAACATCCATTGCCCCAACTGGTGTTAGACTATCGCCGGCTGACCAAATTGCGCTCTACCTATGTAGATGCATTGCCACTTATGATTAATCCCACTAGCGGACGCATCCATACCACCTTCAATATGGCGGGCGCCGCTACTGGTCGCCTCTCTAGTGTCGATCCCAACCTGCAGAATATACCAGTGAAAGAGGAGGAGGGGCGCAAAATTCGCACGGCCTTTATTGCCGATAGCGATAATTTTCTCTACAGCGCCGACTATTCTCAAATTGAGTTGGTATTGCTGGCGCATCAGTCTCAGGATCCGCTACTTTTGGAATCCTTCCGAGAGGGGCGCGACATACATCAGTTAACCGCCTCCTTGATCTTTGATATTCCGCCCGAGCAGGTTAGCGGCGCGCAACGGCGCATAGGCAAGACCATCAATTTTGGGGTTATGTATGGCATGAGCGCCTTCCGCTTAAGCCGAGAGCTGCATATATCACAATCTGAAGCGCAGCGTTTTATCCAAAATTATTTCCAAACCTACACTGGAGTTACCACCTATATTCAGAAGACCTTAGAGGAGGCGCGCCGCCAAGAAGCGGTCTACACGTTGCTGGGTCGCCGACGGGCAGTGGCAAATATTAATAATCGCAACAAGATAGTACAACAGGCGGCAGAGCGAGTGGCGGTCAATTCTCCAATTCAAGGTTCGGCAGCCGATATTATCAAGCTGGCAATCATTGCAATTGAGCGGCGTCTGCGACGGGAAAAGCTTAAGAGCCAGATGCTACTGGCAGTGCATGACGAGATAATTCTAGAGGGACCGCAAAGTGAAGCCTCTCAGGTGGCGCGCATTCTCCAAGAGGAGATGGAGGGAGCCTATTCGCTCTCCCTGCCGCTACATGCGCAGGTGAATCATGGAACCAATTGGGGGGAGCTCAAATAGTCATTGGCATAGGTGGCAAATATTGCGCCGGTAAGAGTTCTGTTGCCACTTTTTTTGCTGCGCAGGGATGGCTAATAATCAATGTAGATGTTATTGGTCACCAGCTATTAGAAGAGCGCTCGGCAGAGATCGCGCGTTGCTTTAATGAGAACATTCAAAACCGCGATGGCTCCATCAACCGCCGGCGATTAGGAAAAATAGTCTTTGCCGATCCCCAGGCCCGCCAGCGGCTGGAGGAGCTACTGCACCCCTCCATGCGCCACAGAGTAGAGGAGCAGATTGAGCGCCACAACCGGTCTCAGGTAGTAATAGATGCGGCTCTGCTCTTGCAGATGCAGCTGTATCGATTGTGCGATCTCACTCTCTGGGTAAGCGCTCCTCGCCTACTACGTATTATGCGTGCGCTTCGCCGGGACAGCCTCTCACTAATTCAGATATGGCAGCGAGAGTGGGCGCAACGACATCTTGTAGCTCAAATTTCCGCCATAGATGCCGATATTCATATTGTAAGGAATAATGGCAGTATAAGGGCGCTTCAGAAGAGTTTGGAGCGCTGGTTAGCTGCCCAAGAGGGATAGACTATGGATCAGCGTAAACGTCTACTAATCATGCTCTTCTCAATTAGTGTGGTTATTGTAGTAGTGGTAGTGGTAGGACTCTTTCTGTTCACTCCGACCGCAGTTGATCCCCCACCGCTAGTAGCTTCGGAGAGCCCTAGCGAGGCCCGTTTCTTTGATCCTATTGAGTATCTCAAAGAGGGCGACGGCAATGTGACCGACCCGCTGCTCTTTGAGGGCGCCGAAGTGGCATTGGCAGAAGATAGCGAGGAGGAACCAACTGACTTGGCCATTCCGGTAAAGCCTCCGCGGCAGCCACAGGGTAACCGAGAGAGCGCCCAACGCTTGCGCCAGGCATTGCAGAGCGCCCCGCCTCCCAAGAAGAGTGCGACTCAGCGCTCAGTGGTAGCTTCCGCTCCCTCGACTGGAGTTACCCAGCAGCCTAGAACCGCGCAACCTATTCAGAAGGCTGCCGCACCTCAGAGCGCTACTCCCACAGCAGTACCTCAATATTGGATTCAGCTCTTCTCCTCTAATCGATTGGAGAGCACCCAACGGGCACAGTTGGAGTTAGAGAGATATCAGGTAGAGGGGGTAATATCCACGGTGCAGGTAAATGATGAAGATTATTACCGTCTACGAGTAGGTCCCTTTCATTCTTCAGATGAGGCCGAGAAATTCATTGTCTGGTTTAAGAATGACCAACAATTTGCCAATAGCTATGTAGTGCATGTTGCCGCCCGATAGCGATCTTAGATGGCATATCCGCCGGCGGGAGCCACTCTTAGAGCGGGCTATATTTACTGTCTACGCCCACCATTGCGTTGACTCTCAGGGAGTAGAGGCGCAGTTTAGTGTTCTCGATTCCTCCTCCTGGGTGCATACCATTGCGCCCTGCCTAGATAACCATGGTCAAGAGTGCTTGGTTATGGTGCGCCAGCATCGTCACGGCTCTGAGTCAATTATTTTGGAGTTTCCCGGTGGGGTAGTTGCCGACAATGAGGAGCCGCAACCGGCTGGTGCCCGTGAGCTACTAGAGGAGAGCGGTTATGGCGCTGAGCGCTATAGCATTATTGGGGTTACTAACCCCAATCCAGCCATGATGACCAATAAGCTCTATACCCTGCTAGCGCACAATGTAACGCTACGCGGCCAACCCGCTCCCGATGCCAATGAGCGGTTAGCTATCGAATTGGTGCCATGTCAGGATATATTTAATCTCCGCCGCCAAGATTTCTGTGAACACGCCCTTATGCTCTCCTCACTTCTCTGGTATAAGCGCTATCTAGCCACTCAGGGCTAGTTGATAGCTCACAATGCCCATAGTACAGGCGCCGACCGGATTCGAACCGGTGAATAAAGGTTTTGCAGACCTTTCCCTTACCACTTGGGTACGGCGCCAGTAGCTTTTTAAAATATCATCGCCTAGTCTATCACAATGGCTCAAAGATGTGTAGGGATGCATAAAGGAGGTTATATGCTGTGACACATATTTATAGAAAAGATTTAGAGAATATTTAACCGAAAGTATTAAACTAGCAAGTATGGTAGAGATAGAGAAAACCATTATAGATAGTTAAATAGAGGAATAGGAGGCACAGCAGAATAATACCAACCATATAGATGGTGTAGTGAGAAATGGAATTGCAGAGTAATTATATTTAAGGATAATAGCATAATGGGATATCTACCAGAGAAGGCAGCATTGCATTCGCATTGTAATGTACCAAACCGCACCGTATTTTGCCATGATAATTTAGAGGTGCTGCAAGGTATTAATAGTGGATGTATAGATCTGGTCTACCTTGATCCGCCCTTTAATAAGAAGAAAGTATTCACCGCCCCGATCGGAACTAGCGCCAAAGGGGCAAGTTTCAAGGATATATTTACTCAAGAGGATATAAAAGATGAATGGGTACAGACCATAGCAGAAGATCGTGACAATATCTACCATCTCTTGAAAGCGGTAAGGAACATCGAAGGGCGAACTTCATATAATTTTTGTTATTTATGCTATATGGCAATCCGCCTTATAGAGTGCCATAGAGTATTGAAAGAGGCCGGAGGTTTGTATCTTCATTGTGACCCCACCATGAGTCATTATTTAAAGTTATTGCTGGATTGTATCTTTGACGAGAGCAATTTTAGAAATGAGATAGTGTGGGGCTATAGAGGGGGAGGGGTCTCTAAGAAAGATTTCGCAAAAAAACACGATCTAATATTTAGATATGTTAAAGGAGGTAATTTTCTGTTTAATATGCAATATATACCCTATTCAGAAGCATCACGAAAATTAGTAAAAGCCCGGGGAGGGGTCTCTATTGATAATAAACCAAGAGATTTAGAACGGGGGGCATCTATGCCCGATTGGTGGGAGGATATTAATTCACTACAGACCTGGAGTCCCGAGCGCACCGGCTACCCTACCCAAAAACCGCTAGCTCTTTTAGAGCGCATTATCAAAGCTAGTAGCAATGAGGACGATATGGTACTTGATCCCTTTTGCGGCTGTGCCACCTCCTGTGTTGCCGCTGAGAAGCTAAACCGTCAATGGATAGGTATTGATATATCTTCTGAATCTCGGAAATTAGTAGAAAAGCGAATAAAAGAGGAGGTATATGCCGAGGGGCTAACCAAGGGAAATGACGGGCTTCTGCCAACAATACCGCCCTCCCAAAACTATCCGCCAGAGCGCACCGATAGAGGAGGCGACTATGTAGAGAAAAAATATGTCTATATTATATCACACCCCAACTTCCCACAGGAGTATAAGGTGGGCATTGCCGCCAATCTCAATAATCGTCTTAACTCTTACCAAACCAGCGATTCAGTTAGGCAGTATAAACTAGAGTACTCACTATTCACCTCCTATTATCGAGAGACAGAGGCCTATATCCATACCAAGTATAAGAACAACCATGAGTGGGTAAACGGTAAGCTGGAGGATATTATTAGAGATATTAAGCAATATAGAATAGATAAATGAGGACTGTATAAAGCCCAATATCATTGAGCCATTGCCAGACAGATTTAAGAAATTGATTTAAGAAATTGAGTTTTGATGATAGACGCTACGTGGACAAAGCCTATCCCCTATTCTGCCGGTCGTATTATTGAGCCCTCGGTAATCATGCCCTCAGCAGCTAGTTCAGCCAGCGCCCGCTCTACCTGAATCCGGCCATAGGTAGGAAGACGCTCACAGAGTAACGGCCTACTGAGTGCGCCCTCCTGGAGTACATAGCGAACAATGGCGCCGCGTAGCGCTCGATGAGATCCAGCAAAGGCCGACTGCTGACGATAGGCTTGGGCGCGGCGATTAGGATTGGGCCGTTGACGGGCTAACCTAGCGCCATAGTCGGTAAGGGCATAAAACCAATGGCGCAGCTTGCGCCGCGGCAGGCTCTGCTCAATCAGTGGCATAATCTCGCGGTCAGCTATGCTATCTGTAGCCGGGTGTTCAGCAAAAAAGAAATGGATAAAGAGTCGGCGGATATTGGTCTCTATGAAAGGTATCCGCTTCCCAAAGGCGTAGACCAATATCGCTCCGGCGGTAGCTGCCCCCACACCGGGAAGCGCCAAGAGTTCCTCACGGCGCTGCGGGACCTTCCCGCTGTGGTGTGCCATCATCAAACGGCACGCCCGCCCCATGTTGACCGCCCGCCGATTATAGCCCAGCCCCTGCCATATCTGCAGTAGCTGTGCTGAGGGAGCCTGGGCTACCTTTGCTATTGTTGGATAGCGCTTAATATACTGCAGGTAGCGAGGCAGCACCCGCGTCACCTGGGTCTGCTGGAGCATCACCTCTGAGAGATAGATATGATAGGGGTTGGAGCTCTCCCGCCACGGCATGGGGCGGGCGTGCCGGCGATAATAGTCCCAAATAAGCGATTGAAAGGCGCGGATAGAGGGGGCCATCGCGCTATCCCAGATGGCGCATCTTGCTCCTTTTGATATCTAGGTAGGAGCGATTATATCGGTTTTTGCGCACTCTCAGCTTTATGCGACCACTAATCTCAATACCGGCTGCCCGCAACTCTTCAAACTTATGGGGATTATTACTCATCAGCATTATAGACTGGATTCTTAATAATTTAATTATCTCAATCGCCACTCGATAATCGCGCTGATCGGGATGGAACCCCAAATACTGATTGGCCTCTATGGTGTCCAATCCCCTATCTTGCAGGTGATAGGCCTTCAGCTTATTAATAAGACCAATTCCCCGTCCCTCCTGTTGTAGATAGATAAGTACCCCATAGGGATGGCGACCAATATAGCGCAATGCCGCCCAAAGTTGCTGCTGACAATCACAGCGGAGAGAGCCTAACGTATCACCAGTGTGGCACTCCGAATGTAGCCGTAAGGGACAACGAGTCTGCCCCTGCACCTCGCCGCGTACTAGTGCACTATGTTCCTCTTTACAGAGCGGATCATAAAAGCCATGTATGGTAAATTTCCCAAAACGGGTGGGCAACTGTGTGTTAACCACATGTTGTAAATGATTACTAGTACTATCAATTTGGCGATAGGTGGGCGCTTTCGATAACTTTTGGGTTAGTTGCCACTGAGTATTTGACATTTGGCAAAGATCCAAACCTCTCCCTTCCTTAAAAAAGAGATGGGAATGCTCCTAGTGGAGCATTAGATTACCTGGCAGGCCTCATCAAAGTCTAGGCGAGGAAAGCGAGGAAAGACTCCCTCCGTATCACCATACCCAATGTTACACAGGAAATTAGAGCGCACGCTACTATTAGGAAAGAACTCCTTATCAACGCCAGCATTATCAAAACCGGACATAGGGCCGCAATCCAAACCCAATGCTCGAGCCGCAATAATAAGGTAGCCCCCCTGTAGAGAGCCATTCCGAAAGGCATACTCCTCTGCTAATTGGGCATCATTCTCAAATACTTTAGAAAACTCAGGATGCAGCGGAAAGGTACGAGCCATCGTAGCATGAAAGGCCAAATCATGCGCTACAATAGCCGTAACCGGCGCGGCCATGCTCTTTTCGCGATTCTGCTCCGCGATAAGAGGTTTAAGACGCTCCCTTCCAGCCGGAGAGCTTACAAACACCAATCGAGCTGGTAATATATTGGCGCAGGTGGGGCCTATGCTCATAAGTTGGTAGAGTTGTTGTAAGATACTCTCCTCTACCTTTTGATTTTGCCACGCATTAAAGGTGCGGGCCTCGCGAAAGATAAGGTCCAACTGATTTTCATCTAGCCGGCCAATTTTCTCTCGTAGCTGTAGTACCCGCTTACGGGCCTGCTGTGTCGGTTCTTCATTATTCATAATATATGAGCATATCCATATTCTACTCTCTGTCAAGTATATTTGCGCCTTTGCAGCTAATTACTCAATTAATTTCTTAATATGTGGTGTCAAGCAAAGACGAAAATGTCACCCTAAAGAAAAACAAAAATATCACGCAGCCATAGAAAATACATATACTCCCCCCTTCGTGGCTCAGGCGCTTTCTTTATGCACACTGGTATATCCTGCCTAGGAGTTCCCTGATAGCGCCCTGCTCCATCTTTACCGGAAGTAGTTTTTGTGGCATGCCTAATACAGAGTGGTGTACACTCTATTTCCCATGTATGCTATAATCTTAGTCAAGGAAAGATTGATCCTACCGAAGTTTTGATTACCTCATTTCCCATGCACGCTATTATAGAAAGCGCCGCAGCACACGCTACGACATCGGCTTGTTCAAGCGTGTTTACTGCGGCTTCTGCGAAGAGGCCCGCCCGGTGGACTCCATCGTCATGACCGAAATCTACGAATTCCACATGGAAAAAGAACATGAGCGCATCATCGATAAGCAACGCCTGCTGGGAATCGGCGACCAATACGAACCACAAATAGCCACCGCGCGCAAACAGGACGCGCCGTATCGGTGAGCTTCGCAATGCCGCTCAAAAAGATGAAAAAGACAGACTCCGTTTCCGCAAAAACAAGGTCGCCGCGCAACCGCACCTTGCATTGTGACGCAGAAGAAGCCCCCAAACTCAGCACGCACCTTCTTACGCTTGCGGCGCCCGCTTCCGTCGAAGATATCAAAGATAAAATCATCAGCCAAGATGTTTTCGAGGCGGCGCCCCTCCTGCCTTCCTCATTTGTTGATCTGCTGGTTCTTGACCCGCCGTATAATTTGACAAAAAACTATCATGGGAAGATTTTTTTGGAAACGGAAAAAAACAAATATGCTAAGTGGTTTGAAAAAGTCATACTATCCATACGACATACACTAAAGCCTACGGCATCTGTCTATGTGTGCGCGGACTGGAGAACATCGATTATTGTCGCCCCCATACTGGAAAAATACTTTCGAGTTAAAAATCGAATCACATGGGAGCGCGAGAAAGGGCGCGGCGCAAAATTCAACTGGAAAAACAACATTGAGGACATTTGGTTTTGTGTGGTTGGCGGGGAGTATTTTTTTAATGTTGATGCGGTTAAACTTAAAAAAAGGGTTGTGGCACCTTACCGCCAAAACGGACATCCAAAGGATTGGCGCGAAGAACCCGGCGGTAATTACCGACTCACACACCCGTCAAACGTATGGACGGACATATCCATTCCATTCTGGTCGATGTCGGAAAATACCGAGCACCCGACGCAGAAGCCCGAAAAACTGCTGGCCAAACTGATACTCGCCAGTAGCAAAACGGGCGATATGATTTTTGACCCGTTTATGGGCAGCGGCACCACTGCGGTGGCGGCAAAAAAACTGCGCCGCCATTTTGTCTGCGTGGAACTGAACAAGGAATATTGCTGCTGGGGCCAGAAACGCTTGCTGCAAGCGGACTCGGGCGATGCCATACAGGGGTATGCGGATAATGTGTTTTGGGAAAGAAACACACTCGTCCATCAGCCCAAAGAGGGCGATAGAACTCCGGCGCAGGAAACGTTGCTGTGAAATCGTCTTTCTTCTACGGCGACGCGTGCAAAAAGGCGGCGGGAGAAATAAAAGCGGCCATCAATGCCGCGTCGGATTTTCTTTCCCCGCTCACTGCGCCCAGCCCGCGCGCCGCCGGCGATGCGCTTCAATTGATGGTGGAAGAAAAATTTGAATCCGCTGTCGGTGCTTGGTGTGTGGAGTATTCATCCTCATTCGCGCGGCGAGCAATGGCGGATTTGGCGTTTAAGGACAAAGAAGGGTTTTATTGCATAGTCGATGTGAAAACGCACAGGCAAGAAACAAAATTCAATATGCCTGCGCTTGTGTCAGTCGAACGGCTAGCTCGTTTTTATGAAGACGATATGAATATCTTTTCCATCTTTATGATTAAATATGAAGTTACCGGCGCTCGCGTGCGGGCGAATGAAGTTCTTTTCTGCCCGATAGAATTTCTGGATTGGAACTGCCTTACTATCGGGGCGCTTGGCTGGGGGCAGATACAAATTGCAAATTCCAACACCATCAACAGCAGTCCCGACCGCTCCAGGAAGAGTTGGATGCTTTCTCTGTGCGACGCCATGTTGGAATTTTACCCCAAAGAAATCTTGAAAACTGAAGGCAGAATAAGCCGGTTTAACGAAGTTAAATCGTACTGGCGGGACAAAACCGACATATGGATTTGATTAATACCAACCCATTCACATTCATGAAAAAAAACCCTCTATCAAATTCGCCTTCTACTGATTTAGCACAACCCTGACTTTCACCGCCACGCACAAACAAGGTGTGCCGTTTCGTTTTGATTACCCCCATTTTCCATGTGTTCTATTATCACAGCTAGGGAAACTGCACTAAACTACTGTTTTGGCGGAAAAGAAAGAGGGTATGCCCCCAAAGAACCATAAATATAGTAACACAAAAATATCACACAGCCATAGAAAATACATATACTCCCCCCTCGTGGCTCAGGCGCTTTCTTTATGCATACTGGTATCTTTATGTCTAAGCGTTCCCCCCGCTGCACTCTGCCTCATCTTTCACTGAGGTCGTTCCTGTGGCAAGCCGGATACCGGCTTGCATATATCGTACTTCTTTGGTACTCATAGTAAATGTCATTGCATACATAATCCTCCAATATACCTGGAGGAGCAGTGACATTTTCAACTTTCTTTTACAATTTTTTTTAATATATGGTTGCAAAAACTGCGAAAGTACAGTATAATGCAGGGTATAAAAATAAATTATATTATATATGGGATGAGGAGGAATAATGTTTTTATTTGGATTGATAGTTGGTGCGGCATTGGGTTATCTTTTTAAGCCCCAACTTGACAAGCTTATCGTCTATATTAAGTCGATAATTAAGGATAACCGTGGTAAGGGGAAATAGCAAGTGATGAGTAAGGATATGTTAAATAGCAGCAAAAGGGTTTTGCTCATGGTGATTGCCCCTTTAATAATAGGTCTAATAACAGTAAGGCTAGGGGCAATAGAAGAGTATGGCTCAGCTACTGCCTCTACTCAGATTTTGATAGCATCTGAGTCAACCAGATTTAAGAAGCAGTTGGTTAAAGAGCTGGTGAGTGCTTTGGATAAGAGAAATACCTATCTGCGAGTGATAGATCACCGCAAAAAAGAGCTAGATCAAGAGCGGGCTTCAGATTATTCAGCAGTGGTGATAATTAACTCCGGGGTTAATTCTCAGGTACGCCCATGGGTTAGCGAATGGCTAAGGAGCGCTAATCCGCGTAGCAATATTATATTGCTTACCACCTACCGTGATACAGGTTGGGAGCCTAAATACCCCAATGGGGTAGACAGTATTACCTCCCCCTCAAAGACCAATGATGCGCCCAATGTTGCGCGTACCATAGCTCGACGGGTAGAGCAAATAGTCAGTAACTAACCTACCCAATAAGAAAGATGGCACCTACGCCGCAGGAAGAGAGGCTACCTTCATCACTGAATGCGCCCCCTCTACTGCGTCTGCTATGGCCGCTTATCTATATCTTAAGCCCCATTATTCCTCTGCTATTCTTTCTGGCAGGTAACTGGTATAGCTTTTTGGATGGTTGGTCGATGGGTATCCTCTTTGGTACCATGGGCTATATCTATCTCCTCAATCAGTTTATTACTGGGATACGATTAAAATACTTTGACCGGCTCTACGGACTGGATCGAGTACTCCGATTCCATGTGGTAATGGCTATAATCGCGCTTATCTGTGTGGCAGCTCATCATCTGATATTTAAGCGCCTTGATTACCTAGAAAATAGATTACAGATAACCCTTGGTGGGATGGCACTGGGGATTTTTGTGTTCATCAGTGTAGTAGCGCTCCTCCTTTTTGCCGGCCCGTTGGTGCGCTTTCGTCCAATACGTAGATTAAGAAGAGTAGTACAGAAGCGGTTACATATTCAATATCAGCATCTTCTGGCGATCCATAATCTGGTGGCAGTAGCCATGCTCTTGGCATTGATTCATGCGCTGTTGGCTAGCGTTACCCAAGAGAGTCTGGCAAGATCAATTATCCTAGCTGGATGGTATCTGGTAGCTACCATTCTCTACCTGCGCCATAAAATTATTCTTCCCCGCCGTCACCGGGCTACCCCCTATAGGGTAATTAAGGTGGTAGAGGAATCTCCCGATTATTGTAGCGTCTATCTTAAGCCTCCCGGCGCTACTCCATTCAGCTATTTGCCGGGGCAGTTTGGCTTTGTGCGCTTTGTGAGTGGCAAGCAAAGCAGAGAAGAGCATCCCTATACCCTCTCTAGTGCTCCTCACTCCCCCCATATTTGCTTTACGGCACAGAAGGTCGGTGATTGGAGCGCGCGCTTAACACAACAGGTAGCTATGGGCGATAAGGTAGCATTAGATGGCCCCTATGGTCGCTTCTCTCACAAGATTGTGCCCCCCAATGCTCCGCTGATTTTTATAGCTAGCGGCGCAGGCATTACTCCATTTATGAGCATGCTACAGACCCTAATCCATGAACAGGAGCAGCGCTCAATCCATCTAATATGGCAACAAAGCGGTGGTGAAGGGCAACTCCTGGCTGATCTCTTAAAAAGTAGCGCGGCTCTCCCCGCCTTTCGCTATCAGCAGTATCTTGTATCGCGCTCAACAGCGAAATCTGAGCGCTCCATAATAGATAATCAACTGACTACCGAGGAAATTAAAAAGGGCCGCTTTTTTATCTGCGGGAACCCGGCATTCTATCGCCGGATAGTTAAAGAATTACGTCAACGGAGAGTTCATGTTAGCGCTATCCATCTAGAAAAGTTTGAATTTTAAGGGGCTAATGGTTAGCGGTTACTATATAATGATTCGGTAATGTGAATCATAGAGCCAGGGTTGCTATCGATAAAGTGCTGTAGATTCTTGGCATTCACAAAGAAGAGTCTTACCTTTTGCTCATGACTAAAGGTATACTCGGCAATATCTCCACGCTGAATTCTCTCGGCAGAGCCTATAATATCGCCCCGCTTTAGCTCTGTAATATTATCACCACGTTTAAAAACGCCAACCTTTCCTGAACTAATAATATAGATGCCCGCAAGTCGCTCTCCCTCGCGCTGAATAATTCCGCTTCCCTGAAGCTCTACTCTTTCCAATACCGACTCTAGCCACATAAGTTGGTAATCGGTAAGTATACGTAGACTATGACTACTCACTAGCGTATTCCAAGTATATTCACTTCTATTCTCAATAAGCCGCTGCAAAAGCGCTTCAAACTCGCTACCGGCAATAAAAGAGAGGAAACGCTGCTTTTCTATTGCATAGAGCTGCACATCAGTCTCAGCTATAATATCGGCGGTGCGCTTGGTATTGGACATCAACGCCACTTCACCAAAATACTCAAAGGCGCCCAGATATTTTCCACGAGTAAGCCCGCTAACATCCACACGAGCATTGCCATACTTTATTATATAAAAGTAATCGCCAGAGGTTCCCTTAGTAATTATTTTTTCCCCTCGCTTAAAGGTCTTTTGCTCCATAATAAACATCAACTCTTGAACGCGATCCGGGGGGAGAAAGCGAAAAAATTCTAGATGCTTAAGAATATCTAGCATTTTACTAGCCTCTTCATAGATTACTCCTTTGGTCTTAAAATAGAGGGTGTTCTCTATACCAAAGGTGGCATGAGTCAGTTTGGTCTCACTGGGAGCGGGAAAATCCTTCCGGGCAATGTGATACACCACAGTCTTTTTCTGTATATCCTCATCTAGAGAGTTGAGAAAGGTAATTGGGGTATGGAGCGGTGCAATACCCGATTCGTGATAGATAACATCGCTATCCCACGGAAAATCCTGTAACTGTTCGTAGCGCTCTTTGGTAATAAGTTTCTTGCTGTAAAGTTCCTTCTGGACTACCGGATCATTTTGATGGTCAGAAGAATAGACAAAGGTCTTATCCTGGAATTTCAGGCGAAAGGCCATAGTAGGAATAGAGTGAAAAGAATAAGAGATGTCAAATTCTCCGCCATGCAGATAGAAGGGGCGACCCATATAGACCGGATTATAGTCAAAAAGGCTACGTAGAAATACAATCGATTCTCCCGAAAAGGCCGAATACTTTCTCAGAAAACTGCTCATTACTGTGGGAGTGGTGTAGACTGTAATACGCTCCTCCTCCAGAATTTTTTGAAAGGTACCTGCATCATGGTCGGCATGGCAGTGGGTAAGGATAATACTATCGATAAACTTAGGGTTAACATTTGATTCTACTAACCACTCGGTAGTATTTACCGGTGGGTCGATCATAATTCCATTACCATTAAGCCATATAATAAAGCCTGAGGTGTTATCTTGAGGATCAAAGCCGTGACTGGGGCCTAAGCAGGTTACCGCAAAGCGAGGAGGAATAAAAGGTTCGGTAAGTCTTTGACCAATAACCACCTTAGGCTGATAGTTGGTATTGCCCGGCACGGTGGCTAAGAGTTTGTTATTATCGTGCACCTCAAAATCTCGACCATGATTGATCTTTATGGAAACATTGCCATGCTGTATCTCCCGTTGACGAAAAATCTTAAGCGAAAAGAGGTCAGTAAGCTCTAGCTTACCGCGGAAATAGGCGAGTTCACCCCGAATATCTGGTACATAGCTGATCGCGGAAGCCGAGGCATCTTTCATTAGATCCAGATCTTGCGGTCCAAATACCGCCTCGCGAAGCGCAATAATTAATCGGCGACACTGCGCCTCGGTGCCAATTATGAGAGTCTTTTTCTGTTTAATAAAGAAATTGAAATAGAGAGGAAATTCCATATCGGCTACATTAATGCCCTTCTGCCAATGAAAGAGAAGGCGCGGCAGAACAAAGATCTGCGGTACGCTCTCTTTGGTAACAATGGTATCTTTGATGGTCTCTGGCGGTGCACCAAATTGTATTTGCCCCTCGCTAGTCTTGACCAAGTAGCCCCCCCGTGGCAACTCGGTCACATTCTTGACGTGAGTCTTCTCAGATTTTTCTGCTACTGCAACATTTACAGCCATATACTGTTGTTAATTATAATAATTGTATGGCTTTTGGCAAGGATAGTGTTATATTTTTGGTAACTTTTTAACAACAATGAAAATTGTATATTTCAGCTAGGCCTTAGCCTTTTCCACCCTCATTTTGCTATCTTTTTGCCTATTTGCTCCCAGGCAGCTCGAAAGGCTTCCAACATTTGATCAGTATGAGGATTAAATCGCTCTAAATCAACAAAGAGCTCTTCAGAGTCATTACAGGTCTGCTGCATCAACGCTAGTATCTTTTGATAACCTAGCGTCGCCATTTTACTCTCCTTAAGACCCATCTGCTGCGCAATTCGACCAATAAGGTGCGTAAAGCCCTGAGTATAGGCCACCTCTCGATCATGTTCGGCGCTGCTCATCTGTAGGGGCTGTAGTCCCATGACTGAGAGGGTGTTACTCCAGTAGCGTAGTGTGGCAGCGGCCGCCCGTATAGGGCAGATTACAACCGGGAAAAATTCTCCCTCTTGCAGGGAATCGGGGCCAAACATGGGATGCATGCCCACTATCTGCATCTCGGCCGGTAGAAGACGGCGCATAAGCTGTTCAGGGTAGCATTTAATAGAGCAGGTATCGATTACCACAGTAGAGGGTGAAAGATGGGGGGCCATTCGCACCAACACCTCTTCTAATGCCGAGATGGCTACGCAGAGAAACAGGGTATCAGATTGGAGAAGCTCTTCCCAGCTGGCCGCGCGGCTTTGGGGTGGCGGAATAAAGGGAGAGCGGCTTCCCACCAGTAGCGTGGCGCCGCCAGGCGTGAGATACTTTGCCAGTAGGGTAGCCCACAGCTTCCCAAAGCGTCCCATGCCATATACTCCGATCCGCACCTTGCAACTCTCTGGTAGCTATGATAGCATATTGATAGGCTAAAAACTATGGCGCTAAAGGCAATACTTGTTGGCTATGGAAGGATGGGAGAGGAGATAGAGAAGGCACTACTCCAACGAAACCATCAGGTAATTGCCAGGGTAGATCCCACACCAGCTACCAAAAATCAACCAATTGTGCATTCATTGACTGAAGCGCCCCTGACCCAGGCAGATGTTGCTATTGAATTTTCAGTGGGTAGCGCAGTAGCCGAGAATCTTTCGCACTATTGTGCGCAGCAGCTTCCGGCAGTCATTGGCACTACTGGATGGAGCATGCCCGCTCAGCAGCTGCGCCGCCAGGTGGAAGAGGCGCAGAGCGCCTGCATAATTGGCACCAATTTTTCGATAGGAGCCCATATTTTCTTCCGGCTACTAGAGCGAGCGGCGCAGATAATCGGCAACTTCCCAGAATACGATATCATGCTACAGGAGAGCCATCATGCCCACAAGTTGGATAGCCCCTCAGGCACCGCCCGTACTGCGGCGGCGCGTATCATTGCGCATCATCCGGTGAAGCAAAAGATAGTAAGCGATACACTGCAGCGCTCTATTGGTCGGGAAGAGCTGCATATCTCGGCGCTGCGGGGTGGAAGCATCCCCGGCATCCACCGGGCTATTATGGATGCCCCCGTAGATACGATTGAGATTAGCCATACCGCCCGCAACCGCACCGGCTTTGCGCTGGGCGCAGTTCTGGCTGCTGAATGGATTGCCACACGGCAGGGGCTCTATACTATGGACAATTTTATGGACGAACTTATTGGGAGCCAGTGTACATGTCAGTAGCCTCAGAGGGCATCCAGCTTCAGGGGGCCTTTACTGCCTTAGTTACCCCCTTCAACCGCGATGGTACGCTAGATAGAGGGGCGCTGAAGGAGCTAGTAGGGCGTCAGATAGCCGCCGGTATTAGCGGTCTAGTGCCAGTGGGCACCACTGGCGAGTCGCCCACCCTCTCACCCCAGGAGCATCTGCAGGTAATTGAGATAGTGGTAGCTGAGAGCAGAGGGCAGTTACCGGTAATTGCTGGTAGCGGCTCTAACTCTACCGCCGAGGCGCTAGAGCTTACCAAGCAGGCGGCCGCCGTGGGCGCCGATGCCACCCTGCAGGTGGCGCCCTATTACAACAAACCCAATCAGGAAGGGCTCTACAATCACTATTTGCGCATTGCCGATGAGGGGGGCTTGCCAGTAGTGATATACAATATACCGGGTCGCAGCGCCATTGCCCTTACGACGGAGACCATTACCCGGTTGGCGGCGCATCCCTCTATTGTGGCAGTTAAGGAGGCTAGCGGTGGGGTGCAACAGACTATGGCGCTGGTTGAGGGCTGTGGCCGGCAACTGCAGATACTTTCTGGTGATGACAATTTAACATTGCCCATAATGGCCTTAGGGGGGATAGGGGTTATTTCGGTGGCCTCCAATGTTGTGCCCCATGAGATACAGGATATGGTACAGCAGGCGCTCCGGGGGAGATGGGAACCAGCTCGCCAGCTCCATTATAAGCTGTTACCGTTGATGCAGGCGCTCTTTATCGATACCAATCCCATACCGCTAAAATGCATCTTGGCGCTTCAGGGGCATATACAGGAGATCTATCGTCTACCCCTGTGCCCCATCTCCGATAATGGGCGGGTCATGCTGCAGGAGATACTGCATAAGATGGAGCTGTTATAGAGAGCTGATACATAATCTCCGAGAATACTGTTAATAATTGACGTATTTAGAATACGTAGCATATGATTTATAGTCATGAACACCAAGAGCACCGAGATACATCTGTTCCTGTTGGATGGTACGCCCGAAGGCGTGATACGCGCCAAAAAGCCTCCTGGGGATGGAGTAATATTTTCTTTTCCCAATGATCCCCCGCGTATTACTAGCTTTCTTAAAGAGGCTCAGGCAGAGAGATTAACTGCGATAGATAGCGCATGTGTATATATTCTGCTTGGATCAGAGGGGGGAGAGGAGGAATCAGGTAATAGAAAGCTGTATATTGGTCAGGCAGATAGTTTCGCACACCGAATACCCAACCATTTTGATAAGGAATGGATGCAGCGGATCTTTCTGCTTGCTTCAACCGGAACATGGATTACCACAACCCATGTGAAGTATCTTGAGCACCGTCTGCTAAAGATGGCTCAAGAGATCCGGGATTTAAGTATTGAGAACCGTAACCAATCAAATCGGCCAAATATAAGTCAGGAGGCTATTGCTACTTTAGAATACGTAGCATATGATTTATAGTCATGAACGCCAAGAGCACCGAGATACATCTGTTCCTGTTGGATGGTACGCCCGAAGGCGTGATACGCGCCAAAAAGCCTCCTGGGGATGGAGTAATATTTTCTTTTCCCAATGATCCCCCGCGCATTATCAATTTTCTTAAAGAAGCTAAGGAAAAAAGAGAAACTGCGATAGATAGCGCATGTGTATATATTCTGCTTGGATCAGAGGGGGGAGAGGAGGAATCAGGTAATAGAAAGCTATATATTGGTCAGGCAGATAGTTTCGCACACCGAATACCCAACCATTTTGATAAGGAATGGATGCAGCGGATCTTTCTGCTTGCTTCAACCGGAACATGGATTACCACAACCCATGTGAAGTATCTTGAGCACCGTCTGCTAAAGATGGCTCAAGAGATCCGGGATTTAAGTATTGAGAACCGTAACCAATCAAATCGGCCAAATATAAGTCAGGAGGCTATTGCTACCGGTGAGAAGTTTTTAGAAAATGCCAGAATGGTGTTGGGCCTTCTCATAGGACGGGATATTTTTCAACCACCCACAGTGCAACCAAGAAAGATATCTGACGCTAAAAATCCCCTCTTATATTTTAAGAGCAAAAGGAAAGCTTGCGAAGCCTATGCGCGAATCATTGATGGAAATTGGGTAATGCAGGAGGGTGCTATCTTTGATATGGAGATCAAAGGCAGTGCTAGTGCTAATGTAAGAAAAGAGCGCCAGAAGATGAAAAGAGGCGGCTTTTTGGATAATGATCAGCAAAACCCCGGCTACCTCAGACTCATGCAGGATTATACATTTCGTACCTCTAGGGGGTCGGCCAGTAGTACATCGATCAGCACATTGCTAGGGGGCCCAGTAAGTGGCAATAAATATTGGCATATTTGGGAAGAGAACGTTCCCTACGAAGAGCAAAAGAGCTACGGCGATTATTTGGAGTACCTTAAATCTAAACCATAGCCCCTATTTGGCCGGCAGCAGTCCAGCCCCGGAGGGGATGGGCGCCTCTAATCTCCGGTGAAGCCCGCCCGGTGCAGCAGGCGGGCTAGCTCTACAAACTCCGCCACGCTAAGGCTCTCGGCTCGCCGCTGTAGATTAAGGGCGCCCCAGTGGCTAGCGAAGAGCCGCCGCCGCAGCTCTGGCGCCTTGAGGCCCCGCCGTAGATTATTGCCTAGGGTAGCTCGTCGAGAGGCAAAGGACATCGGAGCCAGTTTATCCAATATATGACGGGGTAGGTCGCCATATTGGTGATGACGGCGGAGAATAACAAAAACCGAGTCCACATGAGGCATTGGAAAAAAGGAGTGGCGTCCAATCGGAAATTGTTGCACAGGCTCATAATAGAGCTGCAGGGCCACGCTAAATGAGGAATAGCTGCCTCTATTTGGTTGGGCAGAGAGTCGCTCGGCCATCTCTCGTTGGAGCAGGAAGGCCAGTTGCGGTGGCGGCGCTGCGGCATGGGTGCAGGCCAACAAGAGCGCTGCTGCCGAACGATAGGGCAGATTGCCACACAATAGATCAGGAGCAAAACCCTGCTGCCATAGCTGTGGCATACGCTGCAGAGCATCACCGGCGTAGAGCAGTATTCCCCTCTCCCATTTTTGGTTGCGCTGCGCCGGGAGGTCGGAATAATGCTCCAGTTGCGGCAGATATTCCTCTAAGTAGCGGACCAGGCCATAATCGATCTCATACAGCACTAGCCGTTGGGTAAGCTGTGAGAGCGCTAGGGTAAGCGCTCCCAAACCGGGACCAATCTCCCATATCTCTCGGAATTGTGAGGAGGAGGATAGACCCTCTATGCTAGCCATAATGCGCTGTTGCGCCTTGCTAGAGATAAGAAAATTCTGCCCCCAGCGCTTTTTAAGCGCTATACCTCGTGCCTGCAAAAGTGCCTTAATCTGAGGCGGGGTAAGCAACAATGATGATGCGCGGCGCTTCATAGGGTCAATGAGGGAACCGCCGCCAACCATTGTGCTATACGGCGTATGAGCTCGAAGAGCACCCATGAGCTAATAGCGCCACCCTCGGCTAGGTAGGGGAATGATAGCGCCATTAGCGGTAGCCAAAGTATGGCCTGCCACATGTAGATCGCCACTAAGGGGGAGAGGATGATGGTGGCTACAATTCCTATAGGATGCACCGCATCAAAGTATAGCATAAGGAGCGGCAGTGTGGAGAGCTGCGCAGCCAGCGAGGCCGAAAGAGAGAGCGCCAACCAGCGAGGCAGGTAACCCTGTAGCACATGCGCAATGGGCGCTGCCCAGAGCACTATACCAGTCAGTGCGGCAAAGGAGAGCTGGAATGAGAGTTCGGTAACCGCCTCGGGGTGCGCAACAGTCAATATAAGAAATGCCAAGGAGATAATGTTTATGGCCGGGGTTTGGTGACCGCGCAGGGCCAGAAGGCTCCACAAGCTAAACATAATTACTGCTCGCTCTAGCGAAGGGTTGGTACCGATAAGCCAAAGATAGAAGAGACTACAGACCAGCAAAAGTAGGATAGTCCAGCGGCGATTGCACAGGAAGCGTAGCACAACCCCTACTAGTGAGACCAAAATGGCCAGATGCATACCTGAGAGCGCCAGCAAATGGGTAACCCCGGCCTTTCGAAAGCTCTCGCGTAGGGGAGGGCTTAACTCTTGGCGCATCCCTAAGAGCAATGCCTTAAGGAGCTGGGCACTAGGCTTCGGAAATCGATCTAAGAGCGAGGAGAAGCCATCGCGTAGCCCCCGGCGCAGTTGACTCAGCACAGTTACGTGAATTAGTAATAATGGCGCAGTTGAGGATGAATCAGCGCGCTCCAGTGTCTCTATGTTATGCAACCAACATTGAGGAGCGCTCCGACGAGCGCTAGGCGATGAGCTATCCGAGGGTGGTAGCTGAAACTCAACCTGAGCTTTCAGCCGCTGACCCCTGCTTAATCCCTGCCACTCCCGGCTCTGACAGAGGATAGCCCGGCGCAGCATCACCTGTGCCCGCTCACTACCTAACGATTCAATCTGTAGGCGATAGCTCCCCCCACCTCCCCAAGGGCGGCTATCCTCCATTAGGTTTCCCTGAAGTTGCTGGATGCTCTCCAATGGCAGCCCACCGCCCAAGTAATCAGAGCTCCGTAGGCTGCTATAGAGCGCCGCTCCCACAATCCCCCACAAGAGAGCGCCGAGTATAAGGGCCATAGCAGTAGATGGCATTGCGGCTCCTCTAGCTAATGGACAATTTGCCAATCGCCTGGGCCAATTCAATAGCACCATAGTAGGGGCTGCCAATAGCAATAGTAGCCCCAGAATATGTACCGTTGAGAATGCCCCATGATGATAGCCGATAATCATTAAGCAGCTGGCTAGTGCAGCATAGCTAGGAAGATAACGCGGGGCCCTCCATATCCAAGAGCGCCGATGATAACCCATGGTCAATACTAGCGCGCTATCTGGAGTGGCGCTTGTATTTTTTGATTTAGATTAGCCGATTCTTAGGAGTAACACTTAGTGAGACAATTACTAATAGGGTATGATTGAGCTCCTTACCGGGATGTCACATGACGACCAACTTCATCCATAGCTGACGAATACTCTTTTTAGTGCTTTAGAACAAACCCTCGGAGATATGCTCGTCCGCCAGCACAAGTAATCTATGTAATTTTTCACAATTTTTTCGGCCAAATATCTCTTGCCGAAACACAATCGATATCGTGCTGGCCGATATCAAATTTCGAGTATATATCTTTTTATTTTTTGCCTAACGAGTCTCATTTCTCCGACACAAAGTTTCGAGAGTGGAAGCGGGCAGCTCTCTCCTTATTTTTTCCTTCAAAGGGACATTTTCAATTTTCTTTTACAGTTTTCTTTTAAAAATTTGCAAAAAAAGCCTTGACGTTACTATATCCAATAGGGTATACATATACTTATGGAAGTGCACCAGTTGGCTTTAGTGTGCTATGCGGAGGGAAGCTATGCTCCTCTCCCCTAGCTATAGTCGCTTAGGCACTTACCAAATTTATAACTACTATATGGAGGATTTTCAGAAATGAAATATCTTAATATAAGTTCTTTCTTTTTAAGAGAGAATGAGAGAGTGAAGGAGCGACTGAGCACTCGTAAAAACGCTTCAGAGAGAGAGAGAGTAAGCTCTCTTAATACTTGCCAGAGAGAGAACCATGGCTCCTCGCATTCCCCGCTTAAGGGGAGGGTACTGTGGGGCACCCTGGGGATCGCCTTAATGGTATTGGTGACCCTGGTAGTATTGGTAGCCTGTCCGGCTGCGAATAATGCCGCAAATGGAGGTCCTGGTCCTGGTCCTAGTCCTGATGAGGAGTATGTCTGTGCCAACGGCACCGCCGTTGATGGTACCACTGATACGGCTGGGCAAACCCGCTGTGTAAGCTGTGACACGAATTTTGTCCTGTCCGGTGTTACCTGCGTTCGTCGGGCCGGTATCTGCTTTAGTGTAGCAAGCGGTGGCTTACTTATCGGTACTGCGAACGATAATACGCTTAGTAGTACCACTGCAGATAATGAGTTGTATGGTTGTGGAGGGACCGATACCTATGTCTTTGCCGCCAACTTTGGTATGGATAGTATTGGATCTGACATGACCACCGATAGCGAATTAGAGGGGGAAGACACAATACAGTTTGATAGCGCCACGGCGCTCTCTTTTGGCTATATTACTGGCACTACCCATGTCACCATTGGTCAAGGGAGCGGCCATACCCTTACCATTTACGAGGCCGATCGTATCCTTGGCTCCACCACTTCTCGTGTGAGCGGCCCCCCCGGTGCGGTGGACTTTAAGCTACGGCATGGAGGCACAACCTACAATGTGATGGTAGGGACTACAGGCGACGATATTGGTGGTGGTCCATCCAATCCTGTACTAGTTGGGACTCCAACCCCTGATATCATAATAGGATTAGATGGAGACGATTTCATTGGAGGAGCAGTTGTTTCAAGTGGTATCCCGGGCACTAATAATGATATTCTCGTGGGTGGTGCAGGTGCTGATGATCTGCGTGGCAGACAAGGTGATGATCTACTGATTGGTGGCCCCGGTAACGATAGACTCTTTGGTGGAGGAGGAGACAATGGATCTTTTGACGATGCCAACGGAGCAGATATCTTTCGCTTTGGTAGCAACTTTGGTACTGATACGATTGGGTTTTATGGTGGAGTTAGTTCTACTATGGCTCTTGGCATAGACTCCACAGATAGGCTAGAGTTCACCGATACTGGCACCCTTACCTTGAGTTGGAACGCCGATAATGACCTTACCATTGCACAGGGAAGCGATAGTGTTCTTGTTTATAGAGCCAACAGGGCCTTTGGTTTTACTATTGTGCAGGGTAGCACAACTGAGGCGGTAGATAGCACTACCGATCTTATGGTAGATGGTATGTAACCAGACCAGACTTTAATCTGGTCACGCTCTCCATTGAGCTAAAAATAGGATAGGGAAGGGTTTAACCCTTCCCTATTTTTTTGCCTAGCCAGGGCCCTATTCAGAAAACCGCGTAGGGAGCTTCTGAAACGAAAATAGTGTCGGGAGCGTTTGAAATCTCTCTACGTGCTTTGTTTTTACGCAAAAAAAAGTTTCGGGAGCCGCGCCTGGACTCGGGAGGTACAAATTCTCACCAGTGGCAACGGCTAAAGCTGGAGTAGCCGCAGCACTTCGCAATGCCTCCGAGATATCACCTACGGCAACTCCATCTTCGTAGCGGTGGGCCGTAACGGCGCCAAGCTTACTGCTCTATAAGCTAATTAGTATAAGCTAATTAGTATAAGATAAGTCGCCTGAGCTAAGCAGATGGTGCGCGTAGCGGCTTAGCCTTAGTTTGTGGATAGTGTAATGGATAAAAGGGCGACCTCACCAATCCATAACTCAGGAATAATAGCTTAGAAATAATAGCTCAGGAATAATGGCTCAGAAAATAGAGATAATATTAAAGTTTATTAAAGCAACACCCCACTTTTCTCTCTATTATAAGTATGGTTAATAAATATATATGGAACGACCGGGCACCAAGTGGCTTGTCCATTTCAGCTGTGGATGGTAGCCTAGGGACATGATAGAGAGAGCCGAGCGCCAAGATATTGAGAAGCTAGTCGCCACCCTAGTAGAGCAGGCAATTGCCAAAACGTTGATAGAGCAACCCTCTCCGGGAGAGAGTGATATTGCCGCGCTTAATCAACAGAAGCGGCTGGAACTTCTTGATCGGGTTATCCGTCTAGAGGAGGGGCAAAAACAGCTTCAAGAGGGACAGAAGGCCCTCATCCAGGAGATGAATAGACGCTTTACAGAGGTGCAAGAGGGACAGAAGGCCCTCATCCAGGAGATGAATAGGCGCTTTGCAGAGATGCGCGAGGATAGTGATAAGCGCTTTAGAGAGGTGCGCGAGGATAGTGATAAGCGCTTTAGAGAGATGCGCGAGGATACTGGTAGACGTTTTCAATTTGTACAATGGCTTATTGTGGCAGTGGGCAGTTTTTTAACCCTGGTTATGACTCTATTACGTTTTTTCTAGCTGAATGAGGGCTCGTCATACGGCCTAGCCGCCATCGGCAGCACCCTCTATATGATGGGATGGACGAACAATATCCTGTATACCCTAGACGCTACTACCGGTATGGCAACCCAGGTAGGCAGTACCCTCGCCGGCTTTGGCGTGGGCAAAATCGTCCCACGCGACCTAGCCACCATTGGTAGCGCCCTCTATATGGCGGGAGCGAGCACAGATGCTCTTTTTGCGCTCCGCTATCAATAGAGCTGCTAGCCAAAAGGGTACCAGGCCCGCCGATCGCGGTTGAGAATAGTAGAGAGCATTAAGATCGCTCTCTGCTGAAATGAAATAGAGTAGGAGGGTTTCAATCCCTCCCTATTTTTCTGCGTAGCTCCTATTCCAAAACCGCGTAGAGAGCTTCTGAAACGAAAATAGTGTCGAGAGGGGCAAACGCTCCCTACATTGTTTTGGTTTTGCGCAGAAAAAGTTTCGGGAGTGGGAAGAATCAGCTCTCGTTTTATCTTCCCGCTAGCCCCTCAATTCCCCAAGAGGTCATCGCCCGCCTGCCGGTATTGGCTATCGTAGCGTTGTAAACAGTTGCACAAATGGATTATGCTTCAGGGGAGGCCGGGTGGCGTAACGATTATTATATGTAGTTTATTATATGTAGTGAGGATGTACATTTCTTTTACAATTTCTTTTACAATTTCCTTTACACTTTTTTTGATTATATGGTATTCTTTACACAGAATGAAATATAATAATATCGTAAGAATGACAATATTAACTATGTGTAGAGGTGTCGTCTGCCGCTGTGCCATAATAGGTGTTTTGCTATGCTTAATGCTCAGCATGGGGGCATGCCAACAAAATCCGCGTGCTAATAATAATGTGGGCCGGCTAATTATGCAGGACAATCGCATCCCACTGATAGATGGTTCCTCTTCTGGTCGCATATATAGCGGTATTTATCAAGCTCCCGATGGCATCCCGGTTGATGTGTGGGTTTCGATCCGTGAGTTGGACAGTGTTAGTGGCACAGGTACAGTGGCTCGGGTAGGGGTAGAGATCCAAGGAGGGACTGGAGTACTGATAAATACTATCCTCAATGGTGACCAGGGCAAGCATACAGTATGGATCTCTATTAATTATCGAGGTTCTAGCTTAACTGATATCAGCGCCAGTGGTGAGTGTCCTCCTGGGGCAAATTTTATCTCTTGCCTTAGATCACACCGTAGCTTCGCCAGGACTAACCCTCTTCTGAATGCCCAAGACGCCAATGCCATTATTGCCCTCTTTACCCAGAATGGAAGGATAGTCGTTAACGACCAGGAGATGGATGCTGCCGACCTTATCCCATCGGGGACCGCGCGTGATGCCATTGATCTTTACACGACCTCCTTTGGAGGGGTTGTTGTAGGCTATATGTTGGGCGAGGCTAACCGACCCCCATTGCACAATGTCTTTTTAGAGCAGATTACCGGCCCTCGAGAATATCCCATCTCTTCTGGTCTAGACAATGCTGATCGAATGCTGGATAACCTCTTCGATGCCTGTGAGGGAGATGCAAGTTGCAATAGCACCTACGCTAATTTACGTACCAACTTTCGCAATTTTATGAATATGTACGCCAATAATGATGTTACGGTAGATAATGTCCCTATCTATGCTGGTGGTGTCTTTGATCGTCTAGTGCATATTATTGAAGAGGAAAGCCAGGTAGGGAAGGCTATTCGCTATATTGGCGAGATCGCTAATGGCCACGCCGCCGGCAGCACAAGTATCGATGTTCCGGCAAGCTATGAACCCGATAACAGTTTCAGCAGACTAGGTGGCTTTGGAGAAGAGCCTCGATCCTCTTATGGCATTTCACCTTTTACCAGTTCTCAGTGGGACACACTCTTACCGTTGCTTGGAATAAATTTCTTTCCCGGCCTTACCAACCGCACTGCTATGATCTGCTCCTTTGGTATTAATCGTGCTGCTAATCCTGATTCTGTTGATCGTTTCAATATGGTAAAAGATCAGCAGTTATCAGGAGATACCACTAGCCATATCGCCAATAAGAAGGAGACCTACGGCTATGGTTTCCTCCTAACCTATAGGACCTATCTTGATATCTGTCCCCAGCTGCGCAATTTTAGCGCTAGACTTACTCCTCCAGTGGTCTCTGGAGTAGATGCTCAGAATGTCATTATTTATTATGGGGGTCTGGATGTTAAGCATAATCTAGCAGATGCACAGGAACTTCAGGGTTATTTTAATGCCAGTAGAGTTCAGCTTCTTAGACACACCTTTTTGGCACAAAGTAACGGCGAGGACCGGATGTGTTTGCAGAATATACGCTCATCTTTTTGGGATGTGAATGAGTCCATAAATAGCGCCAATCGCAATACCTTATTAGGAGATGATTGTGAAGAGAGTAACAGCCTGGGTGCTAGCGCCCTCAGTGGTTGGTAGTAACCTGATAATGTTCCGCCCTATGCTAGGGTAGCCTAGCAGTAACACTAGGGACTGTCCCACTTAACTGATTTTTAACCATTTCCTATAATATGGAGGTGTAAAACCAAGGTGGCCCTCTAGGGTCATTAAGGCATTCATTGATTACTTGAGGCTCAATACCTCTGCACCAGGCGCGGCACAGCTATGTATTCTCAACCAAGATACTACAGCTGCGAGATATCACGCGATTCCGCGTCATTATTTGTGAAAACTTCTCTGCACATCCGGCCCGCTTTTCAGGCGAGGTTGCATGTGACGAACGCTATTGCGGCGTGGGTGAAGAGCGCCCAACTGGGTCTGGCCAGCATCGGTGCCACTCTCTATATGGTGGGAAGGGACAATGATGCCCCCATGCGCTCTGCTATCAATAGAGCTGCTAGCCAAAAGGGCACCAGGCCCGTCGATCGCGGTTGAAAATAGTAGGGAGCATTAAAATCGCTCTCTGCTGAAATGAAATAGAGAAGGGAGAGGTTTCAATTCCTCCCTATTTTTTGTGTAGAATTGCCAGATTAGGCAGGCAAACCCCATCTTATTTTTCCTCTAAGATATTCTTAATCTCCTAATCTCTTGAAATTTTTTTTGAAATCGGTATACTATCTAGATGAGAAACAATGTTTAAGGGTCTAACACAGCGTGCGCGGCGCATCCTTATGGTGGCGGCCCGTCAGGAGGCTCGCAAGATGAGCTCAGAGCATCTGCAGCCGGAGCATATTATGATGGCCCTCTTAAGAGATGACGAAGCCACCGCCTATGCGGTATTAGTGAAAAAGCTGAATGTAGATCCAGAGGAGTTTTATACCGTAGTAGAAAAAAGTTTAGGAAAGCGACAGAAGCAGGTAGCCATCAATGATATTTCTCCCTCGGCCAGTGGAAGCAAGATATTGGAGGATTCAGCAGAAGAGGCTAGATGCATGGGACATGAATATATTGGCACCGGCCATCTACTGTTAGCCTGTCTCCGTGAGATGCGGGAGGATGTAAAGCGTTGGCTCTCCAAGCAGGAAATATCTTTGGAGACGCTACGCAATGTCGTACTTGCCTCACAAGAGCGTAAAGCAAATATTCCTCAATATAGCTCCCAGCAACAACAGCAGACACCGCTCTCTGAGCGGCGCGAACTTCCTCCCAAGCAGAGCAAACGCTCAACGCCGGTATTGGATGAGTTTGCGCGGGATCTCACCAAGTGGGCGCTAGAAAAAAAATTAGATCCAGTAGTGGGTCGCAAAACCGAAATCCACCGGCTGGTACAGGTGTTAGCTCGCCGCAAAAAGAATAACCCAGTGCTTATTGGAGAGCCGGGGGTGGGTAAAACCGCTATTGTGGAGGGGTTAGCCCAGCTTATTAATTCTCATGAAGCGCCCGAGGTGCTGTTGGACAAGCGGGTGTTGGCATTGGATTTGCCCGCTATGGTGGCTGGCACCAAATATCGTGGTGAATTTGAGGAGCGAATAAAGCGCCTCATGAAGGAGGTGCTCTCTGATAAGAATATTATTCTCTTTGTGGATGAGCTCCATACGCTGATAGGTGCCGGCGGCGCTGAGGGAGCCATTGATGCCGCTAATATGTTTAAACCAGCGCTGGCGCGTGGCGATCTCCAATGTATTGGCGCTACTACCCTTAATGAGTATAAAAAATATTTTGAGCGAGACAGCGCCCTAGAGCGCCGCTTTCAACCCATCCTCATTGAAGAGCCCTCAGTTGAAGAGACAGTACAAATTTTGCAAGGGGTACATACCCGCTACGAAGAGTATCATAATGTCAGCTACACCCCACAGGCATTGGTTACTGCCGCCGAATATGCCAAGCGCCTTATTACCGACCGCCGCCTTCCCGATAAGGCCATAGACGTACTAGATGAAGCCGGGGCCCAGAAACGCATTCACTTTAGCGAACAGCCGCATGAAATAGTAGCCCTCCAACAGCAAATCGGCGAGTTAGATAAGGAAAAGCAATCGTTGGTTAATTTACAGAATTACGAACAGGCTGCATCATTGCGGGATGAGGTTGGGCAGCTACGGATACAATTGGAGCATCAAAAGATCAAGTGGAGAGAGGATCTGCGCTCCATTCGTAAGGAGGTAGATGCCAATGATGTGCTGCAGGTAATTTCCGATATTACCGGTGTGCCACTCTCTAATATGGCCCAGAATGAGCAGCAGCGTATAAATCAGATAGAGCAGTATTTAACCGAACGGGTTATAGGCCAAGATGAGGCAATTCACACTATCGCCTCTGCTATACGCCGCGCGCGGGTTGGCTTGGCTGCCCCCCATCAGCCAATTGGTAGCTTTATCTTTCTTGGCCCTACTGGGGTAGGCAAGACCTTGCTAGCCAAAGTCATAGCAGAATTTCTCTTTGGAAGTAGCGAGGCCTTGGTGCGTTTCGATATGTCGGACTATATGGAAAAGCATACCGTATCACGACTTGTAGGGGCGCCACCCGGCTACATCGGCTATGATGAGGGCGGGATACTTACCGAGCGGATTCGTCGTAAATCCTATAGCGTAGTACTCTTAGATGAGATAGAAAAGGCCCATGTAGATGTCTTTAACATACTGCTGCAAATAATGGAGGAGGGCGAATTGCAAGATAGTCTAGGGCATAGGGTTTCCTTCAGAAACAGCGTACTTATTATGACCTCTAATCTAGGAACGCATGAGGCCATCTCTCAGAAGCGAGTCGGGTTCCAGGAGAATAAACAGGAGGTAGATTTTAACGAGATTAGCAGTTGGGCTCACGATAAGTTAAAGCAGCGCTTTCGTCCCGAGTTTCTAAATCGATTGGATGCCACCATAGTTTTCCGAGCATTGGCAACCCCGCAACTTGTAAAGATATTCAATATATTAATTGCCGAGACGCAGCAGCGGTTGCGTGATAAAAACATCTTGCTTAATCTTAATAAACGAGTCTGCGATTTTCTAGTAGAAAAAGGCACCGACCAGATCTATGGCGCCCGACCACTACGCCGCACCATACGGGAATATATTGAGGATCCCCTTTCTCGCCGCTTAGTAGAGGGAAGTATAATCTCCGGGGATACCATACAGGCCACCATGCGCAATGGCAAAATAGTATTTACCACGAAGCGCCATCTACAACAATTGGTAACCACCCAATCAGAGTAGTTCAGAGTAGTATTATTCAGCGGTTCATTAACCTAAAACTATTGACCCCTCCTGTCAGTTAACCGAGAATTAGACAGACAGGAAGATAGATAGATAGATAGGTAGACGGGCAGTTAGACAATACCCTTCAGGCACATACTTAAGATGAGTGAGAGTAATACCGAGATGGTAGAGGTAGCATTGGTGGGGTACGGCACTGTAGGGCGGGCCCTCGCCCAATTACTTATGCAGGAGCGTGAGCTACTGCGCAACAAGAGTGGTACTCGCTTAGTCCTGCGCCATATTATTGATCGAGATCCCTCTACTATAGATATTAACGACCCGGCGGTGCATTGCAGCGCCGATTGGCGCCTGGCTATTGATGATCCGCAGGTTGCCATAGTGATTGAGCTTATTGGCGGTATTGATGAGGCGCAGACCCTGTGCCAACAGGCGCTCAGCGTCGGTAAACATGTAGTAACCGCCAATAAGGCGCTGTTAGCCGAGCATGGTCCAAAGCTTTTAGCGTTAGCTCGGGCACATAATGTCTGTGTAGCCTATGAGGCCAGCTGTGGCGGTGGTATACCCATATTGCGGGCGCTCTATAGTGGGCTCATTGGCAATCGAATTGATGCAATTTTTGCCATTATTAATGGCACCTGTAACTATGTACTTAGCCAGATGACCCACCATCACCTCTCCTATCAAGAGGCTATCACCCAGGCCCAGCAGCTGGGATATGCCGAAAGCGATCCTACATTGGATGTAGATGGCACCGATGCCGCCCATAAGCTCTCGCTTATTACTACGCTGGCCTTTGGTATTAATCTGGATTGGCGGAAAATTGAGACCAGCGGTATTAATACCATTAATACCAGCGATATCCATTATGGAGCGCTCCTAGGCTATCAGCTTAAACTGGTGGCCATGAGCATGCGCCGACCATCGGGCATTGTTAGCTCGGTGGGGGTAGCCTTTCTACCCCAAAACCATCCATTACGTTGGGTGGAGGAGTCCTTTAATGCGGTAAGTGTCTATGGTCATGCTACCGGCCACACGCTCTTTTATGGAAGGGGAGCCGGTGGCGACCCCACCGCATCGGCGGTAATAGCCGATCTTGTTGGCATTGCTACCGGTGAGATTCCCAAGGCCTTTAGCCATTTTTCTCATTGGCCCGATCGCTGCCAGTTACAGAAGCCGCAGGCTAGTGCTATTTTACGTAGACGCTATTATTTGCGCTTTGCGCTTAATGACTCGCCGGGCACCCTAGCCCGGATCTTCACCATCTTTGGAAAACATGGATTAAATATTGCCGCGGTACATCAAGAGGAGCCACCCTCTGAAACCGCCCAGGCCCGGGTAGTGCCAGTAATTGTGACCCTGCATCGCTCACTGGAGGAGCATGTCTACCGGGCGCTAAAGGAGGTTGACGCACTATCGCCACAATGGGTTATAATACCCATATTGGATGAGCATAATGAATAGAGATATTGTAAATAAGAAAAAAGCCCACCTTTTGCGATACGCCTTCCCCATGATATCCTGCAGCATAGCTATATTGCTTCTCTCCTGCATTAGCATTCCTAGTTCGCTTCCCGAAGATTTGAAGGCCCCCGAGCTTATCCGCTTTGCGCAGGAGGCCTACAGCGATAATAATTACGAACTGGCCTTTTATTACTATAATACATTGCTGGATCGCTATTCTGATAATAGAAATGTGGTGCTAGTTGCTAACTATGAAATTGGCTTTCTATATTTCAAATTGCGGGAATATCCGCGGGCTCGTGAACGCATTGAGTTTCTGTTGGCAGAGTATCAGCGCAACCGCGAGGACTATCCGCAGTGGGTTTATATCCTGAGCCGTAAGATGATTGCCAGATTGCCCGGTGGCGATAGCGAGTAGGGTAGACCAGTAATGGAAAAGACTGCATTTCCGAAAGATTTTCTGTGGGGCACTGCTTTTTTACAGATAACCCGATTACTGCTTGACAGGAGAACCAGAGATGAGTGGCAAGATCCAACAAAAAGACATCAATTCTGCCGCCTGGACCGCCTGCGATGTTTTTCGCGGCGTGATGGATGCCGCCGGATATAAAGACTACATCCTCACCATACTGTTCCTGAAATACATCTCCGATGTCTGGCTGGATCATTACCGGGAATATACGGAAAAGTATTCCGGCAACGACGAGCGCATCCAGCGCAAGTTGGAGAATGAGCGGTTTGTTCTGCCGGAAGGTAGCGACTTCTATACGCTCTATGAAAAGCGCGCGGCACCCAACATTGGCGAGCTTATCAACATGGCGCTGGAGGCGATTGAAACCGCGAACCGGAAGAATCTGGAGGGCGTTTTTCGCAACATTGATTTCAACAGCGAAGCCAATCTCGGCAAGACTCGCGACCGCAACCGGCGCTTGAAAATGCTGCTGGAGAATTTCAACAAGCCCGAGTTGGATATGCGCCCCAGCCGGGTTTCGGAAGACGTCATCGGCAACACCTATATCTACCTGATTGAGCGCTTTGCATCCGATGCCGGCAAAAAAGCCGGCGAGTTCTACACACCGCACAAGGTGTCCGAACTGGTGGCAAAACTGTGCGCGCCCAAACCCGGCGCGCGCATCTGCGATCCCGCTTGCGGCTCGGCCGGGCTTCTGATTGAGGCCGCGCGCGTGGTCGGCGGAAAAAATTACTCCCTGTCGGGAATGGAAGTGAACGGCAGCACCTGGGCGCTGGCGCGGATGAATATGTTTCTGCACGGCGCCGACGCGGCGCGCATTGAATGGTGCAACACGCTCACCTCCCCGGCGCTGGTGGAAAACAACGCGCTGATGAAGTTTAACAATGTGGTCGCCAATCCACCGTTCTCGCTGGACAAGTGGGGCGCGGAAGAGGCCGAGGCGGACCCATACAGCCGCTTCTGGCGCGGCCTGCCCCCCAAATCCAAAGGCGACTACGCCTTCATCAGCCACATGGTGGAAGTGGCGCTGGAGAAAGAGGGGCGGATTGCGGTCGTGGTTCCGCACGGCGTTCTATTTCGCGGCGCGGCGGAGGGGCGTATCCGCCGGAAATTGATCGAGGAAAACCTGCTGGACACGGTCATCGGGCTGCCGGGCAACCTGTTTCCGACAACATCCATACCGGTTGCCATTCTAATTTTCGACCGCTCGCGCGAACCAGGCGGCGGAAATCACCAACGCAAAGATGTGCTGTTTATCGACGCTAGCCGCGAATATCAGGCGGGGAAAAATCAAAACACCTTGCTGGATGAACACCTGGCTAAAATCCTGCAGACCTGCAAGGCGCGGAAAGATGCGGACAAGTATGCGCATGTCGCGGATTTTGAGGAAATCAAGGAAAACGACTTCAACCTGAATATCCCGCGTTATGTGGATACTTTTGAGGAAGAGGAGGAGATCGACATTGATGCGGTGGAGGAAGAGATAGAGGGGTTGGAGAGGGAGTTGGTTAAGGTGCGCGGGCGGATGGGGGAGTTGTTGAAGAGTATCCGCAGATGACGCAGATTGACGCAGATAGAAGAAAGGGTCCGCAGATGACGCAGATTGGCGCAGATAGAAGAAAGGGTCCGCAGATGACGCAGATTGGCGCAGATTTTAAGCGGGATGAGGAGACTTATGCGGTTATTGGGGCGGCCATGGCGGTGCATGGGGAACTGGGGCGTGGTTTTCTTGAGGGGGTTTATCAAGAGGCGTTGGAGCGGGAGTTTTGTAGCGGAACATTCCTTTTAGACGGGAAGCGAAGTTGGCAATACACTACAAAGGGCAGGCATTACAATCTAGCTATCGAACCGATTTTGTTTGTTTTGACTCTGTTATCGTTGAATTAAAAGCATTGCAAAAATTGTCGGGAACGGAGGAAGCGCAGGTCATCAATTACCCCAAAGCATCAAAATTAAACAAAGCCCTGCTAATCAATTTCGGAACCCAACGCCTGGAATACAAAAGACTAGTCTGGAACCTACACCAACCCGCGCCATCTACATCATCTGCGTCATCTGCGGATAAAGGATGACCATTTCATATACCTATCGCAAAAATATGTATACAAAAACCCGTTTTCATATACATATCTCCGGAAAATGTATAGATTTCGGCAAAAAAAAAGACCTGAAATTATGAGCAAGAAGAAACCGCAGAGCCTGACCGATGTTTCGGTTTCCGCTGTCAATCAGCACTTAAAGCGGATATTCGAGGATAACAAACTGGAATGCGAGGCAACTATTAAGCGCTACTTAATAGTTCAAACCGAGGGCAAAGCAATGGTGGATGTGGAGGTGGGTGATGAGTAGGAGAGGGGTTGAAGAGAAAGCGTTGCCGGAGGGGTGGCGGGAGATGAAGCTGGAGGATATCGGCGAAATTGTTACAGGGACAACTCCGTCAACAAGGGTTAGAGAATACTATGACAATGGAGTATATCCATTTATTACCCCGACAGACATAAATTCACGTAAAAACATTTCAGCATCCGAGAGATACTTGTCAGTAAAAGGATTGAGAAAAGGAAGATTTATTCCCAAAGGGAGCTTGTTAGTAACTTGCATCGCAAGCATTGGAAAAAATGCCATACTTGATAAAGATGGTAGTTGTAATCAACAAATAAACGCAGTTTTACCTTCTGATCATTACAACACTGATTATTTATACTATTTGATTGAAAACAATTCAAAGCATTTGTTACAGCATGCAGGAAAAAGTGCAACTGCTATTTTGAATAAGAAAACATTTTCAAAACTTACTCTTATCGTTCCTCCACTCCCCGAACAAAAAGCCATTGCATCTTTACTGGAAACATGGGACACGGCAATTGAGAAAACAGAGGCGCTTATTGCGGCAAAGGAAAAGCGGTTTAAGTGGTTACTAAAAACCCTCGTCAGCGATCAGTGGGATAACCCCAAATGGCGGAAGGTGAAGTTGGGAGAAGTTTGCCTTATAGATAGGGAGACGCTTTCTTCCAAGACCCCTGCCGGTTATTGTTTTCAATATATTTCTTTATCAGACATCGGAAAAGGAAAATTGATTCAAACGCAGAAATATAAGTTTGCAGAAGCGCCGTCAAGGGCAAGGCGGATAGTGAAACAGGGTGATGTGTTGTTGGCAACTGTCCGACCTAATTTACAGGGATTTTATATTTTCAAAGAAGACGTGGAGGATTGTATCGTTTCAACGGGCTTTGCGGTCTTAACAGCAAAACGTCATTTGTTGGATTCGGAATATTTATTCCAAATGTTATTTAGTGACCGAATGCTTGCAGTTTGTCATGCCGCCAATGTTGGTTCTAACTATCCTGCCATTAACTCATCAGATGTTCCGAGGTTTGAAGTTAGTATTCCTTCGCTTCTTGAGCAAAAAGTCATCGCCAAACTCCTAGATACCACTCAACGAGAGATAAAAATACTTGCCGAAATTGCTGGAAAATACCACACACAAAAACTCGGATTGATGCAGAAACTACTCATAGGTAAATGGAAGGTAAAATGAAAACCGAAATCATCCAATCACTAACCAACGACTTCGAATCCCACGCCAAGCAGACCGAAAACGGCGTTGAGTTCTGGCTTGCGCGCGATCTGCAGAATCTGCTCGGCTATGATAAATGGGATAACTTCAAGTCCGTGCTTTCCAAAGCAAAAACCGCCTGCGAAGTGGCGGGGCAGGCGGCTCTCGACCATTTTGCCGACGCCGGGAAAATGGTTTCCCTCGGCTCCGGCAGCAGGCGGGAAGTGCCTGATATGATGCTGACCCGCTACGCCTGCTACCTCATCGCCCAAAACGGCGACCCGCGCAAGGAGACGATTGCTTTTGCTCAAACTTACTTTGCCGTTCAGACCCGGAAACTTGAAATCATTGAGCGGCGAATTCTTGAGACAGAGCGGGTGTCGGCTCGCAGAAAACTCGCCGACACGGAAAAAGAACTTTCCGGCGTGATATACGAGCAAACCGGCAGTGACCGAAACTTCGGCATGATTCGTTCCAAGGGAGACAAAGCCTTGTTCGGTTACACCACCGAGCAGATGAAAAACAAATGGAAAGTTCCCAAGAGCAGGGCGTTGGCGGATTTTGCGCCAACCATTGTTTTGAAAGCGAAAGATTTTGCCACTGAGATCACCATATTCAATGCAAAATCCAATCAACTGCAAACGGAACGGGAAATTTCCGGCGAGCATATTACCAACAACGAAAGCGTCAGGAATACTTTGATTGAAAGGGGCATCAGACCGGAAAACTTGCCGCCCGGTGAAGACGTAAAGAAAGTGGAAAGAAAGTTAAAGTCCGACGCGAAAAAGGGATTGAGTAATCCGAAATTTTTGGATTAGTAATAACCCGCTTTCAATCTGCGCCAATCTGCGTCATCTGCGGATCACCCCCATCTGCGTCATCTGCGGATAAGAAAGCGAACCCCAAACAAACATAGCGTGATCCGCTTTCAATCCGCGCCTTGGCGGCTTTAGCAATTTGTTGAATGCGTTGAACAAAATTGTTCAATACATTGAACAAAATTGTTCAATACATTGAACAAAATTGTTGCACATGCTAAGATCACCTCCATCATGCCAACAAAATTCATAAGGCCCCAGGCCGACGAACTGCTGAGGCGGCTTACGGAGCCCCGGCGTTTTATTCAGTCCATATCGGGCGCGCGGCAGGTGGGCAAGACGACCCTGGCCTTGCAGGTGGCCAAGCGGAGCAAGTTACCTTGTCATTTTGCCAATGCGGACGAGCCGACGCTTCGCTCCGGTGGCGGTTGGATTGCGTCTCAATGGGAAGTGGCGCGGCATCTGGCGGGGGCTTCCAAAGGGAAGGGTGCCTTGCTGGTGTTGGACGAGGTGCAAAAAATTCCACAATGGTCGGCGGCGGTAAAAGGTCTGTGGGATGAAGACACTCGTAACAAAAGAGTGGTGAAAGTACTGTTACTCGGTTCGGCGCCGCTGTTGCTGGGGCGGGGGTTGACGGAAAGCCTCGCGGGGCGCTTTGAAACCTTGCACTTGCCGCATTGGAGTTTCACCGAGATGCATCGGGCTTTTGGATGGAATCTGAAACAATATCTTTTTTACGGCGCCTATCCGGGCGCCGCGTCCTTCATAAAGGACCCGGCGCGCTGGTCGCGCTACATCAAGGACTCCCTGATAGAGACAACCGTTTCCCGCGATGTGCTTTTGCTCTCCCGCGTGGACAAACCGGCGTTGTTGAGGCGATTGTTCGAGATGGGTTGTGCTTATTCGGGGCAGATTCTTTCCTACCGAAAAATGGCGGGACAACTTCAGGATAAGGGAAACATTACCACGCTTGCCCACTATCTCGACCTGCTTGAGGGCGCCGGCACGCTTGGCGGATTGCAAAAATACACGGGTAGTGCGGTGGCGAGGCGGCGCTCCACTCCCAAGTTTCAGGTATTCAATACCGCGCTTATCACAGCCCAGTCTGGCCTGACCCATGAAGAAACCTTCGCCGACAAACAGCTCCTGGGGCGCCTGACGGAATCCGCAGTGGGGGCGCATCTGCTCAATGCCGCTAGGAGTGGGGAATGTGAATTGTTTTATTGGCGGCACGACAACCGCGAAGTGGATTTTGTCTTGTGCAAAGGAAAGAAACTCGTCGCCATCGAAGTAAAAAGCGGCAAACTGCCCGCGTCCTTTCCGGGGCTGGATGCCTTTGCCGGCGCATTCAAACCCACAAAGAGCTTGATAATTGGCGAGGGCGGCATATCTCTTGAAAAATTTCTCTCAACCCCGGTTACCGGGTGGTTGAAATAGGTCGAAACAAAAAATCGCCGGGCAACAATGTGTTTCATGTGTGTCTGAATTTGCAGTGGAACGGAGCTGCAGCGTTGAAACGGCAAGGCCAGACATTATGCTTTTTTGCCAACGGCATTCCGCCGGCCAAACAATACCGTATACAAAAGCGCGGTTTAATGCAAAGATTATTAACCGACAAACTGAAAGTTAAAATATGAGCCAGGAAATAAAAGACATAGATATTAAATATCTCGTGCTATGGACAGAAAACCCACGAGATCCTGTGGATGTCAATCTATCCGATCAAGATATTGCTGATCGTGCAATCAGCAATGATGGTAGAAGCCGCTGGAGTCTCAAAAAACTTTTTGAAAAAATGGGACCTCGCTTCGATCAAAGCGAAATTCCTACCGTCGCTTATGTAGACAATAAGCCAGTGGTTTATGATGGAAATAGAAGGGTTTTAATTGGGAAAATTATTAATGGATTTGTTTCTATTAATGGCCAGCTTGATTTTTCCGAATTTGATTTTCCAAGAATCATCCCATGCAATGTTTGCGATATTCGAACTGCATTGGACCATGTAGATAGAAAACATGCGGATAGTGGTTCATGGAAAACACTTGAAAGGGAGGTTTTTAAACATAAGCATATGGGGGAAAAGAAATCTCCTTTCTTGATTATTGAGGAAAAAACAGGTCTCATTTCGGATAACCCAGAAATGAATCAAGGGTTTGTGAGAGATGAGATCTTTGACCCAAAAACCTTACACGAAATAGGATTTTCCACCAATGGCAACAAATTGCAATCAAAGTATAAGCGAGAAGGTGATGCTGAAGCTGTCCTGAATAAGATAGTACATCTTGTAAAAACAAAAGAAATTACAACTCGCAAAAATCGTGGAGAGACTTCTCGTCTTATAGGCACAGAACTTTTGGGAAAGCAAGGCGCCTCTTTCAAAGAATACAATCCAAAAAGCCGGCCACCGGAAAACCAAAGAAAAACACCGATATCTAAAGGCATGAAGCATCCATTATTCGGAGAGAAGTTACTAGTATTAAAAGCAGGTACTGTTAATAATTTATACTCAGACTGTTTAAAGTTATACAAGGATAAGGATAAGTATTCTGATGATTTTTCAATGATTATTCGTATGAGCTTGAGACTTATAACCGAAACTGCTGCACAAGATTCGCGCAAGAGATGGATGAGTATGTTAAAAAAAATTGGAAGGAGGCAAAAAAACAACTTTCTCAAGATGAAAAAACAACGCTTAATATTCAATCAATTAGAGGTGGACAGTCTTTGATAAAGTTGCTTCAGATCGGGGCGCATGGATATACGGGAAGCAATAACCTAGAGCAGACTGTTGCTATGTCCCTTATTATTGGAAAAATGATGGGCATTTCTCATGGTAAATAGATTCCATTCACCGCTGCGATATCCAGGAGGGAAGGCTAAACTTGCCCCATTTGTTAAGGCAATTTTCTATGAAAATAATCTTATCGGCTGTGACTATGTTGAGCCCTTTGCCGGTGGAGCTGGAGTCGCACTATCTCTCCTTTTTGAGAAATATGCATCAACAATAACAATTAACGATTTTGATCGATCTATTTATGCTTTTTGGCACAGTGTTAAATATGAGAATGAGCGTTTTTGTCACCAGATAGAAGAAGCCAGTCTTGATATAGAAACCCGGAAGAGACAAAGAAGCGTACAGTCCAATAAACAAAAAGAAGAGCTGTTTGATCTTGGATTTTCGACCTTCTATCTTAACCGAACGAACATTTCCGGAGTAATTAAAGGCGGCGTTATTGGAGGACTTAATCAATTGGGTAAATACAAGATTAACTCAAGATTCAATAAGGCTGACTTGATAAGGAGAATTAAAAAAATAGGAATATATAAAAACAGAATAGAGATAAGCAACAAGAACGCATTAGATTTGTTAAACGATGATGCAAAAAACAAGTTTGTATATCTTGACCCTCCGTATGTGAAAAAAGCTAAGGGTCTATACATGAACTTTTATAATGAAGACGATCATAACAAAATTGCTCAACTATTGCTCTCAAAAAATGACTTTTACTGGTTGCTTTCTTATGACAAAGACAAGCTGATAGAAGGCTTGTATAAAAATTGCAGGCAGAAAGGAAGCTGGAATATTGGATATGGTTCTTCAAACAGAAAAGATGAAGAATTACTGTTTGCAAGCGAACGCTTAAGGCTCAGAGAATCAAAGAAAGTGATTCTACAATGACCCCCTTCCCCTATACCGAAAAATATCTTTCCCACATCCCCGCCCTGTGGGTTCTCATTAATCTCGGCTATCAATATCTCACGTCCAAGCCGGTGTCAGACGAACGCGACGGCCGGCCGGCCAATGTCTTGCTGGAAAACATTCTGCGCGGGCAGCTCAAGAAAATAAACCGCATTCGTTTCAAGGGCGGCGAGCATCCATTCAGTGAAGAGAATATCCAATCCGCCATCCAGAAGATCAAGCATGTCCACTACGAAGGACTGCAAAAAACCAACGAGAAAATCTATGATCTGCTCACACTGGGCACATCGCTGGAGCAGGCGATAGATGGCGATTCCAAAAGTTTCATCCTGAACTATATCGACTGGCAGAATCCCGCCGCCAACGTGTTTCATGTTACGGCGGAATTTTCCGTCGAGCGCTTCCGCGGCATGCGCACCATGCGTCCCGACATTGTGCTGTTTGTGAACGGCATTCCCCTGGTCGTAATCGAGTGCAAGGCGCCCGACATTGATGTGGAGCAGGCGATATCCCAAACCATCCGCAATCAGAAAGAGGACAACATCCCGCGGCTTTTCATGTACGCGCAGATTCTGCTGGCGGTGAATAAGAATAGTGCGAAGTAT
This sequence comes from Spirochaetia bacterium, assembly GCA_963692905.1. Taxonomy (GTDB): domain Bacteria; phylum Spirochaetota; class Spirochaetia. Next base: position 417,266 of record OY843583.1, on the reverse strand, counting down.
GCAACGGTGCGCGCTGCCAAAGAATTTTGGAGCGTTTGGCGCGAGCGCGAGGATTCCAATGATGCCGTCAAGGCCTGTATCAATAAAACGCTTTCAAGCGCCGACAAGAACGCCCTTTTCTCCGGCGAGTTCACCTCGATACGGCGGCACTTTGACGATCTTGGCAACACCAATCGGGAAGCCACACCACAGGATAAGTGCCTTTACAGTTTGTGCCGGCCGGAGCGCCTGCTGGAGATAACCCACGGCTTTATCGTTTTTGATTCCAACCTCAAAAAAATTGCCCGATACCAGCAGTTTTTTCTGGTGCGCTCAGTAATGAAACGCATTAAGAAAAGAGACAATGAGGGGCGGCGCCGGGGCGGCATTGTCTGGCACACGCAGGGCTCCGGGAAGTCCATCACCATGATTATGCTGGTTCGCGCCCTGGCCATGGACTCGCAGTTGAGCAACCCGCGGATTATCCTGGTTACGGACCGCAAAGACCTGGACAAGCAACTGGGCAACACTTTTGCGGCATGCAGGCTGGATATGAAGCAGGCAATATCCGGACGTAATCTGATTCGGCACATCAAGGACAAGGTGGGCATCATCACCACGGTCATCAACAAGTTCGACAGAGCGCTTTCCGCCGAAGAGCATATTGATGACTCGCCGGATATTTTCGTTCTGGTGGACGAAAGCCACCGCACCAACTTCGGCTCGCTGGCGGCTCGTATGCGGCAGATGCTACCCAATGCCTGTTATATCGGCTTCACCGGCACGCCCTTGCTAAAAGAGGAAAAGAACAGTTTTGCAAAATTCGGCGGCGTGATTGGGCCGTCTTATCCGGTAAGGCAGGCGATCGCGGATCAGGCGGTGGTGCCACTACTATATGAAGGGCGGCATGCGGAGCTGAAGCAGGATCAGGCGTCCATTGACCTCTGGTTCGACCGCCACACGCAAGGTTTGAACGACAAACAGAAGGCAGATTTGAAGAGAAAATACTCGCGCGCCCGGCAGCTGAGCCAGGCCAATCGCGTCGTTTATATGCAGGCATTTGATATTAGCCAACACTACCGCGCACACTGGCAGGGCACTGGATTCAAGGCGCAACTTGTCACGCCACAGAAGGCGACCGCGCTGAAATATCACAACTATCTCAACCAGTTGGGCGTTGTTTCATCGGAGGTCATGATTTCCCCGCCGGACACGCGCGAAGGATACGAAGATGTCAACGTGGGACCGACAGACGAGGTGGGTAAATTCTGGAGCGCAATGATGGCGCATTACGGCTCCGAAGAGCAATATAGCCGGCAGATTATTGAGCAGTTCCAATCCGGGGAGAAACCGGAAATCCTGATTGTGGTGGACAGACTCCTCACCGGATTCGACGCACCCCGCAACACCGTGCTCTACCTGTGCCGCCCGTTGCGCGAGCACACGCTGTTGCAAGCGGTCGCCCGCGTTAATCGTTTATATGAAGGCAAGGAGTATGGCTACATCATCGACTATGCCAATGTGCTCGGGGAATTGGACGCGGCGCTTGATACTTATGATGCGCTGGCTGGTTACGACGAAGAAGATCTGGCGGATTTTCTGGTTCGGATCGAAGAACAAGTCTCCGAATTGCCGCAGCGCTACTCAGCGCTTTGGAATTTGTTCAAGGAAGTCAAGGATTCCCCCGATGAAGAGCGTTATGAAGTGTTGCTGGCCGATGAGAAGTTACGAGATGACTTTTACGAGCGCCTCACCCACTATGCAAAAGCCCTGGCCATCGCACTGTCATCCGAGAAGTTTATTACGCAAACCAACCCGCGTGATCTGAAACGCTATAAGGACGACCTCAAGTTTTTTATGAAACTGAAAGGGGCAGTACAACTGCGCTACGCCGAGGCGGTTAATTACCGCGACTATGAATCCCGCATCAAAAAGCTGCTGGACACACATATTCAGGCAGACGAGGTAACCCGGTTAAACAAGCCCGTGAACATCTTTGACAAGACTGGATTTGATCAGGTCAAAGAGGGAGAGGGGATTTATGGGAAAAAGACAGAGGCGGCCCGTGCCGACATAATCGCCTACGCGGTCAAAAACCACATCATTGAAAATCTGGAGAAAGACCCGGTTTTCTACCAGCAGTTCTCTCAACTCATTCAGCAAACCATCGATGATTTCAAGCACCAACGAATATCATCCGCCGAGTATTTCCAAAAGGGGAGTAGCATCCGCGACCAAATCGACAACCAGCGGCGCGACGATGTACCCAGCGAGCTTCGCGACGACGAAGAGGCATCCGCCTATTTCGGGGTCATCAAATCCTGTTTGGCGGAGATGGGGACAGAAACGGACAGCCCGCTTGACGATATAGTCGCAAAGACGGCGCGCGCCATTCAAGGTGCGATAAAAAATCACTGGAAGGTGGATTTCTGGAACGACAGCAACGCGCAGAAGTCCGTAAAGGACGAGATTGACAATTTTTTCTACGACGATCTGCAAGCCAAGCACGGCATTGATTTGCCGCCTTCGATGATGGATGAGATTGTTGGACAGACCATGAAAATCGCCCAATTCCACAGGCGCTCTTGATGACGCAAACCAGGCGCGCCATTACCTACGGGGGTCAGTCCACCATCTTCCATTTGAGTTATTCTAGGAGAAAAACTCTGGAAATCGCGGTTCATCCGGACGGCGCGGTGGTTGTAAAGGCTCCGCTGGGCACCGATGAGCGTCTGATTGAACAACGCGTACACCAACGCGTGCGCTGGATACAGCGCCAGATTCTCTACTTCGCGCAGTTTGAGCCACGCACACCCCGGCGGCAGTTCGTTGGTGGCGAAAGCCATCTATACCTCGGAAGAAAATACCGCTTGAAGATACGGCCGTCTGAGGCGGACACTGTTTCGTTACAGCGCGGTTTCTTTAATATCACGGCGGCTGACAGTCAGCCCGAACATATCTCGGCGTTGCTTGAAAAATGGTATCGGCGCAGGGCGGAGGTTTATTTTTCGCAAGTGCTTGAAGAATGCTGGCAACCCTTTCGCAACAAGGGAGTGAACAAACCCACCCTCAAAATTCGCAGCATGAAAACCCGTTGGGGCAGTTTAAGTAGCAAAGGCACAATGACGCTAAATCTGCAACTGATAAAAGCACCCGGAGAATGTATCGAATATGTCGTCATCCATGAGTTATGCCATCTGCTCTACCCCAATCACAGAGCGGAGTTTTACCGTCTGCTGGAAACCTTGCTGCCGGACTGGAAGAAACGCAAACACAAACTAGAAATGGCGCTGGCATAGCGCAAATCATTAGAGCAACCCCTGATGAGCAATTGGTAACTCCGCGCGATGACGAGGAAGGAAGCCGAACTGGAGATTGTGTGGGTGACGGTGGAGAGAAAATGCTAGCTCCGCCTCATTATCTGGAATGTCAAAGGTTTCTGAATTTATATATTGCTCAGAATGAAAGAGGCGGGATTATTCGGTATAGCGGAGGATGCCTACTTTGACTTGGTTAACCCGCAAGGAAAGATATCAAGACCGCGTCGATGTTCCCTACCACTTGCTGAAAGCGGTAGGGAGCATGATGGTGAGAGTTACGATGAGCGGAGCGAAAACCTGCTGATCCAAGGCGACAATCTGGAGGTGTTGAAGGCGTTGTAGCCGTATTACGCCAGACGGGGCGAAGTGTATTTTTATTGACCCGCCCTACAACACGCGCCAGGATTTTGCGCATTATGACGATAACTTGGAGCATACACAGTGGCTGGAGGAGTCCTTTAATGCGGTAAGTGTCTATGGTCATGCTACCGGCCACACGCTCTTTTATGGAAGGGGAGCCGGTGGCGACCCCACCGCATCGGCGGTAATAGCCGATCTTGTTGGCATTGCTACCGGTGAGATTCCCAAGGCCTTTAGCCATTTTTCTCATTGGCCCGATCGCTGCCAGTTACAGAAGCCGCAGGCTAGTGCTATTTTACGTAGACGCTATTATTTGCGCTTTGCGCTTAATGACTCGCCGGGCACCCTAGCCCGGATCTTCACCATCTTTGGAAAACATGGATTAAATATTGCTGCGGTACATCAAGAGGAGCCACCCTCTGAAACCTCCCAGGCCCGGGTAGTGCCAGTAATTGTAACCCTGCATCGCTCACTGGAGGAGCATGTCTACCGGGCGCTAAAGGAGGTGGGTGTAAACCCTCATATACATCTAATAATTAAATGGCTCTTTAAGGAGGCATAAAAAAGGCGTTTATCCTATACTTGCAAATAGAAAATAAATGGCAAGGAGGAATAAACGCCATGAAAACTATATACTATCCAGGCTGTTTTAAGAAGGCCTGGAACAACAGATATTTTAACGCTATTGAGTACTCCCCGGAGGTGCTAGCACGCGTGAAGGGACTCACGCATTGGGAGGAATTACGAAATGAGGGGGTTTCAGCATGCCGATCCCTAGGTTTAGTCATCGAAGCCTTCGGAGGAAGCACTGATTATTGGTATCGCTGGAAACGAAGATTTCGTGAGTGCGGCCGTGGGGGTTTGGAATGTCGAAGCAGAAGGCCACACCATGTCCGGGAAAGGACATGGGATTCAAAGGTACTCAAACGTATTGTAACACTGAGAGACCACCCTGAGACCTGTCGCTGGGGCGCTTCCAAGCTTCGTGTGCAACTTCTAAGAGAGGGACGAAAGCCCCCTTCAGGTGCCACGTTAGAGCGAATGATCACTCATTTGAAGCACACCAAGGCCATTCTCCCCCTTCCGGTGGCAAAAAAGAGGAGCACAAGGCGTTTATCACCCTCCGGATGGCGCACACGTTTCAAAAAAGCAGTCCACGGTGCGATTTCTAGAATACAGATCGATGTGGATAGGTATCACTATCGGGGACAAACCTGGTATCATTTCTCAGCAATCCATGTGCCAACCCGCTGGGTGTGGGCAGAGAGCTATAGTCGGGCAACCGCACGCAATGCAACTGCATTTCTCTCTCATATACGCTCGAATCTGCCACCGGGAATGCCTGTAGAAACTATTCAGGTTGATGGAGGAAGTGAGTTTATGAAAGAGTTCTCTGCCTCATGCGAGGAGCATGGAATAGCACTTCTTGTGAATCATCCCCATACACCACAACAAAATTGTTTTGTGGAGCGGGTACACCGGACCTTTGACGAAGAATTGTACCAAGTCCTAGATATTCCCGATACCCTCTCTGAGATGAATGAAATGCTAGAAGAATATGTGGCATTTTATAATCATCATCGCCCACATGCCGGTATTGGCCATCGTACCCCTTGCGAACAATTAGAAGAATGGAGTATGCTTCAGGAGCCAGGTAGGGTAGCGTAGAAAATTCTTATATGTAGTGAGGTTGTACAGGAGGTTGACGCACTATCGCCACAATGGGTTATAATACCCATATTGGATGAGCATAATGAATAGAGATATTGTAAATAAGAAAAAAGCCCACCTTTTGCGATACGCCTTCCCCATGATATCCTGCAGCATAGCTATATTGTTTCTCTCCTGCATTAGCATTCCTAGTTCGCTTCCCGAAGATTTGAAGGCCCCCGAGCTTATCCGCTTTGCGCAGGAGGCCTACAGCGATAATAATTACGAACTGGCCTTTTATTACTATAATACATTGCTGGATCGCTATTCTGATAATAGAAATGTGGTGCTAGTTGCTAACTATGAAATTGGCTTTCTATATTTCAAATTGCGGGAATATCCGCGGGCTCGTGAACGCATTGAGTTTCTGTTGGCAGAGTATCAGCGCAACCGCGAGGACTATCCGCAGTGGGTTTATATCCTGAGCCGTAAGATGATTGCCAGATTGCCCGGTGGCGATAGCGAGTAGGGTAGACCAGTAATGGAAAAGACTGCATTTCCGAAAGATTTTCTGTGGGGTACTGCCACCGCTAGTTATCAGGTAGAGGGCGCCGCCCAGCTGGATGGGAGAGGTCTCAGTATATGGGACTGGTTCTGCCGTCAGCCAGGACAGGTCTATAATGGCCACAATGGCGATATAGCCTGTGATCAGTACCATCGGTACGCAGAGGATATCCAGCTTATGTCTCGTATTAATGTTGGCGCCTATCGCTTTTCTTTAGCCTGGCCGCGTATTATGCCTGAGGGGAAGGGGAGCATCAATCAAAGGGGATTAGACTACTATCGCCGCCTCTGTGAGACGCTCTTGAAGGAGAATATACGCCCCTGCGCCACCCTCTATCACTGGGATCTGCCCTACCCACTCTACGAAGCGGGAGGAGGATGGCCCGCCCGCGATACTGCATTTCGCTTTCGCGACTATGCTGTAGTCTGCTTTGAGGCCCTAGCGCAATATATTCCGACATGGTTTACCGTTAATGAGCCCTTCTGTAGCGCGGAGCTAGGCTATCTCTATGGCATGCATGCGCCGGGGCATCAAAGCTTAGCAGAGACCAGCGCCGCCATTCACCATCTTAATTTAGCGCATGGACTGGCAGTACAATGCTTTCGAGAGGGCGGCTACCAAAAAGAGAAAAAAGAGATAGGCGCGGTGCTCAATGTGGGTGTCATACGCCCCTCCACCTCCAGCCCCAAAGATAGGGAGGCGGCCGACATTATGAATGATGGCTCTCGCATGTATCTCTGGCCGCTCTTTGGGAGGGGCTATCCAAAGCGCCGCCTTCAGCAGTTGGAAGCCCAAAGGGCGCCCCTACCCATTCAGGAGGGCGATATCGCGCAAATAGCGCAGCCTATCGATTTTCTAGGCTTTAACTATTACTGTGAATTTAATGTGGCCTATCAGCAGGCGCTTCCCGCATCGGAAGCCGACTCGATCTCTTCAACCGCTCACCAATCCTTTCCGGTCCAACCCAGTTGGGAATCGGAGATTGCCATGCGGTTTCAACCTAGTTGGGAGGAGCATACTGCTATGGGGTGGCCGGTAGTACCCCAGGGGATCTATCGTCATCTACAATGGATTAAAAATGAGATAGGCAATATTCCCATCTATATCACTGAATGTGGCTGCGCCCAGAAAGATCACCTAACCTCTAAAAAACAGATCCATGATAGTGGGCGCATCTCCTATCTCCAGCGCCATCTGGCGCAATGCCGGCGCGCGCTAGAGGATGGCATTAATCTTAAGGGATTTTTTGTCTGGTCACTTATTGATAACTTTGAATGGGGCTTCGGCTACACCAAGCGCTTTGGTATTGTCTATTGCGATTATCAGAGCTTAGCGCGCTATCCTAAGGATAGCTACTATTTTTATCGAGATGCCATAGCGGGCTATGTAGATTATGAAAGCTGAATAGGGCAAGCCAGTAATGGAAAAGACTGTATTTCCGAAATATTTTCGTAGACACGCTTTTACAGATAGCCCGATTATTGCTTTACAGAAGAACCAAAGAGAGAGTGGTAAGATTCAGCAGAAAGAGATCAACAATGCCACCTAAACCGCCTGCTGAAAGAGAAACTGGGGGCAGCGAAGCCATCATGAGCGCAGACGCCCTGCCAGGTATCGGCGAATATCCCGGTATGGACCGGTATGATCCCCGCGGTATCCCTTCAGGGTTGCTTTTCTTGAAGGACAAGCGGCTTTATGCCGACCGGAATTACTGCCTGGAATTTTTGCGGAAAATGGAAGACGATCCCGCTTCCCAGCGACATGCACTGCCGGAAAAAGTGATTTGCCACATGTATTGGCATGGGGAATTTTCCGAAAAGCAGGAAGTGGCGGTGAAGTCATTTTTAGCCACTCAAAATTTACAAAGATTTCAGTTGTGGTTATGGCTGGACGGGTCCTCCGTCGGTAAAGATCATACTCAAAACCCGCATTTGGCGCCTCTGTTGCGCCACATAACGGTGCGTGAGACAGATTTGCGGCGGGAATGCCGGAAGGTGCTCCCGCAGATTTCCCTGCTTGGTATAAGAAAACGTATCAGGGAATATTTCGCGCGCTCCGCGGGTGGAGATACCGGTGGAGACCAAGAGCGAAAATCATTCAAACAGACTTTATGGCCTTATGTCTGTATGACTTTCCCTCGATATTTTATGTCCGTAAGAAGGAGGAACCTGGCTGCCCGGGCAGATGTTTTTCGTTGTGTAATCCTACACAAATATGGGGGTTTATATGTGGATATGGATTCACTGTTCCTGCGAAATCTTGAACCTCTGTTTCGACTGACGGGCCCCGCAAGTTTTTGTCCTGAGTGGCCTGGTGGGTATTTTGCCAATAATGCAGTTCTCGCGCTTCGCCCGTATAGCGATACCTCCTTCAGTTTAATAAGAAAAGCGGTCGAATACGGAACTACCTTCCGTCCATGGCAGATCCTTCAATTCCACAAAGATGCCGTTCCGAATCTATTGGTGCTGCCCACCGCATTTTTCAGTCCTTCCTGGGGAGGCAGCCTCCCTAACGCTCCAATTGGAGAATGGGACGAGTTCTTTATGCCGGCAAAATCACCCAGGACCATAGAACAATTTTTCCCCGGCTGTTTCATATATTCATGGCACGGCAGGTGGCAAGCTGACGTGCATCCAGATTCTTGGATGTCCGCTTTTCGACAGCACTTTAATGCGAGACTGAAAGAAAAATCGGGCATTTTAGATGGAGGCTGAATGGATATTGTTGTATTCTTTAGCAAGGGACATCAACAACCGGTGGTTTTACGGAGTCCGCCGGATGGAGAAGAACATTATTCTCACTGGAGGATTGATTATGGTCGTAACTACAATCTCTTTTATCATGCTTGCGGACGCCGTTGCGGTGTTGCTCAACTGGACGCCGGACTTTTGGCGAATTTGTGGCAGAAGGCACGTAGGCCGCGAGAGGTTTCATCGATCTATCGCCCGCATGACGACTCGGCGTTGCATGGCCAGATCGCTCCTCTGCACGCCTCTGGTGAATGAGTTGCCATGCAGCTCAATGGCGCCAACTATGCCGACGCGCGCGTTCTTGTCCATTCCGGCGGCGTGAGGGCTGTTAAAAAGCATCCATGACGAGTCTCCCCCCTCGTATCTGTGTTCTCGACTGTCATAGCGGTGTTCAGTTGTGCATTAAGGCCACCTTCGAAGAACTCGGATATGAGTTCAAATTCTTTCCTCCTTCTGACGAACCGGGCGATGATCGGAAACTGCCGGGCAAGACTCTTCCCCGGGGCTACGCGATAATAGACTTAGGCTTGTTTTTCATGCAGAAATACATCCGGCACTCTCTCTGGAAGATGGCGCCGGTGCGAAAACCGGGTATGGGGATTGTTCAGGGCTTGCAGCGGCTGAGAGAGATGTGCGCGCGCATAGCGCGTGATGATCAGGCTTATCTAGCCCGGCTTGTTAAACGGTTGTTTTACAGCCCTTCGGCATCCTGGCGGGTCGGCATATATCCTTATGCTCCTTCTTATGCCAACAGTCTGCAAAAATTCACCGGCAACAAGATTCTGAAAAGGTACCTGAGGGATGTGGATTACCTTTTATGCGCGTTTCCGACCAGCAGCGTAATTGCTGCCGCGGATATTGCCGGAAGATTTGGCAAAAAAGTCATTTTGGTAGCTGCCCACCGGTTCAATATGTGCGCAAGAAACAGGGAGGATAATGAAAAAGTAAAGAATACCGTCCTTGCTTTGCACAAAGAGGCGGGTAACGTGGTTGCCGTCGCCGCCGAATATGATTGGCACTATGTCCGACATTATCTCAGCATTCGCCCCCGGAAACTGTATTTGCAGGCTATGCATGCACCGTTTCATATCCCGAAGACCACCCAAAAAACTATTTTGATAGTCGGTATCTACTCTGGCCCATTATTTGATCTGCTACAGAACGTCAATAAGAAATATGTGACGTGGTGTGAACGACACCGGTGTAATTCGAAATATGATTTTTGCTTCATTTGGGAAGTTTATTCCTGGTACCGGTTGGAGGATTTATGTGCCCACCCGGCAATCATTTTGGTTCCTCACAGCGCGTATTCCATTACCGAAATGGAAATATACGGGATGAACGTCCCCTGTTTTGTTCCATCTGTTGAGTTTTTTATTCAGCATGAGACAATGAAAGATAGGGCATGCTATCCCATCTATTCAACGGAACAGGAATACCGGAGCATGGAAGAGGATGCGGATAGCGATGAGTCGCCCAATTCTTATTCTGAAGCGGCGCAAAGAAAGTGGCTGGCATGTGGATTTCTGTATCAACGCGAGAACACCGTTGTGTTCGACGATATGGATGATCTGTTCGACAAGTTATCGCGGCTGGAAAGTTATGCTGAAGATTTGAAGAAAAAGATGTACCAGGAAAACAAGAAGAGAAGAGAAGCCAACCTGCAGACATGGAGAGATTTAGGACTGGAAAGAGGCTAGACGACATGACCACCACCGTCATCGGCTTGCATATCGTCAAGTAGGAATATCGCGGGCGGAGTTATGGTTTGCAGATAGGCAAGCCGCGATGAAGCGCCTGCTAGGGCACAACATCGACCTTAACGGATTCGTCGAACAACTGGCGAACTATAAAAACCCGGCTTCCAATACGCGCAGTAAGGGAACCGGTGGACAGCCCTTTGAGTACAGCGGCGCAAGTCGTCTACACTTACATGAGGCAATCTAAAAATCACACAAAACTCGGAATTTGCTATTGTGTAAAATTTTCTATGTTGGTATACTGAAATCCAACAGGGCTGTACGATGTGCGAAGGCGGTTATGAGAAAAGTAGCGAGGCATTGATTAAAACATTAGAGGAAATTATCGCGAGAATCCAATCTGGGCGCTTAGATTCTGAAGAGCACGTGAAACTAGCCGTGATTTTGCCGATTCTTCGAAATCTCGGTTGGGACGATACTAATCCTGACGAACTTATACCGGAGTATTCTCGCCCTCATGCCATATCAGGACGTGTGGACTTTGCGTTGTGTCACGGTGGCAAGCCGCAAGTGTTTATCGAGGCCAAAAGACTTGGCAGGGCCGATGAAACCGGCGAACAACAATTGTTTCAATATGCAAGTAACCAAGGTGTTCCGCTACTCATTCTTACTGACGGCGATACTTGGAATTTTTACCTTTCCATGTCAGCGGGCATTCCCCCTGAGCGGCGTTTTTGCCGAATGGTTTTGACTGCAACTGATAAAACCGCTGAATATGCCCGAAGTTTTAATCGTTATTTACGCAAAGACCGAATAGTTTCGGGAAGCGCGTATAATGCGGCGACTGAATTATATATTGACAACCAGGCTAGAGAAAAAGCGAATAGCGAGATTCCAAAGGTCTGGCGCTTGTTCCTGGAAAAGCCAGACCCGGAATTGCGAGATATGCTCGCTCAGGCTGTGGAAGATGAAAGCGGAGTGAGACCGGAACTAGACTCTTTGGATAAATTTTTAACAGAGCAGTTATTTCATGTTCCCCAAGCCGTCACAGAAAAGGAAAATTGTTTTGCCGGCTGATAACAAACAATTTGGCACGAAGGTGAAAAATTTACCCGGTGGTGGAGGGGCTGGCGTAAGGAAGGAAGATTCAACCGTCGGCAGTGGAAGAATCATTGGATATATTCTTGATGGCAAAGAAACTTATATTGGGGCGGGTAACCGCACACTTGCCGATATTTTGAAAAAATTTACAGACCGGGACGCTACATTTATGCCTCGTTTTGCTGCTAGTACCAGAGGGAGTACACGGCGATTGGTTGCCACAGAACGCGAAGATTTATATGATCAGAAAGACTTGACTGTTTACTCTGTCAATCTTGAAAATGGTTGGTGGCTAGGTACGCATTTGAGTGGTCGGGGCATTCGAAAATACATCAAGGTTGCCTGCAATGTTGCTAATGTCCGTTTCGGTTCGCAACTCATTCTGCTAATACAGTAACTCAGATCTGACCCAGATACATGGGCCTAATGAAATTGCATAATTCTGTCATTAACCCACGCGTTATCGTTTTTAGGGTATTCTGATTAAACCCCATCTAATGGAATTACAATCTCATATACTGGAAATCGGAGGAACTTCCCGTGTGTCACACCACCCTGGCCGAAAGCGGTTTTGCCAAGTATCACAAGACCATCTGCAAAGCAAATCACCTCCTAACTTATGCGCGACCTCTATTGTGATCTCACCATCACAAAAACAATCCAACACCACACCGCTTATTCGTTTCAGCAACTCCGGTGGTTTTTGGGCCAGGATCCCTACACTCCCTTGTCATAGGATTGATTATCGGTAACTGCTAGAAATATGGTAACTCTACTTTTGTTTTCTTATCTCTATACACCGTGTGAGCAAACTTGCCGCTCTCATTTTTGTTTTTTTGCTTTTCCCTATCACAGACAAGTAATTGAATCACTCCAGCCTCTACTACGTTCGTGTGATAACCTTTTGCATAGTGCGGGCTAGTCTTATATCTCCAGTGCCATCTGGCGCAATGTAGGCGCGCTAGAGGATGGCATTAATCTTAAGGGATTTTTTGTCTGGTCACTTATTGATAACTTTGAATGGGGCTTCGGCTACACCAAGCGCTTTGGTATTGTCTATTGCGATTATCAGATGCGATTATCAGAGCTTAGCGCGCTATCCCAAGGATAGCTACTATTTTATCGAGATTTCATAGCGGGCTATGTAGATTATGAGGGGTGAATAGGGTAGGCCAGTAATGGAAAGGACTGCATTTCCGAAATATTTTCGTGGGCCCGCTTTTACAGATAGCCCGATTACTGCTTTACAGGAGAACTAGAGATGAGTGGCAAGATTCAGCAGAAAGATATCCACAATGCCGCCTAAACCGCCGGCCTCTCACACCGAGGCGTGAGCGCGCACCGGCGGGCGGTTCACCAATTCAGTGGCAATCATCTCCGCCTGCTGCAGCACCGTTTCGGTTGCCAGCGATTGCATGTCCGGCGGATAGCCGTATTTCCGTAGCAGGCGCTTTACCGCCACCCTCAGTTCCGCTTGAACATTCGCTTTTATCTGCCAGTCAATGCTTGCGGTGCTACGTATCTCCCGGGTAAGCACCACCGCTAACTCACGCAGTTTGTCCTGCCGCATTAACTCTTTGGCGCTGTCGTTATCCGCCACGGCGGTATAAAAAGCATATTCAAACTCGGAAAGCCCCATCTCCTGGGCCTCTTTGCCCGAGGCGACGATGTTTTTGCCGATTGCAATCAACTCATCAATTACCTCCGCCGAAGTGAGAATTTTATTGTGATATTTCCTGATTGCCTCATTCAGCATTTCCATCAGAGATTTACTTTTCACTAGATTGGTTTTTGCGCGCGCTTTCAGTTCATCGCCCAGTATTTTTTTTAGCACCTCCACCGCCACATTTTTGTGGCGGTAGTTCTTCAGTTCCGCCAAAAATTCATCGGAGAGAATGGAAATATCCGGCTTTTTGATGCCGGCCGCATCGAACACATCAATGACCCGCTCCGACACCAGGGCTTGATCAATGACCTGCCGAATAGTGGTTTCAACTTCCGCATCGGCCGTGCCGCCATCGGCGCTGTCGAATTTGAGAAGGCGCGCTTTGACCGCTTGAAAGAAAGCTACCTCATCTTTGACCTCCAGCGTCCGATCATGGGGAACCGCAATGGCAAAGGCGTGCGACAACGCCGTCACTTCATTGATATAACGCTTTCGTCCATCCTCCAATCCGAGAACATGCTCTTCGGCGGCCAATATCAGCGAGAGTTTACGCGCGGTGTCCGCCGCAAAATAGGGTTGATAGGCAAAGCCGCCCGCCTCACGGTACATGGCGGAAACCACTTCGATTTTTTCCAGCATTACCTCAACCGCCCTCTCCTGCATCAATGCCGGGTCGCCCTTGCCGCCCGCATCAGAGTAAAACGCCAACGCCTCTTTCAAATCAGAGGCGATGCCCAGGTAATCCACCACCAGTCCGCCGGGCTTGTCTTTATACACGCGGTTCACCCGCGCAATCGCCTGCATCAGGCTATGCCCCTTCATCGGTTTGTCGATATACATGGTGTGCAGGTTCGGCACATCAAAACCGGTGAGCCACATATCACAGACAACCACCAGTTTCAGCGGATCGCGGTCATTCTTCATACGCTCAGCCAGCAGCCGGCGATTTTGTTTGGTGGTGTGATGTTTCGCCAGTTGGGGACCATCACCGGAAGAGGCGGTTATCACCACCTTGATCGCCCCTTTGTTCAAGTCGTCAGAATGCCAAGCTGGTTTTAGTTTGATAATTTCCCCATACAAATCCGCCGCAATGCGGCGCGACATACATACAATCATCCCCTTGCCCGCAAAAACTTCCTGTCGTGCCTCAAAGTGGCCGACAATATCCCGGGCGATATTTTCAACTCGCCGCCTGCTACCAACCAGCGCCTCCATTTGCGTCCACTTGTCTTTGGCTTGATATGTGGCGTTCAGGTCATGCCGGTGCAGTTCGTCATCCAATTCCGCAACAAGTTTTCGGCCTTCATCGCTCAGTGCCACCTTCGCCAGCCGGCTCTCGTAGTAAATCCGTACCGTGGCGCCGTCTTTCACCGCCTGGGCAATATCGTAAACATCCACATAATTGCCAAACACCGCCGGCGTGTTCACATCCGCGTTTTCAATCGGCGTGCCGGTAAAGCCCAGATAGGTGGCACCCGGCAAAGCGTCGCGCAGATATTTGGCAAACCCGTAGACCACTTTTTTGCCAATCACCTGACCGTCCGAGTTTTTGTTGTCCACCGTTTTGGCGGAAAAACCGTATTGGGTGCGGTGGGCCTCGTCCACAATGACGACGATATTTTTTCGCTCCGACAAGGTTTCATATTCATTGCCTTCATCGGGCTGAAATTTCTGAATGGTGGTAAAAATCACGCCGCCGGAAGTGACCCGCAGTAGCTCTTTTAAGTGCCGGCAGCTCTCCGCCTGCTGCGGCTTCTGCCGCAACAGCTGCTGGCCGGCAGCGAAGGTGTCGAACAACTGATCATCCAGATCGTTGCGGTCGGTGATAATCAGTAGGGTGGGGTTGTCCAGTGTCAGCACCACCTTGCCCGCATAAAACAGCATGGAGAGGGACTTGCCAGAGCCCTGAGTATGCCACACCACGCCGGCCTTGCGGTCGCCGCGCGGCTGCCCGGCAACATCCAGCAAGCCATAGGCGCTCGGTTTTTCCTTCACCACCAGCGCACCCGCCGCCCGCAAGGTCGAATTCGCCGCCCGCAGGGTCGACTCCACTGCCGCATTCACTGCGTAATACTGATGATAGGCGGCAATTTTTTTGACCGTGTTGATACCCGCCGCGCCGGTTAGCCGTGCCTTCCTTGCCGATCTCTCAAACACCGTAAAATGCCGCACCAAGTCCAGCAAGGTGGCTTGGTTAAGCATTCCCTTGATTAAAGTTTCCAGTTGATTGGTCAGGTGCGATGCCTCGCTCCGGCCGTCAGCGGTTTTCCACGCCATAAAGCGCGTCAATCCCGCCGAAAGCGAGCCCACTTTGGCTTCCAGCCCATCCGAAATCACCAGCAAAGCGTTATAAACAAACAGCGAGGGAATACTCTGTTTGTAGGCTTCCAACTGTTGGTAAGCGGTTTTGATGGTAGCGTTTTTGTCGGCGGGATTTTTGAGTTCAATCACCACCAGCGGAATCCCGTTGACAAACAAAACAATGTCGGGGCGCTTGATGATGTTGTTTTCAACCACCGTAAATTGATTGCAAACCACAAAGTCGTTGTTTTGCGGATTGGTAAAATCAATCAACCGAATTTTTGCTCCGACTGTTTCGCCGTTTTTGTGATACTCCTCAGCCACACCTTCAACCAGCATTTGATGAAACATTTCATTGCTCTCCAGCAGGTTTTGCGGGGTGAGGGAGAGAAGCTGCCGCATCGCTTGCTTCTTTACGGTGGCCGGGAGCGCCGAGTTGAGGTTGTCAATGGCGGCTTTCAGGTGGTTTCGCAAAACGACATCGGAAAAATTTTCTCTATCACCCGGTTGTGGCTCGGCGAGGAGATAGCGATAGCCCTGCTTTTTCAGCAGATTTATTGCTAATTGCTCAACATCGTATTCGTGGATTGATGCCATTATTTTTTCTCATTATATCGGTAATCCCGTCCAATTTTCCATACCTCTTTTTCCCGAAAAGCGGGTATGGTTTGACGGCGGGCGGCGTTGGTTACGGCGGCGGGTGAGAGACTATGCTCTTTGCTGAAGTCCGACAGGCGAACCACACTTTCTCCGCGCAAATACGTTATTCGCTTGTGCAATGATTCAGTCAAGGCCAGCGCCAGAATTCTTTCCATTGTCTTGGTGTCATTTTTCTCTCGGTAATCGCTGAAGGCCTGATAGTAGATACGCTTTTCCTTGTTACGAATGATGATGTGGGGAAAGCCCAACTCCAACAGCTGAGAGTTGATAAGTACCCGCCCGATGCGCCCATTGCCATCGCAAAAGGGGTGAACCGTTTCAAAATCCAAATGAAATTTGGCGATCTTGTCCAAAAAATAGCCCTCCATATCGTTTGTGTAATCAAACAGGGCTTGGTGCACCATCAGTTTGACATGTTCAGGAGCCGGGGCGATGTGGCTACTGACCCGAACATACTCGCCTTGCTGCCGGAAGCGTCCAGCGATTGAATCGTCAATTCCGTTCAAAAGCATTTGATGCAGAAACAGCATCAGGTTTTCGCTCAGCGGCTCTTTGCCGGCTTTGCCCGTTTTGTAGGCGATCACGCGGTCCAGGTTCTTGGCCTCAAACAGCTCCCGCACCGACACATTACGCGACAGCGCCATCTCCAACAGAATTTTCTCGGTCTCCTTAAGCGTGAGCGTCGAGTTCTCTATGGCATTGGAGTTGTAGATATTCTCCGGCGTCTCCGCCTCGTCAATCAGGGTTAAAAGGGACTCCTTGCCGACCTTCAAGGTGGCGTAGTGCTCCCGTAGGGACTGGATTATGGTTCTGATGGGCTGGGAAGTTGGCATGCGGGCATTATATTAATTCACTCAAAAATGTCAATATAGAGTGAATGAGGGGTGAAAAGGGGGTGGATTCACGGGAATGTGTGCGGGCAATATGAAACATGTAGAGAGTGGTTATGTTTCGTATGAGATAGTCTCATAGTCAAAAAGGATTATTGTCTTATTATTACTAAATATTTTTTTAGCTTTTTTAAGATCTTTAGTTTTAGTTTCTTTGCAACTCGAAAGATAGATAATATCTATTAAACTTTTGTTGATTCGATTAAAAATATGTTGATCATTATCTCCAAGAGAACTACCAAGGATTACTAGTGAACCAGTTAGTGTTGATAATTTCTCAGAACATCGTTTTAGGTAATCATTTTTGATAATACTTTTCTCTTTCTCTTCGCTTGTCCCTGTCAATACGCAAATAGTGTCTTTTCTTTCATTATTAATTATTTCCTCTAATCTTTCGTAAAGAGCCTTATCTTGCTTCTGTGTTATCTTTTTTATTCGTTTCTTATCTTTGTATATATGAAATGTCCCGTGTAAGAAAAAAAGATTTTGTAAGCTATTTGGCTGATAAGCGCACTCCTCAAAAAAACCATCATTAACATTATCCAGTACTTCCCGGTGAGTTTCCTCTTGCCATATCAGGTTAATTGCTTGTTTCATATCTTCACTTTTCCAATTTTTATCGGCAAAATGATTCTTAATTGCACTACAGAAGTCTGTTTTTTTTAATTGTTTTAGATTTTTTTTAGTTTCTTTCGTGTCGACGTTGATTGTTAAAGAGCCATCATTCCTGGCTTTCTTTATTTCGGCGTAAATTCTATTTCGATTTCGATCTAAATCTTTTTTTTGAAAAAGTTCAGTGTTTTGAAAAGCTACACCAATTTTTTTGTCTTTCTTAAATTTCATTAAAAGCAGATATAATAAGGGATCATAATTTAGGGTAAAGTAATTAGTAAAATTCTTTAACATTAAATGTATATTTTGATTTCTCTCTCGATATATTTCATTGATTTCTTTTTTAACAATTCCGTATGTTGCCTTCATAAAATCAAATTTGATTATATTTTCTATATATTTGTGAAGAAAATTGTTGTTTGCCTCTTGATTTTGTATTTTATGTTTTAATTCAGAAATTAAAACTTCTATGTCATAATTATCACTATTTAGTGTTCCTTCTACATCTTTATAACCTAGATATCCTTCTTTCATCTTTTGAAATATGCTCTTGTAATCAGTTTTAATCCCTAATGATAAATTAAAACCATTTCCCAGCAACAAGTGACTTTGATGAGAATTACCTTGCAATTCCTCTAAAACTTCATTATAGGTTTTTAGTTTTATTTGATCTTCCATAATTAATCCCTATCAATGCAATCTCACTTTCCCACTCATCAATTTCGGAAGCAAGGTGTCTCGCAATTTTTCTAGTAAACGGATTTGAGATTGGTTAGAAAATATTTTTTCAAATATTGGATTTACAGTGTTGTGAAACATAAATATTAATTTTTCATTTGTTGCCAAAACCATAATTTTAGAAAAATTTCCTGTATTTAAATTCATTGCCACAGTGCCACCACTTGCCATTGCATCTAATAATCTTTTAGACGATTTCATAAAAAGATAAATTAAATATCTATATTCATCTTTTCTAGGAATAATTGAGTTTATTTGCTGATTAGTCTGACTTTCAAAAGCATTCATTGCAACTAATCCAACCGTTGCAATACAACTTACGCAAATTGATCTTATCAGGAGTGTTTTATTATTTTGTGAATTTTTGCCTTTTTCGGTAAGAGTATCTACTGTATCAAAGATAAATACTTTCCTATGCATATCTGGGATTTTTATAAATGGAATCTTACCATCAAAATATTCATGCACTTTTTTTGATGGGGTCTTACCACAAATGATTTTACCAAAATATGACAACGGCTTTTCCTCCGACTCCGCTGTCGCATCCTCCACAAACCATTTTCTAAACAGCGTTTGCGCCATATTTTCCAGGGTCTGGTTTTGGCGGTGGAGTAGCTCTATTTTTTCGTCCAGCGATGAGAGGATTTCAGCGATGATCTTTTGTTCGGATGGCGGGGGGAGTAATAATTTAATTTTCAGCAAATTGCCCTTTGATAGTTTTGGTTGGACAGCGCCGGTAATATAGGGAGTAATAACAACAGTTCTTAACATATAGTACAGCAGAAGTGTTTCTTTTTCAGTTTTACCTTGCAAAATATGCGAATGATTGCTAACCCAAAATTTTCCATCTACAAGTTGGAGCATTGGCTTTTTTCCATCACTTGTTACTGTCCCATCCTCTGCAATTAATAAATGAAAGCCTTCTACCTTATAACTATGAATTGAATCAATCTGACTTGCGGCACCGTAATAAGGATATTTTCCTTTCATACTGCTTCTTTCTTTTGAACTCAAAGGCTGACGCAAGTGGTTTTTTATGACACAAAAATTTTCATTTAATAAATCCCCCAGTCTCACATCCCGCCAGCCCTCAGGGATTTTGTTTCCCTCCTGCAAGACGGCTTTCATTCCCAATCAGCCATGGTTTGATAGCTCAGAGAGACACTTTTTGTATCGCATAAGTGAGACACAAACTGCTTTGTATCGCATAAGTGAGACACAAACCCTTTTGTATCGCATAAGTGAGACACAAACTGCTTTGTATCGCATAAGTGAGACACAAACTGCTTTGTATCGCATAAGTGAGACACAAACTGCTTTGTATCGCATAAGTGAGACACAAACTCTTCAGGAATATTAGAAAACATTTTTTCCTTCAGTTATATTCATCAGATCTTTAAATACATGAGCATCTGGACTACGCCCAGATCTTTTGAATCTCAGTAAAATTTTTTCTCTCCAGAGTACCGCCAAAAGTCTTTGAGCTGTAGGTTTAGGAATATTTGCAGCACTGTAAAACTGGGTGCTGGTGAAATAAGGTCTATTGAAAATAAAATCCAAGGCAACAATGCCATATTGAGATTTTGTTATGGAGGGGATCTTACCCTTCAGACGATTATATAACTCTAAAATTCTTTTTGCCCTATCGTAGTTGTTTTTTGATTCTTCTACGATTCCCTGTAAAAAGAAATGGCACCACTCGGTCCATTGATCATCCTTGGAGACATTCAAAAGCCTATCGTAATAGGTTTGCCGATGGCTCTCAAAATAGGCGCTCATATAGAAGGAGGGGCTTTGAATAAGTTTTTTATTCCACAGGAAAAGAGGAATAAATATTCTTCCCAGTCTTCCATTTCCATCTAGAAAAGGATGGATGGATTCAAATTCAGCGTGTAGGACAGCGGCCTTGAGCAGATCATCCGACGAATCTTCCTCATGGATGTATTTTTCCCATTGGCTCATGGCATGGGGTATTTTATCCGCATCAATAGGTATAAAACGGGCATCGTCCATATTTTGGCCACCAGAACCAATCCAATTAGGGATACTTCTATAAGTCCCAGCAGCGCTGTTCTTCCCCCTGACGCCTTTCATAAGGATTTTATGGCTTTTTAGTAGGATCCTCTGCGACAATGGATATTTGCTCAATAAACCAGTAGCTTTTTCAATTGCCAGCCGATAGTTAATGATCTCCTGGATATCATGTTTCTCTTCGGCAGAAAATTTCTTGGTATTTCTATCTGCTTCAAATTCCAACACCTCACTAAGGCTTGATTGAGTGCCCTCTATTCGAGAGGATAAAACAGCCTCTTGCTGAAAGAGAGGGGTAAGCAGCAGCTCCGCATTACTTATGGCCGTTAATAATCCATCGTAGCGCCCAAGTTCGGTTCGTGCGCCAGCAATGATGGCCTGTAGATCCTGATGCCTGATATTGTTAGGTGGAAACTTGTTATAGTGATACTTAACACTCATTTTTTATAACCCCCCAACTTCACCTCCCGCCGCTCTTTTCTAGTCTTCACTTTTGGTATTATCCCCGTAAAGTTCAATCGCTGGTGTGGACAATTTTTTGTCCTCTTCTTTATTGGCGTATTCATACTCCCCGAAATACCACTCCTTTTGTTGTGGGTTGGGGAAAACATCCATCTCCACAATTCTGAGAATGTCGTTGTATCCACCCTCATACCCCCTGATAACCACCTTCTTGCCGGGGCTGTGCTGTTTCAACTCTTCAATCAACTCGTTTACAGTCATCGTGTCTTCCTCCAGCCTTGCTGGTAGTTTGTTTGGTTTTACCGTCTGCGGCAGTTGTTGCATTTTTTGCAACAACTGAATTCCGTTTTAACTCTCCCGCCTTGAATATATTGTTGATATGTCGGGAAATTACCGACTTGTCACGGCCAAACAAATCGGCTATTTGATTGAGATTTCCCCACATCGTATCGCCCTCGAAATCCTCGCGGAACTCGATTTTCCCGCTTTTCGCCTGATAAATTGCAACCTGTTGTCGTGTTTTATTTTTCACACTCAATCCGGCTCAAGTTACGCAAAATCCGCTTGTTTAACTTTGCCTCCTCCTCGACCTGCCCCTCAAACTCCGCCTTCAACTCTGTAAAGCGCTCCCCAAAGTCAAAATTGTCCTCCGTTTCCGTCAGCCCGACATAGCGCCCCGGACTCAACACATAGTCCAGCTCTTTGACTCGTTCCGTTTGAACCGACGCACAGAAACCGGGGATGTCTTCGTAGTCTCCGTTTTCTTTTCGCCACTGGTGATAGGTGCCGGCAATTTTGCTGATGTCTTCGTCGGAAAACTCGCGTGTGCGGCGGTTGATTTGATGCCCGAGTTGGTTGGTGTCCATGAACAAAATCTCGCCCTCCCGCTTGCGGTCGCCGTTGTATCCGTGCCGTTTTTTGGAGACAAACCACAGGCAGGCGGGGATTTGGGTATTCAAGAAAAGTTTCGCGGGCAGATTGACGATGCAATCCACTATGTCGGCATCAATCATGTTTTTTCGGATGACATCCTCGTTTGAGGACTTGGAAGTGAGCGAGCCTTTTGACAACACAAAACCGGCTACGCCTCTGGGCGCCAGGTGGTGTATGAAATGTTGAACCCAGGCGAAGTTGGCATTGCCGACCGGTGGCGCACCGTATTGCCAGCGGCCATCCTGACGCAGCAGTTGACCACTCCAGTCGCTGTCGTTGAACGGCGGGTTGGCGATGATGTAGTCGGCTTTGAGATCTTTATGCGCGTCGTTCAAAAACGAGCCTTCATTGTTCCATTTTATGAGCGAACTGTCGATGCCGCGAATGGCAAGATTCATCTTGGCCAGCCGCCAGGTGGTTTGATTGCTCTCCTGCCCGTAAAGGGAAATATCGTTGATGCGCCCCTGGTGTTGTTCGATAAACTTGCCCGACTGCACAAACATTCCGCCACTACCGCAACATGGATCGAATACTCTGCCCGCATAAGGCTCCAGCATATTCACCAACAACTCCACAATGCTGCGCGGAGTGTAGAATTGTCCGCCCTTTTTGCCTTCGGCGAGCGCGAATTCGCCAAGGCAATACTCAAACACACGCCCCAACACATCGGCGCTGCGAGATTTGGCTTCGCCGAAATCGATGTTGCCAATCAAATCGATCAACTTGCCCAACGAGGCTGAGTCAAGGTTTGGCCGCGCATACACCTTGGGCAGCACGCCTTTGAGCGAGCGGTTTTCTTTTTCTATCGCATCCATCGCCGCATCAACGCAGGCACCGATGTCTGGCTGCTTGGCTTGTGCCACCAAATGCGGCCAGCGTGCTTTTTTCGGCACAAAAAATACATTCTTGGCGCTGTATTCATCTTTATCTCCCGGGTCAGCATTGTCCGGACTGCCCTTGCTGGCTTGCAAGCGAGCGTGGAGTTTTTCGAAGGCATCGCTGATGTATCTGAGGAAAACCAGCCCCAGCACCACGTGCTTATATTCCGCGGCGTCGATGTTGTTACGTAGCGCATTGGCGGCCCGCCAGAGTTGTTTTTCCAGAGGCTCTGGGTTGGCTTGTTTCGCAGTCTGGCTGTTGGTCATTGCTCTATGCTTGCAGCGCTTCTCAGCGCCATGGCGCCTCAACAACTATATCACTCAATGCCGAATTTTGGAATAGGAATTCAGGGGAGCTCTATGCGCCATTTCCGCAACAGCAGCAAAAACAGCCCAATTATTTTGTCCCTATTTTCGGATTGGATCCGGCGATGAGCAAGTCAGCGCGGTTAGTATTTACGGCGTCACTTTTTCTTAAAAAACACAGCTTTACTTTTTTGCAAAAGCTATTTGTTGCAGCCAGATGAAAGAAAAAGGGAGGTATACATCTTATATTAGAAATCCATTAAAAAGTAGGAAGATCAACCACTGGAGTCGATCTTCCCTTGGCAAAGTAGCTGCGCCAATGCCAGCTGGGCACGGCCGTAGATGTAGTCTATGGTATTCCTATACCATTGCTATTTCACTGCCTCTCAGAGCTACTAGCGCCTGCTCCTTTAGTCCTCCACATGTAGGGTATAACTTCCGGTGCCGTCGGCCCTTACCCTAACGTAATAGGTTCCAGTCGTGAGCCGTCGTGAAATTTGAAAATTTTCACCCGCTCCACCATCACCATTAGATGCAATTTGGTTTGTGTCGCCATTGTACAGAAATCCTTCGGTATCGATGCTTCCGGTAGTATAGAATCTAAGATCAGTATCACTACTTACCTCTACCCTATAATAGTCCTCATCTCCAGCCGGGTCTATTTCAGCATCAGTCGATGCATCAATGGCAATAACGTTAGCTGTATTAAAGCTATTATTACCATCATAATTATCATCTCTACTGCTTGTTCTGCTACTTATTCTACAGGTGTGGTTAAACTCGCCATTTATTGTACTGGCAGAGGCGCAATTCTGACCATCAACAGTAATACTTGCATTATAAATAATACCAGCTCCGCTCACATAGAGACGCACTGTATCGCCGGTATCCACTGTCTCAGTTCTGCTCCATCCGTTAGAGGTATCTACAGTATAGTAATGCCTCCACATAGGGGGACTCACTGGTCTAGTTATCCTCATAGTTGGATCGTCGGGGTCCGGTACATTTTCCGTTATCTGCTCTACTCTCCAGTATCCGCAATCGGGATACCGCTCTTCCCCCACCTTTCCAGATTGGAGTTCATGTCCCAAAAAACTCCTCGAATTAGGTGGGGCGCTGGTTACGCTCCGATGTAGTGCGCTATCCGCAGTAGCATCCACTATAGCAGCGCACCCCGCTATATCCAGTGTATCAGAATTAACTCTATATACAACAGTAGCCCTGTCGCCCCTAACTCCTACAGAGCCCATTCCACTAGAGCCAGTACAGCTCGCCAATAATAGCGAGATCATCAAGGTGGTTATTATAACCACCATAGTTAAACTAACACGTTTCATGTTATCATCTCCTCTTTCTCATTATTTTTTATTTCATTATTCATCTTATTTCTCATCTTATTTTCTCATTTTATATCTCATTTTATTTCTCATCTTATATTCAATAATCTACTATTAGTGATATAAGAGAATAGCATATATGTATATATATTGCAAGCTTTTTAAGAAAAAATTGTAATTTTTTATCTATTTTTACTCAACAAATGTTGATACTATGTATAGGTATTGGGCTACACCACTCCTAAAAGCGGTACAATGAGGATGTATGATCTATAAAAGACGGCTTCGATTGCCGGATCTCATAGTTATATGCTGCAATTCCAGCATGTCAACCGAATGGTGGCGGAGCGCCCTTATCTATCAAATATATCCCCGGCAGTTTTACATCGTCGGCGGAGGAAGCCTGGGCGATCTGGCAGCTATTAGCTAAAATCTGGATTATCCAAAGGCGCTAGGAATAGATATTAAAGTAGCAACGCCAATGTCAGCTGGGCACGGCCGCAGATGTAGTCTATAGCCTCCGTACATGTAGTCTATAGCTTCCGGTACCCCCGCTATTCCAATGCCTTATCCTAAGATAATAGGTTCCGACCGAGAGCCGTCGTGAAATTTGAAAATTTGTACCCACTCCGTTATCGTCATTAAATGTAATTTGGTTTGCATCACTATCGTACAAAAATCCATAGGTATCGGTGCTTCCGATAGTATAGAAACTAAGATCAGTAGCGCTACTTACCTCTATTCTATAATAGTCTTCATCTCCAGCCGGGTTTATTTCAGCATCAATGGATGCATCAATGGCAATAGTGGTAGCTGAATTAAAGGCGTTACTGTCAACTGGGCCAATTCCGAGACCCTCATCCCTATTGACCCCAGCACAACTCGCCAATAATAGCGAGACCATCAACGTGGTTATTATAACCACCACAGATAAACTAAGATATTTCATATCATTACTCTCTTAAAGTATAGTATATACAATGAGTATGATTAATTCAATTAACTGTTGAAAAAAATTGTTTTATGAAACAGTAATTCAGCCAAAGCTCAACTAATGCCTAAGTGTTTTCTTAGCCCGATCCATTATCTCTCTGGGGAGCAACAACCCTCCCCGCATTAATATAATTAAAACCAAACTACTGAAATGGTGAAGCGAAATATAGCGCGCAGCCGCCTAAGGTATCTCTGTTGCTTTGGAGGGTGCCACTGGCCGGCATATAGTCCCTATTGTATTATGATCCGGGGAAGAGCAGCGGCAATGCCACCAAGGTGCCAATAGCGCTGCCCACGCTACTAAGTACGAAGACCAGCAGGGCATGCGAGAGTCGATTGCGGTAAAATCCTCGAATACTGAGGGTATCACGCGGCAGATTCTCCAGATCAATAGCCCGCGGTTTACGCAGGGAAACCTCGGTGATGCCCGCTACCAAACCAACACCAATAGTAGGATTGAGCGACGTAATGGGGGCGGCCAAGAAAGAGAAGAGGGTGGTAAGGGGATGAGCCCGGGCTATGAGGCAGCCTAATGCGGCCAGGCTACCGTTTACTAGCACCCAGCGGAGAAGCCGTTGTATACCGCCTTGCCAGCCGCTGTTAATAAAGCCTAACCCAATAAGTAGAATTACTGCCGCAGGGATTATCCATACAATCAATTTACTGAAGAGCGAGCGGGGCGGGACATACTCCAAATCTCGGAAGGTAGGCTTAGACTCTCTCCGGCCCTCTCTCTGATAGCGCTCTAAGTGTTTTAGAATACCTGCCAGATGGCCAGCCCCCACCACCACCACAATATGGGGCGAATGGGAATGAATAATCTGTGCCGCAATGTAGCGATCGCGCTCGTCAATCAATACACTCTTCACCTGTGGGAGATAGGAAGCTAACTCCTCTAACAGACTATCTATTACATTTCCCTGCTTAAGCTGCTCTACCTGCGCCTCATCTATTTTTTCCCGATGAAAGAGCGAGGCAATCAACGCTGAGAGTAACTTTAATTTGCTCAATAGCGAAGAACGTCTCCAGACTCGTAGAAGCGTAGTTTGCAGTTTCCGGTCACAGGGGTATATACTGATCTTCTGATCGCGCGCCACCTGCAGCGCATTACGCAGTTCGATCCCCGGCTCTACTCCTAACTGGTTGGCAATCCGCCGTTGGTAGGAGGAGAGCACTATGGTTGATAAGAGCAGCATGCCCTCCTTACGGCGCAGCGATCTTTCAATATGTAGATTTTTCCAACTAGAATCTCCCTCCAAACTCTTCATGCGCCGCTCATCCAATTCTACAAAGAGACAGTCCGGCTTCTCTTGGAGCAGGGTCTTCTCTACCAACTGGGCGCTCTTTTCCGAAATATGGGCGGTACCGACCAACACTACTCGCCGCCCATCAATAGTCAGGGAATGGATTAGTTGCGCTTCACTCATCTGCTCTTACCAACTGCTATCACTTTATATTTTTTGCATCTGTCGCTTAATAGCCTGCAGCCGCTCAAGCATCTCTGTATCGCCCGGATAACGATCTCGCGCAATGATTCCTCCCGCCATATGAATATGACCGCCCCCCTCTCCTATATCCTTAAGCAGCGAGGCCAGCACAGTGTCGGCGGGCAATGTTTCATCTTCGCTCCGAATTGAGAGCTTAAAGCGCTCCCCACGGCAGCAGATTACCACTACAAAGTGCACCTCCTGCAAGCTGAGAAAAAAATCGGCAATCAGACCAGCAACATCCGGGGTGGTATCATGTTGAAGCGCCACAAAACATATACTCTCCCGGATTATGCGATTGGCTATGGCCTCATGAAAGAGTTGGCTATCTGATATACTCAATGAATTGCGCAGCAGGCGGGAACCGGTATGCCAATCTGCCAGTGGATAGAGCCGCGCTATTGCTCGAATGTCTGAGTAATGCACCCCACGCGTCAGATGCGCCGTATCCATCATAATTCCTATCATCAGCGCCGTAGCCACTACTGGCGAGATCGCAATACCCGCCTCTTCAAAGTATTCAGAGATTATGGTACTGCAGGATCCATAACTGCTACGAATATCACTAAAGAGATAGCGGGAGGCAAAGGTCTTGGAGGAGGCATGATGGTCAATTACTGCCATTGGAGTGGCCTGACTTACCTGCATGTTGCCGTTGTCCACTGAGCCATCAATCATAATCAGCTGCGTCTCAGCGCTAATTTTGGCTTTTGATATATGTTGGATATCTATTTTCAGCTCATGGATAGCATTTTGAAGCGCCGAACCTAGCACTATGCCTCCATAACAGAGGGAGGCTGGATGAGAAAACTTGGCAAAGAGCTGCTGTAGCGCATAGGAAGAGGCGATGGCATCATGATCGGGATAGTCGTGAGTCTGAATAAGCAGGGGTCGACTACGATCCACACAGGCCCGAAGCTGCTTAAATTTGGTAATCCTTTTGACCATTAGATAATTATTGTGTATGATATGGTACATGGCTACACAAAAAAAGACAATGCACTTTAATAAGAATCAAAAAATTGTCTATCCTCTGCAGGGGGTAGGAGTAATTCGTGATATAGAGCAGCGCTCCTTCAATGGCAAAAGAATCATGTACTATGTTATCTATTTAGCAGATGATGATATGACATTGATGGTACCGGTAGAAAAGGCTACTGACCTGGGGTTACGGAATATTATCTCCAAAAAGCAGGCAGAGGAGCTTCTAGAGAAGATAGGAAGCGAAAAGCTGCCGGAAAATAGCTCAGATTGGAAACAACGTTACATAAATAATATGGTACAGCTCAGAGATGGTAACCTGTTAGAAAATACCACGGTTATCCGCTCGCTCTATCTTCGCAGCCGGATTAAAGATTTGCCAATCATGGAGCGCAAACTCTACGATTCTTCCTTTCGAGCGCTGGTAAAGGAATTATCATTGGCCCTTAAACAGAATGCCGAAGAGATTAAGAAAATGCTTAAGAAAAAATTTGAGACCAATGCGCTCCAAAAATAGGTGCACAGCTCTTCTTTAGTTCGACAGTTTGATATTCTTCAACAACATACGGCTCAGTTGGAAGAGCCGGCAGTCACTGCGGTGGCCCATCAGACCAATCATAATCCCTTTGCGGTGTTGGTGGCTACCCTTATATCGCTTCG
Source organism: Spirochaetia bacterium (assembly GCA_963692905.1). Lineage (GTDB taxonomy): Bacteria > Spirochaetota > Spirochaetia. The sequence goes on along the minus strand of OY843583.1, from coordinate 388,906 downwards.
TACCTTAGATGCCATAACCCGTTCTGCCACGCGCCGCCTGCTCTCCAAGGCCCACAATCCCCAGAGCCTGCTTCATCTATCTACAGCCAGAATTGCGAAGCTCATCTATCCCGCGGCCTTCTTCAACAACAAGGCTGCGCAACTTCAGGCATTATGCCGCATTCTGCTCCAGGACCATGCTGGGCAGCTCCCCAATGATATTGATGCGCTCTTAGCGCTACCCGGAATTGGTCGAAAGAGCGCTACGCTTATTCTCTCCTTAGCATTTGGCAGGCCGGCTATCTGTGTAGACAGCCATGTACATCGGATTGCCAATCGCCTAGGCTGGATTGTGAGCAGCGGCCCCCAGGAGAGCGAAATAGCATTGCAGCGGCTCTTCCCGCGCCGCCTATGGAGTGCTATTAATGAGGTATTGGTGCGCTTTGGGATAGCGCTCTGTCGACCGCTCTCCCCCTTTTGTAGTCGCTGTCCACTTACTAGCGAGTGTCCCCGCCAGGGGGTAGTCCAGCATAGGTAGCAGCTGGTGACCGGATAGTGCCCTTGATGTGTCACCACCCTAGACGTATCCAGAAATGTATAACGCATATAATTGTCGGCAGAGAGAGGTTATCGAAATGCTCCACCGTATGCACTATGGGAGATAGAGGTATGTTAAGTTTGCTATCTACTCCACGTATCGCATGCCCATATCCATTGTGAATGAGTGTCTTAATGACCCTAGACGGCAATTTTAGCTTTCGCACCTCCTTACTATAGAAAATGGCCGAAAATCAGTTAAGTGGGTTAGCCCTAAAAGTTTTAAAAAAAAACTTACAAAAAGATAGGTTTATTAACTATACTCACTAGTGTGAGATATTTTACCTTAAATAAAAAAAGGGGATTTTTATCCTCAAAAATAATATCCCTATGGAGGAATACAAGCATGAATCATATCAAGTATTTAGATACTCCCTCTCTCTTTTTAGGAGAGAAGGAGCGATTAAGCGCTCGTAAAGCGCTCCAGAGAGAGAATCACGCCTTCTTACATTTCCCGCTTAAGGGGAGGGTGTACTTGGGCATCCTAGGGGTGCTAGTGGCCCTGGTAGTATTGGTTGCCTGTCCGACGGCCCCCAGTGGAGGGAGAGGCATAGGTTATGTCTGTACCAATGGCACTCCGGTTGATGAAACCACTGACATTGCCGGGCAAACCCGTTGTGCTAGCTGTGATCCGCTCTACAGACTTGATGGCACTGCCAGTGCTATTGGTACCGGCTGTCAGCAGGTAGCCCTAGGAGAGGGCACCCGCATAGGTTCGACACGCCAATTTGGGGTGGGCGAACTTTTGCCATTTGATCTGGCCGCCATTGGCGATACCCTCTATATGGTGGGAGAGACCAGAGGTTTACTTTTCACCCTAGACACTACTACCGGTAGGGCAGCCCGGGTGGGCCGGGTAACCGACTTTGGCTTGGGTGAGAGCTCCCCAACCGGTCTGGCCGCCATTGGCAGCACCCTCTATATGGTGGACGCGTCCACAGATGCCCTGTATATCCTCAACATTGATCTCACTGATGGAATTGCCGATGGCTCAGCGGATCGTGTGGGCCGCACAGCCCAATTTGGCGTGAGCGAAAATCTCCCAGCCGGTCTGGCCGCCATTGCCCCCACTCTCTATATGGTGGGATCCAGCACAGATGCCCTGTATATCCTCAACATTAACCCCGCCGATGGCACCGACGATGGTAGAGCAATTAAGGTGGGCCGTGCAACCCAATTTGGCGTAGGCGAAGGCTTTCCAACCGGTCTGGCCGCCATTGGCAACACCCTCTATATGGCAGGACTAGGCACAGATATCCTCTACACCCTCAACATTGATCCCGCCGATGGCATTGACGATGGTAGAGCAATTCAGGTGGGCCGTGCAACCCAATTTGGCGTAAACGAAGGCTTTCCAACCGGTCTGGCCGCCATTGACAGCACCCTCTATATGGTAGGATTGGAAAATGACACCCTCTATGCGCTCCGCTACCAATAGGGCTGGTAGCCAGAGTGTCTGAGGTCAATGGAGAAATACGATTATGAATTGCATCAATAAATTTACACCTTCTCTCTCTTTCCTTTTAGGAGAGAGAGATTGAGCGCTCTTAATACTCGTAATACTTGCCAGAGAGAGGGGCCAAGAGAGAATCACGCCTTCCAACATTTCCCGCTTAAGGACTGGATGTACCTGGGGGCGCTAGTGGCCCTGGCAGTCCTGGTAGTATTGGTAGCCTGTCCAGTTGCGAATAATGAAGGGGGCGGACCTGAACCTGGGCCTGATCCTAGACCTGGTCCTAGCACTGGTCAGCCCTATCTCTGTGATAACGGCACCCCGGTTGATGGTTCCACCGATGCTGCCGGGCAAACCCGCTGTGCTAGCTGTAATGCGGGATATACCCTTCTAAATGAGGCCTGCCTCACGGCCTATGCCTATGTTTGCGAAGATGGTACCCCCTCATCTCTTGATGCCACTGTAGATAGTCTAACCCGCTGTGATAGCTGTAATGCGGGATATACCCTTCTAAATGAGGTCTGCCTCACGGCCTATGCCTATGTCTGCGAAGATGGTACCCCCTCATCTCTTGATGCCACTGTAGATAGTCTAACCCGCTGTGCTAGCTGTGATCCGCTCTATAGGCTTATTGGTACCACTGATGTAGTTGGTAGAAACTGTGGGCCGGTAGCGGTAGGAGAGGCCACCCGCATAGGCACGGTACGCAACTTTGGGGTGAACGAACGTTTGCCATTTGGCCTGGCCGCCGTTGATGGCACTCTCTATATGCTGGGAGAGAATAGAGATTTACTCTTCACCCTAGACACTGCTACCGGTAGGGCAGCCCGGGTGGGCCGGGTAACCGAATTTGGCGTGGGCGAGCGCTCCCCAACCGGTCTGGCCGCCATTAGCAGCACCCTCTATATGGTGGGATCCAACGCAGATGCCCTGTATACCCTCAACATTGACTCCACTGATGGAATTGCCGATGGCTCAGCGGATCGTGTGGGCAGCACAGCCCAATTTGGTGTGAGCGAAGATCTCCCAGCCGGTCTGGCCGCCATTGGCCCCACTCTCTACATGGTGGGATCCAGCACAGATGCCCTGTATATCCTCAACATTGATCCCGCCGATGGCACCGACGATGGTAGAGCAATTCAGGTGGGCAGTACGACCTCCGGCTTTGGCGTGGGCGAAGACTCCCCAACCGGCCTGGCCGCCATTGGCAACACCCTCTATATGGCAGGACTAGGCACAGATGTTCTCTATACCCTCAATATTGATCCCGCCGACGGCATTGACGATGGTAGAGCAACTCAGGTAGGCCGTGCAACCCAATTTGGCGTAAACGAAGGCTTTCCAACCGGTCTAGCGGCCATTGATGGCATTCTCTATATGGTGGGACTCTATTCTAGTGCCCTCTATGCGCTCCGCTATCAATAGGGCTGGCAGCCAGAGTGTCTGAGGCCAGCCGATCCCGGTTGCGAATAGGATGGGGAGAGGTTCTGACCTTTCCCTACTTTTTTGCTAGCCTGAGCTCATCCCTCCGGAAAAATTTCGGGAGTGGGAGCTTCCGCCCTATTCTTCTTAGAAATTCCCATTTCCCTGAAATTATATACACAACTAGGGTATACTGTACTTATGAGAGCTTCTAGCTACCATATGCTATATGAGGGTGGATACTATGCCACTCTCTAGCTATAGTAGCTTAGATAGCTATCAAATTTATAAGATAGGAATGGAGGAATACAAATATGAATCATATTAAGTATTTAGATACTCCCTCTCTCTTTTTAGGAGAGAAGGAGCGATTAAGCGCTCGTAAAGCGCTCCAGAGAGAGGGGCAGAGAGAGAATCACGCCCTCTTACATTCCCCGCTTAAGGGGAGGGTCTACTTGGGCATCCTAGGGATGCTAGTGGCCCTGGTAGTATTGGTGGCCTGTCCGGCTGGCGGAGGGAGAGGCGCATTAAGCTGCGCTCCTCACATTTTTGTGCTTGAAGGCACCACCTGCCGACCCTTAGTAGAGGTGGGAGAGGCAGTTCGCATAGGCATGGTAAGTGAATTTGGCGTGGGCGAAGACTCCCCAACCGATCTGGCCGCCATCGGTAACACCCTCTACATGGTGGGACTAGCCACAGATGCCCTCTATACTCTCAATATTGACCCCACCGATGACATCGACGATGGCTCAGCGGATCGTGTGGGCCGGGTAATCGACTTTGGCGTAAACGAGGACTTTCCAACCGGTCTGGCGGCCATTGATGGTACTCTCTATATGGTGGGACAAACTAACATAGCTCTTTATACCCTCAACATTGATCCCGATGATGGAATTGCCGATGGATCGGCGGATCGTGTGGGCCGGGTAATCGACTTTGGCGTGGGCGAAGGCGGCCCAACCGGCCTGGCTGCCATTGGTAGCACCCTCTATATGGTGGGAACGGCCAATGATGCCCTCTATACCCTAGACATTACTACCGGTATAGCAACCCGTGTGGGCAATGTGGCCGGCGGTTTTGGTGTGAGAGAGGTTGGCTCAGCCGGCCTGGCTGCCGTTGGCACCACTCTCTATATGGTGGGTGTGGATAATAATGTCCTCTATACCCTCAATATTGACCCTGATGATATGACCCCCGATGGTATGGCAATTCAGGTGGGCATGGCCAACCGATTTGGCACAAGTGATAGCCCAGGCGGCTTGGCTACCATTGGTAGCACCCTCTATATGGCGGGGGCGATCAATAATGCCCTCTATGCGCTCCGCTATCAATAGGGCTCTAGCCAAATCGATCGTGGTTGCAATAGGTTGGAGAGGGGATTTCGACCCTTCCTACTTTTTTGCTAGCCAGAGTTCATTACTCTGACACCTTTTGCCGGAATGGAGGGTTAGCGCTCTCTTTGTTTCCCCATAAAAGTTGCAAAAAAGCTTGACACATACTGTTATATCTTGCACTATTGTAATCAGCATAGCTCATATAGTATATATAGGGCTTAGACACTATCATATTGGCTTGAGGGTTTGCGCTTAGTCGCCGGCCCTCGGCCTTTTTTAATTGGCTATTCCATATCTAATTCCATATTCAGCAGTCATTGCTATTTTCATGGCATTTTTACTGTAGGCAGTAGCGCAATTCTCCGTTGCATCTATTGCTGGAGAAAGGGGTCAGGATGTCTCTATTTTTTTCTTAGAAATTCCCCATTTCTCTGGTCATAACATATCCCACATGCTATACTTTACCTATGGTAATGCACCAGTTGGCTATAGTGTGCTATGCGGAGGGAAGCTATGCTCCTCTCCCCTAGCTATAGTCGCTTAGGCACTTACCAAATTTATAATTATTATATGGAGGATTTTCAGAAATGAAACATCTTAATATAAGTTCTTTCCTTTTAAGAGAGAATGAGAGAGTGAAGGAGCGATTGAGCACTCGTAAAACGCTCCAGAGAGAGAGAGAGAGAGAGAGAGAGAGAGAGAGAGAGATTAAGCTCTCTTAATACTTGCCAGAGAGAGAACCACAGCTTCTCGCATTCCCCGCTTAAGGGGAAGATGCTTGGGGGCACCCTGGGGGTCGCCGTGGTGCTATTGGTAGCCTGTCCGGCTGCGAATAATGCCGGAAATGGAGGGGGAGGTCCTGGTCCTGGTGGAGGTACCGGTCAGCCCTATGTTTGTGACAACGGCACTCCCGTTGGTGGTACCACTGATACGACTGGGCAAACCCGCTGTGAAAGCTGTAATAGGGGCTATAGACTGGAAAATGGGTCCTGCCGCGCTAACAACTATGTCTGTGCCAACGGCACCCTCTCATCGCTCAGAGATGCCACTACCGATGGTCTCAGCCGCTGTGTAAGCTGTGACCACCCTCTATTTTTTGAACTTGAGGGCAGCTCCGATGCCATCGGCACCACCTGTAGAACTGTAGCAGAGGTGGGAGGAGCGGTCCGCATAGGCCTGGCCATGCAATTTGGCGTGGGCGAAAGCTTGCCATATGATCTGGCCGCCATCGGCGACACCCTCTATATGGTGGGACATACGAATGATGTCCTGTATACCCTAGACACTGCTACCGGTAGTGCCACCCGAGAGAGTGATACTAGTGTAAGGCAATTTGGCGTGAGCGAAGACGCCCCAACCGGCCTGGCCGCCATTAGTGGCACCCTCTATAAGGTGGGGTGGGACGGACTAGTCCTCTATACCCTCAACATTGATGACAGTGATGGGAGTCCGGATGGTATGGCCTATCCGGCAGGCAGTACGAGCAGAGGCTTTGGCGTGAGCGAAAGCGCCCCAACTGGTCTCGCCGCCATTAGAAACACCCTCTATATGGTGGGAGCGCAGACAGATGACCTCTATACCCTCAACATTGACCCTGATGATAGTATCGATGATGGCAGGGCCATTCAGGTGGGAAGTGTAACCGACTTTGGCGTGGGTGAAGGCTCCCCAACCGGCCTGGCCGCTATCGGCGATACCCTCTATATGGTGGGAGCGAGCAATGATGCCCTGTATACCCTAGACACTACTACCGGTAGGGCAACTCAGGTGGGCAGTGTGGCCGCCGGCTTTGGCGTGAGCGAAAACGTTCCAAGAGGCCTAGCCGCCATCGGAAACACCCTCTATATGGTGGGATCAACCCATGATGCCCTCTATGCGCTCCGCTATCAATAGTAGATAAACGCAAAAGAGGCAGGGGCAGAGAAGCGCGATTGAGAATAGGATGGGGAGCGTTTAATATCGCTCCCGGTTGAAATGAAATAGGATAGGGAAGGGTTAACCCCCTCCCTATTTTTTGCCTAGCCAGGGACCTATTCAAAAAACCGCGTAAAGAGCGTGTGAAACGAAAATAGTGTAGGAGGTGTTTGAAATACTCCCTACGTTGTTTTGTTTGTGCACAGTTTTGCTTGTACATAAAAAGGTTTCGAGAGTGGGAAGAGTCAGCTCTCGCCTTATCTTCCTGCCAATCCCTCAATTCCCCAAGAGGTCATCGCCCGCCTGCCGGTATTGGCCATCGTACCCCTTGCAAACAATTAGAAGAATGGAGTATGCTTCAGGAGCCAGGTAGGGTGGCGTAGAAAATTCTTATATGTAGTGAGGGTGTACAAAAGCTTGACAAACTACTGTTATATCCGGTACTATTATGTCAGCATAGCTTATATAGTGTATATATAGCTTAGGCGTTTATCATATTGGTCTGAGGGTTTTGCGTTTAATCGCCGGCCCTCGGCCTTTTTTTAATTGGCTATCCCATATCTAATTCCATATTCAGCAGTCATTGCTATTTTCATGGCATTTTTACTGTAGGCAGTAGCGCAATTCTCTGGTATTCCTTTTGAAGGAGGAGTGGGTATATCTCCCTTTACTTTCCTTAGAAATTCCTCATTTCCCTTAATATTATATACCCAATAGGGTATACTTTACTTATGAATAGATTTTTAATGAATCTATGCGCTATGCGGAGGGAAGCTATGCTCTTTTTCCCTAGCTATAATTCCTTAGGTACTTACCAAATAAATTATATAGGAGGTTACCATGCCCTACGTAGTTCCACGGCGGGTCAGCGAGGGAGCTGTTACCGAAATATCCAATCTTAACCGTTACCGCGAGGTCTGTGCTGCGGCTGCAAATGATCCAAATGGCTTCTGGCTTGCCCAAAGTCGGGAGCGCATTCAATGGCGGAAGGAGCCAAGCATCGGGCTCATGGGAAATTTTCACGATGTTCTGGAGAATCCGCTTTCCTGGTTTGGTGATGGACGGCTGAATATCACCGAGAGCTGTCTGGATCGTCATCTTATAACAGATCCACAAAAGACCGCCATTCTCTGGGAAGGAGATGAGCCGGGTGATCAGCGTAAGATAAGCTATGCCGAGCTTCACCGGGAGGTTTGCAAGGCGGCGAATGCCCTGCATGAACTGGGCATTCGGAAGGGCGAGCGCGTCATCATCTACATGGGAATGGTTCCCGAGGCGGCAATGGCCATGCTCGCCTGTGCCCGCATTGGGGCAATTCACTCCGTGGTCTTCGGAGGATTTTCGGCAGAGGCGCTTCGCGACAGAATTCGGGACTGTGGCGCCGAGCTCATCATCACCCAGGACGAGGGGCTGCGCGGGGGTAAGAAGATTCCGCTCAAGGCGACTGCCGATGAGGCCTGTCAGGGTGCCGGGACGGTCAAGAAGATGCTTGTCTTCAGGCGCAGCGGCGCCGATGTTGCCTGGAATGAGCCGCGTGATATCTGGTGGCATGAGGCCCTGCAAAATGATACCCACCAGGCCGTGGAGCTTGAGGCCGAACATCCGCTCTTCATCCTCTACACCTCCGGTTCAACCGGGCGCCCCAAGGGGCTGGTTCATACCTGTGGCGGATATATTACCTATGCCTCCTACACCCATGCGACGGTCTTTGATCTGCGTCCGGACGATGTCTATGCCTGTGTGGCCGATGTTGGCTGGATTACCGGACATACCTACATTGTGTACGGCCCCCTGGCGAACGGCGCAACAACAGTGATGTTTGAGTCCATCCCCACCTACCCCGATGCCGGGCGTTACTGGGACATGGTGGAGCGGCATAAAATTACCATCTTCTACACCGCCCCCACCGCAATTCGGGCGCTGGCAGCCCAGGGCGGGGAATATGTCACCCGCTATGACCGCTCGAGTCTGCGGGTTCTCGGGACGGTTGGCGAACCGATTAACCCTGAGGCATGGGAATGGTACTACAAGGTAGTCGGTGAGGGGCGCTGCAATATTGTCGATACCTGGTGGCAGACCGAAACCGGGGGAATAGCCATCAGCCCCATTGCTCCTGCAACCCCGACCGAACCGGGCTCGGCGACTCTGCCCCTGCCGGGCATTCTCCCTTCTCTGCGCGAAGCAGACGGGAAGATCATCCGCGGCCCCGGGCAGGGGTTCCTCTGCATTGATCATCCCTGGCCCGGGCAGGCGCGAACCGTCTGGGGAGACCATGAGCGCTTTGTTTCAACCTATTTCGGACACATACCGGGGCTCTATTTCACCGGTGATGGCTGTCGCCGCAATGAGCATGGCTATTACTGGATTACCGGCCGTGTCGACGATGTTCTCAATGTCAGTGGGCATCGCATGGGAACGGCCGAATTCGAATCGGCCCTGGCCACGGTCAACACCGTTGCCGAGGCCGCAGTTGTCGGCTATCCCCATCCGGTTAAGGGGCAGGGCGTCTATGCCTACATTGTGGCCCAATCGGGAGAGGAGGTCGACGAGGCCGATCTCCATGCCGCCTGTCGTGAACAAATTGGCAGCCATGCCCGCATCGACAAGGTTCAGCCGGTGCCGGGGCTTCCCAAGACCCGCTCGGGAAAGGTTATGCGGAGAATTCTGCGCAAAATTGCCGAGGGGAAGGGAGATGAGCTTGGCGATGTTTCCACCCTGGCCGATCCTTCGGTGGTTGAGGCGATTCGACGCGGTTTTAAGGTATAGAGCGGGATATACAGCTGCGCCGCTCATTTCGAGTTCACATAGAGCGGGTGAATAAGACCCTCCAGGGGCGACTCTGTGCGGCACTGAAGCGCGCCGGGATCTCTACCCTCACTGAGGCAAATCGTTTTCTTCCGGCCTTTCTTGCCACCTTTAACGAGCGATTTGCTCTGAAGGCTTGGGGGATACACAATGCCCATGTTCCCCTTCACACTCAGTATGACCTTGATCATCTCTTTGGGAAGCGTAGCTTCCGGGTATGTACCAATGATTATACCATACGCTATCAGACTCGCTCTTTTCAAATTCTTAAAGGTGGAGCTGGACTTCGTCCCGGGATGCGGGTGGAAATCTATGCATATCTTGACGGAAGGATACAGTTATTTTATAAAGGAAAGATATTAACCATGAAGGAGGTAGCAATGGCTGCGTGACATTTTTGTGTTTCTTTAGGGTGACATTTTCGTCTTTGTTTGACAATTTTCTTAAAAAAGCTTGACAAACTACTGTTATATCCGGTACTATATATACAATATAGTTCGTATAGAACTTATGTTCTAAGCATATTGGTCTGAGGGTTCTGCGTTTAATCGCCAGCCCTCGGCCTTTTTTAATTGGCTATTCCATATCTAATTGGTCATTCTATATTCAACAGCCACCATGTTTTTCATGGTACTTTTTATTGTCTGTAGGAGCGCAGCTCTCCGTGGCATTTTGTGTTGGAGAGGTGGGCAGGATGGCTCTTTATTTTCCTAAATTTCTTAAAAAAACCTTGCCATTACATATCCAATAGGGTATACATATACCTATGGTAATGCACCAGTTGGCTATAGTGTGCTATGCGGAGGGAAGCTATGCTCCTCTCCCCTAGTTATAGTTCATTTTGTGCCTACCAAATAAATATAAATAAGGAGGATTATAGTAATGATATTACATAATCCAATTTCTTTCCTTTTAGGAGAGAATGAGAGAGTGAAGGAGCGACTGAGCACTCGTAAAACGCTTCAGAGAGAGAGAGAGAGAGAGAGTAAGCTCTCTTAATACTTGCCAGAGAGAGAACCACAGCTCCTCGCATTCCCCGCTTAAGGGGAGGATGCTTGGGGGCACCCTGGGGATCGCCTTAATGGTATTGGTGGCCCTGGTAGTATTGGTAGCCTGTCCGGCTGCGAATAATGGAGGGGGAGGTCCTGGCACTGGTCCCGGAGTGGGCACCGGTTATATCTGTGACAACGGCACCCCCTCATCTCTCAGAGATGCCACTGCCGATGGTCTCAGCCGCTGTGTGAGCTGTGATCTGCTCTATAGACTGGATGGCACCACTGATGTAGTTGGCACAAGCTGTGGGCAGGTAGCGGTAGGAGAGGCCACCCGCATAGGCGGTGCAAACCGATTTAGTGTGGGCGAAACCTTCCCATTCGGTCTAGCCGCCATTGGCGATACCCTCTATATGGTGGGACGAAACACAGATGTCCTGTATACCCTAGACACTACTACTGGTGTGGCCACCCAGGTGAGCGATGCCGGTGTAAGCCAATTTGGCGTGAGCGAAAACAGCCCGACCGGCCTCGCCGCCATTGGTGGCACCCTCTATATGGTGGGATCAACCCGTGATGCCCTCTATACCCTGAACATTATTTCCGGTGATGGGAGCCCGGATGGCATGGCCTATCAGGTGGGCAGTACGGTCGCCGGTTTTGGTAGGGGCGAACGCAACCCAAGCGGTCTAGCCTCCATCAATAACACCCTCTATATGGTGGGATGGGATATCGATTCCCTCTATACCCTAGACACCACTAGTGGTGAGGCAACCCCGGTGGGTGTTAGTGTAACCAAATTTAGCGTGAACGAAGGCACCCCAAACGGTCTGGCCGCCATCGGCACCATCCTCTATATGGTGGGATGGACAAACGATGTCCTGTATAACCTAGACACTACTACCGGTATGGCAACCCAGATGGGCAGTACCCTTGGCGGCTTTGGCGTGAGCGAAGGAAATCCAAACGGTCTGGCCGCCATTGGTGGCACCCTCTATATGGTGGGATCAACCCATGATGCCCTCTATGCGCTCCGCTATCAATAGAGCTCTAGCTAAAGAGTCCGAGATAAGCCGACCGCGGTTGAGAATAGTAGGGAGCATAAAATCGCTCTCGGCTGAAATGAAATAGAGTAGGGAGGGTCTCAACCCCTCCCTACGTTGTTTTGTTTGTGCACAGTTTTTGTTTGTACATAAAAAAGTTTCGGCTGCCACGCGGCACGCGGGAGGTACCATTCTTACCAGCGGCAACAGCCAAAGCTGGATCAGCCATAGCAGCGATACTACCAGAAGCCTCGAAAGCGTCGCCTACGTTAATTCCACCTTGGTAGTGCCGGGGGAATAACCGTGCCATGCTTACTGCTCCATAAGCTAATTAGTATAAGCTAAGGGGCTGATATACTTAAGCTAATGTAGTGCTTTTTCAACCTCCGCTACCCAATTATACAATGTGGTTCTCAAGTTTGCTAGTGGTCTATAATTAAATCTCCACTCATATTCCTTAAGATAGTAATCAAAGTGTTGTTGTGGAATACCATTGTAGGTACTGAGATGTCGCTTGGCCTGTCGCCAAAAATTCTCTATTCCATTAATGTGATGCTTTCCTTGCACAAACTCTTTTATGTGATTAATTCATCACATGATGAAACCTTGAGGTATCTAATATATTATAGGGTGCATAGGTATCAGTATAGACAATACTATCTGGTATTACTCGCTTTTGTATAATAGGATAGAGTGTAGAAGATATTGTATTTTCTACACTTATTGCATGCACATATCCATTGCGTTTGAGAATTCCAAACACCGCTACTTTCCCGGCAGCGCCACGTCCTCTTTTTCCTTTTCGTTGTCCACCAAAATAGCTTTCGTCGCATTCTACTTCTCCATCAAAGATATAAGAGGAAGCTGATATATTGTGGAATATGAGGGCTCTAAATTTTTGATACCACCGCATTGCGGTTAATATACTTACCTCACATACAACAGCGGCACTTCTTGCAGATACGCCAGTTACAAAATTCTCTATTAGTTTGACAATAGCATGTTTAGAAAGTCTGCTCTTCCTCATGATCTCTACTTAAAAAGTACATTAAATCGTTAAGTATATCAGCCCCTAAGCTAATTAGTATAAGATAAGTCGCCTGAGCTAGGCAGATGGGGCGCGTAGCGGCTTAGCCTTAGGTTGTGGATAGTGTAATGGATAAAAGAGCGACCTCACCAATCCATAACTCAGGAATAATAGCTTAGAAATAATAGCTCAGGAATAATAGATTAGAAATAATGGCTCAGAAAATAGAGAAAATATTAAAGTTTGTTAAAGCAACCCGCCATTTTTCTCCCTACTATATAGTAGAGGTAACGAAAGTATGGTTAATGAATATATATATGGAACGACCGGGCACCAAGTGGCTTGCCCATTTCAGTTAGGGATGGTAGCCTAGGACATGATAGAGAGAGCCGAGCGCCAAGATATTGAGAAGCTAGTCGCCACCATGGTAGAGCGGGCAATTGCCAAAGCGTTGGTAGAGCAACCCTCTCCGGGAGAGAGTGATATTGCCGCGCTTAATCAGCAGAAGCGGCTGGAACTTCTGGATCGGGTTATCCGCCTAGAGGAAAGAAGCATTCGTCTAGAGAAACGGACTATTCGCCTAGAGGAGGGGCAGAAGCATCTTCAAGAGGGACAAAAGGCCATCATTCAGGAGATGAATAGGCGCTTTACAGAGATGCGCGAAGATAGTGATAAGCGCTTTACAGAGATGCAAAAGGCTACCGATAGGCGCTTTACAGAGATGCAAAAGGCTACCGATAGGCGCTTTACAGAGATGCAAGAGGGACAAAAGGTCATCATTCAGGAGATGAATAGGCGCTTTCAATTTGTACAACGGCTTATTGTGGCAGTGGGTGGCTTTTTAGGCTTGGTTATGACTCTCTGGGGATTTTTTAGCTGAGCGAGGGCTCGCCATACAGCCTAGCCGCCATCGGCAGCACCCTCTATATGACGGGAGCGGGCGGTGATGCTCTTTATGCGCTCCGCTATCAATAGTAGATAGCCGGTAGCTCAAGCGGTAGAGAAGCGCTGTTAGAGAATAGTAGGGAGCATTAAAACCGCTTTCGGTTGAAATGAAATAGGATAGGGAGGGGTTTCGACCCCTCCCTTTTTTTTTGCTAGCCAGAGTCCATTTCTCTGTTGCACAGTTTCGGGAGTGGGACTCCCGCATTATTTCCTTAGAAATTCCCCATTTCCCTGATATAATATGTCCAATAGAGTATACTGTGCTTATGAGAGTCTCTAGCTATAGTAGCTTAGGTAGCTATCAAATTTTACTAATATATGGAGGATTCAATAATGAACCAAATTAATTTAAATTCTCTCTTTGTAGGAGAGAAGGAGCGATTGGGCGCTCGTAAAACACTCCAGAGAGAGGAGCCAAGAGAGAGCCAAGCTTCCCGGCATTCCCCGCTTAAGGGGAGGGTGCTTTGGGGCGCCCTAGGGGCCGCCTTGGTGGTATTGGTGACCTCGGTGGTATTGGTAGCCTGTCCGGCTCAGCCCGAGGCCGATCTACTGATCACTAACGCCCGCCTCTTCGATGCGACCGGGGCAGAGTTAATCGAAAACACAACAATAGCTATTACGGGAAACCGTATTCAGTCCGTCTCAACGGGCAAAACGGATATCCAGGCCGGGACAACCATTGACGCCCGGGGCATGACCGTAATGCCCGGGCTCATCGACTCCCATGTTCATGTCTTCTTCGATTTCGGTGAAACGGACTTCAGCTATCCCAGGAGCCAGGAAGAATTAGATACCTACGTTGAAACGCGCATGCAGGAAAAATTTAATGATCTCCTTAATCGGGGTTTTACCACCATTATGTCGCCGGGGGATTTCTGGCCAACAATTGTAAATGTGCGTGATCGCGTAGCGGCCGGCGAAATTCGCGGGCCACGAATCTTCGTTTCCGGCGGAATCTTTACGGCTCCAGGTGGCCATCCGGCCGAAGGAATTTGCAGTGGCAGTGAATTCTGTGCCGAACATGTGGCTGTCGAGGTTGCCGATGAAGAGTCAGCCCGGGAATGGGTCCGGAAATATGTCGAGAGTGGCGTGGATCATCTCAAAATTACCTACGTTGAGCCGGATGAAGAGCCCCTTGGTCCCAAACTCAGCCCGGAGGTCATGGCAGCAATTATTGACGAAGCCCATCGACAGGGGATACGGGCCCTGGTTCACGCCTGGGATGCGGCGGATGTCAATGATCTGGTCGCTTGGGGAATTGATGGCTTTGTTCATCCATTTGGTCTGACTCTCGATGAAGACGGTTCCCTCTTACGAAGCGCGGGCGAAAAGAGCCTGGCCGTCGCCTCCACCTTTGCAGGAACGGCCCTCTTTGCCCAGGGGCCAGATGCCGATCCGGCGGCTGCAGCGGAACTCGAACTTATCCTCTCGAATGTGCGGACAGCCATGAGCTATGGTTCCCCGCTGGTCTTTGGTTCTGACATGCCGGGTTTTCCGGCCGAAACGGTTTTGTCCGCCGTGACCACTGCCATGACCAATATCGGCCTGAGCAATGCCGAAGTTCTCCAGGCATCGACCCGTGACACCGCGCAGAGTCTGCTTGCTCAAAATGATCTGGGCACCCTTGAACCAGGAAATTTGGCAGATCTTATCATTGTGAATGGGGATCCGCTTGAAGATCTGGTTGCCTTAAAAAACGTTGAGCTAGTGATAGTGGATGGCCGGGTAATGGTCGATAAGCGTTGAGAACGCTGAACATTTCCAGTGCTTATGCTAAGATGTGGGTACAACATTGAATAGGGATCGGTAGCGCTCCACGCTGAGTGCCGTTCCGATCTCTCCTGTATACCCTAGACCCTGCTACCGGTAGAGCCACCCGGGTGGGAAGTGCAACCGATTTTGGCGTAAGTGAAGAGGGTTCAACCGGCCTGTAAACCCTCATATACATCTAATAATTAAAATGGCTCTTTAAGGAGAGACAAAAAAGGCCTGTATCCTATACTTGCTAAGAAAGATTAATGGCAAGACTGTTGTATCCTACAAACATCTAAAATAATTAAGCTTCATAAGAAACCTTCCTTCTAAATAATAATAGGTTGAGGGCTTGTGTTTAATCGCAGCTCTCGGCTTTTAATTGGTCATTCCATATTCAATAGCCACCATGTTTTTCATGGCCCTTTTTATTGTAGGCAGAAGCACAGTTTTCCGTGGCATTTCTTGTTGGAGAGCGGTCAGCTCTCTCTCTGTTTTCCTACTTTGCTTTTACAATTCTGTTGACAATAGGTAGTTCTTAACTATAATTGGCACTATGAGAAAGATAATATTAAGCAAAAAAAGGGAGAAATTTATTATGCTTAGAAATAAAATTTTTAAGGTGCGCCGCGCCGCGCTAGTGGCTACCTTAGTAGCCTTGGTAGCACTTGTAGTAGCAATATTGGTAGCCTGTCCGGCTGTGAATCCTGGTCCTGGTGCAAGTCCCCGCTATCTCTGCGAAAATGGCACCCCGGTTGAGGGCACCACTGATACGGCTGGGCAAACCCGTTGCGCTAGCTGCAATCTACTCTATAGACTGGATGGCACCACTGATGCAGTTGGCAGAAGCTGTGGGCAAGTAGCGATAGGAGAGGCCACCCGCATAGGCCTGGTAACCGAATTTGGCGTGGGCGAAGGTACTCCAAGCGGCCTCGCCGCCATTGACAGCACCCTCTATATGGTGGGATTAGACGCTGATTTCCTGTATACCCTCAACATTGATCCCGATGATAGTACCCCCGATGGTAGGGCAATGCAGGTAGGAGGTCTGTCTGCCGGCTTTGGCGTGGATGAAAGAGGCCCAACCGGCCTAGCCGCCATCGGTACTACCCTCTATATGGTGGGAGTTGTTAATGATGTCCTGTATACCCTCAACATTGACTCCACTGATAGCACTGATGATGGTAGGGCAATTCAGGTGGGCAACACGCCTGCCGGCTTTGGCTTGGGCGAAATATCCCCAACCGGCCTAGCCGCCATCAATAGCACCCTCTATATGGTGGGACAGACAGCAAATGCACTCTATACCCTAAACATTGACCCTGATGATGGGACTGCCGACGATGGTAGGGCAATGCAGGTGGGAAGTGCAACCAATTTTGGCGTGGGCGAAGATCAAGTAAACAGCCTGGGCGCCATCGGCACCACCCTCTATATGGCAGGAGAGCGCAACGAGGTCCTCTATACCCTAAACACTACTAACGGTATGGCAACCCAGGTGGGCCTGGCTAACCAATTTGGCGCGAACGAAGGCTCCCCAACCGGCCTAACCGCCATCGGCGACACCCTCTATATGGTGGGATCGACCAGAGATGCCCTCCATGCACTCCGCTATCAATAGTGGATAGCCGCAAAAGGGCCAGAGGCAGAGAAGCGCGTTTCCAATAGGATAGGGAAGGGTTTTAACCCTTCCCTATTTTTTTGTGTAGCGAGTCTCATTTCTCCGTGGCACAGTTTCGGGAGTGAGGAGAGAGGAGAGGTCAGCCCTCTCTTTTAATTTCCTAATGGTTAAGCTATTATCACTCTTCAGCCATTGGCACATGATCGGCGCCTGTGATATACTTGGCAGATGGATGAAGAGGAGAAAAGCCCAGAGCAGTCTCCCAAAGAGGACGAGGGTATTCTTGATCGGCTGCTTAAGCTGCGCACCATTATTCTCTCCGGCGAGATAGACAAAAGTCTAGCCTCGCGTGTTGTGCATCAATTATTGATCTTAGAGAATGAAGGAGAGAAGCCCATCCGGCTCTACATTGATAGCCCCGGCGGGGATGTAAATGCCGCCTTTGCCATCTTTGATACCATTCGCTTTATCCAACCCTCCACCCTCACCATAGGGATGGGGTTGGTGGCCAGCGCCGGCGCTCTGGTATTGTTGGCAGCCCGTCGCGATCAACGTTATGGCTTCCCCAACTCCCATTACCTGTTGCACCAACCAATGAGCGGTATGCGGGGGGTTGCCACCGATATTGAGATTCATGCCCGAGAGATAGAGCGCACTCGTACCCGTATTAATCAAATTGTGGCGGCTGAGTGCAAGAAGAGCCTTAGTCAAATTGAGAAGGATACCGATCGCGATTTTTGGCTTAATGCCGAAGAGGCTCAGAGCTACGGGCTTATCAGCACCCTAGTAACTAGCTCGGCGAAGTTGCCTACGGCAGATGCGCCATCAGCTAGTAAAGCTACCAAAGCGTCGCGTAAGGTTAAAAAGTAGCTCTCCTAATTGGCAGCTCTATTGCTAATATGGCCTACCACTCATGGCGGCTGCTGTAGGATTTTACTTAGTGTGGATTGATAGCTGGACTGAGGTTTACAAGGGCGTAAGGCAGAGGAAATTAAAGCCGATCTCATAAAGGTAGAGCGGGAGCTTCAAGAAGATGTTCTCAGAGTAGAGCAGGAACTCCAAGCCGAAATGAGTGAGATAAGAAAACTAATAATTAGTTAACGTCATAACCCACTCCCTGCGGCGCGTTTCCCAGCCGCAATTTCCCAGCCGCAATGTACGCCCGCTGAATTTTTACGCCCTAGTCTCCGTCACCGCGCTGAAAATGGGGAGAATGCTATCTATTTGCCATAACTGCCACAATATGTAATAGTAATAGGGTGAATCTGGCGGAAGATCTGAACCAGCGTCTGCGGGGAACAGTAGCTGAAAGGCTACTGTCCCAGTATGGAAAGCGGCTCTTTTTTCCTAAGGGGATTGTGGCCCAGAGTGCCGAAGCGCTGGCCGCCGCCGTCCGCTATAATGCTACCCAAGGCATTGCCAGCGATGGAAAGGCGCCCCATATGCTTCCCTCGCTACAGCGGCACTATGGAGATCAACCCAGCGGCGATATTGTGGCCTATGCGCCCACCGGGGGGCTATCTGAGTTGCGAAGCCTGTGGCTCAGTGAGCTACGGCACAAAAATCCCTCTCTGCCACATACCATCTCTACCCCCTTGGTAATGCCCGGCATTACCAGCGGAATTGGTATCGCCGCCGATCTATTTATTGATCCTCACGATGCCATCGTAATACCTGAGCCCATGTGGGGAAACTATCGTCTTATATTCTCTATTAAGGGAGAGGCCACTTTGCATACCTATCCATTTTTCTCGGCCGAGGGCGGCTTCAATATTCAGGGACTAGCGCAGCAGCTAGAGCAGCTCCAGGCGCAGGGTGCCAATAAGCTCATTGTTCATCTTAATTTTCCCAACAATCCTACCGGCTATTCCATCAGCAACCAAGAGGCGCAGGAGTTGATAGGGCGCTTGATAGAGGTTGCCTCCCGCACCCCCCTGCTAGTTATCCTGGATGATGCCTATTTTGGTCTGTGGTATGATGATCAATGCTACCGCCAATCGCTCTTTGCCCCGTTGGCTGGCGGGCACCCAAACCTATTGGCCATCAAGGTTGATGGCGCCACCAAAGAGGAGTATGCCTGGGGGCTACGGGTTGGCTTTTTCACCTTCGGCTCGGCAGGATTGGAGTCGTCACATTATACTGCCTTAGAGCAAAAGAGCTTGGGTGCCATACGCGCCGCCTTCTCTAATAGCAATCGATGGGCACAGCATACCCTCTGTCAATCGCTACGCTCTGCGACCCATGCCGCAGAGAAGGAGCGTATTTTTATGCAGCTTACCAAGCGCAACCATCGCCTTAAGGAATATCTCCAGCGCCAGAGCGCTAACCGCGCCCTTACCTCGCTTCCCTTTAATGCCGGCTACTTCGTCTGTTTCCGATGCGCCAATCGCCATCCCGAAGAGCTGCGCCAGAGGCTCTTGGCGCAAGGAATTGGTATCATCGCTATTGATGATAATCATATTCGGGTTACCTACTCTACCATTCCCACCGACCAGCTAACGGACGTATTTGACAGCATATTCCGCAATGCCTAAGCGGCTCTTCCGCCGCGTAGCGGGGATTCTGGGACTCTGTGCCATTTTTTTGATAGTGGTATGGGATTGCCGGGGCGGGAATAATCCTTTACTGCGCATAGTTTCTGACGAACCGCAGCTTATCTCCTATGTTGAGTCCTTCAGTGCGGCGCATCCCCAGCTGCATGTTGAGTTTACCTATCTGCCGCATATAGATGTAGCTCAAGATAGGATTGCCAGAGAATATGACCTACTCTTTTCTAGAAATCTTGCCCCTAGAGATGGGAGACGCTATTTTTATCCCCTTAATTACCTGCTGATACTCTCCTCTATCCAACAACCAGACTTTTACCAAGCTCTATTGGCTACCGGCAGAGTGGGGAGTATTCAACGTCTCCTACCGCTCTCCTTTAATGTGCCAATAATTGTATTCCACAACCAGGAGCTAGCGGCCCAGCAATTGGAGAATCCGCTTACCATACAGTTGCCAGAGCTGCAGAGATTTGCCGCTCAATACAATGTTCTCACCGATGGCCATTATAGTCGAATAGGCTTTTCTCCCCGTTGGGATAGCGATTTTCTCTACCTGCTGACTACCATATATGGCGCAGCCTATAGCGAGAGCCGTCGTAGGGAGCCCCAATGGAATGAAGATCAGCTATTTCAAGCGCTCAATTATGCCCGAAGCTGGGCCGAGTTAACTAATGGTGGACTGGAGAAAGAAGATGAGTTTAACCGGCGCTACATTCACCCACCGCACTATAAGTTGCTTATAGAGAGGAATGTAGCCTTTGTCTATATGGATTTGGCCTCCTATTATGAGATTGAACTGCCCGATCAACGTTTATTAGATTACCGCATACTGAGAAGTTCTGCAGGCATCCCCCTTTTGGAAGATCTCCTCTACGTGGGGATACTGAAGCGGGCCAATAATCTGCGCCGCGCTGAACAGTTTATGCGCTGGCTCTTTGATAGCGAGCAGCAGATTCAGCTCTTAAAGCGTACCGCCGAACAGCATACTGCATTGTTTGGTATTGCTGGGGGACTCTCCACCCTGCGAGAGGTTACCCAAATTCATCTCCCGCGCTATTATCCCCATCTTTTGGGACGCATTCCCCCTGAAGAGCTGTTAATCTCGGCCCCCTACCCGGCGCATAACTGGCGCGCCATCCGCGAAGAGGTGGTAGAGCGCTGGCTACTTAATGATCTCAACAATGTTGAACAGCGCTCATTAGCTCGCGAGGTAGAGCTCTGGAGACTGAAACAGGAATAGTCTCTCCATTTACTATGGTAATTGTTGTTTCGGCCCTGCGATCCGAAAGCGCGGCGCTGCTATCGCTGATAGGGCAGCAACGCCGGATAGGTACGGCGCGCATCCCCATGATACTGGGTCGGATTAATAGAAAAGCGATAGGCATTGTCCATTGTGGAGTAGCGCTAGCCCAGGGCCGAAAGTCGTTGCTGGCCCTGCTTCAACGTTGGAGGCCCCAACTGCTGCTAAATATAGGATGCGCCGGCTCGCTTACCGATGCTGTTGCTCAATATAGCCTCTTTGTGCCCTCGACATATTTTTTGATGCAGTATCCCGCGCTGACGGGGGCGGTAGGCGTCACCTATCGCACCCCTTCGGCGCTCTGCGCTACCCTGGTAGCCGGCTGCAAGCTAGTAGGGCGCTGCTATAGCGGGGGGTTGGTTACTGTACCACAGGCGGTGCTGAGCCCCTATGAGCGACGGCGTCTACTCCACCTAAGCGGCGCTCAGACAGTAGATATGGAGGGGGCCCGCTTGGCTAGTGTGGCGCAACGTTTGCAAATTCCCTTAGGCTGCATTAAATGGATTAGCGATACACCCCAACAATATCATCGCTCCACCGCCTCACAGACTATGCCGCGCGGATCTGCTATGCTAGCCGCGGTGCTACGACAGCTCTCCCTTAGCTGCCAATGGGCCAATAGGTGCCGTACTAAATGAGTATCTATTATTTAGCCTTGGTGTCTCAGGTGTCTCACCGTATTTGGCTAGGCTTTTCTAGCTATACCTCTCTAGGCTACGCCGGGGCGCACCGCGGCGCTGACAGTAGCGTTGGCGCAAGATCGTATCTTAGAGGGTATTAATGAGCAGCAGCGAGAGTTTATCATCTTTGTATTAGCCAATTATATACAGTCGGGGTAGAAGAATTAGCTACCGAGCAGCTATCAAACTTAATTATCATAAAATATGGAACCATCCATGAAGCCAAAGAGGAATTGGGAATAATGGAAAAAATTCGAGAGCTTTTTCTTGGCTTTCAAAAAATGCTCTATCAACCTATCCCCACCACATAATGTTGTTCTAGAGGCAACCAAGATATGCTACAATAGGGGAGCGTCATGTCCTGCCGTAGAGCACATTGCCTATCAACCTCCCAGAGATATCTGTTATTACTGTTTCTTCTCTTTTTTTCACCATTAGGAGCCACTGCAGCATCATCTACGGTGGCTTTAGATGCCGCCTGTCATACCAACGTTGACCAAAGCTATATCAAACTTAGCTACAATTACCGCTCTCCCATAGGCTATCGTCATGCGCGTCTCTTACTCCATGGTGAGCAAACAGAGGCCAGCTACCATCTCCAGCTACGACCGGGGCGCCAGGAGCTATATCTCTATCTGGCGCGCCTCAGTTTTGTTCCCCATAGCTTGGAGATCCCCGATGCCGATAGCGGCCTACAGGAGTTACAGGCGCAATGTCAGAAGCTTCCGGAGAGCGGCGAAATAGCTCCATTTACGGCGATTATTGGCGGGCAAGATCTACTGCTGGATCCCGCCTCGCGCCAACTTTGGCGCCGTGCCGACTGGCAGCTTTTCCGCTGGCAACTCTATCCTCAGATACTGATTATTGATACCGCAGGCTATGCCCAGCTCTCTCACTTCTTTAAGCGCTTAGCCTTTTATCTTGAGAAGGAAGATCACCATGGCACATTGTTAGAGGAGCAGGCATTGGCGGGACGTTACGCCTGGCGGGGGCATAATTATAGCGCGCAGGGGTTAGCAAGTTTTTTTCAGGAGGCACGGCGCCTTAAGATGCCTCTTAATAGCAGCGAGCAATTACTATTAGAGATAGCTCTACAGGAGAGGCTAGTGATAGAGAGCAACGGCTATCTGCTACCGGGGCGGGGCGGTATATTAGGAGTTTCATGGGAGTCGCCCCCTACCGCGCGGGCCTCTATCCTAGCTCACGAGATGCTCCATGGCATATTTTACAGTGTGCCCGCCTTTCGAAATGCTATCCATACCCATTGGCAGCGTCTGGTGCCCTTTGAGCGCCGCGCTTGGCAGGAGTTGCTCCATTCACTGAGCTATAACCCTGCGGATCGCTACCTTATGGTCAACGAGTTTCATGCCTATCTCTTGATGTATAGCCGCGCCATTGCGCCATTTCGATTGCAATCTATTGCCGCTCGGGCATTGCAAGCGGGTGGGCGCCCGGCGCTGCGCCGCCTGATGCGTGAAAAGCCAGATAGCTTTGAGGAAAACCGAGCCAAAGCTGCCCAATTATTACGGCAGCACACTGCGCTACAATCGCCCAATCTTCAGCTGTTACGGCTATTAGCGCAATCAAAATCAACAAGCAGCAGTAGCAGCGCCAATTAAAAGAAAGGCAGCCACTCTAAGAGCGCTGCCTTTAATAGGTACACCGTAGATAAAACAGAGCACTAACTTACCACTGCTATAATATCTTCTATTTTTACGACCAAATGCTCTTCGCTATCGATCTTAATGTTGGTGCCAGCATATTTGTCATACATGACCCGCTGCCCAACCTTGACAGATATTTTCTCAGTGTCATCTCCCACGGCAACCACTGAGCCTATCTGTGTCTTTTCCTGAGCAGTTTCGGGAATGTAGAGACCGCTTTTAGTCTTCTCTTCCTCCTTCTCAGTTTTTAACAACACGCGCTCCCCTATGGGTTTTATCACCATGTGATTATTCCTCCTTTTTTTATAAGTTTTATTTTTTGATTATGATATATGCAATGCGATATAGTGTCAAGCAATCTCTCTGTAATAATGTAAAAAATATGCAAAAATTATGTAAATTTATGTAAAAAACTAACAATGTCCCTATAAAAGAAAAAAGAATAATGCTACTGTTCCTCTAGGTATACAGAGGGATTATGACTACCGCGACATACATATGAGCACCAAAGAGCCACCCTATATGCAAGCCGGCACTAGGCTTGTTACAAAAACCGCTTCATGTGAAGATGAGCCGGGCGCTACTAGGTAACTCCTGCGGCATATACAAAGACTCCTTATGCGCTGCAAAGAGAGGGAGGAGAGTGGTGCATCGCGTCCCGGTCGTCCGGGCTCAATAGAACGAACGCAGCCGGAGATGATGAAATATGAGTATCTTGACGGGAGGATACCGGTGTGTTATAAAGGAAGAGCATTAGCCATGAAGAGGGGAGCAATGACTGTGTGACTTTTTATGTTTCTTTAGGGGGATATGTTCGTCTATTTTTGGCGGCAATGTTTGGCAGTAATGTTTGGCAGCAATCTCTCTATAAAAATTAAGTTGCCTTCCTATAGCAGAATGCTATGAACCGTAATTCCATCTGTCAGTGCACCATTCTTTATAGTCGAAAAATGGGAGAGAGCCATCGGGTAATTAGCCTGCTCAGCGCCGAGGGGCTACTGGATGCCATTGCCTATGGGACAGATGGCAGACGAGGACGCCTACGGCACGCAGCTACCCTTTTCAGTAATGGTGAGACATTTCTCTATACCAATCCGCTTCGCCGACCCTCTAAAATAGTTGATTTTGTTATTACCCGGACCCGCAATGCCATACGCGAGAATCTCCATCGTTTTAGTCATGCCTCACTGTGGAGTGAATGTATTACTCGAAGCTATGCCGCCGGCGGTGATACCGCAGGCTGTTATCGTCTCTATAATGCAGCCTTAGATGCCTTAGAGCGCTGTGTAACTCCTCTTCAGATGGATCTGGCCTCGGCCCGCTTTGTATGGCGCTTTCTCTTTCTGAATGGGGTACGGCCAGCCATTAAAAACTGTAGCCATTGCGGCGCCTCGCTGATGGGGATTGCATGCGCCTACTGGAGCAGCGCATCGCGTGCCATTTGGTGTTCCAGCTGCTATCAAACCAATGCCATGGAGAGAGATGATCTGAACCCCAACAATGTAATTAAACTCCCCCCCTCGCTGCTGGATTTTTTCAATGTTCAGATAGCGCTTCCCTTTGAGGAGCTTCTGCATTCCTATTCTAGCAATAAATATGAAGCATGTGCCATTCGGGAGTTTGCCTGTCGCTTTACTGAGCATTACCTAGATCGAAAGTTACTTGCGCTAGGAGTGCTACGCCAAATAGAATAATGGTGAATTAGAATAGTGCTATTGAATGTCTACAGCTATAGATATTCAATATAATTGGAGAGATAATTGACAGATGCCTAAAGAGAGAAATTTTGCGCTGCCCCCTTCCGGGAATAAGGTCGATTTGTCCAATAAGGTAATTGGCAGTTTACGGCAGATAATTCGGGCTGTCGATCTACACTCCAAGTATCTTGCCAAATATATGGGGTTGACCGGTCCACAACTGCTTCTTATGCGCTACATTGAGGCTCATCCCTCTATTATTCAGAGCGAGTTAGCCGAGCTTTCTAGTTTAAGCAGGGCCACAGTGAGCGATATCCTAGAGCGGTTGGAAGAGAAGCAGCTCATACATCGGGTGCGCAACAAAATCGATAAGCGTCGTGTAGAGGTGATCATTAGTGACGGAGGTGCTGCATTACTTAAGAAAAATCCATTACTCCTGCAATCGGAATTTTTAAAGGAGTTTGGGAGATTAGAGGAATTTGAGCAACTTCAGCTGCTCTCTTCGCTGCAGCGGGTGGCCAGCATGCTATTGGCTGCTGCCATACCGCCCGAACCGCTCTTAGAGAGCAGTATACTTAGTGAGCAGACCTTAGAGACGCCTCATATCATCACTGAGCAACCATGAAGGTTCTCTGTCTGGATATGGAGGGGGTGATAACCCCGGAGATCTGGCAGGAGGTAGCCGCCCAAAGCGGAGTAGAAAAATTGTCTCTCACCACTCGTGATATCCCTGATTATGATGAGCTTATGCGAGGTCGTTTAGCGCTTTTAGCAGCACATAATATCCGATTGGTTGATGTCCAGAATATAATCGCGGGCCTCTCTCCTCTCCCGGGGGCCCTAGAGTTTCTACGAACTGTACGGGAACGTTGGCCGCTTATCCTGCTTTCTGATACCTTTACGCAATTTATTATTCCCCTACTTCCTCTTTTGAAATGGCCTACTATTTTTTGTAACCAACTTATTGTCAAAGATGGTATGATTATTGATTACCAACTACGCCAACCAGATGGCAAACGACAGGCGGTGATAGCGCTTCAATCTATAGGCTATCAGGTATTTGCCGCTGGTGATTCCTACAATGATCTTAGCATGATTCAACAGGCGGAATGGGGAGCCCTCTTCCGACCGCCGCCGGCCATTATGCAGGAGTACCCTACTTTTCCGATCTGTAATAGCTATGAGGAGCTTTTGGAGCGTATTGCAGAGCTACCCCCAAAGGGCAACCAACAGTCGGCAATGCAAAACTAATGGAGAAGATGGATAGGCCCTTCCAAAAAAAAATGCAAGAGCAGCATCTGCTACTCTTGCATGTAATAGCAAACGTTTTTTCTGATTACAGAAACCGAAAAACGATTGGGCAATTTACTACAAATCCGCTTGAACCGTATGCTTGACCGCCAGGTCCGGTAACCCATCCTCGTTCAACAAATCCAAGAATTGCAAACTCTTCAGTTAATCGAGAACGATATCCGTATTTTATCGCATCGTCGGTCCATTCTCCAACGTTTAGATCCCACAATGGGCTGTAATCAGTAGCAATGGTTGGAATGCCACCAAGTACATTAAGAGGCGACCTGCCATCGGAAAGTGCGCTATTTAGCCCCTGCCGCTGTGGATTGTCCTCACCGACCGGACCGTTGGTAAAGAGAAAGATGCGCTCAACTGCACTAAACAGACTATCATCTGCACCAGTTTCAATATCTTTCAACGCTGGGGCAAAGGTAACCTCCTCTATTGTTGCCGGAAGCGGATCGTTTGCCTCCAATGACAGATAGAGAACTGGACGCGCAAAGCTAAATCCACTTGTAAGGCTCAGAGTAACAGTTGCCTCTTCAGGACATATAGAAACGACCTTGTCGTGAACAATGCTATAATCAGCGTTGCCTTCGCAAAATCTATTGAGCGTTGCCGCATCAACATTATAGGCAACCACTGGCGCATTGTAGATATGCCCACCGGCATTCTCAATTTTTACAAGTGGGGTATAAAACTCATCTCCCACAGCGCCGGGCTGAAATTCGGTTGGTGGAAAGAAATCTGGCGCCTTTCCAGGAACCACTTTATGTTCTGGTGAAAAATCTACCGCACCACTGCTGAACACTAGAAGTAAATCTTTATTCAGAACTGCAGTGCGAACCGCCCTCCCCACATCACTATACACCATCTTTGGCGCATGGTTTAATCCTAATGCCTCTGCATTTCCTCTGTCGGTGGTATCAGTAACAATGTACCACACATTTTCGCCGGTTGACATCTCTCCACGATACAGGGGCAATGTAATTGTTCCCGCATCTTTATCGAGCGCTCCGGACTTAAGGAGCTGAAACTCCCCAATTAATTCCTTCTGCACACTTGAAGGTGCAGGACCAAAATAGGTCAACGGAACATCAGCACCAATTGATGGTGGTGCAGGTGCAACATCATCATCTGCTAATAAAAAAGGTGCACATAATAATAGCACCACTAGTATTAAGAATATGGTATTCTGTTTTTTCAACATATATTATCCTCCTATAGAATATATTCTATCAAGTATAGTATACCTTCTTTGCACATTGGTCAACCAGTTTTGAAAAAAAAAATAAAAGCAGCAACACCAATTTCCCCCTTAAGGATTAAGTACGTGGTGCATCTGTTAAAGAGATGCACCGCGCAATCAAGAAATTATAAGAGGAGATAATATGATACATGATTATAGGGCAGATGCCAATGATGCCCAAAGGCAGTTATGCTACATTGGCGCTAAGAGAAACCGGCGGTATAGAGGCATGCATGCAGCTCGGGTACTATCTCTGGTATACCTGATAATACTCCTGAGCTGCCAGGATGAGGGGGATAGCTTTGGAGCGGGAGATATTGATGGCGATGGTGTAGCCAATCGTCAAGATAACTGCCTGTTACTCTATAATCCTGATCAGCAGGATAGCGATAACGATAGAGTGGGCAATCGTTGCGATAACTGCCCACTATTGGTCAACATTGCGCAGCTGGATAGCGATCGCGATGGAATAGGCGACCTTTGTGATGAATGCTCTCAGCAGAACCACAATGATGCCCCCGGTCAGCGCTGTAGCCCTAGAGATGGGCCGCTACGAATAATCAAAACCTATGAGTATAGATTAGAGGATGTGGTAAGAGACGATGCTACAGAGCATCAGGGGGTAGGAAAGCTAGGCCATAGCTTTACCCTATTGCCATTGCCCCCGGACAATCGCCTCTTCCGCAATTTTGCCGCCCTATTGGTGGTAGCTATGCCAGATTTCGGTCGCATTTCAGCAGCCAATAAATCTAGATGGGCGCTACTCTATCTTGATCGGAATCTTGGGATACGCGTTTCAAAGATTTTGCCCACCATTAATGCCTATTATGACTATTACCATCTTGCTTCTCCAACTGTTATTAAAGATGTAATCTATCCGGTAATAGATCTGGAGTATGCTGGAAGTGTTATTATTGAGGGCCGGGAGTATCTAATAGTAAGCGGCGGCATAAAAGACTTCAATCTCTATTACAGCACCCCCTACTTTTATTTACCCCGTTACTATATTGGCGCTGTTGGGCATTATATATTCGATGCTACAAACCTAGAGCTGTATAAGCCGAGATCCCGTGTTGAGATGGCCATAAGTAGTGCGCATGAGGCCTCCACCGATATGGAGTTACAGGGCTTTGGTCAGGCAATAGCCAATTTGGGGGATATTGATGATGCCGGCCCGCTCTCTAAGAGCCTAGCGGTTAGCGAATGGGATACCGAGAACAATTCTCCAGGCAATCGGGTAAAAATTGTGCCCTTTGCCTCTTTGGTGCCCCATAGGAGAATTACCCGTATTGATCGTCGCCCCGCTCCCTATAAAGAGCATATTACGCCAATTAGAGAGCAGGTGCATAGCATAGTGGTAGAGGATATTAATAATCTGATTGCTGAGAGAGCCACCTACAACGCTGAAAATCTAAATAGAGGGAAAACCTTTGGGACATCATTAACCAATGTCCCCCAATTACGGGGGAGTTCCGCAGCCGCCTTAGCTATAGGCGCTCCAGACCATATCGACATCGGCACAGCTAGTGAGCATTCTAATTTGGGAGGCCGGGTCTATATTACTCGGCTTAATAGTCAGGGCCATCCCACAGATAGGGCGGTGGTCTTCGGGCATTATTATAACCAACAGCTAGCAGAGGTAAGCAAATTTAGCCATTTTGGATGTTCGTTACACAATATAGGCGATATTGATGGCCCGGGCGAGATAGCTACCCTGCTAGCAGTAGGCGCCTGCCAAGATAGTAGCGCCCCACACATAGATGAGCCTAATCCCAGTCCTAGTAATAAGGCCCACAATAAAACCGAGGGAGCGGTTTATCTGCTCTATATTGATGAGGATATGCAGCTCATTCGCAGCCAAAAAATTGATAGCCAAACCCCCAATGGACCGCGCCTACTGGATGATTTTGATTTTGGAAGAGGTATCAATTCCTTCTATATTGATGAGACACTCTATCTAGTGGTGGGCGCGCCGGGGGCGCCGGGGGGCGGACGCTTCTATGTTATGCAGATGGAGTAACCCTTGGGGCAAGAGCAGTTTGCTGCTCTTTGCCATAGTAATAGGTTGCGCCGACGCCCCGAGCAATGCAACATCCCCTTCTCAAACACTAGTGCTGGGCGGCGCTACCAGTTGCCTTATTGATACCCATTACCATGCGGAGTGCTGGGGAGAGGGCAGTAGTGGTCAGCTGGGGAATGGATTGCTCATTAATACCTTTCTACCGCAACGCATCTCCAGTCCCCACCAGGCAACTATCGCATTGCAGCTACTCACCGTAGGAAATTCCCACAGTTGCGGTGTAGCCCGGAATGGAGAGCTCTACTGCTGGGGTGCGGCCCGCGCCGGTCAATTAGGACTAGGAGATCAAGCGCCCCGTTTATCGCCCACGCCGCTCGCTACCTTTAATGGAATAGCCCCTAATAATCGGGTGCGGTTAGTTGCAGCCGGCAAATATCATAGCTGCGCCATCACCGAAGAGGAACATCTTTTCTGTTGGGGCTTCTCTGGTAATGGTCAGCTGGGCAATGGTCATATTGATACAGATATTTCCACCCATTTTGTGCCAACGAAGATTGAGGGGCTTCCCTATACGGCGCCTATTAAGATGCTGGCATTAGGAGGATACCACAGCTGTGCGCTGCATAGCACTGGCGCGGTCAGCTGCTGGGGATTTGCTAGCAGTGGACAGCTAGGCAATGAGTGTAGCTTTTCATCTCTCAACCGGGATGGCTGCCAATATGATCAGCCGCGGCCCATAGCCATTCCCTATTTTGATTTGAGCTCTATTCACCGTAGCGCGCAGCTACTAGTTGCTGGCGAATATCATACCTGCGCCATAACTGACAGCGGTCATATAGTCTGCTGGGGCGATAACAGTAGCGGTCAGCTAGGTATCAATAGCACCTTTAGTAGTAGTCGTCCTAATCTGGTACACGATATTAATGGAGTAACTGCGCTGGCATTGGGTAACCACCATAGCTGTGCCATTCGTCGCAATGGGGCACTCTACTGTTGGGGTGCCAACACTTGGGGGCAGTTAGGCATACAAAGTAGCCAACCTCGCCTAGCACCAGTGGCTGTGCTGGGCTTCAATCCCGATGAGGGCGGGAGGCGCGTCTATCAGGTGGAAAGCGGCGGCCTGCATACCTGTGTCATAGATAGCCATCGGCAACTATGGTGCTGGGGCGCTAATGAGAGTGGGCAGGCGGGGCATCATTCACAACGGACTCTTTTGCCCTCCCCACAACTGGTGCGCCAACTATAGCCTTGCTATTGTCTCTGTGCGGTTTGTTTCTACGCTATTTTTTCCTATATCATGCGCCGCGGATCCAAGAGCTCTTCCAACTCCCTTTCCGGGAGCAGTTGGAGCTCTTGCAATAGCTCGCGAATGGTGCGGCGCTCGCGGTAGGCCCGATGCGCTAATTCCGCCGCGCGATCATAGCCTATGCGGAGCGCTAGGGGAGTAACCAATGCCAAACTCTGCTCTATCCATTCCTCACAGCGTTGTTCATCAGCCTCTATGTCAGCTATACAGCGCTCGGCCAATACCTGACAGCTGTTTTTCACTATTTCAATTGCGCTCAGAGTCTCATAGGCAATAAGCGGGTGCATCATGTTAAGCTCTAGCGGTCCCTGCTGTGCCGCAACTGAGACCGCCTGATGCTTTCCCATGATATGCGCTGCTACCTGAATAATCATCTCTGGAATAACTGGGTTAACCTTCCCGGGCATAATGGAGCTACCGGGCTGGAGCGCCGGTAGAGTAATTTCTCCCAATCCAGCACGCGGCCCGCTGGCCAAGAGCCGTAGATCATTAGCAATCTTCATAAGCGCTACCGCCAAACCATTGAGCGCCCCCATCAGTGCTACCTGGGCATCACGACCAGCAATAAGCGCAAAGCGGTTCTCCCCCTCTCGAAAGGGAATGCCGCTCTCTTGCGCGATGGCCTTAATAACCATTGCTGCAAACTGCGGATGGCTATTTAGACCGGTCCCCACCGCCGTGCCGCCCAACGCCAGCTCCTCTAGCGCCGGTAGGGTATGCTGAATATGGCCAATAGCTCCCTTAATCTGGGTGGCGTAGCCCGAAAATTCCTGCCCCAAGGTCATAGGCACCGCATCCTGTAGATGGGTGCGTCCAATTTTGATAACCTGCGAGAACTCTTCTGCCTTATGATACAGCGCATCTTTCAGCTGTTGTAGGGCTGGCAACATTTCAGCGCAGCTATAACGATTGGCAATATGCAATGCGGTAGGTATTACATCATTGGAGGACTGTCCTCGATTAACATGGTCATTAGGATGTACCGGGGAGCGCTGCCCCAACGGTTGACCCAGCAGTTCGTTGGCGCGGTTAGCAATAAGCTCATTGGCATTCATATTCCATGAGGTACCACTGCCGCTTTGGAAGACATCAATGGGAAAATGGTCGCTCCAGCGGCCCCGCTCTACCTCAGCAGCTGCCTCAGCAATTTTTTCTGCTAGCTGCTGCTCAATAAGACCCAGCCGCGCATTCACTAATGCTGCATGTCGCTTTATCTCTCCTAGGGCGCGCATAAATGTGTAGGGTATACGCAGCGGCGAAACTGCAAAATTCTCCACTGCCCGTTGGCTTTGGGCGCCCCAATAGGCCCGGGCCGGTATGGAGAGTTTTCCCATAGAGTCGGCCTCTTCGCGATATTGCCCATCTGATTGTGAAAGAATAGGGGAAGAGTCTTGAGGGTTCTGGGTCTCCATACTTTGCTACAACAGAATGATACACCGTTTCGCACTTCCTCTTCAATAGTTGACAGCGGCTTATCTGTCATGAACAATAGAGAGTAGTAGGATGCGTAGCTCAATGGATAGAGCGCTGCCCTCCGGAGGCAGAGGCTGGGGGTTCGAATCCCTTCGCATTCAGGAGTAGGAGGAAATGCGCCGCTCACTTTTGGCTCCTAAGGAAGCAGTTATTGCCCTTCTGGGGGCACTTTCTCTCTTTCTAGCGGCGCTGGAATTCCTCTTTCCTAAGCCAGTTCCCTATATGCGACTAGGACTAGCTAACATTCCCCTCCTGATAGCCTTGCGGGTGCTTTCGGTACGCCAATTACTTGTCTTGGCGCTGCTCAAGGTCTGCGGTCAAGCGCTACTCCATGGCACTCTGGGCTCTTATGTCTTTCTCTTTTCGCTGGGGGGCTCATTAACTAGTGTAATCACCATGATGCTATTATGGCGTATATTTCGCCACCACTTCACCTTGGTGGGAATAAGCGTATTAAGCGCCTTAGCCAGCAATGTAATACAGGCCCTGCTCTCCATTCTCTTCATCTTTGGTCGCCAGGCGCTAACAATTCTTCCCCTCTTTTTGGCCATCGGAATGGTAGGAGGAATTATTGTTGGACTGTTGGCAGAGCTCTTCTGGCAGCGCTCGCGCTTTGTAGCTGCCCTGAAAAATATGGCCCCGTGAAGTTAGCCCAAATATCTTCGTTACCACTCTTTTTGGCTGGAATGGCTATTTTACCTACCATTGTGCTACAGTCAAGCATACTGTTTTTGCTGTTGCAAATGGGAATTTTAGCTATAGGCGCCTGGCGCGCCGGTAAACATATTCGACCCCTCTATTATCTTTTATTAATTGGTTCGGTAACTTTTTTTCATCTCCTCTCTCCCTTTGGCGAGGTACTCTATAACATTGGTCGCTTTAGCATTACCGATGGGGCGCTCATCTTAGGGTTGCGTAAAGGCCTAGTGGTAAGCACTCTAGTGCTTTGCTCGCTAGCTACTGTACGGAAAGAGCTCCGACTGCCGGGTCAATTTGGACGCCTCCTCTCGCATCTCTTCTCCTATTTAGAGGTGCTTATGGCACATAAAAATAGGCTCAATCGGAAAAACCTGCTTCAGAGCATTGATAGCTTACTTCTTAATTTACTCCAGCAGCCTCCCGGCGCTCCTCACCGGCAGTCATCCTCTAATAGAGAGAAACGCTGGCAGGGGTGGTATATGGCTGGCCTTTTAGTTCTCATTCACTGGCTCTTGGCGCTCTCCCCACGCTGGTTTGATCTTCCTTGGTGAGGCCGCTGGCTATACCAAGGACTTCAGAAAGACTACACTAATAGTATGGCAACATCCTATTCCATTGGCGGTATCCAGCAGGTGGGGGTGGGAGTAGATGATCTGGCTACCGGTTGGCAATGGTATCGCGATCGGCTAGGTTTTGATCTTCCTATCTTTCGCGATCGAGGATTTGCCACTCTAATGAACAATTATACTAATGGCAAGAGCGAAGAACGGGAAGCGATGTTGGCTATTAATATGGTGGGCGGCGGCGGTGTGGAGATTTGGCAATATATTAACCGCCTCCCGCGTAAATTTTCCTATCCCATCGCCATAGGAAGTCCCGGTATATATGGAATACGGCTCAAATGTTCCTCGCTTTCTAGTGCCCATCATTTTGCTCGCCAACAGCTGCTCAATTGTAGTGAGATATTTAAACTTCCCAATGAGCAACCTAGCTTTGCACTCTATGATCATCTTAACAATCTCTATATGGTGACTGCCCAGCAGGACCTCCTGCAACGGCGCTCCCATCCTATTGGCGGTGTCTGTGGAGCGATCATTGGTTGTACAAACATTGAGCGGGCCCTTCCTATCTATAGTGGGCTTTTGGGGTATGATCGGGTGGTCTATGACTATCGGGCGCCGCTGCAGTATCAACCGCAATTGGAAAAGCTCTATTTAGAGAACCGCGCATCCCGCCCCACTGCCGCCCCGCACGAACAGTATACTATTCGTCAGTTACGATTAGAGCGCAGTAGCCGCCCACGTTCTCCATTACGCCCCCTCTATGGCGATTCGCATATTGAACTTTGGGAGCTCTGTAATGGCGCCCCCAAACCGCTCCATATCTTTGCACAGCGGCAGTGGGGCGATATTGGCTTTATCCATCTCTGCTTTGAAGTAGGCGGTATAGATGATTTTCGCCATCAGGCTGCGAAGGTCGGGATCTCATTTACTGTAGATAGCGGTACCACCTTTGAGATGGGAGGGTCTAGTGGGCGCTTTGCCTATATTGAGGATCCGGATGGCACATTGATTGAGCTGGTAGAGACCCATCGCATTAGACTCTCTAAGCGCTTTGCTATTGGCATTAATCTGCAGAGATCTAACCGCCGCTCGCTGCCACGCCCTCTTTTCTGGTTACTTTCATTGACCCGCAAGCGGGGAGAGCGGAAACAATAAAATTAGAGAGCGCGCTAAAATGCTATCCATTAAAACTTGCGAAGTGCTTGTACCACTTTATCAATTTTTGACAATTCTTTTACAAAAAATGTAAGATTTTTAGCGCCATCTTTTCTGCGAATACCAACAATTTCATCATAGCTGATCTCTAATAGCTTGCAGAATTGCCGGCCGGTAAGTATCTCATCTGTAGATATTCTCTTCTTAAATCCAAGAAATATGGACTGCACATCTTCTTGATTAAAACAGCAGATGTGGCAAGACACTATATATTTTATTCTGGCTCCGTTGCGCTCTACAAAATTATGTAGATTTAGACGCTCAGCAGTGGCCTTTTGGTATCAAATACATGCCCATCTTTTAGTTCAATTACATAGCATTGTTGATTCTTGTTGCGCCTCTTAAATACTAAGAAATCAGGTTCGCCGGTCGCGCTATGGTCAAAGGACTGACACTTTTTAACCCCTTTCTTGGATGCCACAAATATGCCCTCCGGCATTATCTCATGGCTTAAGAAATCATCTAGATTACCTATTTTATTAACCCGCTCCATTATTAACTTTTCTAGTTCATTGCCGGCCGTTATACATGCAGAATGTACCCTACTTATTAATTTGCCAAGTGCCCGGTTGCTAAACAGCCTTTCATATCCACCTGAGCTCTCTTTAACCTTGCTGTTTTCTATTAGTGCCATATAGTTAGGCGCGCATGTCACAGCCCAGAAAATTACGCCCCACCGAGCGAGCCGACTCCATAACCGAGTAGGAGCCAGCAGCGGGGTCTAGTATTAGATCTCCCTCATTGCTTACCGCAGATATTAAAGCGGCTTGCAATTCATGCGGCTTTCTATGAGGATGGCCATTTTTAGTAACCCCTTCGCGATAGACATCTGGTATATTATGCACCTTCCATACATCCTTGGCTCTTCGGGGTTGCTTCTGTAATACCAAGAGATACTCGCTCATACGTCGAGAGCGATACCCCATGCCCATTTTCATTTTATCCCATACGATCATATCGACAATATCAAAACTTGTGCGGTCTAGCCAATGTTTTACCCCTTGGCATACATGATACTTATCAATCCATAAAAAGAGATGGCCAGAGGGCAACAACACTTGGTGTATATGAAATATGAAATCCATAATTATTTTCTCATCCATTTGAAACAGTTCGCTGCGCCTCTTGCCTCGTTTCTGTCCTTCATTGCCATACGATAGATGATCCAGCACCCCTCTATATTGAGGGTCAAAAAAACAGACTGGATAGGCGTTCGTCGGTAGCTGCACCAATAGCTCACGTCCATCCATTTTCATTTTTGAATTTATCAGCAATCCATCGGGAATATCTAGAGGCGGCTGCTGTAAAGTTCGCTCTGTAGAAAAGACCGAGCTCTCAGTATGATTAAATGGTTCGGCGATCGGCTCAATAATTCTCGATTGTTTAGCCATAAACTATGTTTCCATATCCTAGCGCTATTGTTGGCACTATCGATTCTTAGGCAGCCTCAGTGCTGGCTGTGGAGCTGACTGAGTTTTCGGATTCGACTCGAACACTGCCTCATCATTGTAGATGCGCGATAATCGTTCCTGTTCGTCGGAGGAGAGCTTAATGCGTAACTTCAGGGTATCGCGCATTTTTTTAAATATTGCGCTACTTTCCTGCACATCCTGTGGGGTATGGGCCGCAGTAGGCACAATGCGAAACATCAAAAGATCTCGGGGAATAACCGGATAGGTAACGGCGCTTACAAAAATACCCCTTTCGCGCAGCCACTGCACTAAGCGCATACCCAGGGTCTCTGGATGGTTATCGGCTAGTGGTATAAAGAGCGAACAGATGGGCGATCGACCGCTTCCTATAAAAAAACCAAGTTCTCCTAATTGGCTCTTAATCATTTTAGATATATGCCATAGGGCAGCTCGGCGCCCTGACGCATCGCGCACCAACCCCAGCAGGATGTGGAGGGCCTCCACATAGACCATAGGCAGACTCTTTGCGAAGACCTGAGTACGGGCGTTAAAGGCAATCCAATCCCGTACCGCCTGACTGCCGGCGGTCATGCCCCCTATGGCAGCAAAGGCTTTGGCAAAGGTACCAAAATAGAGATCAATTTTATCCTGTACTTGGTAAAACTCTCCCGAACCACTGCCTCTCTCTCCCATGACTCCCCACCCATGCGCATCATCAACAAAAACCCGCGCCTCATATTTGCTGGCCAACTCGCAGATGGTTCGCAAATCGGCAATATCGCCAGTCATGCCATATACCCCCTCAACTGCAATAAGCAGTCCCCCGCGACGAATACGATTAATGCGCCGTAACTTACGCTCAAGATCATCCATGTTGTTGTGCTTAAATATTCGCACCGTGGCGCGTGAGAGCATCGCCCCATCCACAATACAGGCATGCGCTAGTTTGTCCACTACCACCGTATCATGCGGCCCGACCATGGAGCAGATAGTACCGATAACCCCTAGATAGCCGTAGTTAAAAAGATAGGCAGCCTCCTTCTGCGCAAAGTCGGCTAATTCGCGCTCAAGATCAAGGTGTCGCTGCGTGGTGCCAGTAAGCATCCGCGAACCCATAGGTGAAGAGATGCCGTGAGCAGCAACTGCCTTTTGTACCTGCCGCCGCAATTTTGGATGGTTGGCCAAACCCAAGTAGTTATTAAGCGACCAGCTAATTACCTGCTGCCCACCGTAGTTGGTACGATGTTCAGTGGAGGAGGGAAGTACCGGGTTACAAAAATAGCGATCGCCAGCTAAGCGCAGGGTACCGAAGTATCCCTGCTTTTCGTGAAACTTGTGGAAGATATCGTGGCTTCGCATACTATAACCTTACCGGTTTATGAGTAGTCTACCTTTTAGGTAGAAATCAATAACTGCTGTATTGCCTCCGCTATTATGGTTTATATCCTAATTTGCGCAGCTTAGGCGCTATTACCATGTTGCAGTAGGGCGCTCCAGGGTGGCGCTCAAAATAGCGATTATGGTAAGGCTCAGCGGAATAGAAGCGCGGCGCGGGGAGCAACTGGGTAACCAAGGGGCGCGAGCGTCTCTGCTGCTCTTCAGTCATAGACTGCTCAGCCTGCGAGCGCTGCAGCTCATTATAGTAAAATATTACTGAGCGATATTGGGTACCTACATCGGCTCCCTGACGATTTAGGGTGGTTGGATCGTGAATTTTCCAGAAAAACTCCAATATAGCGGGGTAGGCAATGGTATGGGGCGCAAAACGCAGATGCACCACCTCAGCATGTCCAGTGGTCCCATTACAGACCATTTCATAGCTGGGATCAGGATGCTCTCCACCGGCATAGCCGGATTGCGTCTCAAGAATACCCTCAATTCTAGTATAGAGCGCCTCTAAACACCAAAAACAACCACCTCCTAAAAGGGTCTCCTCATCCTTTTTTTGATTCATCTAACTTCATTCTACCGCCATTTTGCCTAATTGATCAAGGATGTTGAGGGTTCAATTGTAGCTATAGAGAAGGTAGTCTCTCTCGTGAAATAATAGAGTTTTTAATGTAGTAAGAAACTTACTTTTTTCTATTTTTATGGTATACTTTAAAGAGAAAAGTCTTTTGTTACAGTATAGAGATGCCTTATATAGAATTGTCGCGGCGTTAGCCCTCTCCCTCACGGCATTATCTCTCTTCAATTGTACTGAGCCAGCCAACAACAATGTACTACCCACCTATTACCATAATGAGCTATCTGAAAGAACCTTGCCATCGGTAAGTTTTACTGGCAGTGGAGACGAGTATCAGCATATAACCACCAATAATGGCACTAGCCCTACCACCTTTACTCTCCCCATAGATACTGAAAGCTCCCTAGCATGGAGGATCTATTTTGTCTTATCTAATGGGAGCTCTAGAATTACGCAAGTTCCCAAAGTAAGCGCCATTGACCTTCCCACTAACTCGCTGAATGGAGCGGATATCACTACCTCATTATTGACGCAGCACCAACATGCTTCCCTAGGCCATCCGGTGCAGCTGCCGCAGGAGAATGAGCATTTTCTTGTAGAGCATTTTGATAGAGAGAAATATGATCTTGATGAGCTACCGCCCCTTCTCACTGCGTCCCGTTCTCCCGGTGGACCAGCCAATATTGTGGCCCAAGCGGTGGGGGAGCCTGACCCTCTGCTCTCCATAGAGGTCGGAGATAGCCACACACTGTATGCGACAGTAGAACGAAGATATTACAATGCTACAGCCCGTCTGGTACGC
Organism: Spirochaetia bacterium; assembly: GCA_963692905.1. Lineage (GTDB taxonomy): Bacteria > Spirochaetota > Spirochaetia. The sequence continues at coordinate 350,137 of OY843583.1, read as the reverse complement.
GATGTTACTATTGATACTGATGCTCAAAAACGACTCATAATTTGGACCGCTGATAATGTCTACAGTGGATGTAGCGAAAATTGCCTTAATGCGCTCTTAGAGGAGGACGATATAACAGCTATGGCTGATGTCTTCCTACGAGATGGAAGCAATAATGATATTTACGATTGGACCACCGAACTTACCGGTCCCGAGTGGGGATCTCATACTTCAGTTAATCTTATTAGCTCCAACACCACTACCCTTAATATTTTCCTCCTTGATATAAAAGAAGATAAATCCTACAGCGGAGGTATTCTGGGTTATTATGCAGCTAGCAATAGCTTTAAAAGCAGGGGACAATTTTCAATTCCGTTGAGTAATGAGATGTTACTCTTTTATGTTGATGCCCCGCACACAAAATACTGGAATGGAAATACCGAGCTCATCAACCGGCTACGCTCCCGATGGAGATATATTGTCTATTCGGTCTTAGCACATGAATTCCAGCACATGATCAACTATTATCAGCGAGGAGTACTTCCCCGAGTTGTAAACCCTCGAACTGCTGGTGACCCCACATGGTTGAATGAGATGCTCTCCATGATGTTGGAAGATATAACTTCACAACGGCTCTTTGATAACTATGAAGGAGGCTCTAGCGCGGCCCTGGCCGCCAATTTGCGCGATAATCGCGGACTGGTGACTCCCAGCGCCAATCGTTACAATAGCGAAGGTACTCGCGTTGGTATCTGCAGCGGAAGATTAGCTCTCTATGCCGAGACTAGCTATTGGGGCCTATCCCGCTGGGACGGTGAACTCCTTAACTATGCCACCGCGTTTGCCTTTGGAGGCTATCTTCTGCGTAATTACCCAGTGAGCGGGAGCAGCAGTGCCCTCTTTAAGAGAGCTTATGCGAGTGAACAGCACGGCATACAGACCCTGTTGGAGGCGGCCAGGTTCAGCGATAGTACACTAACTGAGGAGAGACTCATTGAGCGATGGGGGGTGGCCCTTTTGCTTTCTGATACTGCTACTAGTGCAGTACCACAGTATTATCGCTATAACTTTGGTGATTCAGGACTGACTAATGCCGGGCTTACCCTGGGTTCCGTTAATATCTATAATTATTTGCAGCGCGCCACATGTAGGAGAGAGACTAGCAGACTGGTGCCGGCATTACGAGTATTTAGGGATACTCGTGATATCTACCACCGGAGACGTAATGAGCAGTTTGCGCACTCTTTTTTCGTGCTGGCCGCGGCGCAGAATGTGCAGGGTACGGCTACCTTTAAGGTTACGCTTCCGCCTGGCGGCTCTTTAACAGCAGTGGCCAAGCGAGTAGAAACCTTTGGCCCCTCATTTTTTCCTAGTGTCAGTAGCGGTAGATGAATCGCATAATAGCGCTTACATTGCTAGTATTCTCCAGTCTACTGGTTGCCGCCTCCGCACCCCCCGATAGCTATTACAATGGTATCATTGTGTTATATGGCAGCGACCCGCTCACAGTGCCTATCTTTAGAACCCCCTATGGAGATTTTGTGATAGGAGGAGACTTGCGTCAGTATTTAATTACCAATTATCAGCAGCGAAAAATACGGGTGCGAGGTCGGGTGCGTGCCCAGATCTCCGAGGAATATCCCCAACTGCCTACGCTGGAAATATATGAGGTGGTAGATATATTTCAATAGTCTGCTCATGTTTGATAATCAGCTACGTCATCTTAAAGAGCGTCTCCTAGAGGGAGTCGCCCGCCGATTATTAACCCGCCTCTCGCCGCTCTATTTTACCATAGGAGCCTTCCTGTTAGGGTGCGCCGCCGCCGCCGCCCTATTGGCACATTATCGTTGGGGGGCGTTCTGGCTATGGGTTGTCTCGCGTCTAGCTGATGGCCTAGATGGCACTGTAGCCCGCCTAAGTGGACGCCAGAGCAATATCGGAGGCTATTTCGATCTGCTGCTAGATGTAATTCTCTATGCCCTAATTCCTCTAGCGGCGGCGACTCAGGGTAGCCCCACCCTCTACTGGTTGGTGGCGCTGCTCCTGGCCAGCTATTATATCAATGTTGTATCGTGGTTGGCGCTCTCGGCACTCTTGGAGAAGCAACGCCAGGTTGATGAGAGCGCCTTCGCTCCATCAGCGGCGCGCCTTACTAGTATCCGTATGCCTACCGGAGTAATGGAGGGAGGAGAGACGGTGCTGCTCTATGGGCTTATCTGTCTCCTGCCACGCTATTTAGCATATCTCTTTATTGCGGGGAGCGTGCTTGCTCTTTTAGGGGCCGGCCAACGGGCGCTGTGGGCTATACGCCATCGAAGGCTCCTTGGTTAATAATATTCAACTAGCACTATGGGCATCGGCGAAGGTGTAGACCTATAGGATCCTAAGACAGCAAAAATTTAAAATTTTTTGCTAATTTGTTGACAAAAATTTTTTTTTGCCATACACTCCCCTTTGGGAGGGGACAATGTTCACTATAGGTGACTTAATAGTATTTCTTACGGTCTGCGTGATTCTGGCTATATTTCGAAGGTCAGATCGCACTAACCGCGCTATCGGCACTGTCAAAAAGGCCGCCGATAAAGCCAGTGTAGAGCTGGGACAGATTATTGCCGAGCGTAGCTCGGTTCTTAAAGATATGGCCATAGAGCTGGAGGTTAACCAGCGGGCCGGCAGCGAGTTACTGCGCACTATCCGCGCTAGCGAGGAGTCACTAGCTGCCAGTATGCAGGAGCGTGCCGCTCAGGTAGCAGCGCTGGAAGAGCGCCTTAAGCACTATACTGTCGAGCTCAAAAAACAGGAGCAAAGTCGTAACCAACTTCAACGCTATTTTCAAGAATTGGAGCGCAAAGCACAACAGATCGAGCAGATGGGCGCCACCATTGCGCGTAGCTCTGAGGCCTTTGTGCAGTTACAGGAGCGGATACCAGAGATCATTGAGAAGCAAAATGGGGGATTCCGACAGCAGATAGAGGAGCAATATAAGGCATTCCATAAACGTATTGAGCTCTTGAGCAGCGAAAGCGAGCGAATAGCCAGCCAAGGGGCCAAAATAGAGCAATCTCAGCAGGAGCGCCTAGCAGAGAGCGGCCATCAACTGCAACACCAGCTGGAGCAACAGTTAGACCGCGCAATTGGAGAGCTACAGCAGGTTGGTGACTCTCTTTCGAAGCAAAAGCAGCAAGAATTAAAGGAGAGCCACGCCAAGATTCAAGAGCTCTTAAATCAGCTAGAGGCGCGCCAAAGCGAATTTGGCCGCTTTGAGAAGCAGTTGCCGTCCCTCATTCAGCGGCAAAATCAGCGCTTTGAAGAGCTATTGGCTAAGCGCCAACAGCATGCCCAAGAACAGATGGACCACCTTATACATAAAAATGATACTCTTCGAAGCGCCATTGAAAATTTTGAGCGGGAGATCCAACAGCGCCTTAAGGAACAGGGTCGCACATCGCAGGGCGCCCTTAAGACACAGTTAGAGAATGCCCTTAAACGAATGCAGCGTTCAGGACACCTTATCTTTAAACAGAATCGTACACAGCAGCAGGTCATCTCGCGCCATGTCTCTATGCTACAGCAAGAGCAGGAGAACTATCTGGAACGCCTTCGTCAGGAGTTTCAGCAATCGCTAGAGGTTCAGTTAGAGAAAGAGCGTCTTAAGATTGAGTCGCAGATGCAGCAAGTTGTACAGAGGTTGCGGGAGAGTCTTCATAAAGAGAATCAGGCCCATAACCGCCAGCTTATAGCGCAACAACAGACGCAAATGCAACAGGTTACCATCCAATATGAGGGAAATCTATCGCAATTGGAGGGTATGAGCGCTTCGCTCGATGAGTTCTCGGCACAGCTAGCGCAACAGCTTCAGGAGCTTCGAGAGGGTACTGAGCTCAAGGTTGAAGAGCAAAAAAGTTATATTGATGAACAGATTGGGAGTCTTACGACATTTATCAGCGATGCACAGCAGGTACTGGCTAACAATAGCGAAGAGCGTGAAAGTCGTCTGATAGCCGATAGCCAGGATCGAGAACAGGCTCTGCAGGAGCGCTATCAACGCTTTGAGCAACAACTACAGAAGGAAATTCAACACTGCCATCGCTCTCTAGAAGAGGAGAGCAGTCGCCAACAGCAGCGGGCTACCGAAGAGCTAGCACGTATTAGCGCGCTCTCTGAGGAGCGGGGACAGCAGCTCGAAGAACAACTAAATGAGCTGAGCAGTATGCTCCAGCGGGAGACTAGTATGTTAGGAGATCAGCTCAGCACCTTCCGCAAATCTACCGAAGAAGAGATTACTACTACTTCACGCAGTATGGACCTAACAGCCGAACGCGCCAAACGGATGGAGAAGATCTCTGTTGAGCAGGAGCAGCGATTTCGGACTGTGGTGCAGGAGGCGCTACAGAATACCCAAGCACAGCTAAAAAGCCAAGTGGAGCTTCAATTTCAAAAGAGCAGCAAAAAATCTACGGAGATTTTGCAGCAGGCTTCCACTATCGAGCAGCATCTGAGCGATCTCTTCAGTAAAGCCAGTCAAAGTCTACAGGAGCAGAGCACTGAGGTGGTTAAGTCGGTTGAACGACATGTCTCGGGCGGTATTCAGCGTCTAGAAGAGGTGCAAAAGCAGATTGTGGGCCGAAGCAATGTTTTACAGCATGAGTATACTAAGGGGAAAAACCAGTTAGAAGAGATGGTAAGTAATTTCCGTAAGAGTAAGCAAAGGGCGCTGCACGACATGCAATCTGAGTATGAGAATCGTCTAGGGAGACAATTAGAGCAGATACGGGCTCACATTGCCAAATATCGCGAACGGGTAGAGCAACATTTGGCACGTGGCGATGAAGAACTTCAGGGGCATATACAAGATCGCTTTGCCCAGATCTCCATACGCTTTGAGGAGCAGATTGGCAACAAGCAGCGTGAATTGGAGAAGCATCTTGGCACAGTAACCATCTCTTTTCAAGAGCAATGGGAGGTCATTAATACCCAAAACCGCCATGTACTACACAGTGTTGAACAGAATGCCCAACATATTGATCAACGACAGAAACAGCAGAGTGAGCTAATGGAGAATCTTGAAAAGAATGTGCACCTACAGGAGGAGCGACTGAGGTCCTATCTAGAGGATATTCGTAGCAAGTTTGATGAGGAGATCGGCCAGAGTATTACCGAGATGAGCGCCAATATCTCACAAGCTGTACAGCTTCATGAACAGGAATTTGGCGAGCGGCTTGATCATATTAATCGCGATCTAGAGGAGCGAATAGACAAAAAACGAAACGAGCTACTACAATCTTATCAGCTAGAGACCGAAAACATGCTCAGCGAGCATCGTAAAGTACTAGCCTCCCAACAAGAGACAGTTGATGGTGATGTGACACAGTGGAAGCTGCAGATCCACCAACTTATTCAAAGCTCTCAGACTGAGATACAGGATGTGCGCTATGAGCTCTCTCAGCTATCGCAGAGCTCTCTTAAGGAGATTGATGCTCGGTATACCCAGTTTAGAAGCGAGATAGAGCAGCATTCCAATAACCTGCTCAAAGAGGCTGATATTCGCTCTGCAAAATTGACCGAGCGTCTGCAGGCCGAACGCGACGAGGTTGAGCATCTCTATCAAGATACTCTTAAGCGCTTTCGCGCTGAGGCTCAACGATTGCATGAAGAGTTACTGAAAATTGGTAAGGCACAGGGCGAGTTTACTCAACAGACAAAAATAATTACTAAGGTAGATCAGCTGCACAAGACCCTTAGTGCACAGGTAAATACCCTGCATGAAGATATTGCGCGCATTGAGCAGCAACAGAGCGAGGTTAAGAAAATCCATGTTGAGTTTCAAAAGCTGCGAGAGACCGCAACACAGCTTTATGGTCGCTTTGAGCGCCTAGGAGGTGAGAAGCGCAAAATTGAATTGCTAGAAAAACAGTGGGCGCGCCTTATGGGTCTCTCAGAGACCATTGATAAAAAGATTAACGGTCTTGAGGACAAAAATGACCAATTAGTTGATCTACAGGAGAAATTGCGCTATATTGATGAGCTTAATAAGAGGGCCGATACCAACACCGAGAGATTGGAAAAACGACAATCGTTATTAGAGGCCCTTGGTGATGGCATAGATAACAACCATCGCTCTCTAGAGGAGATTGAGCGGCGAATTGTAGAGCTCAAGGAGGGGGTACAGAGCCTACCAGAAGAGTTATCTTTACTCACCTCTCAGATTGAGGAACTGAGTCATAAAAGTCAAAAGGCAGAGAAGACCCAAGCCCTTATTGAGCAGCTTTCAGCTACCAGTGAAGGTATTGAGAAAAAGATGCAAGAGCTAAGAGATTCTCAAAGTTGGCTGGCCCGCGCCGAAACTCGTCTCAAGAATATCAGTGTTGAGGCAGATGACCGGCTTAATTTGCTCAACTCGCTGCTGGAGAAAGGCGTGAATAATGGGAATTTAGAGGGGCTACCCCGTGATCAGCGAGAGATGGTAATCAAGTTGGCGCAAAATGGATGGAGCCCGGAGCAAATTGCGCGGCAAACCAAGGTCAGCGTAGGCGAGGTTGAAGTGCTGCTAGGTATGCTCGCTCGTAATGGCCGCAACGGAAAGCGTTAAGCGCCTTCCCCTGTAGTACCCGCAGTGATACTGACTCTTACGCTAGGCGAACAGGGCGCCTTGCTATTAATTTTCCTGGTTAATGTAGGGGTAGTCACCTATGGTATATATCTCTCTTGGCAGGGGCCGGGCATGGTGCGTGGCATCTCTCTCAGCATTTTGATACGGAGTGCCATATTAGTCTATGCGCTGTTGATTACTATGGAATGGTCAATTGCGCTCTCGCTGCTGCTCTATGTATATATTATTGGCGCACTGTTGGAATATATTGGATTACGTAGCGGTTTTCCCTTTGGAAGCTACCGTTATTCCAAATTGTTACAGCCCCAAATTGCCGGTCTGCCACTACAGATAATTTTTGAATGGGCACTAGTTGCTATCCCTACCTGGGCCCTATTGAATCTCCTTAATCTCCCTATAGTACTCTTTTGCGTCGCCTCAGCGCTCGTAATAATGGGTTGGGATCTTTTTTATGACCACATATTTGTGGCAATGGGTTTCTGGCATTGGAAAAAAGGTGGCCCCCATCTCTCTGGCATACCGCTTAGCAACTATGCGGGATGGTTTATTACTGGCCTATTACTAAGCAGCGGCGCCTCGCTGCTCTTCCCTTTATCTCAGCTGAATCAAACTCCGCTGCTGGTAGCTATGTTCCTGCTAATGTACCTTATGCAGATAGTGCTACAATGCTTTATTTCCAAATTGCGCAGTTGGGTGGCCTACCTTTTGGGCATAATCATAGTGGGATGGCCAATACCCCTGCTACTAGCAGCCAATCTGTAAAAATAGTGCGAGGAAATGCAGCAATCATTCACATGTTAATGGGTGGCTCTTCTGTTTTAGGATCATACCCTTCCCAAGGTGGGCGGCAGTTCCATGTGGGGTGGCCCAGGAATATCGCTTTGGCGCCCAGTGGTTGCTGCTACCATACTGTTGGCGTGCGGCTATTCACCATTATGCTAGGCCTTTCTCTGCTACTCTCTGCCTGCGGAGGCAACCAAGACAATAATTTCTCCATTGCTTTGTATCTCACCGCCGATGGACCACAAAGCGCTTTAGAAGATGCGTTGGTTAATGCTGCACAACAATTAGCTGTTGAATCAAGAGGCAGTGAAGCAGCGGTAACTATCTCGCTCATACAAGCTGCAGCGAGCCCTAACCGTTGGGATGCCGAATTGGAAGAGATAGCTCGGCAACAGCGTTACAATCTAATAGTCGGCAGAGGAGCAGAGCTAGGGCAGGTGATGTATCAAATAGCTCCCCGTTGGCCTAGGCAGTCCTTTCTGTTGTTGGATGCCCCTCCGGCATTGCTGCCCACCAGAGTTGCTAATGTGCGGGCTATCTATTTTAACTACCATGAGATTGGTTTCTTAGCCGGTACCATGGCCGCATTATTGCAGCGATCCCTTACCACCGAACTATTGCCAACGCCGGTTGAGTATGAAGCGCAGATCGCATTTATTGGTATTAACACTTCGCACATTTCAGAGTTAAGAAGTTCATTACTCTTTGGTAGTCAAGCTATATTACCACTGACCACCGTAAAGCACTATTCACTCTCTCCTGAGCACCACGAAACGCACGCTCGACAGGTAGTAGAGAGCATAGCTGCCGAGGATATACAGGTAATAGTTACTGTGGGACAGGATATAGCGTCTATAGTCTCCGAAGCTCGCCGCCACAAAATGTATCTTATTGCTCTGGCATCTCCTCATATTAAGCGGCGCTCCATCTATGCCACAATTGGAGTAGAGTGGGAACAGGTGGCCTATGAAGAAATGCGCCGGCTGGCAAGCTCTGGGGATATATTAGGAAGTGTAGCGCAGGTAGGCAGTAGAGAGGGATATCTCTCTGTTGTCTATCCTAGATGGCATCGGCTGCGTCTCATTCCTACAGAGACTTATATGGCTACTCAGAAGATAATTGCTCGCCTCCGTAGCGGTGACCTTAATCTCCCTCCACCACAACGCAGTGGTATCTGAAAATAATTTCAGATATCAACTGCTCCTCCGGCTAGCTTTTCTATTGCCTCTTTCCAGGACCGATAACGGCTCTCTGAGGGGTGCCATCGTTTTTTCCATTGCTGACTGAGCGCTTTAAGTTGTAGATTACCGGGCCCCCCCAATGATGAGCGAGCTCTTAAGAGCTCTTGCAGATCTTTGGGTAGCTCATTAGTGTCAGTTGTGGCGACTTGGCGGTAGGCGCTTCGAAATGATTGTCCCCGAGCTACCAGAATCAATGCCCGATCCACACTAAAGAGACTAGGAATCATGCCTCTATTCAAGTTCTCATGATTAATACGGAGATTCGAGATGGCAAGATTAAGTATCTCAAGCGAGCTATCGGTAATATCCAACCCCCGCATAAATAGCGCCTTTGTCTCTTGCACATCCCGATTATATCCTGAGGGAAGCGAGCGCATAATTTCCTTACTCTGCGCCGCATATCCCGTTACTATAGCGCTTTTCGCGCGTAGCAGCTCCAATAGATCGGGATTACGTTTATGAGGCATAATACTTGATCCACTACAGAGCTCCTCAGGCAGTGTCATATAGCCCAACTCTGGTAGGGTAAAGAGCAATAGGTCTTCTGCTAATCTAGAAAGTATAAGCATAATATGCGTTGCGCAATCTAGAACACGACTCTCCCAATGGCCGCGATTATTTATGGCGCCCAATACCGTATGCATTGGGGCATCAAATCCTAGCAGATGGGCAGCCAATTCCCTATCTAAGGGTAGCGGCACCCCATAGCCCGCCGCCGCGCCTAGAGGAGAGCGATTAGTATGCCGATAGAGTAACCCAAAATCATCGGCCATGTCGATCAGCTGGTCGGCAAAGGAGGCAGCCCACAATCCTACTGTAGAGGGCATGGCTGGCTGCAGATGGGTGCGTCCGACCATAAATTGATCCTCCTCCTTTTCTGCCAAAGTAAGTAGCGAGGAGATAAGCTTCTGAGCATGGTTTTCTAGTTGATAAATGCGCATTCGCCCATAGAGCAGGAGCGCGGTGAATATTTGATCATTACGTGAGCGGCCAGTTTGTATTGTGGCGCCTATCTCTCCGGTAAGCGCCGTAAGGTGATTTTCAATGGCAGTGTGGCAATCTTCATCCTCCTCAGTAATCTGAAAGGTCCCCGCGTGATGCTCATCAATAATTTTTCGTAAGGCGCCAATAATGGAATCACATTGCGAATTAGAGAGAAGCGTGGCCCTCTCTAACACCCGGGCATGCGCCATACTTCCTACACAATCGGCAGGTATCAACCGCATATCAAATATCCGGTCTTCCCCTACGGTGTAGCGCTCAACACGTTGATCTAATTGGTACCCTTTATCCCATAATGTTGCCATACTACTTGTGATTAGTGTATTATCGATGTAATATAGAGAAGTGTCAAATAGCGTGAAAAAGAGTTACCTAGATCGGTTGGCTCTTGCAGATGAGCTACGGGAGATTCTCAATGCTACCGAGTCAATTATTCCTACTAGTCGAAAACAGATGATGGATTTGGCAATGCCCAAAGGAGAGGATTTTCGCACAGTAGGCTTTGAGGTTTCTGGCCAAGGTATGGTTCCCGAGATTACCATAGCTCGCTGTAAGAACGGGCTTGCTATTAACTTTATTGAAACCTATATGCGCCGTCGCGATCCCCAAGCTATGGTAATTGCCGACGATAGACCGACTGATAAACCACGTTATCAGGAGCGTTTCGGAAAGGATTTTTCAGAGTTGCGAGCCCGTACCTTTAAGTGGCTTCGCGAAAGAGAGAAGCTTATTGTGGTACCCTTTCTTTCGGGCAAAACGCACCACGGCTATCCATCGCTCTGTGTAGCGCCAATAGAGGCGGCTTTTTTTGTGGGAGCATTAGCAGATCTCCAAGGTTTTATCCCCGCGACGAAGATACCAGAGGGCTTTAAGCCGATGGCCATCCTTTATGTGGCTCCACCCTTTCGACATACCGATTTTGAGGGAAAGCAGGTAGTAGTACACAACCGTGGGCCAGAGATACATGAGCTCTTTAGCTATAATCTCTATCCTGGTCCAGCTGCCAAGAAGGGAATTTATGGTGTATTGCTTAACCGCGGCGAAGAGGAGGGGTGGCTTACCTTCCATTGCTCTACGGTACGACTAGTTACCCCTTATGACAATGAATTTGTAATTATGCATGAGGGAGCTTCCGGGTCCGGTAAGAGTGAGATGATTCAGCAAATACATCGTGAGATTGATGGGCGCATTCTCCTGGGGGAAAATACCATTACTAAAGAAAAGCTCTTCCTTGATCTTTTGGATACCTGTCAACTTTACCCCGTAACTGATGATATGGCTCTGGCGCCGCAGTATCTTCAGAAGCAGCGCCGCAAATTAGTAGTTATGGATGCTGAAGATGGGTGGTTCTTACGGGTGGATCATCTTAAAGAATATGGCACCGAGCCCAGTTTAGAGCGACTCTGTATTGATCCGCCACTATCACTCTTATTTCTTAATCTGGATGGCAAACCGAGTGCTACCTGTCTCTTATGGGAGCATACCATGGATACCCCAGATAAACCCTGTCCCAATCCGCGGGTTATTATGCCGCGTCACTGCATTGAGAATACTATCAATGAGCCGGTAGAGGTTGATGTCCGCAGCTTTGGAGTTCGTACCCCGCCTAGTACCAACCGCAAACCCAATTATGGTATTATTGGTATGTTGCATATTCTACCGCCAGCTATTGCCTGGTTATGGCGCCTAGTTGCTCCTCGTGGCCATTCCAATCCCAGTATTGTAACCTCCGAGGGACTGAAAAGCGAAGGGGTAGGATCCTACTGGCCATTTGCAACTGGGCGGCGTGTCCGCCATGCCAATCTTTTATTAGAGACCATGCGCACCTCGCCCCGTACCCGTTATGTGCTTATTCCCAATCAGTATATTGGAGCCTACCGTGTAGGTTTTACTCCCGAATGGGTGGCGCGTGAATATATGGCGCGCCGCGGCAGCGTAGTATACCGTAAGGGTCAGCTGCTACCATCTCCCTACCCCATGTTAGGATATACCCCTCCCCATATTCGGGTCAATGGTCAAGAAATTCCCCGGGGACTCTTACGGGTTAACGAGCAACTGGAGGTCTCTAGTCACGGCTTTGAGGCTGGATCTGAGATATTGCAAAATTATTTTGAACATGAACTTAAGCTAATCTATAGTAAAGAGCTACACCCCAAGGGGCGGACAATCATTGATTACTGTCTTAATGGAGCTGATTTGGATGCCTATGAGCGTCTTATTATCTCTTAGAGGCATTGCAGAGAGAGGGCGGTAATCTACTATGGGGTGGTTTGGTACAGTCATTGGAGGCTCATTAGGTTTCGTCTTTGGCGGACCATTGGGCGCCATTGGCGGAGCTGCATTGGGTCATATTTTCATAGATCGAAAGGATGCCCTGCAAGAACAGCGGCGCTCTCAACAGCAGCGCTATTCGGCCTATGATCGGCAGGCCAGCTATTTTGTGGCGCTTTTTTCTATTATGGGTAAAATTGCCGCTGCCGATGGCTCAGTAAGCGCCGAAGAGCGACGAGTGGTTGAAAAGTTTATTCGCGACATTAATCTCTCTGAGCGACAGCGCGCTTTTGCTCTAAAGGTCTTTGAAGAGAGTCTGCACAGCAACTATACGGTGCAGCAGCTAGCACAACACTTTTTTTCGCTCACTCCTGGTCAAGCTGCCTTTCATCTTAACTTTATTGATTTACTTATTCACGTGGCAACTGCCGACGGAACTGTCCACCCCAATGAAGAGAAGCTCATCGGTATAGTGGCCCGCTGCCTCTCAGTTGATGGCGCTGAGGTGACACGCCTCTTTCGTAGCCACCGCACGTCATATCCCAATCACTATCAGGTGTTGGGTTGTGATTCTTCTAGCAGTAATGAGGAGATACGTAGCGCCTATAGGCGTATGGCCGCCGCCTACCATCCCGATAAAATTATTGGCAAGGAGCTACCAGAGGAGTTTGTTGAGTTAGCTAACCGGCGATTTAGAGAGATACAGGAGGCCTACAATGCCATTAAAGAGGAACGAGGTATCCGCTAGCTCTATTTGCTAATGCACAGTGCGCACATTATTGTATATGATCACGCGCCTCTCGATAGATCTCTGATATTGGTACAACGCTATAACCCTGCTCAATAAGCGCATCTAGGAGTAGCACTAAGTTAGCCGCCAATTTTTCGTCTCCCAACTGTACTACGGTGGTATCGGGCGGACTTCCAATACGAATAGAGATTATGGAGCCGGCCTTTTTTTGCTGCAGTATGCGCTCTATGGTCTGCCATAGGCTCTGCTGATTGCCAACACTATTTAAGGTACTAATTGGGTTGGGATTCCCATTTTCGCCTACTACATCACGACCTATATAATTATAACCGGCTTCTTGAGCGGCTTCAATAATTGCTGGATTGGTGAAGTAGTAGGGGGCATGCCACAAGAGGGTTAATCCCTTTCTGGTTGTCTGATTATAGAGGTCTTCAGTGTTACTCAGTCCCTGTTGCACGAAGCGCGATTCAATCTGGTATTTAATGTCGGTCATATCAAAATAACTAGAAAAGAGAGAGCCAACCTCATGCCCAGCCTCATTAATGGTACGAGTCTCTTGAGGATAGGAGCGAATGAAGTTGCCATTTAGGAAAAAGGTGACCCGTATTCCATAGTCGCGTAAGGTAGCAAGTATTCGATTGAGTCCCTCTACCGAATCGATGGCATTGAGCGCCAAACCCACCTTACGGCTTCGGGTACGACTCCCATGCTTAAAGTGTGTAAGATCTATCTGTTCATCCCGCTCCGGTAATGGCTGGTAATTGCTGGGAAATGACTTAATCAAATTAATAATACTGTAATTATTAAGATTGCGAATGTGTACCTGATTACGATAGCGATTGGCATCTAGACTACCCAAGAATGTCCGATAGTCTTGAGAGGTTACTTGACGTTCGCGAGAGGGATTAGAAAGCGCAATCGCTGAACTCTGCCAGTTGTTAAGTTGCTCATCAAAATAAAAGGCAGCATTACCTGAAGCAGCCAAGATTCTTCCCTCAACCCCATCAAAGCCATGGTCAGTAACACTAGCGAGGGCCACAATTTTTCTAGCATCCTGCAGCGGGCTCCGCTCCTCAATCAGGTATGCCCCAGCTATTATTAGCTGATCTTCATTGCTCCAGAGCGTAGTAAACGCCTGTGGATGCTGATGTACCGCCAGATTATTCCAGTTTTGTGGATTCTTAACATATACCTGATTAGGAGTGGCCACTGCCACCTGATTGGTATTATTAGAGAGCGCAATATCGCGTACCTGGCGCTCAGGCGCAATTACGAGGGAATAGTTTCGGCCCTCCCCGTCTATCTGTATTCGATATACTCTGTTGAGCGATTCATTGCCGGTGAAATCACGAGCCAAGAGCAGAAGATTGCGGCTGTTGATCCAGATAATACGCGCCACCTCTAGATCAACCCGAAAACTGTTGTAAGAGATTGCAAAAGAGGATTGCAAGGCATCGTCATCTTTCTGAAATGAATGTAGAAAAAGGTCTCTTTGATTCTTGACTAGCAATACTCGCTGACCATCGGGCGATACACTGAAGCTATCCAGGGCCGGGTTATAGATAAAGGGAATAGTGCCAATTATCTCTCTTAATTGAATAATATCCTGGTAGAGTCCACGGGCAAAGAGTTCTTGATTGCGGATAGCATAAAGAGTAGATCTTACTAACATATAGAGTTGGTTATCATTAGCCCATTGGATACTATTAATATGTCCTCTACCAATCCGACGGAGTGATTCATTGAGCACCCTATTGGCCCTTAACTGTGCTAAAGAGTAATAATAGAGCGCTCCCTCTTTACTATAGAGAAAAAATGATGAATCTGGTGACCATAACACCGGGGGACCACTTGGTGTTAGCTCTATCCGGCGGGAGATAACTATCTCCTGACCACTAGTGAGCTCTTTTAGTAGCAAGCTACCAAAGACAAAGCCGTGGGGGCGAAAATAGAGGAGATAGCTACCATCTGGCGACTCTTTAGCCGGTATGATACTCCCCGCCTTTATAAGCGCACCGGAATTAAAATTAGGAAGATCCTCCACAGGCACAACTGAGGAACGCCTATTAACTGAGCGAAATACCCCAAAGCGGTTCTGGATCTGAATTTCATTGTTGCCTTTAATCAAGGTAATATTTTCAGGGAAAAAGGTGAGTTGACGAGTAAGCTGCTCCTCATCTGACGAGAGATCACTAACCATAAGCGTGCTATAGCTGCTGAAACGTGGAGGGCGGGTTTTCACCGTAAAGAGCAATCTATTTTGAGAAGATATCTCAAGATCAGCAAATATTACATCTTGTACCGCTATATTTGGTTCCTCCCCGGCGTCCAGTTTGCCAATTAGGAGCACCAACAGCAGTAGAATAGGAATGATATTTTTAAGGGTAGTCATCAATCAATTTTCGGCATATTTTAAAAATAATTTTGCATAAAATATTTTGATTGTTTCCGCGCTTGGGCGCTAAACATGACATCTCCCCCTAAGGTTATACATCCCGCCTGCTTCGCGCGCTTAAGAAATGTAGTAATTCGTGGTTGGTAAATCATGTCATATACTAATTCATGCCCCCTAAAATAGTAACTAGGGAGAGGATCGCCCTTAATATTGGGATCCATTCCTAGAGAGGTACTCTGTACCATAAGCTCTGTATATTCCGCTATCATATCTGGTGGTTTCTCTATAGAGGAGCTGAACTGACAATGCGCTGAGGGATACCATTTCGATAGCTCGTGACACATTTTTTTAGCCCGAGAGAGCGTTCTATTAAGAATAAGTAGATCACAACCCCGCTTAAGAAGCTCACTTGCTGCGGCGCGCGCCACCCCGCCGGCGCCAATGATTAATGCTTTACTGGGCAAGGTACGATTTCTCTTGCGAAGTAGTCGTGCTAGGGGGTCCCAAAATCCGAGGCAATCAGTATTGTAACCATACCACCCATCAGAGCGGCGTATCAAGGTATTGCAGGCACCGCTGCTAGTTACTGTAGTGTCGCTCCATTGTAAGTGTTTCATGACCTGTTGCTTATGGGGAATGGTAACCGAGATGCCTCTCATGAATAATAGTTCCGCCAATTCCAAGAAGGCCGCTACATCGTCACATAATAGCGGGAGGTACAGTGCATTAAGGTTGGCCTGTTGAAATATAGCATTATGATAATGGGGAGATTTGCTATGCTGTAAGGGATTGCCAATAATACCATAGATCTGGGTTTGTCTATTAAGGCTATGATAACGATAGAGGGTATGGAGAGTGGCCGGATCTAATTGACCGGAGGCTGCCCTCTTGCCCGCTAACGATGATGAGTAAGAGATAAACGAATTCCAAACCGGAGCCAGAATTCTAGTAGGAACTCCGTATGACCCCATCCCAATAAGTATTGCTCGGCGATCCGAGAAGCGAGAATCCCGTTGGTAGCTTTGCCACTGACGATAGAGCGTAAGGAGATCTTGCATACCACGAATGTTAACTGCCAGTTTAGGAATTACGGTAGAATCTTGGGAGAGCGTTTCAAGATATGAAAATGTCTGCGAGGCGCCGCGCTCCAGTATATGAATAGAGCGAATAACTTGTAGCGCATGCTCTTGTGCGCTCTCCAAAAGCCGGCGATACTCTTGGGTCTCCGCTTCCTCATATTCAATATCAATGTACTGGTAGCTGCTCTCTACTTGTTGGAGCTCCATAATCCTCAATAGGGTTTCTAGTCGATGTCTCTCATCTCCTTGGTAGTGGCCGCCATCTGACGGACGGCGGCAAGTAAGTATAGCCGGGAGGGTTTTTCCCAATGTTTCGCTAACCATAGAGGGAAATTGGGCCACTGCCAGCAGATCTATGGAGCTTAAAAAATCAATTCGCACCTCATAGCAATCAATAGATGGTTGGCAGCTCTGTAAAGTCTGTAGATTCTCCTGTAGTGTAGCTCCAGTAAGCGATAGACAGAGTAGGCTCATTACTTTTAACGATATATTATATCCCTTTTATGGTTCATTCAATATGCTACGCAAAACTCAAAATATAAGTATTAATATATGTATTGTTGAGCTAAATAATGAGCTAAAAAATGAGCTAAAAAATGAGCAGGAGTTCCGAACAGCTAGCAGTTAAGGCCGTATGGCAGCACCTTTATAGCCATGCCCTTGTACAAAAAAAACATTCTAGTGTACTGTAATGTCGGAGGGATTATGGCTGAGGAAGTTACCATATTTGATAAAATAATTCAGGGTGAGGCTGAGGCCGATGTAGTGTATGATGACGAGGTGGCAATAGCGTTCAAAGATATTGCGCCAGTAGCGGCGCATCATGTGTTAGTGGTGCCCAAGAAAAAGATTGCTAGTATGGCTGAGGCCGGGATGCATGAACCAGTTTATCTGGGGCGTTTTCTACAGGTAATATCCCGTGTAGCAGAGCAGCTAGGGCTTAACGAAAATGGATATCGGGTAGTCATTAATCATGGGAGAGATGCACAGCAGAGCGTGCCCTATTTACATGCCCATATCATTGCCGGACGCCCCCTTATGTGGCCACCCGGTTAGCGCTAGGAGCGGTTGAAATAGCAAAACGTAATCGCAGGGCATTCAAAATAACCGAAATAGAGCTAAGGGTCATTGCCAAAGCGGCTACCGGTGGGGTCAGGAGAATTCCCAACCAAGGCCACAATACTCCCGCGGCTATTACTACCCCTATTGTATTGTAGATAAAGGCAAAAAAGAGGTTCTGGGCAATATTACGGCGCACTGCCCTACTCATGGAGAGCGCCTCTAGTAGCGCCTGGAGATTGGGACGCACTAAGGTAATATGAGAACTTTCTAATGCTATATCACTACCGCTTCCCATGGCTATGCCTATATTAGCCTGCGCTAAGGCTGGCGCATCATTAATCCCGTCGCCTACCATCGCTACCACCTCTCCCGCCTCTTGCAGCTCTCTAATGAATGTCAATTTTTGGTTGGGAAGTTGATTAGCCACCACCTTCTTGATGCCTACTCTGTTACCGATAAGAGAGACATTATCTTGATTATCGCCGCTCAGTAACAACGGCCTACATTTGCTGGCATTGAGCGCTTTAACTACTGATTGCGCCTCCTCTCGGAGGGGATCAGAAATAGCAAAGAAACCGGCCAGCTCCTTTCCTAATGCCACATAGATCACGGTAGCGCCTTCAGCACGGTTATGCGCCGCCGCCTTCATCAACTTACTCTCAGCGGTGGATATAATACCGCGCTTTTGTAACCATTTTTCCTGTCCTATGGTAACCTGCTGTTGTGCCACCACCGCTTGCACACCCTTTCCGGAGTATGCCTGAAACTCGCTGGCCGGTAGGGTAGGAATGGCCTGTGCCTTAGCTAACGCTACCACGGCGCCCGCTAGAGGATGCTCACTCAACAATTCCACTGAGGCGGCATACTGGATAAAGGTGTGATCGGATAATGAAGAGAGATGTTGGCATGTCTGTACCTGCGGCTTTCCTATAGTTAGGGTACCGGTCTTATCGAAGACCATGATGGTTGCGCGTGCCAAACTCTGCAGCGCCTCGCTATCTCGAAAGAGAATACCGCACTGCGCTGCCCGGCCATTGGCTACCATAATGGACATGGGGGTAGCCAACCCTAATGCGCAAGGGCAGGCGATTACCAAAACCGAGATGGCAGCTCGCACCCCTAACGCTATTTGCTGCGGCGCAAGTAACCACCATGTCAGAAGCGTAACCAATGCCACTACTAAAACTGCCCATACAAAATAGGCAGATATGCGATCTACCAGATTTTGTATAGGAGCTCGGCTCTGCTGTGCCGCTAGTACCATCTTTCCTATCTGCATAGAAAGGGTCTCGGCACCAATCTTTTCGGCGCGCATTATCATGCTACCATTGCCATTTTGAGTGCCAGCATAGAGGGCCTCACCAGCTGTTTTATGTACTGGGTAAGGCTCTCCAGTAATCATGGCCTGTTCTACATAGCTCTCTCCCTCAGTGATGGTGCCATCTACTACCACCTTCTCGCCAGGTAAAATACGAACCAGATTGCCTATTTTCACCTCAGCTATCGGTACATTTTTTTCGTTACCATCAGTATCAATAATACGGGCGCTCTTAGGAGCATTCTCCAAGAGGGCATATAATGCAGAGCGGGCGCGAGATCGAGCCCGACCCTCAATACGTTGACCAACTAATACCAATGTCACAATTATGGCTGCTCCATCAAAGTAAAGATGAGAAGCTGCTAGAATGCCTTCGGGAGCTATCTGGCGTGCTAGCAATACCACCGCACTATACCAATAGGCCACCGACACTCCTAGAGTAATAAGAGTGAACATATTAAGGCTCCGGTTAATTACAGAGTGATAGCCGCGTCGGTAGAGCGGGAGCGCCGACCAGAGACACACTGGTGTAGCTAACAGCAGCGTCACCACTGGCAATTCGCCTATGGCGGAAAATATAATGCGTAGGAGCATGATGGCCAATAGCACTATGCTACAGGATATGGCCACCCATAACTCTCGGCGCATGTATTGATGCTCTTGCCCCTTTTGAGTGGGCCACAGCGCATCTAAATCCATCCCACATTTAGGACAACTTCCCGGTTTATCTTGCACCACTTCAGGGTGCATAGGACAAAAATACTGGGTTTCGCGGTTGGATAGCATTACTGAGTTATTTTGTGGCATTTACACCTAGAAGATAGATAAGATGAAAGTTCATGGTAAGTTAGAATCGAAAAGCAATGCCCACCGATACATCGAGCCGGTTATCGTTTATACCTCCGGCAGGAACAAATAAATTCCCCTCATAGCCTAATTCTACAAAAATTTGTAGTAGATCTATGGGAATAAAGCCCAATCCTAGCCCAACACCCCCGTAGAAATTACCGGGGGTAGTGGCGGCAGTCGCTATTGCGCGTTGGTAACTTCCATTAAATATAAAGAAACTATAGCCCAAACGTCCCGCAAGATAGAAGAGCCAGGTTTCATTACTATCGGGAAAGAAAAAGGGTAGGTGCACCGTGGCATATATCGGCAATACACTATACCCTCCGCGTTGTCCACCACCTAAAGCGACGCTCCGCTCAAAGAAAAACTTAGCACCTATCCCAACATCTAAATCTGTATCGGCCAATGGTAGTCGGTAGAGCACCTCTAGACCTGCCGAAGCTCCAAAACTGGGTCCAAAGATGGTGTTGGTTGCTGGAAAATGTTGCCCCCAAGGCACTATTCCGCCGAAAGCTCGCACCCGAAGACCAATAGGCTCTTCCTGAGCGGTCAGTGGTACGCCAATAGCCAGGGCCATAAAAATAATAAAATATAACTTACGATTCATAGAATGCTCCTTTTTGTTGCAATAATATCTATTTATACTATATCAGGCTCTCAATATATGTCAATAGCTTGTACAACATCTTGTAAAAGAAAGTTGAAAATGTCCCTTTGAAAGAAAGATGAAAATGTCACTGCTCCTCCAGGTATACTGGAGGATTATGTACACAGCGACATTTACTATGAGTACCAAAGAAGTACGATATATGCAAGCCTGTACCAGGCTTGCCACAGGAACGACCTCAGTGAAAGATGAGGCAGAGCGCAGCGGGGTAACCCTTAGGCATATGAGGAGGCTCTTTAAGCGCTGGAAAGAGGGGAGCGAGGGGGTCAGTGCTCTCTTTATTTTCCTTAGAAATTCCCCATTTCACTTGCCATTATATATCAAATGGGGTATATTCTATGTATAGCGGTAAGAACTACATGCTATATGAGGGTGGTTACTATGCCGCTCTCTAGCTATAGTAGCTTAGGTGGCTATCAAATAAAAAGAAAAGGAGATGTTTAAAGAATGAAACATATTGAGATTGTAAATACTCCTTCTCTCTTTTTAGGAGAGAGAGAGAGAGAGAGAGAGAGTAAGTTCTCTTAACACTTGCCAGAGAGAGAACCACAGTTCCCCGCATTCCCCGCTTAAAGGGAGGATGCTTTGGGGCGCCCTAGGGGCCGCCGGTATGGTATTGGTGGCCCTGGCAGTTTTGGTAGCCTGTCCGGCTGCGCCTGGCCCTGGTACGGGATTGGCCTCTGTCACACAGGTGGCAGCGGCTCGAGATCATACCTGCGCCCGGTTGGAGGGTGGCCGCCTCAAGTGTTGGGGAGACAATGCCTTTGGCCAGCTAGGTCAGGGTCATACCCGCACCCTAGGTGATAGCACCACTGATGGGGTGGCTACTATCCCGGCTATTGATCTAGGCACTGGTCGAAGCGCCACTCAGATAGTAGCCAATGGAGGTCTATTTACAATTAGTGGAGTTAATACTGAAGTAGGTCACAGTTGCGCCCTCCTGGATAATGGGCGCGTCAAATGTTGGGGGAATAACGCTTTTGGCCAGCTAGGTCAGGGCGATACCAATACTCGAGGCGATGGGCCCAATGAGATGGGCAATGCGCTTTCAGCTATTGATTTGGGAAGCGACCGCACTGCCACCCAGCTAGCTCTAGGTAGCGCTCACAGTTGCGCCCTCCTGGATAATGGGCGCGTCAAATGTTGGGGGAATAACGCTTTTGGCCAGCTAGGTCAGGGCGATACCAATACTCGAGGCGATGGGCCCAATGAGATGGGCAATGCGCTTCCCGCTATTGATCTAGGCACTAGCCGTACTGCTACCCAGATAGCTCTAGGTAGCTTTCACAGCTGCGCCCTCCTGGATAATCGAAGCGTCAAATGTTGGGGACATAACTTTTTTGGCCAGCTAGGTCAGGGTCATACCCGCACCCTAGGTGATAGCACCACTGATGGGGTGGCTACTATTCCCGCTATTGATCTAGGAAGCAGCCGCACTGCCACCCAGATAGCTATAGGTGAATTCCACGCCTGCGCCCTCCTGGATAATGGGAGAGTCAAATGTTGGGGATATAACGCTTTTGGCCAGCTAGGTTTAGTCGCTACCGATGATCGAGGCGATGAAGCCAATGAGATGGGCAATGCGCTTCCCGCTATTGATCTAGGCACTAGCCGTACTGCTACCCAGATAGCTCTAGGTAGCTTTCACAGCTGCGCCCTCCTGGATAATGGGGGTGTCAAATGTTGGGGAGGTAACGCTTCGGGCCAGCTAGGTCAGGGCGATACCAATACTCGAGGCGATGGGCCCAATGAGCTGGGCGATAGACTCCCGGCTATTAATCTAGGAAGTGGTCGAACTGCCACCCAGCTAGCTCTAGGTAGCGCTCACAGCTGTGCTCTCCTGGATAATCGGAGAGTCAAGTGTTGGGGAGGCAATAGCTTGGGCCAGCTAGGTCTGGACGCTACCGGTGATCGAGGCGATATGCCCAATGAGATGGGCGATAATCTTCCCTTTGTTGATCTGTAGGCTTCCCGTTAGCCGAGATGAGAGAGACATTGAGTTAGATTAGGGAGCGGTTCTATCCGCTCCCGCTCTCTATTAGTGTGCAATCATCATCGCCCGCCTGCCGGCATTGAGTATCGTAGCGTTGCGAACAGTTGCACACATGGAGTATGCTTCAGGGCCAGGTAGAGTGGCGTAATAATTATTATATGTAGTGATGTTGTACAAGCCCTTGACGCAATGTTCGGGAGGGCTTACATTGATGCTATATCATATTATGCCTCGTTCTGCCCTCAGCCAATCAGACCTGCAACTCATTCAAGAGGTAAATCGTTTAGAGCAGTGGGCTATGCAACAAAAGCCAGCAGATTGCCTAAAATTTACCCAGACCCTACGGCAGGAGCTACAAAAAAAGAAAAGCCCCAGCTTACCAAATCGGGAGCAGATGGCCCGCTCCTTGGCCCTCTGTCGCGCAGTGGCCTCCCGCATACTGAGAGAGCGGCTCTACGATGTGCAGCTCTGTGGTGCGCTAGCGCTGCAGCGCGGGCAGGTGGTAGAGATGAAGACCGGCGAGGGCAAGACCCTGGCCTCAGTGCCCGCTATCTATGTAAATGCGCTTAGTGGACAAGGTGTACATGTAATAACGGTCAACGATTACTTAGCTGCTCGAGATAGCCAATGGATGGGACCCATCTACCGCTCACTGGGACTTACGGTGGGCACTATTGTGGCGCAGATGGAGAACCATAGCCGCCTTGAGGCCTATACCTGCGACATCACCTACGGAACCAACAACGAATTTGGCTTTGATTATCTGCGCGATAATATGGCGCACTCTTTGGAAATGAAGGTGCAGCGGGGACATCATTACTGTGTAATTGATGAGGTTGATTCGGTACTTATTGACGAAGCGCGTACCCCCCTCATTATCTCTGGCGCAGTAGGGGATGATGTAAGCCTCTACTCGCTCATTAATCGACAGGTTGCCAAGCTGACCGAGAGCCCCAAAGATTCAACAACCAACGAATATCTGGAAGAGGATGAGGAGCTGGGAGACTATAAACTAGATGAGAAAAACCGTCATGTAAGTTTTACCAATCGCGGTTTAGAAAAAATTGAGAAGATTTTGAACCAAGAGGGGATTATCCGCGGTTCCCTCTTTGGGAGCGAGAACTTTGAGCATATCCATCATCTATTGCAGGCGGTTAAGGCGCATAAACTCTTTCGCATTGATAGAGATTATGTAGTTAAGGAGGGGCAGGTGCAAATAGTAGACGAGTTTACGGGCCGCATTCTCCATGGGCGTCGCTATTCTGATGGATTACATCAAGCCATAGAGGCTAAAGAGGGCATTCAGGTAGCGCGCCGTAGCCGCACCTTAGCTACCATTACCCTGCAAAATTATTTCCGTCTCTATGATAAAGTAGCCGGTATGACCGGAACCGCCGTGACTGAACGTAAAGAGTTAGCCAAAATTTATGGGCTGGAGGTGGTGGCTATTCCTACCAATCGTCCGGTTGTTCGTGAGGATGAGGATGATCTGATATTTGCCGACGAAAAGAGCAAGTACAACGCCATTGCCGATGAGATTGCTGAGGTACATCGACGCGGGCAGCCGGTTCTGGTAGGCACCGTTTCTATTGAAAGCTCTGAAAAGCTCTCTAAAATCCTTCTTAAACGCGGGTTGGCCCATGAGGTACTGAATGCCAAAAACCATGCCCGAGAGGCGCTCATAGTGGCCGAAGCGGGAAGCCGGGGGGCCATTACCATTGCTACCAACATGGCTGGAAGAGGCACCGACATAAAGTTGGGTGGCAACCCCGAATATCGCGCCCGCCGTAATCTATCTCAGAACGGCAGCGAGGAGGCCTGGAATCGGGCCCTGCAGGAGGAGTATCAGCGCTGGCAGGGACAATATGCTGAGATACAGCAGGCTGGTGGTCTCTATGTAATAGGCACCGAACGTCATGAATCGCGCCGCATAGACAATCAGTTGCGTGGGCGCTCCGGCCGTCAAGGCGACCCCGGACACTCCCGCTTTTTTATCTCTATGGATGATCAACTCATGCGCCTCTTTGGAAAGAGGCGAGATTATATGAAATCGATTATGTCGCGCAGCTTGGGAGAGCATATGGCTATCAATCATCCGATCATTAATAAGAGCATTGAGCGGGCCCAAACCCGGGTGGAGGAGCGTAATTTTGAGATACGCAAACATCTTTTGGAGTTTGATGATGTGATTAATGAACAGCGAGCGCTTATCTACCAACAGCGGGACGCTATTCTACAGGATGATAATCTCCAAAAGCGGCTTCTGGACTATGCCCATGGGGTAGTTACCCACCTTCTTACACCATATACCAAAAGTAACGATCAGGAGGAACTCCATACGGCGTTGCGCGCGATTGGCGATCAACTTATGATTAACCGAGAACTTCTTGTGCCTCTTGCGGAGAGCGCTCATCAATCATCTGTGGCAATAACGCCTATTATGCTGGCGCTAGAGCATGATATGGAGCGCAAACAGCAACTGGTGGGTGATACGCGCTGGAACAGAGCTATACGCTATGAATATATTCGCAGTATTGATCAAAAATGGCAGGATCATCTAGATTCATTGGATGCCCTGCGTGAGGCAGTCTATCTCCGAAGTTACGCGCAGAAGAATCCGCTCCTAGAGTATAAACTGGAGGGCTTTAAAATGTTTGATGCCCTCTTTGAGAGTATTCGCAACGAGGTAGCGCAGCGCTTTTTTGGAATGCGCATCAAGGTTGTGCAAGATGACCTTACGGCCCCCCAGAAGCCTTTGCAGAGCGCCCTGGCCACCCACCATCGTAGCTTTGGACAATTTGGGACGTTGCCAGCGGCCGCGGCGGTGGCCAACGCGGCGACTACTCCCCAGATGGCCCGCATACCTCAGCCAGTGAGCGCCGGCGGGGCTCCGACCGCCACCATACGGCAATCTACAGCAAAGGTGGGACGTAATGATCCCTGCCCCTGTGGTAGCGGTAAAAAGTATAAGCACTGTCATGGGGCGTAAAATTGGGCATTTAATGGGGCATGAAATAAGACATGGAACTAAGACATAAAGAGCTCTTTTAAGCATCTTAAGATTGCATCTTTTATTACAGATGAGGTATGATGAGCATTATGGAAAAGATAAAATTTGAGTTAACAGATCAGGATATACCAAAATATTGGTATAATTTGCAGAGCGATCTTCCTTCGCCTATGGCGCCGCCCTTACACCCGGGTACTGGAAACCCCATTGGACCAGAGGATCTAGCGCCGCTCTTCCCAATGGAACTTATCAAACAGGAGGTAAGCAGCGAGCGGGAAATTGAAATACCTGAGCCTATCCGGGCTATCTATGCCCAATGGCGTCCCACACCGCTCTACCGAGCGCGCCGCTTAGAGCAGGCGCTAGACACCCCAGCGCACATTTACTACAAGTATGAAGGGGTCTCGCCAGTGGGATCGCATAAGCCTAATACCGCAGTAGCACAGGCCTTCTATAATAAACAGGAGGGAGCCTCCCGCCTTAGTACCGAAACTGGTGCAGGGCAATGGGGCAGCGCGCTGGCTATGGCCTGCGCCTTCTTTGGACTGGATTGCAAGGTCTTTATGGTAAGGATCAGCTATAACCAAAAACCCTACCGTCGAGGGCTTATAGAGGCCTATGGATCACAGGTAAGCCCCAGCCCTAGCGAAGAGACAGCCTGTGGGCGCGCCATTCTAAAGGAGCATCCCGATTCGCCAGGCTCGCTAGGTATTGCCATCTCTGAAGCGGTAGAAGTGGCGATGCAAGACGAGAAAACCAAATATAGTCTGGGTAGCGTATTAAATCATGTGCTACTGCATCAAACAGTAATTGGATTGGAGACTTTACGGCAATTTGAAATGGCCGATGATTATCCCGATATACTTATTGGCTGCACGGGAGGCGGTTCTAACTTTGCCGGTTTTGTCTTTCCCTTTCTAGGACGCAAGTTACGAGGAGAGGCAGAGGTAGAGATAATAGCAGTAGAACCTGCCGCTTGTCCTTCACTTACCAAAGGGCACTTTGCATACGATTTTGGCGATACCGGCCATCTTACACCGCTAGTGAAGATGTACACGCTGGGAAGTACCTTTGTTCCCGCTCCTCTGCATGCCGGTGGGCTACGCTATCATGGGATAGCTCCCTTAGTAAGTCATGTAAAGGATCTAGGTTTAATCACTGCTCAGGCCATAGATCAGCTAGAGACCTTTCAGGCCGGCGTTACCTTTGCCAAAGCCGAAGGTATATTGCCTGCTCCAGAGGCTAATCATGCAGTGGTGACGGCCATCAATGAGGCATTGCGTTGCAAAAAAGAGGGGATTAAGCGCACTATTGCCTTTAATCTCTGTGGACATGGCCATTTTGATGTACAGGCCTATCTTGATTACCATGAGGGAAAGCTCAAAAAGTATATCTACCCCCAAGAGGAGGTGGACAAGGCGTTGGCGCAGCTACCCCAAGCTGGTTAGCTAGAATAGAGATAGTCTTTTTATTATTTTATTCCGGCATTGTCGACTATACAGAAGGCTGTACAGTCAGTTGAACAGTAAGTATGCGGGGACCGCTATCAGTAATGGCCACCGTATGCTCCCAATGGGCGGCCGGAGCATGATCGCGGCTTACCACCGCCCACCCATCCTGTGCCACATAGATCGCCTCGCCTCCTAGACAGAACATGGGTTCAATAGCTAGCACCATGCCGCTTCTCAGGCGAGGATCAAAGCCTCGCGCCACATAATTAGGAACATTGGGCTCTTCGTGCAGCGCAATGCCTACCCCATGGCCGCAGTATTCTCGTACTACCGCATATTGGTAACGTTGTGCCACTGCAAAAATGGCACGGGATATATCGCTAATATGATTACCAGCTAGGGCTGCTGCAATACCAGCCTGTAGCGCCTCCTCAGTATGCGCTATAAGATCATCAAGTACTGGCGTTACACTACCAACTGCCACCGTACGGGCTGCATCGCTCCAATAGCCTTGATAGCGCGCCCCGCAATCAATGCCTACAATAGCCCCTTCAGGCAATGGTTCGGCATTAGGAATGCCATGGATCACGGTTTCATTTACCGAAGCGCATAGGGTAGCTGGATAGCCACGATAGCCCAAAAAAGAGGGCTTGCCACCTAATGCAGAGATGGTAGTGTAGGCAATCCGATCCAATTCTTGGGTGGTGATACCCGGTGTCACCTGCGCGCAAACAGTCTCTAGCGTCTGCGCCAAGATGTTGCCGGCTTGTGCTATTCCCTCTATCTGTGCAGAGCTTTTTATATTGATCATGCTACTATCATTCTACTATTAGTATAACTCTCACCAATAAATTAGGAGCAGTGGTTAATATAGACCCGGTCTAGTATCCCATTCACAAAACTGGGTGAATTATCGCTACTATAACATTTAGCAAGCTCAATCATCTCGTTGAGGGTGACAGCATGGGGGATATCATCCCGGTACAGTATTTCGTAGCTGCCAATTCGCAATAATAATCTATCTACAATCAACATACGGCCAATGTCCCAATGGGCTGTCGCTTTGGAGATAACCTTATCAATTTGATGTATATTATTAATAACACCCTGAACTAACTCAGTAGCAAAACTACAGATGCTCTCTGATAGTAGCCCATTATTGTCCGGAGGAAGGCTCCCCATCTCCAACCAGCGAAATTGCAGCAGTTCTTCAAGAGAGGTATGAGTAATAGTCCAGCAATAGAGAGCCTGCAGAGTCAATGCCCGACCATATCTGCGATTTTTCACCCATCAGCACTCAGTAGGCACTCCTACCATTCAAGTGCCTTGTCAAATATGCGCACATCGGCACGTCGGCGCAGATCTTCGGTAATCTCTTGTACTGCTTCGGTAAATACCTCTTGCTGCGTTTGGGAGAGCAGTAGGTTACCTATTTGGTCGGCTACGGTAATATTCTGCCCCGGCAGTATAGGATCATCTAGTCGCAACACCTTAGGAGCTCGTTTTTCGACTACCCGCACCACATGAAACCCTACCTTTGATTCTAGTAGGCGGGAGGCAAATTGATTATCTCCTATGGCAAATACCGCCTCAATAAAAGATTCGCCAAATCGCTGTTGTTGCGGACGATTATCACGTAACAGCAGTAGTTGTCCTGTGCTATAGCTGGCATCATCTAGCGCATCTCGCCGCGCCTTCTCAAAGGTGCTCGGCGAGGCGGTAGCTTGACGATAGAGTCTCTGTGCCATCGCCCGGCGCTCTTCCCGATCCCTATCGGGGACATTTTGGGTATCTACCAACAGAAACTCAATTTGCATTATGGCGGGATTGGTAAAGCGGGTAGCATTTTCGTCATAGAATTTTTCAATTTCGTTGCGATTAGGGGGGCGAATGGCAGCAAATTTATCCTGCTTTAAGCGGAAGATATATTTTTCTTGCATTAGCCGTCTCTCTACCTGATCACGGTAGGCCTGCCATGATATGCCAGTTTGCTGCTCCAAGGCCTCTCGAAATTGCGACTCAGTAACATTGGGCGCTAGTGACTGGCGTTGGCGATTAATGGAGGCTTCAATCTCAGTATCAATAACTCGGATGTTCTGATCTTCCGCATCCTGCCTTATAAGCTCAGAGGATATTTCAGCATCTAGGAGATTGCGCCGCTGCTCTAAGGTAAGCGAACTCCCCAGCTGCCTTTCCAACAGTCGTGCCGAACTACGCAGCTCATTGCGGCTAATATTCACTGTTTCATGCAGCCTCACAATAGCTGCTGGACTATCCAGTACCTGCGAAGAGAGTGGATAGGCTACCAATAGAAGTAGTGCTAACATCACCAGCAATGCTACACGTGGAAGGGTAGAGAAGCGCCTCTCATAACGGTTTATTAACGATTTCCAATGTTTCCCCCCTTTGTTAAAGAGATTAAGGTGTCGTAGCGTTCGCAGATCCTGATGAAGTAGTTGGGGATTATCCCTCTTTTTAAGCCGCTTGTGAAGGAGACGGTGCAAGCCCTTCTGCACCTCTATAAAAAAGTGCTTGAAATAGGGCTTAGCAAGCTCTAAATTGGCAATGTCGATAAGCAGCTGCCAAGAGGTATGATAGTCTTTTTGAGACTCAAAGGCCTCAGCCAGCAGGAAGGCACAATCCATATAATCGTCACGGCTCATATATTTTTTAAGATCGCGATGCTGATTAAAGTAGCGCTTATAGAGAGTTAAGGCGCTCTGAATATTCTCATGGAGTAGATCATAAAATATCAGACGGGCCTGAGCGTGCCAATCGTTCGTGCGCCGTAGCAAGAAACTCCGAAAGTTAAAGGGAGGCCGAGTTGAGCTAGCAATAGACCGACTGAGATTATATTCATGGCGCAGATCGGGATTACTGAGAGTATGATAGGCATTAATAAGCCGCCGCAGCCGTTCATGAGAGGCCCCATCTGGCCCCTGAAGATCGGGGTGACTCTCTTTTACTAGATTACGAAAAGCATTCCGTATCTCTCGTTGGCTGGCATTGGGAGGTACATTAAGTAGGCAGTAGTAGTCATGCTCATTACCGTGCCGATTATGCCCTCTTTGTGAATCTACCATCTCTGCTATCTACCCCTATAATGATCCTGCTGTATCATTCTCCTCTTCTGAGGGGGCTGAGGGGGGCTGTTCATTAAATTGTTCGTTAGACTGTTGATCTGATTGATTTAAGGGTGGGGAAAGCTCTTCTAGGTTGAGTCCCTCTAAATTAAGCCCCTCTAAATCCAGTCCCTCCAACAGTGAAGGATCTTCGGGGAACGCCTCAACATCTACGGGATTATCTTCGATATTCCACCATTCCAGAGGGGCATTCTCTCCCTCCAATGCCCGTGCCGCCTGCTCTACATTATCTTCATCGGGAGTGCGATTAAGCCAAGCCAACGCTAATGCCGATACAATAAAAATTGCTGCTAACCCAGATGTCAAATGAGTAAAGAAGTTAGCGCTGCGCGGACCACTAGCTGGCGCTGATCCCCCACCAATAAGCCCGGCTAATCCCTCGCCTGAGTCATCCTGCAACAGTACCACCGTGATTAATAACAAAGCACTGATGATAAGCAAGATAAGAATAAGTATGCTGAGTATACTCATGGCGCGCTCGCTATAATTTCTAGGAAGGATTGCGCCTTAAGCGAGGCGCCTCCCACCAATGCGCCATCAATATGGGGGGACGAGAGGAGACCTTGTGCATTCTCCGGCTTTACCGAGCCTCCATAGAGGATGGAACAGTGATCGGCACATTCAGTATCATACTGACTAACCAACAACTGACGAAGAGCGATATGCATAGCGTTGGCATCTTGCAGGGTAGCGGTCTGGCCAGTGCCGATAGCCCAGACTGGTTCATAGGCAATAATAATATTGCGCGCCTGCACCGGAGTTACCTGGTCAAGCCCGGCCTGTAGTTGATGACGGCATACATCAATCGCCTGATCAGCCTTGCGCTCCTCTAGGGTCTCGCCTACGCAAAGAATAGGGATAAGCGATTGCCGGAGCGCCAACAAGAGCTTTCGATTAATAAACTCATTATCCTCACCATAGATATGCCGGCGTTCAGAATGCCCTAGAATTACCATCTCTACTCCCAGATCTTTAAGCTGGACAGCCGATATTTCACCAGTGTGGGCTCCCTGCAGATTATCCGACATGTTTTGGGCTACCAAGTTGATGGAGCTGGAGGAGATGGTTTGCGCCACCGATTCTAGCGCCGTAAAGGGAGGAGCCACCGCTACCCGCAGAGAGGGAGCAGTGTTAGTTGCCAGTCCATTAGCTATATTATCAACTAATTGTATAGCCTCGGCGCGCCTAGTATGCATTTTCCAGTTTCCAATAATAATAGTATTACGCATGGTCTCTATAGAACTCTTCCACTACCATATATATAGCATAGTTAGTGGTTATCTGTCAATAGTTCAGCGAATTGAGCCAAGGAAAATAAATAAATAAAGAGAGCGAAAGCTGACCTCTATTCTTGCGAAAAATGTCGGAGAACTACTCTTCTAGGTTCATTAATTCCCCCAACGCCATGATTCCCTATTGGTGATGAAAGAGTATTGGTGCGACAAAGAAAGAGGGCGCGAGCCTGGTTCGCTATCGCTACACCGAATACCACTCACAAAGAGTGTCGATAGTGCTTCGTGGTTGAAGCAAAATAGGTGATTCTCTATAGTCTTCTCGCTATATTAATATCCATTTCTAGGTCGGTAGTAGCGAATATGGTCCATCTCAATCATGGTAGGACGTAGGGTAGAGCAAGGTTTTTTGAGAATATCTATATTGCTAATTGTTTCAATTCTAAAAGCACCTCCATTTACATAATCAAGTATATCATAGCCCGATGCACGATCAATTCGAACACCATCTTGGAAAAAATTTAATGTACGTCCAGCCCGACTATGCCCCGGTGAAACTTCCATACCATAAGTAATAGAGTAGGTATTCGCATCTGCTGTATCATCATTTGAGGTGCCAGTTGACCAAGGATAATAAAATCTAGGCGCGGGGATTCTATTATAAATGGGCAGTCCTCCAAGCAAAGCAGCGCTGCTTTGAGGATAAGTATGTGCAACAAAATATGGGGACGATCTATGGTACCATCTTTCTATCAAATCAATTTCAGCATACCCTATTCGACCTATATCAGATCGTGTCACACTAGTTCTTCCATTACTGCGCCATACTCGATTAGGAACCGGAAGCGCAAAACCACCATGGCCCGATCCATAACGTGACCAGAAAATTGCATTTCCACCTAGGGCCCAAATGTAAGGATATTTAGTTACTTTATATTCTAAGTAGCCAGCATTTGGTTCAAAAACACCACCAGAGTTGACACTTGGATGTTTGGAATATACACATTTGCCATCTGATGTGGGGACCGGATTGATTAAAAGTTGCAATTTCCCATTCATGATTCTTACATACGGGGATGTACGAAACCGCGTAGTTACATTAAACATATTCTCCATCTCATCAAAAGAATTAAATTCAACTGCAGCTACTAGATCATACTGGCTTCTAGCACGCGCTAGATTACCTGGTAAAGAATTCCGCATGGCATTTGTGGTGGTAAATCGTCGATCAGGAATAAGAGGCGCAGCATTAATACAGGCCCATTCATGTAGATCATCATTCGAAGTACATTCACTAGCTAAATTAACGGCATATGGATGCGGATTAATGGTAACGGCGATGTCTCTCTTGACATGGGTATCCATATCTTCTACTCTCACAATTAGATTGTCTGTTTCTGTTTTACCAAAAGTATAATTCGTAGAAAAATTATGTAACCCTGAACAATTCACATCCCTGCTAGTATTAAAAATACGACGGCAGAGTGAATTGCGCATTTCGAAACTCCTATAGCCCGCATAGGGAGAAAGAAGAATACTGTGTAATTGATCTTTTTCAAGTTCAAACATATTTGGATTCTTCCCTAACAGCCATACATCTTTTGGATATATCTTTCCTTCAGAGTTAATGCCATAACCCGATAAGTTAACAATTTGTTTTACCCCAGAACCAAGCGTGCTCTCAGCAGTATAGGTAGGATTGCCAGAGATGATTGTATAGGAAAGACGATTCGTTGTAGGGAAAGCATTCTCGGCATCAACGCGAACTAAATAGTTGTCGGATTGATCTAACCACCAAAAACGTTCAGAATTTTCATGTACGACCAAAGGGAGATTTGTTGTGCAATTCCTTAGTGCTTCTGAACTAGAGGAAAAGCAAGATAGTCCAGTACTAGGAGCGGGAGTAATGGGCTCTCCTGGAGGAGAAACTGGCCGTGGAAAGGCATCAGCATTAGGATTAATTTCTATAGTAACTTCACGCGTTTCACCGGTATCTGTATTTTCAACTTCAATAATAAGAATATCAATATCTGTTCTGTTAAAGGTGTAATCATACCTATAGGCATGTAAATTTGTACAATCCTGTATTCCCGAATCCAAAATAGGACACTGTGCTCTCCAAGGAATCCATAATGCATAATAAGTACCACTTTTTTGTCTAAATATATATCTCTCATCTGTATCATCATACACCGCGCTATTTCTCCCTAACAGCCATACATCTTTGGTATATAATTTACCTTCAGAATTAATGCGGTAACCTGAGAGATGAATGCTTCGTGTCATTCCATTACGTGTTGCCTGCCGGTATTCATATGTAGGGTTACCAGAAAGGATTCGATAAGACATGTTAGCCGCATAAGGAAAAATACTGCTGCCATCAACTTGAACTAAGTGTTTTTCTGACTGATCTGGAACATGCCCTGAAAAACGTTCTGAAGAATCAAAAACTAAATCAGGTAATTGCACAAGACAGGGGGTTTTTGCGGTTAAAGGGCAAGAATTGCTGAGATTTATATTTAAATCTGCCACTTCTATGCAGGTCTCATTGATCAGGGTATAGCCCACATTACAGCGAATACAGTGTTCTATACCCTCAGTCGCAGCATCTCTGAGAGGTGACGCTACACCTCTATCACAGACATACCCATATCTAGTCGGGTTGCCAGCAATCGGACAGGCTGCCAATACTACCAGTGCCGCCAATACCATCAAGGCGACCCCTAGGATGCTCAAAAGTGCCCTACCCTTAACCAGGGAATGAGAGGAACCCCGGTCTTCCTTATTGAAAGTTTTAAGAGAGCTCAATCTCTCTCTCTCTCTCTCTCTCTCTCTCTCTCTCTCTCTCTCTCTTATAGAATAAAGATGAAGTATATAAAATATTGATATGTCTCATTACCGAAAACCTCCGTTATTATAAATTTGATAGGTGCCTAAGAGGCTATAGCTAGCGGCCAGCAACGTAGTTCCCATCTTCATATAGTATTACAGCAACACACATTAGAGCTATAGTATGCCTTGTTGGACATATAGTGTCCAGAGCTTTGAGGAATTTAATAGGAAAATAAAGAGACATCCTGACCCCCCTCTCCAGCATGAAATGCCGGAGAGGTGCTATACTGCAGTAGAAAATATATTAAACAGGAGAACCAGATGTGGAAATAATATATCATGCGTACCTACGGAGCACCACCCTACACACCCACCAATAACAGTCGCCAATAATAATACAGCAGGATGGTCGATAAAGTCATCCTTGCTATACAATAGCCATCGAATTCAGTATGATACATTTATGCTTTTTCAGCGCTGGCATGTACGAAACAAACTGCGGGGAGTCAAGGTCTATTCATTGGTAGGCCCTAGCGGTTCGGGTAAAAGTTACCGGGCCGGCTATGTGATGGAAAAGTACTCAGTTGACATTCTAGTAGATGATGGATTAATTATTCGCAATCAAAAAATACTCTGCGGGAAGACTGCCAAAAATGCTAAGAATATATTAGATGCGGTAAGTACAGCCATCTTTATCGATGAGATGCATCGCCGGGAGGCGCAGCAACAACTTACCGATGAGTCCTTTAAGCGTATTTTGCTTATTGGCACCTCAGATAAGATGATACGCAAAATATGTCACGCACTGCTTCTGCCGCTTCCCCACAAGCGAATTGCCATAGAGGAGATTACTACCGAAGAGGAGCGACAATTAGCCATTAAGCAGCGGGAAAGCCGACAGAGCCATATAGTGCCGGCGCCAGTTATGGAGGTTCAGCAGATGTTTCCTAGCATTCTGGCAAAGTCGCTTAATGTAATTATCCGCCGTAGCATAGGTTTCTTTAAGAGAGATCAGCTGATTAAAAAGAGCATTGTGCGGCCCGCCTATAGTGATCAGGGGGATATCCGTATCTCTAGAAAGGGTCTAACCAATATAGTAGAACACTGCATTAAGGAACATATCTCTAAGCTAGAGTTAGAGCGTATTACCATCCATGAGGGTGAAGAGGATATATCTATCAATATTTATGTTGCGCTTAATCGAGAAGTCTCCGACCCCCCGAGCTACCTACCTGACCTACAGAAGCACATCATTCAGTCTATACAGGATTTCTCGGGAATAATTATTGGAAAATTAAACATAATTATTGATAATATCCAATAAGTACTGGTAAAATTTCAAATAAACTGGTATTATAGGTCGATAATAAGTATATAACATGCCTGATAAAAGGAAAATATTTAAAGTCATAGTATTGCTGTTTGCGCTTAGCGCTAGGCTCGGGGCGCAAGCTGCAATAGAAAATGCAATTCCTCCCCCAGAGGATTCCGAGGATGCTTTATCTGCCTCTCAGCAGGATCCGCAAATAGTAAACAGCAGATATCAGATATTCTCCGATTACTCTGAAGGCGAAACTCTGCTGCTGGCTCTTACGCTGGAGGAGCTCTTTAATTTCTATAACCGCTATTTTAATTTCAATCCCCAAGATTTGAATGGCAAGCTCAGAGTACGCTACTTTAGTAGCAAAGAGCGCTTTGATCGCTACCTCCGTCGAGTGGTAGGACGTAGCTATGATCACTTTGTCTACATTGATTACAATGACCTAGCGCTCAACGAGTTAGTGATATATCCTGCCAATCGTAACTTTCAACGCCTGTTGGTTCATTTTTCTTTTCTGCAGTTTATTGAGAGTTTTGTACAAGAACCTCCGATTTGGCTACGTGAGGGCTTTGCTATCTATTTTGAATCTACAAGCTATAATCCTGCTGATCAGATGGTACAGTTTCAAGAGAATAACGACTTGCTGAATAATCTCCAAAACATGGTTAAAAATAATGAATTAATAGTGTGGGAAGAGTTTATAAGTTACCGAGCGGTAGATATTACACCCTTTAATCGCCAGTTTTATCCACAAGCTTGGGGGCTAGTCAGCTTTTTGGTTGATCATCGAGAGCGAGATACCGAACAACTGCTCCAGAAAGTAATTGGTGCTCTAGATAGTGATGCCAATGAGGAGCAGAATATAGCCAATCTGCAAGAGGTATTGCTCTCAATTCTGCCGGCTACCCGACTACAACGTCTCTTTGAGCGTTATATAAATGAGCGTCCCTCCTTTCGGAACATGATCGAAGAGGGCATTAATCGCTACAATAATCAAAGACTAGGTGAAGCCGAAACCATTTTTTATCAAGCGCTGGCCTTTGATCGCGAAAGTCATGTGCCCTATTATTATTTAGGATTGGTCAATTATGAGAAGGGTGAATACAAAACCGCCGAGCATTTCTATTTGCAGGCGTTGATGCGGAGCGATGTAGAGCGTGCAGGAATCATCTACTATGCCTTAGGGTTGAATGCTTTGGCCAGCAATGTGCCAGGCAAAGCGCGTAACTATTTTCTGCAAGCTCAAGCTCAAGCACCAGAACTTCAGTCAGAAATTAGCGAGGCGCTAAAAAGAACGGAACTACCTCCCACTCCGGCGACGCCGGACCTTCCCTCCATTCCGTAGATGGCGTACCGCGCTTTCAATTATCACATTAGGCGGCGTAGCTGGTGCTAGGAAGCGTTTGGCTACTCGCAAAGCCTCCCGCTGCGTGGTTGGCGAATGACGCATAAGTGAGATACGCAAATAATGCACTAATGCAGCTCGCAAATTTCTCTGCTCTTTCACGCTACGATCCAATTCATTTAACATAAGCAGGAAGGGGTTACGAGTGGCTGGTTGCTGCAGTTCGATCACCGCCATTGGTTGCAAGATAGCTAGGAGTCGATAGTAGTTAAGCTGCTGGAAAATCGCCGCTGCGCATCCTGATAACAATATTTTTTCTAACTCATCAGTAAGCCGTGAACGAGAGCATTCTTGCAACAACTGTGCATGGTGAATAATGGCATGCCGAACTGCTGGGTTAATTCGCAAATTAGCAAGTACTGAATACTTAACTGCCCGCACCATTCGCACTGCATCCTCCTTAAAAATATAGGAGAGTGGAATGACCGGACGCAGACGATGACGTTGTATATCTTTGACACCGCCAACATAGTCAATAACCCATTGATGTAATGGATCATAATAGAGAGCATTGGCGCTAAAATCGCGACGCAGAGCGTCCTCCTCTATGTAGCCATATTGATTATAAGCCGAAGTGGCGCGAAAGGTAGCCAATTCAATAATCTGCTGTGGCTTAAAGTAGAGATGTACTAAGCGAAAACGGCGACCAATAATACGCGAATTCTCAAAAATCGAGCGAATCTGCTGCGGGGTAGCATTGGTAACCATATCAAAATCTTTAGGAACAATACCACCTAAGAGGTCGCGTACCGCTCCACCCACTACATAAGCGCGATAGCGGTTGCGCCGAAGCCGTGTAGCAATAGTGGTCACGTAAGAATTAATAAATTTTGGAGAGATTGAATGTTCGGTCGGGGTATATATGCGTGCGCGTGTCTCTAACAATATTGCTCCTAGTAACTATATATCTATGGAGAGAATTTCTACGGCACAGACTTATAGCTACTTGCTATTTTCCTTAAAAGTATGTCATAATTGTCCATAGATGTCAAAGAACCATCGGGGAAGACCCCTAAGGAGAGAGGTACCAAAGAGCGGGCGTGGTACCTGCCCGGTAAGTAAACGCAGTGGTGTAAAATTGCTTTATGAGTATGAAATTGGGGGGCAGAAGGTACATATATCAAAAACGGCACGCGCTACGCTAGAAAACCAACGGAAACGGGAAGAGCGAAAGGTCAAAAAAACCAAACTTAATTCAGCGGCAGAAAAAGCTAATTCTACCGAAAAGGCGGAATCTACAGCAGATTTCTCGAAGGCCAATGGGAATGGGAAAGAGAAGCAAGGGGAAAGAGAAGCAGCATCAGTAGTCCAAAAGGCTCCACAAAAGGAAACCGCGCCATAGATAATGCGTCACTATCCCCACTTATTATTGTGGGTGGTGGAACTATGGGCAGTGCCCTGCTTAGGCGATTAGCAGCGCATCCCGCATCTCCTCCCTTAGTAATGGTAGAACCGCGGTTCAACCGACGGCGCGCATTGCAAAAAGAGTTACAAAAGCTGCAGAAAAGCCATCCTGGAGAGTCTTTCCTGCCGCAATGCTGGGGTAGATTGGATGAGGTTAAATGGCCCTCCCTAGCGCATCTCCCAAGGTCAATCTTGCTCCTGGCAGTTAAGCCGCAGGACTTTAATACGGTAGGGGAGGCCATTGTTGCTATTACTGACCATAAAGAAAAAGTAGCTGGCATTTTCTCTATAATGGCTGGAATCTCGATTGCGCGGATCCAGCAGCATACTGCCATACAGCAGGTGGCACGGGCTATGCCCAATATTGCCGCCCAATATGCGGCAGCAGTGGTAGGGCTCTCCTTTTCTGAGGACTCTAGCGCCCAATTTCAGGCCCAATGTCGTAGTATTGCCCTTCAATTGGGAAATCTCTATGATCTTCCTGAGCCAGCTCTGCATGCACTTACTGCCCTTTCGGGCTCGGGCATTGCCTTTGTGCTACAGTTTATTCACCAACTCACGGCAGAGGGTATACAGCAGGGATTGGCCAAAAAACAGATCCAACAGATGGTCATGGAGACCCTGCAGGGGGCGCTTATCCTACTGGAGAGGCAATCGCTTAGCCCGCAGGAGTGGATTGCGCGTATCTGTTCGCCAGGGGGCACCACTATAGCTGGCCTAGAGGCGCTTAAAAAAGGCGGCTTTGATAGGGCCGTGGTAGATGCCCTAAGGGCTGCCGCTCAGCGCTCACAAGAGCTGGAGCGCTAAAGCAGGCAGGCTATATTAGGGAGAGGTGCGCTGCCTCCTCCTCATAATAACCTCATAGTAATTAAAAAATAACTGGGAACCATTTGCTGTCTCACACTACTAAAGAGTAAAAGGATATTTTAAGGAGTGATTGTATGAAAAGATATATTTTAGTTGCGGTGGGGTTAGTAGTAGGCGCATCGCTGCTAGGTGCTGATATAGGTGCTGATATAATTGGCGACCAGGATATTGCTACTACGCAGTTGGCCAGGGGACGCTATGGCTATTTTGATAGTGATAGTGATGATGATTCTTATCATGATGGCCGTGGTTTTGAGAGGCATTTCGAGCGGGCGCTGGAAAGGGCTGGCGCTAGTGAAAAGCAGATAATGGAGATTGAGGAGCTAGTAGAGTCTAACCGTAGCTTGCAGCGAGAGCGCCACAATCAGCTGGAAGAGTTAGAGAGGCAGATTCGTGATGAATTAAGGCGTGACAATTCTAATCGCGCCACACTAGAGAATCTAATTCGGCAGGCTGGTGAGATCCGTACTCAATTAACCATCGACGGTGTTAATACCCGATTAAGAATACAAGAGATCTTAGGAAGTAAGATATGGGGGGATCTTAACATTGAGGACCGAGACAATCACCGTAGGCGGGGTCGTCGGCGTCGCTAGCTATAGTGATAAAAATCATACACAGCTGGTCACAAAATTGCGTAGCCCCCCTGAATCTCGTCAGCCTTCTGACGAAATACTGATACGCTCTTTTGTGACTAGTGGCGATGAAGAGATTTTTGTGACTCTTGTTGAACGCTATGCCAAGCAGATCCGTGGTATTTTATATGCTTTGCTTAATGGATCAGTAGAAGATATCTATGATGTAGAACAGGAGGTAATGATAAATCTCTTTCGCTCATTACGGCGTTTTGCCTTCCGATCGCGCTTCTCTTCCTATCTTTATCGGCTCTGCACTAATGTAGCAATAAATTATCTTCGAGGTCTTAAACGCTCACAGCAAACAGTGAGACACCTTCAACAGCAAGCGCTGGTAAGGCAGGGAGCACCGGAGGAGCTCTCTGAGAGATTAGAGCATCAAGAAGAGTGGAGGCATTTTCAGAAGGTCTTCACCAAACTTAATGAGCGTGATAAGACAATTATACAGCTACGGATATTTGAAGAGCGTCCAGTACCGGAATGCGCTACCATATTGCAGATAGCTGAAGGATCGGTGAAGTCTCGCCTTAATCGGGCCCGTAGCCGACTAACGTTATTATTATCCCATGAGAAAGGGGACACTGGCAACCATGGCTAATAGAGAGCGCTCCAATAATAATCTGGATTATCTACTACAGAAGGCGCGCAGTGAACAACGGCGTCAACTGCGCCACATGCGCCCCTTTAATGCATCTCAAATTCTCTTGAGCGCTAAACAGAATCTCAAAAGAGAGACCCTGTTAAAGCAGTTGCAACATCGCCTACTATCTATTCGGGAGGTCTATGGAATTATGGTACAACGGCCTCTATTGCTTATCATAGGGTGCGCGGCCATAATGCTGATGACTGTGGGGGCGTTCCTACTCTTTGTCGCAATTAACCCTGCTAATGTTAATAATGCGTTGCTCCCCCTTCAACAGTTGGAGAATTTACAGTATCTCTTT
Source organism: Spirochaetia bacterium (assembly GCA_963692905.1). Lineage (GTDB taxonomy): Bacteria > Spirochaetota > Spirochaetia. The sequence goes on along the minus strand of OY843583.1, from coordinate 309,893 downwards.
GAGTTAAACTCACTAGAGGAGCGTTATAATTTAACGCTGATTAATGTAGGCATCTCTATATTTTAACTTGCCACTTTTGTGATAGTGGTACATACTACAGAGAGCATTACATGCTACCTGATAAGGAATTGCGCATTATACAGAATAGAGTATGAAATAGCTTGAAATAGTAATGATTATTAATCAGAATGAGCGAAGAAAAATCATCAGTTTTGGTGGTGGCAAAGGAGGAACTGGAAAGTCTCTCCTGGCTAGCAATATAGCAATTCTTTTAGCGTCGCAAGGACGTAAGGTCATTCTTGTTGATCTTGATCTAGGTGCCTCTAATGCTCATACCTATTTAGATATCAAAAACCAGTATATAGGTATTGCCAACTGGCAGACCTCCGGGCAGATAGCATTTGAAGAGCTTATACAGGAGACTCCCTATACCAATCTCTATTTTATCTCTGGCGATGTGCTAGTACCAGGAGCTGCAAATTACCTTGAGAGTGAGCGTTTGACCATCATTGAACAGATACAGAAGCTCTCCTATGACTATATTCTGTTAGATCTGCCCTCTGGGGGTCCCCCGCATGCGCTAGGCTATTTTATGATATCCAATTCAGGAATAATGGTAATCGAGCCAGAGCTTCCCTCTATTCTTAATAGCTTTAATTTTATCAAGAGCTCTATCTATCAGCGTATTGAGGAGATAATCGCTAACAATAATCATCAGGAGCTACTTAATCACCTGCACAGTATCTTAGGTGAAGAGAGTCCCAATAGTACTCCCCTTTTGGCCGGGATATTGGAGGAGATCGATAAAATAGAATCGACAGTTGCTTCGCAAATACGAGATGAGCTAAGTTCTCTAACGCCCTTTATATTACTGAATAAAGTATGCACTCCCAATGAACTTGGGTCGGCGCAGAAGCTACGAGCGTTGATACGGAAAAACTTAGCGATAGAATGCGAGTGCCTAGGAGGCGTCTATTTTGAGTTGGCCCTCTATAATCAGCGAGAGGAGGCACCGCCACTAGCGCTGAGAGATTCAGAGTTGGGTATTATCAATCAATTAGAGAGAATATGCCAGAAAATATTGCTCTCCCCCGATTTTCCCATCATGCCGTTGGATTTAGAGCACTATAAAGATTCATTTGAATTAGCAGATATAGAACTGCAGGGCGATTATCAAGCATATCAAGCAATGGGTGAGGGTGATTTTTCACTGTTAGAGAAGGAAGAGTTGTTGGCGACTATTCAGAGTCAAAAGGAGCAATTGGAACAGCTAGAATCGCATACTAGTTCAGATGCCCTAATAACTCCAGAAACAGCGCAGATGGCGTCACATATTAATAACCAGGGACGGATAAGCAATAGCCCCCCTACTGCAGAGCGCCCCGGGACAGCCTCTCCCCAGCCGGCAACCAAAGCCCCGCCCCCATCATCAGCAAAGCCACAATCTAATGCTAATGTTACCAATACTAATGTTACCAAAAAGAGCAGCCCCACACCTTCAGATAACGCTCGAAAATAGACCTGAGAGGTAGTAGCTTAAATGAAATATATTGGCGCCCACGTAAGTGCAGCTGGAGGCATTTCGCTAGCCCCCCATAATGCACAGAAAATTGGAGCGCGGTCCTTTGCGCTTTTTACCCGCAATCAACGGTCCTGGCATAGCCCTCCCCTGAAGAGCGAACAGGTTACGCGTTTTCGAGAGGCATTATTGGAGATAAATATTGCCCCCCATCTGGTTATGCCTCACGATAGCTACCTGATAAATGTGGGAAGTCCTAAAGAGGAGGTGCGGAAGAAATCGATAGTCGCATTATTAAATGAGGTGCAACGGGCCGATCAGATTGGTGTGTTAGGCGTTAATTTTCACCCTGGAGCCCACCTTAAAATGATAAGCGTGGAGCAATGTATAGAGCTCATTGTCGATGCCATGAACGACATCATCGCGCAAACTACCCAGGCATTGTTGATTATTGAAAATACCGCCGGACAGGGTAGTACTATTGGTCGCTCTTTTGAAGAGATAGCCTCCATTATTAATCAGGTTAAAGAAAAATCACGGGTAGGGGTCTGCTTAGATACTTGCCATCTCCTGGCCTCCGGCTTTGATATCCGGAGCCCTGAGGGATGGCAAAAAACTATGCAGGAATTTGAAGGCATTATTGGACTGAAATATCTCAAAGGCATACACCTTAATGACTCAAAGGGCGCTCTAGGTAGTAATGTGGACCGCCACAACAATATCGGCATGGGTGAGCTGGGGTGGTCAACCTTTAAGCATATTATGCAAGATCCCCGTCTGGATAATATGCCACTTATACTGGAGACCGTAGACGATGAACTTTGGCCTCAGGAGATAGCCCAACTGAATAAGTTGGCGGAGAGAGACAATACCCTATCGGATAGGTAATGTTTTAACATGAATACATATACCGCGTAATATAGATGAAATAGAGGAGGCTACCGACTGCTTGCAATAGCCGTGATAGAAATTTCTTAAAACAGCGCTCCATCAATTGATTATTTCTTAATAAGACACTATGCTCCTAGTTGTGCCAAATATGCAATTAGACTATAGTCTCACGCAAGGGCAATTCCAACGACTTAAACTTAGCCCCCAAATGCTGCGGGATCTTAAACTCCTACAACTTCCCCTTGCCGAGTTGCAGCTGCAGATACAGAGCGAATTAGAAAACAATCCGGCATTAGAGGCTACTATCACTAATGAGGCAGAATCACTAGAAGAGTACCAGGAACAATATAATGCGGCTCAAGAACGGCTAGAAAGTGAATATCCCACCCTCTCTACATCTCGAGAAAAACAGCAAGAGGTTATTGAGAATACGCTGAGTCGTTCTGAATCGCTCCATGAGCATTTATTGTGGCAATTGCATCTGCAGCCAATTAACGAAGAGGAGCAAAAGATAGGCGAGGCGTTGATTTGGAATCTCAACGATAATGGTTTTTATAATACTGATCCCTTTGATCTTCTGAAGGTTAATCTTTTAAAGGTTAAAGAGGTGCAGGTGCAATCGCTTATCGACATGATACAACAGTTTGATCCGTCGGGGATCTGTGTGGCAGATGTTAACGAATCATTACTATTACAGGCGCGAAGCGACCCTCTCTGTCCACCGTATGTACTAGAAATAATACAGGATCACCTTGCCTATGTGCAACAGCGCCACGTTGATTACATAGTACAAGCGCTGAAGATTTCCCCAAAGGAGACCCATCGGGCTATCGAATATATCTCCCGATTAACGCCCTATCCAGGTCAGAAATTCTCTCAGGAGCCAACCCAGTTTGCGGTACCTGACATAACTATTCGCTATCATAATCAACGGTTTGAGATTAGTATAAATGAGCGCGGTCTCCCTAAATTAGGTATTAATCGCTATTTCTTGCGTATAAGTGAAGAGGCGCTCCATACTGAAGATAATCGCGCCGAGTCTTTTGCCCGCACCTATGTGAAAGAGGCACGCGCCTTTATTAGTAGTCTGAAGCGTCGTTATCATACGCTTATGCGAACCACGCAGGCTTTAGTTAAGTTTCAGAGCGAGTTTTTCCGTAAGGGGAAGGGATATATTAAGCCTCTTACCCTTAAGGATGTGGCGCGGGAGTTGAATCTCCACGAGACCACTATCTCCCGGGTTACCCGTTACAAGTATGTCCAGAGCGACTGGGGAATCCATCCCTTTCGTTATCTCTTTAGCCATTCAGTTGGCGCGGGCGCTAATAGCGTGGCAAAGTCTCGCCAAGCCATCAAAAATATGCTTTCCCTACTTATTAAGGAACGAACCGCGCAGGGACATCCTATTCGAGATCATATCCTAGCAGAAGAGCTGGTACAGCAGGGTGTGCACATAGCACGTCGGACGGTAGCCAAATATCGCAAAGAGTTAGAGCTCTCTCCGTAGCGTATATTAGAAAACGCAATGATTGTCAGAGAATTGCTAGAATACAACCCTAATCCTAACGATAGCTTAAAGCTGAAATGTATTGGAAGGGAGCGCGGTCTAGATCGTCCGATAGGTGATGCCAGCATAAATAGACCCGGACTAGCATTAGCTGGCTATTTCGAACAGTTTGATAATCAAAAGGTGCATCTATTTGGTCGCGGTGAGACCGGCTATCTTTACATGTTAGAAAAGAGCAAAAACTATCAAACTATTAATGAGCTCTTTAAACTCGGTATTCCCTGTTCACTCTTTACTAATAATCTGGAGCCTCCGGATTTTTTTAAGAAGTTATCTGAGCAGTATGGATGCGCCATGTTAAAAAGTCCTCTTTCCTCCTCAGAAATACTTTTTAGATTTACTCGTATGGCCACCATCCTCGCTGCTCCCTCTAAAATTGTCCATGGGGTCTGTATGGAGGTATATGGTGTAGGGGTATTGCTATTGGGAAAAAGTGGAGCAGGCAAGAGTGAATCAGCATTGGCGCTTATTGAGCGCGGACATCGATTAATTGCAGATGATGCAGTGCGACTCCATGTTGAAAATGGAGAAAGGCTGATTGGTAATGCTGCCAAAACGGAACTTGGCTTTCACATGGAGATACGAGGTATCGGAATCATTAATATACCAATGCTATTTGGTATTGGCTCAATACGACATCATAAGGTTATTGAGTTAATATTGGAGCTGGTGCAATGGAAAGACGACGAAAATTATGACCGTCTAGGTCTTGATGACAGTTCAGCTACCATATTAGGGGTTAAGATTACTAAAAAAATTATTCCGGTAGGGCCAGGTCGCGATATACCTATAATAATTGAGACTGCAGCTAAGAATGAGCGGCTCAAACAGATGGAATATCACCCGGCACAGGAGTTTTCTAAAATATTAAAACATTATATTAACCGCAACCATAATAGAAAGCGTAATAGCGCGTGACATTATGATTGAAGCAGAGGTAACAGTAGAAAATCCTACCGGAATTCACGCCCGACCTGCCTCAGCTATCTCCTCAACTGCCAATGAGTTTGAAGCCGAAATAATGTTAATCAGCTCCGAAGGAGAGATAAATGCCAAATCAATTATGGGAATTCTTACCTTAGGCGCAGAGCACGGTTCCAAGCTCATTATTCGCGCTGAAGGGGAGGATGAAAATGAGGCCATCAAGGCACTGCAAGAACTCTTTGTCAATAAATTCCAATCAGTGCTAGATTAGATTAGCCGACGGTATATTTTTGATAGCCTTCTCTCACGCTTATCTACTGCCTGTAAAGGTTTAGTAAACTAGTGAGAGAATTACAGGTCAAATCGGCTGCCTAGCCTTATGAAAAAACCCGCGCCATAAGAGTATGCATCACGTAATGGACTGGCATTTAAGCTAACAATTGGTATACTTGAACGGCCACCAAACTCAGCAAAAATAGATACCCGGGGACTAGCATATATCTCAAAACCACCAAAGCCCTCCGGAATAAGCAAAAGATCAAAGTCTGCTAGCGGATCAACATTTCCCTTAATAAGTACCCCTCCATAAAAGCGGGTACGGTTAATCACATAAGAGCGCCACACGGCGCCAAAACCTAACTCCGCAGCAAATTGCCGCACTGTAGCTGAAAGAGGCAAAAAGGCGCCCACATCTATACGGAAAGCTACCAGAGGGGTAGCAAATATATCAAAGTGCATATTAATAAATGTACTCCCACCAAAGAGACCCCCTAAGGAAATACCAAAACTGGAACTATCCCCTAAACCGGTGGTGCTAAAATCCTCAATAACTAACTCAGTCTCTTGATCGGCTCCTATATCAGTATTCAGGCTTTCTGAACTGAGTTCCGAATCCTGTGCAAAGAGCTGACCAGCTGAGAACACTCCCCACACCAGTAGTAAACTCACTAACAATACATGTATAAATCTATTTTTCATCTTTTTATCGTACTCCTCGTAGTATCATTGTCGACATCTGCTAATAATAATTGACCACATTTCATCAGAAAGCTGTAAATAATGCGAAATAGATCAAATTTGTCAGCATATTATCTGTTACTGCTGCACTAGCGAACTATCTCTTTTATGTTGAGCCTTGGATGTGCTAGGGGATTTATTATCTTGATTGATAGTATCTATACAGGCAATGTCGGCCCCTGATTGCACTGCCTCGGCTGGGCTCTTAAATTCTGATAATGCATTTACAAACCCGGCCGCAAAGTTTTCCTCTATTTCAGTAGCACTGAGTGTGTCATTCTTTTTTGGCGCTGAGATCTGATAGGTGGGCATCTTCTCTTTGGAAAAGATGCGAAATTGAGAGCTTTGCTCCCTATTAAGGATATTAACTATCATTGAAATTTCTTCATCAAGCAGTTGATCAATAGCACTTAGTCCCAGCATACTGCATATTTGATGCTCTTTAAAGGGGTTAAGAATAAGAAAATGGCTAGAGCGCAGAAACTGTAGTAGCAGATCGGAGCCTAATTGGTAAAGATTATGTGGAGCCAGCCATACTGTGCAGGATATGCCTTTCTGACATTTTGCAAAGATAGACTGGGTAACGGCTGTATTCCCGGAGCTTATAAGGGCAATTTCAATCTCTGCAGGAATGGATGGCGGTAGAAATTTTGCGGAATTGCCACTGCCATTAACTAGCATATTGAGCTCATCAAGGCAGTATTGTTGAACCATCCCCTCTGGGGAATCAACCTCAATGAATATAGCGCTCTTTCGTTTTTTTACTTGATGAATGTGAGAAGTATCAATTTTTTTTGACTGCAACAGCTCAATAATCTGTTTAGCTATAGAATCAGAGCCTACTATGCTATAAAGAAGAGGGCTACTCTCTAACTCTTTCAGAGAGAGAGCTAAGCGGTAGCCGCTCCCACCAATTTCATACCTGGCGTTAATCTCAGCAAAAGCCCGGTTTCCTAACTTTCCACAATAGCCAAAGCGCGATGATGATTCAGTGTGAAAACGTTTAACTGCACCAGCATATCCTGCCACCAATATTTGACCCGCCATCTCGTTTAATAGCATATTTATATAGCTAATATAGTCAACAGATTAAGTGCAAATAATTGTAGGAATTAAACTATCGTTGTCGTTTAACATGCCAATAGGCGCTCAAGAAAGGGAGCCAGGGCATGTGCCACATGATAGAAAGATTAGATAAGAGTCCCTGTCGCTCATTCAGAAATTCCAATGCAGCTCCAATGCTGTTCTTGGAAAATAATCGGTAGAGGATATCAGGAGCCTGTTGGGGGGCACGGCAAAAGATATCTAGAATCATAGCATCAAAGGTGCGATAGCGTGCCGGGGAGTGGCGAATAGCATAAGGGTGCCCATACTGCACTAGCGAGTGACAGATCTGCTGAGAGTCTTCTTGAATGCGTTGAAAGGCATAGCCGGTAGAGGGCTTAACCATACCACCTCGAGTGCCAATATTCATTACTCGCGGTGCGGCTTGCCTTACAAAGGAATAATTGCTCATGGGAATAATACCCTGCTCCTCCTCCGTGATGGTGTAGTTGGAAATAGAGAGCTTTTGGGCAATATATACTCTAAGCGCTGCCGCATATTCATCATAGCTCAGTGGCCGCTCTGAGAAGATGGTGTACTCTACTAAGGCCTCTTGGGCGCGGTAGGGGAGGATATAGATAAAACCGACGCCCTCTTTCTGCGCTACCCGAAAATCAAAAAGGGTTGCTGTCTGTGGATCGAAGATCTCCGCAGAGAGACTAATCCGCCATCCCAAAAAATGCTGCAAGAGAGTTGAGGCTGATTGTTGCACCTTGGCAATAAATTGGCTATCTAAGATACTGTTAAAGAGCCACGCGGCTTGATAGCTATGCCCCTTTAGATGTATCTCAACCTCTTCCGCGCCGCTTTCAATATGTTCTACCTCGCCTATCTCTACCTCAACCTGTGGAGAGTGCTGAATAAGCCTCTCCATATAGCGGTAGAGGTCAATGGCCTGGATAGCGCGGTACTCATAGGGTGCCAATGCTACCTGTAGCTGTCGTTTCCCCTCATAGAGCAAAAATTTAGACCAGCGGTGAGTCACTAACTCCTCGAAGGGGCTTGCCTCCCGGCTCCAGAATGACCAGGTATGATCATTCTCATGTTTAATGGTGCGATCCACCAGCAGAATAGAGCTATTCCGGAGTGGTGAATGCAATAGTTGGTAGAGAAGGCTGAGTCCGGCACAGCCCCCACCGGCTATTATAAAATCATAGCTGCGCATGCCCTATTAATCATTAATTTTACGCTAACCAAGGCGTTACCACACTTACTATGAAGTTGCAATGCGGCGAAGAGGACTTGAACCTCCACGAGCGCAATGCTCACTAGCCCCTCAAGCTAGCGTGTCTACCAGTTTCACCATCGCCGCGTATGGCTCAGCATAGGCTAGAATCAGGCCGGTTGTCAAGTTCTCGCTTCCGACCAACAATTGCTGATAGTGCCTCTTTGTCCATAACCTAGGTTACGCGCGCTCTCTACTTAGCGTATGGATCAGTTATAAGGTAGGGGATATCTATACCGGTTGGGGCTACCACACCCAATGACTGAGGCTCCGGCTGAGGCACAGATAGGGAGCCGCCCTCAGCTAAAAAAAACGTAATAGCGTCATAGCCAAACCTAAAAAGCCACCCACTGCCACAATAAGCCATTGTACAAACTTAAAACGCCTACCGGTATCCTCGTGCATCTCTCTAAAGTGCTTATCGCTATCCTCGCGCATCTCGGTAAAGCGCCTATTCATCTCCCGGATGAGGGCCTTTTGTCCCTCTTGAAGCTGTTCTTGCCCCCTTCTAGGTGAATAGTCCGCTTCTCTAGACGAATGCTCCGCCTCCTCTAAGCGAATAACCCGATCAAGAAGTTCCAGCCGCTTCTGTTGATTAAGCATCGCCATATCGCTTACCCCCTGCGGGGATTTGCGTGCCAATGTTTTGGCAATCTCCTGCTCTACTAGGGTAGCAACCAGCTGCTCAAGAGCTTGGTGTCGGTCGTTCTATATATACTCATTAACCATACTTATAGTAGAGAGAAAAGCAGGAGGTTGCCTTATAAATTTTAATACGTATCTCTATTTCTTGAGCTATTGGCTAGAGCTCTATTGATAGCGGAGTACGGAGTACAAAGAGGGCATCATTGCTCACTTCCAACATATAGAGAGTGCTGTTAATAGCGGCTAGACCGGTTGGGGAGCGTTCGCTCACACCAAACTGGCTTGCATCGCATCCCCCCTGAATTGCCATACCACTAACAGTGCCTAAGGGTATAGAGAGAGAGCGGAGCGGGCACTCAGCACGAAGCGCTACTGTATTAAAAAAACCTTGAAAAAAGAGCACAATTACGTGAATAGAGCGCAAGCGCGGAACGTAGAGTATCGGATTAAATAGCGACCGGCGCTCTTTAACTGTTGGTCATCTTAGCGGATCGCCGCTACGCGTTAATGAGGCGCGCTGAAGGGGTATTAAAAATAGAGAGGGAGCTATCGCTCCCTCTCTATTGAGCATAATTATGAACCTAGGATGGCGTGCTATTCATTAACCGAAAAGACGCTCACGCCATCATCATCTCGTCCCGCAACAAAGAGATAGGTGGTGCCACCTACGGTTGCCGTGGTGACTGAATAAGCGCCATCAAGCTCCAGGGTACTACTTTCACTATCATCCACATTGTGCACGCTGGTAAGGGTGCCGTCATTGGCAACCGAGAAGGTGCTCACCCCATCATCATCATATCCCGCAACAAAGAGATAGGTGGTGCCGCCTACGGTTGCCGTGGTGACTGAAGAGGCGCCATTAAGCCGCAGAAATCTGTCATCGGCTTGATTGTGCGCGTTGGTAAGCGTGCCGCCGGTGCCAATCGAAAAGACACTCACGCCATCATCATTATATCCCGCAACAAAGAGATAGGTGCCAGTACCTACGGTTGCCGTGGTGACTGAATAAGGGTTTGCAATCTGCAGGCCTCCGCTATCGGTCAAATTTCGCACGAAAGTAAGTGCGCCAGTAGTACTGGCAACCGAAAAGACACGCACGCTATTAGTATTTTCTACTGCAACAAAGAGATAGGTGGTGCCTCCTACGGTTGCTGTGGTGACTGAACGAGCGGTAAGAAGCACTGTTGAGGTTAAGAAGGATGCGGTATTGTGCACACTGGTAAGCATGCCATTATTGGCAATCGAAAAGACACTCACGCCGCCATCATCATATCCCGCAACAAAGAGATAGGTGGCAGTGCCTACGGTTGCCGTGGTGACTGAAGAAGGGCTGCTCAGGTTCAAGCTTGTAGTATCGGGCACATTTTGCACACTGGTAAGCATGCCATTATTGGCAATCGAGAAGACACTCACCCCATTATCTTCCCATCCCGCAACAAAGAGATAGGTGCCAGTGCCTACGGTTGCTGTGGTGACTGAAGTAGCGCCATCAAGCTGCAGGGCGCTAGTATCGGGTACATTTTGCACGCTGGTAAGCACGCCATTATTGGCAACCGAGAAGACGCTCACCCCATCATCATCATATCCCGCAGCATAGAGATAGGTAGTACCGCCTACGGTTGCCGTGGTGACTGAAGAGGCGCCATCAAGCCGCAGGGCGCTAGTATCGGACTCATTGTCCACGTTGCTAAGACGTTGATTAACACAGAGTTGCTGCGCAGCCATGAGATAATAACCGCTGCGGCAGCTAGCACATTGTTCTACATTTTCATCGCCCGGCGGACTTCCGCTTGAGGGAGTTCCGTTGGTACAGGTGTAGCTGGTGGCGGTAGCACATACTCCACCAGCCGGGGGTAAAAAGCCGCTGTTGCAGCTGGCGCATTGTGCCACATCAACATTACCCGACGGGTTGCCGCTTGTGGGAATCCCGTTGGTGCAGGTATATACTGTTCGTTCGGTACAGGCATTGCTTGCGAGTTTATAGGTGCTGTCGCAACTAACACAAAGTTGGGTGTTGGGTATGCCAATAGTGCCGCTTTGCGCAGTGCCATTGTCGCAAATGTAAGCGAAACTGGTAGCGCATTGGTTGGTAGTCGCATCGGGAGCTAGTCCTGAAGTGCAGCTTACGCATTCTTCCACATCGTCATTGCCCGACGGGTTTCCAGTTTGGGGGGTGCCACCGGTACAGGTATATGCGGTTCGCGTATTGCATGTTTGACTAATGAGTCGGTAGGTGCTGTCGCAGCTGGCGCATTGTGCCACATCGGCATTGTCCGGCGGGCTACCGCTTGAGGCAGTTCCGTTGGCGCAGGTATATTCGGTCGCCTCACAGAGATTATTGACCAATTTGTAGCTGCTATCACAGCTCATACAGCGCTCCACACCGGCAGTCGCGGGGGTACCACTGACCGGGGTGCCATTGCTACAGGTATACATATTGGCACTCATCACCACACAGCGCTCATTGGAAAGGATGTAGCCGTCGTCACAACTCACACAGCGCTCCATATTACTGGAGGGACTCCCGCTGGCCGCGGTGCCATTGCTACAGGTATAGACGTTGCTAGTTCCTGAGGGATTCTCACAGGTGGTAAGGAAGATAGCGCCTCCTAGTAGGATAAGGGCCATTCCTACACCGGTTCTTAATCTTGTTACTAGGCCCCTCTTCATCCTAGCTCTCTCGGGTGTCTCATGCTCTACGCTCCATCTATCAACTCTCTCCATCTGGTTTTCTCCTCCTAAATGTTTATTCCAATATTTACTCATACTATATAACATATACTAAATATCTAACTATCACAATAGTTTTAAGGAAAAAAGCACTTTTTTCACATATTAATACTTAACATCTATTGAGTACATTTCTCTACCAATATATGCCAATTATGGCAATCAAAGGGACATAGGGACTGTTTTTCTGAAATTTTTTACGCAAAAAATAGTAAACAGGGTTGGAAGGCGGCTCCCTAGGCGTTGTGCGTAAAAAAATTGCCGGAGTTAGGAGGGGCAGCGCTCGCTATTTTTCTCACCATTCTCTGTTAGCTGGGTAGCTTTGCTCCTAGTAACTAATGTAGGAGGCAGCTCTATCTGTTCCCGATCTCCTTTAATGGCTAGGCAAGGGGAGTATCATTCCCTCCCGGCCGTTTTTTTGTGTACCAAGCTGCCGCAGCGCTCCGGATGTCGCTCTATTTTCCTTACGGCACCCCAAGGCGCTCTACAGGTGGTGTACAGGTGGTTGACCGAGTGGATGGGCAATTATATAATGACATTCTATGGAGGTACAGTTACGCGAGCTCTTAGAGACCATCAAAAAGGATGGGGTGCAGCAGGCTGAACGAGCGGCGCAAGAGATAGTTGAGAAGGCCCAAGCGCAGGCGGCAACTATTGTGGGCCGTGCTGAACAGCAGGCGGCGCAACTTCTTGAAGATGGCCGTGCCAAAATCAAGCGGCTAGAGCATTCCTCACAAGAGCTGCTTAAACAGGCGGCGCGGGATCAGCTGCTGCTGGTTGAGGGGCGGCTTATTGCGCTACTTAAACGCTGCCTTCTGCAGCAGCAGCGGGAGCTTCTTACTCCCACCCGTTTTGCAGACATTATTGTGCAGGCGCTCGCCAAGGGATTAACTGGCCAGGGAAAACCATTACAAATAGAGGTGGCCCAGGAGGAACAGCAGCAAATCATAACTTATTTGCGCACCAAGCTAACCACCAAGATTTTAGAGAGGCAAATCGAGCTCTTTTCCTCACCGAGCCTGCAGCATGGTTTTCGGCTCTCCATTCAAAAGGGGATGCTTACCTATGATCTTTCGGTAGAGGCCATTGCCGAAGCAATGGGCCAACTGCTACATCCCACCCTTCAGCAGCTACTACGAGAGAGTGATAATACAGAGGAACAGCCTACTAATACCACCTCCTCCAAGGATTAGAGGGTGACCAGGCATTCTTACAGCTATCTCTGGGCCTCAATGCCTATGCTCCGTTGGGGATGGAAGCCGCCAATGAGTAGCCAGCAGTTTTTGGAGGATTGCCAGTATGTAATGAACATTGCCGATTATCACTATGTGGCCGGAGCCTCCCTACTTCTTGAAGCACCTATCAGGGTTGAGACTGCGCGCCCTACAAGAAGAGCCGGAATGGCGGCGGCGCAATGGGAAGAGTTTAGGGCCGGGCTTCAGGGGGGTCTGGCCCGTCAGCGCGCTCAGGCATTGGGAATAGAGCCGCCCCAGAGCTGGGGCTACTCCACTACAATATACAGTTATGAAGGGATACGGGAGGCGCTGAATGCCCCCCATCCTCTAGCTGCCGAGGAGATACTAGATCAGCTCTGCTGGCAGTGGCTGGAGGATATGATTGAGCGCTACCCTGCCGATGTTGATCGGCTCTATCTCTATCATCTGCAAATTCAGCTGTTGCAGCGGCAGCATTATCTGCAAGAGGCCATCGCAGAGAAATATTATGAAGAGAGTTATCAGCGGGTTGCCCGGCAATTATCGGAGGTGGGGCTCACATAATGAAGAGGAGCTCAGCCACAGAGGGTGTTGTTTGCGGGGTTAATGGCGGGGTGGTAACCGCCCAGATCAGGGGAGCGGTGGCACTCAATGAGGTAGCCTATGTCACCGAAGGTCAGGCACAACTCAAGTCCGAGGTAATACGTATAGATGGTGATCGGGCAGATCTGCAGGTCTTTGAGAATACCCGCGGTCTAAAAATCGGCAATCGGGTTACCTTTAGCGGCCAACTGCTTTCGGCGCAGCTGGGTCCGGGGCTATTGGGGAAAATATATGATGGCTTACAAAATCCACTTACCGAACTCTCACTTAAGGATGGTCGCTTTTTGGTACGAGGGCAATATCTGGATCCCTTGGATAGCCAGAAGCATTGGCATTTTAGTCCCACCACCCAACTAGGACAGCAGCTGAGAGCTGGTGAGTCGCTGGGAGATGTACCGGAGGGGATCTTTCGCCATACTATTATGCTGCCCTTTACCCTAGAGGATCGCTGGGAGATAACCCAGCTGGCCAAAGAGGATAATTACCAAATAGATGATACTATTGCCACCGTGCAGCATAGCGATGGTCGCCAACGGCAGATAACTATGCGGCAACATTGGCCGGTAAAGCGAGCCATTCAAAGCTATGGCGAGCGCCTCAAACCCACTGAGACCCTAGTAACCGGTATCCGCATTATTGATACTCTATTGCCGGTGGCGCGGGGCGGCACCTATTGCATACCGGGCCCCTTTGGCGCTGGTAAGACTGTGCTACAGCAGATAACCAGCCGCAATGCCGATGTAGATATAGTAATTATTGCCGCCTGCGGTGAGCGTGCCGGCGAGGTGGTAGAGACCCTACAGGAATTTCCAAAACTTATTGATCCCCGTACCGGCCGCACATTGATGGAGCGCACCATTATTATTGTAAATACTAGCGCCATGCCGGTAGCCGCCCGCGAGTCTTCGGTCTATACTGCAGTAACCCTGGCCGAATACTATCGTCAAATGGGGCTGAATATACTGCTGTTGGCCGATTCCACCTCTCGTTGGGCCCAGGCGATGCGGGAGCTATCGGGTCGACTAGAGGAGATACCGGGCGAAGAGGCCTTTCCGGCCTACCTAGAATCGGTGATTGCCTCATTTTATGAGCGGGCCGGTGCGGTCTCACTCTATAATGGGGAAGTTGGTTCGGTAACTATTGGCGGCACCGTAAGCCCCGCCGGCGGCAATTTTGAGGAACCGGTAACTCAAGCCACCCTAAAGGTGGTAGGGGCCTTCCACGGGCTCTCCCGAGAGCGCGCCGAGGCGCGCCGCTACCCCTCCATTGATCCTCTAGAGAGCTGGAGCAAATATCCTAGTATCCTACAGCCTGAGCAGGCGGCAGGTATGAGGCGCATCCTCTTTCGAGGCGATGAGATTGCGCAAATGATGAAGGTAGTGGGAGAAGAGGGGGTGGCAATAGATGACTATATCTATTTTCTTAAGGCCGAGTTAATTGACGCGGTCTTTCTACAGCAGAATGCCTTTGACGAGGTTGACAAGAGTAGTAGCCCCGAACGGCAAAAGCACTCCTTCTCACTACTCCAGAAGATATTGGAGCGCTCCTTTGAGATGCCTGAAAAAAGGGCGGCGCGGCAGCTCTTTAATCATCTCCGACAGATTTTTCTGGATTACAATGGCACCGCCTGGCGCTCCCCGCAGTTTGATAAACAGATAGCGGCGCTTCAAGAGGCCTTAGCAACTCCGCAGGAGCCTAAGAGCCATGAGTAAGGTATCGCAGATTGGTGGCGCTATTCAGGCAATAAGCGGAAGCGTCATAAAGTTGACGGCGCAGGGAATAGGATATGGCGATCTAGCGCTGGTAGAGAGCGCCCACGGTAATTCATTAGCGGAGGTAATACGGCTCAATAACCAAGAGGTGACCCTACAGGTATTTTCGGGAGGGCGAGGCATCTCTACTGGCGATCAGATACGCTTCTTGGGGCATCCCATGCAGGTTTCCTTTGGGGACAATCTCTTAGGGCGAATCTTTAATGGCACGGCGCAGCCCCGCGATAATGGTCCCCGACTGACAGATGATCTTATAGAGATTGCTGGACCGCCAGTTAATCCGGTAAATCGCATCATGCCTCGCACCCTGATACGCACCGGTATACCCATGATTGATCTCTTTAATTCCCTAGTAGAATCACAGAAACTACCTATTTTTTCGGTCTCCGGGGAGCCCTACAATCAGCTATTGGCGCGCATTGCCATGCAGGCAGTGGTGGATATTATTATCCTAGGGGGCATCGGGCTGAAACATGATGACTATCTCTACCTGCGGGATACCCTAGAAGAGGGAGGGGCCATGTACCGTACCATTTCCTTTATTCATACCGCTGCCGATCCGGTGGTGGAGAGCCTCTTGGTACCCGATCTCTGTCTAGCAGTGGCAGAGCGCTTTGCAGTGCGGAACAAGCGGGTATTGGTGCTGCTCACCGATATGACTAATTTTGCCGATGCGCTCAAAGAGATAGCCATCACCCAAGAACAGGTTCCCTCCAATCGGGGCTACCCGGGAGATCTCTATAGCCAGCTGGCTGCGCGCTATGAAAAGGCGGCCAATTTTGGCGATGCGGGTTCTATAACGTTGTTGGCAGTAACCACCATGCCGGGAGATGATGTCACACATCCAGTGCCTGACAATACCGGTTATATTACCGAAGGCCAATATTATCTGCGTAATGGGCATATTGAGCCCTTTGGCTCATTATCGCGCCTTAAGCAGATGGTAAATAAGGAGACTCGCAGTGATCATCGTCCCCTGATGGATGGCATGATTACCCTCTATGCAGCCTATAAGGAGGCGCTGGAGAAGCGGGCTATGGGTTTTCGAATGTCCGAATGGGATACCAAACTGCTCAAGTATGGCCGGCTCTTTGAGAAGGAGATGATGGATCTGGCGGTAGATATTCCTCTGGAGCGGGCGCTGGATGTGGGATGGAGAATATTGGCTGACTGCTTTGCGCCCGAGGAGACCTCCCTACGGAGTGAATTAATAGAGCAGTACTGGCCCTCTAGGTCAGGCTAACCATGTCCCCGGCGCATATTCCGCTTACTAAACAGGAGCTCAAAAAACAAAAGGATCAACTTAAGCGCTTTCAGCGTTACCTACCCACCCTGATACTGAAGATGCAGCAGCTTAAGGTGAATCTTAATCGGGTAGAGGTCAAACTGCAGGCCAAGCGCGAAGAGCATCAGCAATACCTGCAGCAAGAGAAGATATGGCAGGGGGTCTTTGGGGATAATCTGCATGTTGAACAGTATGTACAAATAGGCAATGCTCATATTACCCATGAGAATTTGGCCGGTCTTATGCTACCTAACTTTGTCTGCCTTAACTTTGAAGAGCGTCGCTGGGATCTCTATGCGCTTCCCCTCTGGGTAGATAGCGCGGTTACGCATCTTAAAGAGCGCATCTCAGTAGAGGCTGAAATTCGGGTTATGGAGGAGCAGCGCCGACAAATAGTCGAAGAGCTTACCAGCACTACCCAGCGAGTTAATCTCTTTGAGAAGATACGCATACCTGAAACGATAGAGGCCATTCGGCGTATCAAAATCTATCTGGGCGATTATTATACGGCGGCGGTTGTACGGGGAAAAATTGCCAAACAAAAGCTAGAGCGGGGTCGCTCCGGATGATAGCTCCCATGCGGCATGTGACCGTTATTACTACTGCCAATCACCGCCGATTGGCATTAGCGCAACTTCGTGAGCTGGGTGTAATGCACATTGCCGCTGATCCGGCGAAAGATGAGGCGGTGCCAGAATTACGAAGACGAGTAGAAAATTTTCGGCGAGCACTGCAGATTGCCTCCGAATATCAAAGTGATAGGCAGAGCTCGCGTAGTTCAACCCAACTAAAGGTAAGAAGAAAATATCGTTGGCCATTGCCAACAGCCGAGGAGGCAGCTACCGCGATTACGGAGCAGGAGCGGCTTTTGCTGAAATACCAGGAGCGGCAGATGCATATTAATCGCCAACTAGAGTCCCTCAAGGTATGGGGCGGCTATAGCCAACCAATATGTGATTGGTTAGAGGAGCATAATGTACATTGTAGCTGCCATATACTTAACAAGCAGCAGTATCGATCTTTACCTAAGGGTTCTGCGCTCCTTATCAAGCACCAATCGGGCAACTGGCATGTGCTTCAGGTTCAGAGGGCTGGCGAGAGGCCCTGGCCCTTTATGCCTCACCCCATGCCCGACTGCGATAGCCAAGAGTTAGTAGTGCAGCTGCAGGAGCTTCAGCAGAGGGCCAACCAAGCCCGGCAACAACTTCTGCATCTTTTAAGCAGTATCCCACTCATAAAGATAGCTTACCAGCGCCTTTTAGAGCTTAATAACATTACTCAAACTCGTCGCCGACTAAATTGGGAAGGTATACTTATTTATCTGCGGGGCTTTGTACCAACCTCAGATATTACCGCTCTCAAGAAGCGGGCTAAGCGCTGGGGATGGGGGCTCCTAATCCGCCAGCCCCTGCCGGAGGAGCAGGTGCCTACCAAAATAGAGAGTAGTCCCTTAGTTTCTATTGTGCATCCCTTACTTTCTCTGTTGGGAACGGTGCCTGACTATCGAGAGCCAGATATTAGCGCCCTCTTCTTACTTTTCTTTGTGCTCTTTTTTTCCATTATCATTGGTGATGCCGGATATGCCCTTCTGCTGGCGCTCGGCTCATTACTACTGCTGCGCTATGCCCGCCGCCAGGGCCAATGGCAAGCTCAACAGAGCGCAAAATTGCTGCTGCTCTGTAGTGCCATGACTCTGCTCTGGGGGACCCTAAGTGGCAATTGGTTTGGTGCTCCAGAGATTGCTGAGCGCAGCTGGTTGGGCAATCTGGTAATTCCCCAACTGAATAGCTTCTCGCCACGCAGTATTCCCTTTGTGCAGTGGTTTTGTTTTATTGTGGCCGCGTTGCATTTAGGAGTTGCGCATATCTGGCGCGCCCTTTTGGTGCTCAGAAAACGGCAATGGCTACTTGCTGTGGCGCAGCTGGGATGGCTCTTGGTGGTGCTAGCGCTCTACTCATTGGTGGTACGACTTATTTTAGGGCTCTATAATTTTTGGTATCTGCGCAGCTGGCCCCAGCTATTACTCCTAGGAATGCTTATGATTGTGCTCTTTGCGCAACAGGATAAGGTATCATTTGCTAGAGGATTGGTGGGGAGTCTTAAATCGCTCTTTAACACCTTTTTGGAGGGCATATCCGCCTTTGCCGATATTATCTCCTACCTTAGATTATTTGCGGTAGGATTGGCATCGGTAGAGATTGCGCATAGCTTTAACCAGTTAGCGCTTAATGTAGGCGCCGGCGCAACAGGATGGGGCGGGGCGGTAATAGTTATTGTTATTGGTCATTCGCTTAATATTGCGCTGGGTGCCTTGGCGCTCATTGTGCATGGGGTGCGCCTTAATATGCTTGAATTTTCTAGCCATCTTGGTGTAGAATGGAGTGGATTGCGTTACCAGCCCTTCAGCAAGTTTCAGTAATGGGGTTTATAGGAGATCTGTAGAGCTATCTGCAGCTGATCCTTTGTGGTACATATATGCTATAGGAATGAGATATTAGATGGAGTTTGGATTTATTGGTGTGGCTGCGGCCCTCTGTTTTGCGGCGATTGGGTCGGCGCTAGGTATAGGAACGGCCGGCGCCGCCGCGGTTGGCGCTTGGAAACGCTGTTATATTCATAATCGCTCAGCTCCCTTTCTATTGGTGGCCTTTGTGGGAGCGCCCCTAAGTCAGACGCTCTATGGCTATATACTCATGAATACGGTACTCCTACCTCAAATAGGGGTAGTTAGCGAATGGATACTACTCTCGGTAGGGCTGTTGGGTGGATTGGCCATAGGTATTTCGGCCTGGCAACAGGGGCGCGCTTCAGCGGCGGCTTCGCATGCCTTGGCCGAAACTGGAAAAGGTTTTGCGCGCTACATTATTATACTTGGAGTAATAGAGACAGTGGCAATGTTTGTTATGGTCTTTCTTCTTTTTGCGGTTAGTATCCTTGCCGGCTAAAATACGTAGTACGGCTGCTATTCTTGCTCTTGCTCTTGCTCTTGCTCTGTTGCTGTCGCTTGTCTCTCCGCTCATTGGACAGGAGGCGCCGCCACTTTCGCAAGAGGTGGGAACCCTCTTAGCACAGGCGCAACTGGCTATTGAAGAGCAGCAGTTGGAGCAGGCCTTAGCGCTCTATCTCCAGGCGCGGCGCCTTCGCTATCCCCTCCCCGAGGCAGAATTTGGCATTGCCAAGGTCTATCATGCCGAGGGGCTAGTAGAGGCGGCAGAGCGACAATACCAGCGGGCGCTGGATCAGAGTGATTATTTTCAATCCTCAGAGTTTGCCATAGCGGCGCGTTACGAATTGGCCCAACTTTATCAGCAGGTTGAAAGATGGGCAGATTTTGAACGCACGCTTTTAGAGATAACCGCTAGCGAGCGCCGCTTTTCTGATCCACAGAGGAGACTAGAGCGCGAGGCTATGCGGCGTCTGCTTACTAGCGAAGGTATTGATAGGGTAATAGAGCTGTATCGACTTATGAATTTACACACTCTGAATGCCCATGTACAGTTGGGAATTTTTATGGTAGGCAGTGGTAATTACTCGCCGGCGGTGCTCCACCTGCTCTTTGCTACTATCAAAAAAATCGAGTATATATTGAATGCGGTTCGTATCTATGATGCTGTCTATAGTTTTAGCTCTTTAGAGCAGCTTTTGAATGATATACAGAACTATCCCGAGGCACTAATTGCGCTGCAAAGTGGGGAAGATCTCTATCAGTTGCTCTATTTTTTAGGCGCCGCCCTGCTGGGTGATGCGCCCGCTAGTCCAACCCGGCAAACCTTATGGAAGTTGGTAGCGCGCTGGTCGGCGGATCCGCAGCGACGGGATCGAGCTCAGGCACAACTTAGGCGCCCGCGACTTGAACCGCTCATCTATTCGATTCGCTAAGTCTGCCTATGGATTCAATTGTTATCCGCGGGGCTCGAGAGCATAATCTCAAAAACATCAATGTAACGCTTCCGCGTAATAACCTTATTGTTATCTCTGGAGTAAGCGGATCGGGAAAATCTTCGCTGGCCTTTGATACTATCTATGCTGAGGGACAGCGGCGCTATGTTGAGTCACTTTCGGCCTATGCTCGCCAATTTTTAGGCCGCATGGATAAGCCCGAAGTGGACTATATTGAGGGGCTTTCGCCGGCCATCTCTATTGAGCAAAAGACTACTAGCCGCAATCCCCGCTCTACGGTAGGCACCATAACTGAGATATACGACTATCTGCGGCTGCTCTTTGCCCGTATAGGGGTGCCCTATGATCCCGAGAGCGGCGCAAAAATTGAAAAACAGACTGTGGATGAGATTATCGATTCAATCATGGGCATGAAGATGGGGAGTCGCATTATGATCCTCTCGCCGGTAGTGCGCGGTCGGAAGGGTGAGCATCAGAAGATGCTCCACGACGCTCAGCTGGCTGGTTATACCCGAGTGCGAATAGATTCGGTAATTCGCTCCCTAGATGAGAAAATAAAAATTGACAAGCGGCAGGCGCATACCATTGAGATTGTGGTGGATCGTATTCAACTAGATAAACAGCAGCGCTCCCGAGTGGCCGAGTCAGTAGAGGCGGCATTAGAAATGTCACAGGGATTGGTGGTAGTGGCTACCCTAGAGCGCACCAAAATTGTGCATGAACGCTCCTACTCACTCCACTATGCCTACCAAAACAGCGAACTGGCCTTTCCGGAATTGGAACCGCGCCTCTTTTCCTTTAATAGCCCCTTTGGGGCCTGTCCCGCCTGTTTGGGAATTGGCTCGCTCTTAGCCTTTGATCCCGATCTTATTATTCCTGATCGTTCTCGCTCCTTTAACCAGGGAGGAATACTGCCCTACAATCCCAGCTCCAACTGGTATAAGAGTATTTTTCTTTCGTTGGCCAATGCGCTGCATTTTAGCTTGGATACTCCGCTACAGGAGCTTTCTGCCGAAGTCATGGAGGCCCTATTACATGGTACTCGGCAAGCTATTGCCATACACTACGTTAATAAGGCAGAGACCCTTCAATACAGCCGCAACCGTCCCTTCCCCGGCATATTGGCCGAGTTACATCGCCGCTACACTGAAACCAGCTCTGAGAGAATAAAGCAGTGGCTAGAGGGCTTTATGAGTGAGCATCGCTGTGAAACCTGTCACGGACAACGGCTACGCCCCGAGTCATTGGCGGTACGAATAGGAGAGTGCAACATTCATGAGGTCAGCCAAATGACCATAGATAGAGCATTGACATTTTTTGATCTGCATAATTTTAGCAAGAATGAATTGAAAATTGCTACCGAGGTACTCAAAGAGATTAGCGCTCGACTCAGCTTTTTGCAGAGTGTAGGATTGGGCTATATCACCTTGGATAGAGGCGCGGTAACCCTTTCGGGTGGGGAGGCGCAGCGCATCCGTTTGGCTACCCAGATTGGCTCTTCGCTAGTCGGGGTGCTCTATATACTTGACGAGCCAACCATAGGGCTTCATCAGCGTGACAATAGCCGTCTACTGAAGACCCTTATCAAATTGCGCGACATAGGCAACACGCTCATCATTGTGGAGCATGACGAGCAGATGTTGCGCCATGCCGACCACATACTGGAGTTGGGACCGGGTGCTGGGGTGCATGGTGGATCAGTGGTAGCTCAGGGGAATGTGGCTGAAATATGTGCTATGCAGCAATCGCTTACTGGGCAATATCTCCAGGGCCATCTAGAGGTCTCCTTTCGTCACGCTCGCCGCAACGGCAATGGGCAGAACATTCAACTCTACGGAGCTTCAATGCACAACCTAAAGCAGATTGATGTCTCATTCCCTTTAGGAACACTAATTGTAATTACCGGCGTGTCGGGGTCGGGAAAATCAACACTACTTGCCGATATAGTCCATCCGTTACTGGAATGCGCAACCCTGCGCAAAATACTCCCCAGAGAGGGCTACCGAACTATTGAGGGAGTGGAGCATATTGACAAAACTATTCTTATTGATCAGGCGCCCATTGGGCGCACTCCCCGCTCAAACCCAGCCACCTATGTGGGGCTCTTTACCTATATTAGAAATCTATTCAGCGATACCACCCTAGCCCGCGCCCGCGGTTATGCGCCGGGCCGTTTTTCCTTTAACATACCAGGGGGGAGATGTGAAAAATGCCACGGAGCGGGGACAATAAAAATAGAGATGCATTTTTTGCCAGATGTCTATGTACAATGCGATGTGTGCCACGGCCAGCGCTTTAATAGTGAGACATTGGAAATTCGTTACAAGGGAAAGAATATCTATGAGATATTATCAATGACTGTAGAGAATGCGCTGGATTTTTTTGAGGCCATTCCTCCCATACGGCGTCATCTAGATACTCTCAATTTGGTAGGATTGGGCTATATTGAGTTGGGGCAATCGGCGCTTACCTTTTCAGGAGGTGAGGCGCAGCGCATTAAACTGGCCAACGAATTGGCAAAGCGTGATACCGGGCAGACCTTCTATATACTTGACGAGCCAACTACTGGATTGCACATTAAGGATATAATCCATCTAATGGAGCCGCTGCATAAGCTAGTTGATCGGGGGAATACGGTAACCGTTATTGAGCATAACATTGATGTGATATTACAGGCTGATTATATTATTGATCTAGGACCGGAGGGAGGTGACGGTGGCGGAGCGATAGTGGCTGCCGGCAGTCCAGAGGAGATTATGGATTGCTCCCAATCCCATACCGGCGCATTTATGAAAGAGCGGTTGCATAGTACACGCTGAAGGAGAGTGAGCTATTGTTCGCCTATTGTCTCTTGCCTCGCTAACCACCCTGGCATTATTGGTGGGCCTACTCCCTCTAGGAGCGCAGGATATTAGTGATGATTTCGATAGTCCCGCAACAGAATCGACTACCGACTCTACCACCGTAGAGAGCAAAGAGGATGAGGCGCCTATCCGAGATCTAGAGCGCGAAACATTGCCACAGGATATAGAATCACTCAATTTCTTTCAGTTAGTAAACTGGTTAGAGCAGCTGGAACTCTCCACCCAAGGTGATGTGGGCCAGCTCCGCCAGCGTCTCTATGAGCATTACCAGATAGATCCCGCAGAGCGTGCAGTAGATAGCCCATCCACCGATGGGGGCCGGCGGGCAATAATTGAGTCGGCGTTGATCGGCGACTATTTCGGCATTAGCGAGAGTGATGAGAAATATGTACGGCTTCAGGGAGGAGTATTGGTAGAGTTTATCGATAGCACTGAGAATGTCACCCATACCATTGAGGCTCAGGAGCTAATACTCAACCAAGATGAAAGATTCTTTACCGCCCGCGGGGAGGTACATTATACCATAACACGGGAGTCGGGCAGCGAAGAGTTTTTTGGCAATACGCTTACCTTTCAGACTGATGATTGGGATGGCTACTTGGTACAGGGAAGGGGCGTTACCCAGCAATCGGGGGAAGATAACACTACCTTTCGCTATCAGGCAAAATTTATCTCTCGCTCTACCGATGATGTGGTGGTAATGGAGGATGTAATTATCACCTCCTCGCCGGCGCTTGACCCCTACTATCGCATTGAGGCCTCTAAGGTATGGATACTAGGGGAGGGAGAATGGGGGCTACAAGATGCCACGCTGTATGTTGGTGAGATCCCCCTCCTTTATTTTCCCTATTTCTTCCGACCGGGAGATGAGATACTCTTTCATCCGGTATTTGGGGCTCGTGAGCGGGAGGGCTTCTTCATTCAGACTACCACCTACTTTATTGGCCGGAAGCCGCCCGCCCAAGATCGCCTATCTTTTTTGCAGCGCTCCTCTAGTGAGGGACGACGACAGATTGTGGATGGTATCTTTCTCAGAGACTCGCCAGAGGCCGTCGCGGAAAACCCCCTGAATAGCGATTGGTACTTAAAACTGCTGATTGATTACTATTCCCGCTTAGGGGTCTATGTGGGGCTGGATGGATTGTTCAATAATCTTGAGCCCTTTGAGAGATTCCGTTTTGAAACTGCGATTGCCGCTAGCCGTCACATTTTTCCTAATGGCGCGGGCAACTTTACCACACTCTATGGGGAGAACAATCAGGCCATTGAACGCTGGGTAGTAACTAGCACATTGGGCATTACCCTTCCCATACGCTATTTTATGGATGTTAATCTCAGTCTGGCGTTGGATAGTTTTCGTAGTGAATTGATTTTTGAGATATACAGTGATCGCTTTATTACTCAGGATTACGGTGATCGGGCCGAGGAAAACGATTGGTTCTCCATAATTTCGGGCGCAGAACCCTTTTTGACTACCACCACCACCTCCACAACCAATAGCTTTCAGTGGCGTTCCGCTTCCTCCTTAACCTTTGCCCAGCCATTAGATCCCTTTATATCTCAAATTCAATTTAGCGATATCACCCTCTCACTTAATTGGTTAAGCAGGAATGCCGATAGCAACCTCCTGCCAGCCCATGTGCTGGCTGCACAAAACAGTCCCCAAAGAGCCTTCTTTTATCCCAGCAATGCGGTAACTCCCAACATCCGCTTTGGAATAAGTGGCACATTACTCAATCCGGCGATTGCCAGTGGTAGCACCCTTTCTGTGGCAGAGGGCACTACCGACACCGCTGACAGTATTGAGGTAGCATTGCGCCCTCCTTGGGAGGCAGAGGGCCAAGAGCCAAGTCAAGAGGCGGAGGATGAGGCAGACTCTCCATATCGGGAAATTGAAATATTAGATAGTGGTGAAGATTGGCGTCCCCGGCAACCGCTAGACTATGCCATTAATTACAATCTAGATAGTAGCAATAACATCCAGCTCAACACAGACAATCAGGTCTGGCGACAGGCCAGTGATGTCAACTTTGATCTGCTCTATTCTACCTATACCAGCGATAACCAACTGCGGCTGGGGTATGTAATGAATCTTTATGAGAACTACCTGAGATTTGAGGGATCTGCTGTCTTTAACGGTCGGTATCGCACCCTGCTCGCTGATCAGGAGCTCAGCGACACTGAACGCACCCGCCTGCGCAACCAAAGTTATGACTATAATCTCTTTGACATCAATAATAACATGATGCTTTCTAGTTTTTTTCTGCAAGAGATCGACCCGCTTCGCACTAGTTCGCTAGCCTATTCCATTAATACTGAAATTCTCAGATATGATCTGGAGAGTATAGATGCAGCAGGTGCGCCTCAATATCAAACTAGGTTACTGGGATGGGATCCTGAAACAATTACCGCGCATCTGACACGCCTTAATATTGTGTGGAACATATTAGGTGCTAATCAATCGCTACAGACGGAATATCGTCTCCCGCCTCTGGATCAACGTGTCTCCTCTACGCTGGGACTACAATTTGGGCCATTGTCGTTGGGTGCCACCTTCTTAGCCACCGAGCGCGCCGATTCCGATATCTGGAATGTAGAGCCCTTTACCGCACGCGCCGCACTGGCCTTTCTGGATAATGAGCTTTCGCTCTCTTCTCAACTCACAGCCAACCTAGAGGAATCCTACATTGATTCATTAAATGTGACCTTTCGCGCTTGGTTCTTTAATGCCCAATTCAATATGCAATATGTCGATGATATACAATTCAACCCCAACTTTCGTAACAGCCAGCTCTCCTCACCATGGCTAGATCAAGGCCCCCGTCAACTGCGCCCCACCAATGTACAGGCCTCAATAAATGAGAGCTTTGAGATTGATCCTTTCTGGAAGAACCGCATACGTTTCTCTTTTGCATTTAACAGCACCCTCCTTATTGATCTCCAACGTTTTACCCAAAGTAATTTTCGTTTGGGATTTAATTTTTCATTCTTTATTCATGAATTTTTAGAGATCACTTTAAGTAGCTCCATACTTAATGACCAGATATACCTCTATATACCAGAGCTGGCCGCAACTACTGGACGTACCCCTCGTAATTTCTTTCTGGATCTTCTCCGATCTATTAATATCTTTGACATGGCCGATTTGCAACGGGGACTCTTTAAGCTCCAAGATATCTCGCTGCGGGTTGTGCATCACCTAGTAGATTGGGATTTAGAATTTGAGCTCAGCGCCTCGCCCACGTTGGAGAGCCGAAGCGGAGCTCTTCCCCGCTATGTATGGGATCCGGTGATAGGGATATTGGTAACCTGGAGGCCCATACCGGAGTTGCGTAAAGATATTGATATTGACCGACAGGGAACATTGGTGGTGGAATAGCCACCGCCCTTTCTGACAATTTTGTTGCGCGCTTTGGCTACCACTGAAAATAGGGTAGGGGGCGACTGATCTTCCATCCCCTCAATATAGGTGGTATAGGCCGATGGCAACGGCACCACTCAAAGTGGTAAACTATAGATATAGACATTAATTATGGCCCACTGTAATGTAGCCGCCAGAACCATCTTTTGTAAGGATAACCTAGAAATTTTACAGGGCATAAATACCAATTGTATTGATCTCATTTACCTAGACCCGCCCTTCAATAAGAAAAAGATATTTACCGCCCCCCTAGGCAGTAGTGCCGCCGGGGCCAGCTTTAAGGACATATTTACCCAAGAAGATGTAAAGGAGGAATGGGTACAGACTATAGCGGAAGATCATGACCATATTTGGCATCTTTTGAATGCGGTTAAGCGCATTGAGGGAGGAAGCTCCTATAACTTCTGCTACTTAGCCTACATGGCAATTCGTCTTATAGAGTGCCATCGGATACTCAATGCGACCGGGAGTATATACCTTCATTGCGACCCTACCATGAGTCATTATTTGAAGATACTGCTGGATTGTATATTTGGAGAAAAAAATTTACGAAATGAAATTGTATGGAGTTATCAAGGAACAGGACAGCCAAAAAATGCTTTCAAACGAAAACATGATATCATCTTTTTTTACGGAAAAGGCAAAGATACATTTTTTAGTGATAAAGGTAGTAGCGAAAAAATTAGCAGTTTTTCAAAAACGAAGTTTACTAAAGAGGATGATAAAGGGAGATATAAGGAAATACGGCATCCTGATAATTCTACTCACAGGCAGTATTTAAGAGAATACCAACGAATGAGAGATGTGTGGGAGATACCAGTAATAAACGCTATGGCAAGAGAGCGAACTAAATACCCCACCCAAAAACCGCTAGCTCTTTTAGAGCGCATTATCCAGGCCAGTAGCCATGAGGGCGACATGGTACTTGATCCCTTCTGCGGCTGTGCTACCACCTGTGTGGCTGCTGAGAAGCTGAAACGGCAATGGATTGGCATAGATACCTCACACCAAGCCTATGAATTAGTAAAGGTGCGAATAGAAAAAGAGGTCTATACCGAAGGGCTGGTAAAGGGGGACAAGGGATATTTACCAGATATACATTACTTTACCGATCCGCCAGAGCGTACCGATGGTGGGGTGCATACCGCAGACCAAAAATATGTCTATGTTATATCCCACCCGCAATACCGGGGAGAGTATAAGGTAGGTATTGCCAGTGATGTTAAGAGCCGTCTTAATAGTTACCAAACCAGCGACCCCAACCGAGCATATAAGCTGGAACATTCATTACTTACTGAACACTATAGGGCATTAGAACGACATATCCACGAAACGTTTGATAATAGACATGAATGGGTGCGGGGCAATTTACAGGAAATTATTGACGCAATAGGAACTTACCAGCCCAAAAATGCTGAAGAACTGTTTAATTGATAAGTTTGGGCTACTTTTGCTATAATTCCCCTTGCTATAGTATCAGTATATAAAAAGCATGTCCGCACCTTACAAAGTGTTTATTACCTACTCGCACCAAGATGAGGAATACAAGAACAAACTTATCAAATACCTAGCCGTTATGGAACAGAATGGAGAGATAGAGATTTGGAGAGATGATCAAATGCTCCCCGGCGATAGATGGGAAAAGGAGATAGCAGAACATATTAAAGGTTCGGATATTCTGCTCTACCTTATCTCAGCCTCTAGTTTGGCCTCCAAAAATTGTAATAAGGAACTCACAGAGGCATTGTCGTACCACGCGCAAAAAATACGAATTATTCCCATTATACTGGAGCGCTGTGACTGGGAAAATCACACATTAAGTGATTTTCAGGTTCTACCTAAGCATGGAAAACCTCTTAATACCTGGGAACCAGAGAGTGATGGCTGGCAGAATATTGTCAACGGCCTACGAAGGGTTGTAGAAGAGCGCTCTCACCCAAAGGGCGATAATAGACAGGAGATAGCGGCACAAGCGGTATTCCAGGTCGGTAATATGTCTTTTATGCTAGCCCAATTTGATCAAGCAATAGATATGTACAGCTTGGCAACTAAGCTAAATCCCAACATTGCTGAGGCCTACAATAACCGAGGCACTGTACACACTGAAACAAAAAATTACAAAAAGGCTCTTGAGGACTATGACCAAGCCATTAAATTACAGCCCAATTATGCTGCGGCCTACAATAATCGAGGCACTGTCTATAGTAACTTAAAAAAATATAAAGAGGCCCTTAAGGACTACAACCGCACGATTGAGCTAAATCCCAACATTGCTGAGGCCTACAATAATCGAGGCAATGTCTATAGTGATCTAAAAAATTACAAAGAGGCTATTGAGGACTATGACCAAGCCATCAAATTACAGCCTAGTTATGCTGAGGCTTACGATAATCGAGGCAATGCCTATAATGCTCTAAAGAAATATGAAGAGGCTATTAAGGACTTTAGCCGAGCCATTAAATTACAGCCTAGTTATACTGCGGCCTATTATAATCGAGGGGTCGTTCATTTTGGATTAAGAGAATATACAGAGGCCATTAAGGACTACAGCCGCGCTATTGAACTGGGCCTGGATTTTGGCATAGTTTATTTTATGCGCTCAATATGCCGGATCTGTCTAAAGCAGTGGCCAGACGCACAGGCAGATCTCCTCACTGCACAGAAAAGGGGAGCAGATATTGTAGATATGTTTCAACAGGCTTGGAAGAGCATCGCCGCATATGAAAAGGAGTTTCATATCCAGCTACCGGGCGATATAGCGAAGCTACTGAAGGGCAACTAATAGCTGAGTGTGCCATCCTAGGGAATAGAAATACTCTCTCCACCGGCACAAAAAGTTGCCGAAGGGAGGGGCAGTCCGGGTAGCTATTTAATCCCCTCAATATAGATATAGGCCGATGGCAACAGCACCGCTCAAAATGATAGACTATAGATACCGGCATTAACTATGGCCCACTGTAATGTAGCCGCCAGAACCATCTTTTGTAGGGATAACCTAGAAATTTTACAGGGTATAAATACCAATTGTATTGATCTTATTTACCTAGACCCGCCCTTCAATAAGAAAAAGGTATTTACCGCCCCCCTAGGCAGTAGCGCCGCCGGGGCCAGCTTTAAGGATATATTTACCCAAGAAGATGTAAAGGAGGAGTGGCTACAGACTATAGCGGAAGATCATGACCATATTTGGCATCTTTTGAATGCGGTTAAGCGCATTGAGGGAGGAAGCTCCTATAACTTCTGCTACTTAGTCTACATGGCAATTCGTCTTATAGAGTGCCACCGGATACTCAATGCGACCGGGAGTATATACCTTCATTGCGACCCTACCATGAGTCACTACCTGAAGTTATTGCTGGATTGTATTTTTGGGGAGAAGAATTTTAGAAATGAAATTGTATGGTGCTACCATGGCCCCGGCTCTCCCAATATGCGGCAATTTAATCGAAAGACAGACTCTATCTTTTGGTACTCAAAGGGAGAGAGCTGGATATTCAGTGCTGACGAGGTACGAGTACCCTTCAAAGATCCTCAGCAAAGCTTACGACGCGCTATGTCTACCGATGGCACCTTTAGCCAAGAGGATATTAAAAAATATCGAGAACGGGGGAAAATACCAGAAAATTGGTGGGAAATAAGAATAGCAGCACGAAGCAAAAGGGAGTATGTTGGCTACCCCACCCAAAAACCGCTAGCTCTTTTAGAGCGCATTATCCAGGCCAGTAGCCACCAGGGCGATATGGTACTTGATCCCTTCTGTGGCTGCGCCACCACCTGTGTAGCCGCTGAGAAATTAAAGAGACAATGGATTGGCATAGATACCTCACATCAAGCCTACCAATTGGTAAAGGTGCGAATAGAAAAGGAGGTCTATACCGAAGGTCTGGTAAAGGGGGATGAGGGATATTTACCAGGTATACATTATTTTACCGATCCGCCAGAGCGCACCGATAAAGGTGACCGCTATGTAGAGGAAAAATATGTCTATGTTATATCCCACCCCCACTTTCCACAGGAGTATAGGGTAGGCATTACCCGTAATATAAAAAGTCGGCTTAATTCGTATCAAACTAGCGACCCTGAGAGACAATTTAAGATTGAATATGCACTATCTACCCCCTATTATCGAGAGACTGAGGCCTATATTCATACCAAGTATGAGAATAAGCATGAGTGGGTGCGAGGTAAGCTGGAGGATATTGTTAAAGATATAGCGCAATTTAAGGTGGAGGGATTTTTATTCAATGAAACCGAGCATAATTAGGCCCTAGCAAAGGGAATTGGATAAATCTCTAGGGGAATTAATCTAAC
This sequence comes from Spirochaetia bacterium, assembly GCA_963692905.1. Taxonomy (GTDB): domain Bacteria; phylum Spirochaetota; class Spirochaetia. The sequence goes on along the minus strand of OY843583.1, from coordinate 278,901 downwards.
CGATCTCTACCGCCACCGCCAGAACTGAAGCAACCGCCTACCCCTACCATCCTATAACCCACTAGAGGCCAAATCAAAGATCTCCAGCTCGCTACGAAATTGCTCAGGAGTTACCAGATGCTCCGGTGGCATTGGGTAATTAATCTGCCGCTCTTCGCCGGGCAGAAGATGGAGGAGATTATCACTAAAGCCCGACCAACTCTTTTGATATGCTAGGGCTACATAGAGCGCCGGCTGGGTAGCGCTAAGCCGTATTGAGATCCCCGACGCTCCCTCAGCTTTGCCTGTCATGGTAGCCAGGGCCACCTCAATATTCACCTTAGCCAGAGCATAGCGCTTGGGCGCCTCATAGAGCAATATATTTTTGGCGCAGAGCTGCGGCCTCTGGAGGGACCAGAGATGCATAAAGAGTATAGGCTGGAGGTCCCTTAACTGAGCCGGCGCCAATTCCTCTACCTCTACCGCGGTGCGCGGCTGAAGTCTCCTTGAAAAATCTCTCTTTTCCAGCAGCCTGCCGGCGGCGCTATACCAGCGCAACTCCACCTGACACTCAGTCTCCTCCAGGAGCTCGCTGTAGAGTATTATGTGCTGTTGGCGATCTGCGCCGCGCGGCGCCTCCTCCACATATCCCGCAATATGCAGCGGCGCATAGAAGCGGCGCGCCGCATAGTGCAACAGCTTCCAATCGCCATTGTGCTCTATTGAGGACCATGAGGCGCCGGGCCATACCTCATTAAGCTGCCAATAGAGCATGCCGGCGCAGCGCTCGCGGTGGGCGCGCCAGTATTCTACCGCCCACTGTATGGCCAGCGCCTGTTGGAGCTGGCTGAGATAGATGATATTGGGAAGATCTTTAGGAAAGCGAAAATAACGGGAGATGGTCTCTAAGATAATGCTATTGCCGCGGGGGTGGCGCTGATGGTGTTCCATCACTGGGCTGGTTGGATTCCAGTCGTGGGGATCGGCGTAGCTAGCAATGCTCTTCAGGCTAGGGAGTGACTGAAATCCAAACTCCGAGCAGAAGCGGGGAATAACCTCCCGATAGGCCTCGAAACTCTTCCCTTCGTGCCATACACTCCAATAGTGCATATCGCCCCGACTATCGTCATGCCAATTATCGGAGTAATCATCAATCCCGTTACAGGGCGAGCTGGGCCAGAAGGGACGGCTCGGATCTACACGGCGCACCGTGGTGCCAATGACCCCCTCGTTAAGTCGATCATAATCTACAATATAGCGATCCCGCGCTCTTTGGGACTCCTCGTACCAGCCCAATGCCCCCACATTTTCGTTGTTGCCACACCACAACACAATAGAGGGATGATGCCTAAGGCGCAGCAACTGACACTCAACCTCCTGCTGAACCAAAGAGAGAAAGGAGCTATCTGCTGGATAGAGCGAGCAGGAGAACATACAATCCTGCCATATCATAAGCCCAATGCTATCGCAATATTCATAGAACCAATTGGGCTCATATTGTCCGCCACCCCACACCCGCAGCATATTCATGTTGGCAGCCACTGCGCTATCTAATAAATGATAGCTCCGTGCCGCGGACTGCGCCGCCGGAAGCGCATCGGTAGGTATCCAGTTGGCGCCGCGGCTCAGAATTGCCATCCCATTGATAATTGGCTGAAATAAACTGCCGTAGCGATCCTCTCGGCTTTCTAGCTTAAGATGGCGAAAGGCCAATGGCCAGCTGCGAAGATTGCCAGCAATCTCACAGGTAAGTTGGTAGCGCGGCTGACTACCATAGCCCGCCGGCCACCATAACTGAGGGTTATCAATGGATATGCTCTCCTGCAGGGTGTGGCGTCCCGCCTCCAACTGCAGAGTCCGCTGCTGCTGGCGCTCTCCCAACCTAAGTTGCAGTGAGTAACTTCCCGGCTGTTGACAAAATAGCTGAAGCATTAGCTGCACCTCTCCCTGCGAGCCGCGCAATGTGGGAAGCGCACTGCATTGCTCAATAGCCAATGCCCGGTTAAAGTCAATCACCACCTGACCATAGAGTCCGGCAGTCATTAACGCCGGCCCCCAATCCCATCCAGCGTGACATTGTACCTTGCGCACAAAGTTGCGATGCGACGATTGTACGGGAAATTGGGAGGTGGGAACCGGGTAGGGGTGGCGCGCGGCGCGGGCTGCAGCATATAACTCGGCCGATTCAAACTGTACCTCTAGCTGATTAGCGCCGCGGCGGAGATAGGGCGCCACATTGCATAGTAGCGGGATAAACATGGATCGATTTTCATGCACCGGCTGGCCATTAATAAGAAGTGCGGCGCAGGTGTCTATAGCATAGATCGAGAGATAGGCCAGCGAGTTGGAAGCTAGCTCCTGGCTTAGCTCAAAGCTGCGCCGTATAGTCCAACACTCCTTGGCAAACTTCAGCCAAGCTAACTCATTGCGCCCCCAATAGGGATGGGGAGCAATTTGGGCCTTAATAAGCGCGCTGTAGACATCCCCCGGTATCTCAATATCAATGGGGGCGGGGAGGGGGGCGCCTTGCAGTTGCCAAGTGCCGGCTAGATTAATCTGGGCTGCGCTGTGGGGCATCACTAATATTATTCCACCGCTAGCGACCAGTGACGTTTCTTGCCAACCTGTAGAAGAAGTCGTCCCTCCACTAGCGCTTCACTGCCAATGATGGTGGTAGGATCGTCAATTGGCTGGCCATTAATGCTGGCGCCTCCCTGATCAATAAGCCGTCGTACCTCACTACGGCTCTGCAGGAAGGGGCATGCTAAGAAGAGATCCAGCGCCGCTATTCCCTTTTCTAATTGGGCCTGGCTTAGGGTAGCGTCGGGAGCCAACTCTCCACCATCACCATCTGTGCCAAAGCGCCGTCGAGCGCTCGCCCGGCATTCCTGCGCTACTGCTGCTCCATGTACCATGCTGGTTACCTCAAAGGCTAAACGCTCCTTAAGGAGATTGATGGCTGAGGCAGTGGCATCCGGGGGTGTCTGAAGCTGTTGCTCATCCAGCATGGTGTAGCGCAAGAGCGCTTGGGAAAGATCTCGATCATCAATGTTGCGCCAGAATTGAAAGAAGTCGTAGGGTGAGGTATATTCACTATCTAAGAAGATCGCGCCGCTCAGAGTCTTCCCCATCTTCTGACCTTGCGCATTGGTAACCAGCGGGGTGGTAATACCATAGCTCTCCTGACGGCTAATACGCCGTATAAGATCTATGCCCGACACAATGTTGCCCCATTGATCATCACCGCCAATCTGCAGTTGACAGCCATAGCGCTGATGCAGCTGCAGAAAATCATAGGACTGCAAGAGCTGATAATTGAATTCAATAAAAGAGAGCCCTCGCTCCAGACGGCGGCGGTAGCTTTCGAAACTCAGCATGCGGTTAACCGAGAAGTGATAGCCTATGTGGCGCAGGAAATCCAGATAGCGTAGATCAGAAAGCCATTCGGTATTAGAGACTAGCGTTGCCGTTATTCCCTGCCTCTTATTCAGCTGCTGAAGCTGCTGCCGAATACGCTGGGCATTGGCAGCTATCTGCTCCTCGCCCAGCAGCTCCCGCGCCTCCTCTCGACCAGAGGGATCTCCAATGCGGGCGGTGGCTTCACCTATCACAATAATTGGTCGATTCCCCAACTTAGCCAGCCAATAGAGTAGCATGAGCGGTATTAGATGTCCCACATGCAGACTGGGAGAGGTAGGATCAATGCCTATATAAAAGGTAAGCTGGCCCGCTTCAAGAGCTGAGGCCACCGCCGGGTCGCTACACTGTGCAATAAGCGCACGGCGACGCAGGCGCTCTAGAAGCGTAGGAGCGCTCACCGTTGATGATGGGCCGGCTGCCACTGAGCGAGCAGAGTATCAATGCTACTTCGCAAGGCCGCTATTTTGACCCGCTGCTGCTGCATGCTATCCCGCTCACGCAGGGTCACGCTCTGATCTTGCAAGCTCTGATGATCAACGGTAAGACAGAGTGGGGTGCCTATCTCATCCTGCCGTCGGTAACGCCGTCCGATGGCCCCCGAAATATCAAAGAAGGTGCGGTAATGCTTGCGGAGCTCCTCTTCAATCTTCTCGGCACGCGCCGGTAGCGCATCCTTTTTCAGTAGAGGAAATACCGCTACCGTAATGGGAGCCAGCGATGGATGAAGTGCTAATAGGGTGCGCTCTTCCTTCTCTAGCTGCTGAAGACGATAGCCTTCGCAGAGTACCATAAGCACACTACGGGTAAGGCCGGCAGAGGTTTCGACAATATAGGGGGTATAACGGCGACCCGCCTCCTCTAGATATTGCAGATCCTTCTTGGAATACTCCATATGGCGGCGAAGATCCCAATCACCACGGTTGTGGATTCCCTCCAATTCCTGCCAGCCAAAGGGAAACTGGTACTGAATATCAACCGCCTCTTGCGCATAGTGTGCCAGCTCATCGGAGGCGTGGGGGCGGAGGCGCAATACCTCAGGACGAATGCCCAACGCATGGTAAAAGGCCAATCGCTTATCCCTCCAGTGGGCAAACCAGCGCGGTGCCTCCTCCGGCAGTACAAAATACTGCATCTCCATCTGCTCAAATTCACAGGTGCGAAATATAAAATGCTTGGTCACTATCTCGTTACGGAAGGCCTTGCCAATCTGCGCAATACCAAAGGGTATCTTAACCCGACTGGATTGGAGCACATTACGGAAGTTAACATAGATGCCCTGCGCAGTTTCTGGGCGCAGATAGATGCGGGCGGCATCATCGGCCACCGCCCCAATATGGGTAGAGAACATCAGATTAAAGGGGCGTGGAGGGCTGAGCGGGTTGCCATCGGGGCTCTGCATAGTGGCGCGGCATTCTTCGCTTAGCTGATCCCAACGATAACGGAGATGGGTTACAGTATCTTCGCTCAGCAGATCACTAAAATTCTCTACATGTCCAGATGCCTCCCACACTCGGGGATGCATGAGGATCGAGGCATCCAGTCCCACAATGTTGCGCTCCTGCTGGGTCATAGCCTCCCACCAGCGATTCTGGAGCTGGCGCTTTAATTCTACCCCTAGTGGACCATAATCCCAGGTTGAAGCGAGCCCGCCATAGATCTCTGAAGAGGGATAGATAAAGCCACGCCGTCTGCAAAGTGAGACAATATCGGTCATGCTGCCGCTATCAACGGCGCTGGATTGGCTATTCATATAGTACTTTACCCCCTTTCTTGCAATTCGGCTAGGCCTCTGTGGAGGCGCTGATGCGCCTCGGCCATCGGTAGTAATGCAAAGAGCGCCTCCATCGGCAGGGAGACCGGGCTGCCGCTCAGGGTGTAGCGCACCAAAGCCATAAATGCGCCACTCGGGTAGCCCTCCCGTTGACTTAGCACCTTAAGCAGTGCTCCCGCCTCTGCCGCCTGCGCATAGATCTGCTTTAGCTCATTCTGCAAGGCTTGCAATATGGCGATGGCCTGTGGCACCCTCAATGATCCCTTAAGCATCTGGCTCCTCACCAGGGGAGGAGAAGCTCCTGGACGGCAAAAAATTAACCATTGTGGCGCCTCCTGTAGGGTAGCAATACGCGGTTGGACGAAGGGCGCCGCAGTGGCGATCTGGCGGCGGCGAGTTGCCGAGAGCGTCCCTTCCTCCCTCTCAAAGTAGGGATAGAGAAGCGCTTCAAATTCCGCCAGCGGGAGCTCCTGCAGGTAGCTGCGATTATGCCATTGCAATTTCTGGAGATCAAAGCTGGCCGGCGAACGTTGGATCCCCGCTAATGAGAAGTGCTCAATAAGTTCTGCTAAGCTAAAGCGCTCCCGCTTATCATCCCAGGCCCAACCCAGGAGGGCAATGTAATTACAGAGCGCCTGCGGCAGATAGCCCGCAGTTTGGAGATCCAGCACTGCAGTAGCTCCCTGCCGTTTGGAGAGCTTCTTGCCATCCTTCCCCATAATAGGTGGCAGATGGGCAAAGTGGGGCGGCTCCCAGGATAGTGCCTGATAGAGTAGCAGGTGGATCCCGGTTGAAGAGAGCCATTCCTGGGATCGTAATACATGGGTAATGGCCATCAGGTGATCATCCACCACGCTTGCTAAATGATAGGTGGGAAGGCCATCCGATTTTAGCAGCACTGGATCAACTGCCATGTCGGCAGTGCGGCGGGAAACCTCTCCCAGTATAAGATCATCAAAAGCTAGCTCACCCTGCGGCGGGGTATGTAGGCGTACCACCGGTAGCACCCCTCGCGCGGCTAGTACCCGGTTTTCAGCGGCCGAGCGGGAGGCGCCACGCCTATCATAGCCCCTTCCCAGCTTTCGCAATTCCTCCAATTCTTCGGATGGATCATAGGCATGGTAGGCGGCGCCCTGTGTCACCAGCTCGGTAGCATAGCGCTGGTAGATCTCCCGGCGCTCCGATTGCTGATAGGGGCTTTGGGGGCCGCCTTTCAGATAGCCCTCATCCCATTCAATACCTAGCCACTGGAGCGCAGAAACTATATCCTGCTCGCTTCCCGGTTGGTAGCGTTTGCGATCGGTATCCTCTAGCCTCAATAGAAAACGGCCTTTATGATGGCGGGCAAAGAGATAGTTATAGAGGGCGGTACGCAGCCCCCCAATATGCTGCTGACCGGTGGGAGAGGGGGCATAGCGGGTACGAATATGGCTAGCGCTCATTATTAATATTAATGGTAGGCGCTAATAGCGGACGGAATCCCCCTGGCGATAACTGGCCAGAAAACTGCCCAATGTGCCAAGAGCACTCTCTAACTCTTCGACCTGCGGCAGAAACACTATACGAAAATGAAGATGGTCGGGGCAGTTGAAGCCGCTGCCATGCACCACCAAGAGGTGCGCCTGACGCAAGAGATCAAAGGCAAATTGCACATCGCTAGTAATATTAAAGCGCCGCTGCTCTAGACGAGGGAAGAGATAGAAGGTGGCACGCGGCGCCACACAGCTGAGACCCTCAATCTCTTCAATATATTGAAGGGCGCGAGCCCGCTGTTGATAGAGGCGCCCTCCCGGCGCTATCAATTCATGTACATCGTTAGGCTGCTGCAGGGCCGGCGCAATGGCAAACTGACTGGGTACATTGCTACAGAGACGCATATTGGAAAGCATGTTGAGCCCCTCTTGATAGTCGCTACTGCTGGCAGTGGCGCCGCATAATACCATCCAGCCCGCGCGGTAGCCACAGGCCCGCCAATTCTTTGAGAGACCATTAAAGAGTACACAGAGACTCTCCTTACAGAGCGTGCCCACACTATAAAAGCGATGTTGGTCATAAATAACCTGATCATATATCTCATCGCTAAAGACAATAAGTTGATGGCGGGCCGCCAACTCAACCATCTCTTGCAGGAGCTGCAGCGAATAGAGACTTCCAGTGGGGTTATTGGGATTAATGATCACTATGGCTCGGGTACGGACTCCGATTTTACTACGAATATCAGCAATGTCCGGCTGCCAATCGGCGCTTTCATCACAGCGATAGTGGCGGGGTATGCCGCCGCTCAGACGCACCGCGGCAGTCCAGAGTGGATAATCCGGGGCCGGTATTAGTATTTCGTCGCCATTATTGAGCAGCGCCTGCATTGCTGAAACGATTAACTCGCTTACCCCATTGCCAATATAGATCTGCTCTATCGACTCTATTGCTATTCCCTGCTGGCGATAATGATGAAGAACCGCCTCTCGGGCTGCCGGGATTCCCTTGCTCTCACAGTAGCCCTGCGCCGCTCTAAGATTGAGCGCAATATTCTCGCGAATGTGCGCTGAGGCATCAAAGCCAAAGGGCGCGGGATTTCCAATATTAAGATGCTGAATAGCTACCCCCTGCTGCTCCAAATGTTGGGCCTCAGAGAGCACCGGGCCTCGGATATCGTAGAGCACATCGGTCAACTTATCGGATTTATTAATAGTGGGAAAGTGAGACATAGGGATATTTCAAGCTCTATAGTAGCATAGCCGGCTATAATTGTGTAGCTATCATTATGTAGCTATAATTGCGTAAGCACAACTGAAGCAACCGACAGAGAAAGAAGAGAGCCAGAGAAAGGCTTTCTCTCTCTTCCTCGCGTCTCTTTATTCTAAGCTACTTTCTAACTCTATCGCAAATGGAGATGTGGTAGCTTCTGAAAGCGAATCAGCGCTTAGAAAAGAGCTCAGGAAGGTAAAAAGCGCCAAAAGCAGCGCCAATACAACCATAATAATTCGCATACTAGATTCCCACTACCTCGCTAAGGAAGATAATTATAGGGGTTCTGAAATTTTCCATTTTGAATAATTGCAAAATGCAGATGTGATCCGGTGCTTCGCCCGGTATTTCCTACCCAACCTATTACCTGCCCACGCGCCACCGATTGCCCTCTACTCACAGTAAATCCATTAAGGTGTGCATAGAGAGTCTGAAACCCTCCCGGGTGTTTGAGTATCATATACTTGCCATAGCCACCGCCCTGATTACCAATGTAGGAGACATTTCCCTCCATAGCAGCTCGCACTGTCCGACCGGTAGGGGCCGCCAAATCTACACCATAATGAAAGCGACGTAGACCGGTAAAGGGATCTCGACGGTAGCCAAAGCCCGAAGTATGGCGTCCGGACACCGGATAGGAGAAGAGCTCGCCAGAGAGCAGTCTTAACTCCCAATCACTGAGTGCGGCTCCCGGGATAAAGAGCTCCATACCTGGCGCAATTGCGGTATCGGGAAGGTCATTGGTATCTAATATCGCATTAATGTCGGTATCGTATTTGTATACGATCTGCTCTAAACTCTCTCCATGCTTTACCACATGTAAGAGCCCCTCACGGTCCGGGATTCGATAGAGGCGACCAGCCTGTAAAGCGCGAGCATTATCTATTTTATTGAAGCTGGCTAAGGTGCTTACAGTAATATTATGGCGTTCGGCTAGATCGGAGAGAGTATCTCCATTACTAAGGGTAAATTCGGTATAGCTGACCTTACTAAAGTCATTCTCGGCCTCCTCAGGCAAGAGCGTAGAGAGTTGAGGCTCTTGAGCGACTCGCAATTCTGCCGACACCTGAGCCTGAAGCGGTAGGCTAAAGAAGGTCGACTGAAAGGTGTGGGCAACCATATTGCTGTTGGGAGAGAGCAGTAGGCTGAGCGGCAGGAGGGCCATAATAGCCGCAACGACAAAGGAGACCTCTGCCGGATAGAAAGATATCTGGAGAGCTGCTAGAAAGGGCCGTCTATTGCGTTGAGACAAGAAGAGGCGGCGCGCGCCATCTGATCGCAAGAGAGTTTTCTCTCTAGCTACCGCTATGCGGCCAAGGCGCCGCTTCTCAACCAGCGCAGAGCTGCGTCCAATAATATAATCAACATTATCAGCTATAGAGCGCCTCCGATTGGATTGCAACACCGAAAGCTTCTGTGCGCTGCGGAGCATTGATTTCTTATAGCCAGAGGAGAGACGCTCCCGGCTGTGGCGTCGATTTACCCGCTGATTCTCTATAAGTTTTTCCATGTTAGAATTCTCCTATTCTCCCCGTCATTTTTCCCTGGTTATTCCCTCTCCTAGCCACCATTGTCTATTTACCTGTACTACTAAAATCTTTGATGAGAACAGCACCAACTGCTCACTATTGTTTTAATATAAGATATATTAATGTATTTTATTTGGCAACTACTACCTTCTCTTTTTTTCTGCATTTCTTCTCTCTACCACTCTCCTAAGGCTCTCTCATATTATAAATCTTATAGCATAAATCTTATATGGTAAGTATCGACATCTCGCACAGCTTATTTTATACTATCTTGTACACTATATATTTTTGTATACGGCACATAAAGAGAGCTCTGACGCTAGCCGGCACTACCGGCTCCTAGGTAGCCTCCGGGTATGCTTCTAGCAATTTTGGAAAAAAAAGGCCTATTCATATTGAAGGGGCATCTTCTGGGAAAAGCATTCCTTTCGCGCCCCCTGGTCACTGTTCGATTCACTGTTCGATAGGAGCGTGTAGGCTCTTCACGTGATTCTGCATGCCCATTCTTGCATACAGTACTAACGCTACCTCATGCTATTCTCCTACGGAGAGGGAGGTGGTGCATAGGAGGTTTAATCTAAAAATTATCTTAAAAAAAGAAAGTTAACTATAGATTTATAGAATTATTAACTATACTATAAGTATAGGAATAGTAGTTATAAATAAAAGAACACGGAGGAGTTTATATGTCTTTAAATAACATTTTTAAGGTGCGCTACGGCGCGCTAGGGGCTATTTTAGGAGTCCTGGTGCTACTTTTAGTGGCAGTTTTAATAGCCTGTCCGGCTGCGAATGGTGGTGGTAGCCCGACTAGGTATGGCTATGCCTGCGTTAACGGCACCCCCTCATCTCTCATAGATGCCCCTAGGGAAGGTCTCAGCCGCTGTGTGAGTTGTGATCAACCTCTATTTTTTGCACTTATAGGCATTTCTGGCGAAATCGGCACCACCTGCCGAACTGTAGTAGAGGTGGGAGAAGCAGTCCGCGTAGGGGGTCCAACCTCCGGCTTTGGCGTGGTCGAAGGCCGACCATTTGGCCTGGCAGCCATTGGCAACACTCTCTATATGCTGGGATTCATCAGTGATGCCCTCTATACCCTAGACACTACTACTGGTAACCTAGCCCGGGTGGGAGGTGCAACCGAATTTGGCGTGAGCGAAGGCAAACCAACCGGCCTGGCCGCCATCGATAATACCCTGTATATGGTGGGAGATATCAATAAAGTTCTCTATACCCTCAACATTGACCCCGATGATAGTACCACCGATGGTAGTGCCATTCAGGTGGGAAGTCTGTCTGCCGGCTTTGGCATGAATGAGCTCCTCCCAACCGGCCTGGCCGCCATCGATAATACCCTGTATATGGTGGGATTTAGCAATGAAGTCCTGTATACCCTCAACATTGACCCCACTGATGGCACCGACGATGGTAGGGCAATCCAAGTGGGCAGTATGGCCGCCGGCTTTGGCGTGTCCGAGACAGAGCCAAACGATCTTGCCGCCATCGGCAGCACCCTCTATATGGTGGGACAGGTAACAGATGCCCTCTATACCCTAGACACCGTTAGTGGTGGAGCAACCCGGGTGGGCCTGGCCAACCAATTTAGCGTGGGCGAAGAGCGCCCAACCGGCCTGGCTGCCATCGATAACACCCTGTATATGGTGGGATTGACAACAGATGCCCTCCATGCAGTCCGCTATCAATAGCGGATAGCCGGTAGCTCAAGAGGTAGGCAAGTGCCGTTCCAATAGGATAGGGAAGGGTTTACCCCCCCCCCCCCCCCCCCCCTCCCTATTTTTTTTGCGCAAAAGGTTTCAGAGGCCGCGCTGGACGCGGGAGGCATCATTCTCGCCAGTAGCAACGGCCAAAGCTAGAGCAGCCGTAGCACTTAGCAACGCCTTCCGGACATCACCTATATTGACGGGGAGAACAATATGGATAAGGCAGGGGAGCTTCCCGCAATGTCTATTGTTGTGAGCTGGTCGGATCAACGCGCAATGGCCCCCGGCTGGCGCTTCAATCATTGATCAGACAATAGCGCCTAGTATTATGGTTTCCTAAAGGAAATCGCCTCTTTTTCTCTTTTTCTCTTTGGCTCTAGGCCTAGCGTGTCAGGTGGTGCCCCCTTTGTGTCAGTTTTAAGGAAGGTTCACTCCCCAATGCCCATAAATATACTCAACATTTGTTGAGTTTATTTATGTAAAAGAGGGTTTTTTTTCACTATTTTGCATATATTTGCTGTACATATAACCAGAATAGCCTTACAATTCTAGTGGTAAATAGTGGTAAAAAGTGGGTAACTTTATTAAAATAGGCTCTATGAGAACAATAGTAGGTGTAACCAATAATGCTTACCGGTGAATATCGTAACAGCCTAGATGAGAAGGGACGGTTCATGATCCCCGCTCGTATGCGAGCCGCAATTAGTGGCGAGCATTTAGTGATTACCCGCGGTATTGACCAATGTCTCTATCTTTTTCCGCCGGAGATTTGGCAACATCTTTCCCATAGTATTCTTCATTTAGCTTCGCCTCTCAGCAAACGCACCCGTCTTATTCAGCGGCGGATTATTGCGCCGGCACAGGAATGCCCCATAGACAAAAATGGGCGCCTCCATATACCACCGGCATTGCGGGAGGCAGCTCAGCTGCAGCGGGAGTGTATTGTACTGGGATTGGATAAATATCTGGAGCTATGGGACGCTACCCTTCACCAACAATATCTGAAAGACAATGATGAGGAGTTTGAGATTGCCGCCGAAGAGTTGGGGCAACAACTGGGAGGGCTTCTCTGATTTGTCCTTATTTTTCGAGAGGGGGGCACAGTGGCAGAGCTGAGTCTACTACATACTGCGGTGCTTACACCGGAGGTGGTAGCTTGGCTCTCGCCCGCTGTGCAGTCCGCCTCGCTTGGTATTGATGCCACGGTGGGTGAGGGCGGGCATAGCGTAGCGCTCTTAAGAGCCTATCCCGCTCTGCAGATGATTTGTGTTGACAGGGATGATGAGATGATCCTACGTGCCAGAGAGCGCCTCAAATGTTTTGCCGAACGGGTGCGCTTTGAAACCGCCTGGTTTGATGAGTTTCTTGCCAATTACCGCGGCAGGCCTCCTCAAATAGTGTTTTTTGATTTGGGTATTTCAGCCGTGCATTTGCAAAGTAGCTCACGCGGATTCAGTTTTCGTATTCCGGCGCCGCTGGACATGCGCTTAGATAGAGAACAGCCGCTCTCTGCTGCTCACATTGTGCAGCGGGCCTCGCATTCTGAGCTTACCCGCATCCTTAAAGGATATGGCGAAGAGCCGCAGGCCGCCGCTATAGCCCGACATATTGTTGCTGAGCGCCGCCGCCGCCCCATTCAAGATACCCAAACCCTTAATAAAATTATTCAGCGGGCCCAACCTCCCGCCTATCGTCGTCGCGCCCTTCACCCAGCTACCCGGAGCTATCAGGCATTGCGTATTGCGGTAAATAATGAACTTGAGCGCTTAAAAAAGGCCCTCCCACAGGCCCTGAGGCTTTTGGCGCCGGGCGGTAGGATACTCTGCATATCCTTTCACTCGCTGGAAGATCGTATTGTAAAACATACCCTTCGCAATTTTCAGATGACCAATCATATTACCCTTCTCACTCCCCATCCTCAGCGTCCTACAGCCTCCGAGAGAGCCCTTAATCCCTCCTGCCGTAGTGCCCGACTGCGGGTAGCGGAAAAGCCCCGGCAGCCCTCGCCAGCAATAATTGAAGAATAGCATGAGCAACCGATTTTTTTCCTTAGTGTTCGTAATTTTGATATTGCTCTTTGTCAATGTTTGGCTTGCCTATCGCTATAACCAAATAAAAGAGGAGTTGCTGGCCCTGACCGAACGCCAAGATCAACTGATAGAGGAAAATAAGCGCATAATTACCGCTCTTTCAGTGCTGCGCTCACCACAGGTAGTTATTCCCCGCGCTCAACGGCGCTATCGCTTTGATCTACTTGATCAAGAGCAGATTATACAGGTGGAGGATCCTACACAGTTACCGGAGTCCTCAGAATAATGGACAATCTCTTTCAGATCTCAGAGATGCGCCATTGCTGTCGGGCCACTGTGGTGGGAAATGCCAGCATGTCTATTCATGCGGTGGCCATTGATTCTCGAGAGGTCCACTCCGGCATGCTCTTCTTTGCGCTGCCCGGGAGCCACCAAGATGGGCATAACTTTGTGCCGCAGGTACTGCAGCGTCAGGCTGCAGCCATTGTCAGTCATCGCTATTACCGACGCCTTCGCCAAAAATTGAATGCCCTAGTCTCAGCTACCCAGAGCGCCTTAATGGTAGTGGCAGATACTTTCCGGGCACTTCGCGCTATGGCCCATCATTATTTATGGCAGTTTAACAATCTTACCCGTATTGCCATTACTGGTAGTAATGGCAAAACTACCACCAAAGAGCTTCTAGCCGCCATACTTACCGCCCATGCACCCAGCTATTTTACCCCCGGTAATCGCAATTCGGCTATCGGCCTCTCTTTGGCGGCCTTTGAACTCCGCAAGCGCCACCGTTTTGCCCTCTTTGAGGCGGGTACCGATCGAAGGGGAGAAATTGGGCAGATAGCCCAAATGCTGGCCCCCCATTATGCGCTGATCACCAACATTGGCAGCGCGCATATTGGCATCTTTGGCTCTCAAAGGGCTATAGCCCGCGAAAAACGGGATATTGCGGCTCGCTCCGCCGCCCTGCAAGCCCTCTTTGTGGCCGAGGATGAGCCCTACCGACCCCTTCTCTCCCGAGGTATTGCAGTGCCAGTAATAACCTTTGGGCCGCGTAACACCGCCGGTTTTCACTCATTTCATACTGATCTAAGCGGTTCTACCTTGCAATTATATGAGCGTCGGATCACTAGCGCCATTAGCGGCGCCTTTCAGGTTAACAATATATTAGCCGCGGTTGCAGCGGCGCGTCACCTAGGATGTTCGGAAGAGGAGATAGCGCGTGGCATAGCTAGCTATCAGCCTCCCTTTGGCAGAGCCCAATATCTAGCAGGGAGCGTAGCCATCCTGCAAGATTGCTATAATGCTAATCCAGAATCGATGTATGAATCGCTACATAGTCTAGCAGCCATGAACTGGAAGGGTCGCGTAGTGTGTCTCTTGGGCGCCATGAAGGAGCTAGGCAAGGAGAGCGCCCAGTATCATCTAGAGGTGGCTCGCCGCGCCTTAAGCCTCTTCAACACCCATCTGTTTCTCTATGGGGAAGAGTTTCAGCAGATCCTGGCGCGTATGCTACCAGAGGAACAGAAGCGTATTTACTGTTATACTACTATTGAGGAGCTCTGTACGAATGCTGAGAACTATCTTCAGTCCGGTGATCTGCTCTTACTTAAGGGAAGTCGGGTAATGCAATTAGAGCGGGTAACCGAATACATACAGGGAAGAGCTTAACATGTTTTTTGAGCTGTTGCTGCCATTAACAGATATCTTTCCCTTTTTCCGAGTCTTTCGCTATATTACCTTCCGCTCTGCCTATGCTGCGGTAACTGCGCTACTTATCAGCTTTTTATTGGGTCCCAAACTTATTCGGATGCTCAAAAAACGTTCGGCTGGTGAAAAGATACGCAACGACGTCCCCGATCGACATTTAAATAAAGCAGGAGTTCCCACCATGGGAGGCATACTCATTATCTCTTCGGTAGTGGTGGCGGCGCTGTTGTGGATGGATCTGCAGCGAGTCGAAATATGGATTGCTCTCTCAGCTATGTTGGGATTTGGGGCAATAGGATTTGTGGATGATTGGCTTAAGACCTACCGCCCCCCTAGTCAGGGTCTGGCTACCTCTCATAAAATTATATGGCAAGTTTTGGTAGCCTTGGCCATTGCCATCCCTCTCTATCTATTAAGAAATGAGTACACCACTCTGCTCTATGTACCCTTTTATAAGTATCCCCTTGTGGATCTACAGCTCTTCTATATACCCTTTGCCGTACTATTGCTGGTCTCCTCCACCAATGCAGTTAATCTTACCGACGGACTAGATGGATTAGCCACCGGCCTGGTGCTTATGGTAGCCATTACCTTTACGGTGCTCTCCTATGTCAGTGGACGGGTCGACTACTCGGACTATCTGAATATTGCCTATATTAGCGGGGGCGGGGAGTTAGCTATTCTCTCATTTGGTCTGGTGGGGGCCTGTGTGGGCTTTCTGTGGTTTAATGCCCATCCAGCAGAGATTATTATGGGAGATACCGGGAGCCTAGCGCTGGGGGCACTGCTGGGAGTTACTGCTCTCCTCATAAAAAAGGAGATGCTGCTTATTATTAGTGGCGGGGTATTTGTGTTAGAGGTACTTTCGGTAATTATTCAGGTGGCTAGCTTTAAGCTTCGGAGACGCCGCGTCTTTCTCATGGCGCCTATGCATCATCACTTTGAGCTACTAGGGTGGTCAGAGTCAAAAGTGATTTTTCGACTATGGATATTGGGAGGGCTATGCGCCATATTAAGTCTCTCAACATTGAAGATACAATGAGCAACCGACTTATTATTAGAGAAAGATTACAAAGATGGCAGGTAAATAGCCTGCTTCTGATGGTGATACTGATACTAGTAGGCATGGGGGTCATATCGCTCTTTTCCTCCTCCCATTGGAGAGCCGCTCTTATCTTTGATGACCCCCTCTATTTTTTTCGCCGACAACTTATCTGGATAGGATTAGGAGCTACCATTGCCTATCTGCTTTCCAAGATTGAGCTGAAGTATGTAGAGAATGCCATTCCGTGGCTCTTACTAGGCAGCGTAATACTGCTTCTATTGACCTTTGTTGATGGTATTGGTACTAGCTATCTAGGCGCCCGTCGATGGCTCTTGATATTTGGTGTCTCACTCCAACCATCGGAGGTTGCCAAAATTACACTGATACTCTACCTAGCGCTGGTATTAGATCGCAAAGCTGATCGTATCCATGAACCATGGAATGCCTTTATTCCCCCTCTAGTTATTACCTGCCTTATTGCGGGGCTGGTTTACCTGCAGAATGATTTTTCATCCGCGCTCTTTCTCTTAGCTATCTCAACTATTATGCTCTTTATCGGCGGGGTACCAATCCGCTATTTTGTGGGAACCGTGGTGGTTGCGCTTCCCATTGCCCTTATCCTACTGCTAAGCCGCGCACATCGGATAAACAGAATAATTAGTTTCCTCTTTCCTACACTTGATCCACAGGGAGGTAGCTATCAACTGCTTGCGGCGCATTCTGCATTGGGCAGCGGAAGATGGTGGGGCACCGGTCTAGGACTGAGTAGTCACAAGTTGGGTGAGCTTCCTGAGGCGCATTCAGATTTCGTCTTTGCGGTTATTGCCGAAGAGAGCGGCTTAGTGGGGAGCATAGTCATTATTTTTCTCTTTCTGCTCTTTGCGTTGCAGGGTCTTTTTATTGCCAATCATGCCAAAAGCCGCTTTGGATACTATCTGGCAGCCGGCATTACTATTTCTATTGTATTGCAGGCGCTGGCTAATATTGCGGTTATCTGTGGCATTGTTCCCACCACCGGCATACCCCTGCCCTTTTTCTCGGCTGGTGGCTCCTCTATGCTTACCACACTGGCCATGTGTGGATTGTTACTTAATGTCTCGCGTTTTTCTCAGGGAAGGTTAATCAATAATGGTTGATGCTGAGCATCCGTTGGTAGTCCCTCGCTCCTCGCGCTCTAGAAAAATAGTAGAGCAGATAGTCCGCAAGCTAGTGCTCCTACTCACCCTTATTGTGGCCGCGGAGATAGTCTTTCACCTTTTTATTAGCCCCTACCTACGGGTGCGTCAAATTATTGTTCGAGGCGATCAACCAACTAGTAATGAGCAATTAATATCATTGGCGGGGATTGATACCCATACCCATTATGGTCAGGTGAAGCCGGCAAAGATAGAGCAGCGTATTGCCCAGCTTCCAGCCATAGCGCAGGTAGAGGTCACCAAACGTTTCCCCAATACGGTTATCATTAATATTCAGCAGCGTCAGCCGTTGGGGATCATTCTCCGATCTATAGGCGCTGATCCTCAGCTACTTTTTGTTGACCATAGAGGGATTGTCTTTTCGGCGAATCTCACTATTCCGTCAGATTCGTTTCCAGTAATCAGCGGTCTCCCAGATGAAGCCTGGGATATCGGTGTAGAGCTAGCTATTCAGTTGCGGGAATTGCTACAAAGTATTGCCACACTGCGTGAGTATGCGCCAGATCTCTACCATAGCCTCTCTGAGGTAGAGTTACTTCCCTTAGCCAACAACCATTACGAGGCTCGGCTTTATTTTAATACCCTGCGTATTCCGGTAAGGATTGCCAATGCCATCTCTCGTTACCAACTGAGAGAGATGGCGGTGGTATTGGATGTGCTGGCACAGCAGTCCAATTATATTTCAATTGATGAGATAGACTTTAGGAGCGGCAGCGCGGTGATCAGCTTTACAGATGAGAGCAATGGGTAGCAATATTATTGCCGGACTGGATATTGGTACCACTACCACCAATGCTGTCATCGGCGAGGTGACATCCACGGGACAGCTAGAGATTGTGGGAGTAGGACAGAGGCCCTCTGAAGGACTACGTCGAGGAACCGTAATTAACATTGATGTGGTCTTAAAATCGATAATTGGCGCCATTGAGGATGCCGAGCGCATGGCCGGACAGAAGATAGAGGAGGTGGTGGTAGGTATTAGCGGCGAGCAGATTCAGGGTATTAATTCTCGGGGAGTAGTGGCCATCTCTGGCAAAGGGAGGCATATCGGCAAAGAGATAGGACCCGATGATGTTGCGCGGGTAATTGAGGCTGCGCAAGCAGTTGCCATACCAATGGATCGCGAAACTCTCCATGTCATACCACAACAATATATTGTAGATGGACAGGTGGGTATCCGTAATCCATTGGGTATGATAGGGGTACGATTAGAGGCCGAGGTACACATTATCACCGGCACAGTGAGCAACGCCCAAAATCTGATTAAATCGATTAATCGCGCCGGTTTTCGAGTTAAGGAGTTGGTGCTAAAGAGTATTGCTGCCGCCAAGACTGTCATAACCAAAGATGAAGAGGAGTTAGGGGTATTATTAATTGATATTGGCGGTGGTACTACCGACATACTGGTCTGCATTGAGGGAGCTCCCCATTATTCCAGTGTACTGACTGTAGGCGGTATAGATATTACCTCCGACCTCTCTATTGTGCTGAAAGCGCCCATTAATATTGCTGAGCAACTTAAGCGGGATGTGGGCAGTTGTGTAATGAATCCCGGCCTCAAAAAAGAACCTATACTTATCGCTGGGGTGGGCGGTCGTCCTCCCCTCTCGATAGAGCGCGAAAAACTAGTGAAAATCATCTCACCGCGGGCTACCGAGATATTTCAACTGGCGCATCAGCGAGTACGTTCCAGCGGATTGCTTAATCGATTAGGAGGAGGCATAGTGCTTACTGGCGGCGCAGCCCTCCTAGCGGGCATGATTGATGCCGTGCAGAATACCTTTAATATTTCAGCGCGCTTGGGCCAACCGGCCAATTATGGAGGAGTGGCTGATCAGTATCGCGACCCCACCTTCTCTACTGCTGTAGGGTTGGTACAATATACTGCTCAGCTTCAAGGTCTAAAAAGAGACTCTAGTCGCACCGAAGGCACAGGAAAACTATTTCCCAATATGCGACAGTGGTTGAAAAATTTCTTTGAATAGTATATTTTGAATAGTATATAATGAATAATAGGTTTAAACTGGGAGGAAAACCATGAAAATTGAAGTTGTTGATAGTATAGAAAATGAGGAATTTGTCGACCATTCACCCTCAGATGGCAGCCCTACCAATATCAAAGTAATTGGTATTGGGGGAGGTGGCGGAAATGCGGTTAATCGCATGATCAAATCAGGGGTGCAAAATGTGCATTTTATTGCTGCCAATACCGATTTGCAGGCGCTGAATATTTCGCAGGCCGAGAATCGCCTACAGATGGGTCTAAAGCTGACTGGTGGCTTGGGTGCCGGAGGCAACCCGGAGGTAGGGAAGCAGGCGGCGCTGGAAGATCGCAAGAGCATTGAAGAGGCAGTGGCTGGCGCCGATATGCTCTTTATTACTGCTGGCTTAGGGGGAGGTACCGGAACCGGCGCTGCGCCAATTATTGCCGAGATAGCGCGGGAGATGCAAATTCTTACGGTGGCGGTGATTACCCTGCCCTTTGCCTTTGAGTTACGGCACAAGGCAGAGCTTGCTGAAAATGGCCTGGGCCAGCTGAGAAAGACCGTAGATACGCTTATTGCTATACCCAATCAGTTATTGGTAGAGATTGCTGAGCAGCAAACCACTATGGCCGAAGCCTTTGCAATGGCCGATGAGATATTACGGCAGGGAGTACAGGGAATATCCGATCTTATCACTAAGCCCGGCTACATGAATATCGATTTTGCAGATGTAAAAACTATTATGCATGGCAAAGGTGATGCGGTGATTGGCATCGGTGTAGGCGATGGCGAGAGTCGAGCTATTAAGGCGGCGCAGATGGCCATCACCAATCCCCTGCTCCGCAATATGAGCATTGAGGGCGCCAAAGATCTATTGATTAATGTAACCGGTGGAACTGACATAGCCTTGGCGGAATATAATGAGATAATGAACATTATTACCTCTTCAGCCGATAAGGGAGCCCATATTATTAGTGGAATGGCTATTAATGATCTCATGGATCATGAGGTTAGCGTTACGGTGGTGGCCACCGGCTTTAATACGGTGCGTCGTAATAGCCAGCTGTTATCTAGCGATAGCGCTGGTCACCCCTCAGCTAAGAAAGATGACTATATCTCTTTGGATGAGTGGTCAACCATCTTGAATGGTGAGAGTGTGGTAGAGCCTTTTGACGCGCCCAAAAAAGTGCCAATTTCTCAGGAGGATCTACAGGTTCCAACTGTGCTGCGCAATCAACAGGATACCAATGTACAGCAGCTCCCCTCTTAGCTCCTCTCTTAAAGAGAGCCTGCTAGATAGCTTTGCCAGTTTTCTGCTGATAGAGCAGGGACTCTCTCCGCAGACGGTGGAGAGCTATGTGGCAGAGAGCAGTCGTTTTCTGCACTGGCTACAGCAGCAAGCTGTGACGCTCCCCTCCCTACGCGCCGAACATATTATTCAGTTTCTGGTAGCGCGGCGAAATGATCCATCATCAGAGCGCCATTCTCGTACTATAGCCAAGGTGCTCTCCATAATCCGCAAGTTTCTGAATTATCTACTCCAATTGGAACAGATTGAGGATAATCCAGCTATGCTCATACCGATGCCTAAGGGCGCAACAGGTCTCCCTAAGGTGCTGGCCATAGCTGGAGTAGAGCGACTACTCAACGCTATTGATATTAGTAGCGCCTTAGGGTTAAGGGACCGGGCCCTTTTTGAGCTTATCTATTCCTGTGGCCTACGCATCTCGGAGGCTAGCAGATTGACTGTTGATGCGCTCTCCCGCGCCAAAGGACTAATACATATTGTGGGCAAAGGCTCCAAAGAGCGCTTGGTTCCTCTGGCTCAAGAGGCTATATACTGGATCGAGCGCTATTTTCAGGAGGGGCGCCCTCAGCTACAGCGAGAGGGCAGTTCGCTACTCTTTTTGAATGCCCGCGGTGGCGCGCTCTCTCGTAAGGGCATTTGGAAAAGATTTCGCCATTGGACTAGCGTAGCCGGCATTGAGGCCCATGTGCATACCCTACGTCATTCCTTTGCTACTCATCTTCTAGAGGGGGGTGCGGATCTCCGCTCGGTTCAAGAGATGTTGGGCCACGCCGATCTTAGCACTACCCAGATATACACCCATGTAGGAAAGGAGCGGCTGCAGAAACTCCATCAGCGGTTTCATCCACGAGGATAGCTAATGGACTATTCCTCTGCTGCCAGCACCATCCCTCTCCAAGATATAGCCACCGAGCGGGAGCAGCTTGGCCAGCTCTTTGAGGAAAATGGCATCACCTCTGGTTCGCATCAGTGTAATGCGGTACGCGCCGCCCCCCAAACACCCCTTAATCGCTATCTTGATCATACCATATTGAAAGCTGAGAGCACCTTCCAGCAGATAGAGCAGCACTGCCGCGAGGCGCTAGAGCTTAATGTGCGTAGTGTCTGTATACCCCCCAATCGCCTTAGGCAGGCGCGACCCATCCTCTTTGGTAGTTCAGTGACGCTCGGTTCTGTAGTGGGCTTTCCTTATGGATATGCCCCTACCTCTGCCAAGGTAACCGAGAGCGGCTATCTTTTGGAAAATGGTTGTGAAGAATTTGACATGGTGATTCAGATCGGCGCGCTTATTGATGATGACCTATTAGCTCTCTATCAGGATATTGCGGCGGTTACCCAGGCAGTAGCTGGCAAAATGGTTAAGGTGATATTGGAAACTGCCTATCTCACTCCGAAACAGATTATTAGAGGCTCACTGGTGGCCATTTGGGCGGGGGCCGCCATGCTTAAGACCTCTACCGGCTTTGCCCATCAGGGAGCTACCCTAGAGCATATAGCGCTCTTGCGCGCCATAGCCGGCGAAGAGGTAGGAGTGAAGGCCGCCGGCGGCATTCGCGATCGACAATTTGCCCAGCAGTGTATTGCTGCCGGCGCCGATAGATTAGGAGCATCTCGGAGCAGTGCCATTCTTGCCCAGGGACATCATGAGTAGCTTTAGCCCCAATCAGCTCCGCCGCCGACTCTGGAAGGCCGGGCCTATGGTTCTACTGTGTCTCCTGGTACTCTATGGAGGCGGGTGTGGTGTAGTACGTTTCCCCATTCCCTCTCAGTTCCAACCCAAAGATCCCCATCTTCCAGAAAACGAATTAGCCGAGCTTCAACAGGAGGTAGCCAAGCACCGCCAAGAGCTCCAGCAGGCGGTTCAAGCAGCTGCCAATTTAGCCGATGCGCATACCCTACTGGCACTAGCCTATCTCAATCATAACATGTATGGTGAAGCGCTCAAGAGTCTAGAGATGGCCATTGCCATAGAGCCGGAAAACGAAGTTTTGTTCTATCTAGGGGGTCTCTCCACCGCTAATTTTGCCTTAGCGCTAATACCCCCTTTAGAGCAGCAGCAGCTTTTGGTGCAGGCTGAGCGCTACTATCTTCGAGCCATTGAACTCTTACCCAATTATTCAGATGCCCTCTATGCGCTCAGCGCCCTCTACCTCTTTGAGTTAGAGACGCCCCAACAGGCATTGCCCCATCTTATCCATTTGGCAGAGATTGAGCGTAATAGTTCGCGGGCCCATATTCTACTTGGTCGTGCCTATGTTACAATAGGGCAATTAGAGCTGGCGCTTCAGCATTACCGCACTGCTGAGGAGCTTGCTACCACTGATGATGAACGGGCCGAGCTTATTGCAATACAGAATAGACTGCGCGGCGAAGCGGGACCATGAATAGCTTTGCTATTATGGAAAAGGGGCGGCGCTTAGTTGCCTTAGCTATCAATCGTATTGGCGCGCTCCGCTGTAGAGAGAAGATGCATCTCTTTCAAAAGGTGGCTGATCCTCATCATTTTTTATCGCTTACCCTTTATGAGGTTATGCAGGTAGTGCGTCGCCGCTTACGGACACGCCATTTCAATCTGCAGCGATACCTCTTGGAAGCTGAACAAGATTTTGCCTACTGCAGTGCACACCATATAGCCATTCTTACCCTGCCCGATTTACCTCAGTCGCTTCGCGAAATTCACGATCCGCCATTTTTGCTCTTTGTACGGGGTCAGCTTCCTAAGTCGGAATTTGTCTTAGGAGTGGTGGGTACCCGCCGTCCCAGTGCCGCCGGCATCGGCGCGGCCCAAGCCATTGGCCGCGAGTGTGCCGCCGCCGGCATTACTCTGGTATCAGGATTGGCGATAGGTATTGATAGCCTGGCTATGCAGAGCGCCCATGCCCATCAGGGAAGACTTATTGCTGTACTAGGCAACGGCATTGACAGCGTATATCCACGCCAAAATCGTGATCTGGCTGAGGCCCTGGTGGATGCCGGTGGTACCATTCTGAGTGAATATCCACCAGGTAGTGCCCCAGATCGCTATCATTTTCCTGCTCGTAATCGAATAATTTGCGGTCTCTCGCCGGGGGTTGTGCTGGTAGAGGCGCCGGAACGATCTGGAGCGCTGATTACTGCCGATTTTGCTCTCCAGGAGGGACGAGATCTCTTTGTGCATGCTCTCCCCCTTAACAGTGAACGAAATGCTGGCGCCCGTCAGTTGGCAGCTAGTGGCGCTCCCATTATTGCCTCATTGTCGGAAGCGCTAGCCCATTGTAGGGATATTACACCTCCCCGCATCCCAGAGTCCAGCAGGCCAACAACAGTAGATAGAACAACCTTGGCAGCTGTAACAGATTCCCCGACTGCTCCGGCCCTTAATACAACCGGTACTGATATCCCGGCCCATCACCATCCAGCACACTATCTTGTAGCTCTCCTTAGGGAAGAGTTAACCTCGGTGAGCTGATTGTCTATGGAAGTTATAGCAGTTAAGGTAACACAGATATGCAACGCCATAGATCGCTATCTGACCTATCTACAATCGGTTCGTAATCTCTCTTTCGCTACCCTAGAGGCCTATCGCGCCGATCTGAGCGCCCTTGCGCAATGGGCCGAGAGAGAAAAGCTATTGCAACAGGATTTTAACTATGCCCTTATTTCCCGCTATCTGTTGTACCTTCACCGCGCCGGTTTGGCCAATAACTCCATTAATCGCCATCTCTCCGCCCTCAAGGGACTACTGCGCTTTCTTATTAGCTATCATGATCTGCCGCAGCTCTCTCAGGTGCACTCGCGCATTAAGCTCCTCAAAAGCCAACGTCACCTACCACAGATACTTACACCCCAAGAGATTGCCACCCTGCTTCCGGTTGGCAGAGATTTTCGTGATATGCGCGATCGATCTCTAGTAGAATTGCTGTACTCTACTGGCTGTAGAATTAGCGAGCTAACCGCCCTTAATTGTCAAGATCTAGATATAGATAGTTCTCGCACCACCCTGCAGGTACGCGGTAAAGGAGCAAGAATGCGCGAGGTCTACCTAGGCAACCAAGCTCACCAAGTGCTTCAGCAGTATCTTCCGGCCCGCGCCCACTATCTAACGCAACATTCCCGCGCTAGCCAAGAGGCGCTCTTGGTTAATCTACGTGGGGAACGGCTTACTAGAAGGGGCGCCCAACTTATTCTCCATAGGTTAGCGCTTCGCCGGGGATTACCCGCGCAGATCTCGCCTCATACCTTTCGGCATAGCTTTGCTACTCATATACTGGATAATGGCGCAGACATTCGTAGCGTACAGGAGCTTTTGGGACATGCCCGTATATCCACCACCCAGATATATACCCAGGTTGGTATAGCCAAATTGAAGCGCCAGCATGCTGCAGCCCATCCCCACGGCAACTTGCGCCGTTCCCAACGCGGGGGTCGACGATGAGATCTACCACCATTATTGCTGTGCGCATCAATGGAAAGGTAGCTATGGCTGGCGATGGACAGGTAACCCTCGGTGATTCGGTTATGAAGGAGAGGGCACACAAGGTGCGGCGTATCTATAATGATCGCATTTTAGTTGGGTTCGCCGGCGCAACTGCCGATGCCCTTACCCTATTTGAGCGCTTTGGCAATAAACTCAATCAGCACTCTGGCGATATTACCCGTTCGGCAGTTGAGTTGGCAAAGGAGTGGCGTACTGACCGGGCGCTTCGCAAACTAGAGGCTTACCTGCTCTGTGCCGACCAACAACAGATACTGCTAATGTCAGGTACTGGGGATGTAATTGAGCCGGATGAGGGGGTATTGGCTATTGGCTCGGGCGGCAATTATGCCTATGCTGCCGCTCTGGCACTTATGGAGCATAATAATAAGCTTTCCGCCTCCGAAGTGGCGCTCCAGGCTATGCGTATTGCCGCCCGTATCTGTATCTATACCAACCACAACATTGTGCTAGAAGAGATAAAGTAATGGCCGATCAAAATTCAGACTTGACTCCTAGCGATATAGTAACACAGCTGGATCGCTATATTATCGGTCAAGAGCGTGCAAAGCGGGTAGTGGCCATTGCGCTGCGCAATCGAATTCGGCGTATACGTCTTCCCGAAGAGTTACGCGATGAGGTAGCGCCTAAGAATATCATCATGATTGGCCCTACCGGCGTAGGAAAGACCGAGATTGCCCGCCGTATTGCCAAACTCACCAATGCCCCCTTCATTAAGGTAGAGGCTACCAAATATACCGAGGTAGGCTATGTGGGACGCGATGTAGAGTCCATGATTCGCGATCTGATGCGGATAGCCATTAATATGGTCAAAAAGGAGATGCACCAGCGCGTTCGAGAGGAGGCGCAACAGCGCGCCGAAGAGCAGCTGCTTAAGCGATTAATGCCCAGTAAAGAGCCTGCAGAGGACTCCGCAACCTCTCGTGAGGCCATTCGCAGCATGTTGAAAGAGGGACAACTTGAAGACAAAGAGATAGAGATAGAGATTGCCCCGCAACGTGCGCCAGCTATTGAGATAATGGGTGGCAACAATATAGAGGAGTTGCTAGGTGTTAATATGGAGGCGATGGGAGCACTACTTGGTCCGCGAAAGAGCAGCCGTACCACCACCGTGGCCAAAGCGCGAGAGATACTTATTCGGGAAGAGAGCGACAAGCTCATTGACCAAGATCTGGTATCAGAGATGGCCCGCAAGCAGGTAGAGCAATCGGGAATTGTATTTATTGATGAAGTTGATAAAATTACCGGTAGCGAGCAGCGACGCAGTGGTGATGTTAACCGTGAGGGGGTACAGCGTGATATTTTGCCAATTATTGAGGGGAGCACGGTCAATACTCGCTACGGTACCGTTAATACCACCCACATTCTCTTCATTGCTGCTGGTGCCTTTCATGCCTCCCGCCCCAGCAATCTCATCCCCGAATTGCAGGGGCGCTTCCCGCTGCGGGTAGAGTTGGAGCCGCTCACCCGCCAGCATCTTATTGAAATACTTACCCGCCCGAAGAATGCACTGCTCTAT
The DNA here is from genome assembly GCA_963692905.1 of Spirochaetia bacterium. Classification (GTDB taxonomy): domain Bacteria; phylum Spirochaetota; class Spirochaetia. The sequence goes on along the minus strand of OY843583.1, from coordinate 252,471 downwards.
CAATATCGGGCATTGCTCAAGACTGAAGAGGTAGAATTGGTATTCAAAGACAAGGCGGTGGAGAAGATTGCTAGTATAGCCGAAGAGGTTAATACCCAGAGCGATAATATAGGCGCTCGCCGTCTGCATACCATAATGGAGATACTTTTAGAGGATATCTCCTATAATGCACCCCAACTTAGAGGGCAGACTATTCCCATTACCGCCCAGTATGTAGAGGGTCGTCTCAAAGATTATGTTGGCGATACTGATCTCAGTAGTTATATACTGTAGTCATATTACCGTACATGCGCCCAAGGTCACCTAGGAGATGAGGTCGCCTAGGAAAAAAGGTCGCCTAGGAAAAAGGTCACCTAAGAGAGCTGTACAGCCACATACAGTTAATAATTACCTGGATCTGTAAACGATACAAGAAAAGGGGTTTGCCCTATACGTGTTAAGCAAGAGGAGACCAGGCAGCTTTTTTGCCCTCGGATAATGAAAAATGCTTCCCCAAAATAGCCCACATGAGGCACTTAAAGAGAGCTCCCAACGCTAGCCGGCACTACCGGCTCATAAGCAATCTCCGGGTATGCCTCTGGCACTTTTAGAAAAAAAGGGCAGCATGGCTCTTTATTTTCCTATTTCACTTGCCATTAATATATCCAATAAAGTATACTCTGCATATGATGGCCGGTAAGAATTACATGCTATATGAGGGCGGATACTATGCTGCTCTCTCTAGCTATAGTAGTTTAGGTAGCTATCAAATTTTGATATATCCAAAAGGAGGATTATAACAATGAAGCGTATTAATAATACGTTATATACTTCCTCTTTCCTTTTAGGAAAGAAAGAGCGATTGAGCACTCGTAGAGCACTCCAGAGAGAGGAGCCAAGAGAAAACCACGACTCCCCGCATTCCCCGCTTAAGGGGAGGGTGCTGTGGGGCGCCCTAGGGGCCATCTTAGTGGTATTGGTGGCTCTGGTAGTTTTGGTAGCCTGTCCCCCGGGGGGCAATGCTCCTGGCGGTGGATCCCAATATAGCTACGCCTGTGCCAACGGCACCGGTGCCGATGCCACCTTTGATGCCTCAGCTGATGGCCTAGAGCGCTGCATGAGCTGTGATACCGGGTGGTATCTCCGGACCGCGCAGCAACGCTGTGTTAATGAACTTCTTACCAGCGTGCAGGATGTGACTGATGATGGAACCCTAGCGCTTAATAGCGCTGTTTCAGTCACCACGGCCACCATAGGCACTGCGACCTATCTCTTTGTTGCGGGACAGACTGATAATGGCGTGAGCGTCTTTTCGATTGCCAATGACGGCCGGCTTGCCAACGTGGACAATGTGGCCGATGACACAACACTGGAGCTTGATGGCGCTTTTTCAGTCACCACAGCCACCATAGGCACTGCGACCTATCTCTTTGTTGCGGGATTACGTGATAATGGCGTGAGCGTCTTTTCGATTGCCAATGACGGCCGGCTTGCCAACGTGTACAATGTGGCCGATGACACAACACTGGAGCTTTTGAACACCTCTTCAGTCACCACGGCCACCATAGGCACTGCGACCTATCTCTTTGTTACGGGATATATTGATAATGGCGTGAGTGTCTTTTTGATTGCCAATAACGGCACCCTAACCAACGAGGACAATGTGACTAGTGCCGGAAGCCTGGAGCTTCGTGGCGCTCGTTCAGTCACCACGGCCACCATAGGTACTGCGACCTATCTCTTTGTTGCGGGACAGACTGATAATGGCGTGAGCGTCTTTTCGATTGCCAATGACGGCCGGCTTGCCAACGTGGACAATGTGGCCGATGACACAACACTGGAGCTTGAGGGCGCCTATTCAGTCACCACGGCCGCCATAGGCACTGCGACCTATCTCTTTGTTGCGGGATCTGTTGATCATGGCGTGAGCGTCTTTTCGATTGCCAATGACGGCCGGCTTGCCAACGTGGACAATGTGGCCGATGACACAACACTGGAGCTTTTGAGCGCCTCTTCAGTCACCACGGCCACCATAGGCACTGCGACCTATCTCTTTGTTGCGGGATCTACTGATAATGGCGTGAGCGTCTTTTTGATTGCCAATGACGGCACACTTACCAACGTGTACAATGTGTCCGATAATGCCACCCTGGCGCTTGAGGGCGCTGTTTCAGTCACCACGGCCACCATAGGCGGCACCACCTATCTCTTTGTTGCGGGATCTGGTGATGATGGCGTGAGTGTCTTTTCGATTAATGAATAGCGCGCCGCTCTTATACTCACAATTATGCTCAACAGAGAGGGAGCTAAGCGCTTCCTCTCTATTTTAATAGCCCTCAGCGCACCCCATCAGTGATTAGTGGCGATCCGCTAGGGTAGCTGATGATTAAAGAGCGCCGGTTGCTATTTAATCCACCACTCTACGCTCCGCGCTTACGCGCTATTCACGGAATAGCTACTCTTCTCCAACGTTTTTTGATGTAGCGTTCCCTTTTCCTCCTATTAACAAGTGTAGGCACAGAATGAATAGAAATCCATAGAGATCCATAAAGCTCCAGGTTGAGTGCCCGCTAAAGCGAGGGTATGAACGCCTGTGCCGCCTCTGGCGAGGCGCAGAGTACCGTGTTCCTCGTTAACCACCCCCCTATGGCCAACGCACCATGGTGGTGTGGAGTACGTACATAAGAGTTGTGACGAAGAGTTATAGTACGTTCGAGCTCTTCCCAACACTCTTTTTGAGATAAATGAAGTGCTGAAGAATATGTAGCATTTTACAATCATCATTGCCCGCCTGCCGGTATTGAGTAGCGTACCGTTGCGAACAGTTGCACACATGGAGTATGCTCAGGGGAGGCCGGGTGGCGTAACAATTATTATAGGTAGCGAGGGTGTACATAACATTGACCACTTTCTGAAGGAATGCTACTATAATATAGAGGTAAAAATATGAGAGCATTTCTGAGTAGGAATAGCACTATAGTATTGACTACTTTCTGAAGGAATGCTACTATAATATAGAGGTAAAATATGAGAGCATTTATAATTGGTATAGTAATGGTGGCAGCAGCCATGTATATAATATTGCCTGTAGATTGGGCACTTGGATGGTGGAGCGATCTTGTTCTACCGGTATTGAAAGGCGCTCTGCCTTTAGGTTTGTTGGGCTTGGGAGGCATGTTCTGTCTCTTAGGTATTGCTGATACACGGGATCGTATCCAAGCGCGCCGACAGCAGAAAAGAGCAAATGAGGAAGAATAATTGCATCTACTGCACTAAGGCACAATAATAGAGAATTTAATAGAGAGTTGTGCCGCCGGTTGGTGGTAAAATGGTTAAAGATCGAATAGCAAAAGGGCAAAATAATAAGGTATCGCGAGCTAAGCGACTCAAACAACCCAAAAGACGGCACCGCAATGTCGTTGGTCAATGGTATTTAATTGATGCTACTAACCAGCGGTTAGGACGATTAGCCTCACAGATTGCCTTTTTGCTTATGGGCAAACATCGCCCCGATTGGTCTCCCCACCGCTCCTCAGAGGATCATGTAGTGGTCATTAATGCTGATAAAATAATGGTAAGCGGTAATAAAATAAAAGATAAGCACTACCGGCGCCACTCTGGCTACCCGGGAGGGCTTAAGAGTCGTTCGCTGGAGCAGATGTTACAACAGCACCCTCAGTTTGTGCTAGAGCATGCTGTGCAAGGCATGCTTCCTAAGAATCGACTAGGGCGAGAGCTCTATCGTCACCTCTCGGTGTACGCTAGTGCCCAACACCCCCATGTGGGCCAACAACCGCAGCCTCTTAAGGGAATGCTCAACAGTGTTCAAGATCTCTATCAGGCGCTTTCGCATGTGCCTCCTCTAGAGACAACCGCAGCGGCTGCTGTCTCCTCGGTAGCTCAGCAGACCAACCGGACCAAAACTAGTGCTTCCCCAAAAAGCCAGGGTCGAGCCACTACCAAGACTGCCCAGAGCAACTCGTCAACATCCTCAATTAGGAGTAAAAAGAAGGTTGGCGCATCGACAGCCAAGAGAGGGCGATAAGAGATGGTGCGTAGCAAACAATACGGTGGGGTAGGCCGACGTAAGAGGGCCGTGGTTCGCGTCTATCTCCGAAAGGGAGAGGGCCAGCATATCATTAATGGTCAGAGTCCTGAGCGCTTTTTTGATAATGAATTCCAGCTACAGAGCTTCTATGCGCCCCTAAAGGCAACCGATAGACTCAAGCGTGTTAATCTACTCATAAATGCTAAGGGCGGCGGCAAAAATGGACTAGCGCAGGCCTGTACATTGGGAATTGCCCGGGCGCTAGTAGCGCAGGAGCAATCGTTACAGCCCATTCTTCATGAGCGAAAGATGCTGCGACGCGATTCACGGGTAGTAGAGCGCAAGAAATATGGTCAGCCAGGCGCGCGCCGTAAGTTTCAGTTCTCTAAGCGCTAAACTCCGAAGAAACAGATATCAAGCTTGTATGAGTAGCGATTCTGCCGCGGCACATGCCATAGTGCATGGCTATGTGCAGGGTGTAGGATTTCGCTATACCGTTTTTCGCTGGGCGCGTCGAGCCCAGCTCTATGGATGGGTTCGCAATCGAAGCGATGGCACTGTTGAGATTAGTTGCGAAGGTTCATCTGCTGTTGTAGAGGAGTTTCATGGATGGCTTACTGGCGGTGGCCCACCATTCGCTCGAATTGACCAGGTAGAATGGCATTCTATCGAACCGCCGGGCTATGGCGAATTTAGAATTCGCTAATCTCCTCTCTTATCTCATCAGAGACTTTATATCGATTGAATTAAAGGCATTAAGCCCGGCATAGTGCGCAGAGCTCCCCAACTCCTCTTCAATTCGTAAGAGCTGATTGTATTTAGCCAATCTATCGGAGCGGGAGAGGGAGCCGGTCTTTATCTGCCCCGATTCTAAGGCCACTACTAGGTCGGCAATAAAGCTATCTTCGGTCTCCCCGCTGCGATGGCTTACAATTGTGGTATAGCCGGCTCGCTTGGCCATATCTACTGCCTCAAAGGTCTCAGTAAGGGTGCCTATCTGATTTACCTTAATTAAAATTGAATTAGCAATACCGGAGCTAATACCTTGCTTCAGGCGTTGGGTGTTGGTTACAAAAAGATCATCTCCCACCAACTGTACTCGAGAACCAATGAGTTGGGTAAGGTGTTGCCATCCATCCCAGTCATCCTCCGCCATGCCATCCTCAATAGAGATAATGGGATATTGCTTGCTCCAGCTCTCCCAATAGGAGGCCATCTCTGCAGCAGTTAGCTTGCGCCCGTCGGATTTTTTAAAGACATAACTGCGCTGCTCGCTATCATAAAACTCACTTGATGCCGGATCTAGGGCAATCATTATATCCTTTTTGATGCTATAGCCCGCGGCATCGGTAGCCTCCAAAATAACCTCGATTGCCTCCTCATTGGCTCTTAGATTGGGAGCAAAACCTCCCTCATCTCCCACATTTGTGCTGAGGTTCCGTTTTTTGAGTATTGCCTTAAGCTGATGGAATATCTCACAGATCATCTGTAATGCCCCGCTAAAACTTTCCGCACCCACCGGCATAATCATAAACTCTTGAAAGTCCACTGAATTGTCGGCATGCGAACCACCATTTAGAATGTTGGCCATCGGTACTGGCAGTATGGTGGTATGGTAGGCACCTAATGAGCGGAAGAGAGGAAGACGGCGAGATTGCGCCGCGGCGCGCGCTGCCGCCAGCGAGACTGCCAAAAGAGCATTAGCGCCTAGTTTTGATTTATTATCGGTACCATCTAGCGCTAACATAGCGCGATCTAGGGCCACCTGATCCTGTACATCCATACCTTGTAGCGCCGGAGCAATAGTTGAGATAATGTTCTTCACTGCGCCCTGCACCCCTTTCCCATCATAACGCCTCTGGCGGATGTCGCGCAGCTCAATAGCTTCGTGCTGCCCAGTGGACGCGCCAGAGGGCACTGCCGCTCTCCCAAAGGAATGGTCCGCAGTATACAGCTCTGCCTCAACTGTGGGGTTGCCCCGAGAGTCTAGAATTTCACGAGCATGAATTTTAGTAATTGGTACGGCATATCTACTATTCATAGTTTTGTCCACAGTTTCTACCACTGTTCTGTCACTATCTCTGCTATTCTCGGTTATTTGTTGCTCTCAGCAATGGCATAATAGGCCGATTCGGCAACTGTATGCATTTTTTCAAGCTCTTTCTCTATCTGATCGGTAACCCGCAGTGCCAGATCATTGCGATTTTGGGCCAGCTTCTTGTGAGGAGCTCGAAATTTTTTGGTGGCGGTTGGAGCGCCAAAGGCATAGACCATTCGGTCTTTTCGTACATAGTCAGAGAGCATGTCCTTGGGATCATTAACTACCAAAAGGGTGCCCATAATTCCACCAAGAATAATATATTCAAACCTCTTCATAAAGGAGTCTACAATTTTCAATACCCGTTTGGTTTCTGGCTTATTACTCTTGTAGCGAGTGCCGCTGGGGAACATAAGAATAATATGACCGCTGCTTTTAAGAGTTTGCATGTGGCGCATCGCCGCATGATTAATTTCCCGCGCCTTATGCCGCTCTGCCTCATGTGATCTACTCATTGAGATCTGCTCTAGCCGTCTAGCCGGAAATATTGAGATATGCGTGTAGGCGTCGGTAAAGGCCGAGACTGCTCGATCATCTTCGTTAAGCCTTATGGTAGCCATAGGGATAATAGCGCGTCCGATCTGCTCCCCAATATGGCTATGGTTGGCTAATAGATACATCAGGACTGGGAAATCGACATTGCTGTAATGCTCCATCAAAATAAGCGTTGAGTACCCCTGCTGGCATAGTTGGTAGAGCGACTGGAGATTTTCAAAGCCGATGATACCACTTTTGGGCTGCAGGGTTTTTTTGATAATTGAATCAAGAAGACGACGCCCACCGCGCCGTCCCTCGCGAAGAACATTGTGTTTGGTGATGGTAGTGCCATTAGAATACTGGGTCATGAGCCGTATCTCATCCGCAAAGCATTCTTTGAAGGGACGGGCATCTACATCTTTTTCCATTAGCATCATAATAGATCACAAATAGAGAGTCTGTCAAGAACTTTTTCTATTCTACAAGGAAAATTATCATAGGGAGCGCTGTAAAGCTCCCTACGCTATGTTATTTTAACAGCCCTATTTCAAGAGCAAAAGGTTAACCAGGCTCCCCTCTTTTATTCTCAACGGCGAAGAATGGGCATACTTCAGGGGAGGCTGGGTGGCGTAAAAATTCTTATAGGTAGTGCGGGCGTACAGTTACTTGTACTTGCACATCTGATGCAGATATGGTAAGTTATTAAGTTATGAAAAAGTTTTTAAGATTTATCTATGCATTTTTGATTTATGCTATTGTAGATATTGGATGGAATATTTCTCCTATGGCTCGTAATATGTATGCCGCCCTACATCGGGCTAGCGGCAACGATTGGAGCTTTGGCAAAGTACAGAGTAGCTGGGGAGTCGATGAGCTTTTTGCGGTACTAGTATTTTTCTTGTTCATTGCATTTGCCAATAGTTGCCTAGCTATTGAGCCGGCCATCAAGGCCCAGAAGCTCAAAGTTGCGGTATTCAACAGTATGGTATTGGGCGCTGCCGCCTATGCCACCTATATTGTGCCTACCTATCTGGCCATAGACAAATGGCCCGGGGCTCTGGTACCCATAGACATTATCATTGGTACTGCACTGAGCCTAGTCACCTCTGTGAGCGTGACCAGTTTGGCATTACGCAAGAGACGAGCCTAATCGCCTGCTAAGCCTAGCTACCATCGGGGGGCAGGCTGAGCAGCGCCCACTAGGGTGGGATCTTCCCGCCCTAGTGTGGCCGCATCTTAAGGGGATGTCTCAAAGGCATAGCTGGCCCACCGCCCCTTACTATATTACCAGAGGGAAAGATATTGACCCTCCCTCATATTGGCTAGTTTCAGCTGCCATTTAAGGAATCAAAGATCATGATATACAAAGTAATTGTTGAAAATGATCCATTTCTGAGCAACAACTAACAATTGTGAGACAGCCGCAAGCAGTTATTGAGCACTCGCTTATTGGTGCCCTTAAAGAGCGCAAACTGGTCATCTTTCCCACCGAATTTGTAGCTCAGAGATGGAGACAGAGAATACTGCGGAGCAGGCATCTTCCAGTGCTATGGGATAAGCCGCTGCTCACCTGGAGCGCCTTCAGAGATAACTATTGTATAGCAAAGTTGGCGGGGCAGCCAATTAATACCACGCTCAGAAATATGCTCTGTACTCTCATCCTAGAGGCCCATCGTCAGCGCCCCCTCTTTTCTATTATTGTTCCCTCAGCAGCGCGGGCGCACAGTGCGATCTACCTCCAGCGCTTGGTGCGTATGGTGCCCTCGCTTCCCACATTGATTCACCAAAGCCCGGCACAGCAACTACCAGCGGCATTGATTCGGGATCTGCGGCTACTCCATCATAGATATAGCCAGCTGCTTCAGGAGCGCCAGCTCTACGAGCCGCAATGGCAGCGATCTGTGCCTCAGTTGGAGGGGAGAGGGGCGCAGATATATTTCCCTGAGGCTATTCCCAATTTTACCGATTATCTTCCTCAATTCCATAGCTGCCCCGACGTAGCGCTCTATCATGTGCCTGATTCCGCCCCAATAACCTGGAGGCGCTATCCCTCTATAGTGCAGGAGATTGAGGCCACCGGGAGGGATATTGCCCATCATCTAGAGCAGGGCGTAGATCCGGCAGATATTATTATCTCGGTACCAGAACTAGGTAACTATAGTGAGCTGCTGCTCTCAACCATGCGCTATTATGCCATACCAGCCGCGCTCTATAGGCCATTCCAGGTAGCCAACTACGCCCCATTTCAGCTGTTGGAGAGCCTCTTTCGTCTCAGCCAGTTTAACTTTCATTATCAGCTAGTACAGGAGCTCTTTGAGAATCCGGCAATTCCTTGGAAAGCGGAGTTAGCCATCCCCACATTCTTAAAAAGAGCCATTGCTAGGCGCAGTATCTATTGGTCACTTCCCGCTGCTCTACAGGAGCTCTGCACCGCGCTCTCTGGGGCAAAAAATGCGGTTGCATTGGAGCTGGGCTATCGGCGCTTTTCCAAGGCGCTACTAGATTCCAATAGATGGCAGGCGGCGCACAAAACCGCGCTGGAGCACACTGAGGCCCTATTGGCTTCGCTGGTCTATTACGAGCGGGAATATCATATTCCGGTAGCTAAACCCTTGGAGACACTCCTGCTTTTGCTCCACACCCGTACTTGGCGAAGGCCCCTGGATGGCTCGTTGGCAATTTGTGATTACCCAGAGGCTGCCGGCGCCGCTGCACAATACCATTATGTTATCAACATGACTCACCATGCGGCGCAGCAGCGAGAGCGCCAATGGGAACATCTCTCTGATCAGCTACGGCTGCTACTGGAGGCCCAAGAGCGGGATTATACTAGCGAAGTGGTGGGGCTTTTGGCTCATTCTGGATCGCAGGTCTATTTCAGCTTTAGTGATCGAACCTATGATGGCGTCATGACTCCCCTGCCGCTTTTTTATCAACATACCCCTCAACTAACCGCCCCGTCCCGTGCGACAGCGGCAGCTGCTTCCTCAACTGAAATAGCAGTGGAACGGGTAGCGCCCCACCAACAGCAGGGGGCGCGCTATCTTAGGGATATTAATAGCTCTTGGCAGCCAGCTAGCAGCAATGGCACCGTTTCAGTGGCTCCGGCGCTCTATGATCCCGAAGATCCAGCACGGCTACTAATTAGTTTCAGTAGATTGCAAAGCTTTCTGCATTGCCCTCTAGCGCTGTTTATTCAAGGGGAGCTAGGAGTCTCTCCCACAGAGCGGCACATTGATATAGATGATTATCGCTATCAGGGCCAGCTGGCGCACCGGACCCTGTTGGGCGCTCTCCAAAGATGGCAGGCGGCCACCTCCCAGCCTCTCCATGCCGATCAGCGGAGCGCCCTGATGTTACTCATTGAGGAGGAGCTACACAAACAGACCAAGCTATCACTTAAGGTGATGCGCGTTGCGCAACAGCAGAAGTTAAGGCGCCAACTTGAGACCCTATGTAACACGCTTATTCGCTACTATTCGGGGTGGTATATTGCCGCTACCGAAAGGCCTTGCCGCAATGCCCCACCCGGTAGTTCCTATACACTTACTGGCCGTCCCGATCTGCTGCTCATTGATGGTCAGAGGTGCTTTCAGGCAATTATTGATATTAAGCGATCCGACAAGCGCTATTCTCCAGCTGAGAGGTGGCGCTATCTACAATTAGCCTTCTATAGCGAACTGATAGAGAATGACCGCCAGCCAATTCATTCTGCCTCCTACTTCTTTGCTGAAGCCGAAGGGCGCGCCCCTCTATTGGGTATTAGCGCCCCCGCTCTTACCGATATTGATGAGCAGCATCAACCGTCGCTACTTGCCGAGCAGCGACAAGAATTGCGTCGCTTATTGCAAGATTATGACGATTGCCTTAGGCAGCGCGATATTTCGCCCTTTGGCCAGTTACCGAGCTGCAGCCACTGCCTCTACCCGGCTGTCTGTCGTCGAGGCCTCTCCTATGGATAAGCGCATGCGCCTTAATCAGCAACAGCGGCGGGCAGTTGAGAGCCGCAGGAACTGCATTGTGCAGGCCGGCGCCGGTTCAGGAAAGACGCGTATCCTCAGCGAGCGCTATCTACACTATGTCTGTGAGCAAAAGGTGTCGGTTGGCAACATCTTAGCGCTTACCTTTACCCGTAAGGCGGCCGAGGAGATGCGTGCTAGAATCTACCAATCGCTCTTACAAAGAGCTCCCGATAACCCCTTTGCAGCTAGCCAATTGACGCTTTTTGAGCAGGCGCGCATATCCACCTTCGATAGCTTTTGTATGCAGATTGCCGCTAACGCCATCGACCGTTATGGGATCCACCCCTCAATTACTATTGACCATAATCGGCATCGACAAATTGCTCGCCATTTGGCCTACCAACTCATCTCTCGTAACCAACACTGTCGACCGCTTATTCACCTGCTTGAAAAACATGGATACAATCGTATTCAAAATGACCTTTTTGAGGCACTGGCCACCCGTCTTTTGACCCCCACCTACCGCCTCTCTCCCGAGAGCCAGCGTCAGCATATTGCCGCCCATATTCAGGCGCTAAGTCAGCATGAAGCGCACAAGATAGCGACGGCTATTCTACTGCTCCTGGAGAATCCCTACCGCAGTCCGGCCTTTGGCAAAATCCAGGAGATGCTCAGTAGCTATGCTCCACTCTTTCAAGAGGCGCAGCGAAAATTTGCAATTTCGCGCAATTTACAGCCCCATCTGAATGAGGAGCTTCAGATGACGGCGAAGCGCATCTCGGAACTGCGTCTACAGTTTGGAGGTCGATCCACCGATCCCTATCTGCTACAGGCCAAAGAGGAGGGTCACGCCCTCAAATATGCGGCAGGGAGGCTCTGTCAGTTATTTGAGATAGCGCCAGAATTGGATAATTTACAAAGCCTCTATCAACTTATAGCTGAATATGGAGAGAAGCTATTGCAGGCCAAGCGTAGCAGCGGCATTCTTACCTATCATGATATTGCCGCCATAGCCTTAGATGCGCTGCAGCATGATGATGAGCTCTGGAGCTACTACACCAATACTTTTCGCCACATACTGGTAGATGAGTTCCAAGACAATAATTCTCTTCAGCGAGATCTCCTGGTTACACTGCTGGCTACTAAGGAGGCGCGTCTGAGGAGCAAAAATGATCCCAGTCAGCATTTGCCAACAGTAGAGGAGCTAGGAGATAATGCGCTCTTTCTGGTGGGGGATGCAAAACAATCGATCTATCTTTTCCGCGGCGCCCAGGTGCAGGTTTTTCAGGAGATAGTAGAGCGCTTTGTTCCGCCCCATGGCGAGGTACTTCCTCTTAACACCAATTATAGAAGTTCACAGCAGCTTATCGCCATCATTAATGAGCTCTTTCACATTATCATGAACCGATCTGAGGCACTTGGCGCCAATCGTTATGAATCTGCAGAGGCTAACTGGCAGGGTAGGGCTAGCGATAGCACCCCACCACCCCTAGCCCTGTGGTATCTGCCGGCGCCGCGCTCTGAGGAGCTCACCAATGACACTGCGCAGCCGGCTGTTGAAGCAGCAGAGGATCGAGGGGTTTCGGCCCATGTAGAGCGACATACCAGCGAGGCCTATCATATTGCCGAATATATCTCCAGAGCGGTGAAAGAGCGGCGTATAGCGATCATGGATGGTTCATCAAGTCGTCCTCCAACCTATGGCGACTTTGCGATTCTCCTGCGTACCAAAAGCTATCAGAGGAATATTGAGCGCATGCTGAGTTATTGGGGCATACCTTACCAAAGCCACGATCCTAGCTCGCTTTTTATTGAGCCGCCCATATCTGATCTATATCAGATGATGCGCCTCCTCAGTGATCGCAATAACCGCGAGGCCTATATAGGGGTATTATGCTCGCCATTTGTGGCGCTGGAACCGCGCAGCATCCTCCTCCTTTTGCAGAATGATGAGGTAGCCTTCTCCCATCCGCTACATAGCCTAAAACTACCGGCAGAGGAATGTAGACGATTGCAGATAATGCAGAATTGCTACCAAGAACTCTATTCGCAACGAGCCTCGCTCTCCCCCTGCGAACTCATAGATAGACTCTGGTATGATCTTGGATATTGTCTTAGGGCCGAGCTTGGTGATGAGCGACAGATTTATTCTCAATCATATCGCCTGCTTACTCAGATTGCCACCCAACATCATGCCCTACATAGTTTGGTAGATGATCTAGGGCAGCGAATAGCCCGCGCCCAGCGTAGCGGGGGACGGAGTGAGAGTAGTGAATATGCGGAAGAGCATCCATTTTTATTTACCCAAGATAGCAATTCTGTACAGTTACTTACCATTCATAAGGCCAAAGGGCTAGAATTTCCAGTAGTAATCCTAGCCGATGCGGCAAATCAAGGCCGAACCACCACGCCAGATCTCTGGTGGATAGATGAGAAGCTAGGGCTGCTGCTGGCGCTACCTGAGCACAACGCCCTCTACAGCGAGCATATTGCCCGGCGCGCGGCCCTAGAGCAGGCGGAACTGGAGCGGCTACTCTATGTAGCGCTTACCCGCGCTAGCGCACATGTTATTGTAAGTGCTACACTCAGAAAAAGAGGTAGCGCTTCCCATGTTGGGACGCATGCCCCACGCTCACTGTGGGAACTTATCTATGAAAGCTGCGAGGAATTGCGGCGCAGGGGTTCCGCAAATGAGATAGCCCAGCGTGAACTTACCGATATACCGCTCTCAGCCTTAACACGCTCCTCTCCTCATCAGCAGCTGTCACAACCGAGGTGGCAGGGCTATCTCCAACAGTATGCTACGAAGCCTCCCTTTGAATACCACCCAATCCGCTATTATCATAGCGCAACCGAATTAAATGACCGCTGGCTAGCGCGTCGACCTCGCCAGCCAGATGCTGAAACTGCTCTTCGATTAGCCCCCCTGGATATTGACGCCCATATAGTGAGCGATGAACAGGCCACCACCTTTGGCAGCCTCACGCATGCCCTGTTGGCGCATGCCTCTAGTGCTACCAGAGAGGGTTCTCCTTCTCTCTCAGTCCCCCCTTCTCTCGATACACTCTTAGCGCTCCTAAAAGAGCATGCTGGAGATATAGTGATGCGCCTCTCTAGGCATTTTAATGCTGATGGCCAGCAGTCCGCCCTGAGCTCGGCACAACAGTTGGTCACCAATTTTCTCTCAGATCCCCTCTGTCACCTGCTCTTTGCTGAGGGCGTGCAGATCAAAAACGAGTTGCCTTTTCTCTATATGCAGCAGGTGGCGAACCAGCAGCATTATCTATCGGGAATTATTGATTTTTTGGCGATATGCCCCAGCCCTCCAGCAGACCGGGAATCGATCTATATCATTGATTTTAAAAGCGATATTGAGTATCAATCCTCCGCCTATTTGGCGCAGCTAGCCTGCTACCAAGAGGCGGTCAGAAGAAGCTATAGCCCACAGACTATCCCCATAATATATTGGTTACGAAGCTGTCAGGCGCAATTTCTTACTGATAGGGAGCAGAGCATGCGGGAGATCCTCGCCGATCCAGAGCTCTATGATAAAGAGCACTATAATAAATAACTGGCTATCAAAAACCGAATCACTGGTAGCGGTCACTCAGGGTCGAAAGAGATAGAGCGCATCGCTAGTAAGCGCTAATACTATAAGCGCCGCAATAATAATACTGCCTATCATTTGATAGCGTACTATAAATCGAGGAGAAAAACGAATCCGTGCGCATCCCTCAACTAGATAGAGTGCTATCTGTCCCCCATCAAGTACCGGTATGGGTAGCATATTCATAAAGGCTAAGGCAATACTCAGGAGTGCCAAAAAGTTAAAAAAGGTACGCAATGCCGCCCCCAAACCTCTATCTAGGCTACTGGTGGCTACCTCCCCAATGGTGGTAGTAAGACGGATAGGGCCGGCGACCACGTTGGTTACCTCGGCACCTCCAAATAATGAGCCTATTCCTATAATGGTATAGCGCAATATCCGCGCTATTTCATTACCGCCCTCTCTCAGCGCGGGCACTATTCCCAAAGGAGCTTTGCGCTCATAGTTCGGGGCAAAGCGTAACCCCTCATCTATATCTTTCTCTAGAATCAACTGTGTCTCACGCGCTACTCCATTGCGTCGGTAATGGATGGTAGCTTGGGTAAGATCATCCACTGCCAAGGAGAATTCAACACTATTGATTACTGCCGATCCATTAACTGCTAGCAACCAATCGCCGGACTGCAATCCCGCTTGTGCCGCAGCTGAGTCTGCTACCACCTCTGCCACCTCTAAATCTACCCAAGGATAGATACCTATCTGTGCTATACCCAGCTGACGATCTAGGTGCGGGGTAATACTAGTACGATATTGCTGACCATTGCGTTTGTAGATTAACTCTACTGGGTTGGCGCCAGCAATAAACACCTGCTCTCGTATCTCGTTAAAGTTACCTACCTCAACTCCGCCAATCGCTACTATTTGATCGCCATCCTCAAGCCCCGCCGCCTCTGCTGGCACTGTAGCTGTTCCATCCGCACTATTAAGTGAGCTGGCCAACACAATACGATTAGAGTAGGTCTCAAAATAGTATCCCGCCATATTAATAATGGTAAAGATAAAAAGTGCCATAACTACATTAGCTAGCGGCCCTCCCAATGCTACCATTACCCTTCTCCACGAACTGGCGCTAAAGAAGCCTCCCGAGACCTCTTCAATAGTTTTGCTTCGCTGCTGATGCGCCTCCAAAAGCGCACGCTCCCCTCGCAGGCGCACAAACCCCCCTATTGGAAGGAGTGAGATTCGATATTCGGTCTCGCCGATGCGCCGTCCTACTAGTTTGCGGCCCCATCCCAATGAAAAGACATCTACTCCAATACCAGCTGATTTGGCGGTCAACAGATGCCCAAACTCATGCGCCACCACCACCAAGCTCAATCCTAGGAGGCCAATCAAGATATTAATTAACAACACTATTATTAACCCCGTAAGAGCAGAAAACAGAGAGCGCAGAAGAGCGGATGAGCAAAGAGATGGGAATCAATAGAATCTAGCACTCCTCCCCGACCGGGGACCCAATTCCCACTATCTTTTTGTTGCGCAACCCGCTTAATTGCTGACTCAAAGAGATCGCCAAGGGTGGCAAAGACAACCATTGCCACTATTAACGCTATCTGTAATATAAATGAACTACCAAAGATGAATGGATAGCTACGCAAGAGCGGCAGGCTTAATGCTATGGTGGTGAGCGTCCCTCCAATAAGTCCCGCAATACTCTTGTGGGGGCTTACCGCAAAGAGATTACGGTTGCGGGAGCCGAGCAGCTTGCCCCATATATAACTGCTGCTATCATAGAAAGCCACCATTAACAATGAGATAGGTAGCACTACGAATGCCGCGATCTCAAAACTGAAGAGTATAACAATTGCCACCCCCAAACTGGGATAGAATAGGAGAAATAGATAGAAAGCCGCGTCTCTATTGGCAGCCTGAGGAGTAAATAATCTATTGAGAAAAGAGACTGGTGGAGGGGAGGAGCGCCTCCAAGGAATATGCAGCGCAGCTATTAGCAGGAAAGGGATATAGCACCCTATAGAGATCAAGGCTAGGGTAGTGTAGGGCAGGGGTAAAAACAGCTGCAAGAGAGCACAGATGAGAGGCAGCAGCAACCCGGCTATAATTGCCAGCGGCATTTGCCTAAGCGAGCGCCAGGGCGAATTGATTGCCGTTTGGTTTCCCCGGTGAATATGTAGAGCGGCGAGCTCTACGCTAGCCAATAGCGCAACCATAAGCATAACTATCCGAAAGAGTAACAGATGCCAATGTGGCACAAGGAAAAAGAAAACATAGAGGAGCAACAGCGAAAGGAGCGCCTGAAGCAGACGCATCCAAAAATTACCTGAAATAGCCATAATATTCTAGCGTGAGCCCCCAAAATTGCGTTGCCGCACCCAATAGTTATCAACAGCCATTTTCATATCCTTTTCAGTCCAATCGGGCCACAGCACATCGCTAAAAAAAAGTTCAGAGTAGGCACATTCCCATACCAAGAAATTACTGAGTCGATGCTCCCCACCGGTGCGAATAATCAGATCTGGATCGGGCATAACGGGAACATCTAGATGGTGGCGCATATCGTCAGCGGTAAAGGGCTTGTCTCCGCTTTGCTGCTGCCAGCGCCGCACCGCCCGCACTATCTCATCTCTCCCCCCATAGTTTATTGCCAAATTAACAAAAACAGAATCATAATGCGCGGTCTCGCGCTGTACTTGGACAATTTCTTGTAGTACCGGCGCTGGCAAGCGCTCCGTGGAGCCACTATGAAACACCCGCACGCCATAGCGCTTATAAAAGGCTTTTTCGGCCCGGAGACGTTTGGCAATCATATCAAAGAGGAAGTCGACCTCGGCCTGGGGTCTATTCCAATTCTCGGTAGAGAAGGTATAGAAGGTAATATAACGGACTCCTAGATCTACTGCGCTCTTTACTGAGCGCTTCGCAGATTTAAGACCCTCAGTGTAGCCCCGGGTACGCTCATAGCCATGCCGCGCTGCCCACCTTCCATTGCCATCCATTATTATCCCAATATGCGTGGGCAAATCCCGTGGCATGATTAGTGCTCTAGGATCTCGCGTTCTTTTTCCGCAAGCAGTGTATCAATCTCCTGAACATGAGAATCGGTACATTTTTGGATTCTCTCATGTCCCCGACGCTCCTCATCCTCCGAAAGCTCTCCCTTTTTGTGGGCCTGCTTAAGGGTATCGTTAGCTTCACGCCGAATATTGCGTATTGCCACTCGCGCCTGTTCGGCAACCTGTTTGGCAAGTTTTGCCAATTCTTGACGTCGCTCTTGGCTCAGTGGAGGAATAGGAACACGAATTAACTTACCATCATTAGAGGGATTAAGTGAGAGATCTGAACTCTGTATGGCCTTCTCAATATCGCCCAAGGCGTTCTTGTCCCAAGGGTGAATAATAACCAACCGCGCCTCCGGTATCGAGATAGAGGCAATTTTTTCCAAGTGGGTAGGAGTGCCATAGTAGGAGACCTGCAGATTAGCAAAGAGCGAGGGAGATACCCGGCCGGTGCGTATGGAGACAAACTCATGCTTCATAACCACCACCGCCTTGTTCATTTTTTTCTCTATTGACTGTACTATTTCACTCATTGTCTATCTCACTCATTGTCTAATTTCTCTCCTGCTGCATACACTGTATATTCATCAATGGTGAGTCCCGAACCTGCCGGTGTCTGCTGTTCAAGATACTGGGCAACAGTTTTTGATTCATCTTTCAAAAATGGCTGGGTGAGAAGAGATATCTCTTTAAGATGCTTGTGTAATTTCCCCTTCACAATGCCGGCAGTAATGTGCGCTGGTTTATTCAGCTTTTTGGCCTGTTCCTGAAATATCTCCTCCTGCTCTTGCAAATAAGCTGGTGCTATTTGCTTCTGGCTGAGATATTGGGGTCGGTAGGCTGCTACATGCAATACAATATTCGCCAGAAGCGATTCCAACTCTTCCCTAGCTATAGAGGAATTTTGATTGTAGGAGCCACGTAGTATAGCTCCTAGAGAGCTGGCATCGCCATGGAGATAATGAACAACTATCTCTGAGCTACGCTGCTCCCATAGGGTATAACGGGCTAGGCCGATATTTTCCTTAATGGTACTAATTGCCTCATTAAGAGCTGCCGATATCTGCTCGTCTCGATGGTCAGCAGCATCCTTCTGTAACAAGAGAGCCCCAATGGTATCGCCTAAGGCCACAAAACTACTATTACGAGCCACAAAATCGCTTTCGCAGCGCAACTCTAACATAACTGTGCGATTACTGGAGGAGGTAGCCTGCTGTGCAATAAATATGCGTCCTATTGCGGTGGCGCGCCCCCTCCTATCGCGCACTGCTGCTAGACCCATCTCCTTAAGAAGACGGGTCGCCTTTTTAATGTCCCCGCGACTCTTCTCTAGGGCCTGCTTACAATCTAGTACCCCCGCGCCAGTTTGTTCACGCAGTTCTCGTACTGCCGTCGCTACAGCTCCATTACTCATGAGTTTCTTCCTGGTTATGCTTCGGGTCTGGATCTGCCGATGTATTGCTACTCTTCTCTGGTGCAATTTGAGAAACTCTCTCTGGTGAATCTTGCGGCTCTTGAGCATCTTTCGTCTCTCTTGTATCTCTCATCTCTTTCGTCTCCGATGGCGCTTTCTCTTCAACGGTTTTGGAAGATTTTAGAGCTTCGGCAGCTGTGTTATCATTAGTCTCAATATTAGCTCCAATATCGGCAGCTGGAATAACAGAGCTCCCCTCCGCGGCGGAATCTTCGGCGCGGTTCGGCTGCACGGTGCTATTGTCCCTCTCTTTATCTGTATCGTAATCATCAAATTTAGAGCGGGGAGAGTCAATATTCTCATATAGCCTCGGTTGTTCTAGCTCCTCCTGCATACTTTCAATTTCCTCAAAGCCCACTTCATTGTCGGCCTTAATTACCGCCTGGGAGATAACCTGGGTAAAAAGGCTAGTGGCGCGAATAGC
Source organism: Spirochaetia bacterium (assembly GCA_963692905.1). Taxonomy (GTDB): domain Bacteria; phylum Spirochaetota; class Spirochaetia. The sequence goes on along the minus strand of OY843583.1, from coordinate 233,388 downwards.
ATCGTCATTGCCGGGGATGGGGAAATCAATAGGTTGTGGATTACAGTTGGTATCTACCACCGCCACAATGGGGATATCTAAGCTACGCGCCTCCTGTACCGCTATGGCCTCTTTATTGGTATCAACAATAAAGATAAGTCCGGGAAGGCTTTTCATATCTTTTATGCCCCCTAGATTTCTCTCTAACCGCTCCTTTTCTTTGGTAAGACGAGCTACCTCCTTTTTAGACATTAGATCAAATGTTCCATCAATCTCCATCTTTTCCAACTTTTTAAGACGCAACAGTGACTGTTTGATGGTACTAAAATTGGTTAAGGTGCCGCCCAACCAGCGGTTATTAACATAGAACATACCGCAGTTTTTAGCTTCGCGCTCTATAGCCTGTCGCGCCTGCTTTTTGGTACCCACAAATAGTATGGTTTTACGGGCTAAGACTGCCTTACGAGTAGCTTCGTATGCCAGTTTAATGCACTGCATGGTCTTTTGCAAATCAATAATGTGTACCCCATTGCGCTTGGCAAATATATAGGGCTTCATGCGCGGATCCCATCTGCGGGTCTGATGTCCAAAGTGGACACCAGATTCCAATAGACTTCTCATACTTACTACAGCCATCGTTTTCTGCACCGGGAGATATAATACACGCCTTTACGCTCTATGGCAAGTAGATGTACGCTCTCACTACATATAAGAAGTGTTACGCTACTCTACCTTGCTCCTGCAAGCATATCTATTTGTGCAACTGTTCGCAAGGGGTACGATACTCAATACCAGCATGTGTTCGATGATGATTATAAAATAGACATACTTTTCCAATGCTTCGCTCATGCCAAAAAGGGTATCAGGAATATCTAGGACTTGATACCACTCCTCGTCACAGCTCTGGTGCACTTGCTCCACATACCAATTGTGTTGTGGCGTATGGGGATGATTGACCAGAAGCGGGAGCATCTTTAATCCTCGATTGCTACCAGAAATTCCTGAAAAAATTGACATAGCTCCTATAGATGGTGTATCTTGTAAAGAGAGCATGCTAAAAAGGCATACTATAATTAAGCAGATTCTCGATGTAGGAATAGTGGCGGTGGTACGTACCGATTCCCCCCAAAATGCCGAAAAGATAGCCCGCGCCTGCAATGCTGGCGGAATTTCCTCTGTGGAGCTTACCTTTACGGTAGATGGCGCCCCGCGCATTATTGAGGCGCTGCATCATGCGCTGCCCCATTGTCTATTGGGGGCCGGAACGGTGCTGGATGCCGAAAGTGCCCGCATTGCCATTCTCTCTGGCGCCTCCTACGTGGTAGCCCCCACCTTTGACCGCGCAACCGCCCTACTCTGCAACCGGTATGCCATACCCTATATGGCTGGCTGTTTCACTCCCACTGAGGTGCTGCGGGCCTTAGAGTATGGGGTAGAGATTATTAAGCTCTTTCCGGCAGCGCTTCTTTCGCCGGCAGCCATTAAGGCCCTTAAGGCGCCCCTTCCTCAGGCCAATTTTATGCCCACTGGGGGGATAAGTCTAAAGAATGTGGCTGAGTGGATTGCCGCCGGGGCGGTTGCGCTGGGGGTAGGCGGTGATCTAGTAGCGGGAGAGAAGAGCGCCAATTTTTCCCAGATTACCACCACCGCCGCAGCCTATGTAGAGGCAGTCTCCCGAGCGCGCGCTGGAGAAAGATAGCTAAAATAGGATAACAAAATAGATAACTACAGCAATAGCATCCTAAGAATAGTGCTATATGAATAGTGCCATATTAAAGAATGGAGAGCTTCCGAAGGTGAAGTTAGCTTCCGCAGGTGAAGTTAAAGAGCAATGATTAACTATCGCTGTCTAGTAGCCCTCATATTGGGGATAGTTGCTCTGCTGAGCGCCTGCTCACGAGAGAAGCAGGAGAAAGAGCAGGATTCTCTCCCAGAGAATTCAGTGGAGATCGCCGATGCTGCAATCCATACTGATCAGTTGGTGGTTGCAGTTGAGTCGCTGCTGGTCACCTTTGATGATTCTCTACTGCGCGAGAGCCAAAATAGCTTTGAAAGTCCCCGACGCAGCAGCTGGTCAAATCTTCCGGCCCAAATGTTTCCGCGTCAGGGCGCCCGCTTAGGTGATATGTCGACCGAGCAGCGAAGGGCGCTCTATGCCTTCTTACAGGTGGCCCTGGGAGCTGAAGGCTTTCGAAAGGTATCAGAGATCATTCTTGCTGACGAGCTATTAGGAGCAGCCAATAATTGGCGTCTAGGTTGGGGAGGTGATAACTATTGGTTTAATCTCTTTGGTATTCCCTCTTCAACCGCTCCTTGGGGATGGCAGCTAGGTGGTCATCATTTGGCTATCAATGCCACTATTGTAGGTGACACTATAACCCTCTCTCCCAGTTTCGTCGGTATTGAGCCGGCGCATTTTACTCATGAGGGTCAGAGCTACCAGCCGTTGGCCGCTGAAGTGGAGCTTGCTGAGCGCTTATGGGATGCGCTTGATGATAGCCAACAGGCGACGGCTTCCATTGCCGCCCCTGAAGATGTGCTAGCTGGTCCGGGAAGAGATAGCTATCTGCCGCCGGCAATGGGTCTCCCTGTCTCTGAAATGGATAGCCGCCAGCAGGCGTTGCTGCTGCAGCTTATTGATCAATGGGTGGCTTTTCTGCCAGACTCGGTAGCCTCTAGGCGTCTAGACGCCATAGAGAGACAGCTAGAATTCGCCACTTTTGCCTGGGGTCAGGGGAGACGCTATTATCGTATTCAGTCTCCCAATCTCCTTATTGAATTCTTGATACGGAGGGGATTAGGAGCCGGCAGCGGCCATTATCATTCCATATATCGTAACCCCCAAAATGAATATGGGGTACAATTCTATTAGCCTACTCTCGGTCATGGGAATGGGTCATCATAGATGACGCGCCCGGTCCCCAATCCCTTTGTTGATATTGCTGGCTATAACTGCTTTGCCTGCGCCCCTCACAACGATTGTGGACTACAGCTACGCTTTTTGACCGATGGCCAACAGATATGGAGTGATTGGCGCCCTGAAGCGCGCTACCAGGGTTATGGCGGGGTAGTGCATGGCGGTATTCAAGCCACCCTGCTAGACGAGGTGGCCAGTTGGGCGCTGTATGTTCTGTTGGGTGTTGCCGGCCTTACCTCAGAATTGCAGGTAGCATATCTAAAGCCGCTGCACATTGAGAAGCTAGTACGAGCTTCAGCCTCCATTAAGAAGCTAGAGCGTCGCTTTGTGCGAGTAAATGCCACCTTAATACAGGAGAGGGAGGAGTGCGCCCGCGCTGAGATGCGCTATCGGGTTATTCCTCCGCAGCTAGCGCGTGATCGCTATTATTTTCCCGGTAAAAAGGACTTTGGGTAGCTGCCCGGCAGTGTAGGGCATTTTATGGGCCAATCGTGAGCTGTTTTTCCTCATGTATGCCATTAATGACAATGACAATTTTCCCCTGCGCCACTAACTGCCGGTTATGACGACGGGAGAGGATACGCACAGCGTCCTGATTATCAATAATAATGTCGGTAAGCGCAATGCCGGAAAGCTCTTTAGCAATGATGCGCAGCGGGTTTTTTCCTACACGCTCTGTTATGTATGTCACATCTGAGGCCGACGCATAGCCCACCATGCCTTGGTGGCGGATAATCTCTGGCGCAACATTCTGAAAGCCGGCTACTGGCTGTAACTGATCATCGTAAATACGCGGACTGAGCGCCGCAACTGCCTCTCCACGACGGTTACTGCCACGTATTGGTAGCTCTTCGGTGGCGCTAATGAGTATTCCACTATAGTCATCTCCAGCTACCCAGTTGTAGTTCCTAGAGAGCTCACGCGCCCGGTCATGTAGCACAAAATAGGCGCCAATATGGCGCGCTAGATCAAGCCGGTAATTGGCAACCACATACTGAAAGCTGGGATCATACTGACTGGAGAGTAGGGTAGCGCTCTCTGCTATGCGTGCCACCGCTTGAGGGGCCTGAGGATCTTTAAAGAAACGTTCACTAGCCAACTCCCGATCATTAAAGCGAATAAAGCCCAATGCCTCCTCTATCATTAGCGGAAGCAGCTGCTTAAACTGCTGCGTTTGATAATAGGCTTGCGCCGGTTGAGAACGTCGATCGAAGAAGAGCGGTTGTCGAACAGTAAAGTTTAAGCTCGATTCATCCCAACGGGCCTCAATAATAAGGTTGATATCTGGGAGACTTAATGGTTTTTCTAGCGAATTGCGCTGCCTCTGGGCCATAATCGGTGTTACTCCGATAGCCCACAGGGAGAGCAATAGGACTAGAGCTGTTCGCCAAAAAAGATGCCGGCCCATTCCCAATTTCCGTGAATAGTAGGATCTGCTGGAAAATCGACTTTGCGAAAATAGAAATACCAGGTTGGTATACGATATGACCACCCCCAAGTACGTAGGTAGGCCTCTTGGGCATTGGAGTTAATATCAATAGCGTCTGAATAGCTCACCTGAGATCTCCGCAAAAATATGCCTATATTAAAATTAATTTGGCTGTTAAAGTCAAACTCTACCTGCTCCCAGGAACGGGCAAAGAAATTTACTGAGGGCCGATACCTTAAAAGGGTACCAACATCTTTTGTTGAAAGGGCACCCTTGATGCTACTGACTAGATCATCAAGTTCCTCTACCGACCAATCGCGTGCCGATTGCCAAAAGCGTAAATTGGCAGCGATGGTCGGTACATCACTGCCGTTGGGTAGATCAAAACAACCATTACTGTCTACTGTGCAGAGATTAACCAATTGCTGGTAGCTATCAAAGGTCTCCTGCCATTTTTGTATGCGCCCATAACTGTGTGCTAGTTGGAGGTAGCGGCTAGGGTCATGGTCGACATCGGGAAAGCGTTCTAATAATTCCTCCAAAAAGGCGGCGCGCCGCCGCTCATCATCTTCTATCTCTATGAGTGCCATCAAACTCTTTTGATGAATTGACTCATGCTCTATCTCGACATCATTGTGGTTCCAGATTATTCGATGCAGGTAATAGCGCGCCATATCCTTTTGATTACTCAGTAGGTAGCTGGTAGCAATAAGATAGAGATAATAGGCATTGTAGATGTTGTCGATATCCTGTTCCACATGTAGCATCAGAAAGTTACGCATGCGCTCGGGATAACCAGCATCCACCAGCTCAGCGCTGATAAGTTCGTAAAGGGTAAGGCTGGCTTGTGCTGAGAGATAAGGTTGCTCATGGTAACGCAGCAGCTCGCGTAAGCGCTGTCGCTGTTGGCGATCGCCTACCACGAAGTAGCTGTCTACCTTAACGCAGCTGCTAAGAGCCACAGCTAATAGCAATAACGCCAGCCAGCCAGTGCGTTGGCAAAAATCATACCCACTATTTCTCATAGCCAATCTATACTATTCAATTTCCACTATTCAATCTATATTATTTCAACCTACACTATTATAGTAGCCATTTTTGTATTCTCCTAGCGTCCAGCGAAGGTAAGCGCAAAAAAGTTAAAGCTCCCGCGCATCTGAACAGCTAGTATAGTGTTAATGCAACAGCAATTACAATCTATTCGCTCTCTATCAGCAGCGCTCCAACGCTCCGCAATGAGCAGCAAAAAACCTGAGGCGTTACGCAAAATAGTCTCGCATCTCTTGGCCTATGCCGCTCCAGCCGATTGTGTAGGATGCGGAACCGCGCTCTCCCCCCATAATCGCGCGGTGATTGATATTCCCCTCTGTGGGCCTTGTGCCGAGAGCATTATCCCTATCAGCGAGCCCTACTGCAAAAGATGCGGCATTCCCCTACTCTCCGAGCAGCACCACTGTCTGCATTGTCGTGAGATAGCAGAGGCATCATATACCAATCGCTCCATTTTTGAGTACTTTGGGGTAGTACGCGCCCTGGTCCACCATTACAAATTCAAACGCTGTAGTGCTATTGCCCGTTTTTTTGCCCCCTTTCTGGTTCGTTTATGGCAGCGGGAATATCGGGGGATAACTGTTGTGCCAGTTCCCTCTTCACCGCGTAGCATAAAGAGGCGGGGATGGGATCAAATAGAATTTCTCCTAAGAGAGATGCGATATTATGAAAACATTCCCTCTCTTTCGCTTCTGCGTCGTCGAGGGGGGCCTTCGCAAAAGCTACTTTCGCGTAGCCAGAGGCTGGAAAATGCCCAAAAGCTCTTCAGCTATCGTTACCATCGTCATATACCGCAGCGCATAGTGCTCCTAGATGATATTTATACCACCGGCGCCACCTTAGAGGCCTGTGCGGCACTACTGATTGCCCAAGGCGCCCAAGAGATATATGGGCTTACCGTAGCTGTGGATCTCTAAATTACTGCCGGTAGCCGATCCAGCTGGCAGAGGTTATCCCTCGGCATGCGGAGTGCCTTTACTAGCTACTGCATGGATTCTGCCACCGCTAGCGCGAGCTATATGCAGCAAAAAGGAGGGCGAGAGCCTAGTTAGGATAGCCACCAGCCGTGTTTCCCAGCCTACATAACAGCTCCTTCGGCCGCCGGTGGCGCAGCGGAGAATGGCGCGCGCCGCCCTCAGCTGGCTAATGGTGTGGCGCCGCTGCACAGTGATAGGATGGCCCTCTGCAGAGAGGATCTTTTTGTGGGCATCATTGGCCACAAATCCCAAATAGACAATGCCTATCCGAATGGCGCGCGGGAAGAGCTCGGCATCTAGCCCTTGATAGAGAGCGGTAAGCGCCATCTTAGAGAGGCTATAGGGGATTACCCCTGGAAAGCCATAGAGCCCCACTGCACTAGATACTAGCACCACACTATTCCCTAGCTTTAGATGGGGCAGGGCCGCCTTGGTAAGATACATGCTGCCCAACACATTGGTACGTAGCATTTTCTCATACACTAGTGGATCACAATCGGCAAGCCGGCCCCGCATGGAGATGCCGGCATTATTGATAAGGATATCCAACTGACCGTAATGCTTAATACAGGTGGCAATTATTTGGGCAGCATCGTGATAGTTACCAATCTCTCCCTTAACACTAGCTACTGTCAAACCATCCTGCTTAAAGCGCTCCTGGAGATCCTGTAGCACCGTGGCATCTCGTCCATGGAGCATTACCCGCGCCCCGAGGGTTGCCGCAATATGGGCACACTCACGACCAATGCCGCGGCTAGAGCCGCTAATAAGTATCACCCTATTACGAAGGCGATCCCCAAGGCGCCGCAGATTACCTCTCTGAGAGGACATAGGGGTTGGAGCGCCAAGCCCGAGGAGTAGAGAAAAGGTTGAAAAAAGGAAGGATAGAAACAATAGAGGCGGGCAACTTGCCACAAGTATACATTACTTTATTATTACTAGTATCAATATGACATAATGCAATAAGCTGTCAAGACTAGCTAGTCTTAAAATTTCCAGCAGCTACTGTAAAACAAAAACGAAAATGTCACCCTAAAGAAAAACAAAAAATGTCACGCAGCCATAAGAAAATATATATGCTCCGTCCTCATGGTTAATGCCCTTCCTTTATAGCACAGCGGTACCCTTCCGTCACACTATTTATAGATTTTTCAAATAAAAGAAGAGCCATCGTATATGCTATGGGAGTTACCTGGCATCATTTCTCCTCATTTTCACCTGAGGTCGTTGCTGTGGCAAGCCTGATACAGGCTTGCAAATATCGTACTTCTTTGGTACTCATAGTATTATGTCATTGCTGTCATAATCCTCCAGTATACCTGGAGGGGCAGTGACATTTTCAACTTTCTTTTACAAGACAAAATTAACTTAACAAATTTAGATTTATTGACTATACTATTAAGATAAAGTACCTATAAAGAGAGAGGGAGAATTACAATAAATGTGGCCGAACCTATTTGATAATTAGAGAGAGGTTTGCTATAATGCGATATAATTGAGACGAATCATGAAAGAATGTTATATAAGATTTTTAGCTGGGATTAACGGCCCTTCAGTGGAAGCGATTTTAAAGTCAATCGATAGCAAAGTCAGCGACGGCTACGGTCGATTGCATGTTATGTTAAATACGCCCGGCGGTAGTGTTGCCCATGGATTAGCGTTGTATAATGTCTTAAAGAGTCTCCCAATTGATGTTCACACCTATAACATAGGTTCGGTCGATTCTATTGGAGTAGTTATATTTTGTAGTGGTGATAAACGGTATTCGGTACCCAACGCCAGATTTTTAATTCACCCGGCGCAAATGGAATCTAATGCTCCCCAGAGTTTAGACGAGCACAAACTTAATGAATTACGAAAGAGCCTACAAATAGATCAAAAGAACATAATAGGAGTTATTGCACAAACCACTAATAAGCCTGTAGAAGATATAGAAAGAAAAATGCTTGATAGAGCTACCTTTGATTCACAAGAGGCTCATCAATATGGTTTGATTGATGATATTGTTCAGATGCCCTTTATTCCACTAGGAGCAGAAATAATCCCTATACCCGAATCATCTGCTAACCCTCCACAGCAGCAATCAGGTTTTGTGTTGCCGGGAGGAATTCGGATTGGCTATTCACAAAATTATACTAGTATATTTGACAATGGTATTGGGTTTACTAATTCCATTTATGAGGGATTTGAATAAATATTCATATTAGTCTCTCAATATAGAGAGCTTTTTTTGACAAAATTAGACTAATTGATACTTTAATTGGCGCGAAATTTATTTTACCTAATACCAAGGAGGATAAAATATGATTAATTTTATTTCTAGACTCCGCTCTCCTCGCTTCAGAATCTGAAGAAAGAGAAGCAACTCTCATTACCTTGCTAGAGAGTGGACCCAGCTTCCTCTCATTCACCTTTTAAGGGTGGGCACTTTTGGATATCCTGCTGGCCGCCTCGGTGACCCTGGCAGTATTGGTAGTCTTTCCGGCTGCGCCTAGTGGAGGGACGCATGTCTGTGCCAACGGAACCGCGGTTGAGGGCTTCGCTGATTCGGTGGGACAAACCCGCTGTGCTAGCTGTAATCTGCTCTATAGACCTGATGGTACTGCCAGTGTTATTGGTACCAGCTGTCAGCCGGTAACCTTAGGGGGCCATCCGCATAGGCACAGAAGTCAACTTTGGCGTGGGCAAAGACTCGCCATTTGATTTGGCAACCATTGGCGAAACCCTCTATATGGTGGGAGAAGCCACAGTTGCCCTCTATGTGCTCCGCTACAGATAACAATAGATGGTAGACCAAAAAGGGCGAAAGGTAGAGAAGAGCGGTTGGAGAATAGGATAGGGAGGGCTTTAAACCATCTATTTTTTTGTAAATTTAGGGTTGGTGCATTCTCGGCTCTCTATCGCGTAGGCAGCCTCCCTCTCGTCAATCACTCCCCATAGGTCGAAACAAAATTGTGGTGTGGGATGAGTGCATTGGATCCTTGACATGGAGCTGTATCATCCCTAGTACCGGCTGGCATATATCGTACTTCTTTGGTACTCATAGTAAATGTCGCTGTGTACATAATCCTCCAGTATACCTGGAGGAGCAGTGACATTTTCAACTTTCTTTCAAAGGGACATTTTCAACTTTCTTTTACACAATTCTTAAAAAAACCTTGATAAAATCATGCGTAGCGTATAACATCAATAAGCTTTCACTGAGGAAAACAACATGTCTACCACAGCAAACAACAACGACCATCGTAGAACAGTCGGTGAATGGCTATCCGAACTATATGAGTGGCGTATCCCGGTATACCAGCGTCACTATGCTTGGGATCCTGAGGCAGAGTTCGGTCCCACCCAGCTCTTTTGGGAAATCGTGCAAGAGCAAGCTAGAAAACGCCTGAAAGATAAGAGAGTGGATCCGCACTATTTTGGCGCGATCCTGGTGGAGAACAAGACGGGCGACCTTGAAACCACCCACAAATACGATGTGGTAGATGGGCAGCAAAGGCTGACCACAATCAATGTGGCTATGTTCGCCATCATTGGAATAGCAAGCCAGCTTGACTACAGAAAAGAAGTGCAGGACAAACTGGCGAGATATATTTTTAACAGCCCAGCGCTAGGTGCCCGCAATCAACCGAAGTTAAGTCCCACTAATTTTGATCGCACTCAATTTGGTAATTTGCGTTCTTTTGCATTTGACGAATCGCGACCAGAATATCAGGATGATAGTAAGCAGGCGAAACAATCCAAGGTTGTGCAGGCTTGTCGTTTTTTTAACGAAGAATTTAAAGAATTCGTTGAGAGTAGTAGCCCAACTGATGGAATGGCGGCTATTAACGCCCTAATAGACACCATTATTGATGGGTTCGAGTTAGTCCTAATCCCGCTTAAGAAAACCGACGAAGCGCAAAAAGTATTCGAATCTTTGAACAATACGGCAGAACAGTTGACAACCTTTGACCTTATCCGAAATAACGTTTTTTACCGCGCAGACAAGGCGATACGTGGGTCTGATGTAAAACTATTCAACAGCCCAGAATGGCAGCAATTTGAAGACCCGTTTTGGGGAGAAACGCCCGGAAGAAGCGACAACAACAAGCATGTTGAGGCGTATATTGCCCGTATGCTTATGGCCAAAGAAAAACGAATCCTATTATTGAATCGTAATGCTATTTTCAAGGAATACAAAGAATTTGCTGACAAAGAAGCAGAGAAAGGTCTGGGAGTTCAAGATGAAATCGAAACAATTTCTGAATATGTTGAAATCTATAAATACCTTGTAGGAGCGAGCAAGAAGAATCCGCTGGGTGCTGATTTTGACTTCGGATACTTTATGCTTGACGTATCCAATAGCATGGATTTTTACCCAACTATTTTTACTATTGCCAACTGCGATGTTTCTAACGAAGAAAAACAAAACATGATTAATCTGCTGGAAAGTTATGTAATACGGAGAGACTTATGCCAATGGCCTACTGGTGACTACAATAAGCAAGGGGCACGAATTTGCGGAGAACTTGGCGGCAAACCCAGTTATGAGAAGCTCAATGGTTATTTGAATGGTTCGCAAGGTAGAGAAACTCGGGCGTTCCCAAATAGTAATCAGGTTTCCAGCGCCTGCCTAATCAATAATTTTTACAAAAGTAAACTGAAAATGTACATATTCCGTTGGATAACATATCATGAGACCACTGAAAAGGACGAGGCACGCGATCTAAAAGGACTTACCATCGATCACATTATTCCGAAAACATGGCGAGATAAAGATGGATGGGAAGCGGCATTAAAAGGCACCGAACCAGAAGATGTGGATCTTAAGATTCACACTATTGGAAACTTAACGCCGATGTCCAAAGGTTTGAATTCAGCAAAGTCTAACCGTAGTTGGAATGATGTTAAAGGGGCGAAAGCCCATTTGGGGAAGTGCGACTTAAAACTGACACGTGAACTTGCCGACAAAGAGAAGTGGGATATCACGGATATAGATGCCCGAAGCAAAGAGCTTGCAGGTATCATTTGCAAGGTCTGGCGTGAGGACTACCAATAGAATTCAAGCCAACCATTCTCAGCAGTAGCGACGGCACGAGTTGGACTAGCCGCACTTCACAACACCTCGGTAGCACCACCTACGGCAACGGCACCTTCGTAGCGGTGAGGAGGAGGTGGCGGCACCATCATCATTAACTCCATAAACTCAGTAGATAGTGCTCTATAGTTCTGTTATTGCGCAGTGGATAGAGGAGTGCTATCAGCAATCATTGAATCGAGAAATAGAGGTAAGTATTAAAATCTTTTAAGACAACCATCCATCTTTTCCCTTACAATAATAAGCCTAAGGAATATATCATAGAGTATGAGGCGCTGTACGGGTGCACAGCCGCATACGTCTAATAAATAAATGACTTTTTAATACGTAACAATTATTATAGGTAGTCAGGTGAGAGTGTACAGCTACTTGACAGCTCTGGCAAAATAATGAACCTTTTTAATAGGAATATAGCACGTGATATTTAGTAAGCTCTTTACCAATCAAAAGATAATGCGGCGGGTGACCTATTCGCTGATGCCCATATTTCTCTTTTCTATTTACCTTTATGGATGGCGGGTAGTCAGCCTCACCTCAGTTACCTTTATCTTTGGCATACTTACCGAGTACATAGTTGAGCGAAGCCGCGGCAAAAAGGTTAGCCAGGCAGTATTGGTTACCTGTATGCTCTATGCGCTTTCGCTTCCGCCGGCTACCCCGCATTGGATTGCGGCAGTAGGCATTGTCTTTGGAGTCTTTATTGGAAAGGAGCTCTTTGGTGGTTTTGGGCGCAATATTTTTAATCCAGCTATTACCGGGCGACTTTTTATCTATATCTGTTTCCCTACAAAATTGAGCAATGCTTGGGTACGCCCCGGCAACTTTGGCGCCTGGGCCTCTGAAAGTCTGGATACCATTAGCGCCGCTACCCCCTTGTCTACCTTTCGGGAAGGGGCAGCATTGCCGGATCTCCTCCGTGAACTCTTTAACATCCCGGGTAGCGAGACCCTGAATCTCTTTTTGGGGCTACGGGCAGGATCCATTGGCGAAAGCTCTATGGTGCTGCTCATACTAGCAGCCATCTATCTTTTAGCCACTAAGACTGCTCAGTGGCGGCTTATGTTATCGGCTATAGTAGCTGAGATTATCCTGCACTCTATATTCTATTATAGCGGCTTGCCCACTCTGCGCCCCGATAGAGCGCTTATGTCAGGTAGTTTAGTCTATGTAGCAGTCTTTATGTGTACCGATCCAGTTACGGCGCCCAATAAGCCCTTGGCGCAGCTGCTCTATGGTATGCTTATTGGTTTGGTGGCGGTGGTAATTCGTAGCTTCTCCGCCTTTCCAGAGGGCACTAGCTTTGCAGTAATGATGGGTAATGTATTTGCCTCGTTACTGGATGAGATGGCGCCTAAGGCCAAAAAGAAAAAAAAGAAGGCTCGTAAAATTGGTATTGCCCCGCAGACGCAGGCGGGTAGTAGCTAAACGCATATTATGATATAATGGAGAGACAATGATGAAGGGACATGGATTGCTGTACACTATTATCTTTACCTTTTTGGTTTGCTTTGTCTTTGTCTTTATATTAAGTCTTACCAACAATGTTACCGCTGCGCAGGTGGCTCTTAATCAAAGGCTAAGCCAACAACGGGCTATTCTTAGCGCTATGGGTATTGAGTTTAGCTCGGATAATGAAGTGCAGCGTCTCTTTCGAGAGATACGACAGGAGCAGGTGGGGCAGGAGACCCTCTATCTTGCCACCCAGGATGGAACACAGATAGTGGCGGCACTCTTTAGCGGCCCGGGACTATGGGGTACCATCCGCGGGGTGTTAGCGCTTAATGGCGATGGCAGCCGTATAGTAGGATTAGAGCTTATTAGTCATAATGAGACCCCCGGCTTGGGGGGACGTATTGATGAGTCATGGTATAAAGGGCAGCTTCGGGGCGAGCTTGTTGCTCCTGATGGTACCATAGAGATGGTCTCCCGTCGCGGAGTAGGCGATTCCGATTCTGAAAATGGCGGCATGGATGGTATAACCGGTGCCACACGCACTAGTGAATCCATGGTAGTCATACTTAATAATGAGATTGCACGAGTACGAAATTTAATTATAATAATAGGAGAAATATCATGAGTGATGTAGCTGTTGCAACAAAGCCTTCTACAATTGCAAAAGCTAATATCTGGACCACTAATCCAGTTTTTATGCAGGTATTGGGTATTTGTTCTGCCTTGGCGGTAACTAATCTAGTGCTCAATACCCTAATTATGTCCTTTGGAGTTATCTTTGTGACAGCCTTTAGCTGTCTTACCGTCTCTCTTTTGAAGAGTTTTATTCCCCGCAAGGTGCGTATGATAGTACAGGTGTTGATAATCTCATTCTATACCATTATTGTTGACCTGGTACTCAAGGCCTATCTGCCTACCGTGAGCAGGAATCTTGGTCCCTATGTGGGCTTGATTATTACCAACTGTATCATTATGGGGCGCGCCGAAGCCTTTGCGCAGGGTAACCCACCCCTTATCTCTTTCTTTGATGGTCTTACCTCTGGCGCCGGTTATATGGGAGTGTTGATGGTGGTGGCCATTGTGCGTGAGCTCTTAGGTTTTGGCACCCTGTTGGGTTTTCAGATAATGCCCGCTAACTTTGTGCCGTGGATAATCATGGTTATGCCTCCCAGCGCCTTTTTTCTCATTGGCATTATAATCTGGATTGGGAAAGATGCGCTGCGTCGGCAAGGAGCGCTAACAGAATGAGTCCCACGGTACACCCACTTAGTCTCTTTTTTGCCTCAATTTTTACTAGCAATATTTTGCTAGCCAATTTCTTGGGTATGTGCTCCTTCATTGCTATCTCTAAAGATATGAAGTCCTCTATGGGGTTGGGTATGGCAGTTACCCTAGTGTTATTGGTAACTGCTGCCATTAACTGGTTGATATTCAATCTAGTATTGATACCCCTTAATCTAATCTACCTGCGCTTTATTATCTTTATTATTGTTATTGCGGCGGTAGTCCAGGTACTGGAAATGGTCATTGATCGAGTCTCTCAGCCGCTCTATCTCTCCTTAGGAATTTTTCTGCCGCTCATTACGGTAAATTGCGCTATTCTAGGAGTCTCACTCTTTCTGGAGATACGCACCTATAGCTTTTGGCAGTCGGTGATCTACGGTTTAGGATCGGGCTTGGGATGGTGGCTAGCTATTATGGCGCTCTCAGCCATACGCAAAAAAATTGATAAGGCCCCTATCCCCGAAACCCTCAAGGGTGCCGGCATTACCTTTATTACCATTGGATTAATGGCTATGGCCTTTTTGGGCTTTTCGGGCCTTCTACAGGTGCAATAACAGAGAAGGAGCATTGCCATGTTCTCCATGATTATTGGTAGTCTACTGGCGCCCCTAGCGGTGGCCGGCATTAGCGCCCTTTTTGCTGCGCTTATCTCAGTTACCGATTCGATAGTTAATAACTATGGCGAATGTGCAATCGACATTAATGAGGGTCAACGCACCCTAAATGTAAAGGGAGGTGCCAATATGCTCATTACCCTCGCCGAGCAGGATATATTTATCCCCTCAGCCTGCGGTGGTCGCGGTAGCTGTGGAGAGTGTAAGGTAAAGGTGAATAGTGATGTGGGCCCCATATTGCCCACTGAGCTTCCCTATTTGGATGATAGCCAACGGAAAGAGAATGTCCGCCTCTCCTGTCAAAACAAGGTACGAGGAGACCTGGCCATTCAGATCCCAGAATGGCTCTTTAATTGCCGCCGCTGCGAGAATGCTGTAGTAGAAAAAATAGTAGATGTTACCCATGACATTAAGGAGATCTACCTACGCCTTCCAGAGGGCGAAGAGATCGATTTTGTCTCTGGACAATATGCCCAATTAGAGGTTCCTCCCTATGGCAAAGTACGAGAGAGTACCCAACGGGCCTATTCTATGGCCTCTAAGCCCTCAGATAGGAACCAGCTAGAGTTCCTGGTCCGCTTGGTACCCGATGGCATCCTTACCACCTATGTCCATCAACGCCTTAAAGAGGGTGATACCCTCAGTTTAGTTGGCCCCTTTGGAGAATTTCATGTGCGGGATAGTTCGTCTACCATGATATGTGTGGCTGGTGGCTCAGGCATGGCCCCCTTTAAGGCCATTATTAAGGAGAGAATAGAGAAGGGCACCATGGATCAACGTGATATATGGTACTTTTTTGGTGCCGTTAAGGAGCGTGATATGTACTATGTTGATTGGCTCAATCAGGTTGATGAGCAGTATTCCCGCTTTCATTTTGTGCCGGCGCTCTCTGATCCCGATCCCGATGCCCGTTGGCAAGGAGAGGTGGGATTAATCACTGAGGTGCTAGATCGCTACCTCAAAGAGCAGATACCCTCCTCTGCCAAGAAAGAGGGCTATCTCTGTGGTAGCCCCGGTATGCTAGATGCCTGTATGGCGGTTATGCGAACACATAATATGCATAATTCAGAAATCTACTTTGATAAGTTTAGCTAACCCTCGCTAAAAGAATGCCCTCGCTATTATTTGTGGGTCTTAAGGGAAGCGGCAAGAGCTTAATAGGTCGAACCTATGCTTCACAATCGGCGCAGCCCTTTGTGGATGTAGATGAGCAGCTTCTCAAACTAGCTATAGAGAATGGGCTTGAGATATCCAATATTCGGACTCTGTACCGTAGCTATGGAGTACGGCGCTTTCATTATTACGAAGCCTGGGCCATGCGGGACATTGCGCAGCGGATACGGGTCGAGTATCCCTCCTCTTTGGTTATTGCTGCTGGGGGAGGGATATTGGAAAACCGAGTGGCCCGCCGCCAGATTCAACAGCTGATAAAGGATGTCCCCCCTACCGCGCCGAAGCCGGGACGACCCTATCTGCAGATAGTCTATCTTAAACGAGATAGCCAATGGCTCTATGAGCAATATCAGCGAGAGGGACTGCCAGCTACGCTCAGCGGCGCCACAGATCCCCAAAAACAATGGAGTAGCATGGTGCAGCAACGTTGCGCCCGCTATCAGCATTTTGCCGACATTGAGGTAGCGCTGGGCGACCTGTCGCTACCCAAACAGCTACCGCAAGCGCTACATCTGCTACAAGAGGCACAACAACACAACAGGGCTATACAGCATGTCTAATAGTTTTGGAAAATTATTGCGTATTACCACCTTTGGAGAATCGCATGGCGGAGCAGTGGGGGTAGTGGTGGATGGGGTTACCCCCAATGTGGCGCTGGCTACCGAAGATATTCAGCGGGCGCTCAATCGTCGTAAGCCGGGGCAATCTTCCATTGCCACCCCCCGTAATGAGCCAGATCAAGTACATATTCTCTCGGGACTCTTTGATGGCCAGACTACCGGCACCCCCATCATTATGATCCTCTATAACCAGGATGCCGATCCATCCGCCTATGAAGAGCTACGTACCCTCTTTCGACCGGGACATGCTGATTGGAGCTATCTCAAAAAATATGGCATTCGCGACTGGCGCGGCAGCGGCCGCGCTTCGGGACGGGAGACTGCGGGGCGAGTTGCCGGTGGAGAGGTAGCGCGCATCCTGTTGGCCCGCCGTAAGGTACAGATAACCGCCTATACCCTAGAGGCCGGCGGCATTCGCTGTCACCACTTTGATTCCCAGGCTATAGAGCAAAATCCCTTACGCGCCTGCGATCTTGAGGCGGCAGCCCAGATGCAGGCCCACATTGAACAGGTTAAGAGCCAACAGGATAGTGTAGGAGGCATTGTAGAGTGCCGCATAGAGGGGGTAGAGGCCGGGCTAGGAGAGCCAGTCTTTGGGAAATTGGATGCCGAATTGGCTGCCGCAATACTCTCTATTGGTTCAATAAAGGGTATAGAGTTTGGGAGCGGTTTCCGGGCAGCTACCATGCGGGGTAGCGAGCATAATGATCAGATGTCTGAGAGGGGCTTTCTTACTAACCATGCTGGCGGCATTGTAGGTGGTATATCTACTGGAGAGCCAATAATTTTTCGAGCGGCTATTAAACCCACCTCTTCAATTGCCCGCCCGCAACAGACGGTAGACATCCATGGCCAAGAACAGGAGATACGCACCGAGGGACGTCACGATAGCTGTATCTGCCCGCGCATTGTTCCAGTAATAGAGGCCATGGGCGCCCTAGTGCTAGAGGATCATTACAAACGACAACGGGCATTGCATAGCTAATAAGACAGCTAATTAAGCAGTTAATTAAACAACTAATCAGAACTCACCTGCCGATGCGCTAATGTGGTTAAGTAGCTTATTTTTTTGGGCTATCCCACTTAACTGATTTTGCGGCCATTTCCTCTAGTAAGGAGGTGCGAAAATTAAGATGGTCGTCTTGTAAATGGTGATTCAACTATCACCCCATTGCGAATCTTAAGTAGATGTTATATTAGTGGGGAAGGAGAGCGGAATTAGGCTAGATTGGCTTAAGTGAGACAGCCCTACTTTTTTATGAGCCCAAATGATATTTTTGGTCAGAAAATTATCCATATTCCTAAAACTGAGGGCATTAAATATATTGGATCAAAACTAAGGCTACTACCCTACATTGCGCAGTTATTACAAGAACTTCCAGGAAAGACTATATTAGATGGCTTTAGTGGTACTACTAGAGTTTCACAAATGTGTGCCCAATTAGGCTATCAGGTCCTATGCAACGATATTGCAGTCTGGTCTGAGGTATTTGGAAATTGCAATCTGCGCGCCCACCAAGAGGATCGCTTTTATCAAGAGATTATTGATCACCTCAACGCCCTGCCTGGCTATGATGGGTGGTACACTGAGCATTATGGTGCCACATCTACACAATGTAAGCGCCCCTTTCAGGCCAAAAATACCCGCAAACTAGATGCTATTCGCGATGAGATTGAGCGTCTTGATATAGATTGGATTGATACCTGCGTGTTGCTTACCAGTCTCATCTATGCGCTGGACGCGGTAGATAACACCTTAGGACATTATGTATCTTATCTCTCGCAGTGGCCCAATCGCTCCTATCGGGAGATGCGCCTTAAACTACCTAACCGCTTTCCAATAGAGAGAGGCCACTCAGTGTTACGCGATGACATTTTTAATATTCTACAACAGGCCAAATATGATATAGCCTACTTTGATCCACCTTATGGCTCTAACAACGCGAAAATGCCGGCCAGTCGTGTGAGATATGCTGCCTATTATCACATTTGGACCACCATAATCAACCATGATAAACCAACGCTCTTTGGAAAGGGCGCACGGCGCGTAGATAGTAGTGATAGAATAGCTACTTCAATCTTTGAAGAGTTTAGAAAAAATGAAAAGGGTTCCTTCATTGCCGCCGATGCAATTCGCGCCCTATTACATTTGACTACCTCGGAGTATATATTATTATCCTATAGCTCCGGGGGAAGGGTTGGTGTCGACGAGATAACTAATATCGCCTCTGAGGTAGGGGAATTAATAAAGTTTCTCAAAATTGATTATCAAAAGAATGTAATGGCCGACATGCGCTGGACTAATGCATGGAGCGCTCCTAAGGGAAGACATTGGGAGTATCTCTTTTTGATACAAAAGCACTGATTACCGGTAAATATTCTCGCTGTTCAATCCCTAAAATCCCTTAACCCTCAGCGTGTATTAACCGATATTAAAGCAAATGATATCGGCCATGCTCTCTGGATTTGAAAAAACCCTGGATATAGCCCAACGCAGCCTGGATACTCAGATTATTCGTCAAGAGGTTATTGCCAACAACATTGCCAACTCTGATACCCCCAATTTTAAGCGTAGCGTAGTCAATTTTGAGAGCGCCCTTAAGCGATCCCTCCAGCAGGAGGGGCAACCTAATTTCCGGGCCGCCCGCACCCATGTTGGCCATATTGTCTTCCGCGATCCCACTCATTATCAGGATGTGCATCCTCGTCGGGTGTTAGATTGGCAGACTACTGCCAAAAATAACAATAATAATGTCGATATTGAGGTAGAATCGGCCAATTTACTCCAAAATCAGCTGCAATACAACCTCCTTACCGATTCGGTGGCCCGCATGTTTCAGCGGCTTAATAGCGTATTGAGATAATATGGGTATCTTTAATGCCATTAATACCGCCGCCAGCGGCCTCACCGTGCAGCGCTTGCGCCAGGATGTAATTGCTGACAATGTTGCCAATGTCAATACCACCCGTACCACCGAGGGCGGCCCCTTTCGCCGTAGCCGAGTAATTGTACGCCCACGGGTAGAGGGCCCCTATTACAGAAGCCCTTTTTTGCCAAAAACACTTGACAATGGCATAGGAAATGGAGTAAGAGTAGTACGGATAGAAAAGGATGTGGCTGCTGAGCCCCGATTGGTATATGACCCCACCCATCCAGACGCCATTCAGTCTGGCCCGCAGCGAGGGTATGTTGAAATGCCAAATGTAAATGTAGTAGAAGAGATGGTGGATCTTATCTCGGCCTCTCGCTCCTACGAGGCTAATGTGGCGGTCATTAATAGCGCTCGAGATCTATTTCAGCGTGCGTTGCAGATTGGGAGATAGCAATGAATGAGATACCGGGAATAACTGGAGCAGTGGTAGAGAGAAAGTTAGCGCTTCTCAAAACCCATGCCCAACATTTAGATTCTGCAGTGGTTAGCGCTCAGCAGCCATCGGCCGACAATAGCAGCTTTGGAGACTACTTGGCACAATCGCTCACTCAGGTAAGCGATCTGGGTCAGCGTCATACCGATCTTACGGTGGCCTCCATACTTGATCCACGATCAGTAGATACCCATGATATTACTATTAGCGCCGCGCAGGCTAATTTATCCCTATCATTAGCGCGTAATGTAATTGATCGTGTAATAGGAGCATACCGGGAGTTGACATCTTTACGGTAGTTAGTTTATACTATACTATCTTCTTGGGAGGGGAGAATGAGAGAATTTATAAGAAGAATTGCGGCCTTTTTGCGCTCGCAATGGGCAAAATGGAGCGTTGTTCAGCGTATCATTGCGGTTGGCGTGGTGGTTCTACTGCTGGCCGGGCTCTTTCTATTTTTTAATATTAGCGGCGCACCTCAAAAGATACCGCTACTCTCACGCGCTATTAGTGACACTGAGGCACTGGATGCCATCGCCGCGCGGCTAGACGAAGAGCAGGTAGACTATGAGATTTCCCCTGACCAGCGAATTTTGGTCAATGATCTTCAGACTGCCCGTATGCTACGCTCCATTCTGGCGCGCGAGGATCTTATCCCCGGTGGTACCGATCCCTGGGAGCTTTTCGATATGGAGCGTTGGACGCAGACCGATTTTGAACGAAACATCAATCTGCGCCGCTCGCTCACCCGTCAGTTGGAGCAGCATATAGAGGCCTTGGATGATGTTGATGATGCTAGCGTTACGCTGGTGTTACCAGATACCGAGCTCTTCGTTGAAGATCAAAACCCAGTTACCGCATCTATTATTATTACCCCTAAACCGGGATCTGATATAGCCGAGAATCGCGCCAAGATAAGTGGTATACAAAAGCTGGTCCAATTTGCGGTAGAGGGTCTTACTCCAGAAAATATCACCATTACCGATAGAAGTGGCGTAGTGCTCAATGAATTGGATGAATTGGGTCCCTTTGATCGCATTGAGCTTACCCGCCGTGAATTACGGGTTAAGCGGGAATTGGAGCAGCGATATATTCAATCGATACATAATGCACTGGCGCAGATTTATGGTAAAGAAAGGGTAGAGATCATTAATGTTGATGTGGTAATAGATATGGGACTCAAAAAGGAGGAGACCTCAGAGTTCTATCCTATAGAGACAGTAATTGACAATCCCGATACCCCCTTTAATGAGCGGGAGTTTGTACTTGCTATACCTCGCTCTACCGAGACCATTAATGAGTCTTATGAGGGGACTGGCTTTAATCCCGAGGGCCCCCCGGGACAAGAGGGGCAAACACCCCCCGCCTATCAAGATCTAGAGGGATTGGTTGGGAGGTATTCCAATGATGAAGAGCGTATTAACAACGAGATTAATAGCCGTACCACCGTATCGGAGAGGAGCCCTGAAATAAGTCGCATCACTGCGGCGGTAGCGCTAGATGGAGAATGGAGCTGGCGCTATGATGAGAATGGCAACATCTTACAGAACCCCGATGGTAGCATTGTACGCGACTATAGAGAGCCTACTCTCGAAGAGTTGGATAATGCCGAAACGCTGGTTCAGGATGCCATTGGCTTCTCTCTGGCGCGTGGCGATTCAGTCTCAGTACGCCATATTCAATTTGATAGAAGTGAGGAGCAAGAGCAAGAAGATGCCCAACTACAGCAACAACAGATAATTTATAATATTATTGTTATTGGAATACTGGTGCTGCTGGCGCTGGCATTATTCTTAATTGGCTGGCGGCTAATTAAACGCCAGCGTGCCAGAAGAAAAAGGGCACAAGAGGAGGAGTTGCGGCAGCAACGGGAGGTTTTAGGGCGGACCATAGAACAAGAAGATGATTTACTCACCGGCCTGAAGCCCTCAGAATTAGAGAAACAGGTGATTCGCGCTGCTCAAGAGCGCCCCGAAGATGTGGCGCAACTGGTACGCTCCTGGATAGTGGAAAAATGAGTGATACATCAATCGATAGACCTTTAGGGGATCCACCCCAAGAATCTGGAAAAACCGAGAGAAGTGGCGAGCGCTACAGTAGCTCTTCTAGAAGATCCTCCCGAGAGAGGCGCGAGTTTACTGGTAAAAAAAAGGCTGCAATATTCTTTGTAGCTATAGGCGCAGAACTTGCTGCCAGAATATTTAGTTATCTTAATGAGCAAGAAATTGAGTCCATCTCCTATGAGATAGCCCGTCTGGATAACATTGATTATCAACTGAAACAGCAGATACTCAAAGAATTTTATGATCTCTACTCGGCAAAACGTTTTATGACCCACGGGGGTTCAAATCTTGCCAAAGAGATGTTGGTGAAGGCCTTAGGGGTAGAGAAGGCTGAAGAGATTATTCACAATGTTTCACATACTAATCCCTTAGATACCATTAAGCATGTTGATCCCAACCATTTGCTTAACTTTATCCAAAATGAGCACCCACAGACTATTGCGCTTATTCTGGCACATATTAATCCCGAGCATGCCTCACTTATCCTCTCCAAGTTGGATAGCAACATACGCTCTGATGTTGCTAAGCGCATTGCCGAGATGGATCGAATCTCTCCCGAGGTGCTGCGCTCTGTAGGTCAGGTGTTGAATAGCAAGATATCTTCTTTCTCTTCTGAGAGCTATACCGCTTCTGGTGGTATCGAATCTATAGTAGATATACTCAACAATGCAGATAGAAGTACCGAAAAGTCGATTATTGAAAATCTAGAGGAGGAGGATCCCGAGTTGGCGGAGGAGATTAAGCAGCGCATGTTTGTCTTTGAAGATATTGTTATGCTGGATAATCAGGCAGTTCAACAGGTGTTACATGAGATAGACTCACTAGAACTGGCGCGGGCGCTTAAGGCAGCTTCTCCTGAGGTACGAGAAAAAATATTCTCTAACATGTCCAAGAGGGCTGAAGTGCTGCTACAAGAGGAGATGGAATACTTAGGGCCCATACGCATTAAGGATGTCGAAGATTCCCAACGGAAGATTGTCTCAATAATCCGTCGCCTGGAAGATCAGGGTGATATTGTGATTGCCCGCGCCGGTGGGGATGAGATTATTGTATAGAGATTGTCCATGCCCAAGGTAACGCTGGATCCCACAGAAATAGAATATAGGGAAGGGGCGCAAATTATTGAACCCTTTCCTCCTCAGGCTGATTCCACTGAGAATAACAACAACCGAACTGCGCAATTTATCTCTTTTGCTACTGAGCACGGTCTGGCCTCTCCCGAAGATAATAAGCCTAGCGAAGCGCCTCAGCCTGAGAACCCTCCGGTGACTGAAGTTGCTCCACCAGCTAACGCGGAGCCTGCACCAACTCCCGAGTCTATTGAAGTTGTAGAATTGGGAGAAGAGCCAGGGGCTACCGAGGGTGCCAAAGAGAGCGGGGCTACCGAGGGTGCCAAAGAGAGCGGGGCTACCGAGGGTGCCAAAGAGAGCGGGGCTACCGAAGAGGCCTCGACTGAGCAGCAATCCCCGCCACTTGATGATGATTCTCTAGATATTCAGCACACAGACAATCTGCATATAGAAGATCAACAAGAAGATAATCAGCAGCCAAAAGATCAGAAAACAGAGCTAGTGGCAGAATCATCTACTTCTCCTGAGGCGATTTCTTCATCAATAACGCCCCAAGAGGCAACAGAAGAGGAGGCAAAAAGGGCATATAATAGCGCACCACCGCTTCCAGATGCGCCCCCCTCTGAAGCATCAATAGCGCCTAGCCCACCAGAACCATCCGATCTTCAGCAACCGGGCATGTCAGATGGAGCGCTCCGACCTGAAGAGGCTCAGACTGAAGCGCAAAAAATTGCACAGGCAGCTGAGGAGAGAGCCACTCTCATTGTGCAACAGGCCCAAGATGAGGCTAAGCATATAACCCAGCAGGCAGCTGAACAAGGGGAGGAGCGCGGAAAACGAGAGGGCTACCAGCAAGGTTACCAAAATGGCCAAAAAGCATTAGATTTTGCCGTTGAGCGCTTGCAAGTTATTACCGGCAGGCTATTGGACCAACGCCAGAGTGTTCTTAATGATCTAGAGGCACAAATTATTGAATTAGCGCTGCTTATCGCTAAGAAGGTAGTAAAGAGCATTAGCGCTAAAGATCGGGAAGTGGTAATAGAGAATGTTCGTCAAGCGTTACATCTGCTCAGTGCTGAGCGCCAGATTGGCATTCGTATTAACCCCGATGATCTTAGACTCTCAGAAGAAGAGTTAAAGAGGGTAACTGAGGCACTTGAAAAGGAGAAAA
The DNA here is from genome assembly GCA_963692905.1 of Spirochaetia bacterium. Classification (GTDB taxonomy): domain Bacteria; phylum Spirochaetota; class Spirochaetia. The sequence goes on along the minus strand of OY843583.1, from coordinate 209,143 downwards.
CTATTGTATTTTATGCCGATGCAACCATTGAAAAGGGCGGATGTCTCATTGAGACCGATTTAGGCAACATTGATGCCCGAATTAGCTCCCAACTTTTGGAATTAGAGCAGCACATACAGGGCATTGATATTCTGCGTCAACGGCGAGTAACTTCATGAGTGATCATAGCGCACACCTTGCCCAACTCCACAAGACTATTACCGCCACACCCACACTCAAAAAAATGGTTATATCTCCCGTCTCCGGGGGCTTCTCATTGAGTCTACTGGTCTGGTTGCCTCACTGGGAGATACTTGTAGCATCAAGACTGCTCAGGGCCACCGCATTGGCGCTGAGGTGGTGGGTATCAATACCATCACTCACACCACTCAGCTTATGCCCTACCAAGAGCCGCTCGGTATAGCTGGTGGCGACCCGGTCTCTCGAGAGGATGGACCGCTCTCTATTCAGGTGGGTCAAGCACTTATTGGAAGGGTAATTAATACCTGGGGGATAGCTATTGATAATAAGCCACCGCTTAGTCTTTCAGAACGCCGATCAGTCTATCCTCAAAGTATCAATCCCCTAGAAAGAGCGCTCATATCCCAACAGCTGGTCAGCGGAATACGGGCCATAGATGCCTTTGTTCCCATTGGTTGTGGTCAGCGGTTGGGTATTTTCTCAGGCAGTGGGGTAGGTAAGTCAGTACTTATGGGAATGATGACTCGTAACACCACCGCCGAAGTTAATGTTATTGCGCTCATAGGTGAACGAAGCCGGGAGGTCCGTGAGTTTATTGACAATGAACTAGGCGCTGAGGGACTACAACGCTCGGTGTTGGTAGTCTCTACCTCCGAATTGCCTCCGTTGGCTCGCCTACGCGCCGCACACACCGCACTCACAGTTGCCGAATATTTTCGCGATTGTGGACATCAAGTGCTTCTCTTTTTTGATTCTGTAACCCGTTTTGCAATGGCCCAACGTGAAATTGGTCTCTCTATAGGTGAGCCGCCAACCACTCGAGGCTATCCTCCCTCAGTATTTTCTCTGTTACCACAAATATTAGAGCGCTGTGGTGCTACCGAGCAGGGGAGCATTACCGGCATATTTAGCGTGCTGGTAGAGGGCGATGATCTGGAAGAGCCCATATCTGATGCCCTGCAGGGTCTGTTAGATGGGCATATTATCTTATCGCGCCGTCAGGCGCAGCGTAATTTTTATCCGGCGATTGATATACTGCGCTCTATTTCTCGTTTAGAGCGCGCAGTATGTTCAGCAGAGATGGTTGCCGCAGCTGCCAAAATACGCAGCCGCTTAGCACGCTATCAAGATTCAGAGGAGCTCATTCAGGTGGGTGCCTATGAGAGCGGTAGCAACCCGCTATTAGATAAAATTATTAAGGAGATGCCAGCTATTGAGCTATTCTTACAACAGGGCATAGACGAAAAGGCTTCGCTGGTCGATACTCAGCGGCACCTCCTTAAGCTAGCTGCTGAGAAAGATCACCAGAGGGCCGCATGAGGGCTTTGCACACCGCGCTCCGCACCCTAGTTCGCATACGCCATAACCGACAGGAGCAATCAGAGCGGCGGTTGGCGCAGGCCGTGAGTCATTATCGCTCCATTCACCAGCATATAGCGCAGCTGCAAGAGAAAAAGAGGGCTACCATCAGCAGCTATGGAGGCGCTCCATCAGCGGAATCGACGGAGAGAGAGAATTATGATCTAGAAATGCGCGAGGTTGTAGATCGTTATTTGGCTCTCTTGCGCAGCCAGCAGCGACAAAGCGAAGAGCAGCTTCATCATGCGCACAACCAACTAACGCTTCAGCGACAGGAATATCAACGTGCCTATCGGGAGCATTTGGCATATCAGGGACTTTACCAGCGCCGGATTCATCAGCATCAGATTGAAGAGCGCAGGAAAATGCAGCATCGCTATGATGAAATAGCTACCTCCCGCTGGCGTAATGTGGTTAAAGAGATTGCACCCCATGACCCTCCCAGAGCGAGAAAATGAGAGACAACATCTATTATGGCTCAGCGATTAAGAGCTAATACCCAAGCCGCCAAGAGTAGAAGGCGTACCAACCAGCGGCTAGCGCTGTTTATTGGGCTTATAATAGCTCTCCTAGCAGGGGGTCTGTGGTGGTTTAATGTGTTGGGATTGGTTAATTTTTCCTCAGTTATTAACCTTGCCCAACGCATTATTCCCTTCACCCCATCTACTGAATTAGACGAGAATGATCAGCTTTTGCTTGATAAGGAGCGTATTGCCAAACGAGAGGTTGCGGTAGCCCGTCAGCAAAATGACTTAGAGAGACAGGAGAGACAGCTTGAATTTCGCCAAGCCGAACAAGAAACGCGAGAGCAAGAGCTCTTAGTATTTGAAGAGCAGATAAATGAACGAGAGAAAACACTTAATAGTTCTCAGCAACGCTTCGAAAATAAAAGAGCAGTGATAGCTGAAAATATAGGCATTCTCCGAGCTATGCGGCCCGAAGCGGCGGTTCGCATACTAGAGGGATATGATGATCAATTACTCGTAGATACCTTTCAACTTGAAGAGGAGTTAGCTGCACAGGAGAACCGCCTTTCATTGGTCTCACTGTGGCTCTCACAGCTCCCCCCAGAGCGGGCGGCAGCTGTTCAGAGAAAGTCGGTACTTAAGTATGGAAACTAGTATCATAGTCTCTCCGGCCGACACCACCTATTATTTTTCTGACCCACCTAACGATATCTCTCTACCCAATCTATTTGAGGATATTTTACACAATAGACTACAAGATCACCGCAACAGTTCAGAACCTCCGATTACTGCTGATCAGCACCGGCAACCCTTAGCTAATAGCAATTATTATCCAGAAGAACCGGCGCAACCGCCATCTAGCAACCAGTCCCCATCGATTACCACTGCCGAAACGCCTCAGCATCATTCAACAGCTGTCAGTGATGACTCTGTCGATGGGCTAGAGGGGCAACAGTCGTCGAAGGTGCCCACAGATTCTCTCTCCGAAGATTCTGAAGAGCATCTGGCTACCCCTACCGAGCAGCACCCAACATCGGCAACTGCTAAGTCAAAACCTAATCCAAAACCTAACCAAAGTGAGGAGCATGCGGTACCGAAGCAGTCGACCCGCTCTGCCTCTGCCGTTGCGGAGCTGGCATTAACCGCGGAAGATGGGAGTCCTCAGCGCGCTACTACCCGCTTACCACTCTTGCCCGAGCGCCATCAATCATCGACGGGAGCCTCTGCCGAGAAGAAATCCTCTATTAGTTTCTCAGATTCTACGCCAAAGGTGACAGTTGTGGTGCGTGATGGCGCTACACTTCATTCCTCGTCGACCGCCGGAGAAGAGGGAGATCAGCTTACCGGGCGCGACCCGGCGCCGCGCAGCCATTATTCTGTGCGCACCTCACAGCGGATCGGCAATCTAACACAGGAGCGTCAGCATCTGGGTAGTCTTCTTCAATCCAGAGAATCAGCAAATGGTGATACAACGACGCCAACCAACTCCCTATCATCATCCAATGAGGCCGGAGAGAGCCATCGAGCTGTGCCATTACAGGTCATTACCCGCTATCCACTGACCGAAAACGCCACACCTACCGCGTCAGCTCATTTGACCAGCAATACTCCGGTGGATGATCTGCAACAGGAATTTCAGCATTTTTTTAGAACTGCCACCAATGATCACATTGTACGACATGCTCGTTTTGTGATCCGTAGCAATCAAGAGGGAGAGATTCATCTACTACTCAAACCAGAAGAGTTAGGCACCATGCGAATCAACCTACATCTACAGAATAATCTCCTCAATGGCCGTATTCTGGTAGAGCATCCCACGGCCCGCACTCTGGTAGAGCAGAATATTTCTGAGCTGCTACGCGCCTTTCGCGAGCAAGGAATAGATGTGGGCACTCTAGATGTTGCATTAAATCACCATTCTACCCCCTCTTTTCTGACCAGCTCTTCTGATAATCAATCACTAGCCGAATATGACCTCGCATTACAACCGGCAGAGCCAGAATCAGAGCCTCAATTTATTGCCGATGAGATTGGGCAGTCAATGCTAATTAATTTGTATGCCTAAGCCGAAAATAAATATAGAAAGAGCATGGAAATCCAAGAGACATTAGTTAACACCGTTGGTAGCGCCCCGCTAGAAGCTACCACCTCTAGCAATCTGGTTCGACCGGAGACGCTAGGGAGAGATGATTTTCTGCGTATACTCCTTACCCAGTTACAGAATCAAGATCCTATATCACCCATTGAGGATCGGGAGTTTATTGCGCAGCTGGCTCAGTTCTCATCGTTAGAGCAGATGACCAACCTCTCTCGGGAGTTTGCATCGCTCTCGAGGCATATTAATGCCGGCCAGCTCTATCAGCTACTGGGCAAAAGGGTAGAATTATTGGTCAATAATCAACCGGTGACTGGCACCATTAGCGGCGTTACCACCGGTAGTAATCCTCAGATCGAGATAGCTGGTAGCTATTACAATCCAGAGGATATTACCAAAATCATGAAATAACAGAGTGAAATAACAGAGATAGAAAACAAAAGGAGTGTATAGAAAAAAATGCTACGTTCGTTATATTCGGGGGTTTCCGGGCTCCTTAATCATCAGACACGTATGGATGTAATTGGTAACAATGTATCCAATGTGAATACTACCGGTTTTAAGAAAGGGAGGGCCAATTTTCAGGATCTGATCTCCCAAACACTACAGGGCGCTGCGCGACCGCGTCCCGAAGTGGGAGGGGTTAATCCTAAACAGGTTGGTTTGGGCATGCAAATTGCGGCCATTGATACCCTGCACACCCAGGGCTCGCTCCGTTCTACTGGGGTAAAGAGCGATGTGGCACTACAGGGCGAAGGCTTTTTTATGCTTCGGGAGTCTGGGCAACTTTTTTATACCCGCGCCGGCAATTTTAATGTAGATCAAGATGGCTCATTGGTGAATCCCGCTACCGGACAGCGAGTACAGGGATGGAATGCCCAATTAGTGGGTGGTCAGACCATTATTGATACTGGCGCAGCAGTTGAAGATCTATTTATCCCCGTGGGAAGCAAGGATGGCGCCGCAGCTACTACGCTAGTAGCCCTCTCCAGTAATCTTGATAAGAATACCCCCATTATACCGGCGGCTGGTGCTACCGCGGCCGACATAACTTCCGGCACCTGGCAGGTGGAATACAACATCTATGACTCCTTTGGCAATCTTCACGAGTTGCGCCTTGATTTTACCCGAATAGCTGGCACCCCCAATAGTTGGAATGCGCTAGTCACGGTGGATGCCGATGCTGCAGTAGCGCCTCCCCAAGGATTGGCGGTGGGCGGCGTAGCTAGTGTTGATGGACAGAGCTTTATTGTCGATTTTAATTCCGACGGCACACTTTTACAGCTGCGAAATGCTGAAGGCGGTCTGGCTAGTGTTGGAGAATTGGGGGTAGAGCTGACCTTTACGGTACCCGATTCTGAGGCGGTAGGAGGGGCACCAGTCACCCAAGCCACCACTATTAATCTTGGTACTGTGGGCTCCTTTGTAGATTCCATTACTCAATTTGCTGCCCCCTCCAGCACTAGGGTATTTAGTCAGAATGGGTATGGATTGGGTTACCTTGAGGATTATCGTATTGATCGCTCTGGTACCATTGTGGGTATCTTTTCCAATGGCAGCAATCGTATATTGGGGCAGATGGCAGTAGCTACCTTTACTAATCCTGGGGGGTTAGAAAAGGCTGGCGAGACCAATTTCATAGAGACTATTAACTCCGGCATTGCTGATATAGGGACTAGCGGCGTTACCGGGCGAGGCGACATTATTGCTGGCACCCTAGAGCTGAGTAATGTTGATCTGGCCGAGGAGTTTACTGATATGATTGTTACCCAGCGTGGTTTTCAGGCTAATTCCCGTACCATAACTACTTCAGATCAGATGCTACAAGAGCTACTTACCCTCAAGCGGTAGAGGTAGAGGCAAGCAATGAATAGGCTCCCGCCACAACCTTCAGTTAACCAGCTAGCCGGGTGGATACTGAGTAAAGGGCAATGATAACGGTAACTCGGCTGGATGACACCTCCTATCATATTAATCCCCATCAAATTGAGTATATAGAGCATAACCCCGATGTTACCCTCTGTATGGTTTCTGGCAAACGCTTGGTGGTTCGTGAAAGCTACGAAGAGCTCTATAAGCGAATAGTCAGTTACCGCCGTCATATTGGCGGATATGGGCAGGAGGAATAGCAGATGGATTTAGGAACAATAATAGGGGTCATTGCCGGCTTAGCGCTCATTTTCATAACTATCACCCTTACTGGAGTCCCCCTTCCCTTCTATTTTAGTATCTCTTCATTGATAATGGTCATTGGTGGTTCCTTTGCCGCTATGTTGGTAGGCAACCCCGCCTCCCGGCTGCTAGGTATTATGCGTTTTGTCCGCCATAGTCTTCGTTCGCAGGAATGGAATACCGAACGGGTAGTAGCAGATTTGGTTGAGTTTGCCGGACGCGCTCGCCGAGAGGGAATTCTCTCCTTGGAGGATTACCTAGAGGAGGTAGATGATGAGTATATGCGTCGCGGACTGCAGCTGGTGGTAGATGGCACCGATCCGGCTATTATTCGTGATATAATGCTTAAAGAATTGGAAAAGATACAGGAGCGCCACGAAATTGGCGCCAAATTATTTGATGATTGGGGCAAACTGGCTCCCGCCTTTGGGCTAATTGGAACCCTCATTGGTCTGGTAGCTATGCTGGCTAACCTAGATGATCGCAGTACCATAGGCGTGGGTTTGGCATTGGCGCTCCTTACCACTATGTATGGCGCAATTTTTGCTAATTTAATACTGTTACCGACGCGCAGCAAATTAGAAGATCGCAATCTTGATGAATTACTAGTACGCGAAATTGTTCTAGAGGGGGTTCTCTCTATACAATCCGGAGATAATCCGCGGATACTAATGGAGAAATTGGTCTCCTTTTTGCCGCCCGATAAACGTGAGGAGATATATAACGAATTTGATACTCGTAGCCAGGTAGGATATCGTTAATCTATGCAGAATATCCGGGATGTGGTGCGGAGGCGCGGAAGAAGGCGCATAGAGACTCCTGAATGGCTGGTAACCTATGGGGACATGATTACCCTTCTCTTAGCCTTTTTTATTGCCCTTTTTACTACCGCCACCATTGATGGGTATGAGATACGGCTTATTCTTTCTGCCTTTACCGGTCTAGGGAGTTCGGCGGGAGGCAACACCTTAGAGCGCAACCGCTTGGCTGAATTGGGCAACCGGATATTGTCGTTGCCCTCCTCCACACCGGGTCGTCAGTTAGATAAAGAGCGAGCTATAGAGCAGCTGGCGCTACGCGATAGATTACAAAATGACAACATAATTACTAGAGAGGATGAGCGAGGCTTGGTAGTCTCTTTGGGGGCGGATGCCTTCTTTGAACCGGGCAGCGCCGCGGTGGATATTGAGATTGCTCGAGAAGGGCTAGTAGAGGTAGCAACGCTCCTCCAGCAGCCGGAGTTGGAAGATGTCATCTTTCGCATAGAGGGACATTCTGATTCAATTCCTCCCGATCCAACCAGTGAATGGCCCACCAACTGGGATCTCTCTGCTGCGCGCTCTATCAACATATTGCGCTATCTAGTAGACTACGGTGTTCCAGAGGATAATTTTCAGGTGATGGGACTGGCAGATACTGCGCCTATTGCCTCTAATGAAAGTGCTGAGGGACGAGCGCTCAATCGTCGGGTTGATATTGTGCTTATTACCGAAGGTGACCGGTAGAGATGCTACATTGTTGCTCTTTCCTTACCTGCAGAATTAATATGCCGATAATAATAGAGAGAGAGAAGAGGAGGGAAATAATTTAATGTCAGATCAGACAAATGCCGGTCAAACCAGGACCAGGGCCCCAGCAGAGCCAGTTGCTAGCGCCCCGATCCAGAGCAGCGAGCCTAGGGGCTTTGTCTCTGGAGTGCTTTTACAGGCACTCAAATGGATTGCCCTTATATTGGGGGTGGTTATATTTATTGTGACGATAGTGATCATTACCATCAATCAGTTTGAAAGGGGAAATAGACTGGGGCGAGCGCGCGCCCCACTTAGTGAGGAGTTTACCGCAGCCCCCCCCATATTAGAGTGGTATAGCGCCCTGGGGGAGATACGCGGATCAACTGCCGATGCGGCTACCCGCACCTTCTTGGTAGTTCCTCATATTGGGTACGATATGGGAGATCGCGCGGTACAGAATGAGTTAATTGCCCGTAACATCCAAATCAAGGAGATCGTTACCTTTTATTTTGGCTCTCAAACCGCTGATCTGCTCAGCGGTGTAGAAAATAGACAGCGTGTAAAGAGTGACCTTACCCGTCAGATAAATCGCCTTATGTCTAATGGCAAAATACGGGATGTTGCCTTTGACCAATATCAAATATTTGAATTCTAATCTACCGGGCTAACCCGCTCTCAATTTTAGCTATAAGCCGCTGTGGGAGACAAAAATAGCTATTCATTTTTCCTTTAAGGGACATTTTCAACTTTGTTTTACATAAGCTCTTAAAAAAAGTATTGACAAAATATAAATTTATGATTATTGTAACATTATTATGTTCGTAAACAAGATTATGTTCGTAAATAAGATTATGTTCGTAAACAAGATTATGTTTGTAAACAAGATTATGTTTGTAAACAAGATTTTTAAGACGCGCCGCGGCGCGTTAGGGGCTATTTTAGGAGCCCTAGTGCTACTTTTAGTAGCAGTTTTGGTAGCCTGTCCGGCTGCCAATAGTGGAGCGGGCGGCATTGGCTATGTCTGTGCCAACGGCACCCCCTCATCTATCAGAGATGCCACTGCCGATGGTCTAACCCGCTGCGCAAGCTGTGATACGGGCTATACCCTGTTTAATGAGGTCTGCCTCACGGCCTATGCCTATGTCTGTGAAGATGGCACCGCCTCATCTCTCAGAGATGCCACTACCGATGGTCTCAGCCGCTGTATAAGCTGTGATCATCCCCTATTTTTTGCACTTATGGGTAACTCCGATACCGTCGGCACCACCTGCCGAACTGTAGCAGAGGTGGGGGGAGCCGTCCGCATAGGCCTGGAAGCCGAATTTGGCGTGATAGAAGGAGATCCAACCGGCCTGGCCGCCATTGACAACACCCTCTATATGGTGGGATTGGGCAATGATGTCCTCTATACCCTCAACATTGATGACACTGATGGGACCCCCGATGGTAGGGCAATTCAGGTGAGCGTTGCCAGTGTAACCCAATTTGGCGTGGGCGAAGGCCAACCAACCGGCCTAGCCGCCATTGACAACACCCTCTATATGGTGGGAGCGGACACCAGGGTCTTGTATACCCTCAACATTGATGACTCTGATATGACTCCCGATGGTAGGGCAATTAAGGTGGGAAATCTGCCTGCCGGCCTTGGTGTGGGCGAAACCTTCCCATTCGGCCTGGCCGCCATCAGCAATACCCTCTACATGGTGGGGACTACAGATTTCCTGTATACCCTAGACACTGCTACCGGTGGAGCAACTCGGGTGAACAATACCATTGCAAGCCAATTTGGCGTGAGCGAAGACCTCCCACGCGATCTGGCCGCCATTGGCACCACTCTCTATATGGTGGGAGCGAGTCATGGTGTCTTGTATACCCTAGACACTACTACCGGTGGAGCAACTCGGGTGAGCAATACCATTGCAAGCCAATTTGACGTGGGCGAAGTCAACCCACGCGGTCTGGCCGCCATTGGCACCACCCTCTATATGGTGGGAGCAGGCACAGATGCCCTCTATGCGCTCCGCTATCAATAGCAGATAGCCGGTAGCTCAAGAGGTAGAAAAGTGCGGTTGAAGATAGTAGGGAGCATTAAAATCGTTCTCTGCTGAAATGAAATAGAGTAGGGAGGGGTTAAACCTCTCCCTATTTTTTTGCCTACAGAACTCATTCCCTGTTGCAAAGTTTGGGAGTGGGAGAGGAGCGGTCAGCACTCGCCTTACTTTCCTGATACTATTAAACAAACACTTGACATGTTGACACATTTATATTAATACTAATATAGTATATCAATGATTTACAAAATAATTGAGGAAGACTGAGAAAAGCATATAATTTAGGATATACAAAAGATAGACAAATTTTGAAGAGGAATATATTATTAAAAATGAATAAAAAAATAAGGAGAAAGCTATGAAAAAAGTAATATTTATATTAATGGTGATTTTTTTGGTTTCGGCTACTATGCTTTCATCACATGATGAGGGGGCGGAGGTCATTCGATCCTTTTCGATTGAAGATTTTGATAGCGCTTCAGCAGAGGGATGGACTGTACGTGGCAGCCGCTTTGTCGATGGCGAGGTGTTAAGCTCGCAAATAGTAAACGCTTGGCCTAAGGTACTCTTTGGTGAAAATCCTGAAGAAACCCTTAGAGCCTTTGGTGTTCGGGGCGGTTTTACCCGTCAGGGGCACAATTATATTGAGATTCTTCCACCTGACGGCTCAATAGAACTCAATGGTATAGTAAGTGAGGTTGATTTGTGGGTCTGGGGCGCTAATCTGGATTTTTATGTGACTGCTCAGATCCAGGATTATCGGGGCATCTACCATACTTTGGAGATGGGGAGCATTAAATATCTAGGATGGCGCAAACTTTCTGCTCGTATCCCAACTTCAATTCCTCAGTTGCGAGATCGACCCTCCAATCAACCCAATATAACTCTTATCAAACTGGTGTTATGGACCGTACCCACTGAGCGGGTTGGTGATTTTTACGTCTATTTTGATGAGTTGCGTAGTCTTGGCGACACCTATAAGAGACGAACTGATGGTTCAGAATTAGGCGAACCAGAATTTATTGAGGAAAACTGGAGCTAACCATGAAGGAGAAAAATATAATGAAGTATACTAGTTATGCTGTCAAATTAACATTAACATTTCTGTTAAGCGTAATAGTGGGTAATGTAGGGCATGCTCAGCAGGAGCTCCCGCAGCTTACCACACAAGACAATGCTCAAGTGGTTTCGGTGGAGCTCTTTGAGGATCCCACCCTATGGGATTCGATAATATCTCATGATTACGGGATAACTACTCATCAGCGCTTTGAAGGTGCGCCACGCGCTAAAACTCCCCTGGGCGCTGTTGGAGGCGGTCCGCTGTTGGATGAGAATGTCTTAGGTGTAAAGACTGAATTTATTCAGCGCGGCTTTACACAGATTGTGGTGGCGCCACTCCGCCCTATTGCTATACCGGGGGTTGTAAGAGAGGTAAGTGTGTGGGTAGCTGGAAGAGAGCTACCGCATGATCTTTATCTTCTGGTGCGTGATATTGATGGTAGAGATCGCAAAATATTTGTTGATCGCCTTAACCATCGCGGTTGGAGGGAAATGCGAGTCGTAATACCGCCCTATGAGATTACTCCCGAGGGTTATGTATTGGGGGTAAAGCAATACAATCCGCGGATACCGCTCAATTCTGGATTAGAATTGGTAGCATTAATCATTGAACCACTTTTTACTGAGGCCTATGGCTCCTATTATGTCTACTTTGATGATATGCGCGCCACCACCGATCTCTCGGTCTTTGCACAGCAAGATGTCGACGATATTGTAGATGCGTGGTAATTGTATATCCCGCTATGTATGCGTTGCACTATAATAGCGTTTGATATACAATAGATAAAAGAAGAGATAGGCTCCCTCTCCTCCTGAGGGAGCTTTCTCTTTTTAAGGTCCCGATTTATTTGGCTGATTTTTTATTTGCCAATTTATAGTGCTGGTTTTTTACAGTGTAATCATTCTTTGTAGCGCCAGCAATTAAAGAGAGCTCCCGATTCCTAGCCGGTAACACTGGTTCATACTCATCCCCTTGGGTAAGCTTCTGGTAATTTTAGAAAGAAGAGCCTATTTACAGAGATGAAGACATCTTTTGGAAAAAGCACCTCCCCCACGCCTTCTGAAACAACATTTTGTATGTCTCAAGAGGTTTCTTAGATATAGCCTATTCACTTTTTACAGCGCTACTAGTGATGCAGCCCCCCATCAATGCAGGTGCGCGCCTTGCCGCAGGATTGGTATATCTTCAGCCATTAAATGACAATCTTTGTGGTGGTATTCGGTGTAGCGAAAGCAAAAAAGTTCAGGCCCTCTTTCTACGCCACATCAATATTCTTCCATCACTAATAGGAATTATAGTGTTGGGGGGAATTGGTGGGGCTAGGAGCGCAGTTCTCTGACATTTTCTGCAGGAGTAAGGGGTAATTCTCTCTTTACTTTTTCTTAGAAATTTTCTATTTTAATTTAACATTTTATACCTAATAGAGATATACTAACTGTAGTTATGATAGCGCCTAAGCACTATTACTCTATGAGGGTGGATACTATGCCGTGCGCTCTCTCTAGCTATAGCACCTTAGCACCTATCAATTTTTTAAAGGAGGAATACAATTATGAATCGTAAAATTATTTTAATTACTCCTTTTCTCTTTTTTAAGAGAGGGAGAGGGGCGCGATTGAGTACTCTTAAAACACTTCAGAGAGAGGAGCATGCCTCCTCACATTCCCTGCTTAAGGGGAGGGTGCTTGTGGGCGTCCTAGAGGCGCTGGTGACGCTGGTGGTATTGGTAGCCTGTCCGGTTGAGAATAATAGGGGGAGCGGACCTGTACCTGGTCCTGGTGGAGGGACTGGTCAACCCTATCTCTGTGCCAACGGCACACCGGCGCCGATGCCACCTTTGATGCCTCAGCTGATGGTCTAACCCGCTGTGTAAGCTGTAATAGGGGCTATACCCTGTTAAATGAGGCCTGCCTCACGCCTATGCCTATACCTGTACTAACGGTGTCCCTTCATCTCTTGATGCCACTGTAGATGGTTTAAGCCGCTGTGCTAGCTGTGATGGGGGCTATACCCTGTTAAATGAGGTCTGCCTCACGGCCTATGCCTATACCTGTACCAACGGTGCCCCTTCATCTCTTGTTGATGCCACTGTGGACGGTCTAACCCGCTGTGTAAGCTGTGATCCGCTCTATAGACTTGATGGCCTCATTGATGTAGTTGATAGAAGCTGTAGGCAGGTAGCCCTAGGAGAGGCCACCCGCATAGGTAATGAATATCGATTTGGTGTGGCTGACCCTTTGGCATATGGTCTGGCCGCCATTGGCAATACCCTCTATATGGTGGAATATAACAATAATGTCCTTTATGCGCTCCGCTATCAATAGAGCTCTGGCTAAAGAGTTTGAGGCCAGCCGATTTTGGTTGAGAATTGGATAGAGGGGCTTCAATTTTTCCCTTTTTATGCAGACAGATATTATCAGCCCTAGAGGGATGCCGCGCCTACCCTGGCCCGCTTGGTTGTAGCACTACCAACATTACATCGCCAATATTAAATCGCTTGGCTAAATAATCGGCGCTTCCCTTAATCCAACGGGGGGTCATTCCCTGCGCTAGACCACCCCAACTGCATTTGTACAATACTTGTAGCTTGGCCCGCCTTGCCAAACGCCGCAAATGGGAAAAATCAAAGAGTTGCAGATGGTCAGCAATGGCCGAGCGCCAGCGGCGACCCAGTAGTTTGGCTTGCCATCCGGCGCGGTCGGGTGTAACTATTACTATTAATCCGCGCGGCGCTATCAAACGGCGGCATTCCTCCAGCAGTTGGTAGGGATCGGGCAGGTGCTCTATCAGATGTGAAGCATGAATAAAGTCAAAGGAGGCGGCCGGAAACTGCGCCTCAATTAGCTGGCCCTTAAAGATGCTGACCCCCCTTTGCGCCTCTCCCCAATCGGCAGCCTCACGACAGAGCTCTACCCCCTGAGTTTGCCATCCCTGCTTTTGGTAGTGCGCTAACAGTGCGCCGGTAGCACAGCCCACATCCAATAGGCGAGGGAGTGGGGGAGCAGTGGAAGCTATCCCATTGCCAGTTAAGCGTCGCAGTAGGCGCACTTCAATATGGGCATCCGCCAATCCTAGTAACATAAGCTGCAAAAAACGCTGTTCATTCTCCTGCTCGTACTCAAAATATTGCTGGGCATAGCGAGCCTGAAGTGCTTGCTGATCGGGTTGCGGATCCTGATAGACATGCCCACACTGCCTACAGCGCACATAGAGCCATCCCGCTAACCTCCAATAGAGACGCGGTTGCTGCGCGCCACAGACAGCGCAAGGGCGCGATATTAATTGCTCGTTATGGTGAGGTGCATTAGAGTAGGTTTTCATTCTAACTCTGCTTGACTTTCAATTTTTCCACTACGTATGCTATATCTTCCAATATGGTCACCAACAATTACCCTTATGCTTTCTTTTCCCTCAACGTAGGGAAGGGGGCCCAGTCGGGCACGCCATAATCGGGGAATAGAATCCTCTATGCGGCGGTCACTAGAGAGTAAGGTAAGATGCCCCTGGCGCTCTCGAAAAGCATCCAAGAAAATACTGCTCCGCCGCCCTTCATATTCTATAGACCAATAGAAGGGCATAATACGCAAGGGGTTGCCAATGGTTAATCTATCTAGTGCTGTTATATCTACTGTGATTTGCTCACCTAAGGTAGTACTGTGTAGCCGTTGTACAGAAATCTCCCTCACTATGGGTGAGAATAGATCGGTATCTCGGGGAAGTATGAGAAGTGGATTAAGATACCCCCCATTTCCGCTATCTAGAATGCGAAACTCAAACTCTCTGGCACTCTCCGGGGGGCCAGCAGCTTCACCAATAGGGACACCCTCTAATATCGCTCCTGATGTGCGATAGAGTAAGCCCATATTGGAATAAAGGGTACGAGTTCCATCCAGATGGCCTATCAGTACAAAGCTATCCAGCGCATGGGGTGGGGTGATGGGCGAAAGTAAGGGGGGTTGAACAATGAGTATAGAACCGCTGTTGGCCGATTGTACATAACCCTCTGCCGAATGGAGAATACGTACCCCGCGTAGCCAATCCTCCTCTACAACCTCTGCAAAACTATTAAGCAAACGAGGAAATCTAGCCGGCCAGCTCCAGGCCTCCAAGGAGTTCGGATAGCCTAGTGCTATTGTCAGCACTCCCAGCAGCGTAGCAGCCCACCGCGTGCATCTCATTCCCATACTCCCTCAATATAATTGAGTGATTGCTCAAAACCGATAAGGATGGCGAGTGGCGGGCCATCGCTAATAGCGATAAAATAGGGTTGTGGTTGATGCGACGCGGGAAGCTGCACCTGAAACATCGGGCCTAGCCTCAGGTGCAATAACTGTAGAATAATGCCGCTATGCTGCTCAAGCGTACTGCTGGAGCTAATAAAGGCCGCACAGCAGTTGGAATGGGAGATGTGTAACAGACGAACATTGCGTTGTAGCTCATTCAGCGTTATGTTCTCGGTATCAAAATAATAGAGAGAGCCGCCGCGCTCAAAGAGAAGACTATTGTTATCAGAGAGAAAGTGTAATGGCTGTAGATGGTGAATACGATGCGGCAGTATTAGGCGCGCCACCTCCTGGGTGGAGGCGATTCTATTTTCTAACACCACCAAATAGGTGGGATTGACCCCGCTGGCCAGCGCGCTAAAGCGCCTATCATTAGAGAGCGCTACCCCAATTACCATTTGCTGTTCTGGGTGGGTATCTTGATATTCAAAGTTAAGGCTACCATCTTCATTAATAAGTATGGCACGGCCATCTAGTAATCCAATGAGGGTATGATTGCCCCGCAAAGCCGCATCGGAAATAATGGCATGGTGCTCGCGCCGCCATTTGAGCTTCCCGGAGCTATCCCACTCACTTATAGTATCACCATTGGCGGCCAGCATTACTATTCGCTCATCTTTCAAGCGAGGGTATCCTCGTTGGGTAATGTTCTGTAATGGATCGCCATATATATCTCGAATAGTTATCCCACTGCTGCCCTGACTATAGTTGGCAAAGCGGCTCTCAGAATAGCTCACATGAAAGGGTACTGGCTCAACATGGGTAATAATACCCTCCGGCGTTACATATCCAAAGTGATTAGCTAGCCGAAAGGCCATAACCTGCTCCTCATTCCTGCTGATTTTGGTTACATCAAAGCTGGCAACATCTCTACTCCAGCGGGGGGCAATCAGCAGTTCATCAGTGGTGGGTTGGGGTACTAGCAGTACATAGAGCAGAGAGAAAAAGAGTAGTGCAGTATAGATTCCTACTGTTCTTTTAGAGATACGGCGCATGCGCCATACCAGTAATAATTTCGAAAACATTACCCCAATTAGGACCTCTGCAGCAGTTCCAAGGCATGAGCTCGCGAGGCGCGTGCCTCTTGGTTACCAGCCAGCATACGCGATATTTCAATCTCTCGCTGTTCATCATTAATGTGCTGCACCTTGGTTACCGTTCGCTCTCCCTGGGTCTGCTTTTCTACCAGAAGGTGGGTATCAGCACGGGCAGCAATAGAGGCAATATGGGTAATGCAGATAACCTGTCGGCTGGCTGCCAATTTGCCAAGGTGCTCTCCCACTGAAAGCGCTACTTCACCGCCGATGCCGGCATCTACCTCATCAAAGATCATGCTCTCTACATCTTCGGTGGCGGCCAGCACGGTTTTGATAGCCAACATAATGCGGGAGAGCTCGCCACCTGAGGCTATCTCTTGTAATTTTTGAGCTGCCTCACCCAAATTGCTGCTAATATAAAACTCCACAATATCAATGCCTGAGGGACCACAGAGCGCTACCCCACTGACACTAGTGCGCTGCGTTACCCGTACTTCAAATTGGGCATGAGGCATCCCCAAAGTACATACCACCGCATGTACCTGGCTGGCCAACTGACTAGCATGTTTGCGACGCGCCTCTGATAGGGTCTGCGCCAACTTAAGAATAACAGCCTGCCGCTGGCTAATCTCTTTGGTAAGCCTCTCACGGTTCTCCTCCCAGGAGGCCAGCTCTTCTATCTGCGCCTGCGCCTCTACCGCATAGGCCTGTACAGCCGCCACACTTCCCCCGTATTTTTGCTTGAGGGTCATAATTTGGTCATAGCGCTGCTGGGCCTCCCGTAGGCGCTCTTTACTAAAGCGCATACTCCGATGTGTCTCGCTCACGCTGCGTGCAATCTCTTCCAGATCAAAAAAGATACTATCTGCCCGCTGTGAATACTGCACCATCTCCTGATCAATGGCTGCCGCCTGCTCTAAGAGAGAACGCACCTCACGTAATATCGAGAGTGATCCTCCATCATATCCCGAGAGCTTGCCCATGCTCTCATGCAGCAGGCTATTCAATTTTTCGTGTTGGTTGAGTTTGCGTATCTCCTGCTCTAGCTCTTGCTCCTCTCCCTCTAGGATATTGGCCTGTTCAATCTCCTCTACTGCGTGTTGCAATAGCTCAAGCTCATAGCTACGCTCCTTGCCGCGGGCATTCAGAGTCTCGAAACGTCGCTGAATAGTGGTAAGCTCTGCATGCTGCTGTCGCACCTCTGCCGCTTGGGCGCTGAAGCCGCCAAAACCATCCAATAACTGACGATGCTGATCGCTATTGGCCAAACTCTGATACTCATGTTGACCATGGATGTTGATTAGCAATGCGCTACATTCCTGCAGTTCGTTGCGGCTTACCGGCACCGATTGAATATAGATAGTGCCCCGCCGCTCGCGGCGCACGCTTCGGCGAATAATAATACGGTGGTCCTCTAGTGGTATGCCACGCTCTTTACACCAGCGAAGCGCCGCGCCCTCCCGCAGACTAAAGAGCGCGCTGACAATGCACTCATCGCTGCCGCTACGAATGATCTGCTTGTTGGCGGGAGCACCCAGCACTAGAGAGAGCGCGCCAATTAAGATAGATTTTCCCGCTCCGGTCTCGCCGGTCAACACATTGAAGCCCTTGGCAAAACGCACCACCAACCTATCGATAAGCGCAAAATTCTGGATATGAAGCTCTTCAAGCATTGGCATACCCCGACCAACGCAATTTTTGGCTTAGCACCTCATAGAAGGTGCGGCGGTGGGTGCGCACAATAAGGGCATTCTGTGTTGAGACACCTATTAGCACCTGGTCATTGGGATGCAGGGTGAGATGTTGCTGACCATCTACTGTAAGTACCACCGGAGTGGAGAGTGTCTCAAAGAGACGAATAGTAACTAGCTGCCCCTCAGGTATTACCAAAGGTCGGCTAGAGAGAGTAAAGGGACAGATAGGATTTACAATTAATCCCCTCAGTTCAGGATGTAAAATGGGACCGCCGGCTGCTGCACTGTAGGCGGTAGAGCCGGTGGCGGTAGCCACAATAAGCCCATCAGCACCAAACTCTCCCAATTTTTCATTACCCAGATAGACCATAAAGCGCTCCAACTTTGAAATGCCGGAGGTAGCCACCACCGCCTCATTAAGCCCCTGCAATTTTTTAATGACGCCTCTTTTACGCCGTACCGCTATATCGGCCATTACCCGCCTCTCAATCTCCATCCCCCCATTGAGAATAATGTCAATCTCCTCCTGCCACTCATCTTGTGATACCTCGGTAATAAAGCCAAAATTGCCAAAGTTAAGGGGTAAAATTGGCGTATTGGTGGCAGCCAGTGTGCGACAGACATAGAGCGCGGTGCCGTCACCGCCAATGGATACTGCAAGATCATAGGGCTGAAAGTTACTACGGCGCGGCAAACCGTTATAGCCATAGAGATCCACTGATCTTCCTGAGGCTCGCAAATAGCTAGAGACATTTTTCATAAGCTGTGCGGCCCCTCGCTTATTACAGTTGGCAATAATCAGAATGCGTTGAATATCCACCATCCTATAATAGCCCTCAAGGGACTATCTGTAAAGAATGGCTATCTATCTGCAGTACCAATAATTAGTCAACATATACCACCCGGCATTATAGAGTAATATAGGATTTTTTTGGTAAGAGGCAGATCTATATCAGGAGAAGAAAAACCTCTCTCCTTTTCTTGCTGCACTGCGGTTTCAATTATTACAATTTTTTTCCGGCATTTTTTTCGGAGAGAGAGAGAAGGGTGGGGAGCATCTGTCTCCATATTTTTCTTAAATTCCCTCCCTTTCTCGGCATTTTGCCATTATTGCTTCTATTATGACCTTTATGCAGGATACCTATCGAGCAGTTAAGGCGTTGGAATGACTCCCATGCTCCTATTCAAAAAACGACGTAGGGAGCGGTTTTTAACCTCTCTCTACTGTTTTTTGCGCTAAATGGCGTCGGAGTGGCACTTCGAGTCTCTTCATTTTCCTCGCCTCTGCTCGCTATGCTTGACAACTCAGCGCAAGCATTGCTATACTAGCCTACTATGTATCATGTAGAGGTAAAAGAGGGCTTAATAGCGCTCAGTGCCAATGCAGAACCCAACAGCCTGCTCTTTGAAAGTATGTGGCCTATACCCCATGGGGTATCAATGAATTCCTATATCATTAAGGGCGATAAGGTGGCTATTGTTGATGGTCTCTGCGGCTGGGATGGAGTTCCCGAAACCCTATTTAAGCTCCTGAAGGAGATAGATATTAAGCTAGAGCAGATTGACTACGTGATTATTAACCACATGGAGCCCGATCATAGCGGTTGGTTAGAGAGTTTTAGCAAACTGCGCCAGGGCTTTACGGTGTTAGCTACCGAACGGGCGGTTCCACTGCTTAATCACTACAGTGGTGTAACCGAAAATATCCGCACAGTAAAAACTGGTGATGAGTTGGATCTGGGCCGGGGTAAAAAATTGCTCTTTACCGAAATACCCAATATCCATTGGCCAGAAACTATGGCTACCTATGAGATACAGAGCCAAGCGCTTATGCCTTGCGATGCCTTTGGCATGTTTGGCAAAATAGATGAGGCCATCTTTGATGATCAACTTACTCCAGAATTGCGCGCCCATTATGAGCGAGAGACCCTGCGTTACTATTCCAATATTGTTGGTGCCTTCTCGCTACCGGTACAGAAGGGAATAGCTAAGCTAGCAGATGTTAAGATTGAGGTAATTGCGCCAGGTCACGGCATTATCTGGAGAGATAATCCGGGGCATATTGTGAAAGAGTTTCTACGCTACGCCAGTTACTCTAAGGGACCTGCCAAAGAGCTTATTACGGTACTGTGGAGCAGTATGTATGGGGCTACTGAGATGGCGGTACAGCCATTGGTAGATGCCATACATGATACGGGACTCTCTACCCATGTACATCGCATACCCGACACCCATATTAGTTTTGTACTGCAATCGGTATGGGAGGCTTCGGGCGTAGTTATTGCTATGCCAACCTATGAGTACAAGATGTTCCCTGCCATGTATATGACATTGGATGAAGTCTTTAAGAAGAAGGCCTTTAACCGTAAGGCATTTAGCTTTGGCTCCTATGGCTGGTCGGGAGGAGCGCAAAAGGAGCTCCAGGAATTGGTAGAACGCAGCAAGTGTAAGTGGGAATTTCTAGAGCCGGTAGAGTTTTTAGGAAGACCCACCGCCGCTGATATTAAGCGTATTCAAGAGCAGGGTCAAAAACTAGCTGCCCAGGTCAAGGAGTGGGTTAGAGCGAAAGGGGCGGAATAATGAGTAGAGGAGGATTTCCTAAAGATCCGCCACTTAACAGACTGCCTGTCCAGGAGCCCGCGGGAAGGGTACCACATCCCGCACATTGTGCATACCGCTGAGATATAGCAGAAGACGATCAAGGCCCAACCCAAAGCCCGAATGGGGAACCGTTCCATATTTTCTCAGCTCAATATACCATTGGTAGGCTGCCTGTTCCATAGCATCGCGCTGCATGCGTTGCAGAAGATAGTCTAAGCGCTCTTCCCGTTGGCTTCCTCCGATAATTTCGCCTACCTCGGCTAGTAAAAGATCCATAGCGGCCACCGTAATACCATCATCATTAAGACGCATATAAAAGGGTTTTATCTCTTGTGGATAGTTAACCACAAAGAGCGGGGCTCCTTTGCTGCAGTGCGCTACTAGCCATTGCTCATGCTCGCTTTGTAGATCAAGACCCCAGCGAGGGGGGTACTCAAAGGCTATCTGTGCCTGTTTTAGCTGCTTAATAGCCTCGCTATATTCAATCACTCGGTAGGGTAGTTTGGTAAGCCCCTCTATCTTAGCGCACAGTCCGGCGCTATGACGCTCCAATAGGTGAAGTTCCTTCGCCTGATGTTCTAGCGCCTGCCCCGCCAAATTGGCCACCAGCTCCTCAGCCAACCGGCGATTGTCATCTAGGGTGTACCAGGCCATCTCTGGTTCCACCATCCAGAATTCTGAGAGATGGCGGATGGTGTGCGAGTTTTCGGCGCGGAAGGTAGGGCCAAAGCTGTAGACCCGACCTAAAGCGCAGGCGGCGCACTCCGCATGCAGCTGCCCGCTTACCGTGAGAAATGCCGGGGCGCCGAAAAAATGATGATGAGCCGCATCTCTCTGAGGCGCTCGTACCTCAAAGAGCGCCCCCGCCCCCTCAGCATCATGGCTACTAATTATGGGGGTATGAATCTCAATAAAATTGCGCTGTTCAAAGAAGTGGCGGATTGCCCCACTGAGCCAACTCCGTAGTCGCATAAGTGCTCCATGGGTGGTGCTGCGCAGACGCAAATGGGCAATGTTCCTCAGAAATTCCCAACTGTGCTCTTTTTTTTGCAATGGATAATCGGTAGCGGGAGCTCTTCCTATCACCATAAGTCGCTGTGCCGCCAGCTCAAAGGGTTGAGATGCGCTAGGGGTGGCTACTAAGGCCCCAATTACCTCAATACTGGCACCGGTAAGTAGATCTGGAATTAGCTCCTCCCAATGCCCGGCATTGCGTACGATTACCACCTGAAGTGTATCGGCAGTAGATCCGTCGCTCAGCGCCACAAAAATCACATTTTTTGAGATGCGGGCGGAACGTATCCACCCCGCCACTCGGAGCTGTTGACCATCCTGCACTGCCGAGAGTGAGCAGACGTCGCTTCGCGGGAGCTTGTCGGGAGGCATACTTCATACTATAGTTAGTGCTATGAATCAGGCAATAAGCAATGTGCATGTAGTGCGTCTGACACCACTGATTGCGCCTCACAATCTCAAGCAGGAGCTTCCTAGCAATCCTCGGCTAGAGAGGCGCATTATTGCCCATCGTCAGGCTGTTATTAATCTCCTTAATGGCCAAGATAAGCGGTGGTTGGCTATTGTAGGCCCCTGCTCAATCCATGACACAGATAGTGCGTTGGAGTATGCCTCCCATCTTAAAGAGCTAGCTGTCGAACTTGAGGAGCGTATATTAATACTTATGCGGGTCTATTTTGAAAAACCTCGTACCTCAGTAGGATGGCGCGGACTGATCTTTGATCCCTATCTTAATAATAGCTATCAAATCGAGGAGGGGCTTCGCCGTGCTCGCTCGCTGCTTATCCAGATTGGAGAGATAGGCCTGTTTACAGCCAGTGAGGTGTTAGATCCTGTTGTGCCTCAGTATATAGATGATCTCCTCTGTTGGGCCTCTATCGGCGCTCGTACCACCGAGTCGCAGACACATCGGGAATTGGCCAGTGGCCTCTCTATGCCGGTGGGCTTTAAAAATAATACCGACGGTAATATAATGAGCGCCATCAATGCCATGATCTCCTCTCTGCGCCCCCGTAAATTTATTGGTATTGATCAGCAGGGGCGCACCAGTGTGGTTGAGACCCGCGGCAATAGCAACACCCATCTTATTCTACGCGGCGGGAGCCACGGCGCCAATTATCATAGCCGGTATATTAATGAAGCCATTCAGCAGTTAGCAGCATCTCAGCTAGCGCGTCGGATTGTTATTGATTGTAGCCATGATAACTCTGAAAAGCGTCATAGCCGGCAGGGACTGGTCTATCGTTCAGTGGTAGAGCAGCGCCTAGCTGGCCAGGGGGCAATTATGGGGGCCATGCTAGAGAGTAACTTGCGCCCCGGTCGCCAAGATATACAATCCTATTCGGGCAATTTGCAATATGGTGTTTCGATAACCGACTCCTGTATTGGGTGGGAGGAGACCGAGCAGCTCTTACGCTGGTCCTATCAACAACTTGCCTGATTAATCCTGCTACTAGCTGCCGTAGCTATTACCGCGGGGTATGGCGTTCATCCGAGTTAACCTCTCCAAAGCTGTAGCCGCTAGTAGGAACAGTATGCCAATCATTGGCCTGGTTGCTATCATAGGCGTTGCTGTTGCGATTGAGCGAGCGGGTCGCAGTGCTGTGATCTGAGAAGATTAAATCTTCAGGGCGGGCCTGAGCTTCAGCAATCTGCCATCCCTCGGCAGCTACAATCTCATCTACCTGTTCCATTAGGGCCCGACTTCCAAAGCCCCGATATTTGCTATCTGAGTCAGAGGTGCGGTTGGAATAGGGCGCTGCATCAATAAGTGTTCCATAGGGATTGCTGTAGAGCGTAAGGAGACCATTGTTACCGGAGAGCCCGGTTCCCTCCTCTACCCAAAAGTCCCACGCCGCTGCATGCGCATCTTTACCGCCGGAACTGTCGGGCGTACGCGTTTCATCAACCTCCTCAGGAATACCTTCGGGCTTAAAGTGTATTAGAATATATTGACCTGCAGAGAGTGTAAGATCAGGGAGCACCTTGCGACTTCTCCATCTGCTGACGCTTCCATCATAGAGCGTGAGGCCTCCCACATTGCCCTCCTCCAACAGATACAGCTCTACCAGATCTGGATGGTTCTTAGAGCCTCGGGTAGTGAACTCATTAATTACTGCCGCCGGAATGGCTGGATTATAGCCATAGATATCAGTTACCACATCTAAACTATTGCCATTATGATCGCTAACCGCTAGCCCCACTCGATATGCCTTGCCAGCCACTAAGGGTTGGTCTACCTGAAGAGCCACCCCACATTCCACTGCCTCAACTCTGATAATCGCTAATGCTCCATCAATTCTGACTGAGTCCTCTACTACCATTACTGGCTCATCAAAGCAGATATTAATCTGCTGTGCCGCCACCGCGCTGGCCGACTCAAAGACCGGCGGTGTAAGATCAGAGATTTCATGGAAGATATTCCGTCGCAAGGGATTGCAACCAATCAGTAGTAACAGCCCCACACCGATAATTACCTGTCGTATACCATACATAATTGTAACTCCTTTGAAATAATTGATATTTTCTATTTAGTTAGAGGAAGATATTTGCCATGTTGCTTGTTAAAATCTCTTTTTTTACAGATGTAGGCCCTGTTTTTTGCCCTTTGAGCATAGCATCATGGGTGAGAGACATCTAATAAAGAGCGCTCTGATATGTCTGCTTTCTGCCGATTAATATATGGCAGTCTATAATGAAACAGTTAATAACATTTCAATGCCTAATAGGAATATCGCTGCTCTCGGTGAGCTGTCTTACCCCGCAGAGCCAACTGCCACCCCCGGCGGGAGATCAGTTTATACTGCGGCTAGTGACTGACAGAGCCTTAGCGCCCCTCATGGAGCTGGCTCGCTTTTTACCGCGTCATGGTGATGCCACCATTATTACATCGCCCCAGGGAGCAAGTGGAGAGGTAGTGGTTGAATATCGGCTTGCCAATTTAAGAAGGCATGCTGCCCAGCAACTGTTGGGAGAGCTTCTTTCCCTTAAGAGTAGGGAGCCAGAAAGCAGCATAGTGGTCACACTCTCGCTATCCATTGTGCGAAGCAGTCTTAATCTTGCGGCTACCCCACTACTTCCGCCTACCCGGCCATCTAATAGGGAAG
This sequence comes from Spirochaetia bacterium, assembly GCA_963692905.1. Lineage (GTDB taxonomy): Bacteria > Spirochaetota > Spirochaetia. The sequence goes on along the minus strand of OY843583.1, from coordinate 184,512 downwards.
AGTTCTATCTCTACTACGGTTGGATCCTAAGAGGGCAGTGGAGCAAGGCTGAGTTGCGCAGGATACTGGAAGGCACCTCTATTGAGATCATAGTCATTCCGCCCGGCTCCCATCGATCCTCTCCCGCCTCCTTTCAGCGTAGTATACCATTTGTGGAGTTTGTGCTCAGTGATAGCCGTTGGAGATATGAGGTGCCTATAGGGAGGGCTGGAGAGCGCAGCTGATGGGTTAGCTGCTACCGACCAATTACATCTTCTGAAAGAGACCCTCACGTCGCATGCTCCATAGATAGCCGACTAGGCTGGCCAATGAAATAATGGTAGTAATCAAAAAACCCGCCCCAACCACTGTTCGGGATATAGCTACTATTGGATACCCCGGGAAAAATAGCATTAAACTATACATTAGGAGCGTAAGCCCACTTACCACAAAATAGCAAAAGGTCTTGAATTTGCCGTAGAAACGGGCGGCGAAGGCTATTCCATTTATTGCTAAGAGCATGCGCAATGTTACCATTACCAGCTCCCGATAGATAATGAGCATGAACATCCAGATCGGCAAAACCTCTGAAATAATAAAACAGGCAAAGTAGGTGAACTTGGAAAAGATATCTGCTAGAGGATCTAGTATCTTACCGGTATTGCTTACCTGCGAACGTTTACGCGCTATCCGGCCATCAAGAACATCGCTGAGTTCAATCAGTGCAAAGAGTATCCATAGCAGTGATAGGAGAATAATCGGAAATAGTTGTGCAATCTCCCCCCTCCTTTGGAGATAGGGCAGCAAACTTTGATGAGCAAGAAAAAAAAGTGGAGAGAGAATGAATCTGCTAGTGGTGACTGCTATGGGGCTAATAGAAGCTATGGACTGGCCTCTCACGAGAAGAATCTATTCCAGAGACGTCGGAATGCACCGCGGCGCTGATATTCAGTATTTTTTTCAGAGGACTGATCAGCAGACGGTTTGGTATTCTGATGTCCAGCCGAGGTGCTAACACTGAGTGCGCGCAATTTAATCTCCCGGTCGCCTACAATAATTAGATGAGCGCCCACCAACACAATAAGCATAAAGGGGGTGGCAATAGGCCATCCGCAGAGGCCGTTCAATACAGCCAAGGTGAATACCACTGAACCCAGAGATCCTCCTTTGCGACTCAGAGTGAGCAGAGGAGTGATCACAATAAGCACCGTTAATACATAGGAGATAATTTGAAATAATCCCCGCTGGTCTATGAGTAACCGTCTTAAAATGCTTTGAAATGCTGGCGCCTCTACAATTTGATGAATAGCTGCCGCATCATAACGAAACCCCAAAAGCGCTCCCAGAGTAAGTATGCCACCCAAGAGCGCAATCAAAAGCCCGATAGTCCTACGTATCATACACTATAGCCTATCATGTTCAGTTGACCTCTTCAAGTATTTTTTTAATACTTAAAACAAAAAATAATACTAAAATAGCAAAATGAATAATGACCAGAGACTTGTAAAAAATATAATAATTACTATTGTAGCGCTTTTCTTTGTCCAATGTATCACCCTGCTCTTTCTGGTATGGATATATGCCATTGCCTGGACACCGCTGCTGTGGTTATTGCCTATTCTAATTGTACTGCATGTTCTCATTGTTATTATCCTCTGTTCGTTGCGGGATAGTTTTTACATTATCGAAAGCCAGCGGCGGCTTGATCACATTAATTTAACCAACTGGCTAAGTGTATTTCGCATTAGCTCCACCCCCACCATTGTTTTTTTGCTGGCAAACATTCAGCGTTATGATCTACTTACCCCGTCTCTCATACTGCTCTTTCTGATCTTTTTGACCGATTTTGTTGATGGTAAATTGGCGCGGCGCCTGCATCAAAATACGCAGATTGGCCAATATATTGATAGCTGGAGCGATTACATAATACTGCTTACGGTGACATTTATGTTTTTTTATTATCGCTTTATCTCGGTGTGGTTTTTTGCCTTAGTGTTGCTACGGCTATTTATCCCCATAGTAGGAATTGCGATACTCTTTTTTGGCACTGGCTACACCCAATATCATAGTACCCGCATGGGCAAACAATCAATTTTTGCTATTATGAGTCTCTTTACTCTCTCGCTAGGGCAGTTGCTATGGCGCAACACTCCCTATAGCGGATTGATACTGCCACTACTAGAGATTATTGCCGCCCTGGGTTTTGTGCTACCAGCGGTGGTTGAGCGCACTCTATTACTCATTAAGCTCTATCGGAAGCGTTCGCTGCATTGAGCGTAGCTAGTTGCCAATAGTAATAGGCCTCATTCATTCGTCCCCGCTTGGCGCATCCCCTAGCCCACCAATCACATTTCTGCGCCAGTACCTCTTGGATGCGCTCTCGTTGATGGGCGGTAAGCGCCACCGCATCTAGTATGTGCTGAAGCGCTCTAATTCGAAAGAGCTCGATGTAGCCATAGCGCATGGAGAGTTGCTGGGAATGCCCACCTATCTTGTAGATCGATGCGCGCTCTACATAGCCTATGGTAGTGCAGATACTAGCGCGGATTGAAAACTCATAGTCCTCAGCAATCTCTAAGGCTTCGTTGAAACCGTCAAGTTGTTGGAGTAGTGCCCGCTCTACCACCATGGTTGAGGGGCCAATAATGCACTTGTGCAGGGTACTTAGAAAGATATCCCCACTTCTCTGCCAGCAACCTAGAGGTTGGGCAACAGCTTTTCCACTGCGGAGCCATATTTCTTTACAATGAGACAGACCAATATCTGCTGCCTGATGGAGTGCCACCTGTTGCGCCAACTTGTGGGGTAGCCAGATATCATCATCATCCAAAAAGGCTACCAATTCTCCATGGGCTAGCGCCCAGCCTCGATTACGCAGCTGAGAGGGTTTGCCACAATGTGGCACTGTCAAATAATGGAGCGGTATTGGAGAATGCGCCTGCAGTGAGATAAGCGGCGGAGCTATATTCTCTGTCGATCCATCATCAATTACTATTATCTCCTCTGGGAGATGGCTTTGGGCTAGTACCGATGAGAGCGCAGTGATTAATAATGGAAGACGATTATAGGTGGGAATGACTACTGAGAGGGTCATCGCCTGAGCCATGCTCAAAATATTCGTGATGTAAAAGTTGTATAGCACGCGGCAGGTTTTGATGTTCCACCACCAAGGTAAGATTGGTGTCTGAAGAGCCCAAACTTATTAAGCGTATCGGTACATGTTGCAGAACCCGAAAGGTACGGGCAATAGTAAAGGAGTCGCCCCATAGATTTTGCCCCACCAGACAGATTATGGAATAATCGCCATCTACCTCTACATTGCAGAATTGCCTTAAATCATGCCGCGCCGCCTCAATGTCATATTGTGATTCTACCGTAACTGAAACTGATACCTCGGAGGTGGCTACAATATCTACCGGTATGTGGTACTGGGCAAAGACCGAAAAGATACGGCTCAAAAAGCCGTAGGCATTAAGCATGCGGTAAGACTGCATGGTGACTATGGCGATGCCACTTTTGGTGGCAATAGCGCAGACTCCTGGCGTCTCCCGCTCTTCTGGCTGGATAATGGTGCCGGCTGATTCTAGGCGGGAGCTATTACGCACTGAGATGGGTATTTTCCTTCGTATCGCCGGAAGTATGGTGGAGGGGTGAATAACCCGCGCCCCAAAATAGGCCAGCTCCGCCGCCTCGGGATAGCTAATAGTTGGAACTGTGCGAGCCGCAGCTACCATTCGAGGATCGGTGGTCATTATTCCATCTACATCGGTCCAGATCTCCACTATGCGAGCCTGGAGCGCCGCACCCACTAGCGCTGCAGTATAATCAGAGCCCCCCCGTCCTAGTGTGGTAGTCTCTCCCGCGCTATTGGCCGAGATGTAACCCGGCACAATATACAGATGGTTGGCTAGTAGCTTAATGTGTGTCGCTATACATTGCAATGTGGCGGGTAGGTCAGGAGTAGCCTTCAGATAATTGGAGTCGGTTATGATAAGTTGCCGGCTATCCAGTAGGGTGGTGGCATACCCTTTGGCCCGCGCAAAGCTATAGACAATAGCATTGGAAAGCAGTTCGCCATGCGCAAGTATCTCGGCCTCCAATTTGGCGGGGGGCTCTTGCCGGGTAGCGCGGTCGGCGTAGGAGACTACCGCCTGCCGCAACGAATTTATATGGGTCTGGATGTACTGCTGACATTGCTTAAAAATGGCGGAATGCTGGGTTATATGTTGGCTTATGGCGAGATGTTGTGTCTTAATCTCTGCCACCTGCTGTTGCGCCGACTGTAACTGGCCCTGCTGAGTCATCTCCAGAAGCTGCACTAGGGCATCGGTAGTTTTATTGATTGCCGAGGCCACCAATACCGCCCCCCCGGTCAAGCGACTGTCTACTATTGCTAAGGCATTGTCTATATGGAATGCATCTTGAATAGAGGTACCGCCAAACTTACAGACGATACTCATCCAACATGCCTAGCTGATGGAAGAGTTCAGCATTAAGGATGGCCGCCCCCGCCGCTCCCCGTATGGTATTATGTCCCAGGACTACCAGGCGTACATCTAACACCGGACAGGCTCGTATTCGACCCACTATGGCCGACATCCCCTGGGCTCTATGTACATCCCGGCTTTGGGGTCGATTGATATCCTCTAGTACAATCAGGGGAGCGGCGGGGGCGCTGGGAAGCTTCATCTCTGCTATCTCACCTCGGAAGCCTTGCAGAAGCTCCTTTACCTGTGCTGCCGATGTGTGATGCGCAAAGGCTATTGATATTGATTCAGTATGGCCATCTAGTACTGGTACTCGGTTACATTGCACACTAATTGGAAAATTGGCGGGGCTGATACTTTTACCATCTAAGGTACCCAATATCTTAAGCGGCTCCTGTGCGATCTTCTCTTCTTCTCCAGCTATGTGGGGGATTACATTGCCTAGAATATCTAAAGAGGGTACCCCCGGATAGCCGGCACCCGAGATGGCCTGCATGGTGGTTACCATGACCTTTTTAACCTGCAAAGCCTGATGAAGCGGAGCCAACGCCATAGTCAAAAATATGCTGCTGCAGTTGGCATTGGTAATGATGGCTCCTCGGTAGGGCTGAGATCGCGCCAGCACCAGATGCGAAGCGTTGATCTCTGGAATAACTAATGGTACATCACTATCCATACGATGATTCTTGGAATTGCTGATTACCACATGCCCCTGGTGGGCATAGCGTTCCTCTAGCGGGCCCGCCACACTGCTGTCCAACCCTGAGAAGAGCAATAGGCTATTCAGGGGACTATCGGTATTCTTAACTTTTAGCGCGGCCACCGAAGGGGAGAGAGGGATATTTTCCCGCCAATGACATACCTTATCATAAGGGCCACCGGCTGAGCGTTCCGAGGCCACCAGTTCCGCGATGGAAAACCAGGGATGGGATTCTAGTAGCGCCACCAATTTCTGTCCCACCGTGCCGGTGGCGCCTAATATGGCTACCTCAATCTTTTTCATACTCGTTAGTGTACCATAGGGTACACTATTGCGATTAATGGGTCAATTTACGACTACAACCAGCGGCGCACTCGGCTTTTATAGTCTAGATAGCGCTCTCCAAAATGTGATTCTAGCGCCCGCTCCTCTTCCTGAATTTGAAAGTGATTCAAATAGAGTACAAAAGGGGGGCACAACAGCAATGCCCAGAGATTGGCCAAGAAGAGCGCCCAGCCAATCAGTAGCAACAGAAATGCCAGATAGATAGGATTGCGGCTATAACGAAATATCCCATCAGTAATCAGAGCGCTGGCCTGCTGTGGTTGAAAGGGATTAATGGTGGTTTGTGCCGCGTGGAACTCGCGATGCGCTAATACAAAGAGCACCAGCGCCATAGCTACCGTGATAATTGATGAGATTATCCGTAAGAGGATTGGTAGTGCCACATTGGGCAGATAGCGCGCAACAAGCCCTATAGCAGCTGCAAAGATAGCAGTTACCAATGGCGGAGGCACCTTTAGTTTAAGCCATTGCATAGTAACCTAATGTACTTTAATCTGCTTAAGAAGCGCAACAACTGTGGGCACTCTCTTTTAATACAGGGATTAAAGATACCTCTCTCAATCATCTCTTTCACTCTCTCATGCACAAAGAGCTACCAGAGTGTGACTTAGATGTTGTCCTCATTTTCCCTGAATTTCCTTTATTTATATGTCAAACAAAGAGGAACATCTTCCCCCAAGAGACACAAAAATGTCACCCAGCCATAAAAAAACAAACAAACTTATACTACCCCTTCATGGCTAATGCTCTTCCTTAATAGTACAACGGTGTCCTCCCGTCACACTATATATAGATTTTTTCAAATAAAAGAGGAGCCTTCTCATATGTCTAAGGGTTACCCCCGCAGCGCTCCGCCACACCTTTAGCTGAGGTCGTTCCTGTGGCAAACCGGATACCGGCGTGCATATATCATACCTCTATGGTACTCATATATAGTGTTACTGTTTGCATAATCCTCCAGTATATCTGGAGGAGCAGTGACATTTTCATTGTTCTTTCAAAGGGACATTTTCAACTTTCTTTTACAAATCCCTACATTTAACTTGGCATCTTTCTCTAAATAAGCTATATTTTGCACATAGAAATATTTATAAGTACTTGATATATTGGGCTTAATGAAGTAAACTATTTAATAGTGATAAGATGGTAACAATTAGGTATATATGGCATGCATCATGCAGAGAAAGACATGGTTAGATTACAATTAACTATTGCCGCGATGAAAGATTTCTTTTATGAGTCTCGAAAGATACCCAACCTGGTATCTCTTGTTCGTTTTTTTGCCGCACCACTGTTTTTTTACTTTTATGAAAGCCCGATAGGATTTGCTCTTGTCTTTATCATTGTGGTCCTGTCTGACGCGCTAGATGGATATCTTGCCAGGAGACTGGGTATATATTCCCGATTTGATTTTGATTCGGTAGCAGATGTATTATCGGTATCAGTAGTCATACTTATTCTTATTAGAGCGGTAGGGGAATATGAATTGATATTCCCGTGGGGGGCCCTTATTTTTACCGGCATTATGCTAATCTTGATGATAATCACACAATTTATAGTCAATTCTTCCCTTCATTTTTATTTCCTACATACAACCCTTATAAAGATGGTGGGTAGGACTGCGTGCATCTATTTTCTTTTGTTGCACTACCATTGGATACCTCATTCTTTGGTTGTTCCTATTTTGCGTACGCTATTTATAGTAAGCACCATCGCTTTCTTTGAGATGATATTAATCTTTATTTTAAGTGACGGAGTGACAAAAGATAGTAAATCTATCCTGGTTATCAATAGGGGCAACAAGAATGAATAGATTAATATATCCTTCCATGTAGCCCTTAAGCATGTGTATGATATCTCATTCTGTTTCTTGGCTTCCATAGAGGGTAAAGTGGGGTACATGCATATTCCCTCCATATCTTTTGCTTTTTTCTCAAATGGCTATACATACAATGTACATCTTATGGATATAAGTGAGGTAAAAAGATGTCTATAGTTAGCTATTTCAAAGGCCTCTTTTCTCTAAAACAGAGAGTGAGATTGACCTATCCTAACCCTCTAAGAGATGGTAACGACACCGACTCCATTTCCCTGATATGCTTGCAAAAATAATAACGCTATTACAACTACAAACCAGCGAGCATCTCTACCTACCAGGCTCGCAGGAGGAGCCGGCACCCATGAGTGCTATCTGCAGATGCAGAGCATATTTTTCATAAATGTCACATAGCCCTAAGAAAATACCTATGCTCCCTCCTTCATGGCTAACGTTCTTCCTTTATAGGATTCTCGTATCCTCTGCCTAGGAGTTACCGGGTAGCGCTCTGCCTCATCTTTCGCTGAGGTCGTTCCTGTGGCAAACCGGATACCGGCTGGCATATATCGTACCTCTTTGGTACTCATAGTACATGTTGCTGTGTTCATAATCCCCCAGTGTACCTGGAGGAGCAGTGATATTTTCAACTTTCTTTTACACAATTTCTTAAAAAGGGCTTAACAAATAACAAATACTGTTGTATCCTACAAACACTACAAAAATATTAAGGTTCATAAGAATCTTTTCTTTCCAAATAGAATGGGCTGAGGGCTTGTGTTTAATCGCAAGCCTTCGGCTTTTAATTGGCCATTCCATATTCAATAGTCACTATGTTTTCATGGCACTTTTTATTGTAGGCAGAGGGGTAGTTTTCCGCTGCATACATTGTCGGAGAGATGGGCTAGCCCTCTTTTTATTTTCCTAAATTTCTTAAAAAGGCCTTGCCCTTACATATCCAATAGGGTATACATATACTTATGGTAATGCACCAGTTGGCTATAGTGTGCTATGCGGAGGGAAGCTATGCTCCTCTCCCCTAGCTATAGTTCATTTTGTGCCTACCAAATAAATATAAATAAGGAGGATTATAGTAATGATATTACATAATCCAATTTCTTTCCTTTTAGGAGAGAAAGAGACAGCAAGCGCTCTTAAGACTTGCCAGAGAGAGAGAGAGAGAGAGAGAGAGAGAGAGAGAGAGAGAGAGAGAGAGAGAGAGAGCGATTGGGCGCTTCAAAACGCCTAGAGAGAGAAAAGGGGAAATTTGTTATGATTAGAAATAATCTTAAGATGCCCCGCGGCGCGTTAGGGGCTATTTTAGGAGCCCTGGTGCTACTTTTAGTAGCAGTTTTGGTAGCCTGTCCGGCTGCGAATAATGCCGGAAATGGAGGTCCTGGCCCTGGCCCTGGTCCCGGAGGGGGCACCGGTTATATCTGTGACAACGGCACTGCCTCATCTGACAGAGATGCCACTGCCGATGGTCTAACCCGCTGTGTAAGCTGTAATGACGGGTGGTATCTCATGAGGGCCCAGCAACGCTGTGTTAATGAGCTTCTTACCAACGTGCACAATGTGCCGGATGCCGGAAGCCTGGAGCTTTTGAGCGCTAGTTCAGTCACCACGGCAGCCATAGGCGCTACCACCTATCTCTTTGTTGCCGGATTTTCTGATGATGGCGTGAGCGTCTTTTCGATTGCCAATGATGGCACCCTTACCAACGTGCACAATGTGGACGATGCCGATGATGCCACCCTGGAGCTTCAGGGCGCTTTTTCAGTCACCACGGCCACCATAGGCGCTACCACCTATCTCTTTGTTGCCGGACTTTCTGATGATGGCGTGAGCGTCTTTTCGATTGCCGATGACGGCACCCTTACCAACGTGCATAATGAGCCCGATGACGCAACCCTAGCACTTAATGCCCCTCGTTCAGTCACCACAGCCACCATAGGCGGTGCCCCCTATCTCTTTGTTGCGGGAGAGATTGATGATGGCGTGAGCGTCTTTTCGATTGCCACCGGCGGCGCACTTACCGGCGTGCAGGATGTGACCGATGATGTCACCCTAGCACTTAATGGCGCTAATTCAGTCACCACGGCCACTGTAGGCACCACGACCTATCTCTTTGTTGCGGGAGAGATTGATGATGGCGTGAGTGTCTTTTCGATTGCCACCGGCGGCGCACTTACCGGCGTGCATGATGTGACCGATGATGCCACCCTGGAGCTTAATGGCGCTAATTCAGTCACCACGGCCACCATAGGAGGCACCGCCTATCTCTTTGTTGCCGGATTTTCTGATGATGGCGTGAGTGTCTTTTCGATTGCCAGCGACGGCGCCCTAACCAATGTGGACAATGCGGCCGATACTGCAACCAGGGGGCTTATTGGCGCTCGTTCAGTCACCACGGCCACCATAGGCGGTACAACCTATCTCTTTGTTGCCGGACTTAATAGTAGAAGCGTGAGCGTCTTTTCGATTGCCAATGACGGCGCCCTAACCAACGTGGACAATGTGACCGATGATGCCACCCTGGAGCTTAATGGCGCTAATTCAGTCACCACGGCCACCATAGGCGGTACGCCCTATCTCTTTGTTGCGGGATTTAATGATAGTGGCGTGAGTGTCTTTTCGATTAATGAATAGTGCGCCGCTGCTATCCTCATAATTATGCTCAATAGAGAGGGAGCTAGCGCTCCCTCTCTATTTTAATACCCGGTCAGCGCACCCCATCAATGATTAGCGGCGATCTGCTAGGATAGCTGATGATTAAAGAGCGTCGGTTGTTATTTAATCCAGAACTCTACGCTCCGCGCCCACGCGCTATTCACGGAATAGGCGCTTTACAGGAATGCAAAAGGCTACCGATAGGCGCTTTACAGAGGTGCAAGAGAGATAGAAGAACATCATCCAAGATGATGAATAGACGCTTCCAATTTGTACAATGGCCTATTGTGGCAGTGAGTGGCTTTCTTGGCTTGGTTATGACTCTTTGGGTTTTTTTAGCTGAGTAAGGGCTTCCCATTTGCCTGCCAGTTGGGGCTCGGTTATTGGGTGCGATCCAGCATCCGTTGGAGATCATTTACTGATGGGGAGAATAATATGGATATGGCAGAGGCTTCCCGCAATGTCTATTGTTGTGAGTTGATCGGATCAGCGCGTGATGGCCCCTCGGCTGGCGCTTCCAACATGACGGGCATATTTTGCTAGCGCCCCCGATTGATATTTAGGCGGCGGTGCCCTCCATTGAGTGCGGCGCTCCTTCAATAGTCGCTTCTCTACGGCTACCGAAAGCATTTTCTTTTGGCTATCGATGGTGATTATCTCCCCCTCTTTGACAAGCGCCAATGGGCCGCCATGTTGGGCCTCGGGGGCAATATGTCCAATTACTATACCATGCGAACCGCCTGAGAAGCGGCCATCGGTAATCAATGCCACCTTTTTTTGTAGTCCCACGCCGGCCAGCGCCGCGGTAGGAGAGAGCATCTCTCGCATCCCCGGTCCGCCACTGGGTCCCTCGTAGCGGATCACCACCACATCCCCGGCCTTTATTCGGCCATTAAGAATAGCATCCAGCGATTCATCTTCGTTGTCAAAGATCCGCGCCGGACCCTTATGTTTTATCTCTAGCTCACCGCCACAGGTTTTAAGTACCGCTCCCTCTGGCGCCAGGTTTCCCTTCAAAATTACAAAGGGGCCTTGGGCTCGCACTGGCTGGGAAAGCGGAAAGAGCACCTCCTGCCCCTCCAGATTTACCGCCACACTCTGTAAATTTTCGGCAATGCTACTACCCTCTACGGTGCGGCAGGAGCCATCCAGATGCCCCGCATCTAGCAGCATCTTCATAACTACCGGAATACCACCCACAGCATCCAGATCTTCCATTACATATTTTCCCGCCGGCTTCATGTCGGTAACAATGGGGGTAGCCTTAGAGATGCGACCAAAATCCTCCAGAGAGAGCGTCACCCCCGCTGCGTCGGCCAGTGCCATAAGATGCAACACCGCATTGGTAGAACCGCCCAATGCGCAGACTACCGTAATAGCGTTATAGAAGGCTGCTTGGTTCATAATATCTCGGGGTCGGATATCTTTTTGGATTAGCCCCCACAGGGCCCGACTACTGCGCTCCAAAAGCTCTGAACGACGGGGATCAACTGCCGGCACTGAGGCGCTACCACAGATACTCATGCCAATGGCCTCCATGGCCGCCGCCATGGTATTGGCGGTGTACATGCCTCCACAGGCTCCGGCGCCGGGGCAGGCATGGCACTCAATACCATAGAGCTCTTGATCATCAATAATACCTGCGCTACGGGCGCCCACTGCCTCAAATGCCGAGACAATGTCTACCGCTCTCCCATTATAGTGACCTGCCTTAATGGTACCGCCGTAGAGAAAGAGGGAGGGAATGTCGCTCTGCACCAGGCCCAATACAGTACCCGGTATGGTCTTATCGCAGCCGCCAATCCCTAAGAGCGCATCCATCTGATGACCGCGAGCGCTTAGCTCTATTACATCCGAGATGGTATCGCGGCTAATAAGCGAGCACTTCATGCCCTCATGCCCCATAGCCTCGCCATCGGTTACCACAAAGCTATGGAAGTGCACCGGTTTTACGCCATTTTGACTCAGATAGCCCTTGGCCTCCTGTGCCATATCGCCCAGATGGATATTACAGGGAGAGATATCGCTATCGGCGCTGGCCACTCCCACTAGCGCCTTCTCAAAATCCTCATCTTGAAAGCCGACGGCTCTCAACATGGCGCGATTACCAGCCCGCGCCATTCCGGCGGTCATGTTACGGCTTTTTCGATTGTAGCTACTGGCCATTGATCTGATTTTAGACCAAGGGCTCTATTAATGCAACGCCAGCCTATTCAGAGTTCGGGACCTAAGGAGATTATTTTCTTGCAAAATTATTGAGATAGGGCAAATCCGCTGCCACCTGGTGAATCGATGGCTTGTTGGCTAAAAGCAGGCCGGTGCTATCCCAACTGCCCATCACCAGTGATTGCTGAGAGCTCTGCGGCATTTCACACTGGTAGCGCTCTTGGCCCGCCTGGAGTTGCATACTCGCTATATTCAATATGAGATGGATGCTAGGATCGGCCTCAAGGTTATCCAACAAAACCTGAATATGCTTTTCAGATAGAGTAACCGCCGCCAATCCCATTGCTAGGCAGTTGCCCTGAAAGATCTCCGCAAATGAAATGCCAATAAAGCCCCGAAAACCAAAGCGCATCAGCGCCTGTGGTGCATGTTCCCGCGACGAGCCGCTGCCAAAGTTACGCTCTACCACCAAGAAGGTCGAACCACGGTAACGTTTTTCATTCAGCGGATGGGCGCGCGGGTTACCCTGAGTGTCAAAGCGCTCATCATAGAAGGCAAACTCTCCTAAGCCATCAAAGCGAATAACCTTAAGATAGCGCGCGGGAATAATGCGGTCAGTATCAATATCTGAGCCCCGCAATGGAGTAGCCCGCCCCTCTAGGATGCGCAACGCCTCAGGCGGCACCTTTACGCTCCAAGATCTCGCGAACATCAACAACCTGGCCATGAATTGCGGCGGCAGCTACCATAGCTGGGCTCATTAACAGGGTGCGCCCAGTAGGTGAGCCTTGCCTCCCAATAAAGTTCCGATTAGAGGAGCTAGCGCAAAGTTGCGCTCCCTGCAATTTATCGGGATTCATGCCCAGACACATAGAGCAGCCTGCGCCTCGCCATTGAAAGCCGGCATCCTCAAAGATCTGCGGAAGTTTTTCTCGCTGTGCCTGCCGGGCCACCTGCTTAGAGCCGGGCACCACAAAAGCCTGCACCCGGCTATCTACCCGGTGGCCCTTCACAATGGCTGCCGCCTCCCGTAAATCGCTAATACGAGAGTTGGTACAGGATCCCAAAAAAGCCACATCTATTTTTTTGCCAACTATCTTTTGACCCGGCTCAAAATGCATATGCTTGTAGGCCCTCTCGGCGGTGGCACGCGTGGCCTCATCTAACTCGCTTAACTGGGGAGTGTGCTGACTAATAGCGATAGCCTGCCCCGGGGTGATACCCCAGGTGATCATTGGCTCCAGGCTATCGGCATCCACCTGATAATGATCATCATAGTGTGCCTTATCATCACTGGCTACCGACCGCCAGTATTCCTCGGCCTGCTCCCAATTCTCGCCCTGCGGAGCAAAGCGGCGTCCCTTAAGGTAAGCCATGGTACTGTCATCAGGATTGACATAGCCCACTCGCGCTCCACCCTCAATGCTCATGTTGCAGATAGTCATACGTCCCTCCAAAGTAAGTGCCTCAATGGCCTCGCCGGCATACTCATAGGCGTAGCCGATGCCGCCAAAGACGCCCAAATCGGCAATAATACGCAAAATAATATCCTTGGCGTAGACCCCTCGCTGCAACCTCCCGCCAACCTCAATACGCCGTACCTTGGGACGGCTTATCGCCAAACACTGGCTGGCCAATACATCCCGGATCTGCGAGGTTCCAATACCAAAGGCAATGGCGCCAAAGGCGCCGTGAGTCGAGGTATGCGAATCGCCACAAGCAATGGTCATTCCCGGTTGGGTAAGCCCCAACTCCGGACCAATTACATGGACAATACCCTGATAGTCGGTTTTTAGGTTAAAGAAATGAATATCATAGTCTGCGGTGTTACGCTCTAATTCTTGCATCATCTCTTCGGCTAAACGGTCGCTAAAAGGACGCTCTTGATCGGCGGTGGGCACAATGTGATCCACTGTGGCATAGGTGCGTTGGGGATAGAGTACCTTGAGCTCTCGCTCATGCAGCATGGCAAAGGCCTGCGGCGAGGTAACCTCATGAATAAGATGAAGTCCAATAAAGAGCTGATCCTGCCCATTGGCTAGGGTAGCCACCCGATGACGCTCCCATACTTTATTGAGAAGATTTTTTTTCATACAATTTGCCTCCTTTTCTTATGTGCAACTGTGCAATTATAGCACAGATCACCATCTATTGGGTAGTGGTTAATTACTATTATAGTATACCATCTTCACTTACTCTAAAGTGCGAACTGTGCTATCTTTAATACTACGGCTCATGGAGTCCGGTGCGGGCGTCGTATAACGGTATTATACGAGCTTCCCAAGCTTGAGAAGCGGGTTCGACTCCCGTCGCCCGCTAGTCTCCTACGCCGCCCCTACATGAGAGCCTAGATGACCCAGCACCATAACCCCGAGCCTACCGCTAATTTTATCTATGATATTATTGCTGGTGATATAGCTGCCAAACAGGTAACGCAGGTTATTACCCGCTTCCCTCCCGAGCCCAATGGCTACCTGCATATTGGTCATGCTAAGGCCATTGTGCTTAATTTTGATATGGCGGCGCAATTTGGCGGCCGCTGTAATTTGCGCTTTGATGACACCAACCCCACTCGAGAAAATAGCGAATACCTAGGGGCTATTGAGGAGGATATCCACTGGCTCGGTTTTGAGTATGGAGATCCCGGTTATGCCTCAGATTATTTTGAAAAACTCTACCAATTTGCACGGCAATTAATTGAGCAGGGCGATGCATATGTAGATAATCTCTCTGCCGAAGAGCTACGCCGGCAGCGCGGCACCCCTACTGCAGCGGGGATTGAGAGTCCCGCGCGCAGTCGTTCAGTAGCAGAAAATCAGAGACTTTTTGAAGAGATGCGCACCGGTAGCCATCCCGAAGGCAGTCTGCTTTTGCGAGCCAAGATCGATATGCAGCATCCCAATCTGAATATGCGCGATCCAGTGATGTATCGTATTTTGCATCAATCGCATCATCGAAATGGCCGGCAATGGTTTATCTATCCCATGTATGATTTTGCCCATGGACAATCAGATGCCATTGAGGGTATTAGCCATTCTCTCTGTACTCTAGAGTTTGAGAATCACCGCCCGCTCTATAACTGGTTTCTTAAACGCCTTAAGATTGAGAGCCCTCCTCGTCAATATGAATATGCTCGCCTTAATCTGAGCCATACGCTGCTCAGCAAACGCCGCCTCCAGCAATTGGTAGAGAATAAGCTGGTCAGTGGTTGGGACGACCCGCGTCTTCCTACCTTGCGGGGTATGCGGCGGCGCGGCTATCCACCAGAGGCGATCTGCGCCTTCTGCCGCAGTATAGGGGTTACCAAGGTGGAGAGTCAGATCGATATGGCACATCTGGAATATTTTGTACGGGAGAGGCTGAACAAAACTGCCCCGCGGGTTATGGTTGTTATTAATCCGCTCAAGGTTATTGTTGACAACTGGCCGGGAGAGGGTGAATGGCTACCAGCCGCCAATAACCCTGAGGATCCTCGCTCTGGAAAGCGCACCGTTAAATTTGAGCGGGAGCTCTACATAGAGCAGGAGGATTTTATGATGGAACCGCCGCCCAAATATTTTCGCCTAGCCCCAGGACGGGAGGTGCGGCTGCAATATGCCTATTATCTCACCTGTGTTGAAGTTGAATGCAATGCTAAGGGTCAGCCTACAGTGCTGCACTGTCGCTATGACCCCGCCTCACGAGGCGGCACCACTCTCGATAAACGCAAGGTGCGCGGCACCCTCCATTGGCTAGCCAGTTCTGAGGCGCAGCCAATAGAGCTCCGCTGTTATGAGCGCCTCTTTCAGGTGAGCGATGTGGCCGCTGCCGAACGAGCTGGCAGCAGACTGGAGGAGCTACTAAACCCCCATTCGCTAGTGGCGCGCTCAGCATTGGCCGAACCCCAGTTGGCGCGCCATCCGCAGGAGGAGACCTATCAATTTATACGACAGGGTTATTATTGCTACGACCGCGTGGCCTCAGTGCATGAGAGAGGGCCTATTTTTAATCAGACAGTCCCCCTACGAGATAGCTGGAGCAAAAAGAGATAACCTAAAGATACCTTGCTGATCAGGGCTACTCAATGGACTGCCCCTTTAGGGACCGGGCTCGGTAATAGGCAGCAGCCGCATCTTGGGGGTTTTTCTTAAGCACCTCCCCAAATATTTTTAAGGCCTCTTGGAATTTTTGAGAGCGATAGGCCTCTATCCCTTGGGTCATGGCCCCCTGACTCTCCATTTTGGCATCGCGGCTCCGGGCATTCTCTCCATCCAGGATCTCAAAAATGTTATTTTTTTCTTCTCGACCCCTTATTCTTAGTTTACCTAAGAAGCGATAACTAAAGCCACGATCCTCTATACTTTCGATTACCTGCTGGGAGACGAGAATTGTCGCTCCCAATCTCTTCGTTAAATCTTGTAGGCGAGAGGCGATATTAACAGCATCTGAGATCACTGTACTGTCCATCCGACGCCTATCTTTTCTTCCACGTATGCCCGTATACATTCCTGTTTCAACCGAATACCTTGTGGTTTGGCATATCGCCGTTGTTTCGCCATTCTCTTAAGCATCTCTTGCCACATAATGGCCATGAATATTCCGGTTTCTCCGGAGTTCTCGTGAGATGGTGGTGTGGTCTACCCGAGCCTTCTGGCAATTGCTCGATAGGAGAGTGGGGGCTCTCCATGCCTTTCTGCATGCCTATTCTGTATACAGTAATATGCTAGATTAAGTCTTTGGTCTATCGCTAATTGTTCAAATGAGCGATTGTGTATAGTATATATATGCGCCATTTTCTTCCTCCTTGGTGGCTAATAAATATAATTTAACAATTATACTACGGAGGGAGAGGTGGTGCATTTCGGTTTAATTCAGGTATTTAGATGTAAAAAATGCCAGTACTATAGACAAGATAGTCACTGTTACTGTAATAATTACACATATCCAAAATACCTCCCGGAGACGATTAGCTTCGCTACCTACCGAATAATCAAGGCCCAGAGTAGCAATAATCGAACCGTCGTGATCCAGAATAGGGATTGAGGCGGTAAGATACGTTCCCCAACGATCTTCAAACCAGTCTTCCGCAATCCCTAGTTCTCCATTAAAGGCATCAATATAAAGTTGTTCGGGCACTGAATAGAGCGTGCCGGCAGTCACCCCCTCTTCAACTACATCTATCTGACCATTGCCATTCTCATCGAAGTCAGCAGGCCACACATCGGCCAAGAAGACCACCACCTCATGATCGGGACTCTCCGGGATTGCACTAAATAGGTAGTAAAAAATGATGACTGGCTCCTGATCGGGATTCTCCCAAACCTGCCCATAGCGTCTCAGTGGGGTTAATTCACCTGAGGTAGAGGCTCGCACGGCCCAAATGATTTGCAATAGATCGTTTATCTCTTGGGAGCTATTTACCGCCTGGAAATCAGCAGGTTCGACCGATGGTATGTAAATTTCACCGGGGGTCTTGATAAGCTCTTCAATCGCTTGGGCATCGCGCTGACCCAAAGCTAACACGCTAGCCTTATGCCGCTTTAGTATCTCTCGCTCCTCCTCGCCAAAGAGATGGCTGGCGGTTTGTGCCACCTCCCCTAAACGCTTCTGCATCGTTTCGATGACAATTGCTCTGGTTTGAGAGTAAAAAAACCATACAGCCCCCGAGGTTGTTGCTCCAACAGTTAAAAGCGCTATCGCCAGAGCAATTTTAAAGGAAAAGGGAAAAAATCTCCTTGCCATTTAACGACCATTCCTTGAAGAATATTTCTTCATATATATTAATACCAACCACTTCATTATCTATCACCTTAAATATAATCTATTGTAGATATTAATCTACCCTATTAATGTAGATATTACATAGTTTTGCGAAAATTGTTTGCTGAAATAATGAGTTAGTTCTTTGCTGTTGCGCGGACGCTTCTATCAATAACTCGATAGAGCAGTCTGGGCGCCCAGCGCTTTATAGCCCATACCAGAGAGGGGTAGCTGCCGGGGACAATTAGGAATGTACCCCGAGCCGCCTTACGAAGTGCATAGCGCGCCACATAGCGAGGCTGCATGGGAGAGATGGCGCCCGCCACCGCGGCCGTCTCGGGTGGCTTAAGCCGATTTTCCTCTGCCAGCTGCGGGGTATCGGTATCAGAGGGGCAGAGTACCGAAATGGCAATCCGCCCCGCATATTCATTGCGCAGCGCCTCCGAAAGTCCTATTACCGCATACTTCGAGGCGCTATAGGCGCTATAGCCAAAAATACCCAGCAGTCCCGCAAAGGAGGCCACATTAATGACCTGCGACCCAGCCGCCATATGGGGCAACAGCGCCTGCAGACTATGCCATATTCCCAGCAGATTGGTCTGCCACATACTATGTAGCGCCGCATCGTCAATCTCTGTAAAATAGCCCGGGATAACCGAGCCGGCCGAATTAATCAGCAGGGTGGGCGCACCCTGCTCTTCAGCCAGCTGCCGCCAGAGCCTCTGACAGCGCCGTCCCTCCCTTACATCCAGGGAGTAGCTAGTAATTTTGGTGGCTACTGCGCCCGGTGAAGCTTGTGCCCGCAGGCGTTGCTCTGCCTCAGCGAGCAATGTTTTACGGCGGGCTATCAATACTATGCTATGGGCTATGCCATATAATTCGGCAGCGCAGGCATAACCAATGCCGCTGGAACCGCCCGTAATATAGACTACCGCCCCCTGCCATCTGCGTAGTATGGCCCTCATAAGGCAGTATATAATTTTTAAGATAACACTGCATCTAGCTGCACACTATTAAAACGTGGGAGAGGGGCAACTGGAAAGTTTCCGGTATTTGGATTGTATAAAAGAAACGGTTAGGTATATGCAATAAGTTGATAAAATACAAGAGCTTCTACACTCTATCCTATTATACAAAAACGAGTAATACCAGATAGTATGGTCTATACTGACACCTATGCACCCTATAATATATTAGATACCTCAAGGTTTCATCATATGAGAATTAATCACGTGCAAGAGTTTGTGCCGGGAAAACATCATATTAATGGAATAGAGAGCTTTTGGCGACCGGCCAAGCGACATCTCAGTACCTACAATGGTATTCCAAGACAACACTTTGATTACTATCTTAAAGAATGTGAATGGAGATCTAATTATAGGCCATTAGCAAACTTGAGAACCACATTATATAATTGGATAAAGGAGGCTGGAATTAGGCTAGATTAGCTTAAGTGGGACAGCCCCTTAATTATACCCATTTAATTACTCATTCCATATTCAACAGTCGCTGCTATTTTCATGGCACTTTTTATTGTAGGCAGAAGCGCAGCTCTCCGTTGCATCTATTGCTGGAGAGGGGGTCAGGATGTCTCTTTATTTTCCTTAAAATTTTCCATTTCCCTTGACATTCAATATATCCAATAGGGTACACTCATACTTATGAGAGCTTCTAGCTACCATATGCCATATGAGGGTGGATACTATGCCGCTCTCTCTAGCTATAGTAGCTTAGGTAGCTTTCAAATAAATTTTACTGGAGGAATACGATTATGAATCGTAAAACTATTTTTGTTACTCCTTCTCTCTTTTTAGGAGAGAGAGAGAGAGAGAGTAAGTTCTCTTAACACTTGTCAGAGAGAGGAGCAGAGAGAAAACCACGGCTCCTCGCATTCCCCGCTTAAGGGGAGGGTGCTGTGGGGCACTCTAGGGGCGCTAGTGACATTGGCGGCCCTGGTAGTATTGGTAGCCTGTCCGGTTGCCAATAATGGAGGGGGTGGTCCTGGCACTGGTGGAAGTACCGGTCAGCCCTATGTTTGTGACAACGGCACCCCCTCATCGCTCAGAGATGCCACTGCCGATGGTCTAACCCGCTGTGCTAGCTGTAATGGGGGCTATACCCTAGTCAATAGTGTCTGCTTACTTGGCTATGTCTGCGTTAATGGCGTGGCATCTGATGAATCCGCTGATTCAGCAGGGCAAAGCCGCTGTGTAAGTTGTAGTCCTATTGCTACCCTTGATGGTACCGCAGACCGCATCGGCACCACCTGCCGAGCGAATGTAATGCTGGGAGAGGGCGTCCGCATAGGCATGGCCGTGCAATTTGGCGAGGGCGAAAGCCGACCAAGCGGCCTAGCCGCCATCGGTAACACCCTCTATATGGTGGGATTTACAAATGATGTCCTGTATACCCTAGATATTAGTGACGAGGATGGCTCCGCCGATAACGGTATGGCAACTCAGGTGGGAGATACGTCCGCCGGCTTTGGCGTGAGCGAAACCACACCATATGCTCTGGAAGCCATTGGTGACACCCTCTATATGGTGGGATGGAACCAAACTGTTCTCTATACTCTAAACACTACTACCGGTAGAGCCACCCTGATGAGCGATGCCGGTGTAACCAACTTTGGCGTGGGCGAAAGCCGGCCAACCGGCCTAGCCGCCATTGGTGGCACTCTCTATATGATAGGAGAGTGGACAGATGCCCTCTATACCCTCAACATTGACTCCACTGATATGACCCCCGATGGTACGGCAATTCAGGTGGGCATGGCCACCAAATTTGGCACGGTGACCGAAGGCAACCCACGCGGCCTCGCCGCTATTGGTGGCACCCTCTATATGGGGGGAGGGGCCAATGATGTCCTCTATACCCTAGACACTACTACCGGTAGAGCCGCTCAGGTGGGCAGTGCGCCCGCCGGCTTTGACGTGGGCGAAGACGCCCCAACCGGCCTGGCCGCCATCGGTAACACCCTCTATATGGTGGGAGCGGCCAATGTTGCCCTCTATGCGCTCCGCTATCAATAGTAGCTAGCCGCAAAAGGGCCAGAGGTAAGCCGATTGCGGTTGTAATAGGATGGGGAGCATTGGATAGGCTCTCTAGCTCCGATTCAAAAAACAATGTAGGGAAGGGTTTCGCCCCTTCCCTATTTTTTTGTGTAGCTCCTATTCAAAATACAGATGTAGAGAGTTTCTGAAACGCTTCCCTACTGTTTTTTTTGCGCAGAAAAAGTTTCGGGAGCCGCGCTAGACTCGGGAGGCGCCATTCTCACCAGTGGCAACGGCCAAAGCTGGAGCAGCCGCAGCACTTCGCAACGCCCTGGGACATCACCTACGGCAACGGTATCTTTGTAGCGGTGGGCCGTAACGGCGCCATGCTTACTGCTCTATAAGCTAACTAGTATAAGCTAAGTAGCCTGAGCTAGGTAGATGGTGCGCGTGCGGCTTAGCCTTAGGTTGTGGATAGTGTAATGGATAAAGGGGCGACCTCACCAATCCATAACTCAGGAATAATAGCTTAGAAATAATAGCTCAAGAATAATAGCTCAGAAAATAGAGAAATATTAAAGTTTATTAAGGCAACACCCCACTTTTCTCCCTATTATATAATAGAGGTAACGAAAATATGGTTAATGAATATATATGGAACGACCGGGCACCGAGCGGCTTGTCCATTTCAGCTAGGGATGGTAGCCTAGGGATATGATAGAGAGAGCCGAGCGCCAAGCTCTTGAGAAGCTAGTCACCACCCTAGTAGAGCAGGCAATTGCCAAAACATTGGTAGAGCAACCCTCTCCGGGGGAGAGTGATATTGGCGCGCTTAATCAACAGAAGCGGCTGGAACTTCTGGATCGGGTTATCCGTCTAGAGGAGCAGAGTATTCGTCTAGAGAAGCGGACTATTCGCCTAGAGGAGGGGCAGAAGCATCTTCAAGAGGGGCAAAAACAGCTTCAAGAGGGTCAGAAGGCCCTCATACAGGAGATGAACCGGCGCTTTACAGAGATGCAAGAGGGGCAAAAGGCTCTCATACAGGAGATGAACCGGCGCTTTACAGAGATGCGCGAGGATAGCAATAAGCGCTTTACGGAGATGCGCGAGGATACCGGTAGGCGTTTTCAATTTGTACAATGGCTTATTGTGGCGGTGGGTGGTCTTTTAGGCTTGGTTATGACTCTCTGGGGGTTTTTTAGCTGAGCGAGGGCTCGTCATATAGCCTCGCCGCCATTGGCACTACTCTCTTCTATATGGTGGGAATTACAAATGATGCCCTCTATGCGCTCCGCTATCAATAGTGGATAGCCGGTTAAAGCGCTCGCGGTAGTCCAAGCGCGGTTCCAATAGGATGGGGAGGGGTTTTAACCCTTCCCTATTTTTTGTGTAGCCCCTATTCAGAAAACGACATAAGGAGTGCTTCAAACACTCTCTACGTGCTTTGTTTTTCCCCAAAAAATTGCCGGAACAATGGTCAGTTGTCGCTTTATTTTCCTCAATTCATCCCCAGAAATGTTGCATAGATCATTAAAGTATGCTATATTTAACCTATAGGTATGGCAGATGATCGACTAATAACTGTAGCGCGCGGCGATGGTATTGGCCCGGAGATAATGGATGCCGTTTTGGCCATTATTGAGGTCTCTGGCGCCCGCCTAGAGATTGAGGAGATTGAGGTAGGAGAGAAGCTCTATAGGCGCGGCAACAGCTCCGGCATAGATCCTCAGGCCTGGGAGAGTTTAGAGCGCAGTAAGGTCTTTCTTAAGGCCCCCATTACTACTCCGCAGGGAGAGGGGGTTAAGAGCCTTAATGTAACCATTCGCAAGGCCTTTGGTCTCTATGCCAATGTGCGACCCGCCATATCCTATCACCCCTATGTTGACACCAAACACCCCCGCATGAATGTGGTGGTTGTTCGCGAAAATGAAGAGGGACTCTATGCTGGCATAGAGTATGCCTATTCAGAGCAGGTTATGAGCTCCTACAAAATGGTGACTGAGGGTGGTTGCCAACGCATTATACGCTTTGCCTTTGAGTTTGCCCAAAAAAATGGCCGCCGCCGGCTTACCTGTCTCTCTAAAGATAATATCCTCAAAATATCAGATGGCATCTTTCACAAGACCTTTGATCAGATTGCGCCAGAGTATCCCGATATTGAGGCTGATCACTGGATAGTGGATATAGGCTGCGCAAAATTGGCCGATACCCCCGAGAAATTTGATGTAGTGGTTACCCCCAACCTCTATGGCGATATTATATCCGACATGACCGCGCAGATATCTGGTTCGGTAGGCATTGTTGGATCCGCCAATATTGGCAATGGATATGCCATGTTTGAGGCCATCCATGGCTCAGCGCCGCGGCGCGCCGGCCAAAATCTGGCCAATCCCTCTGGGCTACTGTTGGGGGCTATACTTATGCTAGCCTATATTGATCAAGCCAATGCCGCCAATCGTATTCATAATGCCTGGCTTAAAACCATTGAAGATGGCGAGCATACCTACGATATATTTCGTCCCGAAAGCAGTAAACGAAAGGTGGGCACCAAAGAGTTTGCCAAGGCGGTGGTAGCCCGTATGGGCGAAGGCCCCCACACCCTGCAGCAGGCCAAGTATCGCGGCTGGCAGAGCATGCGGTTGCAATCGCCAGATCCAGGCCCTCCGCGTCCCACTACCCTAGTAGGAATAGATGTATTTATCCAAAATGGAACGCTCAGCGCTTCTCAGCTGGGGGAGCAAATCCAGAAGCAATTGCCGCCTCGCTGGCGACTGGATCTTATTGGTAATCGAGGAACCCGCATTTGGCCGGAGGGTCGTGCCCAGGCCTATCTCTCAGATATATGGCAATGTCGCTTCCGAGGAGATACATTAAGAGCGCCCGATATTTTGACGCTGCTTTCTTCTCTAGTTGAGGCGCAATTTGAGATACGGAGTTTTGTAACTCTTTTGCATATTGATGGTCAGCGCGCCTACGCGCTATTACAGGGAGAGTAGCAGTTGACTGCCAATGATGCTTTTGGCAAACTGTACTATGCGGTGCAGCGTTTAGGAACTGTAGATAACAACACCCTAGCGGGCAAGGTGCTCTATGAGTTAATGCAGGAATTCTCATTAACGAGAAGCTGGGCACTTCTTTTGCCAGAACGCGGCTATCGCCTCCACACCAACTATCCCCATTTCCTTATTAACTATTTGGTTATAAAAGATCGTGTCATACGCCGTCGCTTCAACAGTGTTATTAATTGTACTAATGGTATTGTCTATGACGTCAGCAATAGCCAGACTCCCCGCTTTCTACCGGATAGTCATGCCGATCCGACCTACGATGCCTCCCATGATCAACTTTTGGACGATATTGGTCGCTCCTTAGCCATAATTCCCTTTACTGACCCCCAACAACATTATCTAGCTGGCATATTGATATGTCAGTACACCTTTTTTGGCAATAGCCAAGAGAAGCGGATTCGTGAATTTCTGCAGGCGCTGTGTGAGGTCATCTCTCAAACCTATTGGCGTATTGAGACCGTCACCACGCTCCAACGCGATGCCGCCACAGATCCTCTTACTGGGCTCTACAATCGCCGTACCTTTGTAAAAACTGCTGAACGAGAGATAACCGAATCTAACCGCTATAAGCGTATTATCTCGCTTATCATCATAGATATAGATAATTTTAAGCAAATAAACGATTCCCAAGGCCATCTTATGGGTGATAAGGTGTTGGTACATTGTTCACAATTGCTTATTAACAGTGTGCGGAGCTTAGACTATCTCTTTCGCTTTGCCGGTGATGAGTTTTTAGTGCTGATGCCTGATACTGATCTAAAGAGCCTTGATCAGGTGGTGCGCCGTATAGAGGTAAATCTTAAAAAGAACAATGTGAGTCCCACCCCGACCAGTTATACCATAAGTCTAGGAAAATATTCAGGTGTTCCGCAGAATTTAGTAGATATGTTTAATAAAGCCGATAGTAACCTCTATGCTCAAAAACGTCGAAGCGCCTTAGTAAGTAGCCATGCCTTGCAGGAAGAAGTTACCAGGTCGCTTAATACTTGATGAATCTTAATGCTTAATGAACAGCATTAACTCTCTTCTCAATATCAGCGAACTGACCACCAATCCCCTTATAGTAGTAGGGTTTTTATTGCTAGCCGGGCATGGTATCAGTGTACTGACCCGACGGATACGACTGCCCGAAATTACCGGCTATATTCTAGCGGGACTCATCTTTGGGCTTCTGGGGGTGGTTAACCACGAAAATGCTGAGGGGCTATCGGTAATCAGCGAAGTTGCGCTAGCACTTATTGCCCTCACCATTGGCGGGGAGTTCTCATGGAAAAAGATGCGCCGCTACGGCAACAAGATGCTGCTCATTACGGTCATTCAGGTCTTTGGCGCATTTGTAGTAGTATCGGCCGCACTAGCTGTTTTTCAGCTCTCAATTCCACTGGCCATGATGATGGGTGCCATTGCTGCAGCCACTGCGCCGGCAGCTACTGTGGCCATTGTGCAGAGCCTACGGATCAAGGGCGAGTTTGTTGATTATCTTTATGGTGTAGTAGCCTTAGATGATGCTGCCACAGTGATGCTCTTCGGTATAGTAAGCGCCCTAGCGGGGCTCGTAATTGGCATGTCCGGCGGTGCCTCATTAATTCTTGAGATTCTCCGGGCCGGTGGAGAAATATTTTTCTCGTTGCTGTTAGGTGTAGCTAGCGCTATGCTTCTCCATTTTATTTCTTACCGCCAGCGCAATGAGGCAGTACTGTCAATTATGGTATTGGGCATTGTGCTGCTTAATGCCGGCCTGGCTCTTCATTTTCATCTTTCGGCTTTGCTCACTAATATGGCGGCGGGGACCGCCCTCATTAATCTCTCTTCCCGTAATGAGCGACTCTTTCGCACCCTTCAACCCTTTGCGCCCTCTATCTACGCTCTCTTCTTTGTGCTAGCCGGAGCCGAATTGAATCCAGCCATCATCCTCCAGCAAGAGGTACTCCTCATTGGCGCGTCCTATATTATAGCCCGCGCCATTGGCAAATATGGAGGGGTCTTTATTGGGTGCGCAATAGTAGGCGCTCCTCAACCCATACGCAACTGGCTGGGCATTTGCATGTTGCCACAGGCGGGAGTAGCGCTAGGACTGGTATTGGTATTGCAGCGCTCGCCCTTGTCGCAGGTGGCAGAACTTGCGCCCTATATCTCTACCATGATCAATGTAGTGTTACTCTCAGTCTTCGTGAATGAGATAATTGGTCCGGTATTATCTAAAATTGCCATTGTACATGGAAGCGCGAAGCGATGATCAATAGACAAGTGTACATCAATTATGATACACTATTGATAATAGGGTGGTGCTAATGGATCTTGCTACAATTATTGATGTCTCACTCTGTAGAGTGGATGTTAATGCTAAGAACAAACAGGAACTTCTAGAAATGTGTGCGGCCCTGGCGGCTCAAAGCAGAAGGGCGCCGGGTAAAATCGCGCAAGCTACCTTTCTCAAAGCGCTCCAACAGCGGGAGCAGGAGGGAAGCACCGGCTTTGGTAATGAGATAGCTATACCCCATGCCCGCGTTGAAGAGCTAAAGCAATTTATACTCTTTATTCTAGCCAGCAAGCGGGGAGTGCCCTTTGAGGCATTAGATAAGCGACGGGTTAAACTTTTTTTCGTGCTTCTCGGCCCAACCAGTGAGGTAGGAGATCATCTTAAGATATTGGCCTTTATTTCACGAACCTTGGGCCATACCGGAATGAAAAACGAGGTGCTGCAAGCCGCCTCTCCTCAGGCGCAGGTGGAGTGCTTCCTACGCCACCTCAATCCTGACGCGGTTACTGCGATTCAAAGCCGAGCAGCCCCTATGTCGCTCTTAATGCTCATTCTCTATGACGAGCACTATGTTGAGGATGTATTGGAGGTATTCTTGGAATATGGCATTGAGGGCGCCACCATTCTAAACTCTACCGGCATGGGCCAATATATCTCCAATGCCCCCCTCTTTGGCAACTTTATTGGTTGTATGCATCAAAACAAGCATCACAGCAAGACCATCTTGGCTATGGTCAGTAAGCCGCATATTAAGGCGGTGGTAGAGGCAATAGAGAAGGTGATTGGAGATATCACCAAGGATCAATCAGCCACAGTACTTTCCATCGATCTAGCCATGCATAAGGGAAGCATGGATATTGTCTGATGTGCGCCTACCAGTAGCCCAGTTGGTAATAGCAATTATATGATTGATGATGCCTCCCCATCTTTCACACCTATTTTGTTACAGATAAAGATGGTACATAAGATAGCAGATAAGATGCTACAACAGACCAGAAGAGCGATAGCACATGTCTAGATCATTGCGGGTTATAATCTACGGACTCCCGCTAGCAATTATTGTGGTGGGCCTCCTTCTGTTAAGAGAGCCGAGTACTCTGCGAGGGCTCTACGATTATCGGAGAGAATTGCCATATCGTCAGCAGTTAGAGGAGGCAGCAGAGCTGCTAGCGCAGTACCATGCCCGCAACGGCCGCGCGCTAGAGGCACTAGCCAACAATAGCCCAATAGCTTCACTTATCGACCCGGCGCTTATCCTCAACGATGTTGGACAGGTTGAAGAGCAATTCGAGGCGCTGCTAAACAGCTCACGCGACTATATTTTTCTCCGCCTTTTAGATCGCGCTGGAGATCAACTATATTTCAGTAGCTATCCCGAGGATATAATGGATCACCGCACAGAGGCTACCCGCTTTGTAGCTCTTAGTCAGCTCTCGGCAGAATCCCCATCTCCCTCAGAGCTGATGAGTGCTCAATTAGATAAACCTCTCTATAGCCCTACCCATAACTCCTTTGTTTATCGGTGGCCCATTGTAGCAGAGAACAATCAGGTAGCTCTATTGGCCCTCTATGTGGCGCCCCACTCGCTTACCCTAGAGTTACGCAATCAGCAAATAATTGGAGAGGACGATCAGCTGCATATTGGCCTCCGCGGTCTATTGCTCAATGCCAACCCTTCGCGTACCGCAGCCCTCTCCCAGGATTTGGATGCCCCCCTCCTAGATGGCCAGACGCTGAACATTGAGGAGCAGCGCTTGGTGCTTCTTAAAAGACACAACGGGGCGGATACCATTGTTATGCTAGTAGCGGAGTCACAATTTAGGCTGACCAGCACTGAGATATTCTCTTATGGCACAGTAGTTGTTACCTCTCTTTTTCTGCTACTCTTTTTTCTACTAAATATCCACCCCAGCCCTCAGGCAATTATTAAGGGACGCATGCATAGGCAACGCAAGCAGCTAATGACTATTTTAGAGAAGCAACCACAGCTTCGGGATTCTCAGCTGCTGCGCCATCTAGCTAGCGAACGCGACCAAATCTATGCGCAGGTAACTCATGGCATTGCTCCTCGTCGTGCTAGCTCAGCCTCTCTTAAGTATGTCTTTAAGCAAGCTTGGATGGAGTTATTGGCTCATCTCTATCGTTATGGCTTTCTCTCGGCGCCGCAAGAGCTTCAGCAGAATGACCGGGAGACCCGCGGCGAAGTAGCTGACCTCGCCACATCTCCTTCGCCATCGCCCATTCCATCTCCGGCGGCACAGGTGCCATTAGAGAGTGCATCGCTATCTGAGGGAGGCCCTATTGCTCGACTGGGACTACTGCGACGAGCGATACAATTTCGCCGTGCGGCGCATCCCAAGGTAGTTGAAAAGGTACAGGGCCTCTACCAGATAAGCCAAAAAATGTACAACGAGATACAGCAGGAGAGCAAAAATTCACCTGATAACTCTGATGGCCAGTTACGTCAATTGTTAAAGAATATGTAATAGTTGTATTGCTGATGGCCGGTGAAGAAATTAATGTCTATACTGATGGCGGCTGCTCTGGTAATCCGGGACGGGGAGCCTGGGCCTATGTAGCGCTCCAGTCAGCCGCGGAGCGAATAATACATCAGGCTTCAGGCAGTGTAGTAATGACCACCAATAACCGCATGGAATTATCCGCAGTAATTGAGGCGCTGCACTGGGCGCAGACTCAGCATGGCTATCGGCAGGTGGCGCTCTTTACCGATTCACAATATGTGAAGCGGGGCATCAGCGAATGGATTCATACCTGGCAATCCAATAACTGGAAGACCAGCGCCAAAAAACCAGTTAAGAATCGCGATCTGTGGGAACAGCTACTGCAGCTCCAAGAACGCTTAACAATTGGCTGGCATTGGGTAGCTGGCCATGCCGGCCATCACTATAATGAGCTCTGTCATAATGTTGTATCTCAGATTTTAAGGTACGGCTAGCAGCTACGGTCACTGACTAGTAGCCATTAGTTTTTAATATATTAAAGCACCAGGCTATTCTGATAGCTTCTCTATAATAGATGACGGTCTATTCTTATGCACAGGAGGGCTATCAAGGTTCAATAGTCTTGGTGGAGGTAGATGTACGCCGCGGGCTTCCCGGCACTACCATTGTTGGTCTTCCCGGCGGCGCAGTGCGCGAGGCGCGCGATAGGGTACGGGTAGCCATCCGTAATAGCGGTTATCATTATCCCGCTGAGCGGGTAGTCATTAATCTCTCGCCGGCAGCGCTTCCCAAAAGCGGTGCCTCCTTTGATTTAGCATTGGCATTTGCCATGCTAGTAGTAACCGGGCAGATACCATCACTCCTTGATGCTCTTTTGGTAATTGGCGAGTTGCATCTGGATGGTTCGGTACGAGCGGTTACTGGCACCATTGCTTCTATAACCGAAGCTGCGCAACGCAACATAACCAGCTATCTAGTTCCTCGTCCTAATGAGCGGGAGGCCGCCTTGCTCCAACAGGGAAGTGTTTATTCGATAGCCCATCTGCGTGATCTTCAGCAGATCCTCAATGAAACTACCACCAAGAGTGGGCCAACATTGACAACAGCTGCCTCCTCTGAGCTCCCATTACCACCGGCCCGGCAGGCTTTTAAACTTCCTCACCTCCCGCGGGCCCAGATGATTAAATTGCTACAAAGATATGGTCATCTGGAGCCTCTAGATCTCTCTCTCTTACGGGGGCAGGCGGTGCTTAAACGCTCACTGGAGGTGGCCGCAGCTGGTGGCCATCATATTCTGTTGGTAGGAGCGCCCGGTAGTGGTAAAACCCTAGCCGCCCGCTGTTTGGGTTCAATTCTGGCACCTCTTTTTACCGATGAGGCTATAGAGGTGACCCGTATCTTTACTCTCACTGAGTCGCTTCCCGATAATCTGGGGCTTATCTGGCTACCTCCTTTCCGAGCGCCCCATCACAGCATCTCCTATGCCGGCATGGTTGGTGGGGGCGCCCTGGTTACCCCCGGGGAGATAGTTCGCGCTCATTGTGGCCTGCTACTCTTGGATGAGGTATTAGAGTTTCGCCGCGATGTGCTGCAGTCACTGCGCCAGCCCTTAGAGGAGGGGCAGATACGTATTGCCCGCTCAGAGCGCACCGCCTATTTCCCTTGTCAGTTTCAGTTGGCCATGACTGCTAACATGTGTCCTTGTGGCAATCTGGGACACCCCCGCGCCACCTGTCTTTGCAAATTTGATGAGATAAAGAAATACTGGAAACGTATTGGAGGCGCCTTTCTAGACCGAATTCCTATTCGGGTGCATGTCAGTGCCCAATACCAACATATAGTTACCGATCACCAATACATGAGTAGCCAGGATGTGTTAGAGCGGGTTATCAAGGCGCGCAATTATCAAAATAGACGCTATCATGCTACCGACATACGCTGTAACGGAAGACTTGATGCTGCCGCCATCCAACAGTATTGCCAGCTCTCCTCCCACTTATCCCATATTTTGCAGTCTGCCGCGGAAAAATTTCAGCTCTCGCTTCGCAGTGTCTCTATGATTCAGATGGTCTCGCGGACCATTGCCGATCTGCAGGAGAGTCACCACATACAGGAGGAACATCTCCTGGAGGCTATACAGCATCGCCGCCTGCTCTCTGCTGATGATGGATATGCTAGCAGTTCATCCATTGAGCAGTTTCTCGCTTAGCTCCTCAGCATCGCTTCCAGTTGAAAGATCATCAATAATCTTTTATATTGGGAGGGTGAATGCCCCGCAGATAATCATCAAGAAGAGAGATGGTGGAATACTTACTCCTGAAGAGATAGGCTACATGGTTGAGGGGGCTGCCGTAGAGAGCCTTCCTAAATACCAGATTGCCGCCTGGCTCATGGCTATCTATTTTAGGGGACTGAATGGTATGGAGACTGCGCAACTTACTCAAGCAATTATCGATTCTGGAAAGCGTATTGCCTTAGATCCGGCGTGCGGCCCATATGTTGATAAACATTCAACTGGTGGAGTAGGGGATGGAGTCTCGCTCTCTCTGGCGCCCTTAGCAGCTGCCTGCGGCCTCTATGTGCCAATGATTAGCGGTCGGGCGCTGGGACATACTGGAGGCACCCTTGATAAATTGGATGCAATTAAGGGCTATCGCACCGCAATGAGTAGCCAACAATTTGCGCAGCTAGTAGGGGAGATAGGATATGCCATGAGTGGCCAGAGTCAGGAGATTACCCCCGCCGATAAACAGCTCTATGCCCTTCGGGATGTAACTGGCACGGTAGAATCGGTGCCGCTGATTACCAGTAGTATTCTCTCTAAAAAGTTTGCCGAAGGGGCTGAGGCGCTAGTTTTGGATGTAAAATGCGGCAATGGCGCCTTTTTTACCAATTATAAAGATGCCCGGCGGCTGGCCCAGCAACTCTTGGAGACTGGCAGCAATTTGGGTAAGGCCCTACACATTGTGATGACTCGCATGGATCAGCCATTAGGACAGATGATCGGCAACTTTCTAGAGGTAGAGCAGGCGGCAGTTATTCTAGGAGGCTATAGCCATGCTGACTATGAGGAGTCGCTCCTAGCCGACATTAGGGAGATAACCTATCATCTAGTAGGGTGTATGTTGATGCTTACCAAAAAGGTGGAGAGTATAGAGCAGGCCCAGCAGAAGATTAAGGAGGCACGGGAGAGTGGTCAAGCTTGGGAGCGCTTTTGCGCCAATGTGCAGGCCCAGGGCGGAGTCACGAAGGCGCTTAAGCAGTCTTTTGGGAGCTTTCGAGCTACAGAGCAGCGCTGCCTCCGGGCCCCTCGCACTGGTTACCTCTCTGAGCTTCCGGCCCGCGCCTTTGGCAATGCGGCGCTATTGTTGGGGGTAGGGCGTCTTAAACAGAGCGATCCGGTAGTCCCCCATAGCGGCATTATGCTTCATCGCAAAGTGGGCGCTCACCTACAGCAGGGCGATCCACTCTGTACCCTCTATGCGCTCAATTCCAGCGCCTTAGAACAGGCTAGCGCCATACTAAAGCCGGCGATAGTCATCTCAGATAAGAGCCCTATCCCTCACGATACTATGGTTATTGAAGAATATAGCGCATGAAATGGCGGAAGTCAGCGCTCCCCAAGATTGAATACCATCAATTTCAGAGCACATTTGCCCTAGACCCAATTACCACTGCTATTTGCATGCGACGGGGCCTCACTAGCGCTGATGAGTTACGTTTTTTTCTGCGTCAGGAGCTCTATCTACTGCATAACCCCTTTCTTATTAACCATATCGAACGGGGGGCGCAGCGAATCCTCACCGCCCAACGGCGCGGTGAAGCGGTTTTAGTCTTTGGCGACCGCGATGTAGATGGCATGGCCTCTACCGCCCTGATGGTAGAGCTGCTTACCAATATGGGCATTAAGACCCATTGGCGAGTACCTATGCGGAATGAGCCCTATGGTCTTACTCAGCAGGTGATGAAGGAGATCCTTGCCAAAAAAATTGACCTCATTATTACCATAGATTGCGGCATTCACAATCGGGCCGAGATAGCAGAGGCTCAACGTCACGCGGTTGATACCATCGTGATTGATCATCACAATGTTACCGATGCCCTCCCACCGGCTTACGCCATTATTAATCCTAAAATTGCCGGCAGTCGCTATCCCACCTCAGAGATTTGCGGCACCATGCTTGGCTATAAACTGGCGTTGGTGATGGGTATTATGCAGAGCTCGCTCTATAATAGCCCCCATCTGTTGGCAGTAGCCCGACGAGCCCCGCAGAGCTTGGCTATTGATATCTATAAAATATGCAATTTATCAGTTGTTGAGCGCTACAACAAGATACTAATCGATAACGACACCCTCTCTAGTAAAGCCCAAAGCTCTTTTAAGCAGCTGCTCCATAGCTATCCCCTCTATGTCTACAATGCCGATAGCTTTTTGAAATTGCTACGGCCCGGCTATACTCAGGTAATCCCTTCCACGCTGCATGATCTACAGCCGGCGCTGGCCACCCTGGACTCTCAGCTGGCCGCCCGCAGCCTCTATGAGATTAATCGAGAGCGGCTTCTTGTGCCATCGGTGCATGCCGATAGCCAGGAGATCGAAACCCTGCATCTGCTCTACAATTACTGGCATCTCTTTGGAAACTCGATGCAGGAGCCGCAGTATGGCTCCTATTTGGAGTTAGCAACCTTGGCCACCGTAGCCGACATGATGCCCATGCGCAACGAAAACAGAGTACTAGTAAAAGAGGGGCTAAGGCGCTTAGCTCGTGCCCCCTCAATCAGGTTTCAGCATTTGCTGCGTGAAAGTAAAGTGCCAGTTAACTCAATAAATAGCCGCTATCTCTCATTTAATATTATTCCCTGCTTTAATGCGGCGGGAAGGCGCGGGGTCCCGGATAGGGCCATTAAATTATTGCTGGCTAAGGATCAGAAACATGCTCAAGAGCTAAGCGCCGAGCTTATACAACTTAATCATGAGCGGCGCAACATCTGCCACCAGGCGATGCAGATAGCCCTCCCCCTAGCTTATAAGAGTCTTGAGAGGTATCAGCGGCGCTTGGTCGTTGTGGTTCATTCAGAGATTGAGCGCGGAGTAACCGGCCTTCTAGCCTCGCAACTTATGGAACAGCTCCACGCTACTACGGTGGTTATATCCCACACCACAGAGAATACCAGCGGTAGCCTACGCACTGTCGCGGCGCAACGTGCCACTGAGATACTACAGCATTGCGCCTCCCTATTGATTGAATGGGGGGGACACGATAGAGCCGCCGGCTTTCAGATTGCTCCGGTGAAGCTAGCTCCCTTTGAGCAGCAGCTAGCCAATTATATGCAACAGCTGCCGGCGGCTAGCTCCGTACCATTACTGGAGATCGATGCTGAGCTACCCACCCACTATTTTAATGAGCACATATTTGAGATTGCGCAATGGTTTGAGCCCTACGGCCAGCAGAACCAACCGCCCCTGTTTCTTACGCGCGGCCTTGAGGTGCAGGAATGCTGGCTCTTTGGCAAAGAGGATCAGCATCTTAAGTTATTGTTACAGGCTGGTGAATATCGGGTGCCGGCTATTCTGTGGAATGGCGCCGACCATACCCATAGCCCATTAAGGCGCGGGAGCTATATTGATGCCATCTATCGGGTCGAAATCTCCTATTGGCTGCATCAGGAGCAGCGGCGCCTTGTTATTAGCGATATGCAACCCTCTAGCAGTAGCTCAGCGTTGCCACCAAAAAGAGCAGCCATCCCTTTGCGCTAATTGCCCCTTTAATTCCCATTATTGCCATAATCGGCACATATTGGTAGAGAAATATACTCAACAGATATTGATTAAAATTAAGTGAAAAATTAATGGCTGTTCTTAAATGGTCCACAAAATAGAGTATTTTATACTATATAGCTATATAGCTAATGGTATATGTGTGAGAAATAGTATGAGAGCCTAAGCAGAGGGGAACAAGATGGGGGACCGGATGGAGCGTATAGAATGGAACAGAGAGAGAAGATAGCATGAAGAGGGGAGGAACAAGCTTAGAAATAGCCCTCATCCTAGGAGTCACTATCTTTCTCATCACCTGTGAGAATCCCCCTAGCAATTACCAACACCTACAGTTTGTACAATGGCTTATTGTGGCAGTGGGTGGCTTTTTAGGCTTGGTTATGACTCCATTACGTTTTTTCTAGATAAGAGAAGACTCCCTTATTTATTAGCCAACAGGCCTATAGGAGGCGCCTCCCTGCCTGGGGTCAATTGTATGCTTCCTTCCATTATGCTATTATTCATGGAGTGCGAGTATTACTTACCAATGATGATGGCTGGAATAGTACCGGACTCACTGTGCTGCGGGAGGAGCTACAACGAGCCAATCATCACCCAATAGTTGTTGCCCCCGATAGACCACGGAGTGCCTGCTCGCATGCTATTACCCCCTTTAAGCCGCTTTCGCTTACCAAGCATTCCCAGGATTTTTATATCTCTAGTGGCACCCCCGCCGATTGTGTACTGTTAGCACTACGCGGCATAGCCGGGCTTAATCCGGAGGTAGTACTATCAGGCATTAACCATGGCGCCAATCTAGGACGCGATGTAATCTTTTCCGGCACAGTGGCGGCGGCCCGTCAGGCAGTATTCATGGATCTTCCCGGCATTGCTGTATCGCTCTGTATAGAGCCGATTAGTCCGAGCCAACCGGCCGATTTTCGACCAATCGCCGCCCTGATAGCGCAGCGCCTAGCCCAACTATCTGCCGCCTGGCGCCCCGACCATCTCATTAATATCAATGCCCCGTTAGGGGCCGGCGGACCGGAGATGCTGATTACCTCGCTCTCTCACCGCAAGTATGAGGAGCGCTTTAGCTCTTTTGCCCCTCCCGATTCCTCTACCAGCTATTTCCTAATGGATGGCCATCCCGTAAAGAGCCCTGAGGATTCTAATTCTGATTTCCATACGGTGCTGCAGGGGCATATTTCGCTGAGCCTGCTTCAGGTACATTACCAGAATGTCGAGCATGAGCAATATCGTCAGTTCTGTGCCTCTCCCGTTACCGTGCCCAACGCGGAGCATACCTCATGAGGCTACCGCGCGCCATTCTGGTTACCATTGTTACCACCCTGCTGTGTGGCACAGCTGTTCTCATTCCGCTATTGGCACAAACGCCGAGCTTCTCTAGCATCAGTGTCACGCAGGAGTTTCGGCTGGGGGTGCAGGCCTTCCACAATGGACGGCATAGCGAGGCCATACGCTCCTTCTCACGGGTGATAGCTGAAGAGCCCAACAATCAGCTAGCGCGCAGCTGGCTAGGAGAGTCCTATTTTGCAGCCGGCTTTGAAGAGGCTGCCCTGCAGGAATGGAGATTGGCTAATCAAATTGATACAGCAATAGAGCCCTTAGCCTACACCATTGAGGCGGTGGAGGCGAGGCGTAGCGGACGCGATCTATTGCGACAACCTCCTAATTATGTGCTAGCCGCCGAAATTACCGGCCGTGCCTCTCAAGATGCGCCCCCCTTTTCTCGCCCCGCCGGACTTTACCCTCAATTTGATGGCACACTGCTCCTTACCTCCTTTGCCAATAGCGAGGTACTGCTCCTTAATGTCCATGGTAGCCCCCTGCGCCGCTATCGCTCGCGCCGCCTGCCCTTTGACAGACCCTACGATGTGGTCACTGGCGGCGATGGCAGCATATTTGTAAGCGAATTCGGTAGCGACCGTATTGTCCGTTTCAGTCCTCAAGGAGAGCAGATTGCCCGCTTTAATCGTGCTGGCCCCTATGGTCTGCTGGCTGGACCGCAATATATTGCCACCGACCAAGAAGATCATATCTATGTGAGTGATTGGGGAAACCGCCGCATTGTTAAATTTAATGCCAACGGCACCTTTCTGCTTACTATGGGAAGGGCTGTGGGAGACTTTGTGGGTCTCCAGGATCCCACCGGTGTGGCGGTGGTCGATAACATGCTTTATGTTGCCGATAGCGGGCGCCAGATGCTGGTGCGCTTTGATAGTGATGGAAATTTTCTGGAGGAGATACCTCTTCCCAATCTCTCAAAGATTGAGGGGCTTAATACCTATGATGAGTCGCACCTCCTGTTGGTTGCCGAAGATGCTATCTATCTTTACCATCTTCAGTTTCAATCGATCAGAAGAATTATTGAACCACCCCGAGGCCGGATAACCAAGGCGGTCCGGGATGTCAATGCCAACATTGTGGCCACCGATTTTGATCGTAATCAGCTCTTTTATTTTACCCCCCTGGACGATCTTTTTTCAGGACTACTTGTGCGCGTTGAGCGGATTGATAGCCGCGCTTTTCCTAGGGTCTTGCTCTCCCTAGTAGTAAGCGATAGATTTGAGCGCGCAGTGGTGGGTTTGGGGGATAGTAATTTTAGCATTATCGAAGAGGGGCCAGGCGCTGTGGTGCCTAGTGTTATTGCTGCAGATCATATTGGGGATGAGGTAGATATACTGCTAGTGCTCCCAGCTACTGTCGACCTTAAGCGCCGTGAGGCTGAAATTGTGGATATTGCCGAAGAGCTGCAGAGCTCGCAGGGCGATTCAGGTGCTATTGGAGTAGTGGTAGCTGCTGAGCAAGCGCTGCTACGCGCCCCCCTAGGTAGTTCGGATGTACTAATACGCCAAACGTTGCAGCAGACTAGCCCGGTGGCGGGGGAATGGGATTTTGACGGCGCATTGCAATTAGCGGCCAACGAGTTGGTACGTAGCTATGCCAAACGGGCGCTGGTCATCTTTAGTGATGAAGCACTGCCAGCTTCAGCCTTTAGCGCTCTTTCATTTGCTAGATTAAGCCGGCGGCTCAAAAATAATCGCATTCATCTCTATGTGATATCCTCAGCAGCAGCTCCTTTGCCCGATAATCCCTTGCTACAGTTGGTTGAGCAGAGCGATGGCGCCTATCTTAGTTTTGCGCAACCGGAGAGCTTTGCCTCCATTATAGCTTCCATGCGACAAAAACAGGATGGACACTACACCCTTCAGTACAACAGCAATGCCAATGATGATTTTGGCAGAGGCTATATTGGGGTAGAGGTAGTTGCCCGGCTTTTACAACGCAGCGGAGGGGTAGAGAGTGGCTATTATTCAATTAGATAAGTCAGTATAGATAATGTAGCCAGCGCGGAGCATACTTCTGTCCGGTTATTTAATCATACGAGTCAATACCTTATCGTAGACTCTGTCGCCAAAATACTTGCGCACAAAGAGCAGCGGCTTGGCTAGCGAGCCGGCCACATAGCGGGTTTTGGGTTTTTTAGTGTGCACTATGCGCGAAACGACCTTCGCAATTACCGAAGGGGGTGATCCAAACTGCCCTCGCTCATGCCTATTCTGCATGGTGTTGACCATGCTAGTTTTCATCTGCAGATAGGGACTCTCGTTAGAAGATTTAGCAAATGACTCAGCGACCCTATCTCCAAATTCAGTCTGAATAGCGCCCGGTTCTATAATTACCACATTTATGCCAAAGGGCCTAAGTTCGAAGCGTAAGCAGTCTGACCATCCCTCTAAGGCATGCTTGGTAGCGTGATACCAGGCGCCAAAGGGCGTATATATCTTTCCGCCCATGGAAGAGGTATTAATAATGGTGCCCGATTTTTGCTCGCGCATGTAGGGTATTACCAGTTGCGTTAAGCTGGCTAGCCCAAAGAGGTTGACCTCAAACTGATGGCGTGCATCCTTCATGCTCACCTCCTCTACGGCGCCATAGAGCCCATAGCCGGCATTGTTAAAGAGTACATCAATCCTCTCTTGTTCCTGTATGATGCTTTGTACCCCTTTGGATATTGACTGCTCATCAGTCATGTCCATCGCCAGAACGCGCGCGCCGGCGCTATGCAGGTTAGCCATTTTATCGGTCCTCCGGGCCACGCTATATACAATATGGCCATCATTAAGCAAATACTGAGCACTTTCTCTACCGATACCCGATGAGGCACCGGTCACTAAGATAACTTTTTTCACAACTCTTCTCCTACTCGGTTTGAAATTATACTAAGATATAGCATATCATTTGATATTGTAAAACGCAAATACCTTAGAGAATTAATTTGAAATAAATATCTCAATAGCCTATACTGTAGGGGCGCGGGATGTGGCCTAGTGGCTAAGGCGCCTGCTTTGGGAGCAGGAGATCGGAGGTTCAAATCCTCTCATCCCGAAGCGTTCATAGCTCAGTTGGATAGAGCAGCGGCCTTCTAAGCCGCAGGTCAGAGGTTCGAATCCTCTTGGACGCAGAGGAATTAGTATGTATATATATATTGTGTATGGTTTTGGGTCGCTGGTAGGCGCAATTCTCATTGCTCGTGTGCTCCATGCATTGGTGTTGCGTTATGTGGGTTCTGAAGAGCGCTCTCAGCTCTTAAGTGTAACCGCCCGCTTAAGAAAATATGCCTTCTTGCCGGCGGTGGGTATGGTAGTGGCCTTTCTGGTGGCCCTCTATCTTTTGCCTAATAATTCGCCTCAGGTAATTCAATGGTTTTTGTTGGTCATCACGCTCTATCTGCTGTTGCTTAATGGCATCTATTTTGCTAAAGTAGTGCATGCCAAGATGAAACTAATCTATGTAATAAGCGCGCTATTTTCAAGGCTCATATCTTTTGCCGGGATTGCGCTCTTTCTCTATTTTCTCTATCTCGCGCTTAGCATTTAGTTATGGCTGACATGACTGATAACATTTCCGCTTCCCCCTTAGCGCTAGTGATCTTCTATGGGTCTGTCCGTTCAGCTCGGATCGGTATTCATTTAGCTCGTTTTGTTCATCGTGTAGTAGCCGCGCGGGGACACCAGGTAATTTTTGTAGATCCCCATGACTATAATTTTGGACTGCTAGATCGAATGTACAAGGAATATACAGAGGGAAAGGCGCCATCCAGCATGAGGCAGCTAGCCGCTACCATAGAGAATGCCGATGGCTTTCTGGTGGTAAGTGGCGAATACAATCATAGTATACCCCCAGCCCTTAGCAATCTTATGGATCATTTTCTAGAGGAGTACTTCTACCGGCCCTCCTCAATTATTACCTATTCTGCCGGTATTTATGGTGGAGTACGAGCTGCAATGCAACTGCGCGCTTTTTTGGCAGAGATAGGCACAGTCAGCTTGCCAACCCTCTTAGGGATCCCCCGTATAGAATCGCTTTTTGATGAACAGCAGCAACCGTTAGATCCCAAGCTGAAATCGCGTATCACCGGGGTAATTGAAGAGCTGGAATGGTATGCGCAGGCGCTCCGATCGGCCCGTAGCTTGAATCCTCTTTCGTAGGGTTCCCCGCCAGGGTACTGCACATCTCTCAGAGTAATCATCAAGAGCCAGAAAAGAGTGCTCTGCTATCTAGTTTAGGCATTCCCTCGGCACAGATACATCATTATTCGGAGCACTTTGATTTCTCAGCTGAATCCCGTCTCATTTTAGTTTTTGGCCCCATGGGCTCCGGCAAGACTGAGTTTGCGGCTCGGGTCTGGCGCGATTCTCAGGTAGCATTGCGGAAATCACCTTCCATCAAAAAAATTACCGCTACCCCCCAGGGCGCTGACCGCCGTAAGGTCTTTGTTATTCGCAACCACCTAGATCTGCGACGCTTTGCAGATTGCCCTCCGGATGCGTTGGCTTATCGGGGTGGCCATGTGCGCTGTGGCACATCAATAGCCCACATTAAAGACTCATTTGATCTAGAGCGCATTATTGATGAGCATCCTAGCTATGGCACCTGGATAATTGATGAGGCCAGCTTTTATGACGAGCGGCTGGTATTTGTAATTCACCGGGAGGTAACTGCGCATCAGCGGGTATTTATCTGTCCTACCCTTATGCTCAATTATCGACGCGCGCTCTTTAACTCTACCGCCCGTTTTCTCTTAGAGCACGCTACTGATATATTCCCGCTTACTGCCTACTGCGAGCACCCCCATTGTCTTAACCGGGCTGAGTACAGCTATCGCTACTACCTAATAGATCAGCAAGAGTGCCCGGCGCTCTATTTTGATCCGCTGATTGCCATAGGAGGGGGTGAAGAGAAACAGAGTAATGTAGAGCCCAACTATGCGGTACGCTGTAGGCGCCATCATATTCTTCCCGCGCGGGAATATAGCATTATGAACCTTAAGCATCTGGGTAGATTGGCAGCCCACGGCAATTATCAGCCGCTTGATGAAGAGATTAAGCGCCTCCACGAAAAGATTGAAGAGAGCCAGCTCTATGCCGATCTTCACAAGCGTTACCATCGCTCAAGCGAGATGTACCAGCTATCAATGAATGCCCTCCAGGTGGGCTCACTAGCCGAACGGGCGCTACTCTATCTTTTTGTTGAAGAAAATCTTATCGATGAACATCACCTGCGCGCTTATGTCCAGACTTTTGCACTCAATCACTCCTATATTACGAGCGCTCTGCGTGATAATGGAAGGTTAATTCAACTGTAGGAGCAGCTACCTGTGTCATTATTACCGACAATAATCCTCCGTCGCGATTTATTATCTATTAGCTATATAAAAATAATCTTTTTGATAATTGATTATTATCTCTCTCTGCAACACCATAAAACTGTTATGAAAAATGCAAGAGATGGAAGGAAAATTAGAGAACTATTAGCTCGTAATATGAAACGAATTCGCAAGAGCACCAGGATGTCACAATCTGAACTAGCTATACGGTGCGGGATCTCCACCAGCTTCATTGCTGAAATCGAGATATGTAGAAAATTTCCCTCCCCAGCTACAATGGATAAAATTGCCCAGGCACTTAATCTCCAGCCTCACCAGCTGTTTGTAGAAGAATGGAGGTGGGAGATGCGCGATCAAGCGGGTCTTATCCATTACCTCCATAGTGAGCTGAAGCAACATGTACTGAGCGAAATTGATAAGGTTATGAATCCCTATATCTCAGGTTATGAATCCCTATATCTCATAATTGGCCAATTATTGCCGTTATTCTACTGTAACTACTCAGTATTTCTGCTGCCCTCTGTCTCTGTCTCTGTCTCTGTCTCTGTCTCTGTCTCTGTCTCTGTCTATCTCTATAGATCTATGGCCGCTTTACAACTATACAAAAGATGATAAGTATGCAATAATGATAGCTAATAATACAGAGAGTAGAGCAAATAAGAAGAGTATATAAATGGTAGGTAAGAGCATCAAAGCTCCTCTTGCTGCTAGTAGCGCCTGTGCCCGTACGGTTGCCTTTCGGTTGATATGCGGGCTAGCTTGGCACATATTCTGCGTCGGGTTATTGGCGGCACAGCAGCTTGAAAATGACGCTGCCCCTACCATAGCGTCCCCGGCAGCTGTGGAGTTGCCGCAAGGCTTTGATCGTTTTCGCTTTGGAATGTCTTCTGATATGGTAGAGGCGCTTATCGCAGAGAGCCTCTACCTTAATGCCAATCTGGAGGATGCTATTTCAGTGCTGCCTCGTAGCACTATTCGGGTATTGAGTGTTAATGGAGATAGCTATGTCAGCAATGCTCACTTTCAGTTTGATGAGTCGGGGCTTATCAGCATTATTCTCAATCTTAATAATACATTACTGGATCATTTTGCGCTCTATTCTTATCTGATTGCCCGCTATGGCGAAGCTGATTCTCTTCATCCCCGCCGCATAGAATGGCGCTCCCCGACAGTAATATTACGTCTAGAACGACCGCTCACCGTGAAATATGTGGCGCGTAGATCATTGGAAGAGCGCCAAGAGGCTGCTGCGGCCAACCTTTCCGAAGCTGAGAGATATCGTGAGGCCTTTATTGAACTCTTTTAGCCGCAAAACTCAACGCCGCCTCTCTCTGCTATTGTGGTTTATTATGGCGACGCTACCTAGTTGCGCCATAGAGCTCAGAGCCACCATAATCTTTGAGCGCTGCGCCATTCAGGTAGGAGATGTGCAGTTTATGGTGGAGATAGCGCGCACTGCGGCGCAGCTGCAGCGGGGGCTCATGGGAAGGGATTCTCTTAACAATGGTGAGGGAATGCTCTTTGTCTTTCCTCGTCCACAGATGGTCTCCTTTTGGATGAAGGATACCTATATTCCTCTTACTGTGGGCTATTTTGATGCCTCCGGCAGATTAGTTGAGCTTCACGATCTTACACCTCGCTCGCTGCGCTCGGTACCCTCATCACAGCCCATTCGCTATGCCCTAGAATTGGGAAGGGGAGAATTCCAACGTCATCACATTGAGCGAGGAGACCAACTGGCAATCAATTGCCCTTTGGCTCTGGGGGCTCCGGCTCTTGAGACTCTTGCACTGGGGTCTCCGGCTTCTGCGGATCCTCGGCAAAGAGCTCCAGTTTGGGCTTTTCATTCTCACCTTGTGGCTCATTAACCAAAATCTCAATACGCCGCTCTGCTTGGTGAAGCATCTTTTCCAAAGATCGCACCAGTTGTATCCCCTCTTCAAAGAGCTTCATAGATTGCGCTAATCCACTCCCGCCCTCACGCATCACATCACAGATACCCTCAAGCCGCCTTAAATCTCGTTCAAAATCCTTCATTGGGAGCTCCTCTTCGCGAATTTTCTACTGTAGCCTGGAGATGAGATGTCGCAAACTGTACCTCAATCTTTTTTTGAGGGGCACTCTGTGCCGCATCGCTTATAAGTGCCCGCTCCGGTAGGGCATACACCAACGCATAGCCCCGCTGCAATATGTTGCGCGGTGAAAGCGCCTGAAGACTAGTTTCGGCCAGCTGCAGTCTAGTACTTAAGCGGCTAGTGCATTGAGCTATCTCCTGGGTAAGTGACTCTCGGCTGTCGTCAAAGCGAATCAGATATTCTTGTAGTCGCCGCTGAAGATATATTTTTTGCTGAGCCGGATGGTAATGCTGGAGTGTACTCTGTAGTAGCCGAATGCGCTCTCGGACACCTTGAAGCAACTCTCGGCCCAGCCCCTTAATTTTTTCCCAGAGCTCCTCTCGGTTAAGAGAGATAAGCTCTGCTGCAGCGGAGGGGGTAGGCGCCCGCACATCGGCTGCTAAATCTGAGAGCACCGTATCAATTTCATGTCCTACGGCAGATATTACCGGTATCTCTGAAGCGGCCACTGCCTCCACCACTGACACCTCAGAAAAGGGCAAAAGATCTTCCAAAGACCCGCCCCCGCGGGTTAACACTATTACTTCGCCCATGGCATAGCGGTTGGCGCGCGCTAACTGCTGGCAGATGGTGTGGGCCGCCTCTACTCCCTGTACCAAAGTTGGCAAAATAACTAATTCTAGAGCGGCATTTCGTCGTCCGGTTATCTCAATAATATCTCGGATAGCGGCACCCTGAGGGGAGGTAATAAGTACCGCTCGCTTTATATAGGGTGGCAATACGCGCTTGCGCGCTGCCGCAAAGAGCCCGCGCTTAGCCAATAGCTGTTTGCGCTCCTCTAGCATGATCAGTATTGCTCCCGAGCCCATTTCAAGAAGGGCATTGCAAATTAGTTGATAATTTCCTCGC
Source organism: Spirochaetia bacterium (assembly GCA_963692905.1). Lineage (GTDB taxonomy): Bacteria > Spirochaetota > Spirochaetia. The sequence goes on along the minus strand of OY843583.1, from coordinate 140,394 downwards.
TGGGCGTAGATAGAGAGACGTCCCTTAAGTAACACCCGCATCCCATTCTGAGGCAACGCTCGAAGCGTTAACGCTACACCTCGGAAGAGCACTACGCCAATAATGGCCTGGGCATCCTTCAGAGAAAAATAATAATGGCCCGAGGCGGCATGATGAAGATTAGATATCTCTCCCTCCACCTCTACCAATTCAAACTGATGTTCTAGTGTTGTTTTAATGCGCGCGGTAAGCTCGCTAACTGTCATGGACATAATAGGATGCCCATAGTCTATCTTTTTTCATCAATTCTCACCAGAGCCCAGGTATTATCGAAGCTGATATATGCTATTCCGGGCTGTTGTGCGCAGCTTTATTGTTGGCAATAGCTACCCGTCGTAACAGCAGCAGTGCGCCAGCCACAAAGAGCCACAGCAGAAGCGCCATTAAAGCTAATTGAATAAGATGTTGATAGTCGGCCGGGAAAAGTAGCGTATAGAGAGCCTCAAAGGTGTAATAATCTTCTGTGGAGGGCCTTTGATCTTTGGCAATCGCCAATCCCCGCGCAATATATTCCTCGCTAATTTTTTCTCTCTCAACCAGCGCTACCTCGGCTATCTCAGGAAAATGGGTGGCAAACCGTTCTTTAGCATAGAGCCCATAGTGGGGAGTTCCCTCTATATCACGGATGGTTAGTGCCAATAGTTGAATCTCTGCCAGGGGCTGCTCAATTATGGGGTTCTCTAGCGCCTGTTGCCACTGGCGAGGATTGGGGAGAGATGACCATTGTTGAGTAGTTGCCACTAGCGGCTTATAGAGCGTCTCAAAATGCTGCTGGGCTCTCGATTGGCGGTCGCGGCGCAGCTCCTCTATAGTATGTAGGGCATATAAGGTTAATCCTACTACCATCAGGGGCAAGATAATTGCCACATACCATATAAGGACCCGTTTCATATTGTACTCTTCTTTCTATGAAGTATATTCATTAGATAGCAGAATACAAGATAACCCTAAAGAAATTATTACCCGATGATGCCTTACGAATCCTTAGAATTAAATATTAAATTGTAGCCAATTATACTTGACTTATAGGCCGATTATCTATACTATTAGACTAAAAATTTTATAAATGGAGGACTCATGAATAAAAAAGTGGGTATAATTATTGCTGTAATAGCCGTAGTGGTTATTGTGGTGATTTTGTTTTCGGTCTCTGGAAGAGACCAAGGACCCGAAGAGGTCCGAATATTTGGCGCGTTCGTTGATGTAGATGCTGAGCGCTTTGAGGCAAGCATTGCTGCCTTTGAAGAGGAGAGCGGTATAGATATTATCTATGAAGGATCAGGTGATTTTGAATCGCTAATCACTGTACGGGCTGAAGGTGGAGATCCACCGCATATTGCCGCCTTTCCACAGCCGGGACTGATGGCAGATCTGACGCGTCGTGGTTTTATCTTTGATGTGCGCGACTTAGGGCTAGATGAGAATTTTCTGCGCGAGCATTATTCGGATGCCTGGATAAATCTCTCTCGGGTGGATGATACCATTGCGGGAGTCTGGCATCGTGCCGCACTCAAAAGTCTTGTCTGGTATGCCAAACCAGTTTTTGAAAGAGAGGGGTACCAAATTCCTACCACCTGGGATGAAATGGTAGCTCTTACCCAGCAGATGGTAGATGATGGATATGTGCCATGGTCAATAGGTGTTGAAAGCTCGGGTGCCACCGGATGGGTAGCCACCGACTGGATAGAGGATATTATGTTGCGTACTGCCACGCCTGAGCAGTATGATGCCTGGGTAGCTGGTGATCTCAAGTTTAATTCTCCTGAGGTACGCCGTGCAATTGAGATCATGTCTGAGATATGGTTTAACGATAGCTATGTGCTAGGAGGGAGGGATTCTATTCTTACTGTGCCCTTTGGCGATGCCGCAACTCCGTTGGTAACCGATCCACCGCGGGCACTGATGCACCGACAGGCTACCTTTATTTCGGGATTTCTCCCGGAAGAAGCTCAGGCGCGCATCGGTGAGGTAATAGATGTCTTTTACCTTCCACCTATAGATGCCGAAGAGGGTCGTCCCGCCTTGGGAGCAGGAGATATCTTTAGCCCCATGCAGGATACTCCCGCCACACGCGAGGTTATGAAATATGTCGCTACTGGTGAGTCAATCAGAAAATGGATCGAGGCTGGAGGGACTATTGCTCCCCATAAAGATGCCGATCTGGATTGGTATCCCGATCCACTCTTTCGTGCAGCTGCCGAGATAATTCAGCAGGCCACCGTCTTTCGTTTTGATGGCTCTGATCTGATGCCCGGCGAAGTGGGTGCCGGTACCTTCTGGACCGGTATGGTAGACTATGTTGGCGGTGAAGATCTTACCGACGTGTTAGACAAAATTGACGCCTCCTTTCCTCAATAATCAGCATTGAGAGAGGATATTATAGACGCTATCCATTATGGATAGCGTCTTTTTTTATAGGTATGATTGTTGACACTGCAATTGTAGCGCCTTTCGTGTTACATATTATTGGGATAGCTTTTATGCCAAAAATACAGCAAAACATTCGATGTAATTGATTGGTTTTTCTTTTGAAGGTTGCATATTATTGGAATAACCTTTATACTAAGGGGTACTCAATAGAGGTAAACTATGGGGAAAACCGTTAGCAAAACCGTCAACAATAGCAACACCAAGTTCGATAGTGGTTCCTTCTTTGTCTCGCTGTTGCTTTTTGTGCTCTTACTGGTGCTGATATATAGTAGCCTGCTCTTCATGCGTGATAGCCGCGCTCCTAGGGCACTGGTGGCTATCTTGGCCCTGCTGATCGGCGTTGGTGGTGTATGGTCACTTTTTTATCTCCTTAATCAGTTAGTTTCATCTTTTTCTGTTAGTATGCGGAATAAATTGATGCCCTATGTCTTTATTGGGCCAGCAGCGGCGCTTCTTACGCTTTATCTGCTCTATCCTATTGTTCGTACCATCTTGCTAAGCTTTTACGATCGCACCTCCGAGAACTTTGTGGGTCTTAGTAATTATGTGACTCTCTTTACCGATCCAGAAATGTTGATTGTACTGCGGAATACTCTACTGTGGATTGTAGTGGCGCCGCTCCTTTCGGTGATCTTGGGTCTCTTGGTGGCGGTTATGACTGACCACCTCACTAGTCGTTGGGAGCGCATAGTAAAATCGCTCATCTTTCTGCCGATGGCCATCTCTTTTATTGGCGCTAGCGTTATTTGGCGCTTTATCTATTATTTCCAACCACCAGAATTTGAGCAGATTGGCCTATTGAATGCCATCATAACCACCTTAGGAGGAGCGCCTCAGGCCTGGCTTACCCAAATACCATGGAAGGAGAGTGTGGTACCCTGGTTTAATAACATATTTCTGATAATGATTATGGTATGGTTACAGACCGGTTTTGCCATGGTTATACTCTCCTCTGCGGTTAAGGGGGTACCGCGTCAGCTGCTAGAGGCGGCCCGGATCGATGGTGCGAATGAGGTTGGAATCTTTTTTCGCATTATTATACCTAGCATCAGGGGTACCATTCTTACCGTAACTACCACTATATTAATTATTGTACTCAAGGTTTTTGATATTATTTTTGTAATGACTAGCGGCCAATATGATACCGATGTAGTAGCCTCGCGCATGTATGCCGAAACCTTCCGCTTTCGTAATTATGGTCAGGGGAGCGCCCTTTCAGTATTGCTCTTTGTAGGGGTAGTACCATTTATTATCCGCAATATACGACATTACCGAGCGGAGCAGCGCCGATGAAACGCTCTCTTTTCCGCCCCTCCCTTAAAGCCCCCACCATTGGTGCTATACTGATGCGTATCTTTCTCTTTGCTCTGGTAGTAGTATGGCTCATTCCTCCAGCGGGGCTCCTCATTAGCTCCTTCCGTAGCGAGAGCGATATAGTTACCACCGGCTGGTGGAAGGCTGTAGTACAACCGGCCCTTACCAACTGGAGCTTTTCCAATTATCGTCAAGTACTCTTTGCCGATAACATGGGGAATGCCTTTCTGAATAGTCTCCTGCTTACTATTCCCTCCACAATTATTCCTATAACTACCGCAGCCTTTGCGGCCTATGCGCTGAGCTGGATGCGCTTTCGTGGCCAACAGGCCCTCTTTATTGTGGTGCTTATACTGCTGGTAGTACCGCTGCAGATGGCACTTATTCCCCTCCTGCGTATTTATACCAATCTACAGCTTAATGGGACCTTTATAGGAATATGGCTAGCGCATACAGGCTTTGGTCTCCCCCTGGCAATCTATCTGCTCTATAATTATATCTCATCTCTGCCCAACTCATTAATTGAGTCGGCCTATATTGATGGCGCTTCTCACTTTGAGATATTTATTAAACTGGTCTTTCCTCTCACAGTGCCAGTGTTGGCCTCTTTTGCTATTTTTCAGTTTCTCTGGGTCTGGAACGACCTGCTAGTAGCGTTGGTCTTTCTGGGTACCGGCGCCGACATCGCCATTGTTACTACTCGGTTATCCGAATTGGTAGGTTCCCGCGGGCAAGATTGGCATGTGCTTACTGCAGGCGCTTTTATTACCATGATTATGCCCCTTACCATCTTCTTCCTCCTCCAGCGCTATTTTGTACGGGGACTCTTGGCAGGGTCGGTTAAGGAATAGTATTGGTAGATATTATTTTGCCATCTGGTGGTACAACCGCACAGATATTAATCAAATAAAAGCCAACTTTGGCAAAGCCGATAGATTAATTTTATAGGATATTGGGAATCACTCAGAAAGGAAGATATCAGTCGTCTGAAGGGACTCCAGAGAACTTTCTACAATCCTTAAAGTTAATGAAATCTATATAAATAGAGAGTCTCTTTGTAAAGTAGTTTTTCTAATTCGTGCAACTAACTCTCCAATAGGACTAGGAAGTTCCTTTATTTTGGCTTCATTCTCTGGAAAGAGTTTCCGGTATCTGCTAAGTAAATCCATTTCTTCTTCTTTATCTAAACCCTCACCAGCCATGTAGCAAATAATATCAACTGCCAATTCTTTATTTTGCTTTTGTACTTTACCGCCAGATATGAGCAATCTATTCCATACTGGCACATCATTTCTCCAATCAATTTTGTTGAGTTTAGCGGTCGCCTGTGATTTCTCCATTCCATCTTTTGTTATCAGACGCATAAATGCTTTCACTAAGCATAGCTGTACTATTGGTTTACCAAGTAGGTAGTTTCTACGAATCTCTATGCGTCTTTGATCTCCCGTCTCTGATTTGTCCCTCAAAGCATCTGCAAGTAATTCAATATTCTTTACCAAGAAATCCCAAACCTCCTGCACCTCTTTTATGTAAAAATCTTTATCAGCATCCTCAACTGGCTTAGTGCGATCTATTTTACCCCCAACAACTACGTTCAAAATTGCTTCGTTACAATCTGCAATGGTCGCCAGAGTGGTAAAATACCGAGCATCGCTTGGTCTTCTATTATTTCTGTTGGCCACCTTACTAAGAGTATTGCTCTTATAATTAACGAGATCCGCCCCTATAATCTTATTGGCAATATATCGGGCTAATATCGCAATTATATCCTCATCATCGGTGACTAAATTTTGTCCCTTTGAGGTTGGCTTCGCATATCGATTTACCTTAGTAAAAATCTTCCGGGCTTTCATCTTATCGTAGGGAACCAATATTATAGTAACATCTTCATCGGCAAGAGTAAAATCTGGCCCACCATCTATTTTTTTGCCCTTTTCATCTTGGCCTGATATAGCCATCTGAATTGCAATAAGACGATGTTCCCCATCTAAGGGTACCAGTATTTCGTTACCTTTTAGAGTCAGAAAGCCCACTTGATGGGCCTCCTCCTCATATAGCTTAGGTAATTCAGCCGCAAACTTATTTAGTGGCTCAAAATTTGTCGTTTTAAGATTTTGAGCTGTTAGTATAAGTGCCCCAAAAAATCTACTTTTATCCTTCTGTAGATAGGGAACAATCTGTTTTTTTATACGATTATAATTAATATCTCTCTGCTCGCGCTCTTCTAATGACATGTCTTTCCACTCAAGGGTAGTTGCTGGAATGTGTGCTTTTTCTACTAACTGTTCAGCTTTCATAGCCAACAAAAAGTATTCTGTGTCTCCAAACTTTCCCTTTATAGCCGCAAATGTCTGTGCCATATCAACCCTTATCTGTCTCTCTTTTTTATATTTGTTTTTGGATTACCTATTTTAATAAAGATTGTCTCTAGTGTGTCTATTTTATCTTTCCCTGCCCCTTTGCGCCGCGCGGGACATCATCTATGTACGTTCGACGGAATGGAAAAGTCTCTTTTTGCATATATTACATAATATCATTGAATTATGAATTATGCAAATAACTGTACACCCTCACATACATCTAATAATTAAATGGCTCTTTAAGGAGACATAAAAAAAGGCGTCTATTCTATACATGCAAATAGAAATAAATGGCAAGTAGGACAGCCCTTTAATCTGTAATAGGGCTAGGAAGCTCTTTTGTGTGGGCCTCATTTTCTGGAAAGAGTGTACGGTACCTGATAAGTAAATCCATCTCCTCTTCTTTATCTAAATCCTCACCAGCCATGTAGCAAATAATATCAACTGCCAATTCCCTATTTTGCTTTTGTACTTTACCGCCAGATATGAGTAATCTGTCCCATACCGGCACATCATTTCTCCAATCAATTTTGTTGAGTTTAGCGGCTGCATGAGATTTCTCCATTCTAGCTTTTTCTGTCAGGTGCATAAATGCTTTCACTAAGCATAGCTGTACTATTGGTTTACCAAGCAGAAAGTCCCCACGAATCTCTACTCGTCTTTGATCTCCCGTCTCTGATTTGTCCTTCAAAGCATCTGCAAGTAATTCAATATTCTTTACCAAGAAATCCCAAACTTCCTGCACCTCTTTTATGTAAAAATCTTTATCAGTATCCTCAACTGACTTAGTGCGATCTATTTTATGCCCAACAACAGCGTTCAAAATTGCTTCGTTACAATCTGCAATGGTCGCCAGAGTGGTAAAATACCGAGCATCATTTGGCTTTTTACTATTTTTGTTGCCCACCCTACTAAGGGTATTGCTCTTATAATTAACGAGATCCGCTCCTATAATCTTATTGGCAATATATCGGGCTAATATCGCAATTATATCCTCATCATCGGTGACTAAATTCTGTCCCTTTGAGGTTGGCTTCGCATACCGATTTACCTTAGTAAAAATCTTTCGAGCTTTCGTCTTTTCGTAAGGAATTAATATTATAGTAACATCTTCATTGGCAAGAGAAACATCTGGCCCCTTTTCTATTTTCCTGCTTTTTTCATCTTGGCCTTCAATGGCAAATTGAATTGCCTTAAGACGATGTTGCCCATCTAAGGGCATCAGTACTTCGTTACCTTTTAGAGTCAGAAAGCCCATTTGATGGGCCTCCTCCTCATATAGCTTAGGTAATTTAGCCGCAAACTTATTAAGTGGCTCAAAATTTGTCGTTTTAAAATTTTGAGCTGTTAATATAATTGCCCCAAAAAATCTACTTTTATCCTTCTGTAGATAGGGAACAATCTGTTTTTTTATACGATTATAATTAATATCTCTCTGCTCGCGCTCTTCTAATGACATATCTTTCCACTCAAGCCCTTCTGATGGAATACGTGCTTTTTCTACTAACTGTTTAGCTTTCATAGCTAACACAAAGTATTCTGTGTCTCCAAACTTTCCCTTTATAGCCGCAAATGTCTGTGCCATATTAACCCCTATATCTGTCTCTCTTTTGTATATTTGTTTTTGGATTACATATTTTAATAAAAATTGTTTCTAGTGTGTCTATTTTATCTTTCTTTTTAATGGGCAGATAACAAAAAGTAAGTTGTTGCCCGCGTACTCTTATCCAACGATTTAGATCTTCATTACTAGAATAATACCAATGTTGGTGTAAACGCTCTCTTATGTCTAGCTTTTCTGCTTTTCCAACATATAAACATTTCCCGGTCACCTTATACCATATAGCATAAAGCCCCTTTGCGCCGCGCGGGACATCATCTATGTACGTTCGACGGAATGGAAAAGTCTCTTTTTGCATATATTACATAATATCATTGAATTATGAATTATGCAAATAATTTTGTAATTTCTAACAGGTAGTTACTGGTTTATTGGCTATTGATAATAGCCAAAGCAGCCAGCTGTGCTGGTAAGCGCCTGCCAATTGCCTTAAGTAAATAACAGCAATATCTTGATCTCTATTTGATAGACCAAACCTTTATTGCTGTCTTGGTTAGTTTATGCTGTCGCTCTTCTATTTCTGAGGGGGACCATTGGTCATACTCGGCGATATCTCTAGTCAGTTTTATTGAACTATTAGTAAAAATTTTTTTCTTTTTTAGGAAATCTCTGTTTGTTTGGTTGTCAGGCTTATTATCCGTTTCTCCAAGAAGGGTAAGGTTCCCAATTCTATATATCCAATCTGTTGGTTTATGCTCATTAAAATGCTCCCAACTGCTTTGGTGTTGCTGGCTTTTGGGAAAGATATGTTCTAACGTGCAGTTATTTATGTTTATTAAATTTCCGTCAGACTGCTCAAAACAGTTAATACCATATAAAAACGTCTTAGCTTTTAAGGAAGCTTTAATTTCTGTCTCCATCAATCTCTTTTTAAACCTATTATTATCTGATACCTGCTCTCCCTCAGAGTCGCATTCTTCTATAAATTCGTCAATTTTTAAATCATCAAGAGACACAATGTTCCAAATTCTGCGAGCAAAGTCTGAGAATTCACGCTCATAATGCGAAGATTCAAATTTAGCAATAAATGCCGTTCTCATTACAAAAGCATTAAGTTTCTTTATGGCTATATGTATCTTACGAGACAAATCTTTTCTTTTAGAATCGTTTTTTTCTTTTAAATACTTACATAATAGAGCAAAAAGAATTGGAAAGGTAACTGTATAATTATGTAATTCCTGTAAAAAAATCTGCAAATTCCTCTTATTGTTCCTGGTTCTTGAATCCCTTATAAAACCCTCTATTATCTGGTGATGTATATCTAATCTTTTAATGAGATGGAAAGCATTTAAGTGGTTGTCGGATGTATAGTCGGAAATTAACTTAAAAATGTAATCAGCTGGTTTTTGTTTGCTTGCAGAAATTTTCTCTGTTGTATTATTACGCATTTCTCGATAAAAACGATCTTTTGCCAAAAAACCATATCTACATTGAAAATAACATCGAGAATACCCGGCAGATCGGTCAGAGCTACTTAAAGACAATTTGATCTTTTCTAAATTAACATGCACCGTATCTCTGCGGTCTTTCTTATCATCTGCATTAAAATGAGAATAGAGATAGTTGCGTATTAGATCAAAGTCTGACAGTTTTTTCCCCCGACAGTTAATAACCTCAAATATTGAATTTGGACTAATCTTTGATTTTGGTATATATAGACAGGCCACCTCAACCTTATTGATTAAAAAATCAAAGTAGCTATTTATAGATTCAGTATTGGTTTCTTTTTCAGATATAAAGGTATCAATTGTGTTCCAGGCCGCAGTCAGTTTACCATTTCCACCGATGTCCCGGTTACGAATCATGGCCCTATATCTTTCTTTATCAGAGCGTGGGGGAGTTAGACGAGAAGTTAAATCATCGACATTCGCGAGTGTATCGGTATGTGTGTCAGGCACATCAAATAATACACGAATGGCATAGCTCTCATTTCTTGAAGCGTTTCTTTCATAAAAGAAGCGAGAAAAACGGGCACAAATTAATGAATAAGTTATCATACGTTGTTGCCCATCGTTTATTTCACACACAGAATCCCCATCCTTTCCAACAAGCATTATTGAGCCTAGAAAGTAACAACGCTCTTTAGTGCCTACTGCTTCATTAATATCTCTTAACAGATCTGAAACATGTTCCGCCCCCCAATCATAGTAGCGTTGGTGCCATGGAACTTCAAATTTCCCGCGCTCAAAGAGCTTAGAAAAAAATATAGATTCACATTTGATGATTGGTTCGCTCACTGTATGATTTTGTATCGGTATCTATTTTATAGACCCTTGACGAACATCTTCACAGACCTTATCGCGCCACCAGATGTCATGGATCAATTCTTTTTCTGTAGGCGAGATCAGGCGCTCCCCGTATTCCTCCTGCAATCTTTCTAATTGAGTTAAAATTTTTCTTCGGACTGCTAACTTAAAGGGTCCCATTACCCTTGTGCCATCTGATCGCAATTTAGTCTTTCCATCCCTACGAACCGGCAGGCGATTGCCGCAATCTTCTCTTAGTTCAATTAACCAATCTCTAAAATCTGCTAGCGCTTCAAGCTTTTCATAATCCTGGAATCTCGAATCAATTATTCCCCGCATGCTTTTGTCTTTTTTAACTACAGTACAGGTCCAGCAGCCAAAGCGTGGCGAGGTTGTGCCACATGAAGGAGCATCTTCTTTTGTCAATACGAGCGGACATTCACCACTACCGGCATTGCGATACAGGGTGATGAGGTTATGATGGGTGCCTCCCCACGGTGGGTCTCGTTGTAGTAGTATTTTCCATACATCTTCGTTATCCAAATCGGCAAGAGGTGAGAATACCCGACAATCTTTAATAAGTGAGTGCGAATTCATAGCATTTGCTTTAACGCCGTGTTTTTCCATGGTGCGACGGCGATTTTGGGATTCACTTTTTCTAGTTCCTACCAACAAAACGGTTTGACCATACTGCTTGGTCAGTTTTTGTAACAACCGGTTAGTAGGAGTTATTTTCATTCTATCTGTACACCAACGAAAATTGCGAGTCGGTGGCATATAACCTCTCCCTATAATATTTACCCAAAATGTTTGATCAATATATGGTTCTGTCATCTGAGCTTTAATTGGCAGCTTTTGTTCGTGAACTGCTATTTGTATGTTTTTGATACTATTTTTTAGATGATTAATAACCAAAGGAGATTCAACTAGTGTATCATTGCCAACTACAAGAATGTTTCTGGTGCGCTTTTGTTCTGGGACAGAGAGAAGCGCTTCCCATACTAATTGCAAGAGAAGTGTTGAATCTTTGCCGCCTGAATATGCAATTACCCACGGATCGGAGTGCTGCTTATTGTATTCAGTATATAAAACTTCACTTACTGCATAAAGTTTTTTGGCTATAGTATCTCTATGGGTACAGTTTTGTTGCGGCATTTCTATGACTACCTAACCATCTTGGCGATAGTGCTCGTAGTTCCATTAAGGCAGGATACATTTTTTTTGAAACATAATCAATATCATCAGCGGTAGAAAAGCGACCAATGCTAAAACGCAATGTGGAATGAGCCATATCCTCGCTTAACCCTAATGACCGGAGGACATGAGATATTTCTAAATTAGATGATCTGCATGCCGAACCAGAAGATAATGCAATATCATTCATGGACATCATCAGTGAATCACTTTTTACACAATCAAAACTTACACTCAGTATACCGGGGACACAGTATCTACGGTCTCCATTAATAAATACTGCTTCACACTTTTTTAAGTTATTTAGCAATCGCTCTGCTAATTTTTTTACATGAAGAGCTTCAGATTCACGTTCCTTAATCACAATCATTGCCGCCTCTCCCATGCCTACAATTTGATGGGTGGGCAAAGTTCCAGAGCGTATACCACCTTCATGTCCCCCGCCATGTATTTGCGGAGAGAGTCTAGCCTGAGGCCGGCGCCGAATATATAACGCTCCAATTCCTTTTGGCCCATATATTTTATGCCCGCTTATAGAGATATAATCAGCTTGAATGGAGCGTGTATCAATAGCTAATCTATTTGCACTTTGCGCAGCATCTACATGAAAAAAAATATTCCGCTCTCTTGTTATACGACCAATTGTATCAATATCAGTAATTGTGCCTATTTCATTGTTAACATGCATCAATGATACCAATATGGTATCATTGCGTAACACCTTTTCAACCATATCAGGTTTAATAATTCCATCTTTGCCGGGAGTTACATAGGTAACTTTGAATCCACGAGATGCAAGAAATGTACAGGAATCAAGCACAGCTTTGTGCTCAATAGATGAAGTAACAATGTGCTTGCCGCGATTTGCGTAATAATCTGTTGCTCCCTTTATTGCTAGGTTGTTTGACTCTGTGGCGCCGGAGGTCCAAATAATCTCTTGGGGATTGGCATTAATTAGCTGAGCAACTTTATTGCGCGCATCCTCAACTGCCCAATTTGCTTCCTGTCCAAAGGAATGAGAATATGATGATGGATTACCGAATATGCCGGTTATATCCATATAACGACACATTTCTTGTTTTACTCTTGGATCTATCGGTGTTGTGGCGGCATAATCAAGATAAATCGGCCTTTTCATTTTCATTCTAGTCTATTTGAATACCCCGATAGTTAGATGCTGTTGACTACTGGCTTTCATCAACCCCAACCATCTCTCGCACTAGCTCCTGACTCTCTTGGGGATCGCAGCGCCCCTCACAGCGCTTCATTACTTGGCCCATAAGGAATCCTAGCGCTTTGCGCTGTCCCTCTTGGATACTGTGCACAATATCGGGATGCGCCTGCAGTACCCCCTCAATAATGGTGCGCAATTTCTCGCGACTTAGCGGACGCCAGCGCTCATCTTGCATAATCTCTTGGGGATCGCGTCCCTCATCAAAAAGCGCCTGCAAAAGTTGCTTGGCCAATTTAATGTGTAACTCTCCCCTTTGAAGGGGCAGTAATATCTGCGCCAAGCGCTGAGCATTCAGCGGTCCATCGGTAAGCGAAAGTGAGCGATGATTAAGCTCTTTGCGTACATCGCCAAAGAGCCAGCGAGCCGCTAGCGTTGCCTCCACGCCTTCTCCCACCACCGCCTCAAAGAGCTCGGCCAGCTCTCGGGTGGCGCAGAGCTGTGTGGCAATAGGCCCCTCAAGTTCATATTGCTCCATAAGACGCTGCCGACGGAGTGCCGGAAGTTCCGGAATAGCGCCTCTAATTTTCTCCAGATAGCCATCATCAGCATAGAAGGTAGGCAGATCTGGTTCGGGAAAATAACGATAATCATCGGCCTCTTCTTTGCTACGCATTATTTCTGTAAGGTCACGGTTTTCATTCCATAATCGGGTCTCCTGTCGAAGCGGAGTCCGCTGCTCCAGCGCCCGCATCTGACGGCGCGTTTCATATTCTAAGGCCTGTCGCACAAAGCGCGAGGAGTTAATATTCTTTATCTCTATTTTGTAATCGGGAAGGCTCTCGCCCATACTTATATTGGCATCGCAGCGTAGCGAGCCCTCCTCCATATTACCATCGCTTACTCCTAAATAACGCACCGTCTGTCGCAGTTGTTGCAGTAGCAATTCAGCCTCCGCACCGCTGCGCAGGTCGGGAGCAGTTACTATCTCTAAAAGTGGAGTGCCACTTCGGTTATAGTCAACAAGCGACCAATCGCCACTGTGTATCATCTTACCCGCATCCTCTTCAAGATGTATCTCGATTATGTTAATCCTTCGTGGGCCCTTCGCCAGTTGCAGCTCCAAAAATCCCTCCCTTCCAATAGGGGTGCCAAATTGGCTAATTTGATAGTTCTTAGGAAGGTCCGGATAAAAGTAATTTTTGCGAGCAAAGAAGGTACGCTTATTGATGGTGCAGTTCAGCGCCATGGCCGTTAAGAAGGATTTATCCAGCGCCTCCTGGTTCAAGGCGGGCAGCACCCCTGGGTAGCCCAAACAGATAGGACACACATTGCGATTCTGAGGTGCCCCAAAGAGATTGGGGCACCCGCAGAAGATCTTGGTGCGGGTGTTAAGTTGGACATGCACCTCTAGCCCTATATAAGTGGTCATGCTATTACCCCCGGGTAGCGCGGAGGGCGAGAGGGACTATAATGGCGGCGATAACGCAGGGCAATATCCATTAGCAGCTCTTCGCTATGCTCACGGCCCATGAGTTGTACTCCTAGGGGCAGGTCGCCATGCATAGCCACTGGCAGAGCCAAGGCGGGCTGGCCGGTGAGATTGGCCAACGAGGTATAGCTGTCTGCCTGTTTTTGCTGAAAGTCGCTCATTCCCTCCTTCCCCCGTCGAAAAGGGGGGCTAGGAAAGACCGGTAAGAGCAGGGCCTGTATACCCCTAAAGAGTAGCTCCATTTTGTGGCGTAGCATTTTACGGATATATTGGGCTCGCAGATAATAGCGATCCTGAAAGCCTTCTCGTAGCACATAGTTGCCCAACAATATCCGCAACTGCACCTCATCGCCCAAACCTTCGCTACGTGCTCTTCTGGTTAACTCTTCGGCACTTTCGGCATCTGCCGGTTGATAACCATAGCGGATGCCGTCGTAGCGAGCCAAATTGGCGCTAGCCTCAGCGGTGGCAATAGTGTAGTAGGCGGGTGAAATATAGCGCAGATAGGGAAGCGTTATGGCTCTGGTAGTATATCCTAGCCCCTGTAGCGCCTCCACACTTCGTTGATATTCCAGAGCTACCGGTTTTTCCAGCCCCTCAGGTTCAGCTAGATAGCCGATGTGGCAGGTTGCGGGATCATGCGGCTGCGCCACTTTGGTTGGCCCCTTTACAGTTGTCTGATCAAAGCTATCCGGGCCGCGCATGGCTTGGAAGGAGCAGCGCAGGAGCGCTATATCTTCCGCCAAAATACCGATGGTATCTAATGAAGAGGCATAGGCCACCAATCCAAAGCGCGAGATGACGCCATAGGTAGGCTTGAGGCCATAGATACCGCAGAAGGCGGCTGGTTGACGCACCGATCCGCCGGTGTCGCTACCTAAGGCCAGTGGTACCATACCTGCCGCCACCGCTACTGCCGAGCCGCCGCTGGATCCACCCGGCACATAGTCTTCGTTCCATGGATTTTTTACCGGGCCATAATAGGAATGTTGCGAGTCGGAGCCCATGCCAAACTCATCTAAATTACACTTGGCAACTGCCAATGCGCCGGCTTGCAGTAGTCGAAGAACCGCGGTGGCGCTGTAGGGAGCGCGTAACTTTTCCAATATACGAGATCCGCAGCTCAGCTGAAAGCCCTCTACGGCAATATTATCCTTAATAGCTAATGGTACGCCCACTAGAGACTCAACACCTGCTTTGGCCTCTTTATCCCCTTGGTGATAGCGTCTCTGTAGGGCCAATCCTTGTGCTATATCCACTTCGATAAGCGCCCCTAATGTTGCATTGCTGGCGTGGATATATTCTATTATTTGTTCCCGCTGATTACCTCTCAGAGAGCTCTTCCAACCGCCCATTACAGCACATTAGGCACTAGAAAAAAATTGCGTCGCTCAGCGGGAGCATTTGCCACCAATGCTTCTGTTGAAAAAGGTTGAGAAGGTATATCCTCTCGTAGAGGGCTAGCTGATGGTTGCTGCTGCTCAACGCCATCATCTTCGGGTTGAAATTCCGTCAGGATTTGGAAGTATTCCACCATCTCTTCAATGCCCTGCGCTAGGCGCTTTTGTCGCTCTGGTGGCAGTTGCAACAATGCCAACTCACAAAGAGCAACTATTTCCTTCTCACGCATTTACCGCTAGTATGCCGGCTCACTGCTAAATAGTCAAGATCCACCACATGTTCACCAAAGATCCTGGCCTTTGCAACAATAGGTATTGAAATCATACTATTGTGAATTAGAAATTTTCTCTCTCGCACCAAAAATAGAGTAGGGGAGTGGTTGGAAAGGTCCCAGTTGAAATGAAAATAATGTAAGAAGCGTTTCAGATTCCTCCCATGATATTTTGCGCAAAAATTGCCGGAGTAGTGGTCAGCTGTCGCTTTTAATTTCCCTGTGTACGATTAATTTGGATGCTTATTCAATCTCTCATAAATGGAATTGTAAACCCAATACCGTTATCAAAAATATACTGGTATAATTCTGTTAGTAACCAATTTGCATTCCTCCCGGCAACACAATAGCTGATTGCTTCTGTTGAGGATTTGCAGATGATTCGGTTATAGAGATTATTTCTCCTTCTAGTAGAATAAAGAGCATCTGAACAATATCATCAATCAAACCGCATTGCCGTGCCTCTTGTGAATCAAAAGTAGCTCTATCAAGCATTTTTCTTTCTATATCATCTACCGGCTTATTAGTGGTTTGCGCAATAATTCCTATTATGTTTTTTAGATCTATTTGTAGGTACCTTCTCCCCTCTCTTACCCAATGATAAAGAGCTAGCCGCTACTCTTTATCTTTTCTCTACAGAATCTTCTATCTATAGGTCGCTACGCAGCGGTATAGACTGGGCGGCGCCGATCTTGGTAACCGCCTGAGCTGCTGCGGCACAGGCAATAGTGAGCGCCGCGCTTATTGGCTCTCCCTGCGAAAGTAGCGCCACAAGATAACCAACAAAGGTATCCCCCGCGGCAGTTGTGTCGACCGCCTCTACCGGTGGCGCTTGCTTAGTGATGATCTCACTCTCTTTTTGGTAGCGTGCGCCATCACTTCCCATGGTTAGCACAATAGCCGCGGTGGGATAGCGCTCAGTAAGAGTGGCAGTCATTGCATCTGGAGCGCTCTCTCCCGATAGCTGCTTCCCCTCAAGTTGGTTAATAATCAACAGATGTAAAAGATGAAGCGGCAGATCTGCAATATGCTCATCATAGGGGGCGGGGTTGAATGAGATATTCATATTCTGCATAGCAGCACACTCAATGATCTCGGCCGTGCCATTAATCTCATTTTGCAGAAGAAGCCAATCCCCCGGCTCTCCCTCTTTCTCTAGAAGCTGCCGCACCCGTGCTATATCGATTAATCGATTGGCGCCGCCATGAATAACAATCGAATTCTCGCCACCATCGGCAACTTGAATGATGGCATGTCCAGTAACCTGCGCGCTCGGCTGTATAAAGCCAACATTAACTCCGTTTTCACTGAGAAAGTGGGTCAAGAAGGCTCCATCTTCGCCAACACTCCCCACATGCAGGACCATAGCACCCGCACGGGATGCAGCAACTGACTGATTCAAGCCTTTTCCACCGCAAAGACGCTGGTAGCTGCTGCTGGCAATTGTCTCTCCCGGAAGGGCAATATGATTAACCCTATAGACATAATCAATATTTAGAGAGCCAATAGAAAATATCTTCATTTCTTCCTCCGTTTGGGCCGTGAGCCCCGGCGAGTGTTAATATCGACCGCAACTACGGCAATTAATATTATCCCCCTAAGCACGCGCTGTACATAGGCCGGGATAGTAAGCAGGTTCATACTATTAGAAAGAACACCAAATAACAGCGCGCCAAGTATGGTGCGATGGAGGCGCCCGATGCCTCCAAAGAGAGAGGCTCCTCCCAATACAACAGCAGCAATAGTTGCCAATTCCAAGCCAACCGCTACTGTTGGCTGCGCAGACCACAGTCGCGATGATAATAGAATACCGCCCAACGCGGCACATCCGCCGCTAATGGCGTAGGCGGAAAAGGTAATAGCGCGAACGCGGATCCCAGCCAGAAAGGCCGACCCGTAATTATCACCAGTTGCATAAAGATGCAAGCCATATCTGGTGCGCTGCAGGAGAATAATCGCGGCTATCGCCAGCACCAGCGTAATCCATACCGATATAGGAACAAAGAGAAACTCTTTCCCAGCTAGGGCGGTAAAGAAGGGATCTTGACAGGTAATTGGCGCCCCCTGTGTAAACAACAGGGTTAAGCCCCGCGCCATAGCTAACATGGAGAGTGTAGAGACAAAAGGTGGGACGCCGCCAAAAACGATTAATGAGCCGTTGATTGAGCCTAAGAATATGCCAACCAGGAGGGTAATTGCCATAGCAACTAAGGGGTTAATCTCTACCTGGCAGGTTAGACCGGCCATTACCACTCCCGCAAAGGCAGCAACCGAGCCAACAGAGAGATCAATGCCGCCAAGCAGAATGGTAAAGGTCTGCCCAATAGAGACAACCGCTAGAACAGAGCTCTGCCTTAAGATATTAATAAAGTTGCCCCCCCTCCGAAAGTCGGGCGAAATTATAAGCATAACTACAATTAACCCTATTAAGAGCGTTCCAATGTTTAGGTGAGTTATGCGTTTCCGCAGGGCAAACAGCCCTTTCGAAACAATGCCGCGCTCTTGGGAAAGACCACCCGGCATATTCACTGGGGCATACCCCCCATAGCCAAATGCAGTAATTGTTCAGAGGTTGCCTGATCTGGTAGAACCTGATGTTTTATGCTTCCCTGATAGATAACTAAGATGCGATCGCTCAGTCCTAACACTTCGGAAATATCGGAAGAAATGAGTATACAGGCAATGCCTTGGGCAGCCAGCTGATCAACAGAGTCATAAATTTGAGCCCTAGATTGGATATCGATGCCCCGAGTCGGTTCATCAAGAATAAGAACAGTGGGTGTAGTCGCTATGCCGCGACCCATAAGGGCCTTCTGCTGATTGCCTCCAGAGAGCTCCTGCAATAGCGCTTGCAGTGAAGATGCTTTGATTGAGAGAAGTTTTTTTTGCCGCTGGGCGATGGCATTTCGCTGCTTTTGCAATAGCCATGTGAATCTACTGCAGCGCTTAAGAATAGATGCAATGATATTATTCTCTAGCGATTGGGAGAGAAAGAGTCCCTCACTCTTCCTATCTTCTGGAATATAGGTAATGCCCGCGCGCAGCGCCTCCTTTGGCCCTCGAAATACTCGCGGCACTCCCTTATAGGCAATAGTTCCCTCATCAGCGGGATGCAAGCCATAAATAGCATGGGCAATCTCACTTTTACCGGCTCCCAGCAATCCGAAAATGCCCAATATTTCACCGCGATGTAGCTTAAACGATATATCTCGATATGCCCCGGCAGAGGTTAATCGATTGACCTCTAGCAGACAGTGACCAGTTGATTGATTTCGCTGCCGGGTATAGATATTGGCAACGCTCTTTCCTACCATCATTTTTACCAACTGCTGTTGATCGATATTGCGGATGCGCTCGGTGGCAATATGCTGTCCATCACGGAGAACGGTGACCCAATCGCACACGGTAAAAATTTCATCTAGGTGATGAGAGATAAAAATTATCGTAACCCCCTGCGTGGTAAGTGATTTAATTACCCGAAAAAGAACCCCACACTCTAGCTCAGAGAGTGCCGAAGTTGGCTCGTCCATAATTAAAATACGAGCGTGGCGGGTTAAGGCCTTAATAACCTCTAGCATCTGCTGCTGTCCGATGGGTAAGGTAGCCACAATGTCATCAACAGAAATATGTAGGTCGAGATCATTAATGGCTATTCTGGCCTGCTCTTTCATTTCTGCCCAATTAACAAAGGGAAGGCGATAGCAGGGCTCTTCTCCTAGCAATACATTTTGAGCAACAGTGAGATTGGGCACTAAGGAGAGCTCCTGATGAATCATGGCAATGCCATATCGGAAACTGTGGGCCGGAGTATCTAAATAGGCACTCTTTCCATCAATGAGTATATTTCCCTCATCGGTGCGTACCTTACCGCAGAGAATGTTCATTAGGGTTGACTTCCCAGCTCCATTCTCGCCTACCACTGCATGCACCGCGCCGCGCCTAATACCAAAACTGATCTTACGTAGTGCGTGCGTAGCGCGGAAGCGCTTGGAAATATCCTGAAATGATATATGTTCCTGTGACATACCCTCTCTACCTTCTATGCCCGACCGCCTTTCCTATCCAGCGCGCTATACAAGAGGAGGGCTACAGCAATAAGCGCTCCCTTAACGATCTGCTCATAGAATGATGACACATTGAGAATATTTAGCCCATTATCAATGACCGCAATGATCAGCACTGCTATTGCTGTGCCACCAATTCCTCCACTACCTCCAAATAGACTAGTTCCTCCAACCACTACCGCGGCAATGGCATCAAGCTCATACCCCTCGCCAATGATTGGCTGAGCCGAGTTGAGTCTCCCGATAAGAAGCAGTCCAGCAAAAGCGCTAAGAACGCCAGAGAAAACATAGATTAAGGCAAGATAGCGATTAACAGCATAGCCCACTATGTGGGCTGCCCGGCTATTGGTGCCGATAGCAAATATAGTTCGTCCGATTGTCGTAAAACGCAACACTATATAGGCGGCAGCGAAGAGCAAAACCACCACAACTACCGGTACGGGGATAATTCCTATCACTCCAGCCCCGAGAAAGCGGAATGAATCGGGGAAATTACTGACTGGTCTACCTTGCGAAACGATTAAGGCCAACCCGCGAACCAGAACCATGCTTCCTAATGTAGTTATAAATGGCGGGAGCGAAAATTTGGTGATGATTACTCCATTCACAAAACCGAGCAGCAATCCTGTCGCTACTCCGCCAAGGATGGCTAAGGAGACCAGTTCAGTCTCAACCATAATCAGCGCAGCAACAATAGAGGAGCAACCTAAAATAGATCCTACCGATAGATCAATGCCTCCCGTAAGGATTACATAGGTCATTCCGATGGCAATAATTCCGTTTATAGCCGCCTGTCGAATAATATTAATTATATTTTGAAAGGTAAAAAAATGCTCAGAGATGATGCTGAGAGTAACTACAAACAGCAGTAAAATTAATAAGAGCCCGGTTTCTTTATGAATATGGAACTTGATAGGAACTCTCATTCTGAAATCAAATCATACTTATAGAAAAATAGATACACCGCAAAGAGACTGTTAGTATCTTTACGGTGCACTATAGAAAATGTCCCTCTTCCTATCACCTACTTTTGGCAATAGTAAAGGTAAACCAATAACAATGCCTATTGTACGACTGCTAGATCTACCGGGATATTCGCTGAGACAGATTCACCGGCTAGATAATCATAAGCGGCCTCTACCCCTAATTTGCCAATTTCACTTGGCTGCTGTGCAATGGTAGCGGCTAAACGTCCATCACCAACGGCTTGTACCGCATCATCTACCGCATCAAATCCCACAAAAATAATCGATTCAGCGCGGCCCGCTGCCTCAGCAGCTTCAATGGCCCCTAGAATCATCTCATCGTTATGGGCAAATACGCCGGCAATGTCTGGCTGTGCCTGTAGTATATTTTCGAACACACTCAGTCCCTCGGCGCGATTAAAATTGGCGGTTTGGCGAGCGATTACCGTTAAACCCGATTCACTATCCATCACCTGATTAAAACCAGCTCCTCGATCACGGGCAGCTGAGGTACCAGCTATCCCCTCCAGTTCAACAACATTACCGCTACCACCCAACTGATTGCTCAAAAACTCACCAGCTAGAACACCGCCGGCAACATTATCTGAAGCAACATGAGAGACCACATCGCCTCCAGTGGCGCCACGGTCAATGGTAAAGACCGGTATTCCCTCTTCGTTTGCTCGCTGAATACTCGGCACAATAGCATCGCTATCTGTGGGGTTAATCAGCAGCGCATCCACTCCTTGTTGAATCAGATCATCAATATTGGTAGCTTCACGCGCAGAATCATCTTGAGAATCGACAATAATTAGTTCAATCCCCAGTTGACCTGCTGCCTCTTCGGCACCCTCTTTAAGGGTAACAAAAAAGGGATTATTCAAAGTAGAGAGTGACACTCCATACACCGTTGCTCTTTGAGGACACGATATTAGTGTCACTGCCAGAGCTATTACCGCAATTATTGCGGTTAATGAAAATAGCTTACGCATATTTCCTCCTTATTTATATAAATTATTAATTTCATTTAATAAAGCCTGCTGTCAATTCGTTCAATTCGTTGATAATTGCCAGCGCTCTCACGATTGAGAGAAAACTACCCCTTTTTTTAGCACAAAACAGCCATAAGGGCGAGTCTCTGTAATCAGATGCACTATCGCGCAGGATTGCTTAGCGGCCTCATAAAAGGCAAAGCGCTCTAGCGAACCAACCTGATGTGCGCCAACAAGATCAATAACTGACTGCTGCGCTTCGGGAATAGCGGCCGGATCATCAACATTTTCCATACGCAAAACCGGCGTGGGCACAAAATTATCTAATGGAAAGATAGTCAAAATTTTGGCAATCAATGCTCCTATAGTGAGCGCAGTTACCGGAATAAGCTGCCTAAACTTGGTGAAGGTAGCCAGAGAGGCAGCCGGAAAGTTGGCATCAACCACCATTAGATCATCTCCATGGCCCATTTTTGCCAAGACCCAAAGCAGATCAGGAGCAAGATGAGCGTCTATACCCTTTAACATTTAATAATCTAATTATATTCGATAGATAAATTTTAATCAATAGGAAAAGCATGAAAAAAAGGAAAATAAAGCGAGAGCTGATCGCTCTCACTTCCGAAATTTTGCAAATGAGAAAAAAGGAGGAATGAGCTCTGGCTACACAAAAAAATAGGGAAGGGGTGAAACCCCTCCCTATCCTATTACAACCGCTCTTGTCTAGCTCTTGAGCTACCGGCTATCCGCTATTGATAGCGGATTGCATAGAGTGTATCATTAGTTGTTCCCACCATATAGAGAGTATTGCCGATGGCGGCTAGGCCGGATGGTCGATTTTCACTCACATCAAAGTCGACAGACATATTGCTCACTTGAATTGCCATACCATCAGGGGTCGTATCATCGGGATCAATGTTGAGGGTATAGAGAACACCATTGCTCTGTCCCGCCATATAGAGGTTGTTACCGATGCTAGCTAGACCGGTTGGGATGTCTTCGCTCACGCCAAAGTCGGTTACACTTGGGTCACTCACCAAGGTTGCCCTGCCACTCACAGTGTCTAGGGTATAGAGGGCATTATTAGTTGTTCCCACCATATAGAGAGTATTGCCGATGGCGGCTAGTCCGGTTGGGGCGTATTCGCCCACGCCAAAGCCGTCGGGCGCACTGCCCACTTGAATCGCCGTACCATCGGGAGTGCCATCTCCGACACCAATGTTGAGGGTGTAGAGGAATCTTTGGTTCCATCCCACCATGTAGAGGGTGCTGTCGATGGCTGCCAGACCGATTGGATTATCTTCGCCCACGCCAAAGTCATTTACACTTGGATCGCTGACCTGGGTTGCCCTGCCGGTAGCAGTGTCTAGGGTATAGAGGACATCATTGCTCCGTCCCACCATATAGAGGGTATCGCCAATGGCGGCCAGATCATGTGGTAAGTCTTCGCTCACGCCAAATTGGTGTACGCGGTCTATTTGGATTGCCCCTCCCACCTCTGTGGCAGTTTGGCAGGTGGTACCGATGGCATTGGAGCTGCCCTCAAGTACAAAAAATTGAGGGTGGTCACAACTTACACAGCGACTTATCCCATCCACAGTGGCATCTCTGAGCGATGAGGCGCTGCCGTTGGCACAGAGATAGGGCTGACCGGTCCATCCACCAGGACCGACACCGTTCCCTCCGGCAGCCGGACAGGCCGCCAATATTGCTACTATAAGGATTGGCAAGGTGGCTAAGCTAGCCACTAGCGCGCCGCGACGCACCGACCCCATAGAAGAAGAATGAGAGGAAGCAGGCTCTCCTCTCTGGCAAGTGTTAAGAGAGGTCAACCTCTCTTTCTCTCTCCCCCTTAAAAAGAAGGGGGAAGTGTCTAAAATGATTTTACGATTCATAATCGTATTCCTCCAGATTATATATATTTTATTTAATAGCTACCTAGCGGCTATAGCTAGGGGCAGGAGCATAACTTCCATTCCCATAATAGATTATAGCCACAAGTGCATATTATAAATATAGTATACCCTCTTTGATATATAATAGTGAAAAAAAAAGTTAAAAATGTCCCTTTGAAAGAACAATGAAAATGTCACTATTCCTCCAGGTATACTGGAGGAATATGAAAACAGTGACATTACCTATATGCAAGCCCATACTAGGCTTACTACACAAACGACCTCCGGCAAAGATGAGACAGAGCGCTACCAGGGAACCAATTAAAATATACCGGCTCAATCTCTGCTGACCATAGGAGCGGCGGTTATTCATTAATCGAAAAGACGCTCACCCCATCATCATCAAATCCCGCAACAAAGAGATAGGAGGTGTCCTCTATGGTGGCCGTGGTGACTGAAGTGGCGCCATTAAGCTCCAGGCTTCCGCCCTCGGTCACATTGTACACGCTGCTAAGCAGTTCATTAACACAGCGTTGCTGCGTTGTCCGGAGATACCACCCACTATCACAGCTAATGCAGCGCTCTAGGCCATCAGCTGAGGTATCTCTGAGAAGTGTCCGGGGGAATGTACGCCCTCACTAGGAAAATAGAGCGAGAGCTGATCGCTCTCACTTCCGAAATTTTGCAAAGGAGAAAAAAGGAGAAATTAGCTCTGGCTACACAAAAAGCAGAGAGCGCCGGGAAGGGTTGGAAACCTTTCCCTATATTAATTTCATTTCCAACGCTCTCTACGTCGCTTCTTGAATAGGAGCTAGGGAGCCATTCCAACGCTCCCTATCCTATTCTCGACCGCGCCTCTCTACCTCTGGCTCTTTTGCGGCTAGCTACTAT
The DNA here is from genome assembly GCA_963692905.1 of Spirochaetia bacterium. Taxonomy (GTDB): domain Bacteria; phylum Spirochaetota; class Spirochaetia. The sequence continues at coordinate 116,048 of OY843583.1, read as the reverse complement.
TGATAGCGGAGCGCATAGAGGACATCAGCAGTATCTCCCACCATATAGAGGGTGTCGCCGATGGCGGCCAGGCCCCATGGGGTGTTTTCACTCACGCCAAATTTGATTAGACTGGCATCGCCCACCCGGATTGCGCTACCAGTAGTAGCGTTTAGGGTAAACAGGGCATCTTGGAGTTGTCCCACCATGTAGAGGGTGTCGTCGATGGCGGCTAGACCGGTTGCGATCCCTTCGACCACGTTAAAGCCGGCGGCCGTAGTGCCCACCCGGTAAGCCATACCATCGGTGCTCCCATCATCAGGATCGTAGCTGAGGGTATGGAGAAGATCAGTATCATGCCCCACTATATAGAGGGTGCTGGCGATGGCGGCCAGACCGGATGGTCTTCTTTCGGCCACGCCAAAGCCGGCGGCCGTAGTGCCCACCTGGGCTGCTCTACCGGTACCAGTGTCAACCGTATGGAGGGCATCAGTATCTGATCCCACCATATAGAGGGTGGTGCCGATGGCGGCCAGGCCGCGTGGGTGGGTTTCGCTCATGCCAAAGCCTCTGGGCGCAGTTCCCACCTGGGTTGCTCTACCGGTAGTAGTGTTGAGGGTATACAGGACATCAGCGGTATTTCCCACCATATAGAGGGTGTCGCCGATGGCGGCCAGGCCGGTTGGGGCTACTTCGCCTATTCCAAATTGCATGGCCATGCCTATGCGGGTGGCCTCCCCTACCGCTACCTGCTGACAGCTAGTACCAACTACATCAGTGGTGCCATCAAGTTTATAGAGCGGATTGCAGCTTACACAGCGGGTTTGCCCGGCCGTATCAGTGGTACCACCAACGGGAGCGCCGTTGGCACAGAGATAGGGCTGACCGGTGCCTCCACCAGGACCAGGTCCAGGTCCGCTCCCTCCATTATTCGCAGCCGGACAGGCCACCAATACTACTACCACAAGCCCTATCAAGGCTCCAAAAATAGCCACTAACGCGGCTTTAAAAATCTTATTTCTAATCATAACAAATTTCTCCTTTTCTCTCTAGGCGTTTTGAAGCGCCCAATCGCTCTCTCTCTCTCTCCTAAAAGGAAAGAAATTGGATTATGTAATATCATTACTATAATCCTCCTTGTTTATATTTATTTGGTAGGCACAAAATGAACTATAGCTAGGGGAGAGGAGCATAGCTTCCCTCCGCATAGCACACTATAGCCAACTGGTGCATTACCATAGGCAAGGTATAGCATGTGGGATGCATATATGTCAAAGGAAATGGGGAATTTATAAGGAAAATAGAGCGAGAGCTGATCGCTCTCCAGCAATAGATGCAACGGAGAGCCGCACTGTGAGCGCACAAAAAATAGGAAAGAACTTTACAGCCCTTCCCATAAAGAGAGGCAAACCTTATCATAAGCCATAATGCGTCGCTACAAATCTCTCTCTTTTTTCTGCGGTGATAATCTCATCTTTGCCGGCATACAATTCCTGTTTTGGGCCGGCTTTGGCACCCTATTTGTATTTATTACTGGCTATATGGAGTCGTTACATTTCGGTAGCGTGCGAATTGGCGTGGTGCGCGCCGTCGGCGCGGTCGGCGGCATAATTGGGAGTATGTTTTGGGGTGCCATTGCTGATAAGAGGGGCAAGATAGGTACGATAACGTTAGCAATTCTCATTGGCGGAATTGTTACAGCCCTTCCCTTTAGTGTTGCCGGCGGCCGCCTGCTTCCCTTCATTCTGATTTTCTTTATGGCTCTATTCCTGCTATTCCCAATAATAACCCTCTTAGATAGCTGGATAACCCAGGTTGCCCATCTTAATCCGGTGGTCAGCTACGGCATTACCCGAGCGATAGGCTCATTAGGCTTTGCTTGCGCAGTAACCTTTGCCGGAGGCGGCTTTGATCGCTATGGCATCGATAAGATATTTCTGGTCTATGCTGCAATTTTCACTCTTCTTATTCCACTCATTGCTCTACAAACTCGCCGTACTCAACACCGACTTGCCGGCGTCAAAAAGCCAGCTACTGCTCCGGGGCGCACCGTCACCGCAGATCAATCTGGCTCCCCGCTCTTAAACCAACCCCTACGCAGCTTCTTTTCCATCTGCACCGTTATGTTGGTGTGCTTCAGCGCCGCTGTCACCTTTCTGCCACTGTTAGCGAGTGCGGTTGGCGGTAGTCATAGAGATGTTGGGCTAGCGTTCTCAGTGATGGCCATAAGTGAGGTACCGGTTATGATGTGTTCTGCAGTACTGCTTCGCCGTTTCCGTGATACCCGCATCATCTTTCTCTCCTGTCTCTTTTTTGCCTTCCGTGTTGCTAGCCATCTCCTGGCCTATACTCCCACTCTGCTCATTGCCGTGCAACCTCTGCAAGCTGGCTGCTTTGGCCTGTTTATCCCAGCCGCGGTCTCCCTCTGCAATCGCATTTCCCGCCGCTCCAATCGGGTCCGCTCCCTAGCGCTATTAAACATAATAATATTTGGCATTAGCAGTACAATTTCCGGTCTAATCGGAGGGTGGTTCATTGCTCTTTTTGGCATACGAGGGATGTATGCTATAATTTCTATTATTGTGCTTATCCCGGTATTTTTGTACTGGCGATTATTCATTGCCGGCCATCACCCCGCAAGGCGCCGGCTCTCCAAAAAACAGCTCTCATATTGATTACGCGGCCATTCGGTCTGCCAGAGAGGAGGCACCTCATATTCAATATCGAAATGCACCATCAACCGCTACGCACTAGAAAGCACATAATCCCTGCTCTTTTGGCACTGACAAACAAAGTGTCAAACAAAGACGAAAATGTCACCCTAAAGAAAAACAAAAGGGTTACCCCCAGAACGCTCTGCCTCATCTTTCGCTGAGGTCGTTCCTGTGGCAAGCCTGGTACAGGCTTGCATATATCGTACTTCTTTGGTACTCATAGTACATGTCATTGCTGTCATAATCCTCCAGTGTACCTGGAGGAATAGTGACATTTTCAACTTTCTTTCAAAGGGACATTTTCAACTTTCTTTTACACGGTAGTGAAAAGTATTGACAAAAGATATGTATGTAGTATTCTTTACAAATGAGGAGAATAAAAGAATGAAAAAACAATATTTTTTGTTTATTTGTATTATAGCTACTGTAATTATCAGTAGTCTATTAGTTATCGGTTGCCCGAGTAGAGGCGTTACTCTTACTATTGAAAGTTGGAGGAATGATGATCTGCAGATTTGGACAGATTCCATCATCCCCGCCTTTAACGAGCAGTATCCCGATATTGAGGTAGTGTTTGCGCCCACCGCTCCGGCGGAGTATAACGCGGCACTTAATGCGAAGCTTGAGGGAGGAACTGCAGGAGATCTTATCACCGCACGCCCCTTTGATGCATCATTAGAGCTATATGAGCGCGGCTATCTTGCCTCACTCAATGATCTAGCCGGCATCAGCAACTTTAGCGATGTTGCCAAGAGCGCATGGACAACCGACGATGGTTCGGTAGTCTTTGCCGTTCCTATGGCATCGGTGATTCATGGATTTATCTACAACAAAGATATCTTCAATGAACTAGGATTGAGCGAGCCGAATACCGAAGAGGAGTTTTTCGCTGTCTTGGAGGCAATCCGGGAAGATGGGCGGTATACGCCTCTTGCCATGGGAACTGCCGATCAGTGGGAGGCAGCAACAATGGGCTTCCAAAATGTCGGTCCAAATTATTGGAACGGCGAACAAGGAAGACGGGGCCTGTTGGAAGGACGCGAAGGGTTTACTGACGGTCAGTATATTGAGGTATGGGAGCATCTTGCTAGATGGGCCCCCTACCTAGGCTCGGGATTTCAGGCGCAGTCATATCCTGACTCGCAAAATCTCTTTACCCTAGGAGAGGCGGCTATCTATCCCGCTGGCTCGTGGGAGATTTCGCTCTTTAATCAGCAGGCAGACTTTGAGATGGGGGCCTTTCCTCCACCGCTTCCGACTGGACAGAGCACTCTCTATATTTCGGATCATACCGATATTGCGTTAGGGCTCAATGCGGCCTCCGAGAATCCCGATGAGGCGAGAATATTCTTAGATTGGGTGGCGTCGGCGGAGTTCGCCGAGCTATATAGCAATGCGCTTCCTGGATTTTTCTCGCTCTCCAGCGCTCCCATTACCCTTCAGGATCCGTTGGCAGCTACCATTATTGGCTGGCGGCAAATAGGGGAGTCAACTATTCGGAATTCATACCAAATACTTTCGCGCGGCGAACCGAATCTAGAGAATGAGTTATGGTCGGTTTCGGCTCAGGTTATCAATGGTACCCTGTCGCCGGCTGATGCTGCTCTTCAGGTTCAAGAGGGCCTCGCATTGTGGTACGCTCCACAAAATTAATTATTACTTACCAGTTTCACTACCCCACACAGTTTTCTGTGTGGGATGGTGAGTTCTATTAGATTCAATACCAGAGAGCAGATATAGCGCGATGAGCAAACGTGGTGTATTGCGATACGCCCTACCATTTCTTCTGCCGGCGGCGCTCCTCTATACCTGCTTTATGATTTTGCCGATTCTTAATACCATTCGGCTCAGTTTTTTTAGCGTAGAGTCATTTGGAGGCACTTCGGTATTCGTTGGCTTCGATAACTTTAAACGACTACTACTCAATCCATTATGGTCGGAGCGATTCTTTGGAGCGCTCAAAAATAACTTTGTCTTTTTTCTTATTCACATGTTTGTCCAAAATCCTATTGGGCTTCTGCTTGCATCATTACTCACTGTTCGTCGGTTACGAGGGGCAGCGCTTTATAGAGCGCTGTTTTTCATGCCCACCATGCTCTCGGTGGTCATTGTGGGGTTTGTATGGCAGCTTATTTTAAGTCCAACATGGGGAGTGGCAGAGGGAATCTTGGACAGTATTGGTCTTTCGTCGCTGTTTAAACCGTGGCTTGGCCTAGAGGGAAGCGCCCTGACGGTGCTCTCGCTTATTTCGGTTTGGCAATTCATTGGCATACCAATGATGCTATTCTATGCCGCGCTCATCGGTGTTCCGTATGAATTGATTGAAGCGGCACGAGTGGATGGCGCGCGAGGGTGGCAAATCTATTGGAAGATTATCTTTCCACTTATCCTCCCGGTGGTGGCAATTATCTCTATACTCACCTTTATCGGCAATTTTAACGCCTTTGATCTTATCTACACCACTCAAGGTGTGCTATCTGGGCCAAATTTTAGCACTGATATACTTGGCACCTTCTTTTATCGGACATTTTTTGGACATCAGTTACAGCTTGGCAATCCGGCCATGGGCGCAGCCATTGCATCGATGATGCTGGTCATTATCCTTGCTGGTGCAGTGATGTATCTGCTATGGCGAAGAAGGATTAAAACCTATGAGCAGTAACGGTTTGCGCGGGAAGTGGCGTAAGCAACCTTTCCATATTCATGGAATACTCATTCTCTATTCGCTGATTGCGCTTGCGCCTGTAGCGGTTATTTGCATAAACGCCTTCAAGACCAGGAGTGGGATATTCAGTGCGCCGCTAGCTCTGCCAAATGGCGAGACATTTTCCTTGATAGGATTTCAGACGGTCTTTCGATTTTCGCAATATCCATTGTATATGCTGAACAGCCTCATAGTGACATTAGCCTCAATCGCTCTTATTCTATTCTTAGGTTCCATGGCGGCGTGGGCATTGAGTGAGTATCGCTTTCGCGGCCGCGAGGCAATAGGAGTCTACCTTGCTATTGGCATCATGGTTCCGGTGCGCCTAGGAACGGTGAGTCTTATCCAGATTTTCAACAGCATTGGCCTAATCAATACCCTTGCCGCGCTTATCATTGTCTATACTGCCCAAGGGTTGCCGCTATGTATCTTTCTCTTACGCCAATTCTTCTCCCAGATCCCGCATGCTTTTGTTGATGCGGGCCGAATAGCCGGGGCAAACGAATTTAAGATATATAAACTCATGCTTCCACTAGTGCGTCCCGCATTGGGGACTATTGCCGTATTTACCATGCTGCCAATTTGGAATGACTTATGGTTTCCCTTAATATTGGCGCCGGCAGAAAACAAAAAGACTATTATCCTTGGAACTCGCCATTTTCTAGGCCAATTCATCTCTGATTGGAATGCGGTTATCGCGGCTCTCTTTCTTAGCATGATTCCAACGCTGATTATCTATTGCATCTTCTCACGCCAACTTATATCGGGATTAACTAAGGGGGGAGTGAAGTAGTGCGAGTTGGCATTATCGGTGCCGGTTCTATGGCACGGGTACATGCCACTGGATGGAGGGAGACCGATGCCGAGCTTGTTGCTCTCTATTCAAAAAACCGTCATCGAGTGGAATTGTTGACTCAGCTCTTTGATATTACCCCCTGTAGCACTATCGATGATCTTATTGAGCGCGTTGATATTGTCGATATCTGCACGCCTACCTATACCCACCCCGATCTAGTACGTCGCGCCGCAGTTGCGGGCCGGCATATCTTATGCGAAAAGCCCCTTGCGCTTAGTTACACTGAGGGAGAGGCAATGCTGAAATGCTGCCAAGATAACGGTGTACGCATGATGGTCGCGCATGTGCTACGCTTCTTCCCTGAGTATCGGCAGGCGCAACAGATGATTGTCTCTGGCGAATACGGCACCGCGCCTGCGGTGTTGCGCCTTTATCGTCACTGCTTTTCACCGCAGGTTGAGGGCGACAATTGGTTTCTTGATCGTAGCCGCTCCGGCGGTGTGGGCTTTGATCTGGCCCTCCATGACATCGATTTTTCGCTTTGGTGCGCGGGAGAGGTTCATCGGGTATATGCGGCCTATGCGCGTTGCGATCCTGAAACCGCTAAGAATGAGCATATAATGATCATGCTGGAGCACACCAACGGCACCATCTCACACATTGAAGGCTCATGGGCATTCCCGCCGCCGACATTCCGTATGGGGTTTGAGATTGCGTTTCAGGAGCATCTCCTCACCTACGATTCGTTGCAGAGCAACCCGATGACTGTTCATGCGGAAAGGCGGCGTGACGAAACCGATGAGGTGCCGCAGCCAAGTAGCGCTAGCCCCTACAGTGCGGAGATAGCGGCATTTTATGGTGCACTTGTGCATGAAAACCCATTTCCAATTGAAGCCTCAGAGGCACTGGAGGCGGTGCGTATTGCAGAGCTTTCACTCAAAGCTGCGCAAAGTGGTACGGTACAGGAGGTAAATGGTGAGTAAGAAGCCTTGCCGCATCGGAATAATGGGTGTTGGGCATCATCATGTCGACAGCTATCTGCCGCTGCTAAGTGATTTTTCGCAGGTCGAGCTTATTGGTATGAGCGAAGAGGATAGCGCATTGGCAGCGCAATATAGCGCTCGATATGGGCTTACCAATTACAGTGTGAAAGAGTTGCTAGCGAAGCGTCTTGATGCCGTTGTTGTCTGCTCCGCTAACGGCGAGCATGCCGCACAGACGATTGCGGCGGCAGAGGCGGGGGCGCATGTGTTGTGCGAAAAACCGCTTGCCATCTCCGTAGCCGATGCCGAGCGAATGGCAGCGGCCTGCAAGCGGAGGGGTGTGCTATTGATGCCCGCGTTACCAATGCGCTTTAGCGCTGTTGTGCGCAACACCCGAGCCGCCATACACCAGGGCACACTAGGGAAACTCTGCGGCGGAAGCAGCACCAACCAGGGGCAGATGCCACATCGCCATCGGATGTGGTTTATCGACCCTACATTGGCTGGTGGCGGGGCAATGATGGATCATATTATCCATGTGGCTGATCTATTGCGCTGGTTCACCGCAAGCGAGGTGGTGCGCCTATGCGCCTTCTCCAATGCAATTATGCAGCCTACTCCAACTACCGTGGAGACCGCCGCCCTCATCATGCTACACTTTGCAGACGGCTCGGTATTCTCGCTTGATGCCAGTTGGAGTAGACCACAACACTACCCCACATGGGGCGGATTGTCGATGCGCTTAGTGATGAGCAGCGGCGTGCTAGAGATTGATCCCTTTAGTCAGAATAATGTGCTCTATGGTAGAGAAGAGCAGCATGTGCGCTACGACCCATGGGGAGACAACGCCGATGCCGCCATGCTACTCCATTTCCTCAACCGGGTGCAACGAAAGGAGCAGAATCCCTACCTCAGTGCTGCCGATGGCATTGCTGCGCAGCGGATCATTGCGGCAGCCTACCAATCGGTTCAGATGGGCCAAGTAGTGTCGTTAAGCTGAAATAGGGCCGTTAGTGTAGCGCAACCACATAATGCGCTATTATCGATAGATATCACCTTTGATGCGCGGTATATTTCTACGTCTGTAGTAGTGGTAGTAGTGGTGCTATCTTTTCGCCGATGTTTTTGAGCACCATCAGTGTAGCTGTAGGAATGCCGCGCCTACTTAAGGTACTAGCAATGGAGACTCTATTCGGTGTGTCTCTCTATCTCGTATGAATGGGTATAGAATTCCTCAGTGCTCATTTTCTTAAGCAGAATCATCCCTCGGGTGGAGCGGATGCGCGAGTCGCTATTTTGATAGAAAAATTCCTGCCCTAGCAGGTTCAATAGCTGTTGGTATTGCTCTACCTGCACTCGCTGTGCTAGTTCGGAAAAGGGGCCATCATGGTCATGGCTAGGAAATGATGCCTCTGCCTGTGATAAAAACGACTTCAGAAAGGTCTGTTGCATAACCGCCATACTCATCAGCGAGACCGGAATGAATTGATCTGCCTCAAATGGCTGGTAGCGATACCACACATTGCGGTATCCCCAAATCTCTATATCATCGCGCCGGCTCTCCTTTTGGTACTGCTTGAGCGCCGCAGTAATTGCCTGGAGCACCTTGTAATGGGTGTCAGGGCCGCTCCCCTCAGGGTCAAGGGCAACCGAAATAACTGTTGGTTGCACCTTGGTGAGAGTGGTGATGATTGGCTTAATATCGCGCTCATACTGCGGAGGTTCGGTGAAGATCTCCCCCTTGTAGAAGCCCAATCGTGAGTGGATAACCGATTGGGAATTAAAGCCAAAAAACCCCCATAACAAATCGGCCTCCCATTCTCGAATCATCCCCTTAAGTTGCTGCACCTCTGGCTCATCTTTCATTCCGGGGTACGCCCGCTGCAGATAGCTACGCAATTCTTGAAGCCGACTGGTGAAGGCCACATTTGTATGATCACCGTAGAGCTGGTTCAAATTGCGCAAGAAGCGCCGTGCCGTTCCTAGGTTGGCCTGCACGCGATTATGCGCTGCTACCCCATCTAGATGCTCTAATACATCGTTATCTTGATGGGTGGTATTTTGATAATCAAAATAGTTCTTCTGCGCTAATAAATTGAAAATGTTGCGTTCGGCAATAAGCCGCTCTGCTAACTCAATATGGGTAAGCAGATTGCCGTTGGTCACTGAGGTGAAGCCACTGGTTAGATAATTGAAATAATGGGTATTTGATTGATTCCTAATTAGTCGCGCCAGATAGGGGATGAAACCCAGCATAATATCATCGTGATGCGGGGCAGTGTGGAGGAACACCTGCTCACTAGGCAATTGCAGCGCATCAAGTATGCGTTGGCGATAGGTGCGTTCCAATTCTGCCACTAGCTCTAGCGGCGCGTTCTTTTTTGTTTCTGCCAAAAGCGCAGCCGACTGCGTATGCGTGAAATCCTTCGTAGTAAGATCGGCAAGCCTCTTTTTGCGTATACGCGCTAATTCAGTAATTATTCGCGCTTCGTCGCGTCTTAACTGCGCTGGATCCTTTTTACGTCGCAGATAATTACGCTCTTCCAGATGCACTGCTGCACCTTTGGTAATATAAAAACGGGCATTGGACAGAGAGCGCAGCGCACTTGCAGGAACACTAATCTGTGTTGGATCACAGATGGCACTACTGACGATGCGCGCCTTCGCTTCACCAGCGGCAATAATGATTGATGTACATTGCGGATTGTACGTGATGGTTGAGAGTCCAATGGTAATAACCAATCGCGTACGGGCAATCTCGATCCCTCCGAGGTCAGTCGCCGCTGCCGCCTGCGTCTCGTAGTTTGTAGCACAGAGACGGGTGGTGGAATAGTGAGTAGAACCGCGAACATTAAAACCGATATGACCATCGGGACCAATTCCACCGAGGAAAAATCCAATCCCGCCGAGCTCTCTAATGCGCCCTTCATAGTTGTTGCAAAATTGATCTACAGCACTCAAAACCTGTTGCTGTCGCTCCTCAATAGTGCTACGGGGCCCCCGTTTCCGAAGCGAAAGGTCCACACGATACCCCGGCCACACCTCTTCCAACTTTTCTCCCGGTTTTAGACCAATCTCATTTGGATTGATGAGTAACGCTCTCTTGCGATCTAAGCCGAATTTCTGTATATAATATTTTTGAACATAATAATAAAAACTATTTTTCTGTACGGTATCTATTGGATAGAATTCGTCAATCTGCACAAAATGCAATGCTGCCAGCGATGGCGGCATTGCGCGCTTAATCCCATATTTCGTTAGCAGTTCCTGTACGCGTCTGCTCTTCCATTCAGAGAGAAAAACTTCTACCCAATGGATGAAATACTCTGGCGTCTTACCCGTTGGTAATGATACCACCCCCTCAGGGTGCTCTGTTACCCATTCCAAAAAACGAAGTGCAGTGAGCATACCGAGGTTGGGAAAGTTATGCACCACAATGGTCGCTATCTGTTCTGAGGCGGGGAAGAGGCGTTCGTTCTGCGGGTCGCTTAAGTATGCCGTCTCAATGGCGCTCCAAGCAACACTCACTGTATATTCTTGCCGTTATATCTTTAGGTGACTATTATTTTCCCCATGGGGTATCAAAATTGCCAAGTTCATAGACATATTCTAATATATGGGTGCCGGTTTCGTCAGCAGGATTTTTACCGTGTACTAATAGATCTACTACTCCCTGCGCTCCTCGTAGATGCGCACCTGCTAAAAGCCCTGACATAGTGACTTTAACCTCATTGGGAATACCTGCCGGCGGTGATACTGGAGGATCCAATTTGTCCCAATATAGTGATATTCCGATATAATCACTTAACGGCTTTGCTCCTGGAGTTGTGCTTAATAATTTTACTATATTATTATGCTTAAATGTAAAATGATCCTTAACTACATAGAGTTGTTTGTCAGGATCCAGTAGATCGGCAAAAGAATTAATGCCATTTTTGTTATTCCAGGTACCTAGCCATCTATTAACGTCGGTAGCCAGAAAGGTATTGCCTTCGGAATCTTTTTCAAAGATACCCTGCCTACCATCGGCCCAGGTCGAATTTGGTAGATCGGTGTAATAGGAGAGATAGACCTTATCGTACGGATAGGGTATATATAGAAAATAATTATAATATCCCAAAACCTGCACATCTTGTTCGCTAAACTGAAAACCTGCAAAACCTAGGAAATTAATAGTAGCCCCCTGCATTTTACGAAACATTTCTGCATCGGTAGAACCAGGGACATAAATATTGTCCACCCCAATAGCATTAAAATACTGCTTATAGGTCAGATTCTGCGTGGGAGTCGGATCGCCATTTTGCTGACGCACAACCCGCCCCGGTTTTTCAACCTGATAATAGTTTAAATTCTGTACCGGCGTATTGTAGTTTTTAGCATACTCGGCGGCGTCGGCAGGATTTATGGTTGTCTCTCTGATATAAAGAGCCGCGATAAAATCATCGTAACTTCCATCGCCGACCGTTCCCGCTTCACCACTAATCGCGTGGTTCGGAGTTGTTGACGTAATACTAGCAATATTGCCAATATTATTACACCCAATCATTAATGCGCAAAATAATATTGCGCTTACTATATATTTCATATAACCTCCATATTTATATTTCATATAACCTCTTTGTATCAAAGATACACTGTATATTAATATAGTTCTACCTTTAATTCAAAGTATCTATCCTCGAACAGATAAGTTGATCCTGATTCTCCTCTAGGCATCATCTCTCCCTGAGAGGATTATACTGCATTTCACATTTTGTGTCATTATCATTGGGATGTCTCTTAGAGAACTCCGCATAGGATACCGCTCTGCTTTTTGCATAGCGTAATCGCACGCGCAGTCGCGTCCGGCTTGGTATTTATATTTAATCATACATGTATTAGATCATATTAATTTGACCATGGCAAGTGGATGTATGCCCTCACTAGGAAAGTAAAGAGACGGCTGAGCCTCCTCTCCAGCAATACATGCCGAAGAACTGTTATACTGCAGGAAAAAATGCATTAAAAATGAGAACCGGATGTGGAAAGAGTATATGGCACCACCTACGGAGCACCACCGTGCGATGCAATGCGCGCTCCGTAAAGCAATGGTGGCCCATGTAAAGCGCTATGGCATTAATCCTGCTGCGCGAAACTATAGGGTTGCATGTGCTACGGTGCGAAAAATGGGTACCACTGGCCAAAGAGGATAAGCCTTTGATGAACCGCGCTATGCGTCCCATCAATTCTCCCCACGCTATCATCCCCTATTGGCAATGGAAGAGTATTGATGCGGCAAAGAAGGAGAGCAAGGGCTTTTGCTCTCACTACATCGAACCCCACACAAAGAGTGCCGTTTCTCGAAACATTGCCGGGAGAATGAGCTCTGGCTGGGCAAAAAATAGAGAATGTAGGGAGCGTTGGAAACGCACCCTACGTCGTTTTTTGAATAGGAGCTAGGGAGCCTTTCCAACGCTCCCTATCCTATATTCAACCGCCATCAGCTGGCCTCGACTCTTTGGCTAGAGCTCTATTGATAGCGGAGCGCAAAGAGGGCATCTTGGAGCCGTCCCACCATGAAAAACAGCAGTAACTGCTGAATACGGGATGAGTAACTAAAAAAAGGCCGAGGGCTTACGACCAAACACAAACCCTCAGACCAATATGATAGATATCTAAGTCCTATGCGAACTTTAGCTATTTCACATAGAGTATTGGATATAACAGTATTTGTCAAGCTATTTTATGAAAATTTGTAAAAAAGTTGAAAATGTCCCTTTGAAAGAACAATGAAAATATCACTGCTCCTCCAGGTACACTGGGGGATTATGAACACAGCGACATGTACTATGAGTACCAAAGAGGTACGATATATGCCAGCCGGTATCCGGTTTGCCACAGGAACGACCTTAGCTAAAGGTGAGGCAGAGCGCAGCGGGGTAACCCTTAGGCATATGAGGAGGCTCTTTAAGCGCTGGAGAGAAGGTAGTGAGGAGGCGCTAGTGCATCGCGCCCGAGGTCTCGCCCGGGCCCTCGAAAGATTACAGCTGGAGATGATGGAGGTGAAAGTCTATGAGTAGCGATAGAGTATACCGGTGTGCTATATAGGAAGCGCATTATCTATGAAGGAGAGCAATGGCCTCATGACATTTTTATATTTCTTTGGGGGCATGTTCATCTTTTTTTTGACAGTTTTTTTTCAAAAAATTTTCAAAAAATTCTAAAAATTAAAGAGATATATGAGATGCACAAGCTCCTGCGCCACAGCTAAGAATAGGATATAGTACTAGCATGTCACCACATGGAGATAATAGCCAGCTACAGAGGCGGGTAGCCAGCTTCCCGCCAGAGCCGGGGGTGTACCTTATGAAGAGCGCCGGCGGCGCCATACTCTATGTAGGCAAAGCTACCAATCTGCGTAGCCGAGTACGCTCCTATTTTCGACCTGCTGATCCTAAGACTAGGGCGCTGATGGGCAAGGTGGTGCATATTGAATGGATACTAACCGCCAGCAACTATGAGGCGCTCCTGTTGGAGATTAATCTTATCAAACAATGGAAACCGCCCTACAACATAGATCTGCGCGATGATAAATCCTATGCTCTTATAAGGGTTACCAATGAGGAATATCCGCGGGTATTTGTAACCCGCCGCATAGTGGAGGATGGATCGCGCTACTATGGTCCCTATGTACGGGTAGGACAGGCCTCCCGTATTATAGAGCTGATTGAGCGCTACTATCCGCTGCGCCGCTGTCGGGGAGCTATCCGCCGGCGTAGCCACCCCTGTCTCTACTGGCATATAGGGCAATGTGCCTCTCCCTGCGCCGGCAAAACTGATAAGGCCGAATATCAGAGGCGGGTGGCGCAGATACAATCTGTCCTCTCGGGAAATACCGTGAAACTAGAGCAGCAGTTGGAGCACACCCTAGAGGAACAGTCTGCGGCGCAGCGTTATGAGGTGGCGCGCCGCAATCGCGATCAGTTACTGGCATTGCGGGCGCTCAGAGAAGATGAGCCGCCCATGGAGGTAGGAGGCGGAAGTCGCGACTACATCGGTTATGCGCGTAATATCCAGCGGATTGTCTTAGTAGTCTTTCAATCCCGCGAAGGGACTCTTACCGGCAGCTACCAGTTTGTGAGCGAACCAATAGGTGACATAGCCGATCAGCTGACACAGTTCATTACGCAGTTTTATGATAAGCACCAGCAGTTACCGGGAGCTATTATTACTGCTCACCAGGGGATAGAGGTTGAGTTAATGGAGTACTACCGTAAAGAGCGGGGACATACCATCTGGATTGGCACCCCTCAACGAGATCGCGACCACAAACTGTTGCGGCTAGCGCAGCGTAATGCCAGCGCGGAGCTCTACAGCCATTATGGAAGCGAACTGGAGATGGATGCACTTATGGAACTGGTTAAGGGTCTTAATCTTTCGCACCGGCCGCAGCATATTGAGGGTTTTGATGTTGCCCATCTGGGAGGTAGCCACACCGTGGCAGCTATGGTGCTTTTCAGAGAGGGAGAACCCGACAAGAGCTCCTATCGTCGCTTCAAATTGCGCACGCTGCAGGGCGCCATTGATGATTTTGAGGCGCTGCGTGAAACCATAGCGCGCCGTTACAGCCGTCTCAAGAATGAGCAGCTTCCTCTCCCCGATTTAATTATCATAGATGGGGGTATAGGACAGGTAAATGCCGCCTATGGCATTTTACAGAGCCTAAGTCTTCAGCATATTGCCTTAGTGGCTATTGCCAAACGACAGGAGCAGCTCTATCTACCGGGAAAATCTTCGCCGCTACAGTTTCCCTACGACTCGGCGGCGCTGCGGCTTATACAGCAGGTGCGTGATGAGGCACATCGCTTTGCCACCAGTTACCGCCGTCAGCTTCACATGGCAACGCTGGATCATACGCTCCTCTACCAGATACGGGGGATTGGCAAGAGGCGAGCCGAGATGTTGCTCAAACGCTATGGCTCACTTGAGGCCATTGCCACTATCGATTGGCAGCAGCTTGCGCAAGAGACAGCGCTGGGGGCCAACGTGGCGCAAGCGGTGATACAGCGCCTTCGCAAAGCGTCACAATAAGGCGTCCCAACAGTGGGCGGCTAAATTTGCCGCTCTGACGTAGCTTCGCCTCAGTGTTACTTAAGCAAACCAGTAATAGCTGGAGCTCCTCTGCCGAAAAGCGATTCAACGCCTCTCGATATCTCTGCTGCATGCTGCGCCACACTATACCCCGTTTGCGGCAGGCGCCGCCAAAATCACCTGAAGCGGAATGAAGTGCTAGGAGATGATGCAAGCTACGATAGAGCATATGCAGTATATGGCTATTCTCCACCCCAGCATCTAGCAGTGAATAGAGAATTGGCAGGGCGCGCTGTACCTTACGCCTCAGACACTCATTAATAAGCCCAAAGATATTTTCAGCATGGCCAAAGGAAAAAAAATCCTCAATTATTTTTTCGTTAACCGCGCCCACCGAGTGGCAGTAGGAGGCTAGCTGTTCACTACTGCTGCGGACTATGGCGCTATCGCTCTCTAAGGCAGAGAGAAAACGCTCAATTAGCGGAGTTGCGATCTCTAAGCCCTGCTGCTGGAAGATATTCCGCACCTCATTAACCATAGCGCTCTGAAAGGGCTGCCAACATACCATTTTGGCCGCGGTGGCTATCTGCCTTACCCAGGCATAGTTTAGCGAGTTAAGTTCGCTAGTAAGTATTAATGTGCTCTGCGGCGTTGGCTTTGCAAGATAACCCTTAAGCTTTAAGTGTGGCTGGCTGCCCTTTAGCTGATCAACATTATGATAGATAATCAGCGCCTGCTCCTCAAAAAGAGGAGGGTTTCGTACTAGCGCTAATAGCTGTTCAACCGCGCACTCTTCAACCCAGTAGCTCTGTAGTGCTAGCGAGCCACGCCGCTTCAAGGCCCGTCGAATACTCTGAATTTTTTGCTTTTTGCTCCCTCGATCCTCACCTAATAGCAGATAGCAGGGGAAAAGCGGTTTAGACATCGTTAGCCATTAATAGGAGCGTACTATCATTTTCAGCTTGCCCAGTACAGTCACCGAGCGACTATATATAGGAGAATTCTGATCATTTTCTGATTGGAGCCGTACTCGACCGCGTTCGCGGAAGAAACGTTTCAGGGTAATCTGTTCATTTATCTGTGCCACGATAATATCACCATTATTAGCTAATACTTGATAGCGAATGATGGCAGTATCGCCATCTAATATGCCAACATTCTGCATACTATCTCCCTGCACCTGTAGCGCAAAATATTCTCCCTCAGTTAACTGCGAAGCTACCACCTTTATATATCCATCAAAATTCTGATGAGAAAAGAGAGGTAGACCGGCTGCCACTCGGCCGACACGGGGGATAATTACCATCTCCTCTTTACTTGAATTGATGCTAGAAAAGCCCACTGACTTAATTGAGCGGGAGCGGAGATGCTCATTCTGAATATACCCCTTTTTCTTAAGTGCCCCTACATGGTCATGAGCTGCTCGAACAGTTACTGAGAATTCGGCAGCAATTTCACGGAAGGTGGGGGGATAATGGTGTAAAGCACGATAGGCATTAATGAAATGGAGAACCTCACGCTGCCGGCTGGTAGTCCCAGGCATCTATTGTATGGTTGCATGACTAAGCAAAAAATGTCAAGTAAATCACCATTAAATTCTTACTATTACCGGCATAACTCCATAATTGCCATGAAATACATTGCCTACAACAGCACATTACCAATAGGGAGCGCCCCAAGGGACTCAACCAAAGTGACAAGATGATAATCGCGGTTATCGCACCCCCTACTATAGGAAATGGCCAAAAATCAGTTAAGTGGCAGAGCGCCATAAATAGTTCACATTTAGATTAATTAGAAATTTGTTAAATATAAATATATGTATTCCAAATTTAGATCCAAAACTTCTAATGATTTGATCTTTTCATTTTTAAAAAATTTAATCCCTTTTTCTAGATTTATCTCTTCTTTAGAATATATTATGAAGTATTTATCCTGTCTAAAAAATTCTAATTTTTTAGAATTAAGTTTTTTTACTAATATATTTTCATAATCTGTTTTAATAATTATGACTTTTTTATAATTAACTTTATCTTTTAATTGTTCAAAATTTCCACCTATTTTAATTTTACCATTCTCCAATAAAATGAATCTTGAACATATTTTTTCTAGCTCATTCAAATTATGACTAATTATAATAATTGTTTTTTGCTCTTCCTTCAGTTTTCTTATGTACCCGGTAATTTTATTTGAAGTTTCTACATCTAAGCCTGTTGATACCTCGTCCAATAACAATATTTTTGGTTCATGTATTATTCCGCAAATAAAATTAATTAGTCCCTTCTGGCCACCTGATAATTTTGTAATTTTATAATGCATTATCTTCTCAATCTTAAAATAATTAATTATATTGTAATTTTTTAAATTCACATCTTTTTTTGAGATATTTGTTTTATATGTTCTTAAAAAAAACTCAATATTTCTTTTTACAGATAAATTAGTGTATAGAGAGATCTCTTGCGGAACATACCCTATGCACCCCTTAATTTCTTCAAAAGCTTTTTCATCTATTTCTATTTTTCCAGAATCCTTTTTTATCAAATTTAAAATTAAATGTATTAAAGTTGACTTCCCGCTCCCATTTCTTCCAAGAATCCCTAAGATTTCTCTATCTCTAATTTCCAGATTAAGATCTTTTAGTACAGTAATATTTTCATATGATTTTGAAAGATTTTTTATAGTTATCATTTTTAAATTTTTCTCCCATATATTTTGAAAATACTATTTGATACAAATAGTGAAATTATTGAAAATAATATTAAAAAAATCATAGAATATTTTATATCACTAAAACTAAAATTATTAATTGCCACATTTCTAAATGAATAAAGCATATGAAAAATAGGATTTGCTCTATTTAGTTTTTGTAAAAAATCAGGGAGGAGTGAAAAATCAAAAAAAGTCCCTGCTAATATTAAAAGTGGAACGCCTATTGCAATTGCCGGGCCGGTAGCATCTTCACTTTTTTTAGCAAATAAGATTCCAATAATAAAACCAATCGAAACATATGAGATAGTAGATAATAAAATTATAAAAACTCCAAGAAAAATATTTCCTAAAAATCTTCCTCCAAATAAATACGTTATGAATATTAAAAAGAAACATTGAACTAAAGCAAGAATGAAGTATGCTAAAAAGATCCCTATAAAATACTCACCTCCCTTAATTTTTGATATTAGAAGTCTTCTTAATGTTTTTCTTTCTCTCTCAATTGAAATTAAGGAAACACAATTTGCCATACATGAAAAAAACATGGCAGCTCCGACTAGGGTTCCTGGGAAAGTTATTGTAAAACCATTACCAATATCTCCATTTGAATATACGCTTGAAAATATTAATAGAACTCCAATTGGAAAAACTGTCCAAAAAAAGGATAATTTTCTATTTCCAAATGATTCAAGTAATATCCTTTTAGATATTAGAAATATATTTTTTAGATTCATATCTGTGCCATATAATGATGTTTGTCATTATAGCATGCATGGGAAATGGGGACACCCACAGGGCCTGAGTAATGTCAAAGAAAAAATTACCAGGGTGCTCTCCTTCAGGAGTGCACACTGGTATGGACCCTGAACTCCAGCGTTGTGCTGTGACCATTATGATATTCACTATGCATGTTGGATTGTCTCTATTAAGCTTGAATCTCAATTCCCGGGCAGCTCTGCGCTGAAGCGTAGGCGGACGTAGTCGGCTTGCCAGCTTCCGTCGGGGAGGCGCAGCTGAGGGAGCAGCTGCTGCTGCACGGATTCGCAAAAGGATGCGCGCTCGGTACTGGGGAGGGCCTTCAGCACAAAGGTGGCGAAGATGTTGAGCCACTCAATCCAATCGCTAGTAAGCGGGGTGGGTCGGTCAAAACAGATGATGCGCTTCACCGAGAAGCCCTGCTGTAACAGTAGCGCGCGGTATTCCTCAGTGCTTGGAAAGAACCATGGATTGAGTGATGCAAAATCCAAACCGCGGGCCTGAAGTTCTCGCTCTATGGCAGCTTGCACCCGCTCCAAATTGCCTTGGCAACCCAGTTCACCAACAAACCTTCCACCGGGGCGCAGCGCGCGGCGCACCCCGGAGAGCACGGCGGTGCTGTTTTTCATCCAATGTAGCGCGGCATTGCTGAATACCGCATTGAACTCGGCGTGAAAATTCAGGGCCTCGCCATTGGCATGGCGCGCATCCAAACCGCGCGCGCGGGCTGCCGCCACCAGCGCGGCGCTGGAGTCCACGCCAACCACCTCGCAGCCCGCTTCGTAGAGCTTTTGCGTCAGTGCCCCGTCACCACAGCCCAAGTCCAGAATACGCTCGCCGGGTTGCGGCGCCAGCCATTCCAACACTGCCTTGCCAAGTTTCGGCACATAAGATGCGCCTTGTGCATATTGCTTAGCATTCCAGGTCTGTTTCATTTGATAAATTATAGCACAGATAGGGAAGGGGGGGGGGCGAAAGACACGAATAATGTCCAAGAAAAATTTACAGCTTTAATCAAGAGTATATTTGCTATATTAGAGATACTGTGATAACCTATTGATATGTCAAGGAATAACTCTTTTATTAGCCCAATTGTCATTGATCTGAGCGCCAAAAACAGCGGTGTTTATTTTGCCCATTATCATAAGGGGAGTGGGTTGGAAGATCGAGCTGGAAGATGTAGAGAAGGAAGGCATTTGGGGAATTGAAGTTATTGTGGTAGTTGTGTAATAGATTAAATGGGAATAATATACGATTATTAATGTTGTAAATTTAATGTAAAGATAAGATAAAACGTATGAGCAAAAAAACACGTATTAACCAAGATAATGATAAAGTCATATTTGCCTTTGATATTGGAATTGGCTCAGTTGGTGAGGCAGTACGTGTAGGGAATGAGATAGAATATGCCAACGCATTACTCATTAATCCCGAAGTAGGAGGTTTGGAGGAGGAGCGCGAACGTCGCCGCGCTTATCGAACACGATGTGCACATAGAAGTCGTGAAGAGCTATTGATTAAGTTATGGCAAGAAATAGGCGAGGAACCACTATTAGGTGACATTCTATTTAAAGATAGCCAGGGTGTTTGGCATGAAAAGATCGGAGATGAACGATTAAAACGCGAATTTCCCAAAGCCGGTGATGATACCATTTATACCTCATGCTTACTGCGTATTTTACTTCTAGAGGGTAAACCACTTGAACCTTGGCAGATATATAAGGCGCTTCATTCGGCAATACAGCGCAGGGGCTATGATGCAAATGTACCATGGAGAACTAAGCACAGTTACAGGACAGAGGAATCAGAAGAAGAATCAAGCTCACAAATCGAAAAGAGTGAAGATGCCCTCACCGAAGAGGAGAGAAAGGCCAAAGAAGCCGAAGAAAGAATAAGTGAGTTTAAACAGAATTTAAATAAATTATCTTCAGATTCTAGATTTCACTTTCCCTGCTATTATGATGCATATTGTATGGGATTATGGAGAGATGGAAAGATCATCTCCCACCGTTTTAATGTAGAGGATAATCCACAACAAAAAAGTGGATACAAGCTAGCACGCGGATATGTTGCGCCTCGCGCTATGGTAATAGAAGAGGTAAGCCGTTTGCTAAAAAATGCAGTCCACCAATTACCAAAACTTACTCCATTGATAGATAATGAAGAGAAGATTAAAGGCATTTTATTTGGCAAAAAAAATGATAAATTGGCCGAATCTTATCGCTCATACCCTTCTGCTAAAGAGTGGGGCGGTCTATTAGCTCAGAAACTACCCCGTTTTGATAATCGCTGTGTTGGAAAATGCTGTTTAATTCCACGCTTTCATGTCTGTAAAAAGAGCGATTCTCTCTTTATACAAACTAGTTTTTTAATAAAATTAGTTAATTTTCGCTACCGTAAAGAGAATATAGATACTGGAGAGGTGATACCCTCCTGCCCATTAACAATAGAAGAAATTAAAAAGTTTTATAAGATGAAACTGGATGAATGGAATAATGAAAGAAAAAAATCGTTAATAGGGGAAGGTGGTAAGGAAGTAGCGCTTACCAAAGTTTTTAGATGGACAAAAAATGAAACTAGCAAAAAAGCACAGCAGCTAGATGGCAAGGTTAGAGGTGAGCATTTGGATATATCTTCACTTGAGAATGTCCAAGGACGATCTAAATTTAGCCGTCCAGCATTAGCAATTGTGCGTGAATTAATATTAAGCGGCACATGGGAAGCTCCGGATCGATTCAGAAATGAACTTGTTGATCGTATGCAGACGGCTGACAATAAAGATGGAAACGGGGACCATTGGTTAAACTTAGAAAATGCCCGTTACCGTTTATTCGAGAATGACCTATCATTTTTGCCAAAGATGATAGATACCAATGGTCGCTTTTATATACCACAAATATCTTTAGCGGAGAAGTTTTACAAAGCGGATGCTGACTCACATCAAAAAATAAAAAATTTAATTGCTTCTTGCTACAATCCCAAAGTTCGACATAGACTTACCTTTTTTGCTAAGCGGTTTGAAATTCTAATAGATAAATATGGCAAACCCGATCACGTCTCTTTTGAATTCATACGTGAAGATTTTATGGGCAGAAAAAACAAAGCAAAGTACGAAAAGCGAATAAATGAAAATAAGGATGATAAAGCAGAGAGTATTAAGATGCTACGGGAAAATAACATTGAGGTTACTGATGAGCATATTCGGCGTTCCCGTCTAATGCGTCAACAGGGCTGTATCTGTATATATACCGGCAAGGCTTTATGTTTAAGTGACATTTCATTTTACGAAATTGATCATATTTTGCCACAGGCGAAAGGGGGCCCTGATTCAGCATACAATACGGTACTCACCACTCGTACATTTAACAATGATAAAGGTGATCGAATACCCTATGATGTGCCAGAGATTCAAAAACAGTGGGATAGTTATGAGGGGCGTGTAAAAAAAATACTAGATCCCAAAAAACGCAAATTACAAGATACCAAAAAACGCAAATTATTATTAGCAACATCAATAGAAGATGCACAAGAGTTGGCAGAAAAGTATACAGCATTGGCTGCTACTGCTGAGATTGCCCGTTTAGCGCGTGATGTGGTCTGCCTGCGAATGGGCTGGCAACCGGGAGAAAAGGGCACCGAACGTCATGTTAGCATTATCAATGGTGCGCTTACTCATCGCGTAGCTACAAAATACAACCTGTACTCTATATTAGGCGATGGCAATTCTAATCCCCATGTTAAAAATCGAAACGATTGGCGGCATCATGCATTAGATGCAATGATTATCAGTTACATACCAGAGTGGGCCAGAGATAAAAAGAAGACCTATTTTTTTAAATTTCCCCCAGATGTTCATAAGGAGTATTTTTCTAAAAAACTAGAGGATGTTCACCCCTACTTTACAGTGAAACAGCGAGCAGCAATTGCTAAGCAACCAGTTGCGAGAAGGAACAAGGAGATGAGACAGCGTAAGCAAGCTAGTGGCACCAATCATAAAGTAGCTAAGAAAGTTGGCAACTATGGTACCGCTACCTATAAAAATCTGAGAAAAGATAAAAGCGCCGGAAAGGGACAATGGTATGATAGTAGGTCAGCTACCGGCAAAGGTACTAGAACCAATGGCTGCTTATTAATTTTTCGTCCAAATAAAAAAATTCCAGATGTTGTAGCAGTACATGCGCACACTTCGCCACATAAATTGATGGCATACCATAGGGAACAGGGAAAGAGACTTCGTTTACTTCATAGCGGGAGTTTAATTAGCATTCAAAATACAGACCAGGAAATTGCTACTAAGTTAGGCGCAAAAACATCCATATCAAAAAGCGGTTTTGGCACCTACTTAATTGAAAAAATAGCAAAAAACAGCATAGATGTTTCTGGTAAAGTTAATAATCAGCTTTTTAAATATAGGGTAACAATAGAAGCCCTCAATACGAACTATAAGAGGAGATTTGCAGGCAACCTTCTTCGCACTGGCGGTATTATTGAGTTTAAAGAAAAATTCGAATACGAAAAAGATAAGGAATTGGTTGGTAAATGGAATATTATTGATGATCAGAATTATCGGGCTAACATCGAATTGGTCTCAAAAAAGAACCGGGAAAATAAGGTTAATATTTCTTACAAAAAACTTTATAAGCATATTGTAGATAAGGTTGCTCCCACACCACCATTAAAGGAAGGGGGTTCGATTAAAATCGATTCAATAATAAAAGCCCATTTTCCAGATGAACCAAAAACAGTATTATTTGATGGGCTTTATGTAGTTAAGAGTTTCGCCGGGGGTATGCAAAATATAGTGATACAGTCTAATAACGGTACACAATACCGTTTGAAGACGAAGAACCTAGCCCAACTTTTACAACCGGCTCACCATATGTTGTAAATATAACCTTATACTGACAAGATAATGATAAGTCCTCCTTTAGTTAAATGAGTTACTATTTATTACACATTTTGAGCGGTGATTGTTTTATAAAAAAAGAGCGAGGTAATTTAATTTATGAAAATAGAGATAGCAACGAAGAGCGCCAAATTGCCATAGAGGATTTGCGGGGCATAATATTGGCGGCACCCAATATCACGCTCACCGATCAACTAATACGGGCTATTATAACCCAAGATGCCTTTATCCTGCATTGTAATGATAAGTACCAACCTGTTGGCATAACTACCCCTCTGCAAAAGTTGGTAAATGTAAAAGTTGCTCATAATCAAGTGCATGCAGCCAAAAATCTAAACAGTGAGATTTGGCAGAGATTATTAAACACCAAGATTCAAAATCAGATAATTATGTTGAAATTCGTGCAGGGCAGATATAATTATCTATTACAGAAGTTACAAGAAAAACCATTAAACGAGTCTGCCTGCGCGCGTTATTATTGGGCCGAGTATTTTAAGAGTCTAGGATACGATGATCTTACTAGAAGACACAGCCCAGATCATTTAATTAACTGGATGCTAAACTATGGCTATGCGGTAATGGGAGCATTATGTCACCGCTCCTTGGTGGCACATGGGCTTTCGCCATTATTTGGTGTTCATCATAAGGGTAATTTTCATGGCTATCCATTAGTTTATGATGTAATAGAGCCCTGGCGCCCCATTCTAGATTATTATCTTTATCGACACCTATGCCGATACCCTAATAGTGAGATGAAGGATTGGATATCCGAGTCTCGCAACTGTTGGGAACATATTATTAGGGTAAATAACAAAGGAGACCAAAAATTGGTAGATGCTATAGATTATTACATTCAATCTCTCGCTTCCACCTTTTTAGAAAGCAATATTGAAAAAATTTGGCTTCCAAAATTGATACCTACCGACTGAAGAGAGGTCCCTTTAAGATGGGCTGGCTATTGGTAATGTTTGACCTACCTGTAGATAGTAAAGAGCATCGTAAAGAGGCATCCGATTTTCGCAGAGCTCTTTTGGATGATGGCTATGTGATGTTACAGTTCTCTATCTATATGCGAGCCTGTCCGTCATTTGATCGTATGCTGAAGCACCAAAAACGTTTAGGCAGTATAACCCCTAACGGTGGTAATGTGCGTATACTATTCGTTACTGATAAACAATGGGAAAAGTCTCTATCAGTATTAGGCAACGGTTACCAGCATAAAACACGCCTTACCAATCAATTAAAGCTATCCGAATTCTGGTAGGTTCTACAAAAAAATGCAGTGCCGGAAGTGTTTGTCGAATAGTTAAGATTGCCCATTATTCCCATATTTTGGCGACAAACACCTCCGGGTGCAAAATTTATTCAAAGAAACACAACCCATGCGTGCTACGTATTATAGCATGCATGGGAAATGGGGGCAATCAAAACTATAATAATAGTATGAGCAACACGGAAAAATTATAGCATGCATGGGAAATGGGGGCAATCAAAACATAAGCAACGTGACTTAGTCAAATATATAAATTATAGCATGCATGGGAAATGGGGGCAATCAAAACCTTATTGGAGCAGGTTATTAAGCAGTATGAATTATAGCATGCATGGGAAATGGGGGCAATCAAAACTTAATACCGACCTGGAACTATTTATATTTGATTATAGCATGCATGGGAAATGGGGGCAATCAAAACCTTGCTCTTTCCGCAGAAATATCAATTACAATTATAGCATGCATGGGAAATGGGGGCAATCAAAACCTTAGCCTTTGTAAAAGATACGTCGTAAAGATTATAGCATGCATGGGAAATGGGGGCAATCAAAACGAGGTTATTTTAGAGAGGGTGTTTTAGTAGTATTATAGCATGCATGGGAAATGGGGGCAATCAAAACTTAGCCCCTGGAATGCGGCCATTCCGTTGAATTATAGCATGCATGGGAAATGGGGGCAATCAAAACTTAACAATACCGCATCATCTCTTGAATGAAATTATAGCATGCATGGGAAATGGGGGCAATCAAAACGGCGGGAGCGCAATACCCGATCAATATGTATTATAGCATGCATGGGAAATGGGGGCAATCAAAACTAAAGATGAGGGCTTTAACAACCCTGAAGAATTATAGCATGCATGGGAAATGGGGGCAATCAAAACACCGCTCCAATCAGGGATATCTCCTCGCCTATTATAGCATGCATGGGAAATGGGGGCAATCAAAACGGCGGTCTGCAGGTCTCCTAGAGGATCGGCATTATAGCATGCATGGGAAATGGGGGCAATCAAAACCAATCGGTAAATCTCTTTTATGCGTTTTAATTATAGCATGCATGGGAAATGGGGGCAATCAAAACTAATGGATAGAAGTGTGATGGCAGGGTGAATTATAGCATGCATGGGAAATGGGGGCAATCAAAACAGTTCAATGCATTCACACTGAGATTGCTGAATTATAGCATGCATGGGAAATGGGGGCAATCAAAACTAAAGATGAGGGCTTTAACAACCCTGAAGAATTATAGCATGCATGGGAAATGGGGGCAATCAAAACACCGCTCCAATCAGGGATATCTCCTCGCCTATTATAGCATGCATGGGAAATGGGGGCAATCAAAACGGCGGTCTGCAGGTCTCCTAGAGGATCGGCATTATA
The DNA here is from genome assembly GCA_963692905.1 of Spirochaetia bacterium. Taxonomy (GTDB): domain Bacteria; phylum Spirochaetota; class Spirochaetia. The sequence goes on along the minus strand of OY843583.1, from coordinate 89,779 downwards.
GCATGCATGGGAAATGGGGGCAATCAAAACCAATCGGTAAATCTCTTTTATGCGTTTTAATTATAGCATGCATGGGAAATGGGGGCAATCAAAACTAATGGATAGAAGTGTGATGGCAGGGTGAATTATAGCATGCATGGGAAATGGGGGCAATCAAAACAGTTCAATGCATTCACACTGAGATTGCTGAATTATAGCATGCATGGGAAATGGGGGCAATCAAAACCTACTGGCGCTGTAGGCTCCACATCCTCTAATTATAGCATGCATGGGAAATGGGGGCAATCAAAACAATTCATGATAGTCATCATCACTCTCTATATTATAGCATGCATGGGAAATGGGGGCAATCAAAACAAGAGTAGAGACAGCGACCACGCCGAGCGATTATAGCATGCATGGGAAATGGGGGCAATCAAAACACCATTACGGGTGATCTTAGAATTGAGGAAATTATAGCATGCATGGGAAATGGGGGCAATCAAAACTAATTGTCATCATCGGTTGCGGCAGTTTTAATTATAGCATGCATGGGAAATGGGGGCAATCAAAACTCTTAAATCATCCATATATATAGTATATACATTATAGCATGCATGGGAAATGGGGGCAATCAAAACGTAGGGTAGGGGTAATCATGTAGCGCCTCTATTATAGCATGCATGGGAAATGGGGGCAATCAAAACTGGATTAACCCTATGGGCGCAGATAAGATTATTATAGCATGCATGGGAAATGGGGGCAATCAAAACCAAGCCGGAGCGGTGGCTGCAGTTCCAACAATTATAGCATGCATGGGAAATGGGGGCAATCAAAACTTCTCCGTCTACCTCATCAATAAGTGAACAATTATAGCATGCATGGGAAATGGGGGCAATCAAAACGTAGATACCCGCAGAGGGATACCCGCTCTAATTATAGCATGCATGGGAAATGGGGGCAATCAAAACTGGCGCATCCGTAGCTAGTGCATCTGTACAATTATAGCATGCATGGGAAATGGGGGCAATCAAAACTATGGTATGGGGCCAAAGACTTTAAGTCGGATTATAGCATGCATGGGAAATGGGGGCAATCAAAACGAACGGCCGGGGGACTTTGGTGGGCGTTCAATTATAGCATGCATGGGAAATGGGGGCAATCAAAACCATATTACAACACCAAAATAGCCAAAAGAAATTATAGCATGCATGGGAAATGGGGGCAATCAAAACTGAAGGATAAGTTTGGAACTGTTGGTTCTATTATAGCATGCATGGGAAATGGGGGCAATCAAAACCGCTTTGTCGCCATCAGTAAATTGGTTGAATTATAGCATGCATGGGAAATGGGGGCAATCAAAACCGCTTTGTCGCCATCAGTAAATTGGTTGAATTATAGCATGCATGGGAAATGGGGGCAATCAAAACCAGACGCTGTTGGTAGCAATGCTATAAGGAATTATAGCATGCATGGGAAATGGGGGCAATCAAAACGTTGCGCACTAAATATATAACTAGCGCTTATTATAGCATGCATGGGAAATGGGGGCAATCAAAACCTAGTAAGATGGCTATTGTACTCTTTCCAGATTATAGCATGCATGGGAAATGGGGGCAATCAAAACGATGGTCTCCATAATTTCTCGGTCTAGAGCATTATAGCATGCATGGGAAATGGGGGCAATCAAAACCCACACTTGTAGAGATTTACTCTAGTGTAGATTATAGCATGCATGGGAAATGGGGGCAATCAAAACAATACTATCGCCTATAGCTAGCTCCACTGGATTATAGCATGCATGGGAAATGGGGGCAATCAAAACGGCATATGGCGGGTCGGTGAATATTAGATTATTATAGCATGCATGGGAAATGGGGGCAATCAAAACATAGTGTATCTATTATATTAGAATATTTGTATTATAGCATGCATGGGAAATGGGGGCAATCAAAACATAGTGTATCTATTATATTAGAATATTTGTATTATAGCATGCATGGGAAATGGGGGCAATCAAAACCCCGCTGTTTATTGAGCGCTCTGGCAGTATGAATTATAGCATGCATGGGAAATGGGGGCAATCAAAACAAAGATAAAATCTCTGCACAGGCAGAGTTTATTATAGCATGCATGGGAAATGGGGGCAATCAAAACTACAAAGGCGTGAAGTATGATTGTTTGAAGATTATAGCATGCATGGGAAATGGGGGCAATCAAAACCCAGACAGCCAGGCATGCAGCCTAGCGACAATTATAGCATGCATGGGAAATGGGGGCAATCAAAACGCACTGGTCTGTCTGGATAAATGACTGGCGATTATAGCATGCATGGGAAATGGGGGCAATCAAAACGCATCTTCCGTAACCTCTGAGAAACAATTTATTATAGCATGCATGGGAAATGGGGGCAATCAAAACTGCTGTAGTCTTCAATACTAGGCTCAGTTTATTATAGCATGCATGGGAAATGGGGGCAATCAAAACTTCTCTACATATTCAGAGCTTGTTTTTTGCATTATAGCATGCATGGGAAATGGGGGCAATCAAAACGGCGCCGACGTAAGCGTTTTTTACGAAAAAGATTCAGAAATTAAAATTTAGTCCTCCCCCGCGCGGGGATAGTCCAATTTAGAAACTGACACCGAGAGCTACACTGAGCTAGGCTACTCACCAATGGTAAGGATGCTGATACAGCATACGATAGCATGAACAACAGTTCTCCGTACCCCTTTAATTAAAAATAATATATGCTATGCGTAAGGGGATCCATGTCACATACTTTACCTACTCATTATGATCATGCCCGCTCTGAGCAGCGCATATATGCCCAATGGGAGAGAGGTGGCTATTTTTCACCACAACATTCCCAGAGCCACCAGCGCCCCTTTGTAATAGTTATTCCGCCCCCCAATGTAACCGGAGTATTGCACATGGGACACGGGCTTAATGTGGTGCTACAAGATATATGCGCACGCTACCAGCGTATGTTAGGGAAGCCAACATTGTGGTTACCGGGCACTGATCATGCGGGCATTGCTACCCAGCATGTGGTAGAGAAGCGGCTTCACAAGCGGGGCATCTCCCGACAGCAGCTAGGCCGAGCGCAGTTTATTGAGGAGAGTTGGAAGATAACCCGTGAGCACCATGCGATAATTAGCCAACAGCTGCGGCGCCTAGGCGCCTCTTGCGACTGGAGCCGTGAACGTTTTACTCTAGATAAAAATTTATCAACGGCAGTACGCGAGGCTTTTGTGCAACTCTATGAAAAAGGGCTTATATATCGTGGGCGTTATTTGGTCAACTGGTGTACCAATTGTCGCACGGCTCTGTCGGACGAGGAGGTAACGCATGAGACGATACCGGGCTCTCTCTATGCCTTTCGCTATCCACTATTAAATGGAGAGGGCGAGGTAATCATCGAGACCACTCGTCCGGAGACTATGTTGGGAGATACCGCTGTGGCAGTACATCCCGATGACCGACGCTATCGACATCTGGTGGGTCAGCAGATTGTACTGCCTTTAGTGAATCGCCATATCCCAATTATTGCCGATAGCTATGTTGATCCCTCCTTTGGGAGCGGGGCGCTCAAGGTAACCCCAGCGCATGATCCCAACGACTTTCAGATTGGTCAGCGCCATGCCTTAGAGCAGATTAATATCTTCAATAATGATGGTACCCTTAATCAGAAGGTCCCCAAGCTTTTTCAGGGACTTACCATCCAACAGGGACGGGCCGCAGTATTGAGGGCGCTCCAGGAGAGGGGGGCGCGGGCTAGCGAGCGTCAGCACCATCATTCGGTGGGACATTGCTATCGCTGCCACACAGTAATTGAGCCACTGCTCTCAACCCAATGGTTTTTGCGCATGAAGCCCTTAGCCCAACAGGCGTTAGAGGCCTGGAAACGGGGCGAGGTGCGTTTTTTCCCCCAGCATTGGGAGAGTACCTATCGTCACTGGCTGGAAAATATTCACGATTGGTGTATCTCTCGTCAACTCTGGTGGGGACATCGCATTCCAGTATGGTATCGCTCAGCTAATGGAGAGATAGATGAGAGGGAGGAAAATGCTCCAATAACCGTGGCCCGTAAGGATCCACAGGATAGCGCCCTCACCCAGGATGAGGATGTGCTGGATACCTGGTTCTCTTCATGGTTATGGCCCTTTAGCACCATGGGTTGGCCCTCATCAACCAGCGATCTTGAGCATTACTATCCTACCACTACCCTCATTACTGGCTACGACATTATCTTCTTCTGGGTGGCGCGGATGATTATGGCCGGACTGGAGTTCACGGGTAAGGCGCCCTTTACCAACATCTACCTTACTGGTCTAGTACGCGATAAGACTGGACGAAAGATGGCTAAATCATTAGGTAATGGCATCGATCCCTTAGAGATAATAGATGAGTACGGCGCCGATGCCCTTAAATTTAGCCTTACCTATTTGATGGCTGGAGGACAGGATATTCTCTTGGCTAAGGAGGATTTTTTGGTGGGTTCTCGCTTCTGCAACAAGGTATGGAACGCCGCCCGTTTCATCATTTCGCAAGCTACCGAGAGCCAACTGCAACAGTCTGAGGAATTGAGCTACAACATGATTGATCGCTGGATTTATCATCGTCATAATCAGACTATTGGTGAGGTACAGCGCCACATGGCCCATTATCGCTTTAGCGAGGCGGCGCATAGTATTTACACCTATTTTTGGTATGATTTCTGCGATTGGTATGTTGAGTATAGCAAATATGCTCAGCGCCAAGATCCAGGAGCCGCCAGCAGCAGCCATCTCTGTATTCTTTTGGAGGAGATAGTGCGCCTTATGCATCCCTTTCTCTCCTTCATCAGCGAGGAGCTCTATCTCCATCTGTCAGAGATAGTGTCGGCTCTCAGCCTTCCTCGCTATGAGGCGCTGATTATTGCTCCCCAACCCACCCAAAGGCCGCAGCGGGTCAACCTGCAAAGCGTGCGCCACATGGCACTGCTTCAGGATGTAGTAGGCTCTCTGCGACGTCTGCGTAGCGAGCTTTCCATAGCCCCTAAGCAGGAGCTTAGGGCCCAGGTAGTAGTTGGTGCCTTAAGCCAAGCTGAAGAACTTGCCCGTTGGCTGAAAGAGGAGCGGGGGCTTATTGAGTTTTTTACCCACACCACACTTAGGGTGTTCTCGGCCCCGCAGCCAGTAGGCCAGGGGATAGGTATAGCGGGGCAGATGTGCGAGGTAGTGGTAGCCCTCCCGCAATCTCTGGAAATAGCCCCCCTTATGAAGCGTCAGCAGCAGGAATTAAGTCAGTGCCAAAGGCGCTTAGCAGCGCTACGGGAGCGTCTGGAGGCCCACTCAGCCTTCCGAAGCAAGGCGGCACCGACAGTAATTGCCGCGGAGGAGCAGCGGGCGCTCCAGTTAGCGGAGAGAGAGAAGCTTCTGCTGCGCCTGCTGGTCGACCTAGAAAAGATGAAGTGAGAAACTCTTACTCTTTAGAATGCCGAAGGCATGCTATCTGCTGCAGGATGAGAGTGTGGTATCACCATTCCGGTCGACTCTAGAATCGTAACTGATAGGCATAGCCTACTACGAGTATAGTGTTGAGGGAGGATGGACCTGTGACAGAGGTTAAGTCGAGGAATTCTATTTCAACTTCAGCAAAGAGGGTACTGTTGATGGCCTCAATGGTCAGACTAAGCCCCGGGTTAAGTACGAGCATAAATGTAGTCTGATTGTCGGACCTTAAAATTGCGCTGAATCCAATTTTAGCCAAATACCACTCAAAAACCACATCATCATTACCAACATATCCATTAAGAAATGCAAAATATGGAATAGTTGTGGTGAATAAAGGAGAGAATCCAGAATTAGGCTGAGAATCAGATATAGAAAAATAATTAGTGGCACCCTCCCGGGAGCGCGCCTGCCCCCTCAGACGAAAATCAAAGGTCAAACTTTCAGCAAAAAGCGACCAATCCCCACCCCAGCGGACCTGCATCTGGAAGCCCAGCTCCAATGAGGAGCGAGCCAAGAAGAGCTCTGAAGGTGCCGTAAAGTTATAGCCATAGCTTACTAGGAACCGCAAGAACCCTAGCTCATTCGTGGGAATAAGCTCCTGGAGCTCCTCGGTGGCTACCTCGGCAGCCCGTTGGCCCGCCTCGTTTTGCAGGGCCACCGAGGCGCCCTGCTCCAGCAACAATTCCAGCACCTCTCTATGGCCCTGGGCGCCCGCGACATGTAATGGGGTGTCGCCCAGTTTGCTGCGCCGGTTTATGTTGGCGCCCTGATCCAACAGGAGCTGCACAATGGCCGCGTTTCCCTCAAAGGCGGCAAAGTGGAGGGGGCTATAGCCAGTCTCCTCGGGAGGGGCGGTGGCCAAAGTGGGATCAGCGCCGGCATCTAGAAGTAGCTCCACCATTGGCAACTGCGGATCGCGGATAGCCCAATGCAGGGGAGTGAAGCCCGCCTCATCATGCTGGTTGGGGTCAGCGCCCTGCGCTAAAAGTTGCCCCACACGGGCGCGGTTTTGGGAGACCACCGCATCACGCAGGGGTGTTGCTCCCACCACAGTAGCTTCCATAAACAATAATGTGATGCATAGGTATCGTAATACCTTATATCTTAAAAATTTCATAATAGATCCTTTTCTATAAGTTACAATATAGCATAACTTAATAGTGTGCAATATAGTTTTGTTATTTTTACAAGGAAATTTCTGAATATGGAGCTATTATATGTGCAATAGTGTATTGCGCTCACCTAGGGGACATCCCTCCCCTGGAGGCCCACTCAGCCTTCCGAACCAAGGCAGCACCGACAGTAATTGCCGCGGAGGAGCAGCGGGCGCTCCAATTAGCGGAGAGAGAGAAGCTTCTGCAGCGCCTGCTGGCCGACCTAGAAAAGATGAAGTGAGAGACACTTACTCTTTAGAATGCCGAAGGCATGCTATCTGCTGCTGGATGATGGATGCCAGCACCGGCACCCTATTGTTCTTATCTGCTCTAGAGCCGAAACTGATAGGCATAGCCTACTACGAGTATAATGCCTTGTTCACCACCACCGCCGCTGACTGGTGCTACTATTTCAACTTCAGCAAAGAGGGTACTGTTGATGGCCTCAATGGTCAGACTAATCCCCGGACTAACTGCTAGGGACAATCCCAAGGTGGTGAGATTAAATATTGCGCCCAATCTAAAAAAATACCACTCAAAAACCACATCTGCATTAGCAACATATCCATTAAAAATAGGTATATATGGAATGGTAGTGGTGAGTGAGAGAGAGAATTGAGGATTGGGAGCGCCCTCCCGGGAGAGCGCCGTCCCCCTCAGACGAAGATCGACAATCCAGCTCTCAGGAAATAACGGAAAGATACCCCAGCGGACCTGTAGCTGGGCGCCCAGCTGCAATGAGGAGCGAGCCAAGAAGAGCTCCGAAGGTGCGAAAAAGTTATAGCCATAGCTTATTAGGGGGCGCAAGAACCACCCTAGCGCATTCGTGGGGATAAGCTCCTGAAGCTCCTCGGTGGCTACCTCGGCGGCCCGTTGCCCCGCCTCGTTTTGCAGGGCCACCGAGGCGCCCTGCTCCAGCAACAATTCCAGCACCTCTCTATGGCCCTGGGCGCCCGCGACATGTAATGGGGTGTCGCCCAGTTTGCTGCGCCGGTTTATGTTGGCGCCCTGATCCAACAGGAGCTGCACAATGGCCGCGTTTCCCTCAAAGGCGGCAAAGTGGAGGGGGCTATAGCCACTCTCCTCAGGTGGGGCGGTGGCCAAAGTGGGATCGGCGCCGGCATCTAGAAGCAATTCCACCATTAGAAACTGTCTATCGCGGATAGCCCAATGCAGGGGGGTGAAGCCCGCCTCATCATGCTGGTTGGGATCAGCACCCTGCGCTAAAAGTCGCCCCACACGGGGGCGGTTTTGGGAGACCACCGCATCATGCAGGGGCGCCGCTCCCACTACAGTAGCTTCCACAAACAATAATGCGATGCATATATATCGTAAAAATTTCATAAGAGATCCTTGTATATAAGTTATTGTATAGCATAACTTAATAGTGTGCAATATAGTTTTGTTGTTTTTACAAGGAAATTTTTGAATATAGAGCTATTATATGTGAAAATAGTGTATTGCGCTCGCTTAGGGGATACTCCTCTCCTGGAGGCCCACTCAGCCTTCCGAACCAAGGCAGCACCGACGGTAATTGCCGCGGAGAGAAAAGCTCCTACAGCACTATCGCCAATCACTCCAGAGAAAGGGAAGTGAGCAATAGTAGCGCCGGTGCGGACGCCTCACCGTAGCGAGCTTCGTATCTTCAGATGATGAGGGAGGCTATTTACTCTCTAAGGGCACCGCGCCATTCCATTGTGGCGGTGGTGGATGCTGTATCAACTCAGCCGTGCGCTCCAAAAACTGCTGGGTAAGGGCATCATCCAACCCCTGCTGATGCGCTTTTTTAAGCTCACGCTGACTCTCTTGGAAGGCCCCCTTATAGTAATGCGCGATGCCGCTATGGTAGAGGCGCAGCGCCTGGGTATCCGGCTGCTTCTCTCTGAGCACCGTGAAGATCTGGGTGGTATCACTCTTTCCCTTCACTATCACCTTATCAATAAAGCGCAGCTGATGATGATTCTTCACCGCTTCGCCTACTGCGTCTGAAATAATAAGTGGCTGCTGATACTGCTTGCACAGTCCCTCAAGGCGAGAGGCAAGATTTACAGTATCTCCTATTGCGGTGTACTCTACTTTTTTATCACTTCCAATATTCCCTACTGTGGCGATACCGGCATGGATACCCACGCCAATCTTAAAGGTGGGAACATGATCGCGAGCTGCCTGCTTATTAAGCGCTTCCACAATGTTTAGCATCTTCAGTGCCGACTCTACCGCCCGAAGCGCATCATCTTTGTGGGCCACCGGCGCGCCAAAGAGCGCCATCACGGCATCACCAATAAACTTATCGACTACCCCCTCGGCGTTGGTAATCACCTCAACAACCTGCGCTAAGTAACGGTTAAGAAAACGCACCAGCTCATCTGGCTTCATTTTTTCCGAAATAGCGGAAAAACTGCGAATATCGCTAAAAAGTACCGCCATGGGACGATCTTCTCCCACTAAGAGCGATTCAGGGTTTTTAATGTAGCGATTAATAAGATCTTGCGGTACATATTTTTGGAAAATAGTGCGGATTCGTTTCTCTTGGCGCTGTGCTACAGCACTCTCAAAGGCATACTGTTTTAAGTCCTCATAGGTGCCATCTAACTCCGTGAACATGGAGTTAAAGGTAAGTGCTAGGGTTCCTGCCTCATCATTATACTCATAGGGAATATCGGCCTTGATGTTTAGGGTATCAGCCATAATGGTACGGGCGCTTTTGGCCATGTTACTGAGTGGACGGGTTAAGCTCTGAGAGAGAATAAAGATGATAATAAGGAGCACAATGATAAAAAGTGGGGTGGTAATAAGCAATACCTGCTGTACAATACGCACACTAACATTAAATATTCGCACCCGTTCGCCCACAAATATCGTCCAGCGAAAGGGTTCAAAATAGAAGGCGGTATAGGCATATTGCTCTCTTCCTATCCTTGCGGTGTGAAATGGTATCTCCCCCTGCTCATTGTCACCCTCAGCAAAGAGGGTCGCAAGATTTTCTTGCGAAATGACCAGATTGGGATCGGTGCTCATGGCAAGGGAGCGCAATTCACTCTCTGCTTCGGAAATGACGGCAAAGATAAGTTGAGAACTTGTGGCATCTTCGCCCGCATCATCGGCCGGAGGTTTGAGGATGGTGGTGGCAAAGTCCTGTATGGCCTCCTGTGCGGTCTGTATATATCCCGGTTCAGAGAAGAGTGAAAAATCCACCAGAAGATTCCATTGTGCGACTAGCTGGTTTCTCAGTAGCTGCGCCTTAAAGCGCAAGGAATCCCGCTGGAGATTATAGAGACCGGTACGACTGACTGAGAAGCCAATGATACCGCTTACCACAAAAAGCGCAATCACTGGCGGGACAATACTCAGCATTAATCTACTCCGTATCTTCATTGGCTATCTTCCCCTAATTTACCTGATCGCGCTTACAGAGGGTGAGATCATCCTCACAAATATCTTTTCGGAGACGGATGTTGGTTATCTCAGCGCTCAGCCCCTCAATAGTGCGCTCCAACTCCGCTACTCGGGCCCCTAAGGGAGCGTCTCCGCCCTCCGGAGCTACTGGCGTATCTAAAGCTGCGGTCGCTTCTGCTGCCTCTTCAAGACGATCGCTGGTGCGAAGCGCCTCAAGATAGGCATCAGCTGCAGCAATAAAATTACCGCCACTCAGAAAGAGCGGTTGCAATATCCCACCCTCGCTAGCGGAAAAGGTATTGAGATAGCTTCGGAGTCGTCCCACCTCTCGCTCCACTGCGCTAGAATTATTGGCCTGCATGGCATCTCGGATATTGGTGGTAAGTGAGAGATATTGATTCAACAAGAGATCCAGACGCTCCTGCTGCACCGCAAGCGCATTGTAATCCGAAAATGAGCGCGCCGCCTGACTTTCAAGTTGGGAGAGTTCACTTTCCAACTGACGTTGCTGCTGCACCGCAGCTTGGAGTGCCTCCTGTCCTCTCTGAAGCTCCTCAGCGCTTCTCTGAAGCTCCTCAGCGTTTCTCTGTTGCTGTGCATCATTGGGATCGACGACTATGCGCTCCTGCTCTACCTCTACATATTCCAAGGTACGCTGTTGGTTGAGGAGGGCGATCTGTAGATCCGCAATTTGTTGCTGCGCCTCATCTTGAATTCTCCGGATTACCTGATTTTGATTCACATTACTAGGCGCTTCGCTGGTGTCTCGTAAATTGGGAAAGAGACGAGAGAGTATTTGACTCTCGGTAAATCGCTCAAGAAGCAGAAAGAGACTTACCAAAGCAATGAGAATTGAGGGAATAATCACCATGAGCGGCAGGGTGCGGCTATTCTTTCTAGGGGCTGCGGATTCAAGCATACTGCTTTTGAGGCTGCTCTGTTTACTCCGTTGGGTCCGTATTCTAGCTTGAATGGTGCGATAGATCTCATCCAACTCGGCCTGATCAAAGGCGTGGGTATAGTCTTTGGTACCTGATGCGCCCGGGGAGCGGGGAGCTGGTGGCTTCTTATCTGAGGCTGGTGCACTCATAGTAGCAAAGTATATATTATATGCGTATGGTGTGCAAGTACTTGTACACCCTCACTAAGGAAAATAAAGAGAGCGCTGGCCCCTTTCTCCGACAAGAAATACCACGGAGAGCTGCGCTTCTGCCTACAATAAAAAAGCGCCATGAAAAACATGGTGGCTGTTGAATATGGGATGGGTAATTAAATAGGTAATAATTAATTAAAAAAGGCCGAGGGTTTACGACCAAGCACAAACCCTCAAACCAATATGATAGCCCTTAGCCCATACGGACTGTAAGTTGAATATATAGTAACAAGATATAACAGTATTTGTACAGGCTTTTGCACCTTTTAAGCGGAAAATAAAGCGACATTTGCCCCCTCTCTCCGACACAAAATGCCACAAAAAGCTACTCTACTACCTCCTCCACCCTTCCTCTGTGAGCAAGACTATACGCTAATAGTTTTTTCATCTCTCGCAACCTAAGAGCGATAGAGAGAGGAGCTCCGCCTCATACCCAATAGGCAAGATGCAAGCGCCTTCATTGAGAAAGGCCTCCTTCACTAGAAGCTACCTTTGAAAGTGCACCAGAGATGACTTACGCATCTCTTGCAGCATACCTCTACCAGAAGTGTGTCCCACGGGTTACTAGGAGGATAGCGCATAAGCCGGTAGCGCCGGCTCATGGTGGGGATCTCTTTCATGACTGCTCTATTCGCACATTCATGAGCGCTATAGATCTACGCCATAGATATAAGTCATAGATCTTAGGCCATAGACCTGAGTAGTAGCGCCAAGCACAAAATAATCAATGAGCGTCTTAATGATACTAGACGACAATCTTGGTTTTTGCATCTCCTTACTATAGGAAATGGACAAAAATCAGTTAAGTGGGACAGCCCCTAGATCTACGCCATGGAGGATAAGCCATGGGCGCCTCTTACCCGCGGCTACTGAGGAATTTTTTAAAAAAACCACGCAATATTAGCATACCTTTCCTATATTTATATATGTCGATTGTACGACAAAATTTTTTTTAACAAGGAGTTCTTTATGAGAAAGGTTAATTGTATTTTAACATGGTATGGTACATGTAGCGCATGTACCTCCCTCTTAAGGGGTGCGCGCAGGCGCCTGCTAAAAAGAGGACTTATTGTGTGCACCCCGCTATGGGGGAGCACGCTATGTCGATGGAGTGGCGGGATACTCCTCGCTATGATCTGGGGATTTGCCCTTATAGGTTGTGCCGCACCGACGGCGCTGCCATTGCTCGCATCACCATCAACCCCTAGTCGTCTCCCAGACATGTATATGTATGGGTGTAGTAATGGGAGCCCAGTACGCCTTGAGGCCACCAGTGATGGCGTAGAGAGATGTACTGCAACACAGTGGGAAGCCCTGGAGAGCGGTATTTCAACTGATCTTAATGCGGTTTCCTATGGAAATGCCACCTTTGTGGCAGTGGGATGGAGTGGCGCACTCCTCACTAGTCGCGATGGCACTAGCTGGAGTGTTGCCTCCGGTAGCAACGCCTCCTTTTTGGACATCGCCTATGGGAACAATACCTTTGTGGCAGTAGGAGTGCAAGGTGCTATCCTTACTAGTAGTGATGGGAGGAGCTGGAGCTCCTCAGAAAGTGGCACTGCTACCAATATCTACAGTATTATCTTCGCTGATGGGGGATTTACGGCAGTGGGAGGGGGAGGAGCAGTGCTCACTAGCGCTGACGGCCTCAGATGGACCGTGCATACTCCCAATGTGACGCGTGATCTTCTAGGAGTCGCCTACGGCACCAACCGCTATGTAGCGGTGGGGAGTGGCGGTTCGGTTTTCACCAGTAGCGACGCTACTACGTGGAGTGCTCATGAAAGTGGCACGAATCAAAATCTCACCGACATTGCCTCTCATAATGGTATGTTTGTAGCGGTGGGAAGTAGTAGTCCTAGTGGGAGTACCATCCTCACTAGTAGCGACGGTATCAGCTGGAGTACTCGCCCTAGCGATGCCGGGAGTTCTCTCTACGGCATCACCTACGGCAATTCCACCTGGGTAGCAGTAGGAAATTCTGGCACAGTAGTCATAAGCAATGATGGCCTACAGTGGAGCTCCCGTGATGGCGGAAGTGCAAATCTGCGTGGTGTGGTGTATGGCAATGATCGCTTTCTTGCCGTGGGGAGCGGCGGCACCATAACCAGAGCCTGGTAACGGTGAATACCTCTCCCCCTGCAGCACCCTGCAGGGGGAGAGTCGCTTCTTGCCATACTTAGGGGGGGAGGGAGCTAGGGAGATTAACCCTCTCTCTTGCCCCGCTTCCTCATGAAGGCGTCCTCTCCCTGGCCTCAAGAACCCTCTCTCAGATTATAGCATAGCCTCTGCACTTTCATGGTATAACGGTATGCAGTGCAGGTACTCCCAGCCTCTCTTTCTGGAGATACAAAAACTGAAATCACTCTTGTGTGAAGAGGTGCTTCACACACTCCCCCGGTGCATGCTCAATTCCTTTTTTTCTCCCACCTTCGATAGGGATAACAATACTACACCTCCATCGCACACCGAGGATCTTCGTGGAAGATGGTGAGGGTAGAGCGCTCCCCTCATCTTTCTTTCAAAGGGACATTTTCAACTTTCTTTTACAAGAGGGTGTACTACACCTCCATCGCACACCGAGGATCTTCGTGGAAGATGGTGAGGGTAGAGCGCTCCCCTCATCTTTCTTTCAAAGGGACATTTTCAACTTTCTTTTACAAGAGGGTGTACATATAGTTGACAGTGCTATTATTATCTGATATAATCACCATAACTAAATTAAAACGATAATAAGGAATAGGTAATATGTTAACAATTATATTTATTGTTGCCGCTTCTCTTATTGGGATTGCTTTAGGATGGATGATTAGATGGATATATGGAAAGTTTCTCCTGACATCAGCAGAGAACCGCGCAGAGAGATTAATACTTGATGCAGAGCAGAATGCAGATAGCGCTCGAAAGGATATAATCCTTCAAGCGAAAGAGGGTCTACTGCAGGATCGGCGAAAGCAGGAACAGGAGATTCAGGAGTATCGCGCTACTGTACACAATAGTGAGCGGCGGCTCTCAGAGAAAGAGGCAGAATTTGAAAAGCGTACCTCTGAGCATGATCAGGCACTAAAGCAACTCTCCGATCGAGAGAGGCACTTAACAAAGATTGAAGCAGGTCTCAGTAAGCAGAAAGATCGCTTTGTTCAAGAGTTAGAGAAGGTATCGGGCATGTCGGCCGCAGAGGCCAAACATTCGCTTATAGTTTCTCTAGAAGATGACGCGCGCAATGATGCGCAGAATACTATCAGAAAGATAGAGCAAGAGGCTAGTTCTGATGCTCAACGACGAGCCCGGCGGATCGTGGTTGCAGCTATCCAGCGCATTATACCGGTAATAAATGCCGAGATGACCGCCACCTCTGTGGCACTGCCCAGTGAGGATATGAAGGGACGTATTATTGGCAAGGAGGGGCGTAATATCCATTCAATAGAGTTGGCAACCGGCGTAGACATTGTCATTGATGATACTCCAGGTATGGTGATAATATCCTGCTTTGATCCAATTCGGCGGGAGATTGCTCGACAGACACTGGAGCGGTTGATACGGGATGGACGGATACATCCCGCTCGCATTGAAGAGACAGCTGAGAAGGTAAAGCAAGATATCAACGAGATAATCAAAGAACGGGGAGAGAAGACTCTCTACGAGCTGGAGATTCACCATATTGATCCGGCAGCTATTCCCGCTATTGGAAGACTCCATTTTCGCCAAAGCTATGGTCAAAATGTGCTAGAACATAGCAAAGAGGTGGCAATAATTGCTAGTATGATTGCTGGGGAGGTAGGTTGCGATCGAGATATTGCCAAGCGCGGCGGGATCCTCCATGATGTAGGAAAGGGAATAGAATCAGATAAGGATAGCACCCATGTAGAATTGGGAGTAGAGTTTGCCAAACGTATCCGAGAGAGTAGCGAGGTAATCAATTGCATTGAGGCACATCATGGCGATGTGCCCTTCAGTTGTTCGGAGGCTACCATTGTGCAGGCGGCAGATAGTATCTCAGCTTCTCGCCCCGGGGCCCGCCGTGAATCAATTGATAATTACTTGAAGCGGCTTAAAAATCTAGAGCAGATTGCTGGCGAGTTTTCAGGAGTAGAGAAGGCCTACGCTATTCAGGCTGGCCGGGAATTGCGCATTCTGGTTAATAATGAAATTGTAGATGATCATGAGGCGCGCAGTATAGCGCAACATATTGCGCGTACTATTGAGCAGCAGCTGCAATACCCCGGACGTATTAAGGTAACTATGATACGCGAGACACGGGTAGTAGAATATGCGCGTTAGCCTAGTATTCAGGGCTTTATGGAGATGGCGCCTTGTGTCGCTCGCGGAAGTTTTGCCAATGGCTGCCAGTTATACGACCGCTGTAAAGCTGATAGCTTAGTCTACGAGCGTGGGACAGCTGTCGTAGCTGGCGGTAGATAGCCGCCAGCGCCCGGCGCTGGGCAGTGTTATTGTCAAAAATAAGCCAATGCGCGCCTCCGGCGCCGGCGCCGCTTATTTTACCGCCTAGCGCCCCCCAGCGGCGAGCCTGCGTCAGTAGCTGATCACCTAGTGGGTCATTGAGCTCCAATGCAGTAAGTAATTGATGGGCTTGGTTGGCATATTGACCCAATTCTTCTAACCACTGAGAGCGCTTTGAAGCGCTGGGGAATCCAGCCACAATGTGGTCGACGGCCTGTATGGTAAGTGATCCCAAGCGATGTATAATGCGCTGAGTAGCCGGACGCTGATTCACTTGGTGGCGCAATCTGCCAATAAGCTCTGCTGCCCCTTTAGAGCGGGGCAGCACAATGATAACTATTGCCGCCTCCAATATAGCATTTTCGGTATTAAGTGATGCTCTCTCAGTGGGAGAGCTCTCTCCTCTCCAAGAATAAGCGCTATTCTCTGCTCTAACCGGGTAATTTGGTCGAAAAATAGTGAGTGGGGCATCAAGCGCTAAGGCCGTGTCGATTCCCGAAGGGGTATGGTGGAAGGTTCTCTCAAAATGATGAGCCCGCTTCCAAATCTCTCCTCTCTGATGTGCGGTAAGCTCTGAGAGAGAGAATTTACCGTAGAGCTCCAGATGAGCCGCAGCTACTGAAAGTGAGGATGAACTTCCCATTCCCCGCCCTATAGGCACACTGCTCTGAACAGTAACAGAAACTCCCCTAGCGCCCCACCAGCGTCGACCAGCTACTAAAAATGCCTTTTCAAATTGTTGGAGAAGATGAGGGTAGCGCTTTAACCCCTGTTGTAATGCATCGCTAAATACTACGCCCGGAGTAGCTAGGGAACGAGCCCGTAATTCCAAACTGGGAGGAACCCCGATACCTAGCGCAGGATACCCATGTAATATGACATGTTCACCAAAGAGAAGTAACTTTCCATGTCCTCTCCCTTTTAGGATTGCCAATGTAGCCCTTGGGAGGCTAATGTTACCCTTTGACCGTAGCTACTAGGTTGAGATGAGGCAATAAGAAAGAGCTCATCACCGGCGCCTAGTGCTTTGCATAGATAGTCGCCCCTCTCCGATAACTGATTTAGCTGTTGCTGCAGTTGAGAAGGTATGGTCGCTGGTACTCCAATTTGACGCCCCAATTCGACAGAGATGTCGGCCAGCTGCTGCGCGACTGGCTGCGCTTCAGACCATACTCGTGCTCGCACTAACTGTCTGATTGCCTGCGCATTAATATGTAGGTATTCCTGGTGAGCGCGTGAGTTGCGATGTGCCCAGAGGTAGTAGCGTCGAATTGCCTGTGGAGTAAGCACTGCATTATCGCTGAACCACAGCGCAAGATGAGGCATCCATGACAGGTGGCAAGGCTCCCATTTAGGACGCAATCCACCATGAAAATATCCCCATCCTCCGTGAAGCGAGGCGGCAATGTCATAGCCACTTCCCCGCCCGCCCTGTGCGCTGCGGTGCGCGGCGACCGCCACCGGCATTAAGGCCTCACGGTCGCTTATATCATGATCATAATAGACTATCATGAGTGCCGCACTGAGGGCCACCGTCAATGCCGCGCTAGAGCCAAGCCCCAATTTAGTGTCATCATTGCTAAAGAAGGGGCGGCTATCTACCACTATACGGATACCCGATTGTTGCGCCTTCTCGGATAGCTCTAGTACTTCTATAAGGGCGTCGGTGAGCTGAACTAAAAAATTTGCTGTTGTATCAGAATATGTCGGCTCTGAGAAAGGCCGATAGATAAGTCTTCCCTGAGGCATATGACTCTCAATAATCAATTCCGGCGCGGGAATAATCTCTGCGCTCATATAGGGTTCGGTCGCGCAGCTAATGCCTATTCCGCCATCATCTAAAATGGTATATTCACCAAAGAGAAGCAGGTTGGCCGGCACCGCAAGTCGTCTCTTCATCGGCATACCAGCTCGACAAGCTCCTTGGGCGCCACTGTTGCTAGACGCTCTATTTGTGGGGCAACTCCTAGCTCGCTTACCACTGATTTTACCCCCTTCAGGCCCTCTATTTCTCGCATAATGCGCGGTACATGTTGTTGAGTGGTAAGAATTTTTACTTGAGGACCGGCATCCATTGTCTCCCAGGCTTCAATGCCCCTAAGACGTAAATCCTCACAGAGATGAATTAACTTAATACTATTCTCATTCCAATAGAGAATGGGGGGACGAGCCGCCAACATGGTAGCATGCATACCCAAATAGCTAGCTCGCATAGCCTCACCCAACTTCTCAAGGTTGTGTTCCCGCAGAGCGGCGCGGGCGGTTGTCGCAATTTTCTGGGCGCTCCATACCCATCCGCGATAGGCAAAAGAGCTTCGCTGTACCACACTCATGGCTGGACGAGTGCTTACCCGCTTGTAACTGTGGTCGGTAATTGCCACAATAATTCGCAATTCACTCCAATGGTGGGGTAGGGGGAGCGGGCGCGCGGCCCGTGCCCCCGCTGGGAAGATCACAAAGCCCCCAAAGATAGCACGCGCCGCCGAAGTAGATCCCTGGCGCGCCAGCGATGAAAGCGTAGCCGGAGATCCTCGGTAATTGCAGAGGGAAGTCAATGCTAAGGTGAGCGAGGCAAAGATACTAGAGGAACTGGCCAATCCGGCAGCCAACGGAAAATTAAGGAGCATATCAATAGCAAAATGGCATGATACCCGAAGATGCGCTCTTAGATGATCAAGAAAGGGGAGATAATATTTCTTCACCACTACAGCTGATAGCTGCTGGCCATTGAGCTGTAGCTCATCTTTAGAGGCAATAGCTACAGTAACCGAGTTATGTAGCGCATTTAACGAGGTAGCAATGCTGGTAGTGGCGGGAATATGTTGCCTCCCCCGTTTCCCCCAATATTTTATGAGCGCTAAACTGGGTGAAAGTTGGCAGCGAACCGGCTTAGTCATGGGCTTCATGCTTAAGAATATCTTTATATATTTTCTTGGCTTCAGCAATGGTATAGCGTCGACGGCGATGCAGCTCATTAGCCACTTCAGTCAAATGCACCTGACGCGCTCCCACCTGCCACGCCAAGCGTAGCGCATGCTGCCGCATGTGACCCGTTTGGATACCCACTCCTACCAATGCTAAGAGCGCCGCAAAATTTTGGGTAAGCCCCACCGCCGCAGCTACTGCTGAGAGCTCCGAGGAGGATTGCACCTGTAGCATGCGCAGTGCAGCTCGGCTATCACTCTGGAAAGCTACCGCACCACCCACTAGTGCTAAAGGAAGAGGCATAGTAAGCCTAGCGGTTAACATAGTGCCGCTCACCTGATAGAGAGACAACCCTCGACAATGGCCATCTCGAGAGGCATAACCATGTACCGCCGCCTCTAGAGCGCGAGTATCATTACCGGTGGCTAGCGCTACCGCGCTTACCCCATTCATGATTCCCTTGTTGTGGGTAATAGCTCGTCGAGGGTCGTGCTGAGCAATGTCCGAGGCCGTTACTATAGCTCTAGCAATCTCCTCGGGAGGGCGCGCCGGGCTACGCAGTGCGGCAATAGGCAGGGTAAAGGTAGCAGTAACCAAACGGCGTTCGGCAGCATTAGAAAGAATAGCAAAAAGTCGCCGACCACCGGCAATAGTAGCAAAATGGGACGCCAGCGCCTCGGCGGCGCTATTAAGACGATTAGCCCCCAATGCATCGCGCACATCTACCCAAAACTCCACCACAAGTATGCGAGTCAGCGATTGTCCATCAAGACCAATCCAGCGATATTGGAGATCTCGCAGCCCACCGCCACGTAGCTGTAGGCTATGAAAGGTCTTGTTGAATAAACGGAGAGAATCAGCATGCGCCTTTTGAAGCGCCACCAGCGCTTGATGCTGACAGTCCTCTAAAAATATCTGGGCACCCATAAGCGGCGCGGATGCCGTAGTGGCCACACCGCCATGTGCCGTTAGAATAGCGCCTCCATATTGAAGGGCGGCTATTACTGAGGGCTCCTCAGTAGCTAGGGGAATGGTGCGGGTTACCTTATCAACAGATAGCGAGGTTACAACTCCCATAGGTATCTGTCGATAGCCGATGGCATTCTCTACCATCACATCGGCTAGGGCTATTGGATCAGCGGTCAGGGGATAATCAAAGGTGCTCTGTAATAGCTGCCGTCGCTCCTCAATAGCGAGTTTACGAAAGGAGCGCGGGAGGGATTGCACTGGGGAGCTATCTACTCTCGGCATATTCGCTGAAGGA
This sequence comes from Spirochaetia bacterium, assembly GCA_963692905.1. Classification (GTDB taxonomy): domain Bacteria; phylum Spirochaetota; class Spirochaetia. The sequence goes on along the minus strand of OY843583.1, from coordinate 69,949 downwards.
GGAGAGTTGCGCCACCTGCTCTACAAACCGGGAGTTCTTAATCAATGAGCGTTGACGCAGCGCCTCAATGGTAGGGCAAGAGGTGAGTACCATAATAGAGAGCAAGGTATGACGCAATCGGGCAATATAGGCCACCAGCCCCTCGCTTCCCGATTGCGAAAGAGTACGGATAAGCGGGAGCGCGCTGGCAGTGAGATGGGCGCCTAACGCCAATGCTTTGGCTATATCTAGCGCATTCCGTATGCCACCAGAAGCAATAAGATGCGCCGCACAATCTTTAAGTGCACCTAAAATATAGGCGGTAGGAATTCCCCAGCTATTAAATACATTATCCTGCTGCGGCGGGCCATCACTACGATAGCTCTCTACTCGTATCCAATTACTTCCTCCGGCACCCGCTACATCTACAAAATCAATGCCCTCTGCCAATAGCCAACGAATAGTGGCGGGATCGATACCAAAGCCGGTCTCCTTGACTATCAGTGGGAAGGGGCTCTTCTGGCGGAGATGCACTATAGCCCGCTTTATGCCGCGAAAATCCCTGTCGCCCCGTGGTTGGAAGAGCTCCTGACCGCAGTTGAGATGCAACGAGAGCGCATCGGCCTCTAGTCGCTGAACCATCTGGATAATATCGGCCGGCGAATATTGGGTAAGTTGTACTGCGCCGATATTGGCAATAAGTGGCACATCAGGGGTAAATTTCTTAATCTGGAAGTGATTCAGCACCTCCGGATAGCTAAAAAGTACCCGTATAGAGCCCATACCTACTGCCACCCGCGCCTTCTGCGCAGCCTGGGCTAGATCGCGATTTATGCGATAACCATCCTCTGAACCTCCAGTCATGGGCGAGATAAAAAAAGGCATTGCCAACTTGTAGCCCAACCAAGTAGTGGAGGTATCTATCTCTGAGATAGTCGATTCGGGAAAGGCACTATGTACAAATTGAAGCTCTTGAAAGCCGGTAGATATGTCGGACTCTACTTGATAGCGATCATCAAGACAGAGCATTAGATGCTCAGCCTTACGAAAAGGGATCTTCTTATTGGTGCTGGTATTCACGGTAGCCATCGTCACGTATTCTAGAAAGATAATAATGATTATTGTGAATAGCTGCCGGAGAGGAGGCAGTAAGGGGCCGGCCGAAGGGAGACTCCATCCACTGCTGGTATTGTTCCAGAGTGGCATCTACATAATCATTATGTATTTGCTCAATATCCCATTCAGCCAAGAGTGCTGGGGCCGCTTTGGCAACCCGGCCGGGAATAAGTAGCATGGTATTACCAGAGCCGTAGGAGCATATTAAAATACGCTTACCGACAATGTCATTGCCCCAATGTTGCCAACGCTCTTTAAGTAGGAAGGCTAATGAAAGGTAGGTTGAGCCAGAATAGATATTGCCCACCTCTGCAGTAGGTGCCACCGCCGCCTCAAAGCCCCGCTCAGCAAGATAGCGTTCAATCTCTGAGGAGGAGAGTCTACCGTCATGGCGCAGCAGGTTATGGAGGGCCTGTTCAGCCATATTGCGGAAGGGGTTATGCAGTACAAAGAGCTCTGTCTCCTGCAATAACTCATGAGGTGGGCGTTGCACTGAACGGCAATAATCGGCAAAGGCTATCCGCAATGCTTCAATGTAGCAGTCAACCGAATAGCGGCCCTTAACCCGTGCGCTAGTTGCCCCTAGAGGGCGAAAAAAATCATCTACATCCTGCGAGGCATGTCCTAGTGCCGAGAGATCCAATTCAATGAGACGCGGTTGTTTGCTTACTAAAAGCGCTACCGCTCCGGCGCCCTGCGTAATCTCTGCCGCGCTCCCCGCCTCATAATGGGCAATATCAGAACAGATAACTAATCCGCACTCCTCTTCGGCAGCGCTCATTTCAAGCAGCGCCGCAATGCTTACTAGCGCCACTGAACCGCCGGCACAGGCCTGTTGTACCTGAAAAGTGGAGATGGTCTGAGGAATGGCAATGCCCGAGCGCTGGAGCATCCCCTCAGTGTAGGAGGCCAGCGCCTTAGCCTGATCCAGGCCGCTTTCAGTGCCTACCGCTAGATAACGCAGCGATCTACTGTTATAGCTGGCGGCGTCTAGCGAACCATTGGGATGGGTTAAAAGCTGGCGGGCAGCTTCTGCGCACATGGTGGCGGTATCCTCCCACAGGTAAGGAAAGCGGATAGACTGCTGGCCAGTATTACGAATAGCCAAACGCAATGCCCGAACAAGTGCCGGATTATTCTCTGCCCGATGCTTAACTAGCTGTTCTAAAAGGATACGTTGGCGGGGCACATAGAGCGCAATGTTATCTATGCCAACCACACCTCTAACCCCTCATTCATTTTCTATTCGATTATCTTATATTGATTGTAAAAAAGAAACAACCATAGGCAGCATCTACCTCTGGATTGGTTGTTTGCGCCTTAGGAGAATGTCTATAGAGAATCATCTACTGCTGTGTAGACTATAGAGCGGGAGCTCCTTACAGCGTCGCTTCAAGGCTGGAAATATTAGTTTTCATCTTTGGATTTGGAGAAATATGTTTTGAATAGCTTATCCATTCTGTCAATCATACGCTTCTCTGATTTTCCTATTTCTCCCTTAAGATCTGTCTCTTCCCCATTAATTTGGTTTGACAAACGATCTTCTATCTGCGTTTTAATTTTTCGATCAATTTTCTTGTCGAAGCGCCTCTCTATCCATATCACGCCGCCTAGTATTGCCCCTATAATGAGGAATATTCTCAGCAATAGCACTATTATTAGTCCAAATTCCATTTTACCTCTCTTTAGCCATTTTATTGTATGCAACATAAGCTATCGGTAGCAAGTAGTTTGGCCATATATAACCACTCCTATATGCCAGCCCACCGCGTTTTGAGAATTATTTACTTTTCCGCCTTAAGTTACTGTTGCCCGTAGCTTCTCCAGCGCCCGCTTTTGAATCTGCCTCACTCGCTCGCGGGTCACGCCAATTTGATTGCTAATTTCATCAAAGGTATGCGGCCAATAGCCTTCCAGACCAAAGCGCATTTTCAGTATATAACACTCCCGCTCAGTGAGGGTCTTAAAGGCATTGTTAATTACCATTTTGGCTAGTGCATCGGGCAGTGCCGGAGATAGTCGCCCCCGAGAATCGGGGAGATCACTGAGGTCGCCGGGCGTGCTATTTGATTGATGATACTCTTCTGACTCATTATTCTGAGTTACATTCAACACCCGCTGAATGCATTTTTGTGAAACATTAAGTAATGCTGCTACCTCAGTAATATTAGGAAGGCGTCCATTCTTCTGTGTTAGTTCATTGGTGGCCATACGGTACTTCTTAAGCAAATAGAGCGCGTGTAGCGGCAGTCGTATTGAGTTAGCGTGATCACTTACTAATTTAATGATCGCCTGCCGTATCCCCCAGGTGGCGTAGGTAGAGAAACGCAAACCTCGCCCCACATCAAAGCGCTCAACAGCCTCCAGAAGCCCAATACTGCCCTCATTGATAAGATCATGAAAACTGATCCCCCGGTTGGCATAATTTTTAGCAATTGAAACTACCAAACGCAAATTGGAGATAAAAAGCAGGCGGTGCAGTTTGGCATGCTGATGCTCCATTGTTGCCCGTTCTGCGCGTCGACAGCGCTCTAGACGCCGCTTCGCAATACGGTACTGCTTAAAATAGCGCTGCTCCTCATCAGCGTTCAATGGAGGATGAAGGCTCATCTCTTCGTAGTAGCTGGGTGGTATATAGTTCTCCTCCTGAGAATACATCTGGGTTATTTTCCCTGCCTCATGATGCTATCCCCTAGGCGCCAGCTGAGGATCGACAAAGCGATTGGCATGCCACACACTAAAATAGATCCGGGGATGCTGTTGATGCGCCCCTGGACGTCCTACTCGTCCTACTACACTGCCTACTGACACCAACGATCCCACCTGCACCTCTACACTATCGTGTCCGCCATAGATATAGATGTGCCCCGTAGAGGCCTGAACAAAAACTACTCGGCCAAAATGGGGATTATTACCCACATAGATTACCCGTCCATCATATACCGCCCGTACCGCATCCCCCGCCTGTGCCTCAAAGGTTACTGCGGGAAACTTGCCCTTCATCTCTCCCCGCTTGCCGCTATGTGGCCAGAAGTTATCGGAAGTGGTGGATGCCAACCTAGTAGAAACTGGCGAAGCAACAGGCGCGGGAACCGGCTTTGGCGCGCTGCCACCCACTTCCGGGGGAGGAGGCGGAGATGCCGCTGCCGCGGAGGGGAGAGTAGCGCTCTCTACCGGCACTACCAAGCGCTCACCTATACCCAATATATTTGAAGAGGATCGCGAGTTAAGTGCCAGAAGTTGCCCCACGGTGATTGCATAGCGTTTGGCGATACTATAGTAGGTTTCATTTTTGGCTACTGTGTGATACTGCGGTATAACCAACTGTGCCCCCACCGAGATATTGGTATGATCTCCTATACGATTTACCGAGATAATGGCTTCGGGAGTTGTTTGATATTTGCGCGCCAATGAATAAATGGTCTCACCTTTGCGAATAGTATGGTTAGTCTCCGCATCAAGCAGGGTGCTACCAAAGGTAAACAATAGTCCGATTGGCCATAGGCAGATCCGCCAGTCTCTACTCATCCATATTGAGTATCGACAATAGCAACTGTAAAGTTAAATGTTTTAAAAACTTAGTGGGTTCTATTGCAATATTGGAATGTTGCTAATTCTCCTCTAAGAGAACAATCCGCTCCGGACGGGCTATCAGGGCCGACACATTGGGTAGAATATGTAGCGCCTCATCGCTACGTTTGCCAATTATTGCGCCTAACTGCTCGCTGCTGAGCGTGGTTATGAGGCGGGCGCAGGGAGAGCCCAGCTGCTCTAGATGCACCTCAATGAGCGCCTGTGCTGGAAAGTGTCCCTCTATAGCAATTACTCCCCGCGGTAGCAGACTCTTGCCTCCCTGTAGCGCCTGTAGTGCCCCCCTATCTATGGAAATGCGCCCCTGGGGGGTACCCACCAACATCCATCGCTTGCGCTGCGATAGGGAGCGCGCCGCTGGAAAGAGCGTGCCAAGCTCCTCTCCCTGAAGCAGCCGTAGCAATATTTGAGAGGCTCTTCCCAACGCAATGAGCGTATGGCAGCCGGCCCGCCGGGCCACCCGAATAGCCTTAAGTTTGGCATGCATACCGCCGCTGCTAAAGGCCTGCGAAGCTGAAGAGGCGCGCGATAATAGCTCACTGTCAATTTTTTTCACTATCCGCAAAGGATAGGCGTCCTCCTTTTCATGAGGATGACTGCTGTAGAGCGCATCGGTATCGGTTAGTAATATCAAAAGATCGGCATCCAATTTGCCAGCAATAAGGGCGCATAGATAATCGTTATCGCCAAAGCTCTCATCCAGTTCGTCAGTAGCTACGCTGTCATTTTCGTTGCAAATAGGCACTACCCGGCGGCTCAGTAGGGTCTCCAAGGTGTTGCGTAGATTAAGGTAACGACGGCGATTATTGAAATGCTCACGAGCCATCAATACCTGCGCCACTAGTTGGCGATGGCGTTGAAAAAACAGACGGTAGCTCTGCATTAGGAGCGGCTGCCCCACTGCAGCAGCGGCCTGTCGCAGGCGAATATCCTGTATGGGAGGAGCTAGCCCCAAGGCGGCGGCCCCCATCCCCACTGCGCCAGAGGTGACCAACACCAGCTGCCTCCCCTCGCCTTGCAACTGCGAAATTTGTTGTGCTAGTCCCTGCACCGTAGGCAGATGGAGCTTTCCCCGCTCAATAAGAGTGTTGGTCCCTACCTTAACCACAATGCGCCGACAGCGCTCAAGAGAGGCCCGAGGGCTCTCGGCGGAAGAGGAGGAGTTACTCATCCTTAAGATCGCGGTGCAGAAAGGGACGCGCCGCTTGGCCCACATAGTCGGCTACCACCTCTCCCGATCCATAGAGATACCATTTGTAGCTGAGCAATCCAGCTAATCCCACCGGTCCCCGGGCATGCAGTTTGCCGGTAGCAATACCCACTTCGGCACCTAGTCCATAGCGGTAGCCATCGGCAAAGCGGGTGCTGGCATTATGAATAACACTGGCTGAATCGACCCGCTGCATAAAAAAATTAGCCCGCTCGCGGTTCGAACTCACAATTGCATCGGTGTGATGCGAGCCATAATGATTGATATGCGCAATAGCTGCCTCTAGATTCTGCACTATACGCAAAGCAACAACGGTATTCAGATATTCAGTGCGCCAATCCTCCTCAGTGGCGGCCGCCAACTTAGGCATTAGGGAGCGGCACTGCTCGCATCCTCGTGTCTCTACTCCCCGCTCCTGTAATGCCCCTACCAGCTGGGGAAGCAGCTTAGGTGCTATTGTGCGATGGAGCAATATAGTCTCTAGTGCATTGCAGACTGCTACATATTGGCATTTACCATCTATAGCTAGGCGCTGGGCCATCTGACTATCAACCTCTCTGTCAATGTAGAGGTGGCAGATGCCGTCGGCATGCCCTAGCACTGGGATATTACTATGGCGCATGATATGCTGCACAAATTGATTAGAGCCTCGCGGAATAACTAAATCGATATAGTCTTCCAGCTGCAATAGTTCCTGTACCGCCTGCCGATCGGGAAGCAATGCCAGCCAATGGGCTGGGATCTCCTTTACCTGCGCTGCCGCTTCACCTATAATTTGAACTAATCGGCTATTGGTAGCCTGCGCCTCGCTACCCCCCTTGAGGATGGCGCAGTTGGCACTCTTAAGCGCCAAGCTGACAATCTGTATCAGCGCATCGGGGCGCGACTCAAAGATAAAGCCAATGACACCAATGGGCACTGTGCGACGATGTAAAATAAGATGCTGATCTAGCTGACGCGATTCCAGTTTTTGATTTAGGGGATCTGGTCTATGTGCCAGCTCCTCAATAGCCTGACAGAGCTTCTCTACCCCCGCCGGTTCTAGGCGCAGGCGCTTAAGAAGAGGAGTGCTCAATCGCTGCTGTTCGGCGCGCCGACAGTCCTGTTGATTGGCGGCTACTATCTCGCCGCAGCGTCTCCGTAGCTGTGCAGCAACTGCTAGAAGCGCGGCGCGGCGACTCTCTCCTGAGGAGGCCGCCAAGCGTTGTGAGCTCTGCCGCGCCTGTTGGGCTACCTGTATTACATTGCAGCGCGACCCCGCTGCGTGGCTGTTATCTGCTGCCATAGCTTCATCCCTGCTCATCTCCACTATAGCATCTTGTCCCAATAGGGTCAAAAGTAGCTCAATAAGGGACGGGTATCAGCCAAACTACAATGAGTAGCGAATAGCACCTCGATGGGCGGTGGTGTGGGTGGCAAAGTGCACCGCGTCCTTAAGAGCGCCCTCTATTTGGGTGTGCCCCTCGTCACTGGCAATGATGGCCGCGGCTGAGAGGGGAGGTTTCGCAAAGAGTTCAGGCAGGCGCTTAATAAGGCTGCTACAGAGGCTGCCAAAAAAGGCATCACCGGCGCCGGTGGTATCTACTGCGGTTGCCGATGGTGTCGGACATTCGACATGGCTCCCCTCTGGGTAATAGAGGCTAGCGCCAGCCGCTCCACGGGTGACAAAAAGCAATCGCCACCCCACCTCTGCTCGCTGCTCCTTAAGAATATGGCGAATAGCATCTGCCGGCTCCTCTTGGGGAAAGACGACAGCTAATTCCTCTTCAGCTATCTTGATAAGAGAGCTCTCGCGCAGAGTGCGCTGAATACGGGGCACCAGCTGATCTGGCTCGCTCCACAGCGCTGGTCGTATATTGGGATCAAAGGCTATGGGAATATGGGCCTCCTGGGCCAGCCTTACAAACCGGGCTGAAGTTTCCGCGCAGTGGCTATCGGTCATACAGTTGGTGCCTAGCGCCACTAATGAAAAGTGTTGAAACCACTCGGCCTTAAGATGCGAGGTAGGAATGAGTACATCGGCGCTCTCCTTACGAAAAAACTGAAAGCTGCGCTCTCCCTGCTGATCAAGGCTTACCAGCGCAAAGGAGCTGGGGGCATCGCTGCGATAGCAATACTGAGTGGCGATGCCCTCCCGCTCAAAGAGCGAGATAAAACGCATACCAAAAAAATCATCTGAAACCCCCCCAAGAAAATGAATCTGAGGCTTGGTCTCTCCACCATAGCGCTGTAGCCAGCGGTTGGCTGCCACAGTTGCATTAAATATGCCGCCACCTAGATTGGCGGTAAGCGCCACCTCTTCTGCAGGCTCAGCAGGTGTATCAGTGGTGTACAGGTCAATCAATGCTTCTCCAAAGAAACATATATCGCTCATTGATATTCGATAAAGATACTAGTATAGGGTGGCAGATGCCAATGTTCCTGCTCTTTCCTAGCGGTACAGAGGGGGCTATCTAATACCTTCTCTGATGGAGAGCCTACTGGAAGCAGATGGGTCTCAGCCGAAAAATTATAGATAATCCGCAATGAGGGATTGGCATTGCGGGTAAGAATCAGTATCTGATCATCGGCGCGTTCTATGGTTTGCCTCCCCATTCCGCAGAGGGCTGGTTGGTTAGCTCTCCATTTAATAAAAGCGCGAAAAAAGTTCAGTGTAGAATTAGGATCCCTCTCCTGCAGATTAATTGCCCGCCTCTGTTGTGGCTCCTTAATGGGAAGCCACGGCGTGCCACTACTGAAACCGCAGTTGGGTTGGGTGGAGTCCCATGGTAGGGGAGTGCGGCAGCCGTCACGGCCTCGCGCCTCCGGCCAAAGCGCCAATCCCACTGGATCTTGTAACTCCTCATATTCTAGTAGGCTCTCCGGTAGCGCCAGCTCTTCGCCCTGGTAGAGGCAGGGGGTGCCGCGCATAGTCAATAGCAGCGTGAGGAGTAGACAGGCATAGGCCCCTTGATACTCTTCGGTTATCCCACGATGACGACTTACCGCTCGTATTACATCATGATTACTGAAGGTCCAGCAGGGCCATCCATCCCCCAGATAGGCCTCAATGCGGGCCAACTCCCGCGCTATTAACTGAGGGCTAATTGCCTCGCGAAGTAAATTAAAGGTATAGCCAGTATGCAGGGCATCGCCACCTTGGGTATAGACACCTAGCAACTCCTCTTGATTCATTGCTCCGATCTCTCCCAAGAGTATGACTCCCGGCCTGTCGCACAGCTTCCGCAATCTGCGTAGAAAATCAAGATTAGCTGGTTGTGCCTGATTATAGCGCTCATATTGCATCTGAAAGGGCTGTAGAGGCGGCCAATCGGCTCCCGCATCCATTGTGGCAGTAAACGGCGGGTTATCGGGCAGCTCCGGGTGCTGTACATAGCGATTAACAGTATCTAACCGAAAGCCATCTACTCCCCGCTTTATCCAAAAGGTAGCCACCTCTAGAATGGCATCCTGCACTGCTAGGTTATTAAAATTAAGGTCGGGCTGCTCTTTTAGAAACTGATGCAGATAATATTGACGGCGGCTGGTATGCCAATTCCAGGCTGGACCGCCAAAAACTGAAAGCCAGTTGTTGGGAGGACTGCCATCCTCCTTAGGATTGGCCCATACATACCAATCGGCCTTAGGATTGTCTCGATTGCTACAAGATTCTGCAAACCACGGGTGAAGATCTGAGGTATGATTATAGACCTGGTCAATCATTATCTTGAGTTTTCGTTGATGAGCTTCCCTTACCAGATGATCAAAGTCGGCCAGGGTACCAAAACGGGGATCAATATCGCAATAGTTACTTACATCATAGCCGGCATCTTTCAAAGGTGAAGGGAAGAAGGGAGATATCCAGATAATATCTATTCCTAGCGCCTTTAGATAATCCAGCTTTTGGCTAATACCTGCCAGATCACCTAGGTTTTCTCCGCCCGCGCTGTAAAAACTGCAGGGATATATTTGATAGATAAGGGCACTGCGCCACCATTCGGTTGACATGCTAGAATTGTAGCATATAGCTATAAAATTAGGCAATCATATTCAGTAATTGAAGCAGTCTTTTTCAGATTACGCTCTCTCATTGTGCCAGTTTAGGAGAGCTGTACCATTAAATACCTATTAAATATATATCAACAAATGTTGAGCCTACTTATATGAATAATTGCTAAATTTTTTCTTAAAAAAGCTTGAAATACTTGAATATATATAGTATATTCTTGCATAGCTAATAGTGTTATTAAAAGAGGTAGTTTATGATTGAGATTAGACGAAAGAAAAAGGGGAGGATAAACGGAAGACAAAATGGAGGACAAATGAATACTAATAATAAAATGATAAACGGTCTAGTTATGTCCTTAAGCCTTGTAATATTAGGTCTTATAGCTTTAGGGCTAGGAGTAGCCCTCTTTCTCGCTACCTGTGGGGGATACCCTCCTACTGATGACTATGGCAATGTCCAATCAGATACAACCCTAATAACATCAGGATCTACTATAGAGGGAAAAATCGAAACCGGCTCTGATATCGATTACTTCAGTATCACTACTACTGGAAGAGGTATTATTAATGCTTATACTACCGAGATGTTTGACACAATCGGTGATACCGGGCAATTGCGCTCTTCCGGCTTACTTTGCAAAAACGGTGCCGCGCTTCAGGCGGGAGTGCCTACCACAAAGTGTTCTATTAACTTCTCTATCTGTGCGCTAGATAGCCTGCTTTTTCGCTCCATACTTACTTAAGAATTGCATACAATGCTTAAGTAGGTCAGCCCCTAAAAAAAATACTCATATTATTTCTTAATTATTGAATATAATATTATATGCATGAGGATAGATATTATGGATAAGGGAAGTATTGATATACGTGCAAGATAATTGTAAAGCCATTTGGGTATGACCGGATGTATAGCATGACTAGCGCGGTTCAGCTACCCGGAGTTATTCTAGAGAATTATATAATAAGGGATTTAATATGATGAAGATAGTCACAATGGCTATCCTATTAGGATTAGTAATAGCAGGATGTCAACCATCCCCATCCCCATCCCCAGTCCCTGGTGGCGGCATTACATCCCGCCCGTTTACCTGCAATAATGGAATGGAGGCTACTGGCGCGACCACTAGTAGGGATAGGGAGAATTGTATAGCGTGTGACTCTACCTACATATTAATCAATAATCGGTGTGATATCCGCACTGAGTATACTTGTGATGGCGGAGTCCCCCAAACCGGGATGCCTCCTGGCAATAATTATGTTGAAAGATGCGCAAGTTGTGATACGGGATCACTGTTGACAGGTAGCGTCTGTGCAACTGATTTTCCTTTTCTCTGCGATAATGGATTGCCAGTGAGCGGCACAATCATGATGTTCGACAGGAGTGCGCGGCAAAACTGTATGTCATGCAATACTGGCTATACATTGACAGCCGGAGGTGCTGGTATGATCTGTAACCGTTTGAACTACAGCTGTGATAATGGCACACCATCCACAGCGACCCCTACTATGGCGGGTCAAACGTTCTGTACTGCGTGCGATCTTACCTATGAGCTGAGTGCTACCTCGCCGATCGTGGGCACTACCTGTAACGCCGTACCACTAGGAGAAGCACGACAAGTGGGTGACCTTGCTGCAGGTTTTGGTTTGGGGCTTGTAATGTCAAGAGGCCTGACCTCCATTGGTGACACCCTCTATATGATAGCTCAAAGCTCAGTTGACACAGGTGCACTCTACACCATAAACATTGATCCCACTGATGGGAGCCCCGATGGTATGGCATACCGGGTGGGCAACGCAATCAATTTTGGCCAAGGCACAGGACTTACTAATACATTGAAACCCAGGGCACTTGGTGCGCTTGGTACCACCCTCTATATAACGGGAAGCGGAAACTTTTCATTCCTCTACACCCTCAACACTACTAATGGTATTGCAACGCGAGTGGGCAGTGTGGACGCCGGCTTTGGAGTGGGTGAAAGATTGGTTGATGGACTGGCCGGTATTGACAGCACAAACACTCTCTATATGGTGGGAGAGAGCCTACATGCCCTCTTTACTATCAATGTTGATCCCACTGATGGGAGCTCCGATGGTATGGCATACCGGGTGGGCCCAAGAGGATTTGGCCGAGGTTTTTTGAATTCATACGGACTTGGCGCGGTGGGCAACACCCTCTATCTGTCGAGAGGAGGCGGTTTGGCCCGTCTCTATACTCTTGATACTACTACCGGCACAGCAGCCCAAGTGGGTTCATTAGGCGCCGGCTTTGGCATGGTGAATGAGGAGGATCCACAAGGATTGACAGGGATTGGCACTATTCTCTATATGCTTGGAAATGACAATAGAGCACTCTATGTTATTCGCACTGCACCGTGAATAAGGCGATAGCTATCCAATGCTAAGCCACAAAAGGGCAGGGCTAAGCCCTGCCTTAAAAAAATGTGTAACAATATTAAATACGCTCCCTCTTTCCTTTTAGGGAAGAGAGAGCGTACAGAGTAACTGAGCGCTCCCCAAGCACCCAGAGAGAGAAAAGGGGAAATTTGTTATGATTAGAAATAAGATTCTTAATGGCGCTTTAGGGGCTATTTTAGGAGCCCTGGTGCTACTTTTAGTAGCAGTATTGGTAGCCTGTCCGGCTGCGCCTGCGCCTGGCCCTGGTCCGGGATTGGCCTCTGTCACACAGGTGGCAGCGGCTCGCGGGCATATCTGTGCCCTGTTGGATAATGACCGCGTTAAGTGTTGGGGAAGAAACACTGTTGGCCAGCTAGGTCAGGGTCATGCCCGCACCCTAGGCGAAAGCACCACTGATGGGGTGGCTACTATCCCGGCTATTGGTCTAGGCACTGGCCGAACCGCTACTCAGATAGTAGCCAATGGAAATTTAGTAACAATTAGTGGAGTTAATACTGAAATAGGTCACAGCTGTGCCCTGTTGGACAATGGAAGCGTCAAGTGTTGGGGATATAACTCTGTTGGCCAGCTAGGTCTGGGCGATACCGATGCTCGAGGCGATGGGCCCGGTGAGATGGGCGATAGTTTCCCAGCTATTGATCTAGGGAGCGGCCGAACTGCCACCCAGATAGATGCAGGTGTCAATCACAGCTGTGCCCTGTTGGATAATGACCGCGTTAAGTGTTGGGGAAGAAACACTGTTGGCCAGCTAGGTCTGGAAGATGGCGATGCTCGAGGCGATGGGCCCGGTGAGATGGGCGATAATCTCCCCTTTGTTGATCTGTAGGCTTCCCGTTAGCCGAGATGAGAAAACCCATTGAGTTGGATTAGAGAGTGTAACAATGCTTCTAGGGAGTGAGGGTGTACAGGACAGAGACAGAGAAGCGCGATTCCAATAGGATAGGGAAGGGTTTAACTCTTCCCTTTTTTTGTGCAGAAATTGCCGAAGTAGCGGCCAGTTCTCTCTTTAATTTCCTTTTATTGTAGGCAGAAACGCAGCTCTCCGTTACATTTCTTGCTGGAGAAAGGGGTCAGGATGGCTCTTTATTTTCCTAAATTTCTTAAAAAAACCTTGCCATTACATATCCAATAGGGTATACATATACCTATGGTAATGCACCAGTTGGCTATAGTGTGCTATGCGGAGGGAAGCTATGCTCCTCTCCCCTAGTTATAGTTCATTTTGTGCCTACCAAATAAATATAAATAAGGAGGATTATAGTAATGATATTACATAATCCAATTTCTTTCCTTTTAGGAGAGAATGAGAGAGTGAAGGAGCGACTGAGCACTCGTAAAACGCTTCAGAGAGAGAGAGAGAGAGAGAGAGAGAGAGAGAGAGAGAGAGAGAGAGAGAGAGAGAGAGAGAGAGAGTAAGCTCTCTTAATACTTGCCAGAGAGAGAACCACAGCTCCTCGCATTCCCCGCTTAAGGGGAGGATGCTTGGGGGCACCCTGGGGATCGCCTTAATGGTATTGGTGGCCCTGGTAGTATTGGTAGCCTGTCCGGCTGCGAATAATGGAGGGGGAGGTCCTGGTGGTGGATCCCAATATAGATATGCCTGTGCCAACGGCAGCGCCTCATCGCTCAGAGATGCCACTGCCGATGGTCTAACCCGCTGTGCTAGCTGCAATCTGCTCTATAGACTGGATGGCACCACTGATGTAGTTGGCAGAAGCTGTGGGCAAGTAGCGGTAGGAGAGGCCACCCGCATAGGCAGGGCCAACCAATTTGGCGAGGGCGAAGACGCTCCAAGCGGCCTAGCCGCCATCGGCGAAACCCTCTATATGGTGGGATTTACAAATGATGTCCTGTATACCCTAGATATTAGTGACGAGGATGGCTCCGCCGATAACGGTACAGCAACCCAGGTGGGAAATACGCCCGCCGGCTTTGGCGTGAGCGAAATCTCACCATATGCTCTGGAAGCTATTGGTGACACCCTCTATATGACGGGATGGGGCCAAGCGGTCCTCTATACCCTAAATACTACTACCGGTAGAGCCACCCTGGTGAGTGATGCCAGTGTAAGCCAATTTGGCGTGGGCGAAGGCCAACCAACCGGCCTGGCCGCCATTGATGGCACCCTCTATATGATAGGACGGGCTCAAACTGCCCTCTATACCATCAACATTGACTCCGCTGATATGACCCCCGATGGTATGGCATCCCGGGTAGGCAGTGCAACCGAATTTGGCGAGGGCGAAGACAATCCTGCCGGCCTGGCCGCCATTGGTGGCACCCTCTATATGGCGGCGGCGTCCAGTGATGTCCTGGTTACCCTAGACACTATTACCGGTAGCGCAACCCAAGTGGGCAGTGCAACCAACTTTGGCGTGAGCGAAGTCCAACCAGCCGGTCTAGCGGCCATTGGCAGCACCCTCTATATGGTGGGATTTACAAATGATGCCCTCTATGCACTCCGCTATCAATAATAGATAGCCGCAAAAGGGCCAGAGGTAGAGAAGCGCGTCTAAAGATAGGATAGGGAGGGTTTAACCCCTCCCTATTTTTTGTGTAGCGAGTCTCATTTCTCCGTGGCACAGTTTCGGGAGTGAGGAGAGAGAGGAGGTCAGCCCTCTCTTTTAATTTCCTAATGGTTAAGCTATTATCACTCTTCAACCATTGTACACCCTCATATACATCTAATAATTAAATGGCACTTTAAGGAGAGGCAAAAAAGGCCTGTATCCTATACTTGCTAAGAAAGATTAATGGCAAGACTGTTGTATCCTACAAACAACTAAAATAATTAAGCTTCATAAGAAACCTTCCTTCTAAATAATAATGGGTTGAGGACTTGTGTTTAATCGCCGGCCCTCGGCCTTTTTTGATTACCCATTCCATATCTAATTGGTCATTCTATATTCAATAGTTATCATGTTTTCATGGCCCTTTTTATTGTAGGCAGAAACGCAGCTCTCCGCTGTATTTCTTGTTGGAGAGCGGTCAACTCTCTCTTTATTTTCCTTAGGGAGTATGGACAGTAACTTGCCATAGATGCTACAATAGTATAGAATGGGACGTGGGCAAGGGGTTAAGCCACCGGGTTTTGGTCCCGGGATCGTAGGTTCGAATCCTACCGTCCCAGCTTTGAAAAGGTTTTGAGAGAGTTTTGAGAGAACAGTCAAGATGGGGTCATACTTAAGGGGATATAGATGGTAGCATCCACAGATGAAGGCGCTCGCAATATCCTCCACGCTGAGAAACGAATCCCCACCCATAAGCGCGCCGTTCAAAGGTTACGGGCCGCCGGCAAAATACCGGCCATTGTCTATGGTCATACCAAACCAGTAGCCATTAGCATAGATGAGCATAGCTTCATGCATCGCTATTATCCAGTCCCGGAAAATGTTATCATTGCTCTGCATATAGATTCCAAAAGCCGTGATGTATTAGTCAAAGACTATGACTTTGATCCGCGAAATGGCCAGATACTGCATATCGATTTCTTGGAGTTTGAGAGGGGCAAAGAGTTCAAAACCCATGTTCCTATTACCATTACTGGCTCCTCGTCAGGGGTACGAAAAGGCGGAATTTTTGAACAGCCGTTGCACCAATTAGAGATAGTATGTCTGCCGCGTAACTTACCTAAAGAGATAGCTGTAGATATTTCACATTTGGAGATTAACCATAGCATTCATGTGGGTGATATCAGTCTTCCCGAGGGAGTACGAACTCTCAATAGCGAAGATCAGGTTGTTAGCCATGTAGCCATGCCTAAGATAGAGCTCCCAACCGACAAAGCTGAAGCTGAAGCTAAGGCCGAGGAAGAGGAAGGGGAAGAGCACCTCAACGAAGAATAACCTTCTAACTAGGTCGCCGCTCTCCATTGTAATAGGGTTGGGCAATCCCGGGAGAGTTTATCATGGCACGCGGCACAATGTGGGCTTTGCGGTAGTTGATAAAATAGCCCAACGACAGAGGATGCGTTTTCGATTGGAGTCTTCAGGTCTCTTCCGCTATGCTGAGTGCCATATAGGAGCAGGTGCGTTGGCGCTGATTAAGCCACAGAGCTACATTAATAATTCACAGGCGATCATAGCGCCCCTCAGTCAACGTTACGCGGCGTTGTGGAGTAGCCATAGGCTATTGGTAATATGCGATACCCTGGATCTTCCAGTTGGAAAATTACGCCTTAAAACTCAAGGAGGCAGCGCCGGTCATGGTGGACTGAAATCGCTTATCTCGCGTATTGGCAATAATTTCCCCCGGCTCTATATCGGAATAGGCCGCCCCCCCTCCCATAGCGAGGTGCCGCACTATGTGCTTTCTCGACCCCCCAAGCCGGAGCGGGCCATCTATGACCAAGTGACCCACCATGCCGCGGCAGCTATCTGTAGCCATCCGCATGCTATAGAGAGTCTAGCTGAGTATATTCATGTCTCCCCCCATTGAAAGGTTGCCCCGCAGGGTGGCGGCGCAGCTGACAGAGGCCGGGCTGGGTAGCTCTGCTAGAGTTGCCGTTGCGGTATCGGGCGGCGTAGATAGTTTGGTATTGTTGCATGCGCTCTGTACCCTTCAGAGTGCCCATCCCTTTGCCAAACTGCTAGCCCTCCATGTTAATCATCAGCTGCGTTCTGCGCGTAGCTATCGGCAGGATCTACAATGCATTAAGCGATGCCTCTCTTCCTTTGACTGCCCACTGATAGTGTGTAGCGTGCCTCGGGGATTTATTATGCGATACTCAAAGAGAAAAAGAATAAGTATTGAGATGGCCGCCCGCGAGCTACGTTATGCACAGTTTCGGCGGATTATGCGCCACTACGCCTTAGATGCCCTCCTGCTAGCGCATCATCTTGATGATCAAGCCGAGACAATACTTATGCGCCTTCTGCAGGGAGAAGGTGTCGCCGGTCTGCAGGGTATTCCTCCCTTGAGGGAGGAGCAATGGCATGGTAGCCAGCTTCGCTACCTACGCCCCCTTCATGCATTCTCCAAAAAGGAGCTCATTAACTATGCCCATCAGCATCATATACGAGCTAGCCTCGATTCCACTAACCGCTCGCCACGCCATCTCCGGAATGCCATCCGTCGTCGTCTGATCCCCGCCATCCAATTTCTCTTCCCCGGCTATCGTGATTCACTTCAGCAGCTGAGTCAGCAGCTAGGGGAGATGCTGGCATATATTAAAGAGCAATCCACCTATCAGCTCTTGTGGGAACCGCTTACCGCATTGGCCTATCGCATTAAGTGGACGCATTTCTGTAGCGCTCCGCGTCTGTTGCAATTCTACTCATTCTACCAGCTCCTAAATAGGAGCAGTCCGCGGCGGCGGATACCTCGGAGATTTTTTGATGCAGCTCTGGCCTCCCTAGCTGAGTATGGAGCTTCCGAGAATTTTAGAATGATTGGCATCGGCTATGGTATTCGCCTCTCCCTAGAGGGACCCTGGCTCTATTGGAGAATTGAGGAGCGCCTACCAGCGCCTCTCCATTATATGGCGCGGCTCTCCTCTGTCGAGGAGGCGCCACGCCCGGCGCTTATTCGCATTGCCACTCCGCAGCTAGAGAGCTCTATGCGTATCGTCCCACCAGCGGGTGGCAACCGAAGCTTAAGCTCAGTATTGCTGTGGTTCCACTGCGCGCTGGTTAATGATCCCCTACTCATTCACATAGAGATTGTTGGCTTATCACATCAATCGTCACAGAGTAATAAAGCGGGTTGTCTAATAATTAATTATCGGTGTATACTTGAAGATAGAATGGGACAGATTGCGTTGTTCGCCCTTCGACAGTTGGCGCAAGCCTGGAGCGTCGGCGATGTAATTGCCGATTCACGGGTGGCTAGTTGGAGGGTGAGTACTCATGGAGAGGCGTGCAGAGAGCCAACACTGCCGCGCCCGCTTCAGAATATGCAGCAGATTAATGGCTCTCTTCCCGACTATGGAATAGGATGTGGAGAAAAATATGAACCAGCAGACTAATAAGTCGCCAGACCTCAAACGCCCCCCCTTCTCCTTTCGTAATAATTATCTAGCGCTGATCTTTTTGGTGCTTATTGTGAGCTCATTTATGGTCTTAATAGTGTCAGAACGGAGCAGCGGGGTACAGGAAATTCCCTATTCGCAATTTTTGGGCCTCCTTCAAGATGGTGAGATAGAATCGGTTCGTATTATTGATCAGTATGAGATACAGGGTGCTCTTAAGGGCGAGGAGCGCATAAATAATCAATTTAAGACCAACATTCCCTATTTTGATGCTGAATTAATTCAGCTCTTGCGTGAAAAGGAGATACGTTTTTCGGGAGCACCGCGTCAGATAACCCCCTTTTCAGTTTTTATTGATCTTCTGCCATGGATAATCGGCTTTGCAATTATCTGGTTTATGTTTCGCCAGCTACAGGGCAGCGGCAATCGGGCGCTCTCCTTTGGTCGTAGTCGCGCTCGTAAGGTAGATCTAGAAAAAGAGAAGGTTACCTTTGCCGATGTTGCCGGTCAGCGAGAGGCAAAATATGAACTGGAAGAGGTGGTGCAGTTTCTCAAAAAGCCAGAGAAGTTTACCAAAATTGGCGCTCGAATACCTAAGGGCATTCTATTAGTGGGCTTGCCCGGGACTGGAAAGACTCTGTTGGCAAAGGCCTGTGCCGGCGAAGCGGGCGTCAATTTCTTTCAAATGTCGGGTTCAGACTTTGTAGAGATGTTTGTGGGAGTGGGCGCTAGTCGAGTGCGTGATCTTTTTGAGCAGGGGAAACGCCAAGCCCCTTGCATACTCTTCGTAGATGAGCTAGATGCTGTGGGTCGGGTACGGGGCGCCGGTTATGGCGGCGGTCACGATGAGCGAGAGCAGACCCTCAATCAGATGTTGGTAGAGATGGATGGCTTTGATACTAAAGAGGGCGTGATCATGCTGGCGGCTACCAATCGTCCAGATGTGTTGGATCCCGCACTGCTGCGTCCTGGCAGATTTGATCGGCAGATTGTGGTTGATATGCCTGATATAAAGGAGCGAGAGGATATTCTAAAGATCCACACCATAAAATTAAAGCTGTCAAAGAGTGTTAATCTACATCGATTGGCGCGCGCTACCCCCGGCTGCTCCGGTGCAGATCTGGCTAATTTGAGCAATGAGGCAGCGCTCTTTGCGGCCCGCAATAACCGTAGCCAGGTAGCAATGGAAGATTTTGAAGAGGCTCGTGACAAAATACTTATGGGAGTGGCGCGGAGATCTCGTACTCTCTCAGAGGAGGAGAAGCGCAAAACCGCCTACCATGAAAGCGGACATGCGCTTTTGCATTACTACTGTGAATATGCCGATCCGCTCCATAAGGTTACAGTGGTTCCGCGAGGCAGGGCGTTGGGATTGGCACTCTCCCTTCCCGATGAGGATGTCTATAGTCGCGGTAAAAATTGGCTCTTAGATCGGATTAAGATTTGTTATGGCGGCTTTGCCGCTGAAGAGCTTATTTATGGCGAGACCTCCACCGGTACACAGCAAGATCTAGAGCAGGCCACCAGCTTGGCGCGCAAAATGGTTACTGAGTGGGGCATGAGCTCGCTAGGGGCCATCTCCTTAGGTCAAGAGGAGACACCGATATTTCTTGGCAAAGAGATTGCGCGCCATCATGATTACTCGGATAGCACGGCTACCACCATTGATAAGGAGATCCGGGCCATTCTTGATGGCTGTCTGGATGAGGTACGCAGTATTCTCGACGCGCATCGCGATGAGTTGGAGCTTTTAACTAATGAGCTCATGGAGCATGAGACGCTTAACGATGATGATATCTTGAAACTGCTCAAACGTGATCACAGTAATAGAAAGATACGCCCTTTAGATGCGCAGGATATTAAAGATAGCAATGCAAAAGTCACCAAACGGACCAAGAAAAAGGGTTGATATCAGCCCCATCTTTCTCTTTGAAGGCTTGGTAGCCGGCATGGAGATATGCACCGTAGAGCTATTACAGGTATCTATTCAGTGATTACCTACTATCGATGTAGTATTTCAGCTCCACTGTGGCGTTGCCTCCGGGGAATGGCGCTATGGCTTACCGTAATAGCCGGCCTGGTCCTACCGCTTTCCTGTCTCTCTTATAAGCCCCAAAGCCCAGCGGGGTTGATTGAACCCAGTGAGCAGCGCACCCTCTACGAGCGTAACATACTCAACCATATTGATGATGATCCGGCGCGGGCTATCCAATTAGTAGATCTATATGGTCGAGAGAGTAATCTTTTTGAAGAGGATGAGCTCTCTCAATATCTGAGTCAAGCTAGTGCTAACATTATTAGTCATTTTAACGATCAGGTGGGTGCAGAGAAATTCGATGAGGCGTTAGCATTACATCAAATTCTAGAGACACTACAGCTTGCGCCTCAGTTAAAATGGTCGCGTGATCAAATATACCTAGCGCTTACTCGTCAACAACTCGCAAATGGCGAGATACTTCCGGCGCTCTTTTCTTTTGCCCAGATCGATAGCGGAGGGCTCTTGGCTACTGATGAGCTACAGCAGCTGTTGAACATAGCGCAGCAGCACAACCATCATCAAGCTGCTCAGCGAATTAACCGCATTTTGGGGAAAGACCGCGACAGCCAAACTCCCGCCCTTAATCTAGAGGAGGTGCTTGATGGTTTGGTTACAGTGTGGGTTGATCGAGGTTATAGAATAGAGCGAGGGGTAGGTGTGCCAGACAGAATTGTAGGAAGCGGGTTTTTTATTGACACTGAGGGGCATGTTCTTACTAACTATCATATAATCTCTAGCGAGGTGGACAGTAGCTACGAAGGTTATAGCCGTCTCTATCTACAGCTCCCCTCAAATCTCCATTTGCGCCTACCAGCGCGAGTAATAGGATATGATCCCATATTTGATATAGCATTGCTTAAGGCTGAATGGGAGCCAACCTATGTTTTTGGACTGGAGAACAGTCCCCATGATATTGGATATGGCAGTCGGATATTTGCCTTAGGCTCTCCCATTGGGTTGCAGAGCTCTATTAGCTCAGGGGTGATATCCTCTCCTAATCGGAGGTTTCTGCAAATTGGCGAGGCGCTGCAGATAGATGCGCCGGTCAATCCGGGGAATTCTGGAGGCCCACTTATTGATGATCAGGGGACATTGATGGGCATAGTATTTGCTGGTATTCAGGAATTCTATGGCATCAACTTTGCCATTCCGGCCCAGTGGGTCTGGAGGTTAATACCTCAGCTCTATGCCGGGGGACAGGTGGAGCATGCTTGGTTAGGCGCATCGCTCTTTGAATCGCAAGGAAAGTTGGAGATCCAGTATGTGGTACCGGGTGGTCCGGCAGATAAGCTAGGGATAGAGAAGGGGAGTACCCTGCTCAAAATAGCCAATAGCGCCCCGCGTTCGATTAGCGAAGCGCAGGAATTGCTGGTAAGGCATCGACCCGAGGCGCTAGTGAGGGTGGAATGGTCTGATAATGAGGCACAGCACAGTGGACTAGTAAAGTTGGGGAGTAGACCAAAAAGCCCCATTGAAGAGCTCTTAAAGACTCAAGAGGTTGAATACCTCTTTACCCCGCTTTTTGGTATTGACGTGCAGAGAACCAATCGGAATCTCCCACCCCGGGAATATGTAGTACAGCGGGTATATCCGGGAACCACCGCCGATCAGTTAGATATCAGCCAGGGCGATACCTTTCAACTCTACGAGTGGAATGTCGACAGCCACCGGCGTCTGGTCTCCATAAGGATAGTGGTTAAGAAACGCAGCAATAGTTTTAATGATAGTGGCGTTCAAGTTGGCAGCCTGTTGGACCAACCGCACTTTATTTAATCCAGATGGATAGATCAACCATCCGTAATTTTTCGATTATTGCTCATATTGATCATGGTAAATCTACGCTAGCTGATCGGATAATTGAACATTCAGCGATAGCCACCCCTCGTGATTTTAAAAATCAATTTCTAGATAGTATGGATCTGGAACGCGAGCGGGGCATCTCTATTAAATCGCATGTCATCACTATTCCCTACGCCGGCTATATCCTGAATCTTATTGACACACCGGGACATGCCGATTTTAGCTATGAGGTCTCGCGAGCCATAGCATCCTGCGAAGGCGCCTTGCTATTGGTAGATGCCGCCCAGGGGGTACAGGCGCAGACCCTCTCCAATCTCTATTTAGCTACCGAATATGGATTGGAGATACTGCCGGTGGTCAATAAAATTGATCTGCCTAGCGCAGATATTGATGGGGTAGGCCATCAAATAGCCCATCTGTTGGGATTAGATAGCCACCCCCTGTTGATTTCTGCCAAAGCCAATCAAGGCATTGAGGAACTATTAAGTGCACTCATTAAGCGCATTCCATCTCCACAGGGGAATGAACGACAACCCTTGCAAGCCCGTATTTTTGACTCACATTATGATCCTTACCGCGGCGTAATTGTCTACTTAAGAATGGTAAATGGCCGTCTCCAGGCGGGCGATGTGGTAACCGGCTGGCAGCACAGCGTGCGCTTCCGGGTGGAAGAGGTAGGGCATTTTGGTATTGAGCGGATGGCTACCAGCACACTTGCAGCTGGTGAGGTGGGATACATGATTGCCAATATCAAAACGGTCTCTGATATCTCAGTAGGCGATACCCTTAGTCATCTGGAGCGGCGGGCCGCGCAGCCCTTGCCGGGCTTCCGTCACATAAAACCGGCGGTATTCTCCTCCTTCTTTCCCGAAAACCGCGATATGCATCTTAAACTACGGAATGCATTGGAAAAACTGCAGTTAAACGACACCTCCTTTACCTTTGAGGCCGATTCCTCTCAGTCATTGGGATTGGGTTTTCGTTGCGGATTTCTGGGTCTGCTACATCTGGAAATCATACAGGAGCGGCTAGAACGTGAATTTCATCTCTCAATAATTAGTAGCGCGCCTTCGGTACGTTATGAGATTGATGCGGTAGATGGAACAACCTATACTATAAATTCTCCGGCGCAGTTCCCCGAAGCGCAGCACATTGTAATCATTCGCGAACCCTATGTACGGGTGACTATTATCACTCCCCATTCCTCCATCGGCAAAATCATGCAGCTATGTAACAATAGACGTTCTGTTGATCATAATATGCACTATCTTGATGAACAGAAGGTTGAATTTCACTGTAGGTTACCATTGGCCGAGATAGTTTATGACTTTTACGATGAACTGAAATCAGTGAGTAGCGGTTTTGCCTCTTTTGATTATGAGCTTGATCACTATCGAGAGGTTGATTTAGCCAAAATTGACATACTGGTAGCTGGCGAAGTGATGGAGGCGCTTTCGATACTGGTGCATCGTTCACAGGTGGCCCGTCGTGCCCGCGCGCTCTGCCAGCTCTTGAGCAGTAAAATACCCCGCCATCAATTTGTTATACCGGTGCAGGCGGCAGTTGCCAATCGAATTGTGGCGCGAGAGAATATTCCAGCCTACCGAAAAGATGTTACCTCCGGACTTTACGGTGGTGATGTAACCCGCAAGAAAAAGCTGTTAGCTCAACAAAAAAAGGGAAAGTTCAAGTTGAAGCAGATTGGCAAGGTCCGGCTGCCGCATGACATCTTTCTTTCGGTACTTAAATTGCCGCGAGAAGTGACCTAATATGTCGAAGATAATCACTAGCCGAATGGAGCGCATGCGTGCCATGGGCGGCGCGCTGCGCATTATCGATATTAACAAAGTCCAGTAACTGTGCCAACTCTCGGCCGCGGCTATTGGATTGCGCTCCTCGCCTTAGTAATCCAATATATTCCTTCAGCTCGGTTGCTATATCTTGTACTAGCTGACGCGCCGCTTGGGCCGATTGGCGGGAATCAATTGGATTACGCTCCTGTAGCATGCTGTTAATATGCTTGGATGGTGGCGGCGACTGGAGGCGAATTAGCGAAACAAACTCCTCTCTTCCAATGAGCGGTAAATTCAGGTCCAATCCCCATTGGCCAATATCAAACAGACGAGAGTGCTGATCTTGCCTTCCTAGGGCGCGGATCTGCTCTGCGTAACCCATTAAATTAAGATCAGTTCGATAACGCCGCTCTGATTTTCCGCTCATGAAGAATGATGGTCGCGCTAGAGAGTGAACTACCAACGGATTGGCCCTTAATCGATGCCAGTTGAGTATGTTCCAGTGGAGTAGCGGTGCCCCTTTGGCATGGGTTTTTCCAATCTCGTAGCTACAATCCAGCCCTACGGTAAAGATAGGAGCACTGCCCAATTGTAGTGCTAAATATAATGCCACACAGCCCACAGAGCCCAATGCGGGAAGAAGATGACTAGCAACACCATATTGCTGAAGACGATTAAAGAAGTGGAGCGGCGCAAAGCGCGAGCAGAATTGAAGAGCGCGCTTCGCGGCACCTATTCTATGCGCCGAAGGATTAGCAGAGATATCCATGGCCATTATATAGCGCGTCGATGACTGTAGCATCTCACTGAGATCCATCACATTCCACTGCCGCGCCTCCACCACCACCACCATGTTGGGTATTATTCGATGGCTATAGAGCATGGAAAGAGCGCTGTCCACCGCCACAATACAGATTCGATTACGATAGGTAGCAATAGTCTCCATATATTCCTCTGTTGATGGACCAGCTCCTACTACCAAAATTGGATAATTGCTTTGGAGTTGATCCACGCTGGCTTGCGGAGGAAAGAGCACTAGATTGCGAAAAATGTTGCGCATCCAGAGTCTTCCCATACGAATAAGAGTAAGTCTATTTTGCCAGTGGAGGCGAATGACATGTCGGCAGAAGGCTAGTATTGCTTGGTAATGTTTATTATGGAGTAGATAGCCTCCATTAAGAGATACCAACTCTACTGAGCGCAGATTATACTGCTGTACCTTTCTATATATTTCTGCAGTATCCTCCTCTCTCCATGGCAGATAACAACTTAGCTCATGATAGCTCTTGCAAGAGCGGGGAAGCCACTGGTGAGCCAGGGCCGCTAGCTCTATATCGATCTCAATACAGACAATATGACAATCTGCAGTACATTGCTGGAGCAATACATCTATCCCGTATCCTAATAATGGTGAAGGTACGATAACTAAGGTAGATGGGGAACCTTTAAACTGCTGGGCGCGCTCCTCGGCGCCCAAACGGGGTGAATCATGGCGATAGAGTCGCCTTTCTAAAAAGTATACCTGCTGTGAATCATTACGCCTCTCTATGCGTAGAGAGGCGCCGCTCATGGTGTTTGAGTATTTTGGTTATTAACTAACTGCGTATATGTCTCTTCAAAATTGTCAAATACCACATCGCGCTTAAGCAATATACGCCGTGCATCATCACCCTGCCAGCGCTCATTCTGAGAGTGATAAAAGCTATCGAAGAACTCATAAAATTCTGGATCGCTGGTGCGTATCCCGGTCAACTGGGCCACAATATAGCTATTGCCGGCAGCTATTGGTTGGCTTATCTCTTGCTCTTGTAGGCTAAATATTGAGAGAAAAAAATCTTCACTATTGGCGGCGCCCTCCAAAATTTCTGCGCTCTCTCCCTCTACTGTCGGAAAGAGTTCGTTATTAGCAAAATTGATACTAAAATAGCTGCTCTCTTCTATTGCGAGTTTATAGCTCTTAGCAGTCTCAGTGAGCGAATTATTGCGCTGACTGTCGGCGGCAACATCTCCGGCAACCTCCGCAAGATAATCCTGTAGCGATACTGTGTCATAGTTTCTTAAATAGGCGCGGGCATCGCTTAAGAGCGCTGTCAGATTTTGCTCCTCCACCGGAAGACGTTCCTGAACAAAAAAGATAGCATGCTGATCATTCTCTGAGATTATCTCCGAAAGGCGCCCCTCCGGCACCTCTAACAGTGAAGAGACATTCTCAGCGCTGGGAAATTGACGCGCTAACTCATAAAAATAGTACCATCCTGCAGGGCTATCACTAGCTTCGCCTCCATCTACAGAGTATTCCTGCAAAATACGGGTAAAATTTGAACCATCCTCCTCCAGCCGATCCCGCACTCGCTCAGCCTCATTTAATGTGCCAGATAATTCCAATCGGGTTGAGCGAATACGGACAAAGAGAGATCGGTTTTCGGCAATGTATCGCTCCATATCGATATCGGCCAACTGGGCGGTGCCAATGGAGACGAAACGAATCTGCCGCTCCTGTTGCGCCGCATCCTCAATAAATTTAATTTCCGGTGCCCCAATTAGGATACCCGACTGTATATCTCCCAGTACCCGATTATGAATAAGCGCCTCGCGGGTATAGCGTCGTACACGCAGCCGCTCGGTCTGTGTCAAACTACGCCATTGCGTGACATCAAAGCCATCTGCACTTTGAAATTGTCCGCTACTGGCTATCGCGGTATCTACTGCTAGTTCAGAAACATCCATATTGGATGTCTCTGCTAAATACATAAGTGCCTCGTGAAAGAGGGCCTCATCAAAGGCCCCTCGCCACAGTACATAATCGGCATCACTCTGCGGGAGGGAGGATTGCTGAAATTGATTGGAGAGATTGCCTAAACTCACCGCAAAATAATTGCCAGCCGCATATGCTACCTCACGATTGCGATATCTGCCAAAAACAATTTTACTGCGCTGTTGGTTCCCCAGCCCCAGAAAGGGACCGCCAAAGAAGGCTAAAAAAACTAATATAAGTATAATTACCCCTCCTACATAGAGGGGTGTACGTTTAGTCTGTTTATTCATAGGCCGATGCCGCTTAATATAGCATAAGGATAGCATACATAGGCTATCTCTGCAATCCTCTGAGGATTATTTCTGATCTCCAGCATATTGTATGATATCCAGTTTTTGAAGGTATATGGTGGGATCCAGGATATTCCCATAGTGGTGTACTTCAAAATGTACATGCGGTCCAGTGCTATGTCCAGTATTCCCCACCGTCCCCAACTGGCTACTATTGGTGACTCGCTGTCCTTCAAGAACTACAATACTGTTCATGTGGGCATAGAGTGTCTCAAAGCCACCATCATGTTCTACAACTACATAGTTTCCATATATGGGGTCATTAAGGATAACCTGCTGCACTTTTCCCTCTCGCGCCGCATATACTTGTTGGTGTTCTGCAGTAGCAAAGTCTACGCCATAATGGAATGAGGGATCGCCAGTGAAGGGATCTGGACGAGTCCCAAAGAGCGAACTGATTTTGCCAGTGCGGATTGGGTTGCGAAAGAGTCTGCCAAAAAAGGCAATGCGCTCTAAGGCGCTAAAATCCTCTCCCGGCAGGAAGAGAAATTGCCGGCGCTCTACTCCATTATCAATGGTAAGCTGCTGATAGGGCGGCAAATCTTCGCTATTTATGCGCCGCTCATACATTAGTCTCTCCAGATCACTTGAGGGTTCTAGCGGTATAAAAAGTCCCGGAGCCGCTGGTATAAGAAGCTCGCTGTTTTCGGTAAGATCAGCGTTGCGTGAAATGCGATTAATGGTAGAGAGTGCGCTATAGGGAAGCGTAAAGCGGGCCGCCAGCGTGATAAGCGTGGTGGGCTCCTTAAGCATATAGCGATACACCCGTAGCTCTCTTAGTTCTTGTAGCGGTTGTTGACGGGCCAGTGCGCGGTGCCAATCTTCCAATTCCTCCTGTTGCTGAGCATAATGAGCATCTTGGGGATGAATGCGTAGCACCTCGCCACTGGGCTCAATCCCCATAAGTGTTGCGGGCAGCATAGCGAAAAATGCACTCACCATAGTCAATAGCGTGCGGCGTATGATTAATAATAGCATATTTGTTGTATCGGTCTATTGGCGAGCAGCCACAAGCCCAACTATTACCACTAATAGGAGCGCGCTTGCCACAATAATCCATAGATGCTGAAAGAGCAGCGCCGCACCCAAGATGGCTATGGCTACTATTACACTGCATATTTTGCCTATCGCGCCTGCCAACTGCCTCAGATGGCCTCGTTTGACCTGTACAATAATGAAACCCACAGATGTTGCAAGTATCAATAGCGCAACGGCTAGTAGAAAGAGCGTTCTATAGATGTCGGGACGCTGCGTTGCCGCATACCACAAGGGTACCACTATCAGCGCGCTACTCAAGAAGGTTATGGCAATTATTATCAGCAGGGTTGTAGAATTTTTGATAATATCCAAATAGCCGCGGTAGATTCTTTGGAAAAAATTCATAAGCCGTGAGTGGGATTTGAACCCACGACCTGCTCATTACGAGTGAGCTGCTCTACCACTGAGCTATCGCGGCGAGATTAAACTATCAGCATGATATGCCATTAATCAATCATTTTCAACTTTCTTTTACACTTTACTTCATATTTCTTTCAATTTTCCCTCTTTCAATTCTTTTGAAAATAGGCCTGATGGTGCCCATAGTCCGGCTTCAGTTTTATTCAATTATATTTTACAAACTGTCGATATAATACTATCTATGGTACGGGGATGGTATACCGCTGCTAGCGGGATGTTAGCGCAACAACGGCGACTGGATGCCTTAGCCAACAACTTGGCCAATGTGAATACCAGTGGCTATAAGCGCGATCTTTCAATACACAAGGCCTTTCCCGAGATTCTTATTAGACGCTTTAATGATGACGGTTTGCGTACCATTCCCCATAGTGATGGACGTTGGGGATCAGTAGATAGCGCACCGGTGGTAGGTCGATTGGGCACTGGGGTGGAGCAAAATGAGATATATACTGTTTTTGAGCAGGGCAGCCTGCGTCAAACCGAGAATGTATTTGACTTCGCCTTAGAGGGGGAGGGCTTCTTTGTAGTAGAGACCCCCGATGGCGAGCGCTATACCCGTAATGGTAGTTTCCATCTTGGACCAGAGAGTCTTCTGGTTACCAAGGAGGGCTATCCGGTGCTAGGTGAGAATGGCCGAATACCGATCAAGCTTAATAATTTTTATGTTGATTCTCGCGGCGCCATCTATGTTAACAACGACTTTCAAGATGACCCTTTTCGTTTGGTCTCTCGGAGAGAGAACGACTGGCGATCTGAAGATCTGTTGGATACTCTGCGTGTTGTGGGAGTGCCTCGCCCGCGCTATCTACAAAAGCAGGGCTCCAGCCTATGGAGAACCACCGAAGATTCTGGTGAGGCGGTGACGATTGAGGAGGGCCCAAAGATACAGCAGGGATTTCTAGAGACCGCAAATGTTAATCCGGTTACCGAAATGGTACGTATGATTGAGGTTAATCGAGCCTATGAGGCCAGCCAACGAGTAATACAGGCACATGATGAGAGCACAGTGCAGTTGCTACGACAGGTATTGCGTTAGGCGGGAATGGTATAGATTATGGTACGCTCATTATGGACTGCAGCCTCCGGCATGATTGGGCAACAATTTAACATTGATACCATATCTAACAATCTCTCGAATGTCAATACTACCGGTTTTAAGCGCAATCGAGCCGATTTTGAGGACCTTCTCTATCAGACCCATCTTAATGCGGGGACTCCGGCTACTGAGGAGACCATAGTACCGGTCGGGGTACAGGTAGGACATGGGGTACGTCCCGCAGCAACCCAAAAGATCTTTGAGCAGGGAAGCCTGCGACAGACTGGTCAGGTAGGCGATGTAGCAATCGAAGGCGAAGGGTTTTTTCGCCTCCTGCTTGCCGATGGCAGTTTTGCCTATACCCGAGATGGGAGCTTTAAAATAGATGCCGCTGGGCAACTAGTAAATTCTAATGGCTATCGCCTGCAGCCAGAGACGGTACTCCCCGAAGATGCAGTACGCGAGTCACTTAGTATAGCGCAAAATGGCGAGACAACTGTTCGTATAGCAGACGAGAGCGAGCCAATTCAGATAGGACAGCTACAACTGTATCGCTTTGTTAATCCAGCGGGTCTCACCGCAATTGGCGAGAATGTATTTCAAGAGAGTCCCGCATCGGGAGCAGCTATTGCCAATAGTCCCGGTCTGAATGGGAACGGCATAGTGCTCCATAGATTCTTGGAGCTATCCAATGTGCAGGTAGTTACCGAGTTAGTAAATATGATTGTAGCCCAGCGAGCCTACGAACTTAACTCACGGGCCATTCAAACTTCGGATACCATGTTAGGCATAGCCAATGGACTTAAGCGATGATTGAATCGTCTGCTAGTCCAAACCCCCACTTAAGCCCCACCACTGTTACTGAGGTCGCTAATTCCCGCCTATCAACTCCAGTGCCTAGTACCGATCAGCTATTGGAGACTAGCCGAGATTTTAGTTCGCTACTGATTGAGCAGATGCTTAATGCCATGCGTACTACCGTTCACCATCAAGATAATCCACTCCATGGCGGTCTCTCTCAAGAGATATTTGAAGACTTCCTCTATCGAGAGTATGCTACTATGCTAGCCCATAGTGGAAATTTGGGAATAGATAGGTTGATCTACGAACAGCTACGTTAACGCATAACCTCACCATCGCCGGCCAACGGCTTGAAAAGATAGCAAATCTGTTTTAAGGTCTAGGAGGTAATTTAAAATGTTAATACAACGCGCGCTTATCAATAATAGATTGTTTATCTGATGAGTACCTACAGCGAAATTTTAGCGGACTACGCTAAACGTGCCCATCGGGCCCCTCGCTTAACGAAGTCGGAGGAGTATCATCTAATAAAGGTGACGCTCCAGGGCAATGAGCAGGCTAAGGTGAAGCTGATTGAGTCTAATATTTATTTGGTACTGATGATTGCCCGTCGCTATCGGCTTAGCGGCGAGATAATGGCCGATATATTGCAGGAGGGGCATATAGGTCTTATTCAAGCCATTGATCATTTTGAATTGGAACGCAACTTACGATTGAACACCTATGCGGTATGGTGGATACGCAGGGCCATTCAGGATTTTTTAGAGAAAAATCATAAGCTGATTCGCCTTCCTAGGAATGTACAGCAGACCATTAGAGGTGTTCAAGAGATCTTTTTTCTATTCAACCAACAGTTGGGACGAGCTCCTAGTGATGCAGAAATAGCTGAATATATGAATGTACCGCTTAAAAAAATTACCCAGAGCGCCATACATGAGGCAAAAATCCCGGCTGAAAACCGATTAGAAGATCAAGATGAGGATATTATCGAGCAAATTAAAGCCGATAGTGCATTGAATCCCGAGCAGCAGTTGCTCCACAAAGCACTGAAAGAGACGGTAGATAATGCTATTAATGCCCTCAACGAGGATGAAAGAAGGGTAATAGAGCTACGCTTCAACCCTCTAACCAGAGTTACCTTAAAGGATATAGGCGAGAAGCTTCAGCTTAGTGAATATGAGGTGCGGAAAAATCTTGATAGCGCGCTGCGTAAGATGCGGAAATTGACAAAGGGGTTTATATAACTGAAACCATTAATGCATTCAAGGGCGATAATACCTGCTGCGATCATCATGATGGCGCTGAGTTTGGGTACTCTATTGCTGATTATTGGTCAGCGCGCTCCAGTGTGGGAACGGACTGCTAGTCAGAGTACTGACCCGGCTATGACTGATGCCCTAGAAGCTGAGGCAACCCCAGATAATGCTGAGCGCCCAAGCCAGGCGCTAGCTAGTGTACCTCGACCATCAATTCCCGAATCTTCACCGAGCACCCCTACATTTACCCAAGATGGCTCTTCTACCGTGGAGAGAGATTCCCCATCAGAGGTAACCCCTTCCGAGCAAGGGGCCAAGTTATTTGTAATTATTGATGATGTAGGCTATAGCTTGGAAGATCTCTCGCAATTTTTAGCGCTGGATATCCCCCTTACCTTTGCTATTCTTCCCAATTTGGAACATTCATTAAGTGCTGTACAGCTTATTGCGCAACATGGTCACCAATACATTCTCCACCTTCCTATGGAGCCCCTTGATAGATCACTTACCGATCCGCAAGCCATTCTAGTTTCAGATAGTGATCAAGTTATACGGGACAAAATTATGGCCATGACTGCTAGTTTGCCCAACATTCAGGGAGTGAATAATCACATGGGATCACGTGCCTCCAGCGACGAGCGAATAATGCGTATACTCTTTAAGCAGCTCAAAGTCCAAGATCTCTTTTTTGTGAACTCTCTCACCTCAGCCAACACCATTCGACGCGACATGGCTGATGAAATTGGATTGGCCTATTTGGAACGGCATTTCTTTCTGGATCATGTCACGCAACCTCAGTCTATTGCGATGGCGCTTGCCAAGGGAGCTGCGCAGGCTCTCACCAATGGCGAGGCGATACTGATTGGGCATGTAAGTGTGAAAGCTACTGCTAGGATAATAGCCAACTATGTCCAGAGTAGCGATGCCCAACAGGTAACCTTTGACTATATCGCTAATCATGATAATTTTAGGAATTGAAAGTTCATGTGATGAATGTTCCTTGGCGCTGATTGAGAATGGCACAACCCTCATTGCCCAAGTAACTGCCACACAGATCGCCATCCATGCCCCCTATCATGGTGTAGTGCCTGAATTGGCCTCCCGGGCCCATGTAGCGACTATTTTGGATAGCTTTCGGGCGCTTATGCATCAGGCAGCCCTTAAGCAAGAGCAGATAGCGGCCATCGCAGTTACCACCGAACCGGGTCTTAGCGGCTCGCTTATGGTGGGTCTCTCCTTTGCTAGGTCGTTAGCCTACGCGTGGCATATTCCGGTAGTAGCCATTAACCATATTTTGGCGCACCTGTATGCCATACAGATAGAGCAGAGAGTCCCCTATCCCTATTTAGGCGCGGTTATCTCTGGCGGACATAGCTTGATAGGTATTAGCGTCGACCCTTTTCATTTCGAATTGCTAGGAGGCACAATTGATGATGCCTGTGGTGAGCTCTTTGATAAAGTTGCGGTTCATCTAGGATTAGGCTACCCCGGTGGCCCGGCCATAGAGCAACAGGCTCAATCGGGTAGCGCTCAGGCCGCCGCCTTTCCCTCTGCTGGCCTCAAAAATAGATGTGACCTCTCTTTCTCTGGTCTTAAGAGCGCCGTCATACATCAGCGGGACAGCTTTTGGAACCACAGATTTCCTCAGAGCACAGAAAATATCTGCGCGGCTCTTCAGCAGGCAGCCATAAATATGCTGGTGAAGGCCTTTGATAACGCGGCGGCACTGACCGGATTATCAACCCTAGTTATGGGCGGTGGTGTAGCCGCAAACTCCGCCCTGCGCGCGGCGCTCAATTCCCGCGCTCGCTATACCACTTTTTGCCCTAGCGCCTCTCTCTGTAGCGATAATGGCGCCATGGTGGCGGCGCTGGCTGACCATCATCCACAGCTGCAGGACTATCCCCGATCATACCGCGATAATACTAGCTGGGAGGTCCATTCCCGAAGCAGCTTTCCTCATAGCACATTGACAGCACATTGATAGCACATTGATAGAGCATTAGCTATTTCCCTACACAAAAGCGACTAAACATAGTGTCCAATATCTCTTCGGTGGTGACTTCGCCAGTTATTTCGCCTAAGGCTTGCAGCGCCTCCTGTAGATCAAGTGCCAGCATATCGGCTGAGAGACCTCTCTCGCTTTCCCGCTCCACTCGACGCAGCGCCGCTAAGGCCCGCTTCATCAATGCATGCTGTCTCTCAGAGACAATGGGCGCCACCTGCGCCTTCCCGGCCGGTGCAGTTCGGTCAGGGGCGCCTCCCCATTGCTGCTGGATAAGCTGCCGTATTTTTTCCATTAGATGTGTTATTCCCTGACCGTGGGTGGCGCTAATGGCCAGGGCCCCCTCAGGAATGGACTGTAGCTGTTGGGGAGTGGCGCGATCAATTTTGTTATAGAGGGTAAGCGCTAGCGTACGCTCAGTTTTATTAGCATCTTCCTCGGCCCTAGGCTGCTGCAGTATATGCTCCTCTTGCTGAGCATCATTCATAGCAATAATATCAATCACTTGGAGTCGAATATGCGCATTGCGCGCCAATTCCATACCCCGTCGGATTCCCTCCTCCTCCACCTTTGCCGAATTGCTTCGCAGGCCGGCAGTGTCATAGAGCCGTATGGGGATCCCCGCGATCTCTAGGTGACCCTCTAGATAATCACGGGTGGTGCCAGGGCTCTTGGCAATCAATGCCCGCTCTTCACCTAACAATAGATTAAAGAGCGATGATTTACCGGCATTTACAGCGCCAGTAAGCACCACGGCTAGTCCCTCCTGAGAGAGACAGCCATATTGATAACTTCTCTCGATCTCGGCCAGTTGTCTAATGGAGCTAGTCAGCACTTGATTGTCAAAATGAATATCAGCGCTCTCCTCTTGCGGATAATCTAACTGGATATTAATTGCCGCTAATAAATTTTTTATCTGTTCTACTACCTGGATAATGCTGGCACTGAGCGTGCCCGCTAAGCGATGAAAAGCATGACTATGGGCCTGCATACTACGAGCTTCAATAATCTCCTGTACTGCCTCGGCTTGGGTAAGGTCCATTTTGCCGGCCAACAGCGCCCGATGGGTAAACTCTCCCGCTGCCGCTGCCCGAAAACCGTGGGCATAACAGAGCGCCAATATCTTGCGTATACCTACCGGACTGCCATGACAGTTAATCTCTAGCGCATCCTCTCCAGTGTAGCTGTGTGGTGAGCGGTACAGCGCTACCACTACCTGATCAATGCGCAGACCATCTTGGGGATTATAGATGGTTCCCACTGTGAGAGAATTGGCCGGCGCCTGCTGCAGTTTCTGCGCGGGAGAGAAGAGCTTTGCAAATTCCTCAATACAACCCCGGCCACTAATGCGCAACAGGGCAATGGCGCTTCTCCCCCAGGGTGTTGCTAGCGCAATGATGGGAGGCTGCTGTGGGATAGCATTCATAGCTTAAATCGAAGCCCTACTCCCACCAGTATACCGCCATATCCCCGTAACAGATCGGCGGTTGCGCTATCGGCTGCCCGATCTAGTGAATTGTAGATACCAAACCAGTAGCCATAACCCAGATCAATAGAGAGCCCTATGTCTCTTACTAGCCAAATCGATGTGGTAAGGCTACCAATAACCCCAATGTGGGTAAAGAAAAAGCTCTGGCCATTGCTAAGCCCCAAGCCCAATGCTACCCCAGTTCCAATACGCGGTGAAAAGAGAAGCGGCCCAATATACCAGTTCAACTCTACCCCTCCATAGAGATGCAGAGGAAAAAGGGTAGTAGATCTTCCCACTGGAACTGCCAGCTCCAGTGCGCCAAAGGGTCGGATTATGAAAAAATCGACTATAGGATAGATGCGTAGACCGGCGGTCACCAATGCTGAGCGAAAGGAGAGGTCAATAAGCGAACTGGCGTAGGGCTCCAACGCCACATATCGACGATCTAACTCCAGTGGCTCATTGATAACTGCATTTGGTGCGCCCATTATTAGCTGAGCAGTAGCATTATTCTGCTCTACTACTAGTACCTTGAATAGCTGAGTTCCCTTGTCTTCCCCAGTGCGACACTGGGAGGGAGCTTGCAGAGCCGCTGAGAGCAGCTCATCCCCCAGACGCAATCCATCGCTACCCCCTAGCGAAACAAAGACTAAATCGCCATCAACATAGAGAATACGTCCTCGGGTAACCTCTCCAGCAGTGGCTATCAGGAAGCTATTAAGTTCCTGGCTAAGTTGGGCGGCTATCTGTTGCGGAAGCTCCTCATCGGAAACATTGCTCAGCGAGAGCGCTATCTCATGTTGCACATCTGCAATGCTGGTCGTAGGCGAACTGAGTGTTAACGATAAAGTAAGGTCGACGGTGCGAAGTTCTAACCGGATTTGATCACTAGTTGCTTCTAGTGGCGGCTCATCAATAGTTGCCTCTAGGGGCGGCTCAATGGCGCTGCGGGGCTTGGTTATCTGCAAGCTGGAGATAGTGGGGGTAACCGTTAGGTATGGAAGTTGCTGTGGATCCACCTCTCTCTCACTTGTGGGACTTTGCAGACTCTGCTCTCTCACCGGAAGCGCAAAATAGTTGAGCAGCGTGCGGCGTAAACCCTCTTGAACAGCGCTCACTATGCGGGATGATCGGATATCGCTAGTGGCGTCATTCTGTGGTTCGTCTCTTTCCACCTTCTCTCCCTCTACCGGGTGATAGAGCAGAATACTATATTCAATGTGGCATAAATCCGCTGCAGCGAGTGGCCACATTGGCATGCCTAAGAGAAGCACCAAGAGAGATGTCCGCACTGTCTCCATTGTATATTAATAGATAGCCAATAGGCGAGTAAGAGGCTACCCAACATAATCGATCAATAGCCTAGCATTCTATGCATATATACCATACAATGCTATCGATATTATGCTAGATAGGCTAGGGCTATGCTAGGGCTATGAGAGCTACACAGGCTATAATTCATCTTTCACATCTGCGAGCCAATGTGGCAGTGGTGCGCCAGCTGGCGCAACAGCCAATATGCGCAGCAGTTAAGGCCAATGGCTATGGACATGGGGCGGTAGAGGTAGCCCGTCTATTGTTAGCCGAGGGGGTAGCGGCACTGGGGGTGGCCACCATAGAGGAGGCGCGTATATTACGAGAGGCCCATATTGGCGCGCCACTTATGCTCTACAGTTTGACTCATCCATCAGAGCTACATGATATTGTACAGCATGATCTCCAGCCCTTTGTCTGCGATATTGCGATCTGTCGCGAGTTGGCGCAGGTTGCTCGACGGGCGCAGAGGCGGGTGGCGGTACATCTCAAAGTAGATACCGGCATGGGTCGAATTGGCGCCGCCCCCCAACAGCTGCCAGCGCTGGTTGACTATATTAATGATCAAAGAGAGCTACAGCTAGCGGGCATTGCTACCCACTATGCCAATTCTACCGATGCCCAGTCTACCAGCTGGCAATATGAGCAATTTCAGCAGGCGCTACGGCAGATAGCCACCACTAAGCGGCCCTGGCTGCGCCACGCCGCCAATTCAGGAGCAATCATTAATCAGTACGTGGATCACTTAGATATGGTACGCCCCGGCATTATGCTTTACGGTTATCATCCTGATCCGCAGCATAAGGCACCGCCCGGCATCCTACCGGTTATGGAGTTGCAGTCGCAGATTGTCTTTCTTAAGCGGGTGGAGGCCCAGAGCCCCATCTCTTACGGCAGCACCTGGCATAGCTCTAGACCTACTATTATTGCTACGCTTCCCATTGGCTATGGCGATGGTCTGCCGCGGCGGCTCTCCAATAATGGTTATGTTGCGGTACATTGCAAAAATAGCAAGCAGCAGTCCTATCTGGCCCCCATTGTGGGACGGATCTGTATGGATCAGCTTATGATTGATGTGGGACATATTACCCCGGTGGAGCGTTATGATCGGGTTACCCTATTTGGGGCGCAAGCACCGGCGTCAGATGCTGCCGATCTGGCCAACCGCTGCGGTACTATCTCCTATGAGATTTTAACCTCCATTAGCTCCCGTGTACCACGCCGCTACCAATAGGAGATGCTGAAGATGCTGCTGCTCCTCTCTCTTTATGGTTCTTTCAAAGGGACATTTTCAACTTTCTTTTACAAAATTCCTCATTTCTGTACACCCTTATATACATCTAATAATTTAATGGCTCTTTAGGAGACACAAAAAAGTGTTTACCCCATATTTGCTAAAAGAGATTATTGGCAAGAGCAAGGGCCTGTATGCCTGTGCATCTCTTGCGAAGAGCATACTATCGCGCCTCTCGTCACTTATCACCATATACCAAAGTGCAATTGGTGCATGGCAAGTCTCATAGCGGCGTTGTATAGAGCTATCTCTTTGATGCACATACATACTGTTGCTCTAGTCATAATCCTCTAGTATAGCGAGAGGAAAG
The DNA here is from genome assembly GCA_963692905.1 of Spirochaetia bacterium. GTDB lineage: Bacteria > Spirochaetota > Spirochaetia. The sequence continues at coordinate 32,002 of OY843583.1, read as the reverse complement.
GAACATTTTTAACTTTCTTTTACAAAAAGCTGTAAAAAGCTTGACATAGTGGCTATTGTATGCTATATTGCCACTATGTCAGTAAAGATAAAGAAAGCTAATGCTTAAGAAAAATATTATTGAGAAGTTTGGGAAAGATGTCAAAGATAGTGGAAATAGTGCCGCGCAAATTGCGCTTTTTAGTGAGCGTATTCATCATTTGACTGGTCATCTTAAGGTGCATCGGAAGGATTTCTCTACACGACGGGGACTCTTGCAACTTATTGGGAAGCGTCGGCGATTAATACAGTATTTAATGCGTAACGATCGCGAGCGTGCTCAAAAAGTAATAAAAGAGCTAAAAATACGCCCTATCTCCTCCAGCACCTCTCGCGTTCAAAAGTGATTTTTAGAAGGATAATTTAAGTATGCATGAAGTAAAGAGCACTATTGGTGAACATACTATAACCTTCCAGAGTGGGAAGTTAGCTACTCAAGCCAACGGTTCGGTACTGGCGCTAATGGAGGGCACTGCGGTACTTTCCACAGCCTGTTGCGCCCCGGAGAATAGCGATATTGACTACCTGCCCTTGCAGGTGGAATATAACGAAAAATACTATGCAGCAGGAAAAATTCCCGGAGGCTTCCTTAAGCGTGAGGCGCGCCCTAAGGATCGAGAGATTCTCATCTCGCGGCTTATTGATCGGCCGTTGCGCCCTCTGTTTCCTAAATTCCTGCGGCGCGATCTTCAGATAGTGCCCACCACTCTCTCCTCAGATCCAGCTTTTGTTCCCGACACATTGGCCATCAATGCCTCATCGGCCGCGGTGATGGTCTCGGATGTTCCCTTTGAAGGGCCGGTGGGCGCGGTAAGAATCTGCTATGTAGAGGATAAATATCTTGTCAATCCTAGTATTCCTCAAATGGAGCAGGCTACACTGGATATTGTGGTAGCTGGCACAGAGGGAGGAATTATCATGGTAGAGGGTGGCGCGAAAGAGATTAGCGAAGAGATATTATTGGGAGCGCTTAAGCAGGCCGAACAGCCTATTGCTGAACTTTGCCGGCTACAAATGGAGCTGGTTAAGCTATGCGGTAAAGAGAAGTTTACCATTGAAGAGCCGGAGGCGAAACTCTCGTGGGAGAAGGAGCTACGAGAATATAGTGGCCCCCGGCTGCAACAGGCCTGCTTTGTAAAGGGTAAGCACAATCGATCCAACGCTATTCGTCAGATTGCTATTGATGCTACCGAAAAATTCTCTGATGCTATAGAGGAAGAGGAGCAGCATCATGTAGGCGAGATCATAGAGGATATTGAGCAGCAGATAATACGAGAATCTATTCTCAACAAAAAGGTGCGTAGCGATGGACGCGCTCCGGATCATATACGCGATATTAGTTGCGATGTAGCAATTCTTCCACGGGCCCATGGTTCAGCGCTTTTTACCCGTGGTGAGACCCAAGCGCTAGTGAGCACTACCTTAGGCACCGTCTACGATGAGCAGATACTTGATGATATAGCTGGTGATAGAAGAGAGCGCTTTATGCTACATTACAACTTTCCCCCCTTCTCGGTAGGGGAGACGGGCCGTCTGGCTACCGGAAGAAGAGAGATAGGGCATGGTGAATTGGCCAACCGCTCTCTGCGCTCCTCTATTCCCATTAAGGAGCAATTTCCCTACACCATACGGGTGGTCTCTGAGGTACTAGAGTCGAATGGTTCCTCATCTATGGCTACCGTATGCGGCGCTAGTCTCTCGCTGATGCAGGCGGGCGTTCCTATAGAGCGACCAGTAGCCGGCATAGCGATGGGGCTTATTAAAGAGGAGAATCAGTATGTGATATTGAGTGATATTTTGGGTGTTGAGGATCATCTAGGCGATATGGATTTTAAGGTGGCTGGCACCGAGCGAGGTATCACCGGTTTTCAGATGGATATAAAGATTAAAAATATTGATTCTAAAATAATGCAGGAGGCTTTAGAGCAAGCACGGGTGGGACGCTTGCATGTGCTTAATGAGATGAATAAAACCCTTTCCAGTTATGAGAAAAAACTCTCGCAATATGCGCCCCGCATTGTTACCTTTCGCGTTAACCCCGAAAATTTGGGTATATTGATTGGTCCCTCTGGTAAGACTATTAAGTCTATTAATGAACGTTTCACGGTTAATACCAATATAGATGATGATGGCAGCATTACCATCTATAGTTCAGATAGCAAGAGCGGCGAAGAGGCACAGCAGGCCTTTTTGAAATTACTTGAAGAGCCAGAGGTAGGAAAGGTATATCAAGGAACGGTAAAGAGAATAGTAGATTTTGGTGCATTCATCGAATTTCTCCCTGGCAAAGAGGGTCTTTGCCATATCTCTAAGATCGCAGAGCGACGAATTAACTCAGTCTCCGATGTGCTACAGATAAATCAGGAGATACCCGTTAAAATTATAGAGATAGATAAACTGGGTCGAGTTAATCTTTGCGTGGTAGATGAACAGGGTAACCCGGTGGCCTCACAGTCCAATCACAATTCCGAATATGCGCCGCGTTCTAATTATCGATCACACTCTTCGAGAGAGCGTTCACGAAGTACCCCGCGCCACCACCGCCGATAACTGCTGATCGCTATTGCCAAAGGCTAAGCGCTCTACATCGTCAATGTGAAAGAGATTGCTTATATACGACGAAGGCACTCCGAGGTGCGCATTCCGGTTGCGGCCACTAGCGGATCGGCAGGAATAGATCTTTGCGCCTCTCTACAGCATAGCTATTATCTTTTTCCTAAGCAGAACTATCGCTTCCCTACCGATCTGTTCATCGAAATTCCTAGCGGTTATGAGGGACAAATACGCCCCCGCTCCGGTCTAGCTTCCAAACACCATATTCTCATTCCCAATTCGCCGGGAACCATTGATGCCGATTATCGAGGAGAGATACAGGTTATTCTTACCAACATAGGCGATGCTATTCAGATTATCTATCCTCAAGAGCGCATTGCCCAGCTCATTATAACCCCGCTGGCTGACATCGCTTGGCAATATCGCGATCAGCTTAGCGCTACCCAACGGGATAGCGGTGGTTTTGGATCTACTGGTAGGTAGCACAATCGGAGACCGGGATATCTTGATGTCTACTCAGCAGCGAGTGAAAGGACGAAGACGATATAATATTCTCTATCGCTTTCTTGTAGCAGAGACCCTGCGATGGTTCGGGGTTTCCTTCGCCTTCTTCTTCGCTATTTTTCTGGTGAACAATATATTGTTGCTGGCCGAGGACATTCTGGCTAAGAGTGTAACCTTTCGTTATGTACTACTTCTTATTCTTTTCACTATACCTAGTGTGCTTTCCTATACCTTCCCCTTTTCTACCCTGTTAGCAACTATTATTGCAGCAGTACGTCATGCTTCGCAGCTTGAGTTCCTGGCTATTCAATCATTAGGTATATCTGTTGTGCGTTGCTATGTCCCTATAGGAATATTGGGGATGCTATTTACCGGCGCCTCATTTGTAACCAACGAATATTTAGCGCCTCGAGCAGCGGTAGGATTTGTTCGCCTCTATCAGGAGATACTCTTCTCAGCGCCGGCCCTAGAGCTAGAATCCTACAGTATTCGTCAATATCTTGACAACATTGTGGTTACCGGAAGGGTTGAAGGCAATAGAATTGAACGCCCGCTTATTATCGAACCCAATACCGAAGAGAGCACTCGTCGGGTGGTCTCTGCAGAACATGCAACTATTTTGGCCAATCTAGAGAGCGGAGTGCTGTCGCTTTCGCTCCATAATGTGAGTGGGCATAGCCGACCTGTAGATATTTCCGAACACTATGATTATTTCACTGCCGAAAGAATGGACTATAATATTTTGTTACGGGGGCTTAATGTGGCACTGCGCCCCCTAACCCCTCGAGAATTGCAATTACAGGAGGTGCGAAGCTACCTACAAGAGAGAGAGCCAGAGGTACAGATGCTTGAATATAATCATCAACGGAGTGTTGCGCTCAGCGAGGTACGCTTGGGACACTATTATCAAGCGCTTGCCAGCCAAATCCAGCTGGGGGTGCAGATTAATCCATCCGAAAGTCAGGTAGCACAGCAGTTAAATAGCCTAAACACCATCCTCCAAGAGGATACAACCGATAGCGAATATCTGGTGTACGAGACTGAATATTATCGCAAATTCTCACTGCCGGTAGCCTGCTTTTTTCTTACCCTCTTTGCCTTTCCGGTGGGAATCCGACTGCGCCGCTCCAACTGGGGTATGGGCTTTGGTATAGGACTTGCCGCATCAGTACTTTACTGGGTTTTGCTTATTGGGGGGCAGGCATACATTTTTCAAGAGAGAAGTCTGTCGGCACTAGTGGTAATGTGGACCCCTAATGTAGTTTTGGGCATGCTAGGAATTGTTATCTGTATGCTACGGTTACGCAATCAATGAGCATTATCTCTCGCTATTCGCTCCGTCAGATTATACCTATTTTCTTAATATCGGTGCTCTTTTTTGTGCTTATACTGGAGATTATTGAGATAGTGATTAATCTTATCAGCTATATTGAGTTAGATGTTCCTATTGCTGATGTAGGAAGAATACTGCTCTATGCGCTTCCGCGCACGCTTCTCTATGCGCTACCGATTGCCATACTTTTTTCGATCTCCTTTAGTATAGGGAACATGCATGGCAACAATGAGTTACAGGCGGTATTCGGGATTGGTAGATCACTAGCGAGCTTTTGCACGCCAATTGTATTTTTTGCGCTGCTTCTATCAATAGCAGCATTAATATTTGAGGATCGGGTGGTAGTGCAATCTCAACGAAATTATCAACAACTCAAAGAGAGTGCACTGCTTATTAATAGCAGCGCAGATAACAGCAACATTGCAGTATTTGGTGAGGATGGCATTGATATTTACTATGCTGAGTTTTTTAATGCTCAAGGGCAATCACTAGAAAATCTTATAATTATTGAACGCAATAGACAGGGAGAGATTGTTCGGCGTATCGATGCGCGATCGGCTGTCTGGCAAGAGGAGAGCTATTGGAGACTCTTTGAGGTAACTAGCTATACTTGGGGAGCGAATGGCCAGGTTGAATATCAGCGATATCCCGCAGCTGATGCTCCAAATTTCAACACGTCTCCCTCCATCTTTGCCAGCGCGATACGGGATGTAGATGAGCTTACCCTGCGCGAAGTTCGCGAGCATATTGCTCAGTTACAGAGAAGCGGCTTGCCCTATCGAGAGGTACTTACTCAATATTATTCTCGTTATGCCTTCTCTACTACGCCATTGGTGTTGGCAATTATTTCCTGTGGCATAGGGGCGCTATTACGTCGCAACACCCTCATTCTAAGTATGGTAATGGCGCTTTGTTCGGCGGTTGTCTATTATGTTGTTGGGCTAGTGACCGAGCTACTAGCCTATAATTTTATCTTAGCTCCCATTGTGGCCGCTTGGTTTCCGGTGGTACTCTTTACTGTTACTGGTACTGTGGTATTGATCCGTTATGCCAAAACTTAAGCCACTCTCCGGCGGGTAGGGTGATGCAGATCACCATCACCGCAAATGACAAAGAGAGTGATGCCCGGACCACTATGGTAACCTTAGCACACGGTCCACTCCATACGCCAGCCTTTATACCGGTTGCTACTCGTGCTAGTATTCGCGGCCTAGAGAGCCATGAGCTCCATAAGCTAGGCTACGAGATGCTGCTGGCCAACAGTTTCCATCTCTATCTGCAACCTGGACACCGTACTATTCAAGAGTTAGGTGGCCTGCATAGTTTTATGAACTGGGAGCAGAATATCCTAACCGATTCGGGCGGCTACCAAATATTCTCACTTGCACAGCTTACCACCATATATGAGGAGGGAGTATGCATACGCTCGCCCATTGATGGAAGTAAGCATTATTTTACCCCTCAGCAGATTATTGATATTCAACAGGCGCTGGGAAGTGATATTATTATGCCCTTGGATCAATGCACTCCTCCCGGTATTGAATATCAAGAGGCGGAGGCGGCAGTATGGCGTTCTGTCAATTGGCTACGGACCAGTCGCAACCATCAGAGAGAGAGGTACTCAGAGAGCTCGGAATATCATGGCCAGCTCTTTGGGATTATTCAAGGAAACCTCTATCCGGAATTGCGTACTGTCAGCGCACAGCACACGGTGGAGCTGGATTTGGCCGGCTATGCCATAGGCGGGCTTTCAGTAGGGGAGTCACCGAGCAGTTTTTATGAAATACTAGCGCATACTGCTCCTCTGCTTCCCACAGATAAATTGCGTTATGTGATGGGGATAGGCACTCCCGATTATATCCTAGAGGCGGTGAGCCAAGGCATTGATATTTTTGACTGCGTCTATCCTACTAGGGTGGCCCGCAATGGTGTAGCTTGTACCAGTCAGGGCATGTTTAATCTTAAACATGCTGCGCATCGCCGCGCCAATCAATCTCTTGATAGCCGTTGTACCTGTAAGGTATGCGCAAATTACTCTCGCGCCTACCTGCGACATCTCTTTAAATGTCGAGAGATGTTGGCGCCTATGCTACTCACCTATCATAATCTCTATTTTTACCAGCAGTTTATGCTGCAGCTTCGCCAGGCCATCCACAATGGTGAATTCCAGAGTTTCGCCGCCAATTTTCTCCAGCAGTGGCGCACCAATAGCCATGAGTAATCATCCATCTGTCACCTCACGCTCTATCTTAGGGGTGATGCTCTGCACCGCGCTCTCGCGGATTATGGGATTTGTACGGATAGCGGTAATTGGTAGATTCTATGGTGCTGAGGGCGCGGCCGATGTGCTCCATCTGGTATTTCAAATACCCAATAACCTCCGTCGCCTGCTGGCAGAGGGAGCGCTCTCATCGGCCTTTTTGCCGGTCTTTTCCTCAACGTTACTAAATCACAGGTGGGCCACTACTGAGACACGCCTATTATTGAAGCGTCTTTTTGGTCTCCAATGGCTCATCTTTCTACCGCTTCTCACTATTAGTGTTATCTTCTCTCAAGAGATAACCGGCGCACTTTTTGATTTTCCCACTGCCGAGTTAACCGAGATAGCTGATAATCTTTTCAAGATACTTGTTTGGCATATTTTCCCCATTAGCATAGCTGCGGTAATTATGGCAGTGTTGCATAGCCATAGATGTTTTATTGTACCGGCTATGGCTCCCATTCTCTTCTCGATAACGGTTATTAGCGCCATTTTACTACTGCATAGACGGCTGGGTATCTATGCCGTATCGGTAGGAGTATTGTTGGGTGGGTCTATTCAGGTAGTGGTGCAGCTACCGCATCTCATAAAGCTGGGTTACGGGATACTGCCTCGCTTCTCTTTTCGTGACCCGCTTTTTCGTAAGGTAATGCGCTCTTGGGGTCCAGTAACGATAAGTGCCGCGCTTTTCTCCATTAATCAGCAGATCGCCAGCTACTTTGCCAGCGGATTAGAGGAGGGAAGCGCTTCAGCGATGATTAATGCGCTTACTTTCTGGCATCTTCCCTTTGGATTATTGGGAATATCGGTGTTGACGGTGCTCTATCCTAGAATGAGCAACCAACGCGCTATTGGCAATCAGCAGGCATTGAGAGATACGCTGGAATATGGCATCTCCTATCTGATAGTGACCGTGCTACCCGCCACAATCTATCTGCTTATTCTGCCGCGCGCAATAATTGGCGTCGCTCTTCAGCGAGGCGCTTTCACAGCTCACAATACCCTGTTGACCTCCCGTATGCTCTTTGCCTACAGTTGCGCCCTGCTGCCAACTATTATCTATTATTTTGTACAGCGCTTTTATTACTCATGCTATAATTATAGAAGGCCAATTTATGCAGCGCTGATAGTATTCATAATTGATATAGCGCTTTCACTATGGCTCAAGGAAACTGCCCTACGGGTTGTGGGGTTGGCCTATGCCAATAGTATTGCATTTAGCAGCGGCCTTATCTATCTGTTGATCGGCATTCGAGAGCATATTCCTCACTATCCCCCACGTTATCTTTTGCTGGCCCGCCGATTGTTCCGCGTGGCAATGGCATTACTTCTGCCCACTTCGCTACTTATTGTATATGCGCTCCGCTTTGGTAATCAGTGGTTGGAAGGAGGCACTCCTCGCAACACACTACTACTGGGACTATTTACTATCTTATATATTTGCAGTACACTACTATGTTACCGGTGGTTTCAAGTACAACCTGCTATTCATCGCCTATTGCGGCGCCGATAAGAGATATCAATGTGGTAAGGATGCTCCTAGTCCTCGGGATCTCTTTTTTCTGTATCTCTACTGTGCCCCTAGCGGTTATTGCTCAAGAAGAGGCAAGCTCTTCGGAAGAAGCTATCAAATCACAGATTGAGCGTCTGCGTTTAACCATTAAGTATGGAACAGATTCAGAGGTGGTTGATATTTTGCCGCTGCTTATTGAGCAACGGATAACCGAGTTCTCTGCCGATCTCCAAGAGATAGTTAATAATTCCAATAACAGTAAGCTGCTAGAGGCGGCCATTCGTTTTTTTCGAGAGCTACAGATATTTAGCATAGAAGCGCGAGTCTTGGAATTACTTAAAGAGCATGATGATCATAATGAAAAGTTAATTCTGGAGTTGCTCAGCTATCTTAAGGCTAGTCCAGAGCTCTCCCCACCGCTACGTATGCAGATGCCGATTGTGGGGCAGAGCGATAGGGTGGTAGTGGCGCGTAGCGCACTGGATGTGCTTGCTGTGCATGGCACTGTTGTCGAGGGAGCCTATCTCACTGAGATTATTACCGACAGCGATAAGCCTGATGATGTGCGAGGTGGCGCCATTCTAGCGGTAGGGGAAATTGGTTACAGCGCGGCACAAGAGTCTCTCTCAGCAATATTAGATGATATATCTGAACCAATCTATCTGCGCCGCTATGCAGCTACCTCTTTGGGCAAATTGCAGCAGCCATCTTCAGTGGCGCAGCTTAAGGCATATCTCAATGATCCCAATGCTACCTTGCGCGCCCAAGTAATAGAGGCGCTAGGTAACTACTCAATGAGTAAGATTAATGCCATCCTCAATGAGGCGCTTCGCGACTCGCATTGGCAGGTGCGGAGCAAGGCATTGGAAGCGCTAGAGGGCCGTCAGTTGGAAGATTCGCTATATAAGGCTGTACAGTATAAGGCGGAATATGATCCCGATTTTCGAGTGCGCCGAGAGGCTATTGCCTTCCTAGCAGATAATGGCAGAGAGAGTTCATTCCATTTTTTGCGTCAACTTCTAGAAAGGCCCAATATAACCATTGCCCAACGGGCGCAGGTAGTAGAGCTACTGGTTAGCAAAGATTATGCAGCCAGCAGATCCCAGCTTCTAGCGCTGCTTCACAAGCACATCTCCTATAGGCGCTCTACGTTACTCTTGGCGCTGGCCCAGGCATTGGGCAGTCTAGATGCGCCACAGGCCGCTGAGTTATACCGCACTCTTTTAGAGAGCAATTCGCGAGAGGTGCTGCTCTATGCTCTGCAGGGCATAGGGCGTAATAATCTGCGAGAGTTGGAATCGCATGTCGCCAAGTTGCAAGAGGAGAATGGCGATAGAGAGATACAAAGACGCGCCGCTCTAGTGCGAAATCGTTGGTTAAGTTCTGAATAGCTAGTTCGCTTTTACAGCGAACTGGGGCGCCAATTCAATTTTTTCAATAAGGTAGGAATGCCACTCTCCATGGCGCTGGAATTTAATGGCATCGCCTACTGTATGGTTAAGCAGCTCTTTACCTAGCGGTGACTGATAGGATATTATCAGATTATCGGGATCAGATTCCCATGGGCCTAGCAGCGTGTAGTCTTCCGGTTGACTATTGGTGATATCTTTCAACAATACTTGCGTACCAAAGCCCACTTTGTTAGTATTAATACTCTCTTTTTCGGTTACCACCGCGCGAGTAATCTCTCGCTCTAGACGGGCCGCAGTGGCATTCAGTAGCTGTTGGCGCTCTTTAGCGCTCTTATATTCGGCATTTTCTCTGAGATCACCCATTTCTCGCGCCCGCTGAATTTCTCTAGAGTTTTCTGGCACCTTCACATCGTGAATATGCTGTAGTTCCCGCTGCTTACTAATATAGCTAGATAATATGGTTCGGAAGGTATGGTCGGTTGCGTCGTTGGAGGATTGTCTCTTACGGGGGAGAAGTTCGGCAATCTCCATATCAGAAAAACGAATCGATATTATCTTGCGCGCCTCAATAATTACTGCCGGTTCAATTTTCTGTAAATTGGCTAAAATAGGCAACAGTTGCTCCACCATCTCGCGATCTCCCTTCTCTGCCAATTCCAAGAGATGGGCATCTTTGAAAAGATATTGTCGTATGCCTCGCAGGAGCTTCCGATTCTCCACCATATCGTGACGATTAGCAATTTCCTGGATGGTAATCTCCAAGAGATGGGCAATGGCAATACATAACCGCTCTGTTTCAGGTAGATAATCGCTCATCCAAGAGAAATGTTCTTGATTAAGAATAATCCACATAAAGGCCTGGTGGTGCTGACGATAATTAGCTGCCAGATTATGCAATCCCTCATAGAGTTGTTCTGCATGATCAGAATCTCGCAGCTCATTGAGTATAAATTTAGAGGGCTGCTCCCGCAGTAACTCTAAATAGAGAAGGTGCCAATCTTTTAGTTCGTGACGGGCAAACTCAATAAATTCCTGCTGCAGATCTCGATTTTCTATCTGTCGATAGAGTTGACCGGCACTCTCAGGATCCTTTATGTAATGACTTAAGATTAGTGATTCGATAGAGCGTAGATAGGGATAGATATGTATGATCTTCCGCAGGGTGAGTAGTGAGGCAATGGTCTGCGCATCGGTATCGCTGCGCCTTAAATAGGCAGAGAAATAATCGCAGATATCCCGCATCATCTCAGTTTCTGATTCAGGGATAGCCTCACCATAAATCTTGAGAAAATCCAAAACAATACGTACCCGCGAAAAAAATTGTTTTTCGGCAATAAAACTGTTATAGGTTTTCTCAACCAGGCTGGTTGGCTGCTTCCTTAATTCATAATGATCTGGCATATCTGGCACAGTGCCAAAGGAGCTATCGGTCTTCAATATTTTACGCGCCCGGTTGTTCCAACTTATCCACTCCTTTTCACTCAGAATATAGGGAACCAGCTCTGCGCGAATAGTCTTCATATCTATTGTATTTGAAAAACTAGTGATGAGTATCATTAGTGTTTTGCGCACATTCTCTTTGACCATTTTTTTCAGTTTCTCTGGTTTAATAACACTCCGTAGTACCCAGATATGATCTTTGGGTAAAATTTCCAGAGCAGTAAGCGCCATTTTAAGTGACATCTGATGGCCCTTGTTGCGAGGAAAATCAATGATAATGCTATCATCGTCGATCTCTCGAATTATGCCCACTCCCCAATTGCGATGAAAGACAAAGTTATTCGCGTCAAAGGAGATATGCTTTTCAAAATCGGCAATGGCCTCGTTCACATTTCGCCATGACTGACTGAGATTGGATTCCCGTATAAACTCTTCTAAATTGCTATGGTTCTTATAGAGCATTTTATAGCAGCTAATCAATTCCTTCCGTGCCCAGCCATTATCGGTATTATAGGATAATATTCGTTTTAGTAGACCTACCGCCGTAGTCCAATGCTGTTTCTCTTTATATTTATTATAGAGCTCCTCTAACAGCAGAATAACCTGATCTATCGCAATATGCTTGGCCACCTTAGACTCTACCTGCATAAAGAAGTGTATTTCCTCTAATCGTAGTTCGGAGAGGATCTGCCATAGCTCATGAATTTTTGCAAAGTTATTCTTGTTGATATTACGATGGAGTGCCTTCTTGTAGTAGTTAATGGCCTCATCTTCGTCCCCATTCTGCCTCTTGATGTTCGCCAACTGGTAGACAATTTCACATTCGTCATAATCGATACGGATAAGGCGTTCCCAGCTAGCTATCTTTTTGGCCTTATCACCTATTTTTTCGTAACAGTTGGCCAATATCCGTAATATATGACGATTCTCACCGTACTGTAGAAAGCTCTGACAGAGCTGCTCTACAATGTTCCAGCGTTGATTTTTTGAGAAAAGCTCCAGAATAGTCACAATGTGAGAATCATCTACCGATTGACGTTGCAGATTAATAGTTGCCAGAATGTAGAGTGCTACCACACTCTTGTTACTTTGCGTTAGTATCTCTTCACAGAGTTGGAAAATAGCATTGCGCTCAATATCGTCGCTAATACTACTTAGCAGCTGGTTTAGCTCCTTAAACTGCGCAACGGTGAATTTCTTAATATCAAGAGTAGTCCACTGCTCGCTTTGCAGTTGCGCTCTTAGCTGTCTCTCTATATTAGTTTCTGTTTTAGTTTCTATGTTACTCATTGTATGTATAAACTATGTATTTTCGGATTAATGCTTTGAATTTTTAATAATGCCTCATCAATTTTAGCGCGCATCTCATTCACATGCAGATAGTAGTCCACAAGATGCATATAACAGTTAATGAGCTGAGCTCCCAATTTCTCCTCTTGGGTATCACTAAATTCTCTCTCCAACACATAGACTCGTTGTGTTAATGCCACATATTCATTATAGCGCAGTTCTCGCTTTAAGTCAAACACTCCCCAGATAATTGCGTAGACTGGCAACCACTCCCTTAGAAGTGTATCAGGTATTTTGTTGGCGCGCAAGCGGTCTACCAGGCGCTGCATCATCTCCGATTCCAGCACCTGCAGATCGACATCTTTGGCAGAGATAAAAAAGGCTTCGCGCAAGAGCAATTTGGCGCGAGGCATTTCCTGCACTAAGGCATAACAATCTCCCAATTCGGCCAATGTGGCGGCTCGATTATCAACCTGACGGGAGGCTGAGCGCAAATAATTGAGTGCCTCCTCATATTCGCCCAGCCCCTTACAACAGCGAGCAATACGGGTATAGAGGTAGCCTTGATCGGGGCCCTCATGCGGCGACTGTTGCATTAACCACTGTTTTAGATCGCCAAAGATGCCGCGGCGTACTGCCCCAAGCAGCTGCTCCTCTACAGGACCTATTCGGTGCGCAAATTTTTCAAACCTAATCCATTGTGCTAAAAGCCAATCGGCTCGTTGCAGCTCACCTTTCTTTTCTAAATCTACAAAACGTTCTCTCCAAAAGGTGACATATTTTAATAGGGTAGTGATCACACGATCTTCATAATTGTAGCGTAGTGCCTCATTGAGCAACTGCTCAGCCCGTAATAGATCGGCGCTGCGAATGTGAGTCAGGGCCTGCCTAAGGTAGTCCTTCTGACCGGCATCTATGGCGCTACTCTGTGAGGCGCGCATGCTCTTTTTCACTACTTCTCGGCGGCCCATTACTTCCCCTCCCTCTACTACCATGACCTTTTTTGCTGCTTCTGTCAAGGGAGTGTACACCCTCACTACATATAAGAATTTTCTACGCCACCCTACCTGGCTCCTGAAGCATACTCCATTCTTCTAATTGTTCGCAAGGGGTACGATGGCCAATACCGGCATGTGGGCGATGATGATTATAAAATGCCACATATTCTTCTAGCATTTCATTCATCTCAGAGAGGGTATCGGGAATATCTAGGACTTGGTACAATTCTTCGTCAAAGGTCCGGTGTACCCGCTCCACAAAACAATTTTGCTGTGGTGTATGGGGATGATTCACAAGAAGTGCTATTCCATGATCCTCGCATGAGGCAGAAAACTCTTTCATAAACTCACTTCCTCCATCAACCTGAATAGTTTCTACAGGCATTCCCGGTGGCAGATTCGAGCGTATATGAGAGAGAAATGCAGTTGCATTGCGTGCGGTTGCCCGGCTGTAGCTCCTAGCCCACACCCAGCGGGTTGGCACATGGATTGCTGAGAAATGATACCAGGTTTGTCCCCGATAGTGATAGCTATCTACATCAATCTGTATCCGAGGAATTCCGCCATGGACTGTTTTTTTGAAACGTGTGCGCCATCCGGAGGGTGATAAACGCCTCTTGCTCCTCTTTTTTGCCACCGGAAGGGGGAGAATGGCCTTGGTGTGCTTCAAATGAGTGATCATTCGCTCTAACGTGGCACCTGAAGGGGGCTTTCGTCCCTCTTTAAGAAGTTGCACACGAAGCTTAGAAGCGCCCCAGCGACAGGTCTCAGGGTGGTCTCTTAATGTCACAATACGTTTGAGTATCTTTGAATCCCATGTCCTTTCCCGGACATGGTGTGGCCTTCTACTAGTGCATTCCAAACCCGCACGGCCGCACTCACGAAATCTTCGTCTCCAACGATACCAATAATCAGCGCTTCCTCCGAAGGCTCCGATGACCAAAGCTAGGGATCGGCATGCTGAAACCCCCTCACTTCGTAATTCCTCCCAATGTCTGAGTCCCTTTAAGCGTTTTCGCGCCTCCGGGGAATACTCAACAGCGTCAAAATATCTGTTGTTCCAGGCCTTCTTAAAACAGCCTGGATAGTATATAGTTTTCATGGCGTTTATTCCTCCTTGCCATTTATTTTCTATTTGCAAGTATAGGATAAACGCCTTTTTTATGCCTCCTTAAAGCACCATTTAATTATTAGATGTATATGAGGGTTTACAGGGAGGAGGAGGGAGGTGTATATTGCACCTTGATCTCGAAACTGCTTCACCAATTTAGCAATGTCATTGCTGTCATAGTTACATCAAAGGCGCCATTTACTGTGGTTTTGAATCTTTCCTGCCCGCTCTCATTTTACGTACTATCAATACCAGTTTATGCAAAACCTTAATTTTCTTTAATTGTCTTTTAGTTTTCCTAAGAAGAATAAGAATTGAAATATGTGTGAATGGTATACCCATAAAGATAAGGAATTTTATGATTTTTTCCCTTCCGTTAAGATATTTATTATTGGCACATAAGATATTACTTTCCAAAAGAGGAATATTTTGTGCGGACAATATCGATCTTCTTATCTTTAGAGATACATCAATAGCATCAGCTAAAGCATGCTCTTTGTTTTCTTCCCAGTTGGAAGATGTGTAATTTTCATCTACTCCTCTTAGTGCGTAATCTGGAATAACATACTTAGTATTAAAAAAATTCGCATTTATAAAAATATCTGCAAACTCCCAACCATTTTGCTCCGCACATACTATTGCCTTTTCTGCCCCATATGGAGTAATTGCATAGCTGAAGGCTCCTGGGAAGCATGGTTCACCATAATATGGGTGGTATCTGTAGCGTAAGGGATGGAGGCCCGCCCCATTCTTGTGGTACTTTGCTATTGCTCTGCTGCTGAGACATGTAAGAATGTAACTTTTATATATTGCCATGTGCAGGAAATCATATTCACCATTGGTAATATTTTCATCAATTTTACGATGCGCGTAAAAATCATGCTCCAACACAATGGTTAACTGATTTTTCTCGGCAGCCTCTACCCAGAGTGCAAAATGGGAATAAAAACATGCCCTTACGCTTACTGTGTCGCTACACCATTTGCCATCTTTTAATGGCCATCTCTTTTCATATTCATGTATGTTGTAGGGATTGCATCCATCAAAAGGAGATAAATTCCATTGTGTGACCAGAGGATTAGATTTTTTCATGCAGACTTGCATTGATTGCACAGATGCCTTTGCGGGAGAGTTATAGACCATGTATGATTTATATTGCACGTTCCTATTTTAGTATTTACCAGTATCCCTGTCTACGCGTTGTACACCCTCACTACATATAAGAATTGTTACGCCATCCGGCTCGGTCCTGAAGCAAACCCTATGTGTGCCACCCTAAAGATTCATTTAATTATTAGATGTATATGAGGGTGTGCCGGGAGAAGAGGGGAGGTGTATATTGCACCTTGATCTCGAAACTGCTTCACCAATTTAGCAATGTCATTGCTGTCATAGTTACATCAAAGGCGCCATTTACTGTGGTTTTGAATCTTTCCTGCCCGCTCTCATTTTACGTACTATCAATACCAGTTTATGCAAAACCTTAATTTTCTTTAATTGTCTTTTAGTTTTCCTAAGAAGAATAAGAATTGAAATATGTGTGAATGGTATACCCATAAAGATAAGGAATTTTATGATTTTTTCCCTTCCGTTAAGATATTTATTATTGGCACATAAGATACTACTTTCCAAAAGAGGAATATTTTGTACGGACAATATCGATCTTCTTCTCGCTAGAGGCACATGGTCCGTTAGAGGCACACGGTCTTTGGTTTTTTCCCAGTCGAAAGATATGCTTACATCATATGCCCCTCTTAGTGAATAATCTGGATTAACATACCTAGTGTCAAAAAAATTCGCATTTATAAATGCATCTGCAAACTCCCAGCCATTTTGCGCTACACAGGCTATTGCTTTTTCTGCCCCATGTGGAGTAATTGCATAGTTGTGGGTTCCTGGGAAGCATGGTTCACCATAATATGGGTGGTATCTGTAGCGTAAGGGATGGAGGCCCGCTTCATTCTTGTGGTACCTTGCTATTGCTCCGCTGCTGAGACATGTAAGAATGTGGCCTTTATATATTGCCATGTGCAGGAAATCATATTCACCATTGGTAATATTTTCATCAATTTTACGATGCGCGTAAAAATCATGCTCCAACACAATGGTTAACTGATTTTTCTCGGCAGCCTCTACCCAGAGTGCAAAATGGGAATAAAAACATGCCTTTACGCTTACTGTGTCGCTACAGTATTTGCCATCTTTTAATGGCCATCTCCTTTCATATTCATGTATGTTGTACGGATTGCATCCATCAAAAGGAGATAAATTCCATTGTGCGACCAAAGGTTTAGATTTTTTCATGCAGAGTTGCATTGATTGCATAGATACCTTGGCGGGAGAGTTGTAGATCATGTACGATTTATATTGCATGTTCCTATTTTAACATTTATAAGTATCTCTGTCCACGCGTTGTACACCCTCACTGCATAGATGTATATTCTTGTTCATGGTGGCCAAAACGCTCAACCAGCTGACGGAGTATCTCCAACGTATTAGTCATACATCATAGTAATATTAGCATTACTAGGTAGATATGCCTGGTTAATCCGCGATCAATCTCGCCGGCATACCAGCTGCAATACAAAGTTGTATATATTGAGTATTACCACCCCGGGCTCCATCCCCGCCGCCGATGGGCATAGCCCTAGTTTGCCTAATTTGTCGTCTCGCTGAGTATCTGCACGTTGTAATCGTAGATCTCCCAGCTTCCATCATCGCGCCTCAGAAAATACTGGTAGCGCCGGATTGGGGAGCCACGGGCACTGCGCCGGAAAGTCAGATCAGCCCATACCTGTGCTTGGTCACTGCCATAGTTACTCTGTACAACGCTGTAGGAGAGGGGACGCAGCGCCAAGCCCTCATCAGTGCGCTCCTGCTGGAGCTGTTGACGGAACCTTTCAATCTCCAACAGCTGGTTCTGGGCCGAGAGACGACTATAGGCGCGATCGCGAGTCGGTAGCGCCCGATAGAGCGAGGTCAGATTAAGGTAGAGAAAAAAGCGATCCCAATCCTCGGCAATACGCGCATCCAGCAGGAAGCGCACCACCTGATCGGGCGCTATATCTTGTCGGCGGAGTGGGGTAGGGGGAGAGGGAACATCAGTGGTAGCTTCCGGCTGAGGAGCGGTCGGCGTCGGACGGATAACAATTCGCAAAGGCTCCTGACTCTCTAAGCGCGGACGCTCTTCGGTTACACTGAGTAAGATGGGATAAAACTGCGCCCGTATAAAATAACTTCCCGGCTGCGCAATCTCTACATACTCTTTAAGTGGCTCAATAAATGAATATTCTTCTCCGGGGCCGAGCAAAATCTCCCGGTAGAGTATGGGGCTATTTTGGTTGCGTCGATTAAGCAATGTCGGCGCTTGTGCTACTGGTCGCCCATCCTCAGTGCGCATCTCTATCTCAATATTAAATATTCGATTATCTGCTAAGCGGAAGCGGAAAGAGGCCGCACTCTCATTGCTAATAGTATGCCGAATAAGGATGCTACTCTGCGGATTATAGATTGCCAAATCATGGAGGCGAATTTGATAGCTCCCCCCATCTGCGCTGACGTCTAACTCCTCTAAGACTTGGGACAGCGCTAGTGGTTGGCTGGAGAACAGTAATGTCAAGAATAGCAGCATTATTCTCAACCCTATTTTTTTTGCTGGACCCCTTAGTGATGGGCCAAGCCGCCTTATGCTATATCTTATAGAGCGCATCAATACCCTCTCTAGTGCTCTCCATTATATACTATCGACAGATATTTACCAAAGTATGATGAATGAAAAGATTATTGACATTCTAATGCCCCAGCTCTCATCATGGGCGCCCTATCAGAGGATAGCCGCGTGGATTGCACAGGCATATAGCCAGAATGGATCATCATCGCTTAAGGTCGGCGACTATTCTGGAACTAGCTTGAATTTTATGCTGCTCTTGCTGACACATAGCATACTGCAGGCTGGAAAGTCGGTGCTACTACAGCAATCGGACGGCAGCAACGGACGCCAGCTTAGTGAGCAGCTACAAGAGGAGGGCTATCCAGCCTACTACCTACCAAGTTGGGAAGAGGTGACCGATTTTTCTATTGATTATATTGCTATGGAGCGCAGTGTGGCACTTAATCAGCTAACCGAAGACTATCCAGGGGTTATAGTAGGTACTGAGGCAGCATTTAATAGCCCCTTTCCCAAAAGAAAGGATATAATAGCGCGGCAACTTCGGCTTATCACCGGCATGTCCAGTAGTCCCCCGCAGCTGAGCACTCAGCTGGCTAACATGGGTTATCATCGGGTAGCCAATGCCCGCATGCCGGGCGAATTTGCCGCGCGCGGTGAGGTGTTAGACATCTATCCCATAATGAGCACTCATCCCTGGCGGCTCCATTTCCACTTTGATACTATAGAATCTATTCAAGGCTATGATCCACTAACCCAGCGTAATCAGGATCAGAAAGAGCGTGAAAAAATCAAGCTGTTGGTAGCGCCACTCAGTGAATGGAAATTCAGCAAAGAGGACATTCCAACACTCCGCACAGAGATGCATGCCTTAGAGCCTTCCAGCTCCGATCAACTCTTGGCAACCTTAGATGAAACTGATAGCTGGCTGGCACTGGCCTTTCTTGGCCGGCAATGGACTGCTCTCTCCACAATAAGCTCTACCCGCTCTATAAAGATAGTAGTTCAAGATGTATCAGCCATTGAGGGACGAGAAGAATTAGTTCTTAAGAATAATTCTCAATATGTGCATAATAATATACATAGTACTATTTCTCAATATGTATATAAAAAAATACAGAGTAGCCAATCCGCGGCACAACATCTGCCCATTCTGTATCTCTGTCACCAGTTTGATAGTGAGGGAGATTGGATTGCGCTACCCAGCCGGCAACCGCCTACCCTCTATGGCAACTGGGAGCTATTCAGCCAAGAATGTCAGCGCCTACAGGGATTGGGCATCTCTCCTATTTTGGCTATTAATGATAGAAATGCCTTAAGCACCCGAGCGACACAATTTCCACAATGTCGGGTAACCTTTTCTACCCTCACTGCTGGTCTCTACATTTCAGCGGCGCGTATCGCCATTTTCACTGAGCACAATCTTTTCCCTCTAAAGCGAGATGATGAGACTGCTGTCTCTTCACTAGAGAGCCAAACTTCGCTTTATGAGCAGCTCTATTCGATTGATCAAATTAGTACAGGTGATTATGTGGTGCATAGTCGTCACGGTATTGGTCGTTATGAAGGATTGGAGCGACTACAGAATAGAAATATGCGTCGCGACTATCTGGTGCTCTCTTATGATAAAGATGAGCGAATCTATCTGCCTATTGAGCAGATTAATCTAGTTCGTAAATATACTGCTCTCTCCGGCTCTCCACCAACTCGCGATACTTTGGGCGGCGCTGCCTGGGAGCGTCGCCGTCGCCGGGTGGCGCAACATACTCAAGAGATGGCTACCCATCTGTTGCGCCTCTATGCGCGCCGCAGTCTGCAGCGAGGTTTTGCCTTTCCCTCAGCTCCAGAATGGATGGAGATAATCGCGCAACGTTTCCCCCATCAACCAACTGTGTCGCAATTACGCACTATTAGCGAAGTAATGGAAGATATGGGACGTCCGCTGCCTATGGATAGACTTATCTGCGGCGATGTGGGCTATGGAAAAACCGAGATTGCCATTCGCGCCGCCTGCCGCGCCCTGCATGCCGAAAAACAGGTAGCCATTCTGGTGCCTACTACCATATTGGCTGAGCAGCATTATCATACTATGCAGGAACGTTTCTCCGACCTGCCAATAAAGCTAGCCATGCTCTCTCGTTTAATCTCTCCTACCAAACAACGTACGCTGCTAGCGCAACTGCGAAATCATACTATTGATCTGGTAATTGGCACGCATCGCCTGCTACAGGCCGATGTGGCCTTCCATGATTTGGGATTGCTTATTATCGATGAAGAGCAACGCTTTGGTGTGCGCCACAAAGAGCATCTGAAGTCATTTAAGGGTTCAGTAGATATTCTCTCTATGACGGCTACTCCTATCCCGCGTACCCTACATCTTTCATTGACCCACCTCCGAGATATATCACTACTGAACGATCCACCGCGTAATCGGCGGGCTATTCATACAACGGTGGCGGAGTTCAATAATGAATTGGTAGCCCAGGCTATTAGGCGTGAGCTACAGCGAGGTGGACAGGTCTTCTGGCTTCATAATCGTATAGAGACTATCGAAAAGATGAGCCACACCATCTCTCAGCTGGTGCCGCAGGCCCAACTGAGGTATGCCCATGGAGCGCTCTCCGCTACCCTCTTGGATAGCATTATGTATGATTTTGTTCATCAGGTCTTTGACATTTTGGTCACCACCACCATCATTGAAAATGGTATTGACATACCCAATGTGAATACTCTCATATTAGAGCGAGCAGATCTTTTGGGAGTATCACAACTTTATCAACTGCGAGGGAGAATAGGGCGCTCTTCTCGGCAGGCCTATGCGCTGCTTCTCTATCCCAATGCGGCGCTTTTGGACTCACGAGTGGCAGAGCGGCTGCAGACTATTGCTCAGTATAGTGATCTGGGATCTGGCTTTGCGATTGCCCTGCGTGATCTAGAGGTACGGGGAGCCGGCAATATTCTGGGTACCCAGCAGAGCGGTGATATCCATGCGGTGGGCTATGAGATGTATGTAAAGCTTTTGGACAATGCCATTCAACGACTTCGCAATGGAAGCGCGAGACTGCAGGCTCCGGAACCCTATTTAGAACTTCACTATGATGGCTATATTCCTGATGACTATATTGATAATCCACAGAGTCGACTAGAAGTTTATCAAAAAATTGCGCTGGTAGATAATTCGCAGGATATTCAACAGCTTCAAGAAGAGTTAGTGGAGCGCTTTGGAGCACTTCCTCCTATTCTGCAGACACTGCTACACATTGCTGAAATACGATTGGCTTGCCGAAAGCTGCATATAATTTCGATTAGAGAACGACCGTCGCGAATCGAGGCAGTTCTGGGCAAGATGGCCTGTCTTAACCAACAACGTTTGACCGCACTGATAGCGAAAGGTAATATTACTCCCGCTCCCCGTAGTCCCCATATCCTGCATATTCTGCCTACTGAGGGGCCTTCGCGCCATGAACATCTCATTGCGCTATTGAATCAGCTGCAACCCGCTAGCTCCCCATTGGAGGAGAATTAATGGCTGACACTGCTCCCCAGCATAGCTCCTGTCCGGCCATACCCTCTCATTGGCGGCCAATTCGCAGCTACGTTCGTCGCGGTGCCTCTCGCATGAGCCGCTCGAAACTGCTGGCCTATCAGCGGCTGGCTTCAACACATTGTATTGCTATCGGTTCGCTGGCAGATGCCACCCAACATTTTGCCCATCCTCAACGTCCACTCATTGTTGAAATTGGTAGCGGCATGGGACAGGCCACCGCTCAGCTAGCGCGTCAACGGGCTACCATTAATTATCTGGCCTTTGAGGTCTACCGACCGGGGGTAGCACGGCTTCTGTGGTTTATTAGCCGTTATGCATTGGAGAATGTTAAAATAGTAGAGAGAGATTGTCTTCCAATTTTAATGCAGAGTCGGCGGCTGCTAGAGGGTGTACATATCCATTTCCCCGATCCATGGCCCAAAAGACGCCATCATAAGCGACGGCTTATTAGTAGAAGCTTTTTTATGACCCTCATTCCATTGCTTCGTAGTGGAGGCTACATCTCTATAGTTACCGATAACTATCACTACGCCCAATCAATTATGGCGCATAGCCGCAGCCTGCCGCTTATTAATCCCTATGATGGCTTTGCACCACGCCAGCAGTGGCGCTTTCCTACCGCCTTTGAAATACGCGCCCAGCAGGCGGGCCGTCCGATATATGAGCTCTTGCTTCGCATCCCAACGACTCCTTCCCCTAGTTATTACTAATACTCAAGAACCGTCCATTCTGGGGGAAGCAATGCACTGACTACATCGGTATTGTCAACCCTGTCCCAGTGACGTGGTGCTACTACCTGCTTCTTATTAGCTAACCAAGCTCCCCACCATGAGAAGCTACTTGCCCAAATTATATGATTATGTGCCAATGTCATTAATCCCATATCATCCCAATCATGTGGCAGATCGGAGCAGAGTTCTCTGGGGAAGTGCTCCTGCACCCATTGTCGATCTTGAGCAACAAAGAGAGGGCGCTTACCGGGGAAATGACTCAATGCCTCCTCAATATACTCCTTTGAGGTGGGATCAGCATGGAGATGAGTGGTTATATAATCACCTCTTCGAACATGTACGGTAACTATATTTTTTGGATCCAAGTTATGCTCCTTCAGAAATTGCCAAGCTCTTGTATGATTAAAGAGAAACAACTTCTCTAGATTTCTCCGATTATGTGAGAAGTAGTGTAGATTCTGAAAGCATCCTATAAAATGTATCTTATCCTGAATGGGCAGCGCTACATAATCCCACGCATTTTTAACACTGAATACCTTTTTTTGTTGCACATTTATGGAAGCTGATACTATACTTTTTGTATTATAAAAATGACGATAACGGTAATAATTTTTTCCTCCTTTATGTTCTTCTGTGTTCCATCTTTCTGTTAGATCAAAAATAAGAGAGAGAACATGATATATTCTGAGATCTATAAGTTTGTTAATTACTCTCCGCTCAACGGCTCTAGCAATACGCGCTATGTCATAAAGAGTGCTGCGTAGTAGATCGTAGAGAACACGCTTCCCGAGGCTCCGGGTATCTTGAGCGATTGGTGACGAAACCGGCGGCTTAGATGCAGATGATATGACCTGAGGCGAAGCCAGTTGGGATCGCGGGAATGGTAATAATCGCACAAAAAATCGCTTTTGCAGTAGGGAATGATGACGGTAATCTAGTATGAATCTTACCCGATGGCCATGCTGTTGGGCATGGGTATATATTGTGGCAATGATAAACATTTGGTTACCCAGGCCGCCACTAATACTAGCAGTTATCATTTTCTTATGGTGTATTTCTTTAGAGGAGGTGTTAATTTACCTGTTCCTATTCTCAGCATAATGTACAAACTCCATACTAAACTCGCCTAGCCCGCGAGTAGCGCTGCGTACTACCGTAGAAAAACCAAAAAGTTTTTCCAATGCTACCTCGGCTATTATTTGTTCACTCTTGACCTTGGATTCTACCCCTTGAATAAGCGCCTCTCGCTGATTCAACGCGGCTAGCATCTCTCCCAAGCATTCTCTGGGGGTAAGGATATCTACTCGCATCACTGGTGAAAGCACAATTGGGGTAGCTCGCTGACATGCTCGATGAATAGCTGAGTTAACTGCCGCCTGCAATGCCCCGACAATCATCTCGCTCTCCTGATAGCGTACCTCACTGATAGACACCTCTATATCCACAGTGGGATAGCCCAGCGAAATACCACTCCTTAGCGCGCCCTCCGCTGCGGCCTGGAGAAGCGTCCTGTGTCGCTGCTGCTCTTCCCTCAGCTGAAACCCAATATGATGCCCCGCTCCACGCGGCCGCGGCGCTACTTTGCAGGAGAAAGATATTTGTTGGCGCTCGCCAGCTATTTGCTCTTCAAAGCGTTCATGCTGCTCATACTGGCCAGCGATGGTTTCTCGATGTTCCACCTGTGGCTTACCGGCTCGTACCTGTAGTTTCCAGTCATTAATAATACGGGTTACCATTACCTCCAGATGCAGCTCACCCATTCCCGATATCAGTAATTCACCGGTATCGACATTGTCTTTCCAAAAAAAAGTAGGATCCTCCTTACCTAATATCTCCAATATCTTAATTAGCCTCCCTCGATCTGAAAGTAGCTGTGGCTCTAGCGCCATAGAGAGTACCGGTTCAGGAAAGAGCATCTGCTCTAAAAGATGAGGAGCGGTTGTCGTACAAAGGGTATCACCAGTTTGCGCGCGCCGCATCCCTATCAGCACTCCAATTTCGCCAGCTTTTAGAGAGGGGACTGCCGCGCTATGATTGGCATGCATCTTCAAGAGGCGGGTAGTTCGCTCTGTAAGTTGTTTGGTGCTGTTGTAGAGTTTCTCACCCCCGCGGATGGTACCACTATAGAGCCGCACAAAGGACATGTCTCCCGCCTCTCGATCATGGGTAATCTTAAAGATTAAGGCACTGAGAGGAGGAGTGGAGGAGCGCTCAATTAGTAACTGCTTTTTGGTATTAAGCTGCTCGGTCACAATGGTTGTCAGCTCTTCGGGCGCCGGGAGATAGGCCACTATGGCATCTAACAGTGGTTGAATACCTATGTTACGCAGACTAGCGCCAACACAAAGTGGCATAAGCCGCCGCGCAATACATTCCTGACGCAAAGTCTGCCGTAGTAGTTCGCCGCTCAGCTCCGCTCCCTGCAGATAACGTTCGGTGATCTCTTCGGAGGCTTTGCTGAGTAGGTCAAGCAGGTGCTCTCGTCCTCTTTGGCTCTCTTCATGGTACGCGGCGGGAATAGGTTGGATTCGATATTCTTTTCCATAGCTCTGCTGCTCCCATTCTAGATAGTGCATATCAATAAGATCAATTATTCCCCGAAAACTCTGCTCGCTTCCGGCTGGTATATTAATTGGCGCTAACTGTGCCCCTAGCCGCCTTTCAATATCTTGAAGCGTCCGTTCAAAATCGGCACCGGTTCGATCCATTTTATTGATATAGATAATACAGGGCACAGCATAGTGCTCAGCCTGTCGCCAGACCTTTTCTGATTGCGCCTCAACTCCATTAACAGCATCAAATATGGCTATTCCACCATCAAGCACCCGTAATGAGCGCTCTACCTCAGCGGTAAAATCGACATGACCGGGGGTATCGATAATATTAATGGCATGTTCTCTCCAGTAGCAGGTGGTAGCGGCGCTGGTAATGGTAATGCCCCGATCCTGCTCCTGTTGCATCCAGTCCATCACTGTGGTACCTTCGTCCACTTCACCTAAGCGATGAGTAACCCCACTGTAATAGAGAATATGTTCGGTAGTTGTGGTTTTGCCGGCATCAATATGAGCCATAATACCAATATTGCGAATTTTATCTGATGTTGGAGGCATTTCTCTATTGTAGCCGATTATATTTCTTTGTTATAGCGCTATCGGCAACGGCACTTAAAGAGAGCTCCTGACCCCTAGTCGGCACTATCCCCTCATACGCATTGACTTGAGCCCTGAAGCACTCATGACCATCTTTTTCTTGGCATGCGGCGAATGAGGGCGAACCGGTCTTGTACCCTCTTTTTTGGTCTCATCAACACCTAGCCGCTCACATACCTTGCTGAGAATGTTTGTTCCCCTTCGGAGTGGGAACATAGGCGTTTCTCTGATCACAGTAGAGAGCGGAAGGGATACCATACTCCCGAATCCAATCTTGATAGAGCGCTAAGTGCTCACCAAGCTCCTCTTCATAAGCACAACAAGCCTTAATAAGCCCCGCAGCATCGTCAATCATGATCAATAAACCGGTTTTGCCAGTCCCAAACCATTGGTCAAAACTCCCATCAAATTGGATCATCATGCCCAAGCAAGGCTTTCGTTCTCGGAAGGTGTGACGCGGTGAAGAGCGAACGCGATAGTGAGTCACCGCAATTCCTGCCTCATCCAGGGCCTTTCTCAGTGTGAGGACTGAAATATGAATATCATGCTCTTCAGCTAGGGTCTCCTTTGCATAGGCGGGACTGTAGCCCTCCAATTCTTCTTTAATGAAGGAACCCCCCCCCTCTCTCTCTATCACCTCCGGGAGATCTTTCGAGGACCCGGACGACCTCGGGCGCGATGTACTAATACCACCTAGCCCCCCCTCTTTCCCGCTGCATAAAGAGCCTTCTTATATATGCCTAAGGATTACCCGCAGCACTCTGCCTTATCTTTCGCTGAGGTCGTTTGTGTAGCACGCCTGGTACCGGCTGGCATATAGGTATCTCTTTGGTACTCATAGATAATGTCACTGGCTTCATAATCCTCCAGTATACCTAGAGGAACAGTAGCATTATTCTTTTTCTTTTATAGGAACATTGTTAGTTTTTTACATAAATTTACATAATTTTTGCATATTTTTTACATTAGGTGGACAAAACTTTCTTTTACATTGACAGGCGCCCGGCCCTGAATTATCTTTATAGATATGAAAAAATGGCAATGGCAGTTTGGTAGCCCTCTTAGAGAGAGACTACATAGGCCTATAGTAAAAAATCGCTCTATTAGTTCTATTGGCAATCTAGACGTTGATGCTTCGCGCATGCGACGCCTAACATAGCAGCCGGCTATGCAGGCGCTCATCTGCACCGGAGGAAAGGGGCCGCAACAATTGCCACCCTCGCTAACTGCCGCCTCTGCCATTGTGATTTGCGCCGACAGCGGGTACCAATTAGCGCTCAGGTTAGCTCTTACGCCCCACTGGTTGGTGGGAGACCTGGACTCACTTCCAATCCTAGAAAGGGACCTGCCACCGCAGTGCCATATTGAGCGCCACCCCCGTGATAAGGACTATACTGATAGCGAATTAGCGCTTTATAAGGCGCGTCAGCTGGGTTGTCATCCAATTATTCTGGTAGGCGGGGGCGGCCTACGCCTCGACCACTTCTTGGCGTTGGTATGGCTTTTTGAGGGTGATCTTCATCCCCATATCTGGATTACCGATAATGCCATCATTTACTGGGTAGCTGATAGCTGGAGCGCTCACGACCTACAACCCTCTGAGATAGTCTCTATATTGCCGGTAGGAACTCCGCCGTGGAGAATGAGGAGCCGCGGCCTGCATTGGGAGTTAGATAAAATACATTGGAGGCGGGCACATAATGGTATCTCTAATCGCGCCACCACCTCTAAGGTAACCATAGAAATGAGCAGTGGCGCGCTGCTGGTACTGCGTCATATTCCTTCATTGATTGAGAGCGCTTAAGGGCTTCTTTGTAAGATTTGCGGTAACTCGCTCAGCGTGCCAATGCAGCTCTCGGGAATAAAATTACGACAACGTGGGTCATCTCTTCTCAGTCGTAATGAATGACTATCTCCGGCAAAGAGGCAGCATTGGAGCCCCACCTGCCGCGCGCACCACATATCGTTTAAAAGGTCATTACCTAGAAATAGTATTTGTGAGGGCGTTATTCCCCATCTTTGGCGAAGCACCCGTAAGGGATCTTTAAACATCTCCGGCGAAGGCTTAGCGCATCCTAGGCGGTAGGACCAGCTACAGAGCTGCGGTTGAAATCCTATTTTTCTCAGGCTCCTTCCCCACAGCGACTCCAAGAGCAGCGGGGTATAGAATTGCGCATTAGAGACAATACCCAATGGTAGGGGAGAGAGCTCCTGGAGGGTAGCCAGCGCCCCCGGCATCTCTGAGGTAGGGTTAACCAACATCTCATAGCAGAGTGCAATATACATAATTTGCCGCCGACTATAGCTATTCCCCTCTCTCTTAAGTTTGGTAACCGCTCGGTGATCATGCAGAAAACTGCGCCAG
Source organism: Spirochaetia bacterium (assembly GCA_963692905.1). Classification (GTDB taxonomy): domain Bacteria; phylum Spirochaetota; class Spirochaetia. The sequence goes on along the minus strand of OY843583.1, from coordinate 4,091 downwards.
ATATGTCGTGTATCTATCTCCGGGAACTCAATTCCTTTGGCAAATGAACGCTTATGTGCCTCAGCAATGTATCTGCGTAGGGCCTGGGTTATCTCACTTAATAACTCTGTCAACTGGACTGCGGTGCGCACTCGGTAATGGCCCTTTTCTATCATCTGCACTAGGAGCGCTACATAATTGTGGCGAGGGAGGCTATGTTCATCGTTCAGCGATTCTAAACGATGAATAGCTATCTCACCGGCTCGAGAATGCAGAAGCGTGCCATAAATATCAAAAAGCACTATCTTGATCCCTCGCAGAGGTTGGGTAGGAAAGGGGAGTCGGCTTGGTGGAACAGGAGAGGAGCCGCTCCCATAACGAGCATATTCCGCTACTTTGGATAGAAGCTGGGAACGATACAACTGCAGCATTATATCAAACATAACAATTAATCAGATATATCTCTCCTATTTGTACCATCATAATATTAATTATAAAAATTTATTACAATGAGTTAGTCTTATGTGGAGCTTTTATTGTTTTACAGAGAGGTCTCCTAAATCAAAGATCTACTACATTACTGAGACAAATCTCGCTTAGGCTCACTAAAGTGAGGGTACACATCTGGGTGGTAGAGAGCAATTAAAATACTCAACATTCGCTAATCTGTATAAACCGGGAGCTATGTAACTCCGGCCATTAATGTCAGCAATGATGGTTTCTGCCCTCTCATCAGTGATGAAGGGAGGCAATTGTTCACTGCTAGAATGATACCCAAGTTGATAACAATATTAAAGATAATGGCCAATTTTATGCCGCTAGGCATGCTAGGAGCGCCGATGTGGTTTAGTATGCTACTGTTGATCTGGACTAGAAGTGAGGTAGCGATAAACTAGTCTCGGCTGGCCTCTGGTAAGATAACTTTTTTTCAATCGGCAGTTCCTTTTTGCCCCTCTATATTTATGCAGTGAGCAGCAGTTGTTACAAAGGAGGGAATAAGATATATACAAATAGTATATTTGATGATACATTCTTTAGTGAATGGTTGGGGGAGGGGGTCGCACAGGCTATGAAGAGGGTCACCTCTGGTGATAATCTTCGATCAGAGGAGCTTATCCTCTTTACATAATAAGGTTCAGAGTGATAGCATACCGGGCCCTAGGGACTATGATGGTCTCTAACAGGATTACAATGTAATGCAGCAAAAAAATAGAATAATCTCTGTCACAGTGCTAGCGTTGTTGATATTTATTACTCTCTGGCTTTTATTTCAGAGAGCATCTGAAGAGCCATTGCCACCCACCGTCGGAGAGCCAGTACAGGTCGTTGTCACCCTCTTTCCGCTCTATGACATGGCGCGGGCCCTGGGTGGTAATGAGATCACACTGAAATTGTTACTACCGCCCGGTATAGAGCCACACAGTTTTGAACCCACCCCTCAAGATATAGTAACAATTAGCGAAGCAGAAATCTTTTTATATATTGGACCAGCTATGGAGATGTGGGCTCATAAAATATTGCAGAGCGTAGAGGCAGATATTATTGTAGTCAATAGTTCGGAGCGGCATACCGCCGGTTTTCTCGAGCATCAGCATAATGACAATGAACAGGATGAGCACCATAGTTCTAATGGCAATAACGGAGATATAGACCCTCACATCTGGTTAGACTTTGAATATGCGCAGTTGATGGTAGGAGATATTATGGAGGCACTTATTAGATCCGATAGCGCCCATGCTGACCTCTACCGCCAGCGCGCCGCACAATATATCAGTCAACTTCAGGCATTGGATAGCCGTTATCAAAATGGTTTGGCACGCTGTAACCAGCGGCTGCTAGTCTACGCCGGACATACGGCTTTGTTGGAATTCACGGTAGACTTAGGGAGATTCCCGAGGACGTAAGCGCCCGTAAGCCGCTTGCGCGGCAACGGGCGCTAACGCTCGAGAATGACGAAGTAGGAGGTGCCGCGCACGGCTAACTCAAACATCCGGCCCCATATGCCCAATCCCCTCCGGCTCTTTTTCTCCTACCGCAATCAACGGTTTCCATTTGACTTTTTTCATTTCCCATTCGCCGGTGTCGCGGTCGTAGCGGGAGTTGACGAAGCATTTCCATTCTTCGTCGTTGATTTCTTTGTAGTCGGCGCGGTAGTAGTAGCCGGGGTAGCGCGATTCCTTGCGGAATTGGATGTGTTTCATGTGCGCTTCGGCGGCGATGATGCGGTGGTAGTTTTCCCATGCGCGCAGCAGTTCGTGCAGGTCTTTGGCGCGCATTTTTAGCGAGTCTTCTTTTAGCATTTTCATCTTGCGCTCCGCCACTTCGAGCATCGCTTCGTTGGTTTGATACCACGTGGCGACGCCGGCGACATACTCGTCCATGATTTTTTGCAGGCGGAATTGAAGCATCTTCGGGGTGATGTAGTGCGGGTTGATGTCGATGGCGGTGGTGTAGTCCTTGTGTTCCAGGAAGGTGCGCACCGGGCGGTAGATTTCATCGACCAACTCCTCGGTGGTCTTTGACAATTCGGGTTTGAAGTCGGGGTTGTCGAGGCAATACTTGACCATGCTCTTGGCGCAGATTCGCCCTTCGGTGAAGGAGCCGGACGAGAACTTGTGCCCGGAAGCGCCCACGCCGTCGCCGGCGGTGAACAGGCCGCTGACCGTGGTCATGCGGTTGTATCCCCAGTGGTAGTGGTCGGGCACGCCGGGCAGGTCGTCGGGACCGGAACACCACAGCCCGGCACAACCGGCGTGCGAGCCGAGCAGATACGGCTCGGTCGGCATCAACTCGGACATCTGTTTGTCCGGCTCGATGTTCTCGCCCGCCCACACGCCGCACTGCCCGATGGTCATGTCGAGAAAATCCTCCCACGCCTCGGCCTCAAGGTGTTTGATTTCCTTCGGCGTCATGGAGGCGGCTGAGGTTCGCCATCGCGGTCGGCGTGTCCATAAAAATCGGTCCGCGCCCCTCCTTCATTTCAATCATCATCAGGTGGTTGCGCAGGCAGGTGCCCATGGCAAAACCGACGGCGTAACGGTCGTAGCCGCTTTCCTTCAACAACTCGTAGTTTTTCTCCTGATAGTCCTCGCCAAACGCGTTCATCGCCTTGGCTTTGAACAGCAGAAACCACGCGCCCACGGGTCCGTAGCCGTCCTTGAAGCGCGCCGGCACGAAGCGGTTTTCCATCAGCGTCAACTCGGCGCCGCATTCCGCCGCCATCGCGTAGGTGGAGCCGGCGTTCCACACCGGATACCACGCGCGCCCGGTGCCCTCGCCGACCGAGCGCGGGCGAAACACGTTGACCGCGCCGCCGCACGCCAGCAGGCACGCCTTGAATTTATAGATGTAGATTTTGTTGTCGCGCACCGAAAACCCCGCCGCCCCGGACACGCGCGTGGGGTCGTTGGCGTCGGTCATCAGGCGCACGATGAAAATGCGCTCGCGGATGTTTTCCATCCCCAGGGCTTTCTTGGCGGCTTCGGCGACAATCCATTTATACGACTCGCCGTTGATCATAATCTGCCAGCGCCCCGAGCGCACCGGCTTGCCGCCGTCGCGCAACTTCTTGCCCTCGTCGCCCTTCTGCTTCCAAATCGGCAAGCCCCAATCCTCAAAGTTGTGCACCGAATCATCGACGTGCCGCCCGGTGTCATACACCAAGTCTTCGCGCGTAATCCCCATCAAATCGCCGCGCACATAACGCACGTAATCCGCCGGGTCGTTCTCGCCCATGTAGGTGTTGATGGCGGACAAACCCTGCGCGACCGCGCCGGAGCGGTCCATCGCCGCCTTGTCCACCAGTTTAATATTGAGCCCGGTTCCCTCGGCCCACTTCATAATTTCAAACGCGGCGCCGCAACACGCCATGCCGCCGCCGATGAGAAGAATGTCGCATTCTTCTTCGACTATTTCGGGTTCGGCAAAACTGTATTCAGACATGATGTTGGCTCCTGTAGTTGGACGGCGTAAGTCTCACCCTCAACCCGACATAAACTGATTCATATCGCAACTATGCAACCCATCGGTAAACAAATTGGCGTGATTGCCGAGGTCGCCGCGGTTGGCTTCGGGTTTGTCGCTGAAAGGGTTTATTGAGCCTTCGGGCGTGG